>NZ_WHNP01000007.1 GCF_009362735.1 Paraburkholderia franconis | reverse complement strand
GTGCCGAGCGCCATCATGATCATCGTCATCGCGAGCACGCGCTGACGGCCGATGCGGTCGCCGAGCGGGCCGAACACCATGCCGCCGATCGGGCGCACGAGGAACGCGGCGGCAAATGTGCCGAAGGTCGCGATCAGCTGCGCGGACGGGCTGCTCGACGGGAAGAACACTTTGCCCAACGTGACGGCGATATAGCTGTACACACCGAAGTCGAACCATTCCATCGCATTGCCGAGGGCCATTGCGCCGACGGCACGCCTGAGAAGGGTGTTGTCGACGACCGTGATGTCGTCGAGGGCGAGGCTGTTGTCTTTGGACTCGTGTCGCCAGAAGCCGTTGCTGGTAGCGGTCAAGGTTAAAACTCCTATGACTGCGGCCGAACGCGTAAGCGCTCCGCCACGGATTGCTGGAAGTACAGTTTCGCGAGCGGCCAAAGGCATCTTGCCTGGCGCGGACCGCGCAAGGGCGCACTGCGCAAACGTGCGGGGCACTCGCGCAGAAAAAATGACGCCCGTGCAGCGCGAAGGTCGTCGCGAAATTGCACTCGTGGGGTTGCTGCTAAACGTTGGTATCCGCGTGGCCTTGCAGGGGGGCAGATACCGGAGGACATTCACGCACGCAGTGCGCTCATGCCGCTTGAAAGGCTTGAAACGAAAAAGGCCGGCGAGGCGTCGCTCTGGATCGCGTCAGTCCAATCTGGCGCGACTTGCAACGAAACAACCGACAAGCCTTCTTGTATAAAAACAGTTCAAATCCGAACCCGGCACGCGCACGGCTGGGTTGCGAACTGAACGCGAATGAAGGGTTAATGCAGTTAGAACGACGCACATGGTAGCACGATGAGCGAGGATCGTGCAAACCGCCCGTCCGGCAAGGGACGGGAACGTGGGGCAATCCCTTGTCAGGCGGAGGATTGCGGGAATTCGGCGGCGGCTGAAGAAGTGGGATGCGACTAACGGTTTCGTTCAATTCTCGCACCAGGCGCGCGCCGGGTACGGGCGAAAAAAATCCGCGCTCAAAGCGCGGATTTTTGTACCATCGGGTTCGCAGCGACCGCTCAGCCTTGCGCCGGCGGCACGTAACCCGAAGCCTGATCGGCGCCTTCGCCGAAGAAGAACTTCTCCGTCTGCTTCATCAGATACTGACGCGCGCGCGGATCGGCCATGTTCAGCCGGTTTTCGTTGATCAGCATCGTCTGCTGCTTCAGCCACTGCTGCCACGCTTCTTTCGAAATGCTCTCGTAGATCCGCTTGCCGAGTTCGCCCGGCAGCGGCGGGAAATCGAGACCTTCGGCTTCCTTGCCGAGCTTCGTGCATTGAACCATGCGAGTCATGCTGTGCTTCTCCTGTAATCGATGTGGGACGGCGTCGCGCGATAGGGGCGTTATGTTGAGTGCTCAGAGCTGTTTCATCAGCACGAGCGACTTGCGCTGCCAGTTGTAGAGCCGGCGGCGATCTTCGGGCAGATCGTCGACGGTGACCTTCACGAAGCCCCGCTTGAGGAACCAGTGTTCGGTGCGCGTCGTCAGCACGAAGATGCGCGTGAGACCGCGCGCCCGCGCGCGCTGCTCGACGCGCTTCAGGAGCCGCTCGCCGTCGCCCGAGCCCTGCGCTTCGGGCGCGACCGTCAGGCACGCCATTTCGCCGATGCGCTCCTGCGGGTACGGATACAGCGCCGCGCAGCCGAACAGCACGCCGTCGTGCTCGATCACCGAGAAATGGTCGATGTCGCGCTCGATCTGGTGGCGTCCGCGCCGTACGAGCGTGCCATCCGTTTCGAGCGGCTCGATCAGCGTGAGAATGCCGCCGACGTCGTCGGGTGTTGCTTCGCGCAGGCTCTCGAGGTTCTCGTACGAGATCATCGTGCCGACGCCATCGTGCAAGAACAGTTCCAGCAGCAGACCGCCGTCGAGCGCGTACGGAATGATGTGCGCGCGCGCCACGCCGCCGCGGCACGCGCGGATCGAGTGCTTCAGATAGAAACCGGCGTCGCCCGTCACCGCGCCGCTTTCGTGCAGCCGGTAAGCGTCGTCCAGCGACATTTCGCGGATCAGCGAGCCTTCCTCGTCGAGCAGCCCTTCCGTTTCGGTGAGAAACACGATCTTGTCCGCGCGCAGCGCAATCGCGGCCGCCGACGCGACATCTTCCATCGCCAGATTGAACGCCTCGCCCGTCGGCGAGAAGCCGAGCGGCGACAGCAGCACGAGCTTGCGGCTCGCGAGCGAATGACGGATGGACTCGGCATCGATCTTGCGCACGACACCCGTGTGCTGGAAATCGACCCCGTCCAGAATGCCGACCGGGCGCGCCGTTACGAAGTTGCCCGACACCACGCTGATGTGCGCGTGCGCCATCGGCGTGTTCGGCAAGCCCTGGCTGATCGCGGCCTCGATGTCGAGACGCACTTCGCCCGCCGCTTCCTTCGCGGATTCGAGCGCGCGCGCATCGGTGATGCGCATGCCGTGCGAAAACTCGGATTCGACACCGTGCAGGCTCATCTGCTCTTCGACTTGCGGACGAGACCCGTGCACGAGCACGATCTGGATACCCATGGCCTGCAACAGCGCGATGTCGGAGACGAGCGCGTTGAGCAGCCCCTGATGCACGACTTCGCCGCCGAACCCGACGACGAACGTCTTGTTTCGGAACGCGTGAATATACGGCGCGACCGATCGCATCCAGTCGACGAATTGCGCGTGCTGCAACAGGATTTCCGCGTCGCTGGACGAGGCCGGCGTGCTGGCGGGCGAGGGGACGAGGTCGGTTTGGGAATTCATGCCCCGGATTATAATGCGCCCCCATGTCGAATGTACCCAAAAGCTCCGCAGGAGCTGATACGAAAAACGCGGCTGACGCTGCTGCGAAGGACGCCGCGAAGGCGACGCCGCGCGACCGTCAGGACGCATCGCGCGACGCACGCGGCGAAGCTTCGCGTCGTGACGTTTCCGTGAACGCTGCGAATGCGCCGCGTGCGAGCAATTCCGCGTCCGGTGACGCGACGAAGAAAGCGGCCGGCGCGCCTCACGATCGCCCGAAAAGCGGCGCGCACGGGCAGCAGCGCGGTCAGGGCAATAAACGCGCCGGCGGCCAGCAAAATGAACAACCGCGTGAACAGCCACGCGACAAGCCACGCACAGGCCCGCGCGAACCGCACAAGTCCACGCGCGCGATCGAACCGAATCCGGTTCCGCCCATCACGTTCCCCGAAGCGTTGCCCGTTTCCGGCAGACGCGAGGAAATCGCGCGCGCGATTGCCGGCCATCAGGTCGTGATCGTCAGCGGCGAGACGGGTTCGGGCAAGACGACGCAGCTGCCGAAAATCTGTCTCGCGCTCGGACGCGGGCTCGGCGCGGGCGGCAGCGGCCTGATCGGCCACACGCAGCCGCGCCGGATCGCGGCATCGGCGACGGGCCGGCGCATCGCCGAGGAACTCGGCACGCCGTTCGGCGAAGTGGTCGGCTACAAGGTGCGCTTCACCGACAATCTCGCACCGGGCGCTTCCGTCAAGCTGATGACGGACGGCATTCTGCTCGCGGAAACGCAGACCGATCCGCTGCTGAAGGCCTACGACACGCTGATCATCGACGAAGCGCACGAGCGCAGCCTGAACATCGATTTTCTGCTCGGCTATCTGAAGGAAATTTTGCCGAAGCGTCCCGATCTGAAGCTGATCGTGACGTCGGCGACGATCGATGCCGACCGTTTCGCGCGCCATTTCGGCAGTGAAGAAAAGCCCGCGCCCGTGATCGAAGTGAGCGGGCGGCTCTATCCCGTCGAAGTACGCTACCGGGCCGTCGCCGAAGATTCGCCGGCCGTCAAGGCAGCGGAAGGCCACGCGGGCCGCGAGCGCGGCGATCGTCCGGATCGGCCGGATCGTCCGAGAACGCAACGCGAGACCGATCGCGATCTGATGGACGCGATCGTCGAAGCCGCCGACGAGCTGTGCCGCGAAGGCCCCGGCGACGTGCTCGTGTTCCTGCCCGGCGAGCGCGAGATTCGCGACGCGGCGGAGGCGCTGCGCAAGCACCATCCACCGCACACGGAAATCCTGCCGTTGTTCGCGCGGCTTTCCGCGGCCGAACAGGAGCGTGTGTTCCGTCCGTCGAACGCGCGGCGCATCGTGCTCGCGACCAACGTCGCAGAAACGTCGCTGACGGTGCCCGGCATCCGTTACGTGATCGACACGGGCCTCGCGCGCGTGAAGCGCTACTCGTACCGCAACAAGGTCGAGCAGTTGCAGGTCGAGTCGATCTCGCAGGCAGCCGCGAACCAGCGGGCAGGGCGCTGCGGCCGCGTCGCCGACGGCATCTGCATTCGTCTCTACGAAGAAGACGACTTCGCGGCGCGGCCGCGTTTCACAGACCCCGAGATTCTGCGTTCGTCGCTGGCCGCCGTCATCTTGCGGATGAAGTCGCTGCATCTGACGGCGATCGAAACGTTCCCATTCATCGAGCCGCCGCCGGGGCGCGCAATCGCCGACGGTTATCAGCTGCTCAACGAACTCGGGGCCGTCGACGACGATAACGCGCTTACGCCGCTCGGCCGCGAGCTCGCGCGTCTGCCGCTCGATCCGCGCGTCGGCCGGATGATTCTCGCCGCGCGCGACCAGCAGTCGCTGCGCGAACTGCTGATCATCGCGAGCGCGCTGTCGGTGCAGGACCCGCGCGATCGCCCGATCGACGCGCAGGAGCAGGCGGACCAGGCGCATCGCAAGTTTGCCGACGAGCGCTCGGAGTTCCTGCAATGGCTGAAGATCTGGGCGTGGTTCGAAGAAGCCGTCGCGCACAAGAAGTCGAACAAACAGCTAACCGATGCATGCAGGCAGAACTTCCTGTCGCATCTGCGTCTGCGCGAATGGCGCGACGTGCATTCGCAACTGCTGACGGTGGTGCGCGAGCATGGCTGGCGCCTGAACGAAAGCGAGGCGACCTTCGAGCAGATCCATCTTGCGCTGCTGACGGGCCTGCTCGGCAATATCGGCCTGAAAGCCGACGACGAGCCTTACTACCTCGGCGCGCGCGGCATCAAGTTCTACCTGTGGCCGGGCTCGGCGCTCGTGAAGAAGGCGGGCAAGTGGGCGATGGCGGCGGAACTGGTCGAGACCAGCCGGCTGTACGCGCGCTGTATCGCGAAGATCGAGCCGGAATGGATCGAGCGGGTGGGCGCGCATCTGTTGAAGAAGTCGCTCTCCGAGCCGCATTGGGAAAAGCGCGCCGCGCAGGTGTCGGCGTTCGAGCGCGCGATGCTGTATGGCTTGCCCGTCTATCACCGGCGGCGCGTGAGCTTCGGCAAGCAGGACCCGGCGCGCGCGCGGGAGCTGTTCATTCGCGGCGCGCTCGTCGAAGGCGAGTTCGACACGAAGCTCGCGTTTTTCGCGCACAACCGCAAGCTGCTCGGCGAAATCGAGCAGCTCGAACACAAATCGCGCCGGCAGGACGTGCTGGTCGACGACGAACTCATCTACGCGTTCTACGATCAGGCGATTCCGAACGGCATCTATACGGGCGCGGCGTTCGAGCGCTGGTATCGCGACGAAGTGAAGAAGAGCGGGCAGCAAGAAGACAAGCTGCGTCTGCTGTATCTGTCGCGCGACGACCTGATGCGTCACGAAGCGGCCGGCGTCACAACCGATCTGTTTCCTAAGCGGATGACGATGTCGGGCGTCGAGATGGCGCTGACGTATCACTTCGAGCCGGGCTCGCCGCGCGATGGCGTGACGCTCGCCGTGCCGCTCTTCGCGCTGAACCAGGTGGATGCGCGGCGCGTCGAGTGGCTCGTGCCGGGCATGCTGAAAGAGAAGACGCAACTGCTGCTCAAGTCGTTGCCGCAGAAGCTGCGCCGCCATTGCGTGCCGCTGCCGGAGTACGCGGCGGGCTTCGTCGAGCGTCATGACGGCACGCGCTTCGGCACGGGCGGTCTGCTCGATGCGCTGATCGCCGATGTCCGCGAGCAGAAGCAGGTCGCGATGAAGCAGTCGGACTTCAAGCTCGAAACGCTCGCGCCGCATCTGTTCATGAACTTCAAGGTCATCGACGAGCACGGCCGTCAGCTCGCGATGGGCCGCAACCTCGCGCAACTGCGCGCCGAACTCGGCGGTCAGGCGCAACAGCATTTCCAGAAGATCGCGGCGAGCGCGGCAGGGGCGGCGCTGGCCAACGCGACTTCGGGTGGCGGCGCGCCTGCGCGCGGCGCGACGGCCGATGGTTCGCGTGGTACGAACGGCACTGCCGCGCGAAGCGCTCCGAGCGCGCCGCACACGCCGTCGACGGCGGAATCTCCCGCGGCATCCGCAACCGCGCTCTACGAAAACCTGACGACGTGGAATTTCGGCAAGCTGCCCGAGCTGCTCGAAATCCGCCGGGGCGGACAGACGCTGTTCGGGTATCCGGCGCTCGTCGATCGCGGCACGCATTGCGACGTGGAAGTGTTCGATTCGCCCGACGAGGCGGCGCGCATCCATCGCGCAGGGCTGCGGCGGCTCTTCGCGTTGCAGTTGCGCGAGCCGATCAAGTACCTCGAAAAGAACCTGCCGGGCTTGCGCGAAATGGCGATGCAGTTCATGCCGCGCGGCACGCAGGAAGAGCTGCGCGATCAACTGATCGATACAGCGCTCGACCGCGCGTGTCTGCAAGACCCGCTGCCCGATGACGACGCGAGCTTCCACGCGCGCAAGGATGAAGGCCGCAGCCGCTTGACGCTGCTCGCGCAAGAGATCGCACGCCTCGGCGGACTGATTCTTGGCGAGTACACGGCTGTCGTCAAAAAGCTGGCGCAGGCGAAGCCGTTCGCCGCGCCTTATGCGGACATGCAGAACCAGTTGGATGCGCTGATCGGCAAGCGCTTTGTCGTCGATACGCCGTACACGCAGCTGACTCATTTCCCGCGCTATCTGAAGGGCATCGCGCTGCGCATCGACAAGCTGAAAGCCGATCCGGCGCGCGATGCGCGTCAGTCCGCGGAATTGCAGCCGCTCGCGCAGCACTACCAGCGCGCGCTCGCGCAGCGCGGCGGCGTGCCGGATGCGCGGCTCGCCGAGTTCCGCTGGCTGCTCGAAGAGTTGCGCGTGTCGCTCTTCGCGCAGGAACTGCGCACGCCGATGCCTGTCTCCGTCAAGCGGCTCTACAAGGTCTGGGAATCGATGCAGCGGTAACGGAGTTCGGCGCCTCGCGTTCGGTTCACCCGACAGTGTGCATTGGGGCGCTCGTCGCGTGGCGCGACGTGTGTGGCGTCGCGCCACGCGGACGAAGATCACGTGGGCAAAATCACACCCTGTGATTTTGGTCGTCCGCTCCCGCGCCGGGCGGCGTCTCACCAGTGCATTCCCGCACCGACCGACGCGCCGACTTCGCCGCGCGAGCTCGCGGTGCCCTGGAGCTTGTACACCCACTTGCCCGTGTCGGACAGTTGCGACACGCCGACCGCCATCGCCGACTGTCCGCCGTACGTGCCCGCTGAGAGCGCAACCATGCCGTGACCCGGCAGCACCGCTTGCGGCAGACCCGCCATCGCGATCGCCGCGGCTGCGCCGCCGTAGCCGTCCTTGCGGACCGAGCGCACTTTATCGTCGGTGTAGCTCTTTGCCTGGCCGACTGCGCTGCTCACGCTCTGGTTCAACTGGTTGACGTTGACGGCGTCCGTGCCCTGGACGCCCGCCGCGACGTTCGTGATTTGCCGCTCCTGTCCAGCCGCGCCGACCGACACGGTATTCGCGCGATCGGCGACCGAGCCCTGGCCGAGCGCGACCGAATTGTCCGCGCTCGCGTTCGAGCCTGCGCCCAGCGCCACCGCGTTCGCGCCGCCCGCCTGCGCATTGGCGCCCGCGGCGATGGAGTGGGTGCCGCTGGCCAACGCTGGTTCAGTGGCGGGCGAGCCCTCGGAGCTGAACATCGGATTCGACGTGTTCACCGTCATGTTGCCGACTGTGCTGTCGAGCAACGCGGAAAGCTGGCCGAGATTGACGGCATCGTGGGCATCGACGGCATTCGCGACGTTGTGGATGCGGGTGCCGCCGTTCGCCGGGTCGCCTTGCAGCGTGACGCTGTCGTGGCTGATCGTCCCGTCGGGGTTGCGGTCGTACATCACCGCGCCGTCGATCCTGCTCGCCACGGCTTTCAGTTGCGCGACGTTGACGGCATCCTGGTCGACCCGGCCCGCTGCCACGCCGCTGATCGTGCGATTGCCGACGTTGACCTCGCCAGATGAAGTTTGCGACGCGTCCAGGCCGAATGCCGTGTACCCGGACTGTGCGCCAAAGAGGGTCGTCGAGCCCGCACCGAGCGCCACGCTGTTGCTGAAGGTCGCGTTCGAACCCGCGCCGAGTGCCACGCTATTGCTGAGGGTCGCCATCGAATTCGCGCCGAGCGCGAGCGACCCGACGGCAATCGCTTGCGCCGCATGGCCCACCGCTGTCGCCGACGCCGCCATCGCGCGCGAATGAGCGCCGATCGCCGTCGCGTTGTCGGTGCCCGCAGTCGAGGTATCTCCAACGGCCGTTGCATCGATGCCGCCGGAGTACGCGGAATCGCCAAGCGCGACGCCCGTCGTGTCGACACCGACCGAACCGTTGCCAATCAACGCTTGGGCATTCGCGTTTGCCACTGCGGACGTCAGCACCACGCACGCGAGCATCAGTTGCGCGCGTCGGCGCATGCGTGTCGCAGGCTGTATTCCGACTTCGTTCAAGATGGCGCGTTGATACGCGAAGTGTGCTTGCGCCATTTCAATCGTTATTCTCATGCCTCAAAACTCCGGATAAAGCAGAACAGCAATAAATCGGAAACGCCCGGCGGCTGGACAAGCATCGGTTATGGCAAGACCCGCTTTGCTGGAATGGAAAAGATGCTTGCGAAGACACGGACCTGTTCTGCCCGCGCTGGCCGGCGCGTATCCGTTTTGCTGGCAAGCGTCAAAGCGGGTATTGCGCTCACGGATTTTTGTGGCGAACGACGAGCCGTCGATATGAGGTAATTCTTAATTAATGACGATCTGAATTTTCCGTCCGCAATCGATGAAAACGGGCCGTGATTAATCAGGTTTTATTCACTGTTTAATGGCCGGATTCGCAATCGGTATTGAAGTCTTCAAAGGCAGGGACTGGATTGATTCGGCTGTGCGAATGCCGACGTTCGGGGGCCGCGCACCAACGGCAAAAATGCCCGCATCGGATCGCCCGAAACCCTTGCGGCAACACGCCGCAAGGCCCTGTTTTTCCGCGATCCGGGTCAACCGTTGGGCGGTGCAAACGTTCTACAATGGCGACTGTTCCCTGATGTGAGTTTTCATGCGCAAATTTTCCCTTCCCGGCTTGACCAGCACGTTCGCAGCCGGCGCGGCGCTCGTCGCGGCAGCAAGCTTCTTCTCCCCGGCGGTTCATGCGAACAACGTGATCGTGCTCAATTCCGGCGAAGCCACGCTGAGCCTGATCGACGAGGCCACGCATCAGGTTGTCGATACCGTGCCGACGGGCAAGGAGCCGCATCACCTGATGGCGACGCCGGATAATTCCTCGCTGATCGTCGCGAATTCGGTGTCGAACAATCTGATGTTCGTCGACCCGAAAACGGGCAAGCTGCAGCGCTGGATCGAAAACATCGAAGATCCGTATCAGATCGGTTTCTCGCCGGATCGCAAATGGCTCGTGACGACGGGCCTGCGCCTCGACCGGCTCGACATTTACCACTACGACGGCCACAACATGACGCTGGCGAGCCGTCTGCCGCTCGCCGTGATGCCGAGTCACATCGCGTTCACGAACGACAGCAAGACGGTGTTCATCACGCTGCAGGTGTCGGGCGAACTGGCGGCCGTCGATCTCGCCACGCAGACGGTCAAGTGGAAGATGAAAGTCGGCAAGGTGCCGGCCGGCCTGTGGATGACGCCCGGTGACAAGTACCTGCTCGTCGGCATGACGGGCGCGGACTATGTGGCTGTCGTCGACTGGAGGAATCAGAAGGTCGTGAAGACGATCACGACGGGCAAGGGCGCGCACAACTTCCGCTCGCTCGCCGACGGCAAGCACGTCGCGGTGTCGAACCGGGTGGCGAGCACGATCAGCATCATCGACGAGGACACGCTCACCAACGTCGGCGACATCACGGGCCTGATGCCGGGACCGGACGACATGGAACTTTCCGCGGACAAACGGTATCTGTGGGTGACGTTCCGTTTCGCGAAGCACGTCGGCGTGATCGACCTGAGCACGCGCAAGCTGATCCAGACGATCGCCGTGGGCCGCTCGCCGCACGGCATCTATTTCTTCGATCGCGCGCCTGTCACCGCGCCGAACGGAGCGTAACGCGACGTATGACGCAGGCGGCGCGCGTTGCCTGAGCGCCCGCCTGCGAGCCGCGAAGCCAAGCGGTAAAGTCATGGGTAACGCCGAACGCGACGAAGAGCACCATGTTCCACCTGATCGTTTCCAATCTCGATAGCTTCATCTCGTCGATCCAGACGCTGCTGTACATCGATGTCGTGCAGCCGCTGCTGTTTCGCTTCGACCTGATGGACTACGACGAGGACACGTACGACAGCCTCTACTGGGTGATCGTCGGCGTGCTGGAAGTGCTCGCGATGTACGCGCTGCTGCGGCCGCTCGAAGCGCTGCGGCCGGTGGAGCAGTGGAAGGATCGCAAGGCGGTGCGCGTCGACGTGCTGTACACGTGGATCGCGAAGCTCGGCATCCTCAATCTGTTTTTCTTTTTCGCGCTGCAGCCGTTTTTCGACTCGGTGCAAGGCTGGCTGCGCCTGCATGGCATCGCGAACATCGAGCTCGACAATCTGTGGCCCGGCGTGACGACGCAGCCGATCGTCACGTTCGTCATGTATCTGCTGGTGCTCGATTTCGCGGGCTATTGGTATCACCGCGGGCAGCACGGGATCGGTGTCTGGTGGGAACTGCACGCGGTGCATCACAGCCAGCAGCAGATGTCGCTCTGGGCCGACGACCGCAACCATCTGTTCGACGGTCTGCTGCAAGCGTGTTTCTTCGCGATCATCGCGCTCTTTATCGGCGTGCCGCCGTCGCAGTTCGTCGTGCTGGTCGCCGTCACGAATCTCGCGCAGAGCGTGCAGCACGCGAACATCCGCATGTACTTCGGCTGGCTCGGCGAGCGCCTGCTCGTCAGCCCGACGTTCCACCGTCGTCATCACGCGATCGGCTACGGCCACGAAGGGCTGAAGTACGGTTGCAATTTCGGCGTGCTGTTTCCGTGGTGGGACATGATGTTCGGCAGCGCATCGTGGAGCCGCGAGATGGAGCCGACGGGCATCCGCGATCAGCTCAGCGGCCGGCGCTACGGCGAAGGCTTCTGGGCGCAACACTGGCTGGCGTTCGTGCGCATCGCGCAGCGCATCGGCGGCAAGAAGCAGCGGCGCGCGGCCTGACGCGGCCTACGTTCTCCATTGCCTGTTTCGAGCGCGCGCGTCCGGCAATCGTCGGCTGCGATGGCTGCGCCGCGAGCCGCCGCAGCGGCGCACGCACCTTGTTATCCACGCCGCAAGTCCTGTATTCGCCGTCCGAACTCGACGTGGTTTATCCTGTCCACGTTTCCTTCTTTTCCCTGCGTTCCGGCTACCGTCACTGACTTCGCATGAATGACCTCCTGCGCTCGTTTGGGCGCGCGCTTTCTTCCGTGCTGCATCCGCGCATGCTCTGGCTGACGTTCATGCCGTTTGCGGCGGCGGCGATCGTCTGGGGCGTGGTCCTCTGGTTTTCCTGGCAGACGCTGATCGGCACGACGCGCAACTGGCTCGAAGGCTGGCCGCTTACGACCACGCTCTACAGGCTGTTCGACTGGCTCGGATTTTCGTCGCTGCATGCGGCCGTTGCGCCGTTCATCGTGATTGCGGTCGCCATACCTCTCATCGTCGTGACCGTGCTGCTGCTGATCGCGACGCTGTCGATGCCCGCCGTGATCCGGCATCTGTCCGCGCGTCAGTTCGCCGGGCTGGAGATGCGGCGCGGCGGCACGTGGTACGGCAGTCTCGTCCATGCCGTCTGGACGACGCTCGTGTGCCTCGTCGTGCTCGTGGTCACGCTGCCCCTGTGGCTGATTCCGCCTTTCTTCGCGCTGATCCCGCCGTTGCTGTGGGGCTGGCTCACGTATCGCGTGATGACGTACGACGCGCTCGCGCTGCACGCGAGCAGCGAAGAGCGGCGCGCGCTCGTGAGCCGGCATCGTTTGCCACTGCTGCTGATCGGCGTGGCGAGCGGGCTGCTCGGCTCGCTGCCGACGCTCATCTGGGCGTCGTCCGTCTGGCTGATCGTGCTGTTCCCCGTCATGACCGCGGCGACCATCTGGATCTATGCTTTCATCCTGGTGTTTACGGCGCTGTGGTTCGGCTTCTACTGCCTGCGCGCGCTGCAGCGGATGCGCGCCGAAGAGCACGGCGCGAACGGTCATCACGGTCGGGATGGCCCACATGATGGTCCGTACGGTGCGCGGGACCCGGCGCGCATTTCCTACTGACACTCGACAAGAGGCTGCAATGGCATTTGGCGTCATCATCATCGGCGATGAAATCCTGTCGGGCAGGCGCGTCGACAAGCATCTGCCTAAAGTTATCCAGCTTCTGAGCGCGCGCGGGCTGTCGCTCTCATGGGCCGAATATATCGGCGACGATCCCGCGCGCATCACGGCGACGCTGCGCCGCTCGTTCGCATCGGGCGATGTCGTGTTCTCGACGGGCGGCATCGGCGCGACGCCGGACGATCACACGCGCCAATGCGCGGCCGCGGCGCTCGCCGTGCCGCTCGAACTGCATCCGGAAGCGAAAGTGCTGATCCAGGAGCGCATCCGCGAGATGCATTCCGCCAATGCGCCGACATCCGTCGATTTCGATTCGCCCGAGAACCTGCATCGTCTGAACATGGGCACGTTTCCGCGCGGCGCGTCGATCATTCCGAACGGCTACAACAAGATTCCTGGCTTCTCTGTTGGCGATCATCATTTCGTGCCCGGCTTTCCGGTGATGGCGTGGCCGATGATCGAGTGGGTGCTGGACACGAAGTATGCGCATCTGCATCACTCGACTCCGCATGCGGAGAAGTCTTTGCTGGTTTTCGAATTGCCTGAGTCGACGCTGACGCCGTTGATGGAAAAGATCGAGCACGACTTTCCGGGCGTGCGGGTGTTCAGCCTGCCGAGCGTCGGCGATGCGGATCGCGGCGGCATCTATGCGCGCCGTCATATCGACCTCGGCGTGAAGGGCGAGCCCGAGGCCGTCGCAGCGGCGTTCGTGAAGCTGCGCGAAGGCGTGCATCTGCTCGGCGGCGACATCGTCGAGCCGGAAGCGGCTGCGGCACCAGCCCAGCCGCGCGGCTGATCGCGTCGAGGCGATATCGGCGCTGCGCAAGCGGGTGTGCGACGCGCGCCGTCCAGAGAACATCATTCGCGTGTCACATCGCGCGCGGACGATTCGAATGAAAGCGCAAACGAAAGCGGCGCACGGTTCGCACCGTGCGCCGCGCGATTCTGGAAAGCCGCCGGCCTCGCCTCGTCCTATGCGGTCGTGCGTCTTACGCGCCGATCCACGGCAGGCCGCGGAAACACCAGCCCGTTACCGTCTTTCGATGCCCCTGGCCATCCTTGTCGCCTTCGAAGCCTTCGAGCAGATCCAGCGCCTTCGTGAAGCCGGCCTGCGTCGCGGCGATCGCGGCGAGCTTCGAGCGCGCGGCGCTGCGGCACAGGAGCAGCACGGGCGTATCGGGTGTCGCGACCTGGCGCAACTGGTCGATGAACTCGACATTCGGCACGCCGCCCGGATAGCGCGTCCATTCGACGTGCGCATACTGGCCGTCGCCGACGACGGGGCGGCCAACCCAATCGAGCTCGGCGCGCGTGCGCACGTCGACGAGGCGGGCGCGCGGGTCGAGTTGCAGAAGCTCGAACGCTTCGGCAGGCGTGACGGCGCCCGCATACGGAAGCTGGTTTTCGACACGGCGCTTTTCAGCCTGGCTGTACAACTGTTCGAGCGTACTCATGACAGCAGATCTCCTCGGAGCCAAAGAATCATTCTAGCAAGCACGCGCATGCTGGGCCGCACATTCCGAAGCGGGAGTCGGGGTACGCGCTGGCGCTCCATTCTGGTGCAAAATACATTGCATGCACCAAGATGGGAAATCAAGCAGACGCGGATTTTTTTAATGCACGTCGATGGTGCAACAAGGCGGTTTGTAGTCGCGTAATTCCCGCAAACGGTGTGCGCCGATTCCCCGCAAAGGCGCGTCGGCGTTGGCGCTGCAACGAGCCGGTACGTGCTCGACAAAAATATGGCATGGAAGCTGCTTTAGTGGTCCCGATCGAACTGGCCCGACGCCAGAAACGGTCGATCCCGGGTTGCCGGTATTCGAGGGGTGGACGCGTCGGGGCTGGTCAGCTAGATTGGGCGGCGGCTCAACCCGCCGAATTCGTTAATCAGGAGATAGGTTATGAGTAAATCCGTGGCCGACGTCATGCAGCTCGTCAAGGACGAGGACGTCAAGTTTGTCGACTTCCGTTTCACCGACACGCGCGGCAAGGAGCAACACGTTTCGGTGCCGGTGTCGGCATTCGACGAAGACAAGTTTGAAAGCGGCCATGCATTTGACGGTTCTTCGATTGCCGGCTGGAAGGGCATCGAAGCGTCGGACATGCTGCTCGTGCCGGATGCGAACACCGCCTACATCGACCCGTTCTACGAAGAGTCGACCCTCGTGCTGACCTGCGACGTCGTCGAACCGGCTGACGGCAAGGGCTATGAGCGCGACCCGCGCTCGCTCGCGAAGCGCGCCGAAGCGTACCTGAAGAGCACGGGTCTCGGCGACACGGCCTTCTTCGGTCCGGAACCGGAATTCTTCATTTTCGACTCGGTCCAGTGGAACACGGACCAGTCGGGCTGTTTCGTCAAGATCGGCTCGGAAGAAGCACCGTGGTCGTCGGGCAAGGAATTCGAAGGCGGCAACACGGGTCACCGCCCGGGCACGAAGGGCGGCTACTTCCCCGTCGCTCCCGTCGACACGTTCCAGGACATCCGTTCGGAAATGTGCCTGCTGCTCGAACAGATCGGCATCCCCGTCGAAGTTCACCACCACGAAGTCGCGGGCCAAGGCCAGAACGAAATCGGCACGAAGTTCTCGACGCTGGTTCAGCGCGCTGACTGGACGCAGCAGCTGAAGTACATCGTCCACAACGTCGCGCACACGTACGGCAAGACGGCGACGTTCATGCCGAAGCCCGTCGTCGGCGACAACGGTTCGGGCATGCACGTTCACCAGTCGATCTGGAAGGACGGCCAGAACATGTTCGCAGGCAACGGCTATGCTGGCCTGTCGGAATTCGCGCTGTTCTACATCGGCGGCATCATCAAGCACGCTCGCGCGCTGAACGCGATCACGAACCCGGGTACGAACTCGTACAAGCGTCTCGTGCCGCACTTCGAAGCACCCGTGAAGCTGGCTTACTCGGCACGCAACCGTTCGGCATCGATCCGTATTCCGCACGTCGCGAATCCGAAGGGCCGCCGTATCGAAACGCGCTTCCCGGATCCGCTCGCGAACCCGTACCTGTGCTTCTCCGCGCTGATGATGGCGGGTCTGGACGGCGTGCAGAACAAGATCCATCCGGGCGAAGCCGCGGACAAGAACCTGTACGACCTGCCGCCGGAAGAGGATGCAAAGATCCCGACCGTATGTGCCGGCCTCGACCAGGCGCTGGAAGCACTCGACAAGGATCGCGAGTTCCTCACGCGCGGTGGCGTGTTCACGGATGCGATGCTCGACGCTTACATCGAACTGAAGGAAAGCGAACTGCAACGCGTGCGTATGACCACGCACCCGGTCGAATTCGAACTGTACTACTCGCTGTAAGAGGCGCTGCGCCTTGCCTGCATATGTGCGGGCAGGCGTACGCCCCGACGCTGCGATCGGTCATGAAGGGACGGCGGCGCCGTCCCTTTTTCGTTGGATCGAAGCGATGACCGTTTCATTGCAGATTGATGTTGCCGTATTGAACCGCGTGCGCTGAAGCCCGCTTCACCATCGCTTTCGGCCGGAATGAGCGCTTTGGCGCTTGCTCCGGCCCCATGCAACGCTCTCTACCCGACTGCAAGATGGTACTGAAGAACCTGATCAAGGCCAGAAAAGGGCATGCCGACGCACTGTCGGACGATGTGCAGCTCGTCGAGTCCGGTTTGCTGCCGGGCTTCGAGGCGCTGCCCACGGTCGTGCTCGTGCTCGACAAGCGAACGCTGCGTGTCGCGTTCGCGAACCCGTCGGCGGAATCGATGCTCGAAATGTCGCGCCGGCAACTGACGCAGATGGCATGGCCCGACATCTTCGCGAACGGCGAGGAATTGACGGCAACCATCGCCGCGATCGCCGATCACCGTTTTCACGCGACGCATCTCGATGCCGTGCTCGAGCGTCCCGGCCACGAGCCGCTGCATGTGCATGCCGTCGTCGGCTTTCTGGAGAGCGCGCAAGACTACGTGCTGCTCGAACTTTTCGAGAACGAGCGGCACCTGCGCTCCGATCGCGAAGAGCGCATTCACGATCTGACGGCCGTCAACAAGCAGCTGATCCGCAATCTCGCGCATGAGATCAAGAATCCGCTCGGCGGCATTCGCGGCGCGGCGCAACTGCTCGAATTCGAACTCGGCGCGCGCGAGCGCGACGAGCTGCGCGAGTACACGCAGGTGGTCATCAAGGAATCGGACCGGCTGCAGACGCTCGTCGACCGGCTGCTTGAACCGCATCGTCATCCGCATATCGTCGGCGACGTGAACATTCACGAAGTATGCGAGCGCGTGCGCGCGGTGATTCTCGCCGAGTTTCCGCGCGGCCTCACGATCGAGCGCGACTACGACGTGAGCGTGCCCGATCTCCGCGGCGACAAGGAGCAGCTGATCCAGGCGCTGCTGAACATCGTGCGCAATGCGGCCGAAGCCTTGCATGAACGCATCTCGCAAGGCGACGCGCGCATCGAGTTGCGCACGCGCGTCGCGCGCAAGGTGACGATCGCGAAACGTCTTTGCAAGCTGGCACTGGACTTGCATATCGTTGACAACGGGCCCGGCATTCCCGAAGAAATCCGCGAGCGCATCTTCTATCCGCTCGTATCGGGGCGCGACGATGGCAGCGGTCTTGGCCTGACGCTCGCGCAGACATTCGTGCAACAGCACGAAGGGATGATCGAAGTGGAGAGCCGTCCGGGTCACACCGAGTTTCAGATCCTGCTGCCGCTCAACTGCTGACACGACACGCAATACAAGACTTCTGACGGACCTATATGAAGCCGATCTGGATAGTAGACGACGATCAATCGATCCGCTGGGTGCTCGAGAAAGCACTCGCACGCGAGAACTTCGCGACGCGCAGTTTCGCGAATGTCCGCGAAGCCGCGGGCGCGCTGGAACACGACAGCCCGCAGGTGCTCGTCTCCGATATCAGGATGCCAGGCGGCTCCGGGCTCGAACTGCTGCAGACCGTTCGCGACCGCGTGCCGGGGCTGCCCGTCATCATCATGACGGCGTTCTCGGATCTCGACAGCGCCGTCGCCGCATTCCAGGGCGGCGCATTCGAATATCTCGCGAAGCCGTTCGATGTCGACAAGGCTGTAGAACTGATCCGCCGCGCCGTCGACGAAAGCGTACGCGGCGAGCATCCGTGGGACGACCGCGTGGCCGAAGCGCCGGAGATGCTCGGCCAGGCGCCCGCGATGCAGGACATGTTCCGCGCGATCGGCCGGCTGTCGCATTCGGCGGCGACCGTGCTCATTACGGGCGAATCAGGCACCGGCAAGGAACTTGTCGCGCGCGCCTTGCACCGACATAGCCCACGCGCGAATGGTCCGTTCATCGCGCTCAACACGGCAGCGATTCCGAAAGATCTGCTGGAATCCGAACTGTTTGGTCATGAGCGCGGCGCGTTCACGGGCGCACAGGCGATGCGCCAGGGCCGGTTCGAGCAGGCTGAGAACGGCACGCTGTTTCTCGATGAAATCGGCGATATGCCGTTCGATTTGCAGACGCGTCTGTTGCGCGTGCTGTCCGATGGGCAGTTCTATCGCGTCGGCGGACACAACCCGCTGCGCGCGAATGTGCGCGTGATCGCGGCGACACATCAGAATCTCGAATCGCGCGTGCGCCAGGGGCTGTTCCGCGAGGACCTGTATCACCGGCTGAATGTGATCCGCTTGCGTCTTCCCGCTTTGCGCGAGCGCAGCGAAGACATTCCGCTGCTGACGCGCCACTTCCTGCAGAAAAGCGCACGCGATCTCGGTGTCGAGCCGAAGCGCGTATCGGACGAGGCGCTGGCGTATCTCACGTCGCTGCCGTTTCCGGGCAACGTGCGCCAGCTCGAAAACCTCGCGAACTGGCTGACCGTGATGGCGCCCGCACAGACGATCGAGGTCAAGGACTTGCCGCCCGATCTCGTGTCGACGCAACAGGCCGGCGCGGAGCTCGTGTCATCTGGCGGGGCGGCACCGATCGATGCCGCGTCGGGCGCAGGCGTGGCAAACGGCACGGCGCCGCTGCTGGGCACGCCCGCCGTGCAGGGCGGCACGGCGATTCCGTCGCCTGTCGCCGCATGGGAGAGCGGACTGCGCACGGAAGTCGCGAAGCTCTTGCGCGAGAACGCCGCCGATGTGATGGATGAGCTGTCGCGCCGTTTCGAGGCGGCCGTGATCCGCGAAGCGCTCGACTTCACGCGCGGACGCAAGGTGGAAGCGGCCGAGCGTCTCGGCATCGGACGCAATACGATCACCCGCAAGATCCAGGAGCTGAACCTCGAATCGTGAGCGCTGGCGCTTTTCACTGCGCTCAGGTGATGGAAACGAAAGCGGCTCGACGGCGCCACTCGCCATCGAGCCGCTTTTTTATTCGCGATGCAGCTTGAAGTCCACTTCCACTGGCCGTCCTTCGAGCGACAACTGCGCCCGCGCCGCCGGCGCGCGGCTCACTACTTTCCCTCGACTCACGACGGCGAGCCGCGCCGCGCGCAAGCGTATCGCTTCGACGGCATCGCGCGCATCGAGCACGACGAGGTTCGCATCGCATCCCGGCTCGACGCCATAACGCTCGAGCCCGAGGATACGCGCCGCGTTTGCCGTGACGGCATCGAAGCACGCATGCATCGCATCGATGCCCGTCATCTGCGCGACGTGCAAGCCCATATGCGCGACTTCGAGCATGTCGCCGGAGCCGAGGCTGTACCACGGGTCCATCACGCAATCGTGACCGAACGCGACGTCGATACCCGCCGCCATCATCTCCGGCACGCGCGTCATGCCGCGCCGCTTCGGATACGTATCCGAACGCCCTTGCAGCGTGATGTTGATCAGCGGATTCGCGACGGCCGCGACGCCTGCCTCGCGCATCAGCGGCAGCAGCTTGCTGACGTAGTAGTTGTCCATCGAATGCATCGACGTCAGATGCGAGCCCGTCACGCGTCCTTGCATGCCGAGACGGTGGGCCTGCGCGGCAAGTGTTTCGATATGGCGCGACATCGGGTCGTCCGACTCGTCGCAATGCATGTCGACGCGCAAGCCTTTCTCGGCCGCGAACTCGCATAGCAGGCGCACCGACTCCGCGCCGTCCGTCATCGTGCGCTCGAAATGCGGAATGCCGCCGACTACGTCGACGCCCATCGCGATCGCGCGCTTGAGGTTGTCGAACGCGCCCGCGCTGCGCAGCAGTCCGTCTTGCGGAAACGCGACCAGTTGCAGATCCATATATGGCGCAACGCGGCGCTTCACTTCGAGCAGCGCTTCGACGGCGAGCAGGCGCTCGTCGCACACATCGACGTGCGTGCGGATGGCCAGCAGCCCGCGCGCGACGGCCCAATCGCAATACTGCAACGCGCGAGCGACCAGCGCTTCCTGCGTGAGATGCGGCTTCAACTCGCCCCATAGTGCGATGCCTTCGAGCAAGGTGCCCGACTCGTTCACGCGCGGCAAGCCATACGAGAGGGTCGCGTCCATATGGAAATGTGCATCGACGAATGGCGGCGTGACGAGCGAGCCGTTCGCGTCGATTTCTTCGCGCGCGGTGGCAGCGAGCGTCGGCTGGATGGCGGCGATGCGGCCGCCCTCGATGCCGATATCGACGGGGCCATTCGGTTGTGCTGCGCTGCGCGGCAATACGGCACGACGGATGATCAGGTCCATGGGCGGCTCCTTTGCATGACGTCGATTCTATCGGCGGAAGAAGTGCGTGTGGCGTTGATCCGGCATCGTCCCGACGGCATAGGACAAACGACCGTGCTGTACCGGCCGGCAGCACGCGATCCGTACCGCTTGCGCGCGCCGCCGTCCTATACTCGGCGGACGGGACACAACCAACATGAACGGGCACGAAGCGATATGAAGACGATAGGCGTGATCGGCGGGATGAGCTGGGAATCGTCGGCCGAGTACTACCGGCTGATGAACCGTCACGCAAAGGCGCGCCTCGGCGGCCATCACAACGCGCGCAGCCTGATGCTGACGGTCGATTTCGCGCCCGTCGAAGCAAATCAGCGCGCGGGAGACTGGCATGCGCTCGGCGCGCAGATGGCCGATGCCGCGCGGCAACTGGAGCGCGGCGGCGCCGATCTCGTGCTGCTCGCGACGAACACGATGCACCGCGTGTACGAAGCCATCGAAGCGGCGATCACCGTGCCTTTTCTGCACATCGCCGATCCGACGGGCGAAGCGCTGCGCGCGGCGGGTGTCGAGCGTGTCGGGTTGCTCGGCACGCGCTACACGATGGAGCAGACGTTCTACGCCGGGCGCCTGCGCGAGCGTTTCGGGCTCGATACGCTGGTCCCCGGTGACGAGGGCCGTGCGAACGTGCACCGGATCATCTACGACGAACTGTGTCATGGCGTGATCGAGCCGCCTTCGCGCGAGATCTATCGAAACGTGATCGAGGACTTGAAAGCGCGCGGCGCGCAGGCCGTCATCCTGGGCTGCACGGAGATCACGCTGCTGGTCAAGCAGGACGACTCCGCGCTGCCCGTCTTCGATACGACGGCGCTGCATGCGCAAAGGGCCGTCGACTGGGCGATCGAAGCGAACACGCAGTGAATCCTTCTGTGAATCCGCGCAGGGAGTCCGTGTAATGAGTGCCTGATACGCCAGCGTCGCCGGCCTCTAGCAGAAGATGGTTAAAAAAATCGCTCAAGTGTTTGACGCGTGCCGCAGGTGTCAGTACAATTCGCTTCCTCTGACGCGGGGTGGAGCAGTCTGGCAGCTCGTCGGGCTCATAACCCGAAGGTCACAGGTTCAAATCCTGTCCCCGCAACCAGTTTCATGGCATCGTGTCCTGCTCCACACGGCCTCAGCATTCGAAGCCCGCATCGCCGCAAGCGTTGCGGGCTTTTGCTTTTTTATTTGCGCACGGAGCCGCGCTGCGCGATCGCGGTAAGATTCCATCCGGCACCCGAGAGAACGAGAACGAGCGATGAAATTAGCCACGTGGAACGTGAACTCCCTGAAGGTTCGTCAGCAGCATGTGATCGACTGGCTCGAACTCAGCCAGACCGACGTGCTGTGTCTTCAGGAACTGAAGCTGCCCGACGAAAAATTTCCGCGCGCCGAACTCGAAGCAAAGGGCTACCGCAGCTGGTTCGCGGGACAGAAGACCTATAACGGCGTCGGCATCCTCGTGCGCGACGGCGTGAGCGTCGATGAAAGCAACATCGTGCGCAACATTCCCGGCTTCGACGACCCGCAGCAGCGCGTGATCGCCGCAACCATCGATGGCGTGCGCGTGATCTCCGCTTACTTCCCGAACGGCCAGGCGCCCGGCACCGACAAGTTCGCGTACAAGCTGCGCTGGCTCGATGCGCTGCACGACTGGATCGCGGGCGAACTGGCGCAGTATCCGAAGCTCGCGCTGCTCGGCGACTACAACATCGCGCCCGAAGACCGCGACGTGCATGATCCAAAGGCGTGGGAAGGGCAGAACCTCGTGTCGCCGGAAGAGCGCGCGCAGTTCCAGCGCCTCATCGAACTCGGCCTCGTCGATTCGTTCCGGCTCTTCGAGCAGCCTGAGAAAACCTTCACGTGGTGGGACTACCGGATGCTCGCGTTCCGCCGCAATGCGGGGCTGCGCATCGACCACATTCTGCTGTCGAAGCCGCTCGCGGCGAGCTGCACGCATTGCGATGTCGACAAGACGCCGCGCAAGTGGGATCAGCCTTCGGATCACGCGCCCGTCACCGCGTTGACGGAATAAGCACACGCGCGAATAAAAAAGCGGGTCCGGTCATCCCGAACCCGCCTTGCAGCAGAACTCGCGAGCGCCTGCGTTGAAGCGCTACGCGCGGGCGCGCCGGCTGCGCGCCCCTGTCCGCATCCGCAGCACCGTCAATGCGCCGCCCCAGGCACGGCGCCAGGCGCCATGCCGTTGTGACGCAGCAGCGCGTCGATATTCGGCTCTCGGCCGCGGAATGCCTTGAACGATTCCATCGCGGGACGGCTGCCGCCCACTTCGAGAATCTCCTTGCGATACCGCGTGCCCGTCGCCGCGTCGAGCACGCTGCCCGTGCCCGACTGCGCGGCTTCTTCGAATGCCGCATACGCATCGGCGGAGAGCACTTCAGCCCATTTGTAGCTGTAGTAGCCCGCCGCGTAGCCGCCCGCGAAGATATGGCTGAACGTATTCGGCCAGCGCGAGAACGCGGCCTGCGGAATCACGTGGAAGCGTTCGTTGATTTCGCGCGCGAGATCGTTCGCGCTCTTTGCACCGGACGTGTCGAAGTCGACGTGCAGCTTCATGTCGAACATCGAGAACACGATCTGACGCAGCGTGCCCAGACCGCTCTGGAAGTTCTTCGCGGCAAGCATCTTGTCGAACAGTTCGCGCGGCAGCGGCTTCGCGGTATCGACGTGCGAAGTCATGTCGCTCAGCACGTCCCACTCCCAGCAGAAGTTTTCCATGAACTGCGACGGCAGCTCGACGGCATCCCATTCGACGCCGTTGATGCCCGACACGCCCAGTTCGTCGACGCGCGTCAGCATGTGATGCAGCCCGTGTCCAAATTCGTGGAAGAGGGTGATCACTTCGTCGTGTGTGAAGCACGCGGGCTTGCCGCCCACGGGCGCCGAGAAGTTGCACGTCAGATACGCGACGGGCGTCTGCACCGCGCCGTCGACGGGCTTGCGCCGCGAGCGCGCATCGTCCATCCATGCGCCGCCGCGCTTGCCTTCGCGCGCGTACGGGTCGAGATAGAACTGCGCGACGAGGCCGCCGTCCTGATTCTCGACGCGGAAGAAGCGCACGTCCGGATGCCACGTCGCCGCTTCGTCGCGACGGATCTTTACGCCGAAGAGCGTCTCCGTGACCTTGAACAGGCCCTTGAGCACCGTGTCTTCCGGGAAGTATTGCTTCACTTCGTTTTCGGAAAACGAGTAGCGCTTCTGACGCAGACGCTCGGCGGCGAACGCGACATCCCATGGCTGCAATTCGCCGAGGCCCAGCTCGCTCGCGGCGAACTCGCGCAGCTCCTGCCAGTCGTGCTCGGCATGCGGACGCGCGCGCGTCGCGAGGTCTTCGAGGAACGTCATCACCTGCTCGGGCGACTCGGCCATCTTCGGCGCGAGCGACACTTCGGCGAAGTTTTTGTAGCCGAGCATATGCGCTTCTTCTTCGCGCAGCTTCAGGCTTTCGGCGATGTTCGCGGTGTTGTCCCAGTCGCCGTTGCCCTTGCCGTATTGCGGACCGAGCTCGGACGCGCGCGTGACGTAGGCGCGGTACATCGTCTCGCGCATCGCGCGGTTTTCCGAGTACTGCATCACCGGGAAGTACGACGGGAAATGCAGCGTGAACTTCCAGCCGCTCTTGCCGTCGCGCTCGGCCGCTTCGCGAGCGGCTGCGATCACGTCTTCGGGCAGCCCGGCCAGTTCGTCCTGGCTTTCGGCGATATACGCGTATGCATTGGTCGCGTCGAGCACGTGATCCGAAAACGCCTTCGACAGCGCGGCCTGACGTTCCTGCAGCTCCGCGAAACGCGGCTTCTGGTCTTCGGGCAGTTCGGCGCCCGACAGCCGGAAGTCACGCAGCGCATTGTTCAGAATCTTCTTGCGCTCGCCCGTCAGCGATTCGAAATCGCTGGCGGCGGCGATCGACTTGTACTTCTCGTACAGCGCGAGATTCTGTCCAACGCTCGACCAGAACTCGGTGACGCGCGGCAGGTTCTCGCCGTAGACGGCGCGCAGTTCCGGCGTATCGGCGACGGCATTCAGATGGCCGATCACGCCCCAAGCGCGCGACAGCGGCTCCGTCGCGCGTTCGACGGGCTCGACGACGTCGGCCCACGACGCGGGCGTCGACGGCTCGCTCGCGCGGTCGACGGCGGCGTTCGCATCCGCGAGCAGCACGTCGAGGGCAGGCGTCACGTGTTCGGGGCGGATCTCGCCAAAGCGCGGCAGATCGGAGAAATCGAGGAGCGGATTGCCGGATGTCGATTGGGATGTGGACATATTGCTTCCTGTCTGACGCGTTGAGTGAAGGCCCGGATGACGGTCAGCCGGGCCCGAAACGGAGCGGCGCGCATGGCACGGCCCGCGCACATGCGGGCCGTCGTCTGGCGTCCTGCGACGCATATTGGGGCGCCATTCGCCATTTCCAGCCGGGATCGATCGGTTGCAGCACAAATTATCAGAACTGCCGCCCGTGCGCAGAAGCTGCGGGCTCACGGATATTTGTACCAGAACGGGAAAGTGGGCAAGCGAACGGTCGCAACAGCAATTTTCGCGCATCGTTGAACGGTCGGCGCGCGCGTCTCGCGTGTGTCTTGCGTGTGTCTTGCGTGTCTCGCGCGTACCTGTCGTTCGTGCCGATTGCGCATCCTTCCATTGCCGCTCGCCGTTGCGCGGCGGCCGCTTCGCAGCAGGTAGCATCCCGATGACTCCGCATTCGAGCACTCTCTCGCGCGCGCTCGCTCGCGACGCCAACAACTTCGATCTCGTGCGACTGGTCGCCGCGTGCGCCGTCGTCTATTGCCATGCTTACGTGATCCAGAGGACGGACGCGACCGACGGCGTCGCGTCCGCGCTGGGGTTCGACGGCGCGGGCAGTCTCGGCGTGTACGCATTCTTTCTGCTGAGCGGACTGCTGGTCAGCGCGAGCTTCGACAGGCAGCGCTCGGTGCCGCGCTTCATCGTGTTGCGTCTTGCGCGTCTGCTGCCGGCTCTGGTCGGCGCGTCGCTGGCGGCGATCTTCGTCGTCGGGCCGATCTTCACGACGCTCACACTGCACGACTATTTTGCTTCGGGTATCACGTGGCGCAACCTCGACTATTTCTCGACGCTCGTGATGAAGCGCGGCTGGACGTTGCCGGGCGTGTTCGAGCACAACCGCTTCGCACACGATGTGTGCGCTCCGCTATGGACGTTGCCGCTCGAAGTGCGCTGCTATCTGCTCGTGCTGGTCACGGGCGTGTTCGGTCTGCTGTCGACGCGCAAGGGCAGCTTGATCGCCGTGCTGCTTGCGGCGGCCGCGTTTTCGCTGCGTGTGAACGTGGCGGAGCTGCATGTCGGCTGGCGCGATTTCGCGGAGAAGGCGGGCGGCTATTCGTTCTTCCCCGAGCCGTTTTTCTTTCTTGGCATGCTGCTGTATGGATGGCGCGAGCACGTCAACATCAACGGCCTGGCCGCGCTCGGACTGATGCTGGTGTTTCTCGTGTTTCGCGATACGGCAGGCGCGCAAGCGCTGTTCTATCTCGCGTTCGTCTACGGACTGTTGTGGGTGAGCGCGACGCCGTCGCTGCGCCGCTGGGTGCCGCGCCACGACTATTCGTACGCGATCTATCTGTATGGGTTCATGGTGCAGCAGTGCGTGGCGGCCCTCGCGCCGCGCATGCCTCCGATGCTGTCGATACTGGTCAGCGCGCCATTCATTCTTGCGTGCGCGGCGCTGTCGTCGCGCTGGATCGAGCGGCCCGCGATGAACTGGTGCCGCGCGCGGCTCGCACGCAGCGCGGCCCGCAAACTCGAGCGCGACGCGACGGCCGAAAGCGCGCCGACGTCGGCAGCGGATCTGACCGTCCGCTGGCCGCCTTTCTGATGACGCGTTGATCCGCTGACTGCACGCGCGCGGATGGCTAAGGCCGACCCGCGCGATCCGACGAACGAGCGCGGTTGTCCCGAGGACCGTTCAGGCGTTGCCCGCCGCGCGTTCGGCGGCTTCGATCGTGTTGACGAGCAGCATCGTGATCGTCATCGGGCCGACGCCGCCCGGCACGGGCGTGATGTGGCCGGCCACTTCCTTGACGTTCGCGAAGTCGACGTCGCCGCACAGCTTGCCGAGGTCGTCGCGATTCATGCCGACGTCGATCACGGTTGCGCCGGGTTTCACCATGTCGGCGGTCAGCGTGTTGCGCAGGCCCGTCGCGACCACGACGATATCGGCATCACGGGTGTACGCGGCGATATCGCGCGTCTTGCTGTGGCAGACCGTCACCGTCGCGTTCGCCTGGAGCAGCAGCAGCGCCATCGGCTTGCCGACGATGTTCGAACGCCCGATCACGACGGCGTTCGCTCCCTTCAATTCGATGCCGTACGCTTCGAACATCTTCATCACGCCATACGGCGTGCACGGGCGAAAGAGCGGCTTGCCCGTCATCAGCGCGCCCGCGTTCGCGACGTGAAAGCCGTCGACGTCCTTCTCGGGCGCGATCGCTTCGATCACCTTGTGGCTGTCGATATGCGCGGGCAGCGGCAATTGCACGAGGATGCCGTGAATCTTCGGATCGCGGTTGAGCTCGTCGATGCGCGCGAGCAATTCCGCTTCCGTCATGGTGGCGGGATAGCGGTCGTACGACGAGAAGAGTCCGTTGTCCTCGCAGGCCTTCACCTTGTTGCGGACGTAGACCTCGCTGGCGGGATTGTCGCCGACGAGCACGACGGCAAGACCGGGCTGATGTCCGCGGGCGGTGAGGGCGGCGGCGCGCGTGGCGACGTCGGCGCGCAGGGTCTTGGAAAGGGCGATGCCGTCGATCAGTTTGGCTGTCATGGTCGGTCGAGATACGGTGTTCGGAATGCGTGCGGCGCGGGCAGGCGCGGGGCGTGTGATCACGTTGCCGCGCATGCAGCGCCTGCTGCGCGCGCGTTCGCGACATGCGCTCTCGCGCGGCCGTCGCGAATCGCACGGATGGCGCTCGGAGGCAGGAACAGGTCGCGTGCCGAAAAGCGCACGGCGCGAAAACCGCGCCGCAGCGAAGTTCGACATTATACCGTCGGGGATGGGTTCGGTTGGCTCCGTGGACCAGCGCACTGGCCGCCGCCGGGGCAGGCGGCCAGTGCGACGCGCGGTCATCGCGAAGATTTCAACGCACGTTCAAGGTACGTTCAATGCGCGTTCAGGGCTGCGTCGTCGTCCACGACGAATCGGGATTGAACGACGTGATCGCGCTCGCCGTGCGTGACGTCTGCGCGCCGAGATTCTTCTGGTAGACCTGGCCGTTCTGGTTGACGATGAAACTCATCACGCCCGTCTTGCCATACTCCGCCGGCCACGCGACGAGGCCGAAGCCTTTCGACAGCGCGCCGTCCTGCACGTAGTTCTGTGCGCCACCCTCGGCGTTCGCGCCCTGCGACGTGAGGATGCGGTAGTGATAGCCGTTGTACGCTTCGCCCGGCGCGACCTGATGCGGCATCGTCGCGGCGAGCGGCCCGAGCGGGCTTTCGGGTTCGCCGGGCGCAGTGGGCCAGTAGAGTCCGTCGCGCTGGCCGGGCGAGCTGATGAACTTCTGCGCGTAGTGCTGCATCTGGCTTCGATAGTCGTTTTGCGCATCGACGTATGCGAGCGACGTGAGAATCGCCGCGCGCTCGTTGCGGCCGATGCGGCGCGTGAGCATCTCGTCGGTGGCGGCGGGCGTATCGAACTGCCAGCCGCGCGCGCTCTGCACGATCGGAATCGGCAGCGTCCAGCCGTCCGTGCCGACGGCCAGATGCACGCTCTTGCGGCCGTGGCGCGGCGCCGGATCGTCGCCGATCTGATGGCCTTTCGCCCATTGCCCGAGGAACGTGTAGATGTCGTCCTCGCCAATGTTGGTGGTCGGGATGTAGCGGCCATAGTTCTTGCCGAGCACTTTCTCCATCGCCGGATGGTCGTTCGTCGCGAGCGCGTCGGCAAACGCGCTGGCGGCAGCGTCGGGCGTCGGATAGACGGCCTGCGCAGCGGCGGGTTGCGCAGCGGCGAATATCGTCACCGCGGCCACGGCCGCGAGCGCATTCGATGCGCGCGGAAACGGCAAGGCGGCGGAATCGGGGGGAACGTGTGAAAGGGCAGCGCGCGGCGCGATCTGGCGCGCGCAAAGCAGCGCGCGCAGTGCGCGGCGGGTCGAAATGCGGATCATGTGTGCCTCCTGTCGATCGTTCGTGATCGTTCGCGACGGGTTGCGATTGCTTGTGGCTGTTCGTGATCGTTCGCTCAGCGGCGATGGAACTGGTGTCCGCCGCCACCGCCTGCACCGCCGCCAAAGCCGCCTCCGCCCCTGCCTGCGCCTGCGCCGCCGCTGAAACCTCCGCCTGCCTGTCCTGCGCCGCCGGCCCCGAGCCGGCCGCCTCCCGCCTCGCCGCCGCCGAACTGCTGACCGCCGCCGCCCGCTCCGACACGGTTGCTCGCGAGCGACTGACGGCTTGCCTGTCCGCGCTGCAACTCCTGTCGCGAGCCCGCGCCGTCGCCTGCGCCGCGCAATGCGTTGTCGCGGTTCAGGTTCTGCGCGCTGTTGCGGATCTCGCCCGCGTTAGCGCCGCCTTGATGGATGTTCTGCACGCGCTGGCTCGCATTGCCGCTCAGGTTCTGACCGGTGCGGTTCTGTAGTGTCTGCTGTGCCTGCGCGCGCGATGCGTCGCGTCCGCGATATTGATCGCGCTGCGCGGCCAGATTGTTGTCGATGTTGGCATTGTTGTGGTTGATGTTCGCGTTGTTGCGGTTGACGTTCGCGTTGCGGTTCCAGTTCGAGGTCGCGGTGTTCGAAGTGATCCGGTTGTTGACGTTGACGTTGTTGTAACGATTGACGTTGATGTTGACGTCATGGTTGTTCCAGTTGAATCCGCCCCACAGCGAATTGACGACGGCCACGCCCGCTCCGAATGCGAGCCCCGCCGCGAACCCCGACGCGATCGCGTAACCGGGAGGAGGCGGCACGTACACGGGCGGATAGGCGGGATAAGGCCACGTGCCGTAGACGACAGTCGGGTTGTACGTCGGCACATAGACCACTTGCGGATTGGCCGGCTGGATCTGGATCGTGTTCTGCTCGACGATCACCTTCTGCTGCTCGGTCGTCTTCAGATTGCCCGCCGACTGCGCCTGCTTGCGCAGCCGCTGCACGGAGTCCATCACGTCGTTCGGCTGCGCGAGAAACGCGTTGCCGATCTGCGTGACCCAGTCGGGCTTCGAGGCCATCGTCGCGAGCACCTGCGGGAACGCAACGAGCGATTGCACGCTCGGGTCCCACGGTTCCGACGCGACGGCCTTGACGGCATCGTCGCCCTTGTATTGCGCGTTCGACTTCGACCACGCGGCGGCCGCATCCACGTCCTGTGGAAAGGTCGAGGCCATCAACACCTGCGCGAGCAGCGCATCCGGGTAGAGGGCGATGGGCGCCGTCAGCGAATCGAGTTGCTGGTTCGAGACTTTCGCAGGTGTCTGCGCGATGGCGTCAACGGGTGCGACGATGCCCGCGGCGAGCGGCATGCCCGCAAGCGCCGCGCAAAGCAGCCATGTGCGGGGCCGGTAGCGTTCGTATCGATTCACGGTGAGAACCTCCTTGCTGCGTTGTGAGCGCGGCGGCTGTCAGTCGATTCCGACGTGCCGCGACGCGTGTTGTGGCAATGGAGCGATGAGGGAACGACGGTGTAAATCGACTGATAATGGAAGTGAGGTGCGCGCGCAAGCCCGATGTGAACCGGCGATGTGAGCGCCGTATGTCGCGTGCATCGCAGCGTTGACGGCGGAAACGGCGACAGAGCGAGGACGATGTATGAAGACGCGGCTCGTCGCGCGATGCGATTTAGTTTGGATGGCTAACGAAATGCGGTGTCACGCGCAAAATGGGAAACGGCGGAGCCGAAGTGCGGAAAGGCGGCGGCACGCGCAAAACGGGAGCCGATGAAGCCGAAGCGCGAAGACGCGCGAGGCGGTGCGAAGAGGGGAATCGACGAAGGGCGCCGCGAAAGCAGCGCCGCATGATGACATCAACGATGCTTCGGACGCCCACGCAACAAGCAAGACAAACAGCGGGCGTGGGCTCCGGGCTGCGGGGCCGCCATCACGCGATGACGCCCTCGCGGCGCGCTGGCGTTATTGCGCCTGCTGTGGCTTGTTAGACAACGCGAGACGCAGCAGGTCAGCCACCGTGTTCACGTTGAGCTTTTCCATGATGTTCGCGCGGTGCGCTTCGACCGTCTTGATGCTGATGCCGAGATCGTCGGCGATCTGCTTGTTCAGACGGCCCGCGATGATGCGCTCGAGCACCTGATGCTCGCGCGCCGTGAGCTTGCCGAGCCGCTCGGCGGCTGCGCGCTGCTGCTGGACGCTGGTGCTTTCGCTGCGCGCCTTGTCGAGCATGCGCTCGACGAGCTTGCGCAGTTCGGCTTCGTCGAACGGCTTTTCGATGAAGTCCATCGCGCCTTTTTTCATCGTCGACACGGCCATCGGCACGTCGCCGTGACCCGTCACGAAGATGATAGGCAACAGCGTATTGTCGGTGATCAGGCGCTCCTGCAATTCGAGGCCGCTCATGCCCGACATTCGCACGTCGAGAATCAGGCACGCGATCTGGCCAGGATGCTGATGCGGCTGCCATGCGTCGAGGAACTGCTCCGCGGCGGAGAAGCATTGAACGCGATAGCCGTTCGCCTCCAGCAGCCAGCGCAGCGAATCTCGTACCGCTTCATCGTCATCGACGACAAACACGGTTTCCTGTGTGGTAACTGGGGTGTTCATAGCTCTCCCGTAACGGTTTGTGGTGTCGACGCCTCGGACCCGCCGTTGCTCGGGCCGTCAGGCTCTCCAATAGGCAGACTGCAATGGAAAGTGGCGCCCGTGATGTGGCCGTCGGATTCGACGTTGTTCACCACCCACAGGCGTCCGCGATGCGATTCGATGATCGAACGGCAAATGTTCAGCCCCATGCCCATGCCGTCGGACTTGGTGCTGTAAAACGGTTCGAAGAGACGCTCGGCCGTGGCCTCGTCGACGCCCGGACCCTGGTCGACGACGCTGATGCACACGAAGCCGGAGTCGAGCCGCACGACGACGCGAATCACGGGATCGACGGCATCGGGCCGCGCGTCGTGCATCGCTTCGGCGGCGTTTTTCAGCAGGTTCACGAGCACCTGCTCGATCAGCACCGGATCGACATAGATGACGGGCAGGCGCGAGCGCATGTCCGTCACGATGCGGATGCGGCGCTTGCGCGCTTCGATCTCGGCGAGACCCACGGCGTCGGCGACGATGTCGGCGACGCGGGTGGCCTGTCGTTTCGGTTCGCTGCGTTTCACGAATTCGCGGATGCGCTTGATGATCATGCCGGCCCGAACCGCCTGCTGCGCGGTCTTTTCGAGGACTGGTAACAGGTTGTCGGGAGTTGTCCGACCAGATTTAACCAGCGCCACGGTTCCAGAGCAATAGTTATTGATGGCCGCGAGAGGCTGGTTCAACTCGTGCGCGAGCGACGACGCCATCTCGCCCATCGTCATCAGGCGGCTCGTGAACTGCAGCTTTTCGTCCTGCTGGCGCGCGAGTTCCTGCGCCTGCTTGCGGGTCGTGATGTCGGTGGCGATCTGCATCTGCGCGAGGTGGCCGTCGACCCACTGGATGTACTGGCGACGCACCTCGAACCATTTCTGGATGCCTTGCACGTAGACTTCCTGCGCGTCGGCGGTGCTTTCGGTGAGCGCGGCGGCGGGCAGGCCCGCGAACGCGTCGACCATGTCGATCGAATCCGACGACGCGGCGGAGCTATCGAAGCTGCCGCCGCCCGCGAGTTCGAGATGGCCGTCGGGGCGGATGCCGAACAGGTGCCGGTAATAGCGGTTCGCGAACAGCAGTTCGGCTTCGTCGGCGGCGAGCACGGAGACGGCGGCATCAAGGCTTTCGAGCACCGTCGTGAAGCGTTCGTGCGCAGCGGCGAGTTCTTCGCGCGCGCGCTTCGGCTCCGTGATGTCCGTCATCGACGACATCCAGCCCGTTTGCCGTCCCGAACTGTCGATCAGCGGCGATACATACAGGCGCGCATGAAACAGCGAGCCGTCCTTGCGGCGCACGCGCAGCTCGAACCCGGAAGAGGGCGCCTTGCCGCGCAGCGTCATGTCGAGCTGCCGCTGCATCTCCGGGTACGAATCGCGTGGCCAGTATGGGAACGGCGCGTTCTTGCCGACGAGATCGCTTTCGTCCCAGCCCGTCATCCGGCAGAACGCGGGATTCACGTGCGTGATGCGGCCGTGCATGTCGAGCACGCGCATGCCGATCAGCACGGAGTTTTCCATCGCGCGCCTGAAGAACGCTTCGGCGTACAGCGCCTGTTGCGCCTCGAAGCGCTGACGCGTGTGCTTCCACAGGCTCCACAGACTCCACAGCACGAAGCACGACAGCCCCGCGACCAGCCACACGAGCGTGTTGTTCGTGAAGTTGGTCATCTGCGGATACGCGTAGACGCGCACCGACACGCCCTGTCCGGGCGGGTCGAGCGGCAGGTCGTAGTACGCGTCGCGTGGCAGGCGCGGGCGTGTCGACGTCGTGGCCAGCTCGCGGTTGTTGATGTCGATGATCGAGATCTTGTACTTCGCCGACAGCTCGGGCGGGATGTCGCGCTTCAATATCCCTTCGATCGAGAACACGGCGGCGACCGTGCCGAGGAACTCGCGGTCACGATAGACGGGCGTCTGCAGCGTGATGTAGCCGTTGCCGACATCGTCGTACATCAACGGCGAGTAGACCTGGCGGCGCGTGTTGCGCGCTTCGGCGAATGCGGCCTTGACGGCCTCGTCCATCTGCTGGTCATTGGGCTTGGCGAGGCGCTGGCCCAGGCCGGGCAGCGCGTTGTTCGGCCAGCGCGGCTGCTGCGCGCTCGTATACCAGTTCATGTAGAGGATCTCGGGATGCCCCTGCATGATGTCGGCCGTCGACACCTGGAAAGAATGCGGGTCGGCGCGACCGGAGACGAGATCGCGCGAGAGCGCCTGCAGCTGCTCCTGCGCGCCCGTCATCGACAGCCGGATCTGCTGCTGCGCCCACGCGACATTGCGGTAAAGCGTGTCTTCCTGCTGCTGCTGTTCGCGCCGGTTCAGGCTCCATAAAATCAGGCTCATGACGACCAGGAAAACGAGGATCGACAGGAGCGGCGTCAGCAAATAGGAATTCGACCACCAAGGTCCGTGGTGCCAGCGAGACGGCGACGAATCCGCCGACGAACCGGCGGAGCGCGCCGAACGTGCGAAAAGCCGATCGGTCAACATGGCTCGCATTGTAGCGCAGCGGCTGACACGCAATTGCCGCAAAAAAGCGATGAAAGTCGCGCAATTCGGCGCAAACTAGCCGACGTACTCGCTGATGGGCAGTCAAACCAGGGTGCGCCGCAACAATTTTCCGCATTATGAGAAACGCTCTCGTAATCTGAAAATTTCCTTGCGCAGGCATTGTGGGCCTTATTACAATCGGCCGGAAGCTGCCGCGGTCGAGGTTCGTCCGCGCCGCCTGTTCACAGTGCGTTCCCCATATCCAGGAGACGAGCATGTCCGCTGTACCCGACGAAGTCATGAAGTACGTCGCCAACGCCAAAGACGATGGCGACCCGCAAGAAACCGCCGAATGGCTCGAAGCGCTAGATGGCGTGATTTCTGCTGTCGGTCCCGACCGCGCTCACTACCTCATCGAGAAGCAGATCGAATTTGCCCGCGTGCATGGCGAGCATCTGCCGTTCTCCGCCAACACCCCGTACATCAACACGATCCCCGTCGCGAATCAGGCGAATATTCCGGGCGACCAGGACGTCGAGCACCGCATCCGCTCGTACACGCGGTGGAACGCGATGGCGATGGTGCTGCGCGCCGGCAAGGAAACCAACGTCGGCGGCCACATCGCATCGTTCGCGTCGGCCGCGACGCTGTACGACGTCGGCTTCAACCACTTCTGGCACGCGCCGTCCAAAGATCACGGCGGCGACCTCGTGTTCGTCCAGGGCCACTCGTCGCCGGGCGTCTACTCGCGTGCGTTCCTGCTCGGCCGCCTGTCCGACAGGCAGCTCGACCACTTCCGACAGGAAGTGGGCGGCGAGGGCATCTCGTCGTATCCGCACCCGTGGCTGATGCCCGACTTCTGGCAGTTCCCGACGGTGTCGATGGGCCTCGGCCCGATCATGGCGATCTACCAGGCGCGCTTCATGAAGTACCTGCAGGCGCGCGGCATCGCGAAGACGGACGGCCGCAAGGTGTGGGCGTTCCTCGGTGACGGCGAAACGGATGAGCCGGAATCGCTCGGCGCAATTGGCATGGCCGGCCGCGAGCGTCTCGACAACCTCGTGTTCGTGATCAACTGCAACCTGCAGCGCCTCGACGGTCCCGTGCGCGGCAACGGCAAGATCATCCAGGAACTGGAAAGCGAATTCCGCGGCGCAGGCTGGAACGTCATCAAGGTGATCTGGGGCAGCCGCTGGGATGCGCTCTTCGCGCGCGACAAGTCGGGCGCGCTGATGCGCCGGATGATGGAAGTCGTCGACGGCGAATACCAGACGTACAAGTCGGAGTCGGGCGCATTTGTCCGCGAGCACTTCTTCAACACGCCGGAGCTGAAGGCGCTCGTCGCCGACTGGTCCGATGACGACATCTGGAACCTGAATCGCGGCGGCCACGATCCGCACAAGATTTACGCGGCATTCCACGCCGCGACGCAGAAGAAGGGCCAGCCGACCGTGATCCTCGCGAAGACGATCAAGGGCTACGGCATGGGCGAAGCCGGCCAGGCGATGAACATCACCCACCAGCAGAAGAAGATGCAGGTGGAGGCGCTCAAGCACTTCCGCGATCAGTTCCGTCTGCCCGTCTCGGACGAGGAGATCGCGCACGTGCCGTATCTCACGTTCGAGGAAGGCTCGAAGGAACTCGAATACATGCGCGCCCGCCGTCAGGAACTAGGCGGCTATCTGCCGGCGCGCCGCCAGAAGGCGGAATCGCTGCCCGTTCCAGCGCTCGACGCATTCGAGCCGCTTTTGAAGGGCACGGGCGAAGGCCGCGAGATTTCGACGACGATGGCGTTCGTGCGCATCCTCAACATCCTGTTGAAGGACAAGGCGATCGGCAAGCGCGTCGTGCCCATCGTGCCGGACGAGTCGCGCACGTTCGGCATGGAAGGTCTGTTCCGTCAGATCGGCATCTGGAATCAGGACGGCCAGAAGTACGTGCCGGAAGACTCCGACCAGCTGATGTTCTACAAGGAATCGACGACGGGCCAGATCCTGCAGGAAGGCATCAACGAAGCGGGCGGCATGTCGGACTGGATCGCAGCGGCGACGTCGTACTCGACGCACGGCGAGATCATGATCCCGTTCTACATCTTCTACTCGATGTTCGGCTTCCAGCGCATCGGCGATCTGGCCTGGGCGGCAGGCGACATGCGTTCGCGCGGCTTCCTGCTGGGCGGCACGGCAGGCCGCACGACGCTCAACGGCGAAGGCCTGCAGCACGAAGACGGCCATTCGCTGCTGTGGGCGGCATCCGTGCCGAACTGCATCAGCTATGACCCGACGTTCGGCTACGAACTCGCCGTCATCATGCAGGACGGTCTGCGCCGCATGGTGCAGGAGCAGGAAGACGTGTTCTATTACGTCACGGTGATGAACGAGAACTACGAGCACCCGGCGATCCCGCAGGGCGAGAGCGTGGCGAAGGACATCATCAAGGGCATGTACGCGTTCCGCAAGGGCGCGGACAACGCGAAGGCGCCGCGTGTGCAGCTGATGGGCGCGGGCACGATCTTCAATGAAGTGATCGCCGCCGCCGACCTGCTGAAGAACGACTGGGGCGTCGAGGCCGATCTGTGGAGCGTGCCGAGCTTCACGGAACTCGCTCGCGAAGGCCACGAAGTGCAGCGTCAGAACCTGCTGAACCCGCTGGCCGAGAAGAAGCTGTCGCATGTCGAGAATCTGCTGAAAGACGCGAAGGGCCCCGTCGTCGCCTCGACCGACTATGTCCGCGCGCTCGTCGAGCAGATCCGCGCGTTCGTGCCGCAACGCTTCGTCGTGCTGGGCACCGACGGCTTCGGCCGCTCGGATACGCGCGAGAAGCTGCGTCACTTCTTCGAAGTCGACCGCTACTGGACCACGGTCGCTGCGCTGAACGCGCTGGCCGACGAGGGTACGATCGAGCGCAAGGTCGTGGCCGACGCGCTGAAGAAGTACAACCTCGATCCGTCCAAACCCAACCCGATGACCGTCTAAGGCATCCCCCCGCGAGCCCCTGACGCGCACCTCGTCGCCCGAAGCGGGCGGCTGAGGTGCGCGCGGCCCTGGAGACAGAAAACAATGAGCCAAGCGATCGAAGTCAAGGTACCGGACATCGGCGATTACAAGGATATTCCTGTAATCGAGGTGCTGGTGAAGGCGGGTGATACCGTCGAGAAAGAGCAGTCGCTCGTCACGCTGGAATCCGACAAGGCGACGATGGATGTGCCGAGCCCGGCATCGGGCACGGTGAAGGAAGTGAAGGTCAAGCTTGGCGATACGGTGTCGGAAGGTACGCTGATCGTGCTGCTCGACGGCGAAGGCGGTGCCGCTGCCGCGAAGCCCGCGCAAGGCAACGGAGCGGCTGCGCCCGCGCCTGCCGCGGCGGCGCCTGCGCCGGCTCCTGCCGCTGCTCCGGCTTCCGCTGCGAAGGGTGGCGGCGTGCAGGAAGTGAAGGTGCCGGATATCGGCGACTACAAGGACGTGCCCGTGATCGAAGTCGCCGTGAAGGTCGGCGATCGCGTCGAGAAGGAGCAGTCGCTCGTCACGCTCGAATCGGACAAAGCGACGATGGACGTGCCGAGCCCGGCCGCCGGCATCGTCAAGGAAGTGAAGGTCAAGGTCGGCGATGCCGTCTCCGAAGGCACGCTGATCGTGCTGCTCGAAGCCGAGGGCGGCGCGGCCGCGCCGGCCCCGGCCCCCGCTGCCGCGAAGCACGAAGAAGCGCCGTCCGACGCGCCCGTCGCGCCGTCGCCGGCGCCTGCTCAACCGTCCGCGCTCGCGCAGGCTCCCGTCATTCCGGCAGGCGAAGGCGGCGCGTATCGAGCGAGCCATGCGTCGCCGTCGGTGCGCAAGTTTGCGCGCGAACTGGGCGTCGACGTGTCGCGCGTGCAAGGCACGGGTCCGAAGGGACGCATTACGCAAGACGACGTCACCGCGTTCGTCAAGGGCGTGATGACGGGCCAGCGCGCGGCGCCTGGCGCGGCTGCCGCGCCGGCTGCTGCAGGCGGCGGCGAACTCGGCCTGCTGCCGTGGCCGAAGATCGACTTCACGAAGTTCGGCCCAATCGATCCGAAGCCGCTGTCGCGCATCAAGAAGATTTCCGGCGCGAACCTGCATCGCAACTGGGTGATGATTCCGCACGTCACGAACAACGACGAAGCGGACATCACCGACCTCGAAGCGCTGCGCGTGCAACTGAACAAAGAGCACGAAAAAGCGGGTGTGAAGTTCACGATGCTCGCGTTCGTGATCAAGGCCGTCGTCGGGGCGCTCAAGAAGTTTCCGACGTTCAATGCGAGCCTCGACGGCGACAACCTCGTGTTCAAGCAGTACTACCACGTCGGGTTCGCCGCCGATACGCCGAACGGTCTCGTCGTGCCCGTGATCCGCGATGCGGACAAGAAGGGGCTCGTCGATATCGCGAAGGAAATGGCGGAGCTGTCGAAGCTCGCTCGCGAGGGCAAGCTCAAGCCCGACCAGATGCAAGGCGGCTGCTTCTCGATCTCGTCGCTCGGCGGCATCGGAGGCACGAACTTCACGCCGATCATCAATGCGCCCGAAGTCGCGATCCTGGGCCTGTCGCGCAGCGCGATGAAGCCGGTGTGGGACGGCAAGCAGTTCGTGCCGCGCCTGACGCTGCCGCTGTCGCTGTCGTATGACCATCGCGTGATCGATGGCGCCGAAGCCGCGCGCTTCAATGCGTATCTTGGGTCGATTCTTGCCGATTTCCGGCGTGTGATTCTTTGATTGTTGATGTGATAGCCGCTGGCGCCTGAACGTCGCGTCGATGCGTTCGTTCAGGCGCCTTCGCTGAACCTGCTTTGCCGTGTCGCCTTGCTGGCGGACGGCATCGGGCCTGCGCCTGCTGTCGCGGTTCAGCGTTTTCGCGGCCTTCTTTCAACACGGTCAATAAGAGAAGGGGACACTATGAGTCTCGTCGAAGTGAAGGTGCCGGACATCGGCGATTTCAAGGACGTCGATGTCATCGAAGTCAATATCAAGCCGGGTGACACGATTGAAAAAGAGCAGTCGCTGCTGACGCTCGAATCGGATAAGGCGTCGATGGAAGTGCCGAGCGATACGGCCGGCACCGTCAAGGAAGTCCGCATCAAGGCCGGCGACAAGGTTTCGCAGGGCACCGTCATCGCCCTCGTCGAAACGTCCGGCGAAGCCAACGCCAGCAAGGAACCGGAGAAGGCCGCACCGGCGCCCGCGCCCGCTGCTGCATCGACGGCAGGCGGCGTGCAGGAGATCAAGGTGCCGGACATCGGCGACTACAAGGATGTGCCCGTCATCGAAATCGCCGTGAGGGCCGGCGACCGCGTCGAGAAGGAGCAGTCGCTCATCACGCTCGAGTCGGACAAGGCGACGATGGACGTGCCCAGCCCTGCGGCTGGCGTGGTCAAGGAAGTGAAGGTCAAGGTCGGCGATGCCGTTTCCGAAGGCACTGTGATCGTGCTGCTGGAAGGCGCAGGCGGCGCGGCTGCGGCTGCACCGAAGGCAGCGGCTCCTGCATCGGCTCCCGCTGCTGCGCCCGCGCCGCAAGCGGGCAGCTATTCCGGCTCGGCCGACATCGAGTGCGACATGCTCGTGCTCGGCGCGGGACCCGGCGGTTACTCGGCCGCATTCCGCTCAGCCGACCTCGGCATGAAGACGGTGCTCGTCGAGCGTTACCCGACGCTCGGCGGCGTGTGTCTGAACGTCGGCTGCATTCCGTCGAAGGCGCTGCTGCACACGGCGCTCGTCATGGACGAAGTGGACGAACTCGCCGCCCACGGCATCTCGTTCGGCAAGCCGCAGATCGATCTCGACAAGCTGCGCGATTTCAAGTCGGGCGTCGTCAAGAAGCTGACGGGCGGTCTCGCCGGCATGGCGAAGGCGCGCAAGGTCGAAGTCGTCACGGGTGTCGGCACGTTCGTCGATCCGCATCATATGGAAGTGCAGGGCGAGAGCGGCAAGAAGGTCGTCCGCTTCAAGCAGGCGATCATCGCGGCCGGCTCGCAAGCCGTGAAGCTGCCGTTCATTCCGGAAGATCCGCGCGTCGTCGATTCGACGGGCGCACTCGAACTGCCCCAGATTCCGAAGCGCATGCTCGTGATCGGCGGCGGCATCATCGGGCTGGAAATGGCGACGGTTTACGCGACGCTCGGCGCGCAGATCGATGTCGTCGAAATGCTCGACGGCCTGATGCTGGGCGCGGACCGCGATCTCGTGAAGGTCTGGGAGAAGTTCAACAGCCAGCGTTTCGCCAACGTCATGCTGAAGACGAAGACCACGGCCGCCGAAGCGAAGCCGGACGGCATCTACGTATCGTTCGAAGGCGAGAAGGCGCCCGCAGAGCCGCAGCGCTACGACCTCGTGCTCGTCGCCGTGGGCCGCAGCCCGAACGGCAAGAAGATCGGCGCGGACAAGGCAGGCGTGGCCGTGACGGATCGCGGCTTCATCGACGTCGACCGGCAGCAGCGCACCAACGTGCCGCACATCTTCGCGATCGGCGACGTCATCGGCCAGCCGATGCTCGCGCACAAGGCCGTGCATGAAGGCCACGTCGCGGCGGAAGCGGCGCATGGCGAAAAGGCGTACTTCGACGCGCTGCAGATTCCGTCGGTGGCCTACACCGATCCGGAAGTGGCGTGGGCGGGCAAGACGGAAGACCAGTGCAAGGCCGAAGGCATCAAGTACGGCAAGGCGGTGTTCCCGTGGGCTGCGTCGGGTCGCGCGATCGCCAACGGCCGCGACGAAGGCTTCACGAAGCTGATCTTCGACGAAGAAACGCATCGCGTGATCGGCGGCGGCATCGTCGGCCTGAATGCGGGCGACCTGATCAGCGAAGTGTGTCTCGCGATCGAGATGGGTGCCGATGCAACGGATATCGGCAAGACGATCCATCCGCACCCGACGCTGGGCGAATCGATTGGCATGGCCGCCGAACTGTATGAAGGCGTCTGTACGGATCTGCCGCCGCAGAAGAAGAAGTGAGCGGCGAGCGGCGTGAGTTCGTCACGCCGCTTTCGCGTTCAGCGCATGTGATAACGGCGCGTCCCTCGAAAGAGGGCGCGCCGTTTTTCATGGGTGTCGCGGGCAGCGTCGCGATTGCCGCCGCCGCGCCGTCGCGCCTTGCACGAAACGCGCGGTGAGGCAGATAGCGAAGCGAATGCTTAGCGAGCGGGCAAAAAAATCCCGGCCTGAGCCGGGGAAACGATACGCTGTTTAACGTATCGGAGCGTCTGGCCGCCCGGTCACCGAAGCGTTGACCGTGCGGCGCCATTCCGTTCCGCCAGTCACTTCGACAGTGTTTCTCGCGGCTGCGCCTCGACGGATGATGGAGCATCCGTCAGGCGCGGGTGAGGCCCGATCCGTTGAAACCGTTTCGTTGATTCTTAGACAGCAGCCTTCTTGGCCGATGCTGCCGTACGCGAAGCCTGAGCAGCAGCTTGCGAAGCGGCCTTCGATGCAGCCGTTGCAGCCGCGTTGAAGTTGCTTTCAGCGATTTCGACAGCCTGCTTCGTTGCCTTGTGAACCGTTTCGTACGTCGTGTTAGCAGCCGTGATGGCCGACTTGATCACGGCGACAGCCGTTTCCGAACCAGCCGGTGCGTTCTTCGCGACGTTCTCGACGAGTGCTTGCACCTTCTTGTTCTGCTCTTCGTATTGAGCTTCTGCGACGCGTGCAAATTCAGCTTGCGTAGCCGACGCGATTTCGTACAGGTGACGGCCATACGACAGAACCTTTTCCGCCACCGGCTGCGTCAGGCCTGCTTGCAGCGCGAGCAGTTCTTGTGCGTCCTTCACCGACAGCGCGCGTTGTGCGTTTTCCTGGCTTTCCGCGATCGTCGACTTGACGACTTGCAGATTCAGCTCGACCAGCTTTTCGACGCCTTCGAATGCCTTCGAGGTCAGGCCGAACAGGGTTTCGAGGTTGGCCTTCTGCGCTGCGGCGAATTGCTCAGGGGTCAGCAGAGTCATGTTTACGCTCCTGGATTACCGGCCCGTCTATTGCGGACCGAGTTGGGTTAACTGCAGATCGGATGGGTTCGCTGGTCCGCAGTGCGTTGTGCGTCGCAGCAATGGTTCCCATTTTAGGACGGCTCTGATGGAAGTCAAGAACTATTTTGTGCAACGCACAACGCATAGAAACCGTTGCTAGAACAGTAGGTTATGTAGCGTTTATGACATTGCGGTGAAGCGCCCGCACACTAGGGTTTGCACTGATGTGGTGCCGCAAAATATGCGCTCTCCCAAGCTGCGAAAGACGGAGACGCGCCAGCGGCACATTTTTGGTCGAAAAGGTAAAATTCCCGGGTAAACCGAAAACCGTAGCGGAACGTTAAAACTCCATTCCGGTCAAACGCGCGCTGTGCTGTATCCAGTGGTCGCTTAAAAGTCGAGCGGCTTGTAGTGTCTGCGAAACGCGCATTGGGTGCGGACGGCAACACGTTCCGGGACGTTTGCGAGTCGGATCGATTCTCTACCGTACGCGACCGTACTTCCCCTGATCAAGTTTCTGTCGAATATGCCGATATGCTGATCGAGTGAGTCCCGTTCAGTGGCAAGGCATTGGCGACATGCCGGCGCGTCATTGGCATTTTCGATGGCGCACCCGTGGCTTATTGTCTTTCTTAACGAAGCCTGACAACTTGGTTTAAGGAAGGTCGATAAGTGCTTAATATTGCTAATTTTTAACTGTTTTACTACACTGGCGAAAACTCTCTCGCCGCTCCAACCAGAACACCAATGAAAACCGACATGTTTTCGTCACTGAAAGTGATGCACGGCGCGGCGCTCAGCACCGCTCTGTCGGTGGCTGCCTCGGTGGTCATCGCAGCGGCTTTTGCCGCTCCCGTCGACGCGTTCGCCGCGTCTGCCACGGCGCCCGCCAAAGCCGCGAAAGCAGGCAAGAAGTCGTCCAGAAAAGCGGCTGCCGAGAAGGTCTCCAGCCGGTCGTCGAAAGCCGTGAAGGCGGCGGCCGTCGCCAACGACGAAGAATCCCGTCCCGTTTCGAAGAAGCGCCGCGTCGCGTACTCAATGAATGGCCGGCATCACACGGCCGTTCGCCGCGTCGCGTTCGAACCGCGTCAGCCGTCGGTCGGCACGGCGTTCGGGCTGCACGAGACGCCTGATGCGCTGATGCTGCGTTCGAGCGTCGCTTATGTGGTCGACCAGAATACGTCAGAGACGCTGTTTGACAAGAACTCGCGCGCGGTCGTGCCCATCGCGTCGATCACCAAGCTGATGACGGCGATGGTCGTGCTCGATTCGAAGGCGCCGATGACCGAGCAGATCGAAGTTACGGACGAAGACCGCGACTACGAGAAGAACACGGGCTCGCGTCTGTCCGTCGGTTCGGTGCTCTCGCGTGAAGACATGCTGCATATCGCGCTGATGGCGTCGGAAAACCGCGCCGCAGCTGCGCTGTCGCGCTATTTCCCGGGCGGCCGTCCCGCTTTCATGGCGGCGATGAACGCGAAGGCGAAGGCGCTCGGCATGACCGACACGCACTTCGAGAACCCGACGGGCCTGACGAGCCAGAACGTAGCGAGCGCGCGCGACCTCGTGAAGATGGTCAATGCCGCGTATCAGTACCCGATGATCCGCAGGTTCTCGACGGATCGCAGCTACGAGGTGTACACGGGCAAGCGCACGATCGCGTACAACAGCACGAACGCGCTGGTGCGCAATTCGTCGTGGGATATCGGCCTGCAGAAGACGGGCTTCATCAACGAAGCAGGCGAGTGCCTCGTAATGCAGGCGACAATTCACGATCGCCCGATGATCCTGGTGCTGCTCGATTCGTCCGGCAAGTATTCGCGTTTCGCGGACGCTCAGCGTCTGCGTACGTGGCTGGACAACGGCGGCGAACAGCGCATCACGAGCGCGGACGCCAACGGCGCAGGCACGTGAGCGCAAGCGTCATCCCGACGAAGCCCAACAAAAAGCCCCGCATCAGCGGGGCTTTTTGATTGCGTCGATTCAAACTCGATTGCGTGGATTCGAACGTCTTGCAGACGTATTACGCGGCAAGACGTAAATCACGCGGATTGCGCCGGTGACGTAGCGGCTTGTTGCTCCTGCGGGTGATAGCCGAGCGACTCGGAAATCACGAGCGCCGTCTTGCTCAACTGACCGAGCCACGAATCCTGCAGGCGGTCGGCGGGCGCGGAAAGCGACAGACCAGCGACCAGCTTGCCCGTATCGTCGTAGATGCCCGCCGCGATGCACCGCACGCCCAGCTCCAGCTCCTCGTTGTCGCGCGCGCAGGCTTGCTGGCGCACATGCAACAGCTCACGTTCGAGCTTCGCGAGATCGGTGATGCTGTTCTGCGTATGGCCGGACAGACCCGTGCGGGTCGCATACGCGCGCACGCGGGTCGATTCGTCCGCGGCGAGAAAGAGCTTGCCGACGGAGGTCAGATGCAGCGGCGCGCGGCCGCCGATTGCGCGCACGACCTGCATGCCCGAGCGTTCGGAGTAGGCGCGTTCGATGTAGACGATCTCATCGCCCTGGCGCACCGACAGGTTCACGGTCTGGCCCGTCAGCCTATGCAGTTCGCGCATCGGCATCAGCGCGGCGTCGCGCACCGACAGGCGCGCTTTCACGAGATTGCCGAGTTCCAGCAGCCGCATGCCGAGACGGTAAGTGCCGGGGTCGGAACGGTCCACGAGCCGGCACGTCACCATGTCGTTCAGGATCCGGTGGGCAGTGGACGGGTGAAGATCGGTGCGCTGCGCAAGCTCCTTCAGACTGACGGGATCGCTGTGCGCGGCGAGGGCGTCCAGCAGGCGCATCATGCGCTCGATCACCTGGATCGAGGTTTTGGGGTCCGGGTTCGTATCGCTCATAAGGCCAAACGGTTGACGCGTCAAACAGCGGAAGACAGATTGTATCTCGTATTGTGAAAAAAGCGAACGCCGGTCGAAATTGTCGTCGACGGGCGGCGCCGTGCGGCTCACTGCGGGTTCATTGCGCGTAGGGGCCGTCACGCGTTGGTATTGCGCGCCAAACAGCGGATAATCAGGGACGTTTCCCCGTAGGAGCACTCATGCGAGTCGGTTTTTTCGTCACCTGCCTGATCGATCTGATGCGCCCCGAAATCGGCTTTTCCGCGATCAAGCTGATCGAGCGCGCAGGCTTCGAAGTCTTCGTGCCGCCGGCGCAAACGTGCTGCGGGCAGCCGGCCTACAACTCCGGCGATCGCGGCATTGCGCGCGATCTAGCGGAAAAGACGCTGCGCGAGTTCGAGCAGTACGACTATGTGGTCGTGCCGTCGGGGTCTTGCGGCGGGATGATCCGCACGCACTATGGCGATCTTTTCGCGAACGATCCGGAGCTGATGGGCCGCTTCGCGCGCCTGCGTCCGAAGGTCTATGAACTGACCGATTTTCTCGCCACCGTCGCGAAGATCGAACTGACGCCGGGCGACTTCCGGGGGCCCGTCACGTATCACGATTCGTGTTCGGGTCTGCGCGAACTGGGCGTCAAGGAGCAGCCGCGCGCGCTGCTCGCGCAGGCGGGCGTCGCTGTGACCGAGATGAAGAACTGCGAGCACTGTTGCGGCTTCGGCGGCACCTTCGCGCTGAAGTTCGGCGATATCTCGACGGCGATCGTCGACGAGAAATGCGGCAACATTCAGGCAAGCGGCGCGAATACCGTCGTGCTCGGCGATCTCGGCTGCATGCTGAACATCGAAGGGCGCCTGCGTCGCACGGGCGATACGACCACGCGCGTGCTGCATATCGCGCAGGTGCTGGCGGGCGACGCGTAAGCCGCGCGTTCTGGCCCGAGCACTGCAGTCAACGGCAGTCAGCAGCTGGCAGTCAACATCGATAACCCGATCCCCAAGGCCGTCATGCAAGTCCAAACGATGCAGTTCAAGGCGCGCGCGGGCCAGAAACTCGCGGACCAGCGCCTTCAGCAGAATCTGACCAAGCTATCGACGAAATTCGTGTCGGCGCGTGCGTCGGCGATGACCGCGATCGACTTTCCGGCGACGCGCGCCGCGCTCAAGGAGCGCCGCGACCGCGCGTTGCAGAACCTCGACGTCTGGCTCGAAACGTTCGAGCGCGAGGCGACGCGACGCGGCGTCACCGTGCTGTTCGCCGAGACGACGCAGGACGCCGCGAAGCTCGTCGCCGATATCGCGCGCAAGCACGACGTGAAGAAGGTGATCAAGACGAAGTCGATGGTGTCCGAGGAGATGCGCCTGAACGAGGTGCTCGGACAGATGGGTGTGCAGTCGATCGAAACCGATCTCGGCGAGTACATCCTGCAGATCAACGATAACGAACCGCCGAGTCACATCATTGCGCCCGTCGTCCACAAGGACAAGGAAGAGATCGCCGATCTGTTCGCGAAGACGCACCAGCGGCCGCGTCTGACTGAAATCCCCGAGATGACGCGTGAAGCGCGCGAGATGCTGCGTCCGCATTTCATGACGGCCGACATGGGCGTGACGGGCGGCAACTTCGTGATCGCGGAAACAGGGTCGGTCGCGCTCGTGACCAACGAGGGCAATGAGGGCATGTGTACGGTGATGCCACGCGTGCACGTCGCGGTAACGGGCATCGAGAAAGTGCTGCCGACCCTCGAGGATCTCGCGACGGCCATGCGTCTGCTGCCGCGCTCGGCGACGGGGCAGGATATCTCGAACTATTTCTCCGTGCTGACAGGGCCGCGCGCCGCGGACGATCAGGACGGGCCGGAGCATATGTATGTGGTGCTCGTCGACGGCGGGCGCACCGGGCTGATCGGCGGCGACTTCCAGGAGATGCTGCGTTGTATCCGCTGCGGTGCGTGCATGAACCATTGCCCGGTGTATCAGAAGGTCGGCGGCCACACGTACGGCTGGGTCTATCCGGGGCCGATGGGCTCGGTGCTGACGCCGAGCTACGTCGGCATCGAGAAGGCGCTCGACCTGCCGCAGGCCGCGACGCTGTGCGGCGAATGCAATAGCGTGTGTCCCGTCGGCATTCCGCTGTCGGACCTGCTGCGCAAGCTGCGCGAGCGGCAGATGGAACGTCATCTGCGGCCGTGGCAGGAGCGGTTCGGGCTCGCCGTGTGGGGCTATCTCGCGATGCACCCGTCGGCTTATGGACTCTTCACGAAGCTCGCCGTGCGAATCCTGGAGCGGATGGGCGGTAGCAGGAAATCGATTGCGAAGCTGCCGCTCGGCGCAGGCTGGACGAACACGCGCGAGATGCCCGCGCCCGTCGGGCGCACGTTCCGCGAGCTATATGCCGCGAGCAAGACGCATATGGGATAGCGGGCTGCTCGCTCGTCGACGGCATCGCCAGCATCGAAGGCATTAACAGAAAGAGGCTGCATCGCCTGAGCGATGCAGCCTCTTGTTCTTGGGCCTCGGATAGAAGCCTGTCGGCACGCGCCGCCCGTCAGTGCCAGCTGCTCTGGCCGCCGCCCAAAGGGTTGCGGCTGCCACCGCGATCTCCGCCGCCGCCCCGATTGCCGCCTTGCGGTTGCCCCCCATTTGGCTGAGCCGGTGGCCGGGCGCCGTGCCCGCCGCCACCCGCGTTCATCGGCGGGTTGTTCGCTTGCGGCGGCGGCCCGTGCGGCACGCCGCCGTTCGGTCCGCGGTGATCGTTCCCGTTTCCGCGATCGTGATCATGGCCACGGTCGCCCCAGCCGCCCCAATGACGGTGGTCGTAGTCGCGGCCCGAATAGCCGCCGCCGCCGAAGCCGAGGAACAGGCTCGATTGCACAGGCGGCTCCGCATAGCCGTAGGCGGGCGCCCCGTAAGGGTCGTAGTAGCCGTCGCTGTAGCCATAGGCGGGCGCTCCACCATACGGATAGGCCGCACAGCCACCGAGTGCTGCAGCCGCGCAGACGGTCACGGCAATGGGTGCGAGAGAAGGAATAAGACGTTTCATTTGAGTGTTAGACAGACTAACGAGAGGCACATTGCCCATGCGTTATTTGTAGCGCCAGCTGAGTATTACCTGTGTGTGCTTTTGTAAGGATTTCTTTCGGCTCCCGAAAGGCGCGGGCTAACGGCGACTGCAAATTGGTCAGTGGTCCGACTGTTCATCCGACTGCAACGCAGAGTTGTCTTGGGGTGGGTTTTTCCGGATTGCGCCTTCATCTACCATTTCCACTGGGCAAAGTGCGTCTGTGCAACTCGGCCCGCTTTGAGAGAACGACATCATGAAAAAGAAAATATCGGTGTATTGGCCTTGGGCAATCATCGTGCCGCTTGCGGCCGCTGCGTACCTGCACCTGTATAACGACGCCGGTGCGCAATCGTCGCAGTCGCCGCTCGCTGCCGACCGTGTCTCGGCGGAACTGGCGCGCGCAGTGTCTTACGGATACGTCGGCGGCGAAGCGTCGATGCCCGCCGCCACGACGCACCCGGCCGCCCGCATGCCGGCCCAGCCGCTTTGAGCAGCAAGGCTGGCGCGGCGCCGGCGTGATTTTGCACGGCTTTGTATAATCGCGGCACTGTTTCACCTTTTATGACATATGCGGCTGGGCCGCTCAGCCATTGATGAATACCGTCGCCATCTGCTTCGTGTGCCTTGGGAACATCTGCCGTTCCCCGACGGCGGAAGGCGTCATGCGGCACATGCTGGCCGAAGCGAAGCTGACGGATCACGTGATCGTCGATTCGGCGGGCACGGGCGACTGGCACATCGGCGAGGCACCGGACGAGCGCGCGCAGCGCGCGGCCAAAAGCCGCGGTTACGATTTGTCGACATTTCGCGGGCGTCAGATCACCGCCGCCGATTTCGAGCGCTTCGATCTGATCGTGGCGATGGACGATAAGAACGTCGCAGCGCTCAGACAGATCTGTCCGCCCGCGCAGCGCGACAAGATTCGCCTGCTGATGGAATTTGCGGCCGATGCGGGTGCGTCGGTCGCGGATGAAGTGGAAAAAATTGCGCCAGGTTTCGATATGCGCGAGGTCGTTGACCCGTACTTCGGGGGCGGCGAGGGCTTCGAAATCGTGCTGGACCAATGCGAAGCCGCCTGCCGTGGTCTCATCGCGGCACTTCGGCCCCAATTGACCCTGTAACAAAAGTTTTCGTTAAGCGAATGACCCAAATCACATTGGGGATACTTGACTAAATCTGTCATGTATTTATACTTGACCAAACTTGTCGAGAATTGCGGTTCCCACCAGATATGAGACTCACCACGAAAGGCCGTTTCGCCGTCACGGCGATGATCGACCTGGCTCTGCGCCAGGAGCAGGGCCCGGTGACGCTTGCGGGTATCAGCCAGCGCCAACACATCTCCTTGTCCTATCTCGAGCAGCTGTTCGGCAAGCTGCGCCGTCACGAGATCGTCGAATCCGTGCGCGGGCCGGGCGGCGGCTACAACCTCGCGCGTCGCGCCGAGGATGTGACGGTGGCGGACATCATCATCGCCGTCGACGAGCCTCTCGATGCCACGCAATGCGGCGGCAAGGGCTCGTGCGAGGGCACGAAGCATCACGACGGCCATTGCATGACGCACGAACTGTGGTCGACGCTGAATCAGAAGATGGTCGAGTATCTCGACTCCGTTTCCCTGAAAGACCTGGTCGACCAGCAGCGCTCGCGCGAAGGCGCGACGACCGTGCTGCGCGACCGCCGCACCGAAGCGCCCGCCGTGGAGCCGCGCGTGGTGCCGAAAGGTCCGAATTCCGTTTTCAATATGGCTGGCTGACCGAGCGCGCAATCAGACGCGCACGCCAGAACTGCAAAGCCAAATGCACTGATGTCCCCGGAGCGATTGATGAATAACGACATTCCCCACCTGCCCATTTACATGGACTACAGCGCGACGACGCCTGTCGATCCGCGCGTGGTGGACAAGATGATTCCGTATCTGCGCGAGCAGTTCGGCAATCCGGCGTCGCGCAGCCACGCGTACGGCTGGGACGCGGAGCGTGCCGTCGAGGAAGCGCGCGAGAACGTCGCGGCGCTCGTCAATGCCGACCCGCGCGAAATCATCTGGACGTCGGGTGCGACGGAATCCGACAATCTCGCGATCAAGGGCGCGGCGCACTTCTACAAGACGAAGGGCAAGCACGTGATCACGGTGAAGACCGAGCACAAGGCCGTGCTCGACACGTGCCGCGAGCTCGAGCGCGAAGGCTTCGAAGTGACGTATCTGGACGTGAAGGACGATGGCCTGGTCGATCTGGAAGCGTTCAAGGCAGCGCTGCGCCCGGAGACGATTCTCGTGTCGGTGATGCACGTGAACAACGAGATCGGCGTTATCCAGGACATCGGGACGATCGGCGAGATCTGCCGCGAGAAGGGCATCATTTTCCACGTCGACGCGGCGCAGGCAACGGGCAAGGTCGAAATCGACCTGCAGAAGCTGAAGGTCGACCTGATGTCGTTCTCGGCGCACAAGACGTATGGCCCGAAGGGCATCGGCGCGCTGTACGTGCGCCGCAAGCCGCGCGTGCGCATCGAAGCGCAGATGCATGGCGGCGGCCACGAGCGCGGCATGCGCTCGGGCACGCTGGCTACGCACCAGATCGTCGGCATGGGCGAAGCGTTCCGTATCGCGCGCGAAGAAATGGCGACCGAAAACGAACGCATCCGCATGCTGCGCGACAAGCTGCTGCGCGGGCTGCAAGAAATCGAAGAAACGTATGTGAACGGCGACATGGAACAGCGTGTGCCGCACAACCTGAACATCAGCTTCAACTTCGTCGAAGGCGAGTCGCTGATCATGGCGGTGAAGGATGTCGCGGTGTCGTCGGGCTCGGCGTGCACGTCGGCTTCGCTGGAGCCGTCGTATGTGCTGCGCGCGCTCGGCCGCAACGACGAGCTGGCGCACAGCTCGATCCGCTTCACGGTCGGCCGTTTCACGACGGAGCAGGACGTCGATTACGTGATCAACCTGCTGAAGAGCAAGATCGCGAAGCTGCGCGATCTGTCGCCGCTGTGGGAAATGCACAAGGACGGCATCGATCTGTCGACGATCCAGTGGGCCGCGCACTGAGCGCGCCCGAATCAGTCGATCACGAACGCAGGTTGAATCGAATCAAGGAGTGACAACATGGCATATAGCGACAAGGTTCTGGACCACTACGAAAACCCGCGCAACGTCGGCTCGTTCGCGAAAGACGACGATACCGTCGGTACGGGCATGGTCGGCGCACCGGCTTGCGGCGACGTGATGAAGCTGCAGATCCGCGTCGGCGCGGACGGCGTCATCGAGGACGCGAAGTTCAAGACGTACGGCTGCGGTTCGGCCATCGCGTCGAGCTCGCTCGTCACGGAATGGGTGAAGGGCAAGACGCTCGATCAGGCGCTCACGATCAAGAACACGCAGATTGCCGAAGAACTGGCGCTGCCGCCCGTGAAGATCCACTGCTCGATTCTCGCGGAAGACGCGATCAAGGCAGCGGTTGCCGACTACAAGCAGCGTCATGGCGAAACGGCTGGTGCAGCAGCGAGCGCCGAGCAGTCGGCGTAAGCACGCATTGCGCGTCGCTTGAGCGCGATAGTGGCGCGGCGTGGCGACCGCGATACTTGAAATCGTCGCCCGCCGGAACGATTTGAGATGCAGGCAGGGTTGCGACACGGGTCGTGAGTAACGACGGCGTGCCGCACATTGAGAAACGCTATGGCAATTACGTTGACCGAAAAGGCAGCACAACACGTCCAGAAATATCTGATCCGGCGCGGCAAGGGCGTCGGGCTGCGGCTCGGTGTGCGCACGACGGGTTGCTCGGGCCTCGCATACAAGCTCGAGTATGTCGATGAGCTCGCACCCGAAGACCAGGTGTTCGAATGCAATGGTGTGAAGATCGTGGTCGACCCGAAGAGCCTCGCCTATATCGACGGCACCGAGCTCGACTTCGCGCGCGAAGGGCTGAATGAAGGCTTCAAGTTCAACAATCCGAACGTGAAGGACGAATGCGGCTGCGGCGAATCGTTCCGCGTGTAAGCGCGCGAATTACGCGGAAAAGGCGGCCTGTGCCGCCTTTTTTCAATTTCGCCACGAACATCGCAAGATGCCTGCCTGACCTTCGCCACGCGCTTTCGACGGACAAATCAATCTGATGGCCTCGCTGAACGACAGTCACTTCAAACTCTTCGATCTGCCCGAGCAGTTCGCGCTCGATGCTTCCGCGCTCGACCACGCGTACCGCACGGTGCAGGCGCAGGTGCATCCCGACCGTTTCGCCGCGGCGGGCGACGCGCAGAAGCGCATCGCGATGCAATGGGCGACGCGCACGAACGAGGCGTATCAGACGCTGCGCGATCCGCTCAGGCGCGCGCGCTATCTGCTGTCGCTGCGCGGCGTCGACGTCGGCGCGGAGAACAACACGGCGATGGAGCCGGCATTCCTGATGCAGCAGATGGAATGGCGCGAGAGCATCGAAGACGCGTCGGCCGCGAAGAATGTCGACGCGCTCGACGCGCTGCTCGCGGAACTGCGCGACGAGGAGAAGGCGCGCTTCGCGAAACTGGCCGCGTTGCTCGACAGCGGCTCGAACCAGGCGGCAGGCGAAGCGGTGCGGCAATTGATGTTCATCGAGCGCGTGGCGTCGGAGATCGGCACGCAGATCGAGCGGCTCGACAGCTAGCGCGGCGCGTAGAATTGCGCCGCGCGCGAATCCAGCCGTCTGATTAACGCCGCCCGAACAACACGCGAACCTACATGATCAGGACCGGGGCCTAATCGATTCCGATGGACCCCGACGGACCCCGACGGACCCCGAAGAAGATTCCAGATGGCTTTACTGCAAATTTCTGAACCCGGCATGGCGCCCGCGCCGCATCAGCGGAAACTCGCCGTGGGCATCGACCTCGGCACCACCAACTCTCTCGTCGCGGCGGTGCGCAGCGGCGTGCCCGACGTTTTGCCCGACGACGAAGGACACTATCTGCTGCCCTCCGTCGTGCGGTATCTGGAGAAGGGCGGCCGGCGCATCGGGCGCGTGGCGAAAGCGGAAGCCGTCACCGATCCGCGCAACACGATCGTCTCCGTCAAGCGCTTCATGGGTCGCGGCAAGAGCGAAGTCGAGCATGCGGAAAACGCGCCGTACGATTTCGTCGACGCGCCGGGTATGGTGCAGATCCGCACTGTCGACGGCGTGAAGAGTCCCGTCGAAGTGTCGGCGGAAATTCTCGCGACGCTGCGCTATCGCGCGGAAGACACGCTCGGCGACGAACTCGTCGGTGCTGTTATTACGGTGCCCGCCTATTTCGACGAAGCGCAGCGCCAGGCGACCAAGGATGCCGCGCGTCTCGCGGGTATCAACGTGCTGCGTCTCTTGAACGAGCCAACGGCGGCCGCGATCGCGTACGGTCTGGATAACGGCGCCGAAGGGCTTTACGCGGTGTACGACCTCGGCGGCGGCACGTTCGATCTGTCGATCCTGAAGCTGACGAAGGGTGTCTTCGAAGTGCTCGCGGCGGGCGGCGATTCGGCGCTCGGCGGCGACGACTTCGATCACGCGCTGTATCGCTACGTGCTGGAAAAAGCGAACGTCGCGGCGCAGTCGCTGACGCCCGAAGACGTGCGCCAGTTGCTCGACACGGTGCGCGACGCAAAGGAGGCGCTGTCGTCGGCGCCGGGCACGACTGTCCAGGTCACGCTCGCGAGCGGCGCGAAGATCGACGTCACTGTCGACGAAGCGACGTTCGAAACGATCACGCAGGCGCTCGTGCAACGCACGCTTGGGCCCACGAAGAAGGCGCTGCGCGACGCGAAAGTGACACCCGCCGACATCAAGGGTGTCGTGCTGGTCGGCGGCGCGACGCGCATGCCCGTCATTCGCCGTGCCGTCGAAAACTTCTTCGACCAGCCGCCGCTGATCAACCTCGACCCCGACCAGGTGGTCGCGCTCGGCGCCGCCATTCAGGCTGATCTGCTCGCGGGCAACCGTGGCGCGGACGGAGATGACTGGCTGCTGCTCGACGTGATTCCGTTGTCGCTGGGCGTCGAAACGATGGGCGGGCTCGCCGAGAAAATCATTCCGCGCAACTCGACGATTCCGACCGCGCGCGCGCAGGAATTCACGACCTTCAAGGACGGCCAGACGGCGATGGCGATTCACGTCGTCCAGGGCGAGCGCGAGCTCGTGTCCGATTGCCGTTCGCTCGCGCGCTTCGAATTGCGCGGCATTCCGCCGATGGCGGCGGGCGCGGCGCGTATCCGCGTCACCTATCAGGTGGATGCTGACGGACTGCTGTCCGTGTTCGCGCGCGAACAGCATTCGGGCGTGGAGGCGTCCGTGGTCGTGAAGCCGTCGTACGGTCTTGCCGACGACGACGTTGCGCGCATGCTCGAAGACAGCTTCCAGACGGCCGAAGTCGACATGCGTGCCCGTGCGTTGCGCGAGGCGCAAGTCGAAGCGCAGCGTCTGATCGAAGCGACGGAAGTGGCGCTTGCCGCCGACGGCGAGCTGCTCGACGCCGGCGAGCGCGCGACGCTCGATGCGCTCGTTGAGGCGCTGCGCAAGGTCGCGCCGGGCGATGACGTCGACGCAATCGAAACGGCAACGAAGACGCTCGCCGAGGGCACCGACGAATTCGCCGCGCGCCGGATGGACAAGAGCATTCGCCGCGCACTCGCGGGCCGCAAGCTCGACGAGATCTGACGCGGCCGTTTGACGGCAAGGCGGGGCATCAAAACGCGCCTGGCGCAATGACGGCGAGGCAGTGAAAACGCGATTCATGCATCGCCGCAGAATCACGCAGCGCGTGCCAAAAACGGCCGCGCGATTAGTAAAATGGTACGGTGCCTGAAGGGCGGCGTCCGTGCCCCACAGACCAAACGGAATTTGTATGCCTCAAATCGTTGTGCTGCCTCACGTCGAACTGTGTCCGGACGGCGCGGTCATCGACGCCGTGCCGGGCAAGAGTGTCTGCGACAATCTGCTCGACCACGGCATCGAGATCGAGCATGCGTGCGAGAAGTCTTGCGCGTGCACGACATGTCATGTGATCGTGCGTGAGGGCTTCAACGCGCTGGAACCGTCGGAAGAGGACGAGGACGATCTGCTCGACAAGGCATGGGGTCTCGAGCGCGAGTCGCGGTTGTCGTGCCAGGCGATCATGCCCGAGGACGACGATCTCGTTGTCGAGATTCCGCGTTATTCGATCAACCACGCGAAGGAAAATCACTAACAGGAGCATGCAGCCATGAAGTGGACCGATACGCAAGACATCGCGATGGCCTTGACGGACAAGCATCCGGAAATCGACCCGCAACTGGTGCGCTTCACCGATCTTCACCGCTGGGTGATGGAGCTGGACGGCTTCGACGACGATCCGAACCGATCGAGCGAAAAGATCCTTGAAGCGATTCAGGCGGCATGGATCGAAGACGCGGACTACTGAACGCGTTCCGTTCGTTGCTTGCCGTCTCAGTCGCGGCAAAAGAAAAGGCGACTCACGTGTGAGTCGCCTTTTTTCGTATGCGGCGCGCGAATGGGCGCACCGGATCGTCTCGCCTAGCCGGCGACCAGCGTGCCGTTCTGCACGCGCACGCGCTGGCCTTGCTGGAACGGCGGCGCCTCGTGATACGTGAAGTAGCGGGTCTTGCCGTTCTCCATCCGCACGCGCACCGAGTAGCTGGTCGTGCTACGCAGATGTTTTTCGACCGAATTGCCGGCGAGTCCGCCGCCGAGCGCGCCGAGCAGCGTCATCGCGGTACGGCCGCCGCCGCTGCCGAACTGGTTGCCGACAACACCGCCCGCCACCGCTCCGCCGACGGCGCCAAGGCCCGTTCCGTGCCCTTCCTGACGCACGACCGAGATAGCCTCGACTGTGCCGCAAGTCGAGCAGTGGGCCGGTTGTGCTGGTTGTTGCGGCGCATATTGCTGCTGCGGTTGCTGCGCGTATTGCGGCTGTTGCGCGTATTGCGGGCTCGTCGGCGCCGGCGCGTGTGGGGCCTGCTCGGCCTGTTGCGCCTGCTGGGCCTGTTGCTGTGCAGCCTGTTGTTGCGCCGCCTGTTGTTCCGCGGCCTGTTGTTCAGCCGCCTGCTGTTGAGCGACCGCTTGTGGTTGTGGCTGCGCGGGCAGACGGGCCGGCTGCGCGGTGTCGACGACAGGTTGTTGCTGTTGCGTGACGGCAGCCGATTGCGTCTGATCGTTGACCGCGCCGTTGCTCGATGCCTTCGGGAACAGTCCCGTTATGGCCGCCGTGGCGGCGAGGCTTGCGATGATGACGGCGCCCGCCGCCACCGCAATGAGCGGGTGAAGGCGGCGCGGGGAAGTTTGCGGGTTGTTCGGATTGTTCATGGTGATTGGCCTCCGTCTGGACAGAGTTGCCCTTCTCGAGACTGAGGGTGAGGCATAGGAAGTGCGCCAAAAGGCCCAGCCCTTAGTGTCGGACACGCCATTCGCGCCGGGGTTTCAATTTGTAACGTCAGGTGCGCGCAGTATTTACGCTTACGAAGCGCAAGGGGCGTGCCGGGCGGCCGGATCAACGTTGTCCGTGCGTTTCAGCAGGCTTCGAAGAGGCAGACGAATGCCGGCATCGCGCAGCTTTTACCGATGGTTACAAACGAACGGTCGGCGTCGGCAAGAAAAGGAAGGGTGGTGAAGCGAGGGGAGCGCGCACGGCCTGACAACATTGGCCGTGCGCGAATGCCGCTGTGCGGGACAGCGGTCAGACAGCGTCGCGATCAGTCTTCGCGGCGCAGATGCGGGAACAGAATGACGTCGCGGATGCTCGGGCTGTCGGTGAGCAGCATCACCAGGCGGTCGATGCCGATGCCGCAGCCACCCGCGGGCGGCATGCCGTATTCGAGCGCGCGGATATAGTCGGCGTCGTAGTACATCGCTTCCTCGTCGCCGGCGTCCTTCTGATCGACCTGCTTCTTGAAGCGCGCAGCCTGGTCTTCCGGATCGTTCAGCTCCGAGAAGCCGTTGGCGATTTCGCGGCCCGTCACGAACAGCTCGAAACGCTCGGTGATGCCTTCGACGCTATTTGATGCGCGCGCGAGCGGCGACACTTCGATGGGGTAATCGATGATGAACGTCGGCTCCCACAGCTGCGATTCCGCCGTTTCCTCGAAGAGCGCCAGTTGCAGCGCGCCCGTGCCCGCATTGAGGAACTGCGGCTGCGTCGTGTCGACGCCGAACTTCTTCAGTTCCGCGCGGAGGAACGCGCCGTCCGTCAGTTGCGCGTCCGTGTACTGCGGCGCGTATTTCTGGATTGCCTGCGTGATCGTCAGCCGATGGAACGGCTTCGACAGATCCAGCTCGCGGCCCTGATACGTGATCGTCGCGGTGCCGAGCGCGTCGACGGCGGCCTGGCGGATCAGCTGCTCGGTGAAGTCCATCAGCCACTTGTAGTCGGTGTAAGCGGCGTAGAACTCCATCATCGTGAATTCCGGATTGTGACGAGGCGACACGCCTTCGTTACGGAAATTCCGGTTGATCTCGAACACGCGCTCGAAGCCGCCGACCACCAGCCGCTTCAGGTACAGCTCGGGCGCGATGCGCAGGAACATCTGCATGTCGAGCGCGTTGTGATGCGTGACGAACGGCTTCGCCGCCGCGCCGCCCGGAATCGGGTGGAGCATCGGCGTTTCGACTTCCATGAAGTTCGCGTCGGCCATGAACTTGCGGATCGACGACACCGCCTTCGTGCGCGCGACGAATGTCTTGCGCGCTTCCGGCGTGACGATCAGATCGACGTAGCGCTGGCGATAGCGCATTTCCTGGTCCGCGAGGCCGTGGAACTTGTCCGGCAGCGGGCGCAGCGCCTTCGACAGCAGACGCAGCTCCGTGCAGCGCACGGACAGTTCGCCCTTGTTCGTGCGGAACAGCACGCCCTTCGCCGCGACGATGTCGCCGAGGTCCCACTTCTTGAACGCTTCGTACGTCGCTTCGCCGACGTCGGCAGGCGTGATGAAGAACTGGATCTGGCCCGAACCGTCGCGCACCGTCGCGAAGCTTGCCTTGCCCATCACGCGCTTGAGCATCATGCGGCCGGCAAGCGCGACCTGCAGCGCCTGCGCTTCGAGCGCGTCCTTGTCGGTGTCCGCGAATCTGGATTGGAGATCGGCGGCATGATGGGTCGGACGGAAGTCGTTCGGATAGGCGACGCCTTGCTCGCGCAGCGCGCGCAGTTTTTCGCGGCGCTCGGCGATGATCTGGTTGTCGTCCAACTCGGCGACAGCGTTCAGCGGGGCCGCATTCGGCTGGGTCGGTTCGGTCATGGTGATGATAGTCGGTGTTCGGTGCCTCGTGCGCGCTTTCACGACGTGGGCGCACAGGCGGTCAAAAAATTTGGCGCGGCGGAATGCGCCGCGCCCATTGCGCTCAGATGCCCTGTTTCAGGCTCGCGCTGATGAACGCGTCGAGATCGCCGTCGAGGACGCTCTTCGTGTTGCTGATTTCGACGTTGGTGCGCAGATCCTTGATGCGGCTGTTGTCGAGCACGTACGAACGGATCTGGTGGCCCCAGCCCACATCGGTCTTGCTTGATTCCAGCTTGTCCTGCTCGGCCTGGCGCTTGCGCATTTCCGCTTCGTACAGACGCGATTTCAGCATTGCCATCGCCTCTGCGCGGTTGCGGTGCTGCGAGCGGTCGTTCTGGCACTGCACGACGATGCCCGACGGCATGTGTGTGATACGCACGGCGGAGTCGGTCTTGTTGATGTGCTGACCGCCCGCGCCCGATGCACGGTACGTGTCGATGCGCAGATCGGCCGGATTGATATCGACCTCGATCGAATCGTCGATTTCCGGGTACACGAACACCGACGAGAACGACGTATGACGGCCGCCCGACGAGTCGAACGGCGACTTGCGCACGAGACGGTGCACGCCTGTTTCGGTGCGCAGGAAGCCGTATGCGTATTCGCCTTCGACCTTGACCGTCGCGCTCTTGATGCCCGCGACGTCGCCTTCCGATTCTTCGAGCACTTCGGCCTTGAAGCCCTTGCGTTCGCAGTAGCGCAGGTACTGGCGCAGCAGCATCGACGCCCAGTCGCACGCTTCCGTGCCGCCGGCGCCTGCCTGGATGTCGATGAACGCGTTGTTCGGGTCGGCCGGATTCGAGAACATCCGGCGGAACTCCATGTCTTCGATGCGCGCCGTCAGCTTCGTGGCGTCTTCTTCGCACGCGACGAGCGTGTCCTCGTCGTTTTCCTCGCGCGCCATGTCGAAGAGATCCTTCGTGTCGCGCAAGTCGTTATCGAGCGAGCCCAGCACCTCGACGACGCCTTCGAGCAGCTTCTTTTCCTTACCGAGCGCCTGCGCGTGCTGCGAGTCGTTCCAGACGTTCGGGTCTTCGAGTTCCTTGTTGACTTCGATCAGCCGTACTGCCTTGGCATCGTAGTTAAAGATACCCCCGTAGCTCGCCCGCGCGCGTGCGCAGGTCGGCCAGAGAGGCTTCGATCGCGTTGAGACGTTCCGCTTCCATGTCGGTGTTCTACTTCGTAAAAAAGGGGGAATTATAGGATTGAGGTTTGCGACAGCCTTTGTGTCGGTTTGCTTTGCCCTGCGCTGGCATTCGCGATGCGCCTCGCGGCGCGGGCAAAAGAAAGCCGCTCACACCGCCAGTGCTTGACCGCTACCCACGGGCTCTCGGCGTCCCCGTCCTTCAGCCCGCAGCATACATGGCCCATGTTCGTTGCCAGCGCACTACCAAGCGCCTCACCTGCATCGAGCGCCCGAATTACGGCTCGCGACATCGAATGTCCCCGGCCCCTTTGCGGCAAACTGTGTGTAGGCATTCGCACCGCACAGGACACCCCTCGTTACTCAATGCGCTACAAGTGCGGGCGGCGTCCTGTGCGACACAGCAACCCATATTCACTACCGACATGTGGCGCTGAAACGTTCGATGCCCTTAGCCGTGCCACAGGTGCGAGAAGCGGGTGAGGCGTTTAGCCAGAGCGTTGGCAACAAACATCAGCGAGCACACTGTGGTGTGAAGCATGGGGCCGTTGAGAGCCCGTGGGTAAATGTCAAGCACCGGCGGTGTGAGCCCGCTTTCTTTGCTTACTTTCTTTGCGGCGGCAAAGAAAGTAAGTGCCGCCCCGCACAGGGGCAACGCCCGCGCCGCGAGGCGCAATGCGGATGCCAGCGGCAAACAAGGCAAACCACAAAAGAAAGGCCGTCGCAGACCATTCCGCCAAAAATCAAAATTATAGCGGATCATCGCGCCAGAGACGGCGCCACCGGCCTACAACACCGCGTGTTCGACGATCAGTTGCACCCGCGATACCCCATTCCACGTATCCGCCGACAGCCGATAGGCGACCATCGTCCGCGCAGGCAACGGCTGCGTGTGGTTGAACCAGATCGCACTGAAGCGCTGGCGGCCGCGCATCAGTTGCAGCTTAAGATGCTTGTCCTTCACCAGCGCCTGCGACATCACGTCGAACTCGCCCGAGAAAACGGGCGCCGGAAAGCCCTGTCCCCAGACGGCTGCATCGAGCATCTCGACGAATTGCGGCGTGAAGTACGCGTCTTCGAGATCGCCGTCCGTTTCGACCGTGCGCGCGAGCACGTCCTCGGTCAGCCACTCCCGGCCGACCTGCTCGAAGGCCGAAGTGAAGCGCGGGACATCCATTGTCGCGATCGTCAGGCCCGCCGCCATCGCGTGGCCGCCGAACTTCAGGATCAGCCCCGGCTCGCGCTTCGAGACGAGATCGAGCGCGTCGCGCAGATGGAAGCCCGGAATCGAACGGCCCGAGCCTTTGACGGTCGCGCCGCTGTCGTCGGCGGGCGCGAACGTGAACGACGGCCGGTGGAATTTTTCCTTGAGCCGCCCCGCGACGATGCCGATCACGCCCTGGTGCCAGGCCGTGTTGAACAGAGTGATCGTCGTCGAGCCGGCTGGATCGACCGTCGACAGATCGTCGAGCGCCTGCTGCTGCATGCCCGCTTCGATTTCGCGCCGCTCGCGGTTCATCGCGTCGAGCTGCTGCGCGAGCTCCCATGCGCGTCCGACATCGTCCGTGGTCAGGCATTCGATGCCCAGCGACATGTCCGACAGCCGTCCCGCCGCATTCAGACGCGGCCCGAGCGCAAAGCCGAGATCGAAGCCCGACGCGCTGCGCGCATCGCGGCCCGCGGCGCGAAAGAGGGCAGCGATGCCCGGCTGCATGCGTCCGTTGCGGATGCGCTGCAAGCCTTGCGCGACCAGCACGCGATTGTTGCCGTCGAGCTTCACGACATCGGCGACCGTGCCGAGCGCGACGAGATCGAGCAGGCCGTCGAGGCGCGGCTCCGGGCGCGCGTCGCCGAACGCGCCGCGCCGGCGCAGTTCCGCGCGCAGCGCGAGCAGCACATAGAACATCACGCCGACGCCCGCCATGCACTTGCTCGGAAACGTGCAGCCCGGCTGGTTCGGATTGACGATTGCGCGCGCGGGAGGCAGTTCGTCGCCGGGCAGGTGATGATCGGTGACGAGCACGTCGATGCCGAGTGCGTTCGCTGCTTCGACGCCATCGACGCTTGCGATCCCGTTGTCGACGGTGATCAGCAGATCGGGTTTGGCTCCCGGGCGCTGCGCCGCCAGCGCGACGATCTCCGGCGTGAGGCCGTAGCCGTACTCGAAGCGGTTCGGCACGAGGTAGTCGATCTGCGCGCCGAACATCCGCAAGCCGCGCACGGCGACGGCGCAGGCCGTCGCGCCGTCGCAGTCGTAGTCGGCAACGACGAGCATGCGGCGCTTGCCTTCGAGCGCATCGGCGAGCAGCGTCGCCGCCGTATCGCAGCCTTTGAGCGATGCGGGCGGCGTGAGGCGCGCGAGGCCGGTTTCGATTTCATCGGGCAGGCACACGCCGCGCGACGCGTACAGGCGCGCAAGGACGGGATGCAGGCCGTGGCGGATCAGGGCTTCGGCGTCGGCGGGAGAGCAGGTGCGCGTAACGATTCGAGTCATGCGGCAAGACCAGGAAGAAGCGCAGAAAAGTACGCAGAAAAACGGTTCATTCGATAAAGAGCGACGCGAAAAGACGCCGCCGCCAGAATTTGCGCAGATCGCCGCGCGTGATGGCGAGCGTCACCGAGCCGGTATCGCCGCACAGCGTGAGACCGAGCTCGCCGAGTTGGCCCGCTTGCAGCGCGTTCAGCGCCGGCGCGAACCAGTCGCGCTCGAGCGTCGCGAACGCGTCGTTCCAGCGGCCCCAGTCCTGCTCGATGAAGGGCGCCGAGAACGGATCGAGTTCGATCAGCGTGGCGGCCGCGCTGCCCTTGGCGCCATTCGCGCGCCAGGCGTCGAAGGAAGCGGGCGGCGCGTCGATCGCCGCTTTTGCCGCGAGCGCGAGACCGCGCGTCGCCGCCGCATCCGACAGCACGCGCGTAAAGCCGCTCTTGACCGGCTGCGCCGCGCCCTGCGCGTGGAACCAGATCGAGTTGACGGCGGGCAGCCCGCGCACCTCGCGCGCCTCGTTTACGGGATGCTCGAACCAGGCCATCTGCACTTCGTTCTGCAGCTTCATCCACGCGCGCGAGCGCTCGCCCGTGTGCGCTTCGTGCGGCAGCCAGATTTCGATGTTGCGGCCGCTCGCGCGCAGCGGCGACGCGCCCGCCAGCGTGCCGAACGCGTCGCTCGACAGATACCAGCGCGACGGCTGAGGCGCTTCGATGCGCACGCCCAGTTCCTCGATCAGCGGACGCGCGACGCCGAGCAGCGTGCGCGCGTCGTCGTCGGTCAGTTCCAGCGACGCGGGATCGATCAGCACCAGGTGGTCATGCGCGATCCTCACATGCACGGGCTCCACGCAGGCCCACGTCGCGTCGCCCGGGTTGCCGCCGTCGGCGAGCAGCATGTACGGCGCGAGCGGCGCCTCGTCGGTGGCGGCCGTTCCCGCGGGCACCGCGCCGAAGCTGCGCGCGACCCAGCGCTCGTGTGGCAGCGTGCGCTGGAAGTCTTCGCCGATCACGCGCTCGACGAGCGTCGCGCGGGCGACCAGTTTGTCGAGAGCCGGGATGTCGAGGGAATGCAGCGCGGTTGACGCATCGGCCGCGGCGGGCAGCGCGAAGGGCAGAAGGAGGTGCAGTCGGTTGGCGTTCATGATGCTGCGCATTGTATGGCAAACTTCGCCCCGTCGATCCGCGATGGCGGCGAATGGAAACGGCGACTTGTGCGCCGATGCGTACGATTCGCGCAATGATTGCGCGACCGGGCGCGTGGCGTTGCAATCCGGCACCGCGCGTGCGTCGTACGAGAAAGCGGCCGCAAGCCGCGTGCTGGAACCATCGGCCGTCATTCGCGCCCAATCGACACGGCTTTCACGCTTGCAGCGGATTTTCCGCACAGCGCGTGAAGGCCTCGCTCATGCAGAACAGCGCAAGCGCGCTGAAAAGGACTCGCTTGAAACTTCCATACGAATGGCAGATTGGCTGGCGCTATACGCGCGCCGGCAAACGCACCACGGGTAACGGCTTTATCTCGTTCATCGCGCTCGTGTCGATGTCGGGCATTGCGCTCGGCGTGGCCGCGCTGATCGTCGTGCTGTCGGTGATGAACGGCTTCCAGAAGGAGGTGCGCGACCGCATGCTGTCGGTGCTCGCGCACGTCGAAATCTTTTCGCCGACGGGTTCGATGCCGGACTGGCAACTGACCGCGAAGGAGGCGAAGCAGAACAAGGAAGTGATCGGCGCGGCGCCTTATGTCGAGGCGCAGGCGCTGCTGACGCGCCAGGATGCCGTGAGCGGCGTTGCGCTGCGCGGCGTCGAGCCGTCGCTGGAACCGGAAGTGTCGGACATCGGCAAGGAAATGAAGGCGGGCAGCCTGAACGAACTGAAGCCCGGCGAGTTCGGCATCGTGCTCGGCGCGGATCTCGCGGCGAACCTCGGCGTGATGGCCGGCGACAAGATCACGCTTGTCGCGCCCGAAGGTTCGATGACGCCGGCGGGCATGCTGCCACGGCTGAAACAGTTCAACGTGGTCGGCATCTTCGAGTCCGGGCACTACGAGTACGACAGCACGCTCGCGCTGATCAACATCAAGGATGCGCAGGCGCTGTTCCGTCTGCCCGCGCCGACAGGCGTGCGACTGCGGCTCAAGGACATGCAGCGCGCACCGGAAGTCGCGCATCAGCTGGCGCGCACGCTGTCCGGCGATCTCTACATCCGTGACTGGACGCAGCAGAACAAGACGTGGTTCTCGGCGGTGCAGATCGAAAAGCGCATGATGTTCATCATCCTCACGCTGATCATCGCGGTGGCGGCGTTCAACCTCGTTTCGTCGCTGGTGATGACGGTGACGAACAAGCAGGCCGATATCGCGATTCTCCGCACGCTCGGCGCGCAGCCCGGCTCGATCATGAAGATCTTCGTCGTGCAGGGCATGACGATCGGCTTCGTCGGCACGGGCATCGGCGTTGCGCTCGGCTGTCTGATCGCGTGGAGCATTCCGTGGCTCGTGCCGATGATCGAACACGTGCTCGGCGTGCAGTTCCTGCCGCCGTCCGTGTACTTCATCAGCGAACTGCCGTCCGAGCTCGTTCCCGGCGACGTCGTCAAGATCGGCGTGATCGCGTTCCTGCTGTCGTGTCTCGCGACGCTGTATCCGAGCTGGCGTGGCGCCAAAGTCCGTCCGGCGGAGGCGTTGCGCTATGAATGATCGTCCCAACAAGAATCTGATGGCTACTGACGAGACGGGTCTGCATCCTTACGTGCTCGAAGCGACGGGCATTTCGAAAGCGTTCGTCCAGGGCGGCCTGAACGTGCCCGTGTTGAACAACACGCAGTTGTCGGTGCGGCGTGGCGAGAAGCTCGCGATCGTCGGCGCGTCCGGTTCCGGCAAGAGCACGCTGCTGCACGTGCTAGGCGGACTCGACGACCCGAGCGCGGGCCACGTCGAAGTGATGGGCAAGCCGTTCACGAAGCTCTCCGAGCGCGAGCGCAACGATCTGCGCAACCGCGCGCTCGGCTTCGTCTATCAGTTCCATCACCTGCTGCCGGAGTTCAGCGCGCTCGACAACGTCGCGATGCCGCTGCGCATCCGCCGCATGACGACCGAGGACGCGCGTGCGCAGGCACTCGGCACGCTCGAGCGCGTGGGGCTCGCGCATCGGGCGAAGCATCGTCCGGGCGAACTGTCGGGCGGCGAGCGCCAGCGCGTCGCGATTGCGCGCGCGCTGGTGACGAAGCCCGCCTGCGTGCTCGCCGACGAGCCGACGGGCAACCTCGACGGCGGCACGGCAGATACGGTGTTCAATCTGATGCTGGAACTGTCGAACACGCTGTCGACCAGCTTCGTGATCGTCACGCACGATCCCGATCTGGCCGCGCGCTGCGACCGGACCTTGCGTCTGCGCGACGGTGTGCTATACGAGGAGCCGACGGTTCCCGTCTGACGCCCGGCGTTTTCCATTCGACACTGGCCGACACGATCGGCACGAGGCTGCGCGCATGTGGATCGATACGCACTGTCATCTCGACGCTTCGGAATTCGACGCGGACCGCGACGCCGTCGTGGACGCGGCGCTCGAAGCGGGCGTCAGCCGGATCGTGATTCCAGGCATTGCGCGCAGCAATTTCTCGACGGTGCGTGAACTTGCGCATCGCGTGAAGGGCGGGGCGTATGCGCTCGGCATTCACCCTCTCTTTACGCCGCAGGCGCAGCCATCCGATCTCGACGCGCTGCGGATGGAAATCGAGGCGAGTCTCGACGATCCGCTGTTCGTCGGGCTGGGCGAAATCGGGCTCGACTACTTCGTGCCCGGGCTCGACGACGAGACCCAGCAGTTCTACTACAACGAGCAGCTGAAGCTTGCGCGCGAGTTCGATCTGCCCGTGATCTGCCATGTGCGCAAGTCGCAGGATCAGGTGTTGAAGGGCTTGCGGCGCAACCAGGTGCATCGCGGCATTGCGCACGCGTTCAACGGCAGCTTCCAGCAGGCGCAGGCATTCATCGATCACGGCATGCATCTCGGCTTCGGCGGCAACGTGACGTTCGAGCGCGCATTGCAGATCCGCCGGCTCGCGGCGCAATTGCCGCTCGATGCGCTCGTCGTCGAAACCGATGCGCCCGATATCGCGCCTGCATGGCTCTACAGGCAGCGCAACACGCCGGACCAGATTCCGGCGATCGGCGCGATCCTCGCCGAACAGCGCGGCATCGACAAAAACGAGCTTGCGATAGGCACAACGGCTAATGCGCACGCCGCATTGCCGCGGCTCGCGCTTTACTCTGCATAATCACTGTTTGGCTCGCGTCGGGCGTTGTCGCCGTAGATAGTTCGTGTTCCTGACGAATATCACGGCGACGCAACGCGAGCATCAGGCGCGGAGGTGGCATGCGGGCAGTGTGGTGCGGGTTTGCGTTGGGCGTCGTGTGGTTGCAGCAGCAGGCGTCGTTGCCGGAGTGGCTCGGGTTGCTCGGGCTATGCCTTGTCGCCGTCGTGCTGATCGTTATCGCGTGCGTGTGCTTTCGACGCGGCGGCGCGTGGACGATCCGTGCGGGCTGGTGCGCGGTGTTTTGCGCTGCCGGGTGCATCGGCTTTGGCTACGCGTCGTGGCGCGCGCAGACGCGCCTTGCATTCGAGTTGCCGCATGCGTGGGAAGGGCGCGACATCGTCGTGAGCGGATCGATCAAAGGCTTGTCGACGCGCAGCGCGGACGGCACGCGTTTTCTCTTCTCGGTCGAATCGGCCGATGCACCCGTCGAACGCTTTCCTCGCACGCTGCAACTGTCATGGATCGCGGACGATGTGCCGCCTCCCGCGCTCGAGCCCGGCTCGCGCTGGCGCCTGAACGTGCGTCTGAAGCGTCCACATGGCAATGCGAACTGGGGCGTGCGCGACGGCGAGGCGGCCTTGCTGGCACGCGACGTTCGGGCGACGGGCTATGTGAGCGCGCCGTCGCGGGCTGTGCGGCTGCGGGGCATGGTGAACGGCGTGGGTGTCGCGATCGATCGCTGGCGATGGGGGATTCGCGAGCGCATTGCTGCTGTGTTGGGCGATGCGCCGCATTACGGCATCGTCGTCGCGCTTGCGATCGGCGCTCAGGATGCCGTCAGCGCCGCCGATTGGCTCTTGATGCGTCGCACGGGCACGAGCCACCTCGTCGCGATCTCGGGCTTGCATATCGGCTTTGTCGCGGGGCTCGCGGGATGGTTGATGGGCGCGTTATGGCGCCGCTCGTTTTTCATCGGGCGAAACTGGCCTCTCTTCGTGCCCGCGCAGAAGGTGGCCATCGCGAGCGGAGCCGTATTCGCCGCGTTTCATGCGGCGCTCGCGGGCTTCAACGTGCCCGCGCAGCGCTCGCTATGGATGGCATGCGTCGTTGCGCTTGCGTACGTCGGCGGAAGGCGCGCCGCGCCTTCAATGGTGCTCGCGTGGGCGCTCGGGCTCGTGTTGCTCGTCGATCCGTGGGCGGTGGTATCGGCGGGATTCTGGCTATCGTTCTGCGCAGTCGGCGCGATTCTGTTCGCGATGTCGTCACGGGCGCGCCTCGTTCGAAACGAGCCATCGGGCGCGCAGCGGGACGAAACGTGCAAGCGTTCGATCGCAGCGCGTTGCGCGGATACCTTGCGCTCGTGGCTCGGCGCGACAATCGAACGGATACGCAGCGGCGCTCGCGTGCAGTTCGCGGTGACGGTCGCGCTCGCGCCATTGACGGTCGTATTCTTCTCGCAGATTCCGTTGATCGGCCCCGTCGCGAATGCGTTTGCGATTCCCTGGGTCAGCGCCTTCGTGACGCCGGCTGTGATCGCGGGCGTTGCATTGCCGGCGCCGCTCGATGCGTTCGCGTTTCGCTTCGCGCATCGGTTGCTCGAATGGCTCGCGAGCGCGTTGCAAATGCTGTCGGGGCCCGCGTGGACGCTCTGGCAATTGCCGCAACCGGGCGTGTGGACGATGGCGTCGGCGGCCGTCGGCGTCGCGTGGTGTCTCGCGCCTTCTGGCTGGCCGTTGCGCTGGGCCGCGCCGCTCGCGTGGCTGCCGCTGCTCGCGCCCGCGTCGTCCGCGCCCGCTGACGGAACCTTCCGTCTGACCGCGCTCGATATCGGCCAGGGCTCGTCGATCGTCGTCGAAACGGCGCGTCATACGCTGCTTTTCGACGCCGGCCCCGGTCCCGAATCGACGCATGCGGGCGAGCGCATCGTCGTGCCGTATCTGCAGTCGGCGGGCATCTCGACGCTCGATGCGCTGATCATCAGCCACGCGGACTCCGATCACTCGGGCGGTGCGCCCGCCGTGCTCGACGCAATCGCAGTGCGGCAACTGCTGGCCGGCCTCGTCCCCGACAATCCGCTATGGATTCAGGCGCGCCAGGCGGGAGCGCAAACCGTGCGCTGCGCGGCAGGGCAGCACTGGCAATGGGACGGCGTCGACTTCGCGATACTCTGGCCCGATCCCGGACCGTTGCAGGGCAAGCCGAACGCGCATTGCTGCGTGCTGCGCGTGAGCGCACCCGGGGCGCTTCATAACGGCGCGCGCGTTCAAACACCCGTCGCCGCAAGAATGCCGATGACGGCCTTGCTGGCCGCGGACATCGAAGCGCACGTCGAACGCACGCTGCTTGCGCGCGACCGCGCGGCGTTGCGCGCGGAGATTCTGCTCGTGCCGCATCACGGCAGCAGGACTTCGTCGACCGAGCCGTTCCTCGACTCCATCGAGCCGTCCATTGCGGTATTTCGGGTAGGCTATCGCAACCGGTTTCATCATCCCCAGCTGGGCGTCTACGAGCGGTATCGCGCGCGACGCATCGAACTCTCGCGCAGCGACGACGACGGCGCCGCGCGTATCGACGTGGACGGCGCGACGTTGTCGCTGGAGCGCTATCGGCAGACGCATCGCCGGTACTGGATGGATACGACGACCGACCCATGAGAATGAACCAGAACGAACTGGAACGGAGGCGGCAGCGCTTGAAGAACATCATCCATTTCTCGCATGCAAACGGGTTTCCGGCGTCCACCTATCGGACGATCTTCGCGGAGCTGGCAGACGACTACGACTTGCGTTCCATCGAACGGATAGGACACGACGCGCGCTATCCCGTGACGCGCGACTGGCCGCATCTCGTCGAAGAGTTGCTGGATGACATCGAGCGTTCTTATGAGAATCCCGTGTGGCTGGTCGGGCATTCTCTGGGTGGTTATCTGTCGCTGATGGCGGCGCTGAAAAAGCCGCAGTGGGTGCGGGGCGTGGTGATGCTCGGTTCGCCCGTGATCGCGGGTTGGCAGAGCAGCATGCTGCGCGTGTCGCAGTGGACGGGACTCGATGAAAGGCTGTCGCCGGCCGCGGCGACGCGCACGCGGCGCACGCGCTGGGCGAGCCGCGACGAAGCATGGCGCCACTTTCACGCGAAGCCGGCGTTTGCGCGATGGGACGAGCGGGTGCTGTCCGACTACATCGAGTTCGGCATTCCGCAGGTGTCCGCGGACGGGACGCGCGAGCTGGCCTTCGACCGGCAGACGGAATACCTGATCTATCGGACGTTGCCCCACACCTGCGGAAGCCGCCTCGCGCGGGGCGCGCCCGTACCGTTCGGGTTCGTGGCCGGGACGCGCTCGCTGGAGGTGCGCCAGGCCGGTCTGCATGCGACGCGGCGGCTGGCTGGCGAACATTTCGAGTGGATCGAAGGGAGTCATCTTTTCCCGATGGAGCGGCCGCTGGAGACGGCGCGGGCCGTGCAGCGGCTGCTGCGCGAGCTGGACTGAGGGCTGCTGAACATTGCTGAAGGTTGTTGAGAGTTGCTGAAACACCGCGCGGCAAGCTCACGAAAAAGGCAAGAAAAGCCATAGGGCGGGTGAAGCGCAAAGTCCCAAACGGCATATCGGGAGCGATGCCGCGGATGCGTCAAAAAGCACGTTCGATCGGCGCGAGGAAGCCGCCTCAGGCTGGGCTGAAACGGCACGTTCGGGTATAATCCGTTTTTCCCGCGAGCATCCAGCGATGACCAAATATGTTTTCGTCACCGGCGGCGTAGTTTCTTCCCTCGGCAAGGGTATTGCCGCCGCTTCTCTCGCCGCGATCCTCGAATCGCGCGGTCTGAAAGTCACCCTCCTCAAGCTAGATCCCTACATCAACGTCGACCCCGGCACGATGAGCCCGTTTCAGCACGGTGAAGTGTTCGTGACGGAAGACGGCGCTGAGACGGACCTCGACCTCGGCCACTACGAGCGCTTCATCAGCACGAAGATGCGCAAGGCCAATAACTTCACGACGGGCCAGATCTACGAATCGGTGATCCGCAAGGAACGCCGCGGCGATTATCTCGGCAAGACGGTTCAGGTCATCCCCCACATCACGAACGAAATCCAGGCATTCGTCGAGCGCGGCGCGGCATCGGCGACGTGCGGCGAGCCGGATGTCGCGATCGTCGAAGTGGGCGGCACGGTCGGTGACATCGAGTCGCTGCCGTTCCTCGAAGCCGCGCGTCAGATGAGCCTGCGCCTCGGCCGCAACAGCGCATGCTTCGTGCACCTGACGCTGGTTCCGTTCATCGCCACCGCGGGCGAACTGAAAACCAAGCCCACGCAGCACAGCGTGCAAAAGCTGCGCGAAATCGGTATCTATCCGAACGTGCTGCTCTGCCGCGCCGACCGCCGCATCCCCGACGACGAGCGCGCGAAGATCTCGATGTTCTCGAACGTGCCGGAAGACGCCGTGATCTCGGTGTGGGACGTCGACAGCATCTACAAGATTCCGCAGATGCTGCACGACCAGGGCCTCGACGAACTGATCTGCGAAGAGCTGAAGCTGACGGCCAGGCCGGCGAATCTGTCGATCTGGTCGGAAATGGTCGAGAAGCTCGAGAACCCGAAGAGCGAAGTGACGATCGGCATGGTCGGCAAGTACGTCGAACTGACGGAGTCGTACAAGTCGCTGATCGAAGCGCTGCGCCATGCGTCGATCCACACGTCGACGAAGGTCAACATCGAATACATCGACTCCGAAGAGCTGGAAGAAAACGGCGTCGACGGCCTGAGGCATCTGGATGCGGTGCTCGTGCCGGGCGGCTTCGGCCGTCGCGGCACCGAAGGCAAGATCAAGGCGATCCGCTATGCACGCGAGGCGAAGGTGCCGTATCTCGGCATCTGCCTCGGCATGCAGCTGGCCGTGATCGAATTCGCGCGCGATGTCGTCAGCCTGAAGGATGCGAACAGCACGGAGTTCGACCCGGCTACGCCGCATCGCGTGGTCGCGCTGATCACCGAGTGGTACGACCGTGAAGGCAAGGTCGAGAAGCGTACGGAAGAGTCCGATCTGGGCGGCACGATGCGTCTCGGTTCGCAGCGCTGCCCGATCAAGCCCGGCACGATGGCCGAAGAGATCTACGGCAAGGACGTGAACGAGCGCCACCGTCACCGTTATGAGGTCAATAACCGCTACGTGCCCCAGCTCGAAGGCGGCGGCCTTATCATCAGCGCCCGTACCCCGAGCGAAGATCTGCCGGAAATGATGGAGCTGCCGCGTTCGATGCACCCGTGGTTCGTCGGCGTCCAGTTCCACCCTGAATTCACGTCGACGCCGCGCGACGGCCATCCGCTCTTCAAGGCGTTCGTCGAAGCGGCGCGCGCGCATCGCGAAGCGGCCGTCGAGGAGAAAGTATGAAACTGGGCGATTTTGAAATCGGCCTCGACAAGCCGTTTTTCCTGATCGCGGGCACCTGTGTCGTCGAATCCGAACAGATGACGATCGACACGGCCGGCAAGCTGAAGGAAATCTGCGCGACGCTGAAGATTCCGTTCATCTACAAGTCTTCTTATGACAAGGCCAATCGCAGCAGTGGTAAGTCGTTTCGCGGTCTTGGAATGGATGAGGGCTTGCGCATTCTTTCCGAAGTGAAGCGTCAGCTCGGCGTGCCCGTTCTGACCGATGTTCACACGGAAGAAGAAATCGGACCGGTCGCATCGGTGGTCGATGTGCTGCAAACGCCCGCGTTCCTGTGCCGTCAGACTGACTTCATCCATGCGTGCGCGCGTTCGGGCAAGCCCGTCAACATCAAGAAGGGCCAGTTTCTCGCGCCGCACGACATGAAGAACGTGATCGACAAGGCGCGCGATGCGGCGCGTGAAGCCGGTCTGTCGGAAGACCGTTTCATGGCGTGCGAGCGCGGCGTGTCGTTCGGCTATAACAACCTCGTTTCGGACATGCGCTCGCTCGCGATCATGCGTGAAACGGGCGCGCCCGTTGTGTTCGACGCGACGCATTCGGTGCAGTTGCCGGGCGGACAGGGCACGAGTTCGGGCGGCCAGCGCGAGTTCGTCCCCGTGCTGGCGCGCGCCGCCGTCGCGACGGGCGTCTCGGGTCTCTTCATGGAAACCCATCCGAGGCCGGCCGAAGCGAAGTCGGACGGTCCCAATGCCGTGCCGCTGCATCGCATGGCCGACCTGCTCGAGACGCTGATGACGCTCGATCAGGCCGTGAAGCGCACGCCGTTCCTCGAGAGCGATTTCAACTGATGCGCGGGCGCGCGGGCCACACCCGCGCGCACCAACCCGATGGTCGTCGAACGCGTCCGGACGCGAGCAGTCCAACTGAACCGGACGTCTCACCTTAAGAATTCATCGTCATTTCAGAGGAAACCATGAGTGCTATCGTAGATATCATCGGTCGCGAGATTCTCGATTCGCGAGGCAACCCCACCGTCGAATGCGACGTGCTGCTCGAATCGGGCACGATGGGCCGGGCCGCCGTTCCGTCGGGCGCGTCGACGGGTTCGCGCGAAGCGATCGAACTGCGCGACGGCGAAACCGGCCGCTACAGCGGCAAGGGCGTGCTGAAGGCCGTCGAGCACATCAACACTGAAATCTCCGAAGCGATCATGGGTCTCGACGCTTCCGAGCAGGCATTCCTCGACAAGACGCTGCTGGAGCTGGACGGCACCGACAACAAGTCGCGCCTCGGCGCGAACGCAATGCTGGCCGTGTCAATGGCCGTCGCGAAGGCCGCCGCGGAAGAAGCCGGCCTGCCGCTGTATCGCTATTTCGGCGGCTCGGGCGCGATGCAGTTGCCCGTGCCGATGATGAACATCGTCAACGGCGGCGCGCACGCGAACAACAGCCTGGACATTCAGGAATTCATGATCGTCCCCGTCAGCCAGCCGACGTTCCGCGAAGCGCTGCGCTGCGGCGCCGAAGTGTTCCACGCGCTGAAGAAAATCCTGTCGGATCGCGGTATGAGCACGGCCGTCGGCGACGAAGGCGGCTTCGCGCCGAATTTCGGCAGCAACGACGAGTGCCTGTCGACCATCCTGCAGGCGATCGAGAAGGCCGGCTACCGGGCCGGTGAAGACGTGCTGCTCGCGCTCGACTGCGCGGCGAGTGAGTTCTACCACGACGGCAAGTACCAACTGGCGGGCGAAGGGCTGCAACTGTCGTCGGCGGAATTCACGGACTACCTGGCCACTCTGGCCGACAAGTTCCCGATCGTCTCGATCGAAGACGGCATGCACGAAGGCGACTGGGAAGGCTGGAAGCTGCTCACAGACAAGCTCGGCAAGAAGATCCAGCTGGTCGGCGACGACCTGTTCGTGACGAACACGCGCATCCTGAAGGAAGGCATCGAGAAGGGCATCGCGAATTCGATTCTGATCAAGATCAACCAGATCGGCACGCTGACGGAGACCTTCGCGGCGATCGAAATGGCCAAGCGCGCGGGCTACACGGCCGTGATCTCGCACCGCTCGGGCGAAACGGAAGATTCGACGATTGCGGACATCGCGGTCGGCCTGAACGCTGGTCAGATCAAGACGGGCTCGCTGTCGCGCAGCGACCGCATCTCGAAGTACAACCAGTTGCTGCGCATCGAGGAAGATCTCGGCGATATTGCCAGCTACCCGGGCAAGTCGGCGTTCTACAACCTGCGTTGATTGACGCCCGACGGCCGCCCTTCGAGACAGTTCGACGCGCGAGAGTGACGCTTGCCGTCAACAATTTGTCTCAATAACCGTTAAAACGGTTATGCTTCGCTACTGACTCACCCTTGCCGCCCTGCGTACAGCGCAGGGCGGCGCGTATTCCACCCTGCAATTCAATTCATGCGGCTCGTCACCGTCGTTCTGCTCGTCCTGCTGGTGCTGATCCAATATCCGCTGTGGTGGGGCCATGGCGGCTGGCTGCGCGTCCACGAGCTGCAACAGGAACTCGCTCAGCAACTGAAAAAGAACGCCGACGAGAAGACGCGTAATGAGCGCATCCAGGGTGAAGTGCAGGATCTGCAGAACGGCTCGGCCGCTGTTGAAGAGCGTGCCCGCTACGAAATGGGTATGGTGAAGGACAGCGAAGTGTTCGTGCAGTTCGTATCGCCGAACGCGCCGCTGTCTGCTTCGAGCGCCGCGCAATCGAATACGTCGACGCGCGGGCAGATCACGGGCGCGCCGTTGCGCGTGGTGCCGAACCCGGAATCGCGCGCGAAGCCGGATCGCAAGCACTCGAAAAAGGATGCGAAGGAGAAGAAGCCGGGTTGATGTCTGGCGCGGCGCGAAGCGGATGCGCGTGAGGATGCAACGAAAAAGGCGCGGTTCATGATGAACCGCGCCTTTTGTTTTTCATCGTGCGTATCGATCGAACGAGGCGGGCTGCGCCCGTTCATACAAGCAGCGATTCAAGGGGCGTATTACCAGCCCCAACCCCAACCTGGCGCATATCCGTAGCCGATGCCCGTGCCCCAGCCATGTCCCCAGCCGCCGCTGGAGTAGCTGCCATAGACCGTGACGGGCGGCGCGGCGTAGCGCGACCAGGCCTGCGCGGCGGCATCGGCGGCCATCGCCTCGTTTTGCTCGACCATCACCTGCTTGTCGATTGCGTCGTAACGCGCGCGCTCTTCGGGCGTGAGCGGATGCGCGGTCGCCGCCGCGATGCCCGACTGGTCTGCGGGCAAGCGGCTGTAGATCGGCGACGGACCGGCCGGGTCCATCATGCAGCCGGACAAAGCGGCAGCGCCGGCAACGAGCGCGAGAGCGCACACCCGGGTTGGATTAGTGGCGCGTAACAGGGCAAGCGTATTCATTTTGATCTCCATCGATCGGATGCCTAAGCAATTTGGCTATCAGCGAAATCAGCAATCAGGCAACCGCCAATGTCCGATGATACTGCGCCGCCCGCCAGCGGGAGCGGCTCGCGGCGACGCAGTCTGTTCCGGCTCAATGCCGCTGGTCGGCGGCCGGCGCTACACCCTGTGAGAGCCCGGCGGCGACGAAAAGTTGCGCGACGTCGACGGGGTCGAATTCATACCGCTGATTGCAGAACTCGCAGTGAATCTCGACGTGACCGCGCTCTTCGATCACGCTGTCCACTTCCTCGCGCCCCAGCATCTTCAGCATGCGGCCGACTTTTTCGCGCGAGCACGTGCATTCGAAGCGCGTTCTCGCCGGCTCGAAATGCTGGACGTTCTCCTGCCAGAACAGGCGCCGGAACAGCGTGGTCGGTTCTTCGCTCAGCAGTTCATCCGTCGACAGCGTGCCGCCGAGCGTGCAGAGACGATTCCACGTATCGGCATCGATTTCGCTGGGATGCGGGACGATGCCGCCGTCGCCGGGCAGCTTCTGCAGCAGCATGCCGACCGCGCGCTGGTCGTTCGCCGCGAGCCACAGACGCGTATCGAGCTGCTCCGAGTGATGCATGTAGTGCTCGAGCACTTCTGCTATCGACTTCAGCGGCCCATCCTCGCCCGACAGCGGTACGATGCCCTGATACGGCTGCTGGCCCGGCGCCTTGCTCTTCGGATCGAGCGTGATCACGCAGCGGCCGTGGCCGCCCGCGTTGAGGAGATCGACGAGCGTGAGATCGTCGGTGATCGTGTGCGCGGCGTCGCCGGCGAACTTCGCGGTCGCGCGCATCGACAGGTCCGAGTTGCATTGCACGACAAGCATCTTCACGGGACCGTCGCCGAAGATCTGCATGATCAGCGTGCCGTCGAATTTCAGATTCGCCGACAGCAGCGCGCACGCGGCCATCATCTCGCCGAGCAGGTTCCGCACGGGCGCGGGATAGCTCCTGCGCGTCAGCACTTCCTGCCACGTATTGGCCAGCGAAACGATCTCGCCGCGAACGGGCGCCGCGCTGAACATGAATTTTTGCAACTGATCACTCACAACTTTTCCTCGGTCGAACCGCGCGGCGGGAAGGCCGCGCTTGACGCGTCGTGCCGCCGGCCTTAGCCGATGCGGACGAGTTGCGCCTTGAAATAGTCCCTGCGCTCGACGTAATTATCGGCGACGCGCTGCAGGCCTTTGATATCTGCTTCGGTCAATTCTCGGACGACCTTTGCGGGCGCACCGAGAATCAGAGAATTGTCGGGGAAAACCTTGCCTTCGGTAACGACGGCACCCGCTCCGACCAGACAATTGCGGCCGATTACTGCACCGTTCAAGACCACAGCCTGAATGCCGATCAACGCGCCTTCCTTGACCGTGCAGCCGTGCAACATCGCCTGATGGCCGACCGTCACGTTCGCTTCGAGCGTCAGCGGAAAGCCCGGATCGGCGTGCAGCACGGCGCCTTCCTGAATGTTGGTGCCCGTGCCGACGGTGATCGGCTCGTTGTCGCCGCGGATCGAAGCGCCGAACCAGACGCTCGCGTTTTCTTCGACCGTCACTTTGCCGATGATGGTTGCCGTGTCTGCGACGAACACGCTCTCGTGAATGGTCGGGGCGGCGTCGCCCAGCTTGTAGATTGCCACAGTGTCTCCTCGGTCGTCGGACGCCTCGCCGCCACTCATCGGCGGCCGGCGCGGCACGTTGCGCGGGATGGCGGCATCCCGCGCTGCATGATCGGATCGCGTATTGTAAACGGTTGTGCAATAAGCCCGCGTGCAGCAAGCCGTGGCAGCATCGCTGGCTTCCCGTTTTTCACGTATCGCTCCATAACGCACCATGCATTCCCCCGATTTCCCCCGTTCCGATGCCCCGATTTGCGCCCGCACCGAAGCGCTGGCCGTGCTGGGCGAGCGCGTACCGGCGCAGAAGGCCGCGGCGGCGCAGGCTCTCTATGCGCGCGTGCGGGATGGTACGGCGGCCGTGTCGCCGGAACGGGTGCTGGATGAGCCTGCCGGGCTGCCTGGGCGTCCCGCGCGTCCCGAACTCGTCGAGCCGCGCAAGCTTGGGCGGCGCAGCATGCAGTCGCCGGAAGGGCGCGCGGTGCTGCTGCACGCGCTCGCGCATATCGAGTTCAACGCGATCAATCTGGCGCTCGACGCCGTGTGGCGATTCAGCGGCATGCCGGAGGCGTTTTACGTCGACTGGATGAAGGTCGCGTCGGAGGAATCGCATCACTTTTCGCTGCTGTCCGCGAGGCTTGCGGAGTTCGGCCACGCGTACGGAGACTTTCCGGCGCACGACGGCCTGTGGGACATGTGCGAGCGCACGCGCGGCGACGTGCTCGCCCGCATGGCGCTCGTGCCGCGCACGCTGGAGGCGCGCGGGCTCGATGCGTCGCCGCCGATCCGCGCGCGGCTGCAACAGGCGGGCGATCATGCGTCGGCGGCGATTCTGGACGTGATCCTGCGCGACGAAATCGGTCATGTGCTGATCGGCAACCGCTGGTTCCGACATCTGTGCGACGAGGCGGGCGTCGATGCGCATCAGACCTATCTGCGTCTGTCCGATGAATATCGCGCGCCGAAACTGCGCGGGCCCTTCAATTTCGAAGCGCGGCGCAGCGCCGGCTTTGAAGAGGAGGAACTGGCGGCGCTGGCCGGCCTCGAAGCGCAGCAGCGCGCCGACGACTGAGGCGGACTTCCACGCACCCACGCGCGGCCGCGTATCTCGATATAATCGAACGACCATTCTTTTTACAAGCCGCACCATGGAACGTCCTTTGAATCCCTCCGTTTCCGAATTCGTCACCGTGCGCGGCGTGCGCCTGCATGTGCGCCGTTGGGGCAGCCCCGACGCGCCGACTCTCTTCATGCTGCATGGCTGGATGGATGTCGCCGCTTCGTTTCAGTTCGTCGTCGATGCGCTCGCCGGTGACTGGCAGGTGATAGCACCCGATGCACGCGGCTTCGGGTTGTCCGACTGGCCCGTCGCGGAGAAGGGCGGCGGCCATTACTGGTTTCAGGAATATCTGGCCGACCTCGAGGCGCTGCTCGATCACTACGCGCCGACAGGCGAAGTGAACCTCGTCGGGCACAGCATGGGCGCGAACGTCGTCTGTCTGTACGCGGGCGTGCGGCCAGAGCGGGTGCGGCGCGTGGTCGATCTGGAAGGGTTCGGGCTCGCGCCGTCGAAGCCGTCGCAACTGCCGCGCCGTCTCGCGTCGTGGCTCGACGAATTGCGCGAGCCGCCGTCGCTGCGCCCGTACGCGACGCTCGACGATGTCGCCGAGCGCCTGATCAAGACCAACGAGCGGCTGGACCCGCGGCGCGCGCGCTTTCTCGCGCAGCACTGGTCGAAGCCGGATGGCAAGGGCGGCTACGTGCTGCTCGCCGATCCGGCGCACAAGATCCGCGGGCCGCTGCTGTACCGGCTCGACGAAGTGATGGCCGTCTGGGCGAACGTGCGAGCAAAGGTGCTGCACGTCGAAGCGACGGCATCGCCCACGCTCGCGATGCTGGCGGGCAATATTCCGCTCGATGAATTCAAGGCGCGTTTCAGCGCGTTTGCCGACTGGCGCGAAGCGTTCATCGACGAAGCGGGCCACATGGTTCATCACGATCAGCCCGAGCAGGTCGCCGCGCTGATCGAGGGCTTTTGCGCATAGCGCCTGGCGCGCATCGGGCCGGTGATTCCTCTGCGTTTGCTTACTGCGTTGCAGTAGAATGAGATGTTCAGCTTATCCAGACGACGATGAACGCCGACTTGCATTGCCATTCCACTGTGTCCGACGGCGCGTTTGCGCCCGCCGAAGTTGCGCGCCGCGCGCATGCGGGCGGTGTGACGCTGTGGGCGCTGACCGATCACGACGAAGTGGGCGGCCAGGTCGAGGCGCGCGAGGCGGCCGAGGCGTTCGGCATGCGGTATCTGGATGGCGTCGAGATCTCTGTCACATGGGCATCGCGTACGATTCACATCGTCGGCCTGCATGTCGATCCCGCCTGCAAGGAATTGCTCGACGGGCTCTATCGCACGCGCAACGGCCGCGCCGCGCGGGCCGAAGCGATCGGCGAGCAGCTGGCCACGCTCGGCATTCCCGATGCGTATGAAGGTGCACTGAAATACGTGTCGAATCCCGACATGATCTCGCGCACGCATTTCGCGCGCTTCATGGTCGAGCGAGGCTACGCGAAGGATACGCAGGACGTGTTCTCGCGCTTTCTCGGCGAAGGCAAGCCGGGCTATGTGCCGCATCGCTGGTCGAAGCTCGCCGACGCAATCAAGTGGATCAAGGCTGCGGGCGGCGAAGCGGTGATCGCGCATCCGGGCCGCTACGCGTACACGCCGACCGAATTCGACGCGTTGTACGGCGAGTTCATCGATCTCGGCGGCAAGGCGATCGAAGTCGTCACGGGCAGCCACACGCCCGATCAATACCGCGAATACGCGGACGTCGCGCGTCGCTTCGGCTTCGAGGCATCGCGCGGGTCCGATTTCCATGCGGCAGGTGAAGGCCGCGTCGAACTGGGCAGCCTGCCGCCGCTGCCGTCCGATCTGAAGCCAGTCTGGGAACGTTGGCTGTAAGCTCTGAATTCGCGCCGCGCGTGGGCACGCGTGCTGCGCGGATACGCTGTCGCTGTTCCCCGACCTCCTGACCGACATCATGTCCCAATACTTTCGGCTTCATCCGGACAATCCGCAGCCGCGTCTGATCAAGCAGGCGGCCCAGATCATCGAAGGCGGCGGCGTGGTCGCGCTGCCGACCGATTCGAGCTACGCGCTCGCGTGCCAGCTCGACAACAAGAACGCCGTCGACCGCGTGCGGCGCATCCGTGGAATCGACGAGCGGCAACTGCTGTCGCTGCTCGTGCGCGATCTGTCCGAGCTGGCGAACTTCGCGATCGTCGACAACCGCCAATACCGTCTGATCAAATCGGTGACGCCCGGCCCCTATGTGTTCGTTCTGCAGGCGACCAAGGAAGTGCCGCGCCGCCTGTCGCATCCGTCGCGCAAGACGATCGGCCTGCGCGTGCCGGACCACGCTATCACGCTTGCGATACTCGAAGAACTCGGCCAGCCGCTGCTCGGCTCGACGCTGATCGTGCCGGGCGAAACGCAGCCGCTGAACGATCCGGAGGAAATCCGCGAAAGGCTCGAAAAGCAGCTCGATCTGGTGATCGACGGCGGCGCGTGTCCGTGCGAGCCGTCGACGGTGATCGACCTGACGGGCGAAGAGCCCGTGCTGGTGCGTGCGGGCCGCGGCTCGCTCGCGCCGTTCGGTCTCGAAGAGACGGCCTGATCGCGACATGAACGAAAGCCGACAGGGCCGCAAGGCGGCGTTGTTACAATAGAGCAATATGGATTCCTCCCTGATACAGACCATCGTCGTCTACGCGCTGCCCGTGATTTTCGCGATCACGCTGCACGAGGCCGCGCACGGCTACGTCGCCCGCATGCTCGGCGACAACACCGCTTACGTGCTCGGGCGCGTGTCGTTTAATCCGATGCGGCACATCGACCCGCTCGGCACGATCTTCATTCCGCTGCTGCTTTACTTCGCCACGAGCGGCGCGTTCATGTTCGGCTACGCGAAGCCCGTGCCCGTCGCGTTCGGCAATCTGCGCAATCCGCGCTGGGGCTCGCTGTGGGTCGCGCTCGCGGGCCCGCTGTGCAACTTCGTTCAGGCGCTCGTGTGGGGCGTGTTCGGCGTGTCGCTCGCTCTCATGCACGTCGACGAACCGTTCTTCACGCGCATGGCGGCCGCGGGCGTCGGCGTGAATCTCGTGCTCGGTGTGCTCAATCTCTTTCCGCTGCCGCCGCTCGACGGCGGACGCGTGCTGACGGCGCTGCTGCCCGTGCGTCCCGCGATGATGCTGGCGCGCCTCGAGCCGTATGGCTTTTTCATCGTGATGGCGCTCGTGATGACGGGCACGTTGACGCGCTTCTGGCTGCGTCCGCTCGTGAATATTGGCTATGAAGCCGTCACGGCAATCCTGACTCCTCTCGTTTCGCTTTTCTAATCCAAAACCATGTACCCCGACCGTATCTTCTCCGGCATGCGGCCCACCGGCTCGCTGCACCTCGGCCACTATCACGGCGTGCTGAAAAACTGGGTGCGTCTGCAGTCCGAATATCCGTGCTTTTTCTGCGTGGTCGACTGGCATGCGCTGACGACCCACTACGAAACGCCCGACGTGATCGAAAAGAACGTGTGGGAAGTGCTGATCGACTGGCTCGCCTCAGGCATCGATCCCGCGCAGGCGACGCTCTTCATCCAGAGCCGCGTGCCCGAGCATGCAGAACTGTCGCTGCTGCTGGGCATGAGCGCGCCGCTCGGCTGGCTCGAACGCGTGCCGACGTACAAGGAGCAGATGGAGAAGCTGAAGGACAAGGATCTGTCGACCTACGGCTTCCTCGGCTATCCGGTGCTGATGGCGGCCGACATCCTGCTGTACCGCGCGTCGCTCGTTCCCGTCGGCGAGGACCAGGTGCCGCACGTCGAAATGACGCGCGAACTGGCGCGCCGCTTCAACCATCTGTACGGCCGCGAACCGGGCTTCGAAGAGAAGGCGATGGAAGCGGCGAAGAAGCTCGGCGGCAAGCGCTCGAAGCTGTATCACGAACTGCGCAATGCGTATCAGCAGGAAGGCGACGACGAAGCGCTCGAGCAGGCGCGCGCGATGTTGCAGGAGTCGCAGAGCCTGTCGATGAGTGATCGCGAGCGCCTGTTCGGCTATCTCGAAGGCTCGCGCAAGATCATCCTCGTCGAGCCGCAGGTGCTGCTGACGGAAGCGTCGCGGATGCCCGGCCTCGACGGGCAGAAGATGTCGAAGTCGTACGGCAACACGATCGGTCTGCGCGAGGATGCGGAGACGATCACGAAGAAAGTCCGCACGATGCCGACCGACCCGGCGCGCGTGCGCCGCACCGATCCGGGTGATCCCGACAAGTGCCCGGTGTGGCAACTGCATCAGGTCTACACCGACAAGGACACGCACGACTGGGTGCAAAAGGGGTGCCGCTCGGCGGGCATCGGCTGCCTCGAATGCAAGCAGCCGGTGATCGAGGGCATCCTGCGCGAGCAGCAGCCGATGCTCGAACGCGCGCAGAAGTACATGGACGATCCGTCCCTGTTGCGCGCGATCGTCGCCGATGGTTGCGACAAGGCGCGCCGCTTCGCATCGGAGACGATGCGCGACGTGCGCGAGGCGATGGGCCTCGCGTACACCTGATGCCAGCGACAGGCGGACGATGAGCGGCGAGCTGCCCGACGTGCGTTGCACGACCCATGTAGCCATCGGCGAGCCGTCGCGCTGGGTGAAGCGCTGGGCGCATCTGGTGGAAGGCGGCGGCGCGGTGCTCGACGTGGCGTCGGGCGCAGGGCGCCACGCGCGGTTTTTCGCGTCGCGTGGCCATTCCGTGACGGCCATCGACCGCGATGCGGCCGCACTGGCCACGATGGACGGCGTTTGCGGCATCACGACGCTCGCCGCCGACATCGAAAGCGGCCCATGGCCGCTTGCCGCCGACGTGCGTTTCGCAGCCGTCGTCGTAACCAACTATCTGTATCGTCCGCTCTTTCTCCGATTGCTGGACGCGCTGGCGCCCGCCGGCGTGCTGATCTACGAAACCTTCGCGCAGGGCAACGAAACCGTCGGCAAGCCGTCGAATCCTGAATTTCTGCTCGCGCCCGGCGAACTGCTCGACGCGGTGCGCGGAAAGTTACGTGTCGTTGCATTTCAGGACGGTTTCCTCGCGGAACCGCGCCCCGCCTACATCCAGCGGATCTGCGCGATTCGCGAGCCGGACGGATCGGTCAAGACGGATAATACGGGTCTTCCCCCGCGTTACGATTTGGCCGGTTAATCCGCTACAATCGCGGTTTATTGAACAAATTCATGGCGTTTCATGGCTAACGGCACTCAGCAAGACGGCGTCGCGATTCGCGGCAGCATTCCCGCCATCATCACCCCTATGCTCGAAGACGGCAGTCTCGATCTGCCGGCCTTCCGCAAACTGATCGACTGGCATATCGAAGAGGGCACGAACGGACTGGTCGTGGTCGGCACGAGCGGCGAATCGGCGACGCTGTCGGTCGAAGAGCACGTGCTGATGGTAAAGACGGCCGTCGAACAGGCGGCGGGCCGCATTCCCGTGATCGCGGGCGCGGGCGCCAATTCGACGACGGAAGCGATCGAGCTGACCGAGCAGTCGAAGAGAGTGGGTGCCGATGCGACGCTGCAGGTCGTGCCGTACTACAACAAGCCGACGCAGGAAGGCATCTACCGCCATTTCGCGAAGATCGCCGAAGCCGTCGATCTGCCCGTGATCCTCTACAACGTGCCGGGCCGCACGGTCGCGGACATGTCGAACGAAACGATCCTGCGCCTCGCGAACGTGCCGGGCATCGTCGGGGTGAAGGAAGCAACGGGCAACATCGACCGCGCCGCGCATCTGATCAAGTCGGCGCCGGCGCACTTCGGCATCTACAGTGGCGACGATCCGACGGCGATCGCGCTGATGCTGCTTGGCGGCCACGGCAACATCTCGGTGACAGCAAATGTCGCACCGCGTCTGATGAGCGAGCTGTGCAAGGCCGCGATCGCGGCCGACGCGAAGACGGCGCGCGAGATCCATCTGAAACTGCTCTCGCTGCACAAGAATCTCTTCATCGAATCGAACCCGATTCCGGCGAAGTGGGCCTTGCAGGAACTGGGCCGCGTCAAGGGCGGCATTCGTCTGCCCCTCACGCCGCTCGACGCGCGCTACCACGACGTAGTCCGCGCCGCGCTGCGCGAGGCGGGGCTGCTCGGCTGAGCGCCTGAAGGTTTAGGCGCCTCCCGGCATTTTTTCAACTGACGTCGATATCGCCCCCGGTCCCGCACCGAACCAGGCAGCGCGTTTAGCTTCACGAAGGACCCCATGAAACGTTCCGCACTTTCCCTCCACGCAACGCGCCTGGCGGCGTTGACGCTTGCGGCTGGCACGGTTGTGTCGCTTTCTGGCTGCGAGTCGCTGAACGACGTGCTCGCGTCGGACCGCGTGAACTACAAGGACACGACGAGCGCGCCGCCGCTCGCCGTGCCGAGCGACCTGACGGCTGCGCAGGTCGATCAGCGCTATGTGGCGCCGCCCGTAGGCACGGCGCTCGGCGGCGCGCCGCCGCGGGCGAAGACGCAGGCGGGCAACCTGACGGAAGGCGTGCCGAGCGCGCAGGATCCGCTCGGCATGCACGTCGAGCGCGACGGCGACCGCCGCTGGCTGGTCGTCGACGGCCGTACGCCGGAACAGTTGTGGCCGCAACTGAAGGAATTCTGGACGGAGAACGGCTTCTCGCTGAAGACCGACGCGCCGACGACGGGCATCATGGCGACAGACTGGGCCGAGAACCGCGCGAACATTCCTGACGACTGGTTCCGCCGCACGGTCGGCAAGGTGATCGATTTCGCGTACTCGTCGGGTACGCGCGACAGCTTCCGCACGCTCGTCTCGCGCGATTCGAGCGGCGCAACCGACATCTCGATCACGCACGCCGCGATGGAAGAGGTGCTGACGGGACAGGACAAGACGTCGTCGCGCTGGGTCGAGCGTCCGCGCGATCCTGCGCTGGAAGCCGAGTTCCTCGCCAAGCTGATGCAAAAGTTCGGCCTCAGCGACGCGCAATCGAAGCAGTTGCTGACCGACGCGCGTCCGTCGACAGCGCGGGCGCAGCTCGACAGCAGCGCGGGCGGCGCGACGTTGGATCTGCCTGAATCGTTCGACCGCGCATGGCTGCGTGTCGGCCTCGCGCTGGATCGCACGAACTTCACCGTCGACAACCGTGATCGCGAAAAGGGCATCTACTATGTGCGCTACGCGGATTCGATGCAGGAACTCAAGCGCGACGGCATCTTTGGCAAGCTGTTCTACAGCGACAAGAGCACCAAGAAAGATGCCCACGAGTTTCTCGTGAACGTGCGCTCGAAGAGCGACACGTTGACGCAGGTTGCCGTCGTCGATGCAAACGGCCAGGTGGATACGTCGTCGGACGCGCAGCGCATCGTGTCGCTGCTGCACGCGCAACTGAACTAAGGCGGGTCGTGCGATTCGCCAGTCTGGGAAGCGGCAGTGAAGGCAATGCATTGCTGGTCGAGGCCCAAAACGGAGCGACCACCACGCGGGTTCTGCTGGACTGCGGCTTCTCGGCGAAGGAAATAGCCCGGCGGCTGGAGCGGCTGGGCGCCGGTGTCGATGAACTCGACGCCATTCTCATCACCCACGAACACAGCGACCACATCGGCGGCGCACTGACGCTCGCCCGCAAGCTGTCGATACCGCTTTACATGAGCTGGGGCACCGCGCGCGCCGTCGGCGCGGACGAAGCCGATGTCGATCTGCATGTGATGTGGAGCGACGAAAGCGTCGCGATCGGCGATCTGAGCGTGTTGCCGTACACCGTTCCGCACGATGCGCGCGAGCCGTTGCAATACGTGTTTTCGGATGGCGCGTCGCGCCTGGGCGTGCTGACGGACGTCGGTACGTCGACACCGCATATCAGCGCCGTGCTGAGCGGCTGCGACGCGCTCGTGCTCGAATGCAACCACGATGTGCAGATGCTTGCGGCTTCGCGTTACCCGCCGTCGCTGAAGGCGCGGATCGGCGGCAATCATGGGCACCTGAACAATGACGTGGCGGCGGAAATCCTCGCGTCGCTGGATCGCTCGAAGCTGCGGCATCTGGTTGCCGCGCACCTGAGTCAGCAGAACAATCTGCCGGAGCTGGCGCAAGCGGCAATGGCGGCCGTGCTCGGCGCGGCGGCGACGGAAGTCTTGGTCGCCACACAAAGCGAAGGGTTCGGCTGGCTCAGTCTCTGAAAGTCTTGATCTCTGCGATGGCGCTCGCAGCCCTGTAAGTGCAGACAGCAAAACGCCCGTGACGATTGCTCGTCACGGGCGTTTCGTTTTGGCTCGGGAGTGGAGGCGATCAGTTACGGTTGCCGCCGAAGATGCCGAGGATCGACAGCAGATTCACGAACACGTTGTACAGGTCGAGGTAGATCGCCAGCGTGGCCGTGATGTAGTTCGTCTCGCCGCCGTTCACGACGCGCTGCACGTCGAACAGCATGTACGCCGAGAAGATCACGATCGCGAGCACCGATACCGTCAGCATCAACGCGGGCAGTTGCAGAAACAGGTTCGCGACCATCGCCAGCAGCAGCACGATCACGCCGACGAACAGCCATTTGCCGAGGCCCGAGAAGTCACGCTTGCTGACCGTGGCGACCGTCGCCATTGCGGCGAAAATCACACCAGTGCCACCGAACGCGAGCATGATCAGCGACGGCCCGTTCGAAAAGCCGAGAATGAAGCTGAGCAGCCTCGACAGCATCAGCCCCATGAAGAACGTGAAGCCGAGAAGCACGAATACGCCCGCGGCGCTGTCTTTCGTCTTCTGGATCGCGAACATGAAACCGAAGGCGATTGCGAAGAACGCGAGCATGCTCATGGCCGGGCTGGTCGCGGCGAACAGCGAGAAGCCGGTCGCGACGCCCACCCACGCGCCGATTACCGTCGGCACCATCGACAGCGCGAGCAGCCAATAGGTGTTGCGCAGTACGCGGTTGCGGGTTTCAGCCGTGGTGACGGAACCGCCCCGGCCGAAGTTATAGGGATATTCGTTCATGGTCTCTCCTTGCGTCGGACGCAGTGTTGCTTGGTGGCTTGCAACGGTTTTCGTACGCTGCCGGCAGGCGGGTTGCCGCCGGCACGCGAATCCACAACCCTAAGATTAACGCCAGGACGAGGAGTTTCAACGCTGGGGAATTCACCCGCTATTACGTTTTGTTACCCGCCGGCCTGCATCTTCGGGAGTGAAACTTCAACCCTTACAAAATCGTAAGGGTTGAATCGCAATCATACACGGGAACATGCTACAATAGCGGATTCATTTAAATCTGTAACCTCTTAATTTTCTGGAGTTTTTATGGCGATCGAACGCACCCTGTCGATTATCAAGCCGGACGCAGTGGCCAAGAACGTGATCGGTCAGATCTACAGCCGCTTCGAAAACGCTGGCCTGAAGATCGTGGCATCGCGCATGGTTGCGCTGTCGCGCGCCGACGCAGAGAAGTTCTACGCTGTGCACGCAGAGCGTCCGTTCTTCAAGGATCTGGTTGAATTCATGATCTCCGGCCCGGTGCAGGTTCAGGTTCTGGAAGGCGAAAACGCCATTCTGAAAAACCGTGATTTGATGGGTGCAACGGATCCGAAGAAGGCCGAGAAAGGCACGATCCGTGCTGACTTCGCCGACAGCATCGACGCGAACGCAGTCCACGGTTCGGACGCAGCAGAAACGGCTCGCGTCGAAATCGCGTTCTTCTTCCCGGAAGTCAACGTCTACTCGCGCTAAGCAGATAACGCCAGTAGGACAGCAGTAACAGCAGCAGGAGCGGGCGCGAACGGTATCCGCGTTCATGCAGCTTGTTGCATGAACGCAGTCTCGCACTGAATGGCAGGATTCGATATGACGAGCAGTCCAACCGTCAACCTTCTCGATCTCGACGCCGCGGGCCTTGTCGCGTATTGCGACAGCCTCGGCGAGAAGCCGTTTCGCGCCAAGCAATTGCAGCGCTGGATTCACCAGTACAACGCTGCCGACTTCGACGGGATGACCGATCTCGCGAAGTCGCTGCGCGAAAAGCTGAAGGGCCGCGCATCGATCACGATGCCCGGCATCGTCAGCGACCATATTTCCGCCGACGGCACGCGCAAGTGGCTCGTCGACGTCGGCAACGGCAACGCCGTCGAAACCGTCTTTATCCCGGAAGAGACGCGCGGCACGCTGTGCGTGTCGTCGCAGGCGGGATGCGCGGTCAACTGCCGGTTCTGTTCGACCGGCAAGCAAGGATTCTCACGCAATCTCACCACGGGCGAAATCATCGGCCAGCTTCGCATGGCCGAATTTGCGCTGCGCGCGTCGCTCGGCGAGGCCGGCGGTCGCGCGACGGGCGGTGAGGGCAAGGGCGAGCGCGTCGTCACGAACGTCGTGATGATGGGCATGGGCGAGCCACTGCTCAACTACGACGCCGTCGTGCCGGCGATGCGCCTGATGCTCGACGACAACGCCTACGGCCTGTCGCGCCGGCGCGTCACGTTGTCCACGTCGGGCGTGGTGCCGATGATGGACCGGCTCGGCGCCGATCTGCCTGTGGCGCTCGCCGTCTCGTTGCACGCGCCGAATGACGCGTTGCGTGACATGCTCGTGCCGCTCAACAAGAAACATCCGCTGCGCGAACTGATGGCCGCATGCCAGCGGTATCTGAAAGTCGCGCCGCGCGACTTCATCACGTTCGAGTACTGCATGCTCGACGGCGTGAACGACAGCGAGGCGCATGCACGCGAGTTGCTGGCCGTTACGCGTGACGTGCCGTGCAAGTTCAACCTGATTCCGTTCAATCCGTTCCCGGAATCGGGTCTGTTGCGCTCGAAGAACGAGCAGATCAAACGGTTCGCGCAGGTGTTGATCGACGCAGGGGTCGTCACGACAGTGCGCAAGACTCGCGGCGATGACATCGACGCCGCCTGCGGCCAGCTGGCCGGCGCGGTCAAGGACCGCACGCGCCTTGCGGAGCGCACGGGAAAGGCGAAAGTCATCGAAGTCCGCGCGGTGTAAGGCTTGTGACGGGTAAATGAGCCGGGATGTCAGTCAGTCCGCATATCGGGATGGGCCTCGTCGCGCGAAGTGAAAAGAAAGTTTGCAAAAGCGATCGGAAGCGGCACGCACAGCCGCGCATTTTGTTATAAACGGTCTGCGAAACCGGACGAAGCCATGTGCCGCCGGTTCGTACGAGTGAAAAAAGAATCGACGCGAAAGGATTTGGGATGAGTGAGCCGCAGCACCCGCAACCGCACGAAGAGGATACGCATTCGGGTCGCCCGCTGTCGGCGGCCGCGCCGGCGGCAGCGCAGCCGGCCGTGCCGGGCGGGTTCGACTCGCTGGCTGCCGTCGGGGCACGGCTTGCGCAGTTGCGCGAATCGAAGGGCATGTCGGTGGAGGATGTGTCGGCGCGTCTGAAGGTTGCGCCGGGCAAGCTGCGGGGACTCGAAGCGGGCGATCTAAGCCAGTTTCCGGATACCACATTCGCGCTCGGTGTCGTGCGCAGCTACGCGAAGATCGTCGGCGCCGATCCCGCCCCGATGACACAGGCGCTGCGCCGCGAAAAAGGCGTACCCGAGCCGGCGCTGACGATGCCGGCTTCCGCAGGCATGGACTTGCCGCGCGGGAAAGTGTCGCTGTCGCTGGGCGGCAGCGCGCCGCGCCGCCGTTCGTGGATATGGGGCGTGGCGCTCGCCATCGTCGTGCTGATCGCGCTCGCCATGTGGCATACGAACAATGGTGAGTCGACGGCGTGGCTCGCGCGGCTGAAGGGAATCGCGGGTGTCCCTGCGACAACCGACAAGGCGTCGGCTGCCGTGGGTGAGTCCGCCAGCGGCGCAGCCGCGACGGGCGAGATGGCTGCATCGCAGGCACAGACGGATACGCAGGCGGCCGCTGCCGAGGGCGCGTCGGCCACACCGATGCCCGCGCCGCTGCCGATGGCAGGCGCCGCGCCGGCTTCGACGGCGGCATCGGCAGGGCCGGTCACATCGGCTTCTACGCCAGCCGCCGCCGCGCCGAAAGCGGCGAGCGCTGCGTCCGCAATCGCGGCTGCCGCGTCGGCGTCGGCTGCGAGCGAGCCGCCCGCTGCGCCAGCGGGTTCGTCGACGGTCGCGCTGGCCGTCAAGCAGGACAGCTGGTTTAGCGTGCGCCAGAAGGACGGCAAGGAAATGTTCTCGGGCCTCGTGCACGCGGGCGAGACGAAAGAGGTAAGCGGGTTGCCGCCGCTCAAGGTGACGGTCGGCAACAAGGCGGGTCTGGAGTCAATCACGCTGGACGGCCAGCCGGTTGACCCGGCCAAATATGCGTCGGCGAAGGGCAATGTGGCACGCTTCGCGTTGCCCTGACGCAGTTCAATCATGTGAGTCGGGGCTTTTGAGGCCGCGACGCTTTGTCAATTCACGCGTCGTATTCAGCGACCGGCCGGGATGCTTTCCGGGCCACGAGCGGGCGGCGCAAGCGGGTTTATCGATGCACTCCGATCAAGTGAAATCCAGCAGTCAGATTGTTTCGAACGTGCCGGTGTTCGGCGGTCACGCACAGCGTCGCCGCTCACATGCTGTCGACGTCCGTTGGGGCGGCCAGCTCGTGACGATCGGCGGCGATGCGCCCGTGCGCGTGCAGTCGATGACGAACACGGATACGGCTGACGCGATCGGCACCGCGATCCAGGTGAAGGAGCTGGCGCAGGCGGGTTCGGAGCTCGTGCGCATCACCGTGAACACGCCGGAAGCGGCGGCTGCCGTGCCCGCGATTCGCGAGCAGCTCGACCGCATGGGCGTGACGGTGCCGCTCGTCGGCGATTTTCACTACAACGGCCATCTGCTGCTGCGCGACTATCCGGGCTGCGCGGAATCGTTGTCGAAGTACCGGATCAACCCTGGCAATGTCGGCCAGGGCGCAAAGCGGGACACGCAGTTCGCGCAGATGATCGAAGCGGCCGCGAAGTACGACAAGCCAGTGCGCATCGGCGTGAACTGGGGCAGCCTCGATCAGGATCTGCTCGCGAAGATGATGGACGAGAACGCCGCGCGCGCCGAGCCTTGGGAAGCGCAAAGCGTGATGTATGAGGCGCTGATCCAGTCGGCGATCGGTTCGGCGGAACGCGCTCTCGAGCTCGGCCTCGGCCGTGACAAGATCATCCTGTCGTGCAAGGTGAGCGGCGTGCAGGACCTGATCGCCGTTTATCAGGAACTCGCGCGCCGTTGCGACTTCGCTCTGCATCTGGGCCTGACGGAAGCGGGCATGGGCTCGAAGGGCATCGTCGCGTCGACGGCGGCACTGTCGGTGCTGCTGCAGCAAGGCATCGGCGACACGATCCGCATTTCGCTGACGCCGGAGCCGGGTGCGTCGCGTACGGGCGAAGTGATCGTCGGCCAGGAAATCCTGCAGACGATGGGCCTGCGCTCGTTCACGCCGATGGTCATCGCGTGCCCAGGCTGCGGCCGCACGACGAGCACGCTGTTCCAGGAGCTGGCGTCGCAGATCCAGACGTATCTGCGCACGCAGATGCCCGTGTGGCGCGGCACGTATCCGGGTGTCGAGAAGATGCACGTCGCCGTGATGGGTTGCATCGTCAACGGTCCGGGCGAATCGAAGCACGCGAACATCGGCATCAGCCTGCCTGGCTCGGGTGAGAATCCGGCCGCGCCTGTCTTTATCGACGGCGTGAAGGTCAAGACGCTGCGCGGGGAAAACATCGCGCAAGAATTCCAGCAGATCGTGAGCGATTACGTCGAGCGCAGTTACGGTCCCAATGCGGTCCGCGCCGAAGCGGCGAACTGATTCGCTCCACCCAATTCGTCAACCGAAGACAGATGACTGAACAGAAGAAACGGCTTGAAAAGTTGTCCGGCGTGAAGGGCATGAACGACATCCTTCCGCAGGACGCCGGCTTGTGGGAATTTTTCGAAACGACGGTCAAATCGATGCTCCGTTCGTACGGATACCAGAATATCCGCACGCCGATCGTCGAGCACACGCAGCTCTTCACGCGCGGCATCGGCGAAGTGACCGACATCGTCGAAAAAGAAATGTACAGCTTCACCGACGCGTTGAACGGCGAGAACCTGACGATGCGTCCGGAGAACACGGCCGCCGTCGTGCGCGCGTCGATCGAGCACAACATGCTGTACGACGGCCCGAAGCGCCTGTGGTACATCGGGCCGATGTTCCGCCACGAGCGTCCGCAGCGCGGCCGTTATCGCCAGTTCCATCAGGTGGGCGTCGAGGCGCTCGGCTTCGCCGGTCCCGATGCGGACGCCGAAATCATCCTGATGTGCCAGCGTTTGTGGGACGACCTCGGCCTGACGGGCATCAAGCTCGAAATTAACTCGCTGGGCCTCGCCGAAGAGCGCGCGAAGCATCGCGTCGAACTGATTGCGTATCTCGAGAAGCACGTGGACGTGCTCGACGACGACGCGCAGCGCCGCCTGTACACGAACCCGCTGCGCGTGCTGGACACGAAGAATCCGGCCATGCAGGAGGTCGCGCAAAACGCGCCGAAGCTGATCGATTTCCTCGGCGAGGAATCGCGCGCGCACTTCGAAGGACTGCAGTGCCTTCTCAAGGCGAACAACATTCCGTTCACGATCAATCCGCGCCTCGTGCGCGGTCTCGATTACTACAATCTGACCGTGTTCGAATGGGTCACGGACAAGCTCGGCGCGCAAGGCACGGTTGCGGCGGGCGGCCGCTACGACCCGCTGATCGAGCAACTGGGCGGCAAGCCGACGGCCGCATGCGGCTGGGCGATGGGCATCGAGCGCATTCTCGAGTTGCTGAAGGAAGAAAACCTGGTGCCGGAAGCGGAAGGCTGCGATGTGTACGTCGCGCATCAGGGCGAGGCGGCTCGCGAACAGGCGTTCATCGTCGCCGAGCGTCTGCGCGACACGGGGCTCGACGTGATTCTGCATTGCAGTCCTGACGGTCAGGCAGCGAGCTTCAAGTCGCAGATGAAGCGCGCCGACGCGAGCGGCGCCGCATTCGCGGTGATCCTCGGCGAAGACGAGATCGCGAACGGCACGGCAGGCGTCAAGGCGCTGCGCGACACGGCGCAAATCGGCGCGAAGAGCGAGCAGCAAACGGTGCCGCTAGAAAACTTGACCGAACATCTAATCAATGCGATGGTTGCGTCCACCGAAGACGGCGACGACTGATCGCGGCGTCGCACATCGTCGTTAAACGGGCCGCACAAGCTGCGGCTCCAATCAGGCAAGGCACCAGGAAAGAGGAAATCGCGTCGCGATGAGTTACCACGACGAACAAGAGTCGATTGAGAGCGTGAAGGCATGGTGGGCGCAATGGGGTAACGCGACCACGTGGATCGTGCTGGTGGCGCTCGTGGCCGCAGCGGGCTGGAACGGCTGGAATTACTGGCAGCGTCATCAGGCGGCGGAAGCGGCAGTGCTGTACGACCAGGTCCAGCAAGCGGCGGCGGGCACCGACAAGGCGATCATTACGCGCGTCGCCACCGACATGGAAAACAAGTTCGGCAGCACCGCGTATGCGCAGATGACGGCGCTCACGGCCGCGAAGGCGCTCTACGCAGCGGGCGACGAACCGGGCGCGAAGGCGCAGCTCCAATGGGCCGTCGACCACGCGAAGGACGACGAATTCAAGCAGATCGCGAAGCTGCGTCTCGCGTCGCTGCTGCTCGACGAAAAGGCTTATGACGCCGGTCTTGCGTTGCTCAATGAGCCGCAATCGGGTGCGTTCAAGAGCGTAGTCGCCGACCGCCGCGGCGATCTTCTCGCCGCCGCAGGCAAACGCGACGACGCGCGCGCCGCGTATAAGCTCGCGCTCGACTCGCTGTCGAAGAATGATGCGTCCGCCCGTCAGCTGATTCAGTTCAAGCTCGACGCGCTGGGCGGCTGAGCGTTGCAGGCTGTTGCAGCGTCTGCCGTTTCCTTTTGATCACTAAATCTACATGCTTCGCTCACCGATGAATCTGCTGAAACGTTACGCCGTGCCCGTTGCCTGTGCGATGACCGTGCTCGCTCTGACGGCCTGCTCATCGTCGAAAGACGAGCGCCGCGTGCCTACGCCGCTCACCGAGTTCAAGCCCGTGCTCGATGTCCAGCAGACGTGGACGGCTAGTGTCGGCAAGGCCGGGCGCTATATGTTCTCGCCCGTTGCCGTCGGCGACGCCGTGTATGCGGCGGGCGCGAACGGCTCCGTCGCGAAGATCGACGCGAAGACTGGCAAGGACGTGTGGCGCACGAAGCTCGACGGCGACCTGTCGGCGGGCGTCGGCACGGACGGCACGCTCACGGCTGTCGGCGGCCTGAAGGGCGAAGTGTTCGTGCTCGACCAGAACGGCAAGCTGTCGTGGAAAGGCACCGCGCCGGGCGAAATCCTGTCGCCGCCGCTCGTCGGCAACGGCCTCGTGGTCGTGCGCACCGTTGACGGCCAGATCACCGCGTTCAATGCGCAAACGGGCGAGCAGAAGTGGAACTATCGCAATCGCGCGGTGCCGCTCAATCTGCGCGTGTCGTCGGGCATGACGTTCGCGGGTGACGCGGCCGTGCTGGCCGGTTTCCCGGGCGGCCAGTTCGCGGCGATCAACCTGCAGACGGGCGATGCTTACTGGACGACGCCTGTGTCGTATCCGAAGGGCGTGACGGAAGTCGAGCGCATCAACGACGTGACGGGCCCGCCGACGCTGGTCGGCGCCGAAACCTGCGCGGTGACGTTCCAGGGGCAGCTCGGCTGCTTCGACGCGAACTCGGGCCGTGCGCTGTGGGAAAAGGCGTTTTCGAGCACGAGCGGCCTTGCACAGGATGACCGCGTCGTGGTGGCGGGCGATGACTGGGCGATCGTCTCGGCGTTCGACGCTACGACGGGCCAGCAGTTGTGGCGCAACGACCAGTTGAAGAGCCGCGACGTCAGCGTGCCGCTGCTGCTCGGCCATGCCGCCGTTGTGGGCGACTACAAGGGTTTCGTGCACTTCCTGTCGCGCGACGACGGCACCTTCGTCGCCCGCGCGAAGACGGATGGCAGCGCGATCACGGCTGCGCCGGTCCTGGCCGGTGACACGTTGGTCGTGCAGACGCATGACGGCGACCTGTACGGATTCCGTCCGCGTTAAAGGCTGTTGGGCTGTGCGGCGCGTCTGATTCCCAGAGCGTTGTGCGGTGACATGTGGGCCGGCTCTGCCGGCCGCATGCATTTTTTTAGGGTGCCAACGGGGCGTCGATGGCGCCCAATGATTCGGCGAATGGTTGCTGCCCGAGTCCCGTCGAACGGGACCAGGCGGACCGCCTGCAATGCCGTCAAAAATTCGAGATCGTCGGTCGGGCTGCGCGGGCGATCCATCAATGCGTGTTGTGCTGCTGTCGTTGGTGAACGATTGCAACGAGGCGGCGGCAGCAATCGCTGCTTCGTGCATTCGATGCAATGCGTGCTGAACCTTGGGCTTCACGATCGACGCGGCCACCCAGGCAGCCAACCTGAAATCCGTTCGTCTGCGCAAGCTCCGCGCGTCCGAAACGGGTCAAATTCGTGATAATTTTCGTCAAACGCAGCCGTGCAACGGCCGCATGGCGTTGCCAGTGCGGAAGGTCGGGTTTTCGACGCCGCGCTTCATTGTGAACAACATCTGATGAAACCCGTTATTGCCCTCGTCGGGCGCCCCAATGTGGGGAAATCCACGCTGTTCAACCGGCTCACGCGTTCGCGCGATGCGCTCGTCGCCGATTTGCCGGGCCTCACACGCGACCGTCACTACGGCGAAGGACGCCTCGGCGACCGGCCGTATCTCGTCGTCGATACGGGCGGCTTCGAACCCGTTGCGAAGGACGGCATTCTGCACGAAATGGCGCGCCAGACGCGCCAGGCTGTCGAAGAGTCGGACATCGTCGTCTTCATCGTCGACGGCCGCAACGGTCTCGCGCCGCAGGACAAGTCGATCGCCGACTATCTGCGCAAGACGGGCCGGCCGATTTTCCTCGTCGTCAACAAGGCCGAGGGCATGCGCTATTCGGCCGTGGCTGCCGACTTCTATGAACTCGGCCTCGGCGACCCGCGCGCGATTTCCGCTGCGCACGGCGACGGTGTCGCGGAGATGATCAACGAGGCGCTCGACGCCGCGTACGCCGGCCAGCCGGAAGAGAGCGAGGAAGAGAAGAAAGCGCACGGCATCAAGATCGCGATCGTCGGGCGGCCGAACGTCGGCAAATCGACGCTCGTGAACACGCTGATCGGCGAAGACCGCGTGATCGCGTTCGACATGCCCGGCACGACGCGCGATTCGATCTACGTCGACTTCGAGCGGCAAGGCAAAAAATACACGCTGATCGACACGGCCGGCCTGCGCAAGCGCGGCAAGGTGTTCGAGGCGATCGAGAAATTCTCGGTCGTGAAGACACTGCAATCGATCTCCGATGCCAACGTCGTGATCCTGCTGCTCGACGCACGCCAGGACATTTCGGAACAGGATGCGCATATCGCGGGCTTCGTCGTCGAGCAGGGGCGGGCGCTCGTGGTCGGCGTGAACAAGTGGGACGGGCTCGATCCGCATGTGCGTGAGCGCACGAAAAACGATCTTCAGCGCAAGCTAAAATTCCTCGAGTTCGCGAAGTTCCATTTCATTTCCGCAGCCGAAAAGACGGGAATCGGCCCGCTGATGCGCTCCGTCGACGACGCGTACAAGGCCGCGATGTCCAAGCTGCCGACGCCGAAGCTTACGCGTGCGCTGATCGAGGCCGTCGAGTTCCAGCAGCCGCGCCGTCGCGGTCCCGTGCGTCCGAAACTGCGCTACGCGCACCAGGGGGGACAGAATCCGCCGATCATCGTGATCCACGGCAACGCGCTCGATGCCGTCACCGACACATATAAGCGCTACCTCGAAAACCGCTTCCGGGAAACTTTCGCGCTGACGGGCACTCCATTGCGGATAGAGTTCCGGTCGTCGACGAACCCCTACGCGGACAAGGGCTGAAACGCGCCGGCGACCGGGCCCGAAACCCGCATGTAGACTGGCTCCTGGCCGAATGGCCAGGCGAAGCGCTGGTCAATAAAAATCGGCTATAGTGTAGCGATTGACGGCGGATTTCTTTTTCTTCGGCGGCAATTAAGTCAACCTGCAAAAAAATACGGAGTTTGCTATGAGCAACAAAGGGCAATTGTTACAAGACCCGTTTTTGAACGCACTGCGTAAAGAGCACGTGCCGGTCTCGATCTATCTCGTCAACGGCATCAAGCTTCAAGGGAACATTGAATCGTTCGACCAGTACGTCGTGTTGCTCCGGAATACGGTGACCCAGATGGTGTACAAGCACGCAATCTCGACCGTCGTGCCTGCCCGTCCGGTGAATTTCCACCCCGATTCCGAATCGTCCTAACCTCTCGTCGCGGCCGGTCGAGCGTCGTCGGCTGGCGACACTGACCGGCCGCTTCATTTTGACATCCACCAATTTGATCAACGCAGCGCTTGTCGGCATCGACTTCGGCAAAATCGATTTCGAAGCCAGTCTCGAAGAACTCAGCCTGCTCGCGCAAAGTGCGGGCGCCCATCCTGCCGTCACCCTCACCGGACGCCGTTCGAGCCCCGATGCCGCCATGTTCGTCGGCAGCGGCAAGGCCGAGGAATTACGCGTCGCGTGCGAGGCGAACGACATCGAAATCGTCATCTTCAATCACGCACTCGCACCGGCTCAGCAACGCAATCTGGAGCGTGCGCTTAACAGACGCGTCGTCGATCGCACGAGCCTCATTCTCGACATCTTCGCGCAGCGCGCGCGCAGCCACGAAGGCAAGCTGCAGGTCGAGCTCGCGCAGCTGCAATATCTCGCGACGCGGCTGATTCGCGCGTGGACTCACCTGGAACGGCAAAAGGGCGGTATCGGCCTGCGTGGCCCCGGTGAAACGCAGCTCGAAACCGACCGCCGGCTGATCGGCGATCGCATCAAGATGCTCAAGGGGCGGCTCGAAAAGCTGCGTCGCCAGCACGGCACGCAACGCCGTGCGCGCGCGCGCAACCAGACGATGTCGGTGTCGCTCGTCGGCTATACGAACGCGGGCAAGTCCACGCTGTTCAATGCGCTGACGAAAGCGCAAGCGTATGCCGCCGATCAGCTGTTCGCGACGCTCGATACGACTTCGCGCCGCGTCTATCTCGGCGAGGAGGTGGGGCAGATCGTCGTATCGGACACCGTAGGATTTATCCGCGAGCTGCCTCACCAACTGGTGGCGGCATTTCGCGCGACGCTCGAAGAAACGATTCACGCCGATCTGCTGCTGCACGTTGTGGATGCATCGAGTGCGGTGCGGCTCGATCAGATCGATCAGGTCAATGACGTCTTGCGCGAGATCGGCGCGGACACCATCCGGCAGGTGCTCGTGTTCAACAAAATCGACGCCGTGCCAGAGCTGGCGGCCCGAGGCGACGCGGTCGAGCGGGACGAGTATGGTAATATTTCGCGCGTCTTTTTGAGCGCGCGCACGGGGCAAGGGCTTGACACACTGCGCGCTGCCATCGCCGAAATCGCAACAGCCGAACATCTTTCGGAATCTGACGGTCTACTGTCGGAGGGAGACCCGAGAGCCGCGGCATTTCAACAAGATCAGCGCGATGATGCGGGCGAAGACCACCGCGAAGACCGCAAGATCCCAGACACGGGCATCGACCCGTTCCAATTGCATTGACCCGCTGTCTACTCTGGTGAACGAACACAGGTGAACGATTACAACGAGCGGAGTATCTGGCTGCGTCTGCGCGCCATGTTGTCGCTGAACGACCCGCGGTGGGGCCGGGGCGATAGCAATGGCGACCGCCAGCGTCTGAACGATTCGAAGCGTCCGCCTAACGGCAAGGAAAACGAAGGACCGCCCGATCTGGACGAAATGTGGCGCGACTTCAACCGGCGCCTGTCACGCATGTTCGGCCGCAAGGGCGGAGGCGGCGACCGTCGTCCCGACAACGGGCGCGGCGCGCGCATCGGTGTCGGCATCATCATCGGCGTGTTGATCGCGATCTATCTCGGCAGCGGCGTGTTCGTCGTCCAGGACGGCCAGGAGGCCGTCGTGCTGCGCTTCGGCCAGTTGCGCGGCACGGCGGCGCAAGGCGTGCACTGGCGTCTGCCGTATCCGTTCGAATCACATGAAGTCGTCAACGTCGGCCAGGTGCGTTCCGTCGAAATCGGCCGCAACAACGTCGTGCGTCTCGCGAACGTGAAGGACGCGTCGATGCTCACGCACGATACCGATATCGTCGATGTGCGCTTCGCTGTGCAGTACCAGATTCGCAAGCCGACCGACTACCTGTTCCGCAGCGCCGATCCCGACCTCAGTGTGATGCAGGCAGCGCAGGCGGCCGTGCGCCGGATCGTCGGCTCGCGCAGCACCAACGACATCCTCTATCAGGACCGCGAAGCCATCCGCGCACAACTGACTGAAGCGATCCAGCATTCCCTTGATGAATATCACGCGGGGCTCGCCGTCACGGGCGTGACGATCCAGAGCGTGCGGGCACCCGATCAGGTGCAGGCCGCATTCGACGACGCCGCGAAGGCGCATCAGGACCGCGAGCGGGCGAAGCGCGACGCGCAGGCCTACGCGAGCGATCTGCTGCCGCGCGCGCAGGCGGAAGCCGCGCGCATGATCGACGACGCGAAAACCTACAGCGACCGCGTGGTGGCGCAGGCGGAAGGCGACGCCGAGCGCTTCAAGGAAGTGTACGCGCAGTACTCGAAGGCGCCCGCCGTGATACGCGAGCGCATATACCTCGAAACCATGCAGCAGATCTATTCGAATGCGACGAAGGTGTTCGTCGACAGCAAGTCAGGCAGCAACGTCCTCTATCTGCCGCTCGACAAGCTGGTCGAGGCGACGCGTCAGCGTTCGGCCGAGGCGGCTGCGGCTGGCTCCTCACCGGGCGCCCAGGCCGCGCCGTCCACGCCGAATGCACCGGGCGCGCCGAATCCGTCCAACGCGCAGCCGGCAACCCAGGGTGGCAACCCGCCGACCATCGTCGCGCCGCCCGCCGCGCCGGTAAGCAGCGCAAGCCAGGCCGCTGCCGCGAGCGACGCATTCCGTTCGCGCGATTCGTTTCGCAGCCGCGGCCGCGAAGACGAACTGCAATAAGGAGCGCGAACATGAATAAAATCGTTGCGCTCGTCGTAGCCATTGTGATCGTGCTGTTCGCGGCATCGTCGATGGTGTTCGTCGTCGATCAGCGACATATGGCCGTCGTTGCCGCGCGCGGTGACGCCGCGCCGACGCTTGCTGGTCCCGGCTTGCACGTGAAGCTGCCGCCGCCGTTACAGACGGTGACGTCGGTGGATACGCGCATCCAGTCGCTCGATTCTCCCGACGAGGACCACTACGTGACGTCCGACAAGACGGAAGTGCTTGTGAATCCCGTCGTGAAGTTCCGTGTGTCCGATCCCGTGAAGCTGATCGCGGAAACGAAGGGCGACATGCAGAGCCTGCCCGATCGTCTCGCGCTGCTCGCGCGTGGCGCGCTCGGCGACGCGTTCGCGAGGTACTCGTTGCCCGACGCGCTCGCGAAGCAGGATGCGATTGCAACCGAGGCGCGCGACGGCATGCAGAAGGGCGCGGCGTCGCTGGGCGTCGATGTGATCGACGTGCAGCTCACGCGCATCGATTTCCCCGCTACGATGGCCGACGCGGTTTACAAGCGCATGATCGCCGCGCGCGAAGAGGCGGCCAGCCAGGAGCGCGCGCAAGGCGCGGCGGAAGCGGATCAGATCAAGGCGGATGCCGGCCATCAGCAGCAGGCGATCCTCGCCGACGCGTACAAGCAGGCGCAGTCGATCAAGGGCGACGGCGACGGCAAGGCCGCATCGATTGCCGCCGACGCATTCGGCCGCGACCCGCAGTTCTATCAGTTCTACCAAAGCATGCAGGCCTACAAGAACAGCTTCAAGCCGGGCGACGTGATGGTCGTCGACTCGAGCAGCGAGTTCTTCCGCTTCATGCGCAGCCCGGACGGCGCAGCCGCCGCTGCTCAACCGACTTCCGGCGCGTCGACGGGCGCGCACAACAAACACTGATTACGGGAGCGCCGCGGCAAACGCATCGCGGCGGCCGCATCGCATGGACATAGCCGGCTCGTTTTTGCTCGCGATCGCACTGATGCTGATCATCGAGGGGATGTTCCCGTTTGTATTTCCGAGCGCCTGGCGCGACACGTTTCGTAAAATAGCGGAGCGTCCGCCGCACCATATCCGGATCGGCGGACTGATCGTCATGGTGCTCGGGCTGTTGCTGCTGATGGTTGCGACATAACCAAGGGTCCATGCGGCATCGAACGGCGCTCATGAGGCGCGGTTCGTACACGGACTTCATGCATTGAACTTGCGGCATCGCGCGCCGTTGTCGGGTTCGATCGCACGCTGAGCGCCGCGGCGCCTCCGGGCAGCATCGATTGGCCAGCATTCGCCGCTGCTGGCCGAACGCAACGCGCAACGCCGGCACGAAAGCATCGTGTCCCCGTGCACCGCGCGTCATTCATATTTCCAACGGCGTTTGCCATGACGCCGGATTCACCGTCGTAGGACTGTATCGATGTCGACCTGGTTACTTCCCGAGAACATTGCCGACGTGCTGCCATCGGAGGCACGCAAGATCGAAGAACTTCGCCGCCGGCTGCTCGACCGTTTTCGCGCATACGGCTACGAGATGGTCATGCCGCCTCTGCTCGAATACCTGGAGTCGCTGCTGACGGGCGGCGGCAGCGACCTGAATCTGCGCACCTTCAAGCTCGTCGATCAGCTGTCGGGCCGCACGTTGGGCTTGCGCGCCGACATCACGCCGCAGGTTGCGCGCATCGATGCGCACCTGCTGAACCGCCAGGGCGTGACGCGGCTGTGCTATGCGGGCAACGTGCTGCATACGCGTCCGCGCGGCCTGCACGCGACGCGCGAGCAGATCCAGATCGGCGCTGAAATCTACGGTCATGCGGGCCTCGAAGCGGACCTCGAGATCCAGCAACTGATGCTCGATGCGCTGCATCTGGCGGGCCTCGGCAGGGTGCGTCTCGACCTGTGCCACGCGGCCGTGCTTGGTGCGCTGATCGACAACGAGCCGGCTGCCGCGTCGCTCGGCGAAGCGCTGTTCGAAGCCCTCGCGGGCAAGGACGTGCCGCTGCTGAACGAATTGACGGCGAATCTCACGTCCGTCACGCGCGACGCGCTGCGCGCGCTGCCCACGCTCTATGGCGACGCATCGGTGCTCGAGGAGGCGCGCGCGCGACTGCCGAACGCGCCGGAAATCTCGCGCGCGCTAGACGATCTCGCGTTCCTCGCGCAGCAGGTCGGCGGCGCGGAAGTGATGATCGATCTCGCCGATCTGCGTGGCTATGCGTACCACAGTGGCGTGATGTTCTCGGCGTATGTCGACGGCGTGCCGAATGCCGTCGCGCGCGGCGGCCGATACGACAAGGTCGGTCAGGCGTATGGCCGCGCCCGCGCGGCAACGGGCTTCTCGCTGGACCTGCGCGAAGTCGCGCGCATATCGCCCATCGAGGCGCGCAGCAGCGCCATTCTCGCGCCGTGGCAGCACGACGACGCGCTGCGCACGAGCGTTGCCGCGTTGCGCGACGCAGGCGAAGTCGTGATCCAGGCACTGCCGGGCCACGATCACGCGCTCGACGAATTTGCGTGCGACCGCGTGCTGATCGAGCGCAACGGCCAGTGGGTCGTCGAAGCGAAGCCTTGAGTGTCGTGCCTGAGTGTCGTGCTCAGTGTCGTGATTACGCACTGCGTCATATGGAGCGTGCCGCCGCAACCATCGGGATGCGTGCCGCCGCGAGCCGCGCGTGACAGAGCTAAAGCCCGTCGCCGCATCGCATGCCTTTGAGCCGAAACGGAAAAATCCCGCGATCACTCGGTGAAAAAATCGGGAACCGTCGTCGAACATAGGTAAAATACGTTTTTAACCAGCTTAAGAATCAACATGTCTGCCAGCGCAGTGAATGTGAACCCTGGGCGCAATGTCGTCGTCGTGGGTACCCAGTGGGGTGATGAGGGCAAGGGCAAGATCGTTGACTGGCTGACGGACCACGCGCAAGGCGTTGTTCGTTTCCAGGGCGGTCACAACGCCGGACATACGCTCATCATCGGCGGCAAGAAAACCATCTTGCGTCTGATTCCGTCGGGCATCATGCGCCCGGGCGTCGCCTGCTACATCGGCAATGGCGTCGTGTTGTCACCGGAGGCACTCTTCAAGGAAATCGAAGAGCTGGAATCCGCCGGCATCGACGTCCAGAAGCGTCTCTTCATTTCCGAAGCCACCACGCTGATCCTCCCATATCACGTCGCCATCGACCAGGCCCGCGAAGCACGCAGCGGCGCCGGCAAGATCGGCACGACGGGTCGCGGCATCGGCCCGGCGTATGAAGACAAGGTTGCGCGCCGCGGTCTGCGCGTGCAGGACCTGTTCGAGCCGAAGACATTCGCGGAACGTCTGCACGCAAATCTCGACTTCCACAACTTCGTGCTCACGCAATATCTCGGCGCGCCCGCTGTCGACTATCAGCAGACGCTCGATATGATGCTCGGCTATGCCGACCGGCTGAAGCCGATGGTCACGGACGTCTCCCGTCGCCTGTACGACGAGAACCACGCCGGCCACAACCTGCTGTTCGAAGGCGCGCAAGGCACGTTGCTCGATATCGACCACGGCACGTATCCGTTCGTCACGTCGAGCAACTGCGTCGCGGGCGCGGCCACGGCGGGCGCGGGCATCGGTCCGCAGAAGCTGGACTACATCCTCGGCATCACGAAGGCGTACTGCACGCGCGTCGGTTCGGGCCCGTTCCCGAGCGAGCTGTATGACGCGGACAACGCAAGCCGCCAGGAAGAAGTCGGCCTGACGCTCGCGAAGGTCGGCAAGGAATTCGGCTCGGTCACGGGCCGTCCGCGCCGCACCGGCTGGCTCGATGCCGCCGCGCTGCGCCGCTCCATCCAGATCAATGGCGTGTCGGGTCTGTGCATGACGAAGCTGGATGTGCTCGACGGCCTCGATGAAGTGAAGCTGTGCGTCGGCTACACGGTTGACGGAAAGGATGCCGACATCCTGCCGCGCGGCGCGTATGAAGTGTCGCGCTGCGAGCCCGTCTACGAGACGTTCGGCGGCTGGAAGGAAAGCACCGTCGGTATCAAGGAATGGGACAAGCTGCCCGCGAATGCCCAGGCGTATCTGGCGCGCGTGCAGGAAGTGGCGGGCGTGCCGATCGACATGGTGTCGACGGGCCCGGACCGCGATGAAACCATCCTTCTTCGTCACCCGTTCAAGGCTTAATACATGACGCAGGGTGTACCGATGATTGCGATGAAAGACCCACGCAACGATGACCGCAATCTGTGGGTCGGCTGGGACGAATACCACCGGCTGATCGAAATGCTCGCGCTGAATGTGCACGAATCAGGCTGGAAGTTCGACAAGATCCTGTGCCTCGCGCGCGGCGGCCTGCGTGTCGGCGACCAGCTGTCGCGCATCTACGATCTGCCGCTGGCCATTCTCGCGACCAGCTCGTATCGCGAAGCGGCGGGCACGGAGCAGGGCGAACTCGACATCGCGCAATACATCACGATGACGCGCGGCGAACTGTCGGGCAACGTGCTGCTCGTCGACGATCTGGTCGACTCGGGTGTGACGCTCGCGCGCGTGCAGCAGCATCTGAAGGAACGATATCCGGCCATTACATCGGTCCGTTCGGCCGTACTGTGGTGGAAGGCGTGCTCGAAGGTGAAACCGGACTATCACGTCCAGTATCTCGCGACGAACCCGTGGATCCATCAGCCGTTCGAGGAGTGGGACACGGTGCGCCCCCACAACCTCGGCGCATGGATCAAGCGCGGCCAGGAACGTTCGTCGGACGCAAGCTAGCCAGCCTTGTGAATGCCGCCGCGCATCGTTGCGGCGGCTGGCAGCGAATCGAGCGGAGCCCTTCGTGGCTCCGTTTTTTTTCGTCTGAAACCTGGCGAAGGCGAGGCGGAAGAATTTAACAATCGCGCGATTGACATGCGCGAATGCCCGGCCGGCGCGGGAGCGCGATGCTACACTGCTCTCACGAAGCGTTGCTACGTGGCGTTTGCACAACGGGTCGAATGGTGGGCTTTGACGCCCATATTCTTTAGAATAGCGTTCGTTTTTGCCGCTCAGGAACGGATTCTTTTCGCGTTTATGACAAACAATCATCACGTCCCGAAGCAGCCGTTGCCATCGCTTGCAGTTGCTGCGATCGGCGTGGTTTTCGGGGACATCGGCACCAGCCCGCTGTATGCGCTGAAAGAAGCCTTCAGCCCCTCCCACGGCATTCCCCTTACTGACAGTTCCATTCTCGGCGTCATTTCGCTGTTGTTCTGGGCGATCATCGTGGTCGTGAGCATCAAGTACGTGATGTTCGTAATGCGTGCCGACAATAACGGCGAGGGCGGCGTGCTCGCGCTGATGGCGCTGTCGCTGCGCTCGTTCGACGCGAAGAGCAAGGCGGCCGGCCTGCTGATGATGCTCGGCATCTTCGGCTCGTGCATGTTCTACGGCGACGCCGTGATCACGCCGGCCATTTCGGTGATGTCGGCCGTCGAAGGTCTTCAGATCGCCGCGCCCAAGCTCTCGCATCTGGTGTTGCCACTCACGATGGTGATCCTGATGCTGCTGTTCTGGATCCAGCGCCACGGCACGGCGATGGTGGGCCGCCTGTTCGGCCCCATCATGGTGATCTGGTTTCTCACGCTGGCTGTGCTCGGGTTGTCGCATATCGTGCAGTCGCCCGAGGTCATCAAGGCGCTCAATCCGTATTACGCGGTCTCGTTCATGGCGGCGCACGTGTTGCAGGCGTACGTGGTGCTCGGCTCGGTCGTGCTGGTGCTGACAGGTGCCGAAGCGCTTTACGCTGACATGGGCCACTTCGGCGCGAAGCCGATTCGCTGTGCGTGGTACGCGCTCGTGATGCCGTCGCTGGTGCTGAACTACTTCGGCCAGGGCGCGCTCCTGATGCACGACCCGAAGGCCATCGAAAACCCGTTCTATCTGCTCGCGCCGGAGTGGGCGTTGCTGCCGCTGGTCGTGCTGTCGACGGTCGCAACCGTCATCGCGTCGCAGGCGGTGATTTCGGGCGCGTATTCGCTGACGAGCCAGGCGATCCAGCTCGGCTACGTGCCGCGCATGAAGATCCTGCACACGTCGGAGCTTGCGATCGGACAGATCTATGTGCCCGTCGTCAACTGGATGCTGCTCTTCATCATTCTGTGCATCGTCATCGCGTTCAAGAGCTCGGATAATCTGGCCGCTGCGTACGGTATCGCCGTGACGGCGACGATGGTGATCACGACGGTTCTCGCGAGCGTCGTGATGGTGAAAGTGTGGAACTGGAACAAGGGCATCGTGACGCTGATCATCGCCGCGCTGATGATCGTCGACCTCGGTTTCTTCGGCGCGAACCTGCTCAAGGTCGCGGAGGGCGGCTGGCTGCCGCTTTGCATCGGCGCGCTGCTGTTCTTCCTGCTGATGACGTGGTTCAAGGGCCGCATGATCGTGAAGGAGCGCACGGCCGCAGACGGCATTCCGCTGATGCCTTTCGTGCAGGGTCTGCTTGCGCATCCGCCGCATCGGGTGTCGGGCACAGCGATCTATCTGACGGGCAGCGCGACGCTGGTTCCCGTGAGCCTGCTGCACAACCTCAAGCACAACAAGGTGCTGCACGAGCGCACGATCTTCCTGACGTTCATCACGCGCGATATTCCCTATGTCGACGACAAGGACCGGCTGACCGTCAAGGATGTGGGCGGTGGCCTGTTCCTCGTGAAGGCCGCGTATGGGTTCAACGAAACGCCCGATGTGAAGGCGGTGCTCGAGCAGATCAGCGTGACGCACGACATGTCGTTCGAACTGATGGACACGTCGTTCTTCCTTGCGCGCGAGACGGTGGTGCCGACGCAATTGCCGGGCATGTCGGTGTGGCGCGAGCGCGTGTTCGCATGGATGCATCAGAACGCCGCGAAGCCGACGGATTTCTTTAGCATTCCCGCGAATCGCGTCGTGGAGCTGGGGACGAAGATCGAGATATGATCGGGCGAGTGCGCCCCGCGTCAGGCGGGGTGCCTTGATCGGCAAAAACAAAAGGCCCACGCATTTTCATGCGTGGGCCTTTTGTTTTTTGTTTCGCGCGCTGGCTTCGATGCGATCGGCAGCAACGAGATACGATGCCGCCGACCGTCGAACAGACGCTACGAAAACGCGCTTAACGCTTCAGCTTTGCAAACGCCGCCGCCATCGCGTTGACGGGCTCCGGCTCGCGCGAGCGTTGTTGCGGACGTCCGCCGGCGCCCGCACGGCCGCCCATGCCGCTGCGCTCCTGCTGGCCGCCCGTGCGTGCCGCCGAAGCCGGCGAGAAGTCGTCGTCGAGACGCATCGTCAGCGAAATGCGCTGGCGCTTCACGTCGACTTCGAGCACCTTCACCTTGACGATTTGCCCCGCCTTCACGACTTCGTGCGGGTCCTTGATGAACTTCGTCGACATCGCCGACACGTGCACGAGACCGTCCTGATGCACGCCGATATCGATGAACGCGCCGAACGCGGCGACGTTCGTCACGACGCCTTCAAGCACCATGCCGGGCGACAGGTCCGAAATCTTCTCGACGCCATCGCGGAACGTCGCGGTCTTGAACTCGGGACGCGGGTCGCGGCCGGGCTTTTCGAGCTCTGAAAGAATGTCGCGCACGGTCGGCAGACCGAAGCGATCGTCGACGAACTCGGTGGGCGACAGTTTGCCGAGCGCGTCTCGATTGCCGAGCACTTCGCCGATGTTCTTGCTGATCTTCGCGAGCATCCGTTCGACGACGGGATACGCTTCCGGGTGCACCGACGAGCGATCGAGCGGGTTCTCGCCGCCGTTGATGCGCAGAAAGCCGGCGGCCTGTTCGAAGGTCTTGTCGCCGAGACGCGGAACCTTGCGCAGATGGTCGCGCGTCGGGAACGGACCGTTCGCGTCGCGGTAATCGACGATGTTGCGCGCGAGCGTCGCGTTCAGGCCGGACACGCGCGCGAGCAGCGCGACGGAAGCCGTGTTCGCGTCCACGCCGACGGCGTTCACGCAGTCCTCGACGACGGCATCGAGCGAGCGCGCGAGTTCGCGCTGGTTCACGTCGTGCTGATACTGGCCGACGCCGATTGCCTTCGGCTCGATCTTCACGAGCTCGGCGAGCGGGTCCTGCAGACGGCGTGCGATCGACACGGCGCCGCGCAGCGACACGTCCAGTTCCGGAAATTCCTTCGCCGCCAGTTCCGACGCCGAGTAGACGGAAGCGCCCGCTTCCGACACGACGATCTTCTGCAGCTTCAGCTCAGGGTGGCGTGAGATCAGTTCGCTCGCGAGCTTGTCCGTTTCGCGCGATGCCGTGCCGTTGCCGATGCTGATCAGTTCCGCCTGCGTCTGCGCGGCGATGCGCGCGAGCTTCGCGAGCGAGCCGTCCCAGTCGCGGCGCGGCTCGTGCGGGTAGATCGTATCGGTGGCGAGCAGCTTGCCCGTGCGATCGACGACGGCGACCTTCACGCCCGTGCGCAGGCCCGGATCGAGTCCGATCACGGCTTTCGGGCCCGCCGGCGCGGCGAGCAGCAGATCCTTCAGATTGCGCGCGAACACGCGGATCGCTTCGCTTTCGGCTTCCTCGCGCAGATTCGTCAGCAGTTCGTTTTCGATGTGCGGTTGCACCTTCACGCGCCAGCACCAGCGGCATACGTCCGAGAGCCACTTGTCGGCGGGGCGGCCCTGATTCGCGATGCCGAAGTGGCGCGCGATCATCGCTTCGCCCGGATGCGGCACCTGCGCGTCGAGCTCTTCCCCGAGGCCGAGCTTGATCATCAGGACGCCTGCATTGCGCCCGCGGAAAAGAGCGAGCGCGCGGTGCGACGGCACGGTGCGGATCGTTTCCGAATAGTCGTAGTAGTCGCGGAACTTCTCGCCTTCTTCGCCTTCCTTGCCTTCGACCACCGTCGACACCAACACGCCCTGGTTGAACAGATAGTCGCGCAGCTTGCCGAGCAGTTCCGCCGTTTCGCCGAACTGCTCCGAGAGGATGTCGCGCGCGCCGTCGAGCGCGGCCTTGACATCGGCGACACCTTTTTCGGCATCGACATATTGCGCGGCTTCCGTCTGCGGATCGAGCAGCGGGTTCGCGAGCAGCGCGTCGGCGAGCGGCTGCAGGCCGGCTTCGCGGGCGATCTGCGCGCGCGTGCGGCGCTTCGGCTTGTACGGCAGATAGAGGTCTTCGAGCACCTGCTTGCTGTCGGCGCCTTCGATCGCGGCGCGCAGCTCGTCCGTCAGCTTGCCCTGTTCGTCGATGCTCGCGATGATCGCGGCGCGGCGGTCTTCGAGTTCGCGCAGATACAGCAGGCGTTCTTCGAGCGTGCGCAGTTGCGTGTCGTCGAGATTGCCGGTGACTTCCTTGCGGTACCGGGCGATGAACGGAACGGTCGCTCCTTCATCGAGTAGTCCCACCGCTGCCGCGACCTGGCGCGGCTGGACGGTCAGTTCGGTGGCAATGCGCTGTACGATCTTGAGTGCTACGGTGTCCGTCATAGGGTCTTGATGTTCCTGCCGGATTCGACTGGTGGCCCACCTGCGCGCAGGCGAGGCGGCCGGATTGCTGAAAGGTCGCTAAAGCTCGTGAAAGCTTGCTGGAGCGGGGCATTTTGCCATAAATGGCCGAGCGCTCAACCGTGGGGTGATAGAATTTCAGGCATGTTCCGTTGCCCATCTACGACGTTGCCGACCTCCCGCATTTCGTTCGGATCTCCACGCCGATCTCCGCTCGCATTGCCCGTCTTCGGGCCGCAGATTGCTCCGATTGCCTTCGGGTTCGTCGCTATCGCCCGGCGCGTCGTGGTTGCGGCGTCGCTTGCATTTGCCGTCGCCGCGCCGGCCGTCGCGCAGCAGACTTCCGCGGCGGCACCTATGATCGTTGCCGCTTCGGATGCCGCTGCTGATGCCGCATTGCCCGGCGGTGCATCGGGCGTGCCCGCGAAGGGTAAGGACGCAGACTCGCAAGCTCCCGCAGCGAACGACTTCGATGCGCGGCAAAAAGCGCTCGATGCCCGCACGGCGGAGAACAACTACCGTTACGCCGTTGCGCAGCACAACTGCTACAGCAAGTTTTTCGTCAATCACTGCCTGAACTCGGCGCGTGACGACATGCGTGTCGTCGCTGCCGATATCCGCAAGGAACAGCTCGCGCTCGACGACGAAAAGCGCGTCGAGCATGCGCGTCAACGCGACGAGCAGGCGGCGATCAAGCGCGCGCAAAACGAAGCCGACGCGCCCGCGCGCGCCGCGCAGGACGCGCGCAACGCGCAGGCTTACGACGAGAAGCAGCGCCAGCATCAGCTGAATCAGGCGCAGCGCGAAGCGGAAGCGCCGCAGCGCGCAGCGAACGAGAAGGCTTTTCAGCAGAAGCAGCAACAGCACGCGATCGACCAGGCGCAGCGGGGCATCTCGCCGTCGCAGGCGGCGGCGAACCAGAAGGCCTATGACGCGAAGCAGGCCGAGTTCCAGCGCAAGCTCGACGAGGCGCACCGGCAGGCGGCGCAGAAGGCGCAGGAGCGTGCCGAGAAGCAGCAGCGCTTCGAGCAGAAGCAGAGCGACGCCGCGCAGCACCAGGCCGACGTCGAGGCGCGCCAGAAGCAGGCCGCCGAGAAGGCCAAACAGAAGCAGGAAGAGCAGGCGAAGCAGCAACAGCAACTCGACCAGCAACAGAAGCAGCAACCGCAGCAGTAAGCAACAGGTAGTCAGCAGCGAGCATCATCAGCCGTAACGCGTTTCAGGCCGGACAGCAACCTCGAGCGGAGCGACTGCACGACGCGGCCTTCGCCATTTCGAAAGAGGAGGCGAGCATGCGCGACCATCATCGCGTCATCAACTCGGACACACTGCGCGACCGCATTCTGCAACTCGAATCGGAGCACAGCGGACTTGATCGGTTGATCGACCGAATGTCCGAGGAATCCGGCATCGACGACCTCGAGATACAGCGCCTGAAAAAGCGCAAACTCAAGGTCAAGGACACCATCATCTTGCTGCAATTGCAGCTTGAACCGGAAGCGCGCAGCTGACACAGCGGCCAGGCAGGCGCCGGCCGCGTCCAGTTCGTAGCGCGCCCGACTTTGCAGGAAACGCTTGCCTTGAATTCACCGCTTCAATCTTCTTCGCGCGCGACGCCCTCCGACGACGCGCCGGCACGCGACGAGCGCGCCGCAAAATCCGCAGCGGGCGGCGGCGCGCTGGTCGCGTCGCTGAGTCACAAGCGCTCGTCCGAACTCGCCGATATCTTCGCCGCCGACGGGCTGCTCGCCCGCCAGATCGACGGCTATCGGCCGCGCGCGTCGCAGATCGAAATGTCACGCGCGGTTGCGGCCGCGATGGAAGCGTCGGGCCGCGCGATGCCCGAGCCCGCGATGTTCGAAGCGCAGAAGCGCCCGGCGCGGCGGCTGCAGCAGCCGGCATCCGCATCGGCTGCGGCGACGGACGATGCCGCGCCGACGGACGCCAATGTGGACGGCGGCGAGAACACGCTGATCGTCGAGGCCGGGACGGGCACGGGCAAGACCTATGCGTACCTCGTGCCCGCGATGCTGTGGGGCGGCAAGGTCATCGTCTCGACGGGCACGAAGCACCTGCAGGACCAGCTCTATCAGCGCGACATTCCGACTGTGCGCGATGCGCTCGCGGTGCCCGTCACCGTCGCGATGCTGAAGGGCCGCGCGAACTATCTTTGCCACTACTATCTGCAACGCACGGCGGACAACGGACGTCTGCCGTCGCGGCAAGAAACGTCGTATCTGCAGGACATCATCCGCTTCGCGAAGATCACGCGTACGGGCGACAAGGCCGAACTCGCGAGCGTGCCGGAGACGGCGGCCGTGTGGCCGATGGTGACGTCGACGCGCGACAACTGCCTCGGCCAGGAATGTCCGCATTACAAGGACTGCTTCGTGATGCAGGCGCGCCGCGAGGCGCAGCAGGCCGATATCGTCGTCGTCAATCACCATCTGTTTTTCGCCGACATCATGTTGCGCGACACGGGCATGGCCGAGCTGCTGCCGACGGCGAACACGGTCATCTTCGACGAAGCGCATCAGCTGCCTGAAACCGCGACGCTCTTTTTCGGCGAGACGCTCTCGACGACGCAGTTCCTCGAACTCGCGCGGGACTCGGTCGCCGAAGGTCTCGGCCACGCGCGCGATGCCGTCGACTGGGTGAAGCTCGGCGCGGCGCTCGAACGCTCGGCGCGCGATCTGCGGCTCGCGTTCAAGGAAGATTCGGTGCGTCTGTCGATCGGGCAACTGCCTGACGATCATCCGCTATTCCCCGCGCTCGAAGCCGTCGAAACCGAACTCGATGCGCTCGCCGGTGCGCTGGCGGGGCAATCGGAGCGAGCGGAGTCGCTTGGGGCGCTATTGCGTCGCGCGCGCGAGTTGCAGGATGTGTTGGCGGGCTGGACGACGCCGCCGACCGCGACCGAGCGCGATGCGGCGTCCGGTTCGGCGTCGCAGGCGAGCGATGCGAATGATCCGAACGAAAAGGTTCGCTGGATCGAAGTGTTCTCGCATACCGTGCAACTGCATGAGACGCCGCTGTCGGTCGCGCCGATCTTCGCGAAGCAGCGTGCGGGCGTGCCGCGCGCGTGGGTCTTCACGTCGGCGACGCTTTCGGTGCGCGGCGACTTCACCCACTATGCGGCGCAGATGGGCCTGAACGCGCGTCGCTCGATGACGCTGCCCAGTCCGTTCGACTACGGCACGCAGGGCCTGTTGTACGTGCCGCGCAACCTGCCGCAGCCGTCGTCGCCGATGTTCACCGACGCCGTGTTCGACGCAGCGTTACCGGCGATCGAAGCGTCGGGTGGCGGCGTGTTCATGCTGTGCACGACGCTGCGTGCCGTCGATCGCATCGCATCGAAGCTGCGCGACATCATCGAATCGCGCAGCTGGAACATGCCGCTGCTCGTGCAGGGCGATGCGAGCCGCACGGAACTGCTCGATCGTTTCCGTTCGTACGGAAATGCGATTCTCGTGGGCAGTCAGAGCTTCTGGGAAGGCGTCGATGTGCGCGGCGATGCGCTGTCGCTTGTGATCATCGACAAGCTGCCGTTCGCGCCGCCTGACGACCCCGTGTTGTCCGCGCGGCTCGATGCATTGACGAAGAAAGGCTTGAGCCCGTTTGCCGTCCATCAGCTGCCGCAGGCGGTCATTACGCTCAAGCAGGGCGCAGGGCGCCTGATTCGCTCGGAGACCGATCGCGGCGTGCTGATGATCTGCGATACGCGTCTCGTCGACAAACCGTACGGACGGCGTATATGGCAAAGCCTGCCGCCCTTCAAGCGGACGCGGGAGCTCGATGTGGTGCGGGAGTTCTTCGAAGAGAACGCGCAGGCCCAGTGAAGCGCTAGAGGCTCGTTGCATCGATACACGATGTTGCCGATGCAACGAGCGCGTAATTGCGATGAAGGCAATTCGACGCGTCGCCGGTTGAATTCACTTCAAGTTCAAATACAAGTCGAAATGCATCGAATACATGCAAGCGGAATAATCTCGATATAAAAGACGGTGTATAAAACAAAACGCCACGGACTGAAATCCGTGGCGTTTTGTTTTTTCGCCCGGGAAGTCCTGTGGACCTCCCATTGCAGTTTTCGCCCAGAGGACGAACCCTGTGCTACAGCTTACTGGCTTGCGCCCGAAGCCGGAGCAGCTGCCGATGCAGCAGCGTCCGAAGCGGCAGCGCCTGCGTCCGAAGCAGCAGCAGCCGGTGCCGAAGCGGGGGCTTCGCTCGCAGCAGCAGCGCCCGAAGCAGCAGCGCCCGTATCCGAAGCAGCAGCAGCCGGTGCCGAAGCAGCAGCAGCGTCGCTAGCCGGGGCAGCCGCCTGGTCGCTGCTCTTGTTGCATGCAGCCAGTGCCACAGCTGCCAACAGGGATGCTACGAGGAGGGATTTCTTCATGATCACGTCCTTTTATGGTTAAAGGTAAGCAACAGCGCAAAATAATACCGGTAATGTGCTCCAACACCGACCTGGGCCGCTGGTGGAGACCGCACTTCATGAGCGTGAATCTTCCCTACGGCTTGGGCGGAAATTATATGCACTTTCGTATCGACCGTCGACAAATCCGGGGCCAATACGTTGTCTTTCTCAGACAATTTTTCGCTATACGGTATAACAGCGGAGCGAATCTTATCGCAGTTCACCCATCTGTATCCAGCCCGCACGATACCACTCGTGAAGTAGTGCTGTCATCGACGATTGCGGTGAGAGTGTTACAAAGCGTTTCGCACTCAGAGAGCGGTTGTCGGCGAGTTCAATCACCCAGTTTTTCACGCCTGCAAGCCTGCTTTCTTCTCCATTTAGATAATAAGAGCGGTTGTCGTAAAGCAGCACAGTTTTACGGTCGAGCCGCACGCCTTCCTTCATCGCGCGCCTGACGAAACGCGCTTCATCGAGCGGACGTTCAGGCGGATCGAACACGACGCTCGGCTTCGGCTCGCTCAGATAGGTGCCGAGGAACGACGAGACGTCCTTATCGCTCCAGTCGACCCTAGCAAGGATCGCACCCACACGGTCGACCAGCGCCGGAGGCAGTTGCGCCGGGCGTTCGACTGCGGGTTGCTGCGGATCGCGATAGAGCGCGGAACCATTTGGCGACGCATGTGCCTCACCGCGTTCGGCGAGGTAGTAGAGGAACTGCGCAGCCAGTTCGCTCGTGGAGGGCGCGCGAAAGCCGATCGAGCAGGTCATGCATTCGCCTTGCGCGACACCGTCATGCGCGATATGCGGCGGCAGGTAAAGCATGTCCCCTGGCTCCAGCACCCATTCCTCTTCCGGCTCGAAGTGTTGGAGGACCTTCAACGGCAGGCCCGGCTGCAACGACAGATCGCGCTGCGCGCCGATGCGCCAGCGTCGTCTGCCATGGACCTGCAACAGAAAGACGTCGTAGGAATCGAAGTGAGGGCCGACGCCACCGCCGTCCGTCGCGTACGAAATCATCAGATCGTCGAGGCGTGCGTCGGGCACGAAACGAAAGCGGTCAAGCAAGGCGCGCCCGCGGTCGTTATGCAGATCGACGCCTTGCACGAGAAGTGTCCACGCACGTTGCTTGACGGATGGCAGTTCGTCTGCAGCAAACGGACCATGCTCGAGCTGCCACTTGTTGCGAAAATGCGTGATGAGGCGCGATTCGACGTCGTCCTGATCGGCGAGTTCGAACAGCTCGTCGCGCGCCAGCGGCGCGACGATGTCGGGGATCGCCTGGCGGATCAGAAGGGGCTTTTTCTGCCAGTACCGTCGCATGAATTGCGACGGTGTCAGATTGCCTAACAGAGGTGTGGGCTGATCCGGCGAACGTGCCGACGAAGCGGAAACGGAAGTAGGGGAAATACGCGCTGAAGCTTTGGCAGCGGGGTAGTCAGGGGGCCACACGGGCATCGTATAATGTGAGTCGTAATCTGGAGAATCGAATGAAAATCGTAAAGAACACCGTCGTATCGGTCGCGTACAAGCTGTCGGATGCACAAGGCAATCTGATCGAGGAAAGCGACGAGCCGATGGTTTATCTGCACGGCGGCTATGATGGCACGTTCCCCAAGATCGAGGAAGAGCTCGACGGCCATGAGCCCGGCTTCGAAACCCAGATCCAGTTGGAGCCGGTGGACGCGTTCGGCGAGTACGATCCGGAGCTCGTGAAGATCGAGCCACGCAGCCGTTTCCCGGAGCCGCTCGAAGTCGGCATGCAGTTCGAGGGCACGCCTGAAGAAGGCGATGAAGACCTCGACTCGTTGATCTACACGGTGACAGACGTCGCCGAGGACAAGGTCGTGCTCGACGGCAATCATCCCCTCGCGGGCATGGCGCTGCGTTTCAAGCTGACGGTGAAGGACGTGCGCGAGGCGACGGAAGACGAAATCCAGCATGAACATGCGCACGGCGCGAGCGGCCTCGAAATCGCCGATGAAGACGATGACGAAGACGATGCCGACGACGCCGAACCGTCACGGCCGACGCTGCACTGAACTCGCAGGGTTGGCGCCCGGGCCGATGCCCGGATAGACGCCGGAAGGCTGGGCAGTTCCCGAAGCGGGCGCGTAAGCGCCCGTCGTCGCATCTGGCGGGCCGTATCGATATGTCGCGCCGTTGCTGATGCTACCGCCGTCGTTGCTGTTGCCCGTATCGGGCGATGGTGCGCGCGGCGGTTCCGGCAGAATCGGCGGCAATTCGGAAGCGGGTGCTGAGCCCGGCACTGCGGGCATCGAAGGCGGCATTGGCGGTGTCGTGTACTCGTTATGCGACGGCAATGCCGGAGCCGCTGGCAGCGGCAGACTCTTCGGCACATTCTGCACGCTTACGCGAAACGCCGGCCGTTTCGCAAGATCCGCATCGATCTGTATCCACTGGTTCTGAGGATTGCGCGGAGCGAATGCGATGCGCGTCAGATTCGTCACCAGGTCGCCCTTATCGTTGCGCAGCGGTTGATCGATCATGAAGCCCGCGTGCATTCGATCGTCATCCTGATGAATCACGACGACGGGTCCGTGAAAGGTCTCTGCCAGCTTCACGAGGCTGCGCTTGAATTCGAGAAAGCCGTCGCGCTTCGCCTTGTGGCCGAAGCGCAGCCAGGCGAAGCGCTCGGGGCGCTCGTAACGTTCAGGGTCGAAGTCGCCCTGAAGCAGCACGACGATCGCGCGCGCGTTGTGCCGCTTCGCATATTCGGCGGCATGGTCAAGCCAGAACGCGTTGGCGATCACGCGGTCTTCGAACTCGCCGTTGCGTCCGCCCGCATACAGGAAGTGATTGTTCGGACCCGGCACGTTCAGGCCGACGAACACGGTACCGCCGAGCTGCCAGCGCACGTTCTCCCGATACGTACGAAAGCGTAATACCTCGCTTTCGCGCACGAGCGGAATCGGGTTCTGCCCCATCGATGATGTATCCGCGAAGAGCGTCTGCCGCAGCAGATCGAGCCGTTCGACGGGGTCATAGCCGCCCGCTTCCTCCGTCCCGCAATCGGCCCAGTCGTGCTGCCCAGGTATGAAAACGAGCGCGGGCTTCGACATTTCGAGCAGCGTCTGGCGTGTTGCGAACAGTGAGTCGCGGCACGCTTCCTTGCCGCTTTTCAGATTGCCGTCGTAGACGATGAACGAAATGTCCGGCTCGCGTCCGATCGCCTCGAGTAGCCGCTGCGTTTGCGCTTCGTCGGCGGGACTTTGCAGTGTGCTGCCGATGACGGCAAACGAGTAGCGCGGCTCCGATTCCTTCGCGAACGACGCACGGCCGGGCAAGGTCAGCGACACGACGAATGCGAGCGTGACGGCGAGCGCCGCTCCGCGCGAGCGGTGATACCTCGCCGACGCGTGGCGCTCGTGCGCGTCAGTGCTGCGCATCTGGCGACTTGGCCAGTTCATGCAGTTCGTACAGCAGGTCGAGCGCTTCGCGTGGACGCAGATCGTTCGGATCGATCTCGCGCAGCCGCTCGACGAGCGCCTGCATCGCGGGGTCCAGCGCGGGCACGGCGGGCTCGTCGTCGGCGTCTTCGAGCATCGTCACGGGCGCCGCGAACAGATCGAGTTGCGGCGCCGGCTGCGCGGCCGACTGCTGTTCGAGATACGCGAGATGCTTGCGCGCCGCGCGAATCACGGCGTTCGGCACGCCAGCCAGTTGCGCGACCTGTAGACCGTAGCTCTGATTGGCGGGGCCTTCGTTGACGGCGTGCAGAAACACGATGCCGTGCCCATGCTCGACGGCCGACAGATGCACATTCGCCGCATGTGGAAACTCGGCGGGCAGTTGCGTCAGCTCGAAGTAGTGCGTCGCGAAGAGCGTGTGACAGCCGTTGTGCGCGAGCAGATGGCGCGCGATCGCCCACGCGAGCGCAAGGCCGTCGAACGTCGACGTGCCGCGGCCGATTTCATCCATCAGCACGAGGCTTTGCGGCGTCGCGTCGTTCAGGATCGCGGCGGCTTCCGTCATCTCGACCATGAAGGTCGAGCGGCCGCCCGCCAGATCGTCGGCGGCGCCGATTCGCGTGAAAATGCGATCGATGGGGCCAAACGACGCACGGCGCGCCGGCACGTAGCTGCCGACGTACGCCATCAACGCGATCAACGCGGTCTGACGCATGAAGGTCGATTTACCGCCCATGTTCGGGCCGGTGATCAGCAGCAGCTTGCGATCGGGGTTGAGCGTGCAGTCGTTTGCGATGAACTGCTCGACCTGCGCCTCGACGACGGGGTGCCGTCCCTGTTCGATTTCGATGCCGCCCGTCGGCGTGAAGCCTGGCGCGACCCAGTCGAGCGCGCGGGCCCGTTCGGCGAACGCGGCGAGCACGTCGAGTTCGGCGAGCGCCGAAGCGACGCGCTGGCAATCCGCGATGAACGGCAGCAGCGCCTGCAACAGCGCGTCGTACAGCGCCTTCTCACGCGACAGCGCGCGTTCCTGCGCAGACAGCGCCTTGTCCTCGAAGGTCTTCAGCTCGGGCGTGATGTAGCGCTCGGCGTTCTTCAGCGTCTGACGGCGGCGATAGTCGTCAGGGACCTTGTCGGTCTGGCCGCGCGTCACTTCGATGTAGAAGCCGTGCACCTTGTTGTACTCGACGCGCAGGTTGCCGATGCCCGTCCGCGCGCGCTCGCGCGTTTCGAGGTCGATCAGGAATTGTCCGCAGTTCTCCGAAATATCCCGCAGTTCATCCAGTTCGGCGTCGTAGCCGCGTGCGATCACGCCGCCGTCGCGCACCATCGCGGCGGGCTCTTGCGCGACCGCATGCTTCAGCAGATCGACGCACTCGGCCGGCGGCTCCAGCGACGCGTCGATACGCGCGAGCGAATCGGCGGCCTGAATGATCGCGGCCAGTTGCGTGCGCAGTTCGGGCAATGCGATGAACGTGTCGCGCAGGCTCGACAGATCGCGCGGACGCGCCGACAGCAGCGCGAGCCGCCCCGTGATCCGTTCGATATCCGAGATCTGCCGCAATGCGCTGCGCAGCGAGTCGAGACTGGCTTGGGGCGGCGCGTCGAGCAACGCGCCGATCGCTTGCTGGCGCGCCTGGGCAAACGCGGCATCGCGCGGCGGATGGTGCAGCCAGTGACGCAGCAGACGGCTGCCCATCGTCGTGCAGCACGTGTCGAGCAGCGAGCAGAGCGTAGGCGAATCCGTGCCGCGCAGCGTTTCCGTCAATTCCAGATTGCGGCGCGTGGACGGATCGAGCCCGATGTACTCCGATTCGTATTCGACCTTGAGGCTGCGCACATGGCGCAGTTGCTGGCCTTGCGTCGCGGCCGCGTACAGCAGCACCGCGCCCGCTGCGCCGCACGCGCACGACAGCGAATGCGCGCCGAAACCGTCGAGGCTCGCGACTTCCATTTGATCGCAAAGCCGCTGCGTGCCCGAAGCGACATCGAAATGCCATGCCGGGACGCGCGTCATCGCGCCGAAACCGGATGGCAGCGTCCACGCATTCGAGTCGGCGGGCGATGGCGTGTCGGCGACGAGAATCTCCGCCGGACGAATCCGCTCGAGCGCAGCGGCAACCTGATCGGGTGCGACTTCTGCAAGACGCAGCGCGCCGCTCGCCAGATTCAGCCAGGCGAGGCCGACGGCCGACACCACGCCACGCCGGTTGTGCGCCGCGCACACGGCGAGCAGATACGTGTCGCTCTTGTCGGAGAGCAGCGCGGCGTCCGTCAGCGTGCCGGGCGTGACCACGCGCACGACCTTGCGCTCGACAGGTCCCTTCGACGTCGCCGGATCGCCGATCTGTTCGCAGATCGCGACCGATTCGCCCAGCTTCACCAGTTTCGCCAGATACTGTTCGACGGCGTGATGCGGCACGCCCGCCATCTTGATCGGATTGCCGCCCGACGCGCCGCGCTGCGTGAGCGTCAGATCGAGCAGGCGCGCGGCCTTTTCGGCGTCGTCGAAGAACAGTTCGTAGAAATCGCCCATCCGGTAGAACACGAGCGTGCCCGGATGCTCCCCTTTGATGCGCAGGTATTGCTGCATCATTGGAGTGTGTTGCGCGAAGTCGTTTGCGGCTGCGATTTGAGTGCCCATCCTCGTGTCTTTCTTGCGTGACTGTTCAGGGCGTGAGTTTAACCCGTCGAAGCGTTGCGCGAACCTGGCCGGATGGCCAGGTTGCCGTCGCGATCTTCGCACGGCTATGCTGTGCTCCGTGTTCGTTCATTCCTCGATCAGCGCGTGCATGTCCACCTTGTGCGCATTCGCGGCGCTGCGGCGTTTGGCGAGCCACATCATGCCCGTGATGAAGAGTCCGAACACGGCGATGATCCACTGCACGGGCATCGTTGCCGTCAGCAGGATCGCGTAGGCGCCGAGCATCAGCAGCACGGCGAGGTTCTGGTTGAAGTTCTGCACGGCGATCGAGTGGCCCGCTGTTAGCAGCGTCGCGCCGCGATGCTGGAGAATCGCGTTCATCGGTACGATGAAGAAGCCGGAGAGCGCGCCGAGCAGGATCATTAACGGATAGGCGAGGATGATGTAGGCGGGCGCGAAGAGGGCGCCGACGCGCAGCCCCGCGCCGGGCGGAAAGAGGCTCTTGCTGTAGAACGCCATCGCGACGGCGACGGCGCCCATCAGCACCCCGACGGGCAGCACCTTCAGCGAACTGCGCAGCGGAATCCATGCGGCGGCGGCCGCTGCGCCGATCGCGATGCCGAAGCCGGCCACGCCTTGCATCACGGCCGCCTTCGACAGCGACAGCCCGAGGTTCGCGTCCGCCCATTTCAGCACGAGTAGTTGCAGCGTGACGGCGCCGCCCCACATCAGCGTCGTGACCCACAGCGCGATCTGTGCGAGGCGGTCGGACCAGAGCACGTTGAAGCAGCGGATGAATTCGCCGAGCAGCTGGCCGGGTTCGACGAGCCGGTTCGGGTAGCGCGCGCCCGTGTCCGGAATGCCGACATTCAGCGCCGCCGCAATCGCATACGTGATCATCACGGCGAGCATCGCGAGGTCGGCGGCCGTGTGAATCAGCGGCAGTTGCGCGTGCTGGACGAAGCGCGACGCGTACGTGCTGATCAGCGCGCCGCCCAGCATCGTGCCGGCGATTGTCGAGAGCACGGTCGCCGATTCGAGCCAGGCGTTCGCAACGACGAGCCGTTCGGCGGGCAGCAGCTCGGTCAGAATGCCGTACTTCGCGGGCGAATACGCGGCCGCGCCAAAGCCGACCACCCCGTACGCGATCATTGGATGCACGCCCGCGATCATCATCAGACAGCCGGCCGCCTTCAGCGCGTTCGAGATGAACATCACGTGGCGCTTTTGCAGCGCATCGGCGAATGCGCCGACGAACGGCGCGAGCAGTACATAGGAAATCGTGAAGAAAATCTGAAGTAGCGGCGTGACCCACGCGGGCGAGCGAATCACGGCAAGCAGCGCGATGGCCGCGATCAGGAGCGCGTTATCGGCGAGCGACGACACGAATTGCGCCGCGATGATCGTGTAGAAGCCTTTCTTCATGGTCCCGATTGGAACACAGTGACGGCGTTCGTGCGCGGCGAGCCCGTCTGGCAGCGTATCTGGCAGTCCGTGGCGCCGCGTAGCAAAAGCGGCGCCCCATACGAAAAAAGCGGCCGAAGCCGCTTGTCGAACGCGCGCAGCGTCTTAGGCTGCTTGTTCCTTCGTGCGGGTGTAGCGCGACAGGATCGGAATCATCTGCGCGTATATCTTCGGGTTGCCCGCGACGATCTCATGCTTGTGCAGGAAGTCCGAATCGCCCGTGTAGTTGCCGACGAGGCCGCCCGCTTCCGTGATCAGCAGGCTGCCCGCCGCCATGTCCCATGCGCTGATGCCTTGCTCGAAGAAGCCGTCGAGGCGGCCCGCCGCGACGTTCGCCAGATCGAGCGCGGCCGCGCCCGGACGGCGCAGGCCCGCGCACGCTTTCGTCATCTCGGCGAAGAGCTGCGTGTACGGCTCGAGCGTGTCCTTTTCGCGGAACGGGAAGCCCGTGCCGATCAGGCCGTCGGCGAGCCGGTCGCGGCGGCCGACGCGGATGCGCCTGTCGTTCAGATACGCGCCGCGGCCGCGCGACGCCGTGAAGAGATCGTTGCGCGTCGGGTCGTAGACGACGGCTTGCGTGACGATGCCTTTGTGCGCGAGCGCGACCGACACGCAGTAATACTGGAAACCGTGGATGAAGTTCGTGGTGCCGTCGAGGGGATCGATGATCCACTGGAATTCGGACTCGTTGCCCGATTCACCTGACTCTTCGGCGAGGATCGCATGATCGGGATAGGCGGTGGTCAGCGTTTCGATGATGGCCGCTTCCGACGCCTTGTCGACCTCCGTGACGAAATCGTTGTGCTGCTTCTTGCTGACCTGCACGAGGTCGAGATCGAGCGACGCGCGGTTGATGATCTGCCCGGCGCGGCGAGCGGCCTTGACAGCGATATTGAGCATGGGATGCATGAGCCTGATCCTTATGCCGGACGCGCATGACGGCTGTCCGGTGTTGAGCTGAAAATAAGCTGTAAATCACGCGAAACGGGCGCCTGGCAAGACTGGGTCGAAAACCTGGACACACATTCCGTCGACGGAGACGAATTGAAGAAGAGCGATGCGCGGTGGCGTGAATGCCTTGCAAAGGGCGAGACGGCACGGCGCGAATGTCGGGATTTTACCTGAGTTTTATCTGGCTTTTATCTCGACCCTGCTGACCTCAGGCGCAACGGGTGCCGGCCTGGACCAACGGGCGAAGGGGAACGACGAGGCGAACGACAGGGCGACAAGAGGGCTACAAGGGGGCAACAAGCAAAGCATTAGCCAAATGGCAGATGGAAACGGGGCGCGGCTTGGCGCTACCATTACTGTTTCCTTGCCATCCAATCCTTATCGTGGTTCAAACGCCTTCGTCATCTCAGTCCAGTACCGCTTCCGACAATGCGAGCAGCATCGGCGGCGGCTTTACGTCGACACGCTTCGTGCTCGTCGAGCCAAGTCATCCCGGCAACGTCGGTGCGGCGGCACGCGCGCTGAAGACGATGGGATTCTCGCGCCTCGTGTTGGTGTCGCCGCGCTCGCCCGATGTGAAAAACGATCCGGATGCGATCGCGATGGCGAGCGGCGCGGACGACGTGCTTGCGTCCGCACATGTCGTGCCGACGCTGGCCGACGCGCTCTCGGGCGCGCAATGGTCGCTCGCGCTGACGGCGCGCGCCCGCGAGTACGGGCCGCCGCAGCTCGCGCCGCGCGCCGCCGCGACGCAGGCCCGCGAGCATGCCGCGCACGGCGACATCGCGCTCGTGTTCGGCAACGAGCGCACAGGGCTGTCGAATGAAGACGTCGAGCGGTGCAGCGCGCTCGCGCATATTCCCGCTAATCCCGCGTATAGCTCGCTGAATCTCGCGCAGGCCATCCAGGTGCTGTCGTATGAGCTGCGCATGGCGTATCTGGTCGAAGGCGAAGGCACGGAGCCGGCGTCCGGCAGCGCGGGTACGTTTGCCCCCAGCGACGAGATCGAACGCATGTACGTGCACCTGGAAAACGCGTTGATTGCGCTCGACTTTCTCGATCCCGGCAATCCGAAGAAGCTGATGTCGCGCTTGCGGCGGCTCTTCGCGCGCTCAGGTCTCGAACGCGAAGAGGTCAATATCGTACGGGGTATCGCGAAACATATTCTGCTGAAGGCCAAAGGGCGTGACGGCGAGCAGGGGTGAGTGCCGGCCCGCTTGCGCTGCGTCCGGAAACTAATCTTCGGCGTCAGCGTTTTGCGCCAGCTTTCGCGCCCGTTGGCGTCGTGCGGAAGCTGTTGTGTGGCCGGCGGGCAGTCTCGTAGCAACAAGGCGGGGCGGCAAGAGCGCCAGCAGACGGGCTCGAGCCACCGATGCACATACACTTTCGCTCCCGGTCTGGCGCGCAAAATCCCAAACCTTCTCGATCGCGTGGACTTCCGGCAGCGTTCGCACATTCGCCCTACAATGACCCGAAAACGTCATAAGCAAAGCGCTCCGTGTGCAATGGATGTGAATGGATGCAAACGGCAGCGCTCAATCCCTACGACAGCCTCACTGCCATGTTCACCAGACTCCGAGAAGACATAGCCACGATCCGCGAGCGCGATCCCGCCGCCCGCAGCGCCTGGGAAGTTCTCACATGCTATCCGGGCTTGCACGCGCTAATGTTCCATCGCGTCGCGCATGCGTGCTGGCGCGCGAAGCGCCGCTGGCTCGCACGCTTCGTATCGCAGTGCGGCCGCTTCATGACGGGCATCGAAATTCACCCGGGCGCGACGGTCGGGCGGCGCGTGTTCATCGATCACGGCATGGGCGTCGTGATCGGCGAGACAGCTGAAATCGGCGACGACTGCACGATCTACCAGGGCGTCACGCTCGGCGGCACGTCGCTCACGCGCGGCGCGAAGCGCCATCCGACGCTTGAGCGCGGCGTGATCGTCGGCGCGGGTGCGAAGGTGCTGGGCGGCTTCACGATCGGCGCGGACGCGAAGATCGGCTCGAACGCCGTCGTCGTAAAGCCGGTGCCGGCGGGCGGCACGGCCGTGGGCAATCCGGCGCGCGTGATCATGCCCGCTACGGCGGCGACGGCTGCCCGTTCGCCGGCTGCCGACGCGAAGGGTGCCGACGCCAAAGCGGCTCCCGCGCGCGCCGCTTTCTGCGCGTACGGCATTACGCCGAATGCCGACGATCCCGTGTCGCTCGCGATCCATGGACTGATCGACCACGCGGCGACGCAAACGCAGCGCATCGACGAAATCGTCGCCGCGCTCGAACGCCTCGGCGCGAGTCTCGAAGCGCTCCAGGGCGCCGATGCGGCGCTGGTGGATTTGCGCCGCCTGTCGGCGGTGATCCAGGGGAAGGTTGAGGAAGCGGCGCGCTGATCCAGCGCCCGTTGAAAGCGGGACTCAAAGGCACGCCGACGCATGCGTGCCCGGCAGTTCCGAACGGGACGCGGCGCTGGCTTGAATGACGGACATGCATCGATTGGCTGGTCGATAGCAGTTCCATACATGCTTGCGCGCCCAGCCGGATCACGTGGCGCTACTTGTCCAGCCGCAACGCCTTGATCCCTTCGGAATCGATCCGCACGTAACCTCCACGGCGCTCGCCGTGATCGAGGTCCCAGTCGGGCAGTACCCAGCGCATGCCGCCTTTTTCATGATGCAGCGCGGGCCGATGCGTGTGGCCATGGATGATCGTTGCCGTCTTCGTCTTCTTGAAGAGCGCGGCGATGCCCTCCGACGTCACGTCGTAGCGCGGCGATACGGGACGCGTGCGCCCCGACTCGCTCGTGCGGCGCATCTTTTCGGCCAGCGCCTTGCGCCAGCGGTACGGCCACACCAGAAACAGCCACTGCGCGAAATGATTGCGCGCGAAGCCGCGAAAGTGCTGATAGCGGCGGTCAGCAGTGCATTGCGCATCGCCGTGCGTGAGCGCGATTTTCGTGCCGAATGCAGTGATGACGAACGGATCGGGCAGCCAGATCGCGCCCGCCGCTTTCATGAAGCGCTTGCCCAGCAGGAAGTCGCGGTTGCCGTGCATGATGTAGAGCGCGATGCCGCGCTCCGACAGCGTATGCATCAGCTTCGCCATGCGGGCGGGGAAGGGCTCGGCGAGCATGTCGTCGCCGATCCAGTATTCGAACAGATCGCCGAGGATGAAAACGGAATCCGCGTGCTCGGCCGTCACGTTGATGAAATGCTCGAACGCGGCAACCGTGTGCGGGATCGCCTCGCTCAGGTGCAAGTCCGAGATGAAAAAAAACGGGCGCGCCGCGTGCGGGCGTTTGCCCTCGCCAGGCACGCCCGCAGCGACACTCCGCAGCGGCGTTTCTTGCAGCATTTGAAGTGTGCTTCTCTCAGTTGCTCAGCCCTTCGATGAGAAGTTGCTGACCGTTTGAGTAATCGTCTTACTCGACCACGACGGCCTTTTCGATGATCACGTCGTCGACGGGCACGTCCTGGTGAAAGCCCTTCGAACCCGTTTTCACCTTGCGGATCGCATCGACGACGTCGAGACCTTCGACGACCTTGCCGAATACGGCATAACCCCAGCCTTGCGGCGTCGGCGACGAGTGGTTCAGGAAGTCGTTGTCGTTGACGTTGATGAAGAACTGCGCCGTCGCCGAGTGCGGGTCGTTCGTGCGCGCCATCGCGATCGAACCCTTCACGTTCTTCAGGCCGTTGTTCGCTTCATTCGCGATCGGCGCGTTGGTCGGCTTCTGCTGCATGCCGGGTTCGAAGCCGCCGCCCTGGATCATGAAGCCGTCGATCACGCGGTGGAACACTGTGTTGTCGTAGTGACCGGCCTTCACGTAGGCGAGGAAATTCTCGACCGACTTCGGCGCCTTCTCGGCGTCCAGTTCCAGCTTGATGACGCCGTGGTTCGTGTGCAGTTCAACCATGATGTTTTCCTTTAGGTCCAAGTGAGTGGGGAGCGCGGTGCGTGGCCATTTGAGCGGCCAGCAGCCCGCGCCCGTGGCATGGTTAGTTCCGGTGTAGCGCGAGCACGCGGTGCGTGGTTCGAGCATGCGTGCGGCTTGCGCGTCACACCCTGTTTGCAAATGCGTCGTCCGCTATCGGGCGCCTTTTCGTGACAGCCGGGCGGCTCCCGTTTCCGCCCGGCCGTCATATTGCCTGTCAACGAAACTTGCCGGCAACGACCTGCCGGCAGTCACTGACCGTCATTTACCGACAATTGTCGCCGACTGGATCACGATCTGCTTTTGCGGCACATCGCCCATCGGGCCGCGCGAGGTCGTCGGCGTCGCTTCGATCTTCTTCACGACATCCATTCCCGATGTCACCTTGCCGAACACCGCATAGCCGTTGCCGTCCGGATTCGGATAGTCGAGGCCCGCGTTGTCGACCGTGTTGATGAAGAACTGCGCCGTCGCCGAATTCGGGTCGCTCGTGCGCGCCATCGCGATCGCGCCCGTCATGTTCTTCAGCCCGTTGCGGCTTTCGAGCGGGATCGGCGCGCGCGTCGGCTTTTCCGCGAAGCTCGTCGTATAGCCGCCGCCCTGGATCATGAAGCCGGGAATCACGCGATGAAAGATCGTCCCGTTATATTGACCGGATTTCACGTAGTCGAGGAAATTGGCTACCGTTTTCGGCGCTTTCTCAGGATACAACTCCACACGGATATCGCCTTCCGACGTCTTCAAGAGAACGGACGGATGCGCAGCCTGCGCGCCGTTCTGCGCAAAAGCCGGTGCGTTTGCGATCAGGGCGGCGCTGCCGAGCGCCAACGTCAACCATTTCATGTAAATCCTCGGGGTGAACTCGAATGAGAAAAACGGCGGCTAACGCGCTGCCCGAAGGCGTGCGCGAAAGCGCGCTCACTGCGACGGTGCAACGTACGGTGGGGTCGCCAGCGAACCGTTCGGGCCGCCGAACTGGAAGCCCGGTGTATTGGTGATGTTCGACGTGGCCCGATTCGTGTAGTCGATGGTTTCGGTAGAGGGCTGCACGGTCTTTTTTGCAGCCGTCTTGCGCGGCGTCACGATCTTCTCGATATCGGCGATACGCTGGTTCGTCGTGCCGTTCGCGCTGCCCAGACTCTGGGCGCGTCGATAGGCCTGATCGGCCATGCGCAGATACAGGTCGCCGAGATTTTCATACGCGAGGCCGTAGCCGGGGCTCGCCTTGACGGCCGTTTCGAGCGCGGCGCGCGCTTCCGTATAGCGGCCCTGCTTCGCGTAGAGCGCGGCGAGGTTGTTGTACGGTTCGGGCAGTTCGGGGTAGGTCTGCGTGAGTTCGGTGAAGGCGGCGATCGCTTCGTCGTCGCGGTTCAGGCGGGCAAGCACGGTGGCGCGCTTGAACTTCGCCTGGGCATCGCGCGGATTCGCGGCGATGCGCGCGTCGAGCTGCGCAAGGGCGGCCGTCCAGTTCTTCTGCTCGATGGACGCATCGGCGTCCGGCGTCACGTCGCGCACGGCGGCGCCGTGTGGAATGGTCGACGCCTTTTGCGCCAGAGCCGATGAAACGGGCAGGACCGTAAGGGCGAGGCCGCAGCAGACCGTGCCCGCTGCCGCGCTCAAAGCCGCCGCAAAAGTCGGGCGGAACGTGGCACGAAACGTTGAACGGAGCGCCGTCGCGAAGAGGGGCTTGGCGCCTCGCGCGCGGCCGCTGGAGTGTTTCATAGGCTCAGGTCAGGATGTTATACTCCGACCCATTCTAACAAAAGGTCTGCGCGTTCCGTCGAGCCTCAGACTGTCTTTCGCCACTCGTGGTCGTCCCCGCCTTGACGTCAGCCTGATTCCGCACGCGGTGCGCGACATGCTGTCAGTCATGCCGCGCCGCCTGTGTTCGTGCATGTGGTTACATGCCTGGATTGCACGACTGGGTTGCTTGCTTTTATCGGGCGCGGTATGAACGAACGAACAACAAGCGGATTTCTTTCGGCCCACGCATCGTCTCTATGGAATCTCTGCGCATCTACAACACGCTCGCGCGTGACAAGCAAAATTTCGTGCCGCTTCACGAAGGCGAAGTGCGCATGTATGTCTGCGGGATGACGGTGTACGACTACTGTCACGTGGGCCATGCTCGGGTCATGGTGGTCTTCGACATTGTGCAGCGCTGGCTGCGCACGCTCGGCTACAAGGTCACCTATGTGCGCAACATCACCGACATCGACGACAAGATCATTCGCCGCGCCGTCGAAAACGGCGAGACCATCAAGTCGCTGACCAATCGCTTCATCGCGGCGCTGCATGAAGACGCGGACGCGCTCGGCATCGAGCGGCCCGATCTCGAGCCGCGCGCGACGGATTTCATTCCGCAGATGCTTGGCATGATCGAGAAGCTGGAAGCGAACGGCTACGCGTATCAGGCCACCGACGGCGACGTGAACTACGCGGTGCGCAAGTTCGCGCACTATGGCGCGCTGTCGGGCAAGTCGCTCGAAGACCTGCGAGCGGGCGAGCGCGTGGCCGCCAACGATGCGAAGCAGGACCCGCTCGACTTCGTGCTGTGGAAGCAGTCGAAACCCGACGAGCCCGCCGACACCGGCTGGGATTCGAAGTACGGGCGCGGGCGTCCCGGCTGGCACATCGAGTGCTCGGCGATGGGCTGCACGCTGCTCGGCGATCGTTTTGACATTCATGGTGGCGGACAGGATCTGCAGTTTCCGCACCACGAGAACGAGATCGCACAAAGCGAAGGCGCTACGGGGCAAACCTTCGTCAATTACTGGATGCACAACGGCTACGTGCAGATCGACAATGAGAAGATGTCGAAGTCGCTCGGCAACTTCTTCACGATCCGCGAAGTGCTCGCGAAATACGATGCCGAAGTGGTGCGTTTCTTCATTGCGCGCGCGCATTACCGCTCGCCGCTGAACTACAGCGATACCCATCTCGACGATGCGCGCAGCGCACTCACGCGTCTTTACACGGCGTTGAAGGACACGGCGCCGGAAGCGGGCGACGTCGACTGGAACGAAGCGTACGCGCAGCGTTTTCGCACGGCGATGAACGACGACTTCAATACGCCTGTCGCCGTTTCCGTGCTGTTCGAACTGGCAAGCGAAGTCAACCGCACACGCGATGCAGCGCTTGCACGGCAATTGCGAGGTCTTGCGCACGTGCTCGGGTTGCTCGACCGCGAGCCGCGCGCGTATCTGCAACAAACGGCGGGGAGTGAAGGCGAGGGCGCGCTGGATGTGACAGCGATCGAAGCGAAGATCGCCGCGCGCGTCGCCGCGAAGCAGGCAAAGGACTACGCCGAGGCAGACCGGATCCGCAAGGAATTGCTGGACGCCGGTGTTGCGCTCGAAGACAAACCGGGCGGGTTGACCGAGTGGCGGCGCGTTTGAGCGCACCTCGTACTTCCCACTGATCGACTCGCCAGGCAGGAGGCAGGATGTCAACGGCCACGAAGACGGCGGCTAAACGGGCCACGTCTCAATCAAACGCGTCAGTGAAGGTTAAGGCAGTGCGTGCGCGAAGCGGCGTCGCCGCGAAGGGCGCGGTGAAGGTGGCAACGAAATCGGCATCGGCGAAAGGCGCGAAGATTGACCGACATGCCGCGCGTAAATCGGGCACTGCGAATTCGCAAGGCGCGCTCGCAAAGCAGTCATCGGCCAGGCGGTTGCCCAACGGAGCGGACCTGCCCGAGGCAAACGCCGCCAAGCCATCGCGCACGCGCGCCGCGCAGGTCAAGGGCAACGGATCGCTGCCGCCCGAACTCGCGGGCGATTTGCAGGAACTTGCGCGCGAAAGCCAGGATGGCGAAACGGTACGCAAGTCGCGCGCGGCGTCGTCGTCGGACGGTGACGCTGCTTCGGCGCGAAGCGATGCAACGGCCTCGGCCGTCACGCGACCCGCGTATTGGGACAAGGCGTGTGCCGATCTCGTCAAGCGCGACCGCATTCTCAAGAAGCTGATTCCGAAGTTCGGCCCCGTCCATCTGTCGAGCCGCGCCGATCCGTTCGTCACGCTCGCGCGCTCGGTGGTCGGTCAGCAAATTTCGGTCGCCTCGGCGCAGGCGATGTGGCAACGCATCGTCGCGGCGTGTCCGAAGCTCGTGCCGCAGCAGATCATCAAGCTCGGCCAGGAGAATCTGACGGGCTGCGGCGTGTCGAAGCGCAAGGCCGAATACATTCTCGATCTCGCGCATCACTTCGTATCGGGTGCGCTGCACGTCGGCAAATGGACGTCGATGGACGACGAGGACGTGATCGCCGAACTCACGCAGATCCGCGGCATCAGTCGCTGGACCGCCGAGATGTTCCTGATTTTCGACCTGTCGCGTCCGGACGTGCTGCCGCTCGACGATCCGAATCTCATCCAGGCGATCAGCCATAACTATTTCAGCGGGGAGCCGGTGACGCGCAGCGAAGCGCGCGAAGTCGCCGCGAACTGGGAGCCGTGGCGTACCGTCGCGACGTGGTACATGTGGCGCAGTCTCGACCCGGCGCCCGCCGGCAGTTGACGGAACAGCGATTGCCGGCTCGAACTATTGATTTGTTAAAATCAATAGTTTTGAGACGGTTTTGACGCGGCCGCGCGCGGTTAGAATACGCGCTGCCGGTAAGTCCAAGGATTAAAAACCAATGAAGACCACCTTTCTGGATTTCGAGCAGCCGATCGCCGAGCTCGAAGCGAAAATCGAAGAATTGCGCTTCGTGCAGGACGATTCGGCCGTCGATATTTCGGAAGAGATCGAGCGGCTGTCGAAGAAGAGCCAGCAGCTCACGAAGGATCTGTATACGAACCTGACGCCGTGGCAGGTTTCGCAAATCGCACGTCATCCGCAGCGTCCGTACACGCTGGATTACGTCAACGAACTGTTCACCGATTTCCACGAACTGCATGGCGACCGCTCGTATGCGGACGACCTGTCGATCGTCGGCGGCCTTGCGCGTTTCAACGGCCAGCCGTGCATGGTGATCGGCCATCAGAAGGGCCGCGACACGAAGGAGCGCGCGCTGCGCAACTTCGGCATGCCGCGCCCCGAAGGCTATCGCAAGGCCGAGCGCCTGATGCGCCTCGCCGAGAAGTTCGGCCTGCCGCTTTTCACGTTCATCGACACGCCGGGTGCGTACCCGGGCATCGGCGCGGAAGAGCGCGGCCAGTCGGAAGCGATCGGCCGCAATCTGTACGTGATGGCCGAACTGAAGACGCCGATCATCTCGACGATCATCGGCGAAGGCGGATCGGGCGGCGCGCTGGCTGTCGCCGTCGCCGACAGCGTGCTGATGCTGCAGTTCTCGACTTACTCGGTGATCTCGCCGGAAGGCTGCGCGTCGATTCTGTGGAAGAGCGCCGCGAAGGCGCCGGAAGCGGCTGAAGCGCTGGGCCTGACGGCGCATCGTCTGAAAGCGCTGGGCCTGATCGACAAGATCGTCAACGAGCCGCTCGGCGGCGCGCATCGCGATCCGAAGGGCATGGCCGCGCTACTGCGCCGCGCACTTGCCGACTCGCTGCGCCAGTTCCAGGGCATGAGCACGAGCGATCTGCGGGAACGCCGTTTCGAACGCCTGATGGCCTACGGCAAGTTCAAGGAAACGACGCCGGGCGCTTAAGCGCGCTCGCGTCCCATCCGAAGGCGCTTCGCGCGCCGTCACACCGTGACCTCCTCATCTGACACATCCGCCGACCGCCTCGTTATCGATGCGGTCGGCGTTGCTTTTGCGGCCTTGCCCGATAACGCACGCGTCGCGATTGCGTATAGCGGCGGCGTCGATTCGACAGTGCTGCTCGATGCGGCCTTGCGGGTCGGCGGCGCGGCGCGCTGCATCGCTTTTCATATCCATCACGGTCTGAGTCCGAACGCCGACGATTGGCTCGTGCATTGCGAGGCGTTTGCGCGAGAGCGGGGCGTCGAGTTCGCGTCGCTGCAAGTCGACGTGCAGCGTGCGGCGGGCGTGAGTATTGAAGCGGCGGCGCGCGATGCGCGTTATCGCGCGCTCGATGCGTTGTGCGCGCAGCATCGCGTGCAGGTGCTGTGGCTTGCGCAGCACGCGGACGATCAGGCGGAGACCGTGCTGCTCCAACTGTTGCGCGGAGCAGGGCTTGCGGGGCTCGCGGCGATGGCGCCGGAGCATTTGCCTTCGGGGGCGTCCGTGACGCGCGTGCGTCCGCTGCTGCATCTGCTGCGCGCGCAGCTCGAGCGTTACGCGCACGCGCGCAATCTGCGCTGGATCGACGACGAGTCGAACGCCGATACGCGCTATGCGCGCAACGCGTTGCGTCACGATGTGCTGCCCGCGCTTGCCGTGCACTTCCCGGGCTTTCGCGATGCGCTGGCGCGCGCGGCTGCGCACGCGGCGTCGGCGCAGCGTCTGCTTGACGAGTTTGCGCGCATCGATTTGCAAACGGTGCGCAGCGACGAAGAGGGCGCGCTCTCGCGCGATGCGCTCCTCGCGCTGGCCGACGACCGCGCCGCGAACGCGCTGCGTTACTGGATGCGCACGCTCGGTTTTCCGGCCGCATCGACGGCGCGCCTGACGGATGCGCTGCGCCAGTTGCGCGAAATCGGCGACGCGCACAGCTTGCGCGTCGATCACGCGGGTCACGCGTTGCGCAGCTACCGCGGGCGTATTTACTGGGAAGCGGGCGACAGTGCCGATTCCGCCGACGAAGCCGCGCTCGTCGAGCGCACCGAGAGCGTGCTGAGCTGGCAAGGCGAAAGCGTGTGGCGCCTGCCGCAATGGCGCGGCACGTTCGTGTTCAGCGATGTAGCCGCCGACGATCCCAATGCGATTCCCGCCGATGTGCTCATGCAAGCGCCGCTCGTCGCGCGCTCGCGCAGCGGCGGCGAACGGATGCGCTGCGCGGCGAACGGCCCGAGCCGGACGCTGAAGAATCTCTTCCAGGAGCGCGGCGTGCCGTCATGGAAACGCGATGTGCCGCTGATTTTCGCTGGCGATGACCTGCTGTTCGTGCCGCTGATCGGCGTGAATCGCGCGGTGCTCGACGAAGCCGGGCAGCAGGCGAACGTGCCGAACGCGCGCTTCGTCCGGATCGAGTGGCGCGAGGATCTGACGCTCGCGTAGCGCGCCAGCCCAAGGCCGCGGTTCCAGATTACGCATACGGCGCTCACGCGCGACCGACGACGGGGCGGTCACGGTCATGGCCACGCGCATGCAAGATTGGCTGCAAATCCTTCTCCGACAAGCATTTGCAAAGGCTTTTGCCGGGATTCCGGCTTGTCTTTTTAGCCCCAATCGGGTAGTGTAACTTGTTTGCCCGACTCGCTTTTTGTCGTGTTTCCCGGCTGTTCTTATGCGAATGCCCGGGCGCGCTCCAAGCCGTTAGCCACCCCGTTAGCGTCCGTCAGCCCTGTCGATCGACAGGGTTACAGGGCAAGCCCGCGCGTCCTGCACGCACGCTGCATCTGTGCCGCCACACTCCGCCGTCGTTCCCGAACGTTGTGCCATGTGCTTATTGTGCGGCCGTCTCCAGCGCGCGGTGCGCGCCGGTTCGCGTAGCTCCAGTTTCTCTTTCAGTTCAGAACGACAATGGCACTCATCGTACATAAATACGGCGGCACATCGATGGGCTCGGTCGAGCGCATCAAGAACGTCGCGAAGCGCGTCGCGAAATGGCACAAGGCAGGCCACAAGATGGTCGTCGTGCCCTCGGCGATGTCCGGCGAAACGAACCGTCTGCTGGGCCTCGCGAAAGAGATTTCGCCGCAGCCGAGCCCGCGCGAACTCGACATGATCGCGTCGACGGGCGAACAGGTCAGCGTCGGCTTGCTGTCCATCGCGCTGCATGACGCAGGCGTCGATGCCGTCAGCTACACCGGCTGGCAAGTGCCCGTCAAAACGGATAGCGCGTTCACGAAAGCGCGCATCAACGACATTGACGGCGAGCGCGTGCTGCGCGATCTCGACGAAGGCAAGGTCGTCGTCATCACCGGCTTCCAGGGCATCGACCCGGAAGGCCACATCACGACGCTCGGCCGCGGCGGCTCGGACACGTCGGCGGTCGCGGTAGCCGCGGCGCTGAAAGCGGATGAATGCCTGATCTACACGGACGTCGACGGCGTCTATACGACGGACCCGCGCGTGGTCGAAGAAGCGCGGCGCCTCGATCGCGTGACATTCGAAGAGATGCTGGAAATGGCCAGCCTCGGTTCGAAGGTCCTGCAGATCCGCTCGGTCGAATTCGCCGGCAAATATCAGGTCAAGACGCGCGTGCTGTCCAGCCTGACGGATCCGCTGATGTCGCTCGACGAAGAAATGAAGTCGGGCACTCTGATTACTTTTGAAGAAGACGAAACCATGGAAAAAGCAGTCATCTCGGGAATCGCGTTTCAGCGTGACGAAGCCCGTATCGCCGTGATGGGTGTGCCCGACAAGCCGGGCATCGCATATCAGATTCTCGGCCCCGTCGCCGACGCGAATATCGATGTCGACATGATCATTCAGAACCAGAGCGTCGACGGCAAGACGGCGTTCACGTTCACGGTCGGTCGCGGCGACTATCAGCGCGCGATGGACATCCTCACGAACCAGGTGAAGGACCACGTGAGCGCGGAAAAAGTGCTCGGCGATCCGAAGGTGTCGAAGGTATCGGTGGTCGGCGTCGGCATGCGTTCGCACGTCGGCATTGCGAGCAAGATGTTCCGCACGCTGTCTGAAGAGGGCATCAACATCCAGATGATCTCCACGTCGGAGATCAAGATCTCGGTGCTGATCGACGAGAAGTACATGGAGCTCGCCGTGCGCGCGCTGCATAAGGCGTTCGAACTCGATCAGGCGTGATGCGCTGGCCGATGCCCGTGTGGTCCGAGTGCTTCGGCAATGGGCATTGGCGTGAGGGTTGTTGAAGATAAAGCGGCGCAGTGTGCGAAGGTCGAAGAAGTGGCATCGAATCGACGCTTCCTGGCACAAAAAGTGTGAAGTAAAAATTGACCTCGGCCCGCGAACCCGCTATTATCTTGGCTTCGTCGCGCTGCCTCCCTGGCGCGAGCGAAGATTTGGGAGACGTGGCCGAGAGGTCGAAGGCACTCCCCTGCTAAGGGAGCATCTGGGCCAAAACCTGGATCGAGGGTTCGAATCCCTCCGTCTCCGCCAGAAATGGCGGTGGAACCCCGTAGAGCCGCGGCTCTGCGGGGTTTTTTGTTTTTGCGCGCGTTTTTCCGTGGATATTCGATGCTGCGGTTTGCACCTGCCGTTGACGCGGCTGCGCGCCTATTCAAGCGGCGGCGTATCAGCGCGGCTCAACTTTGCATCGATACGTCCGGTAAACATCGGTGCGGTTGCAATGTCTTTTCATCGAGCGCTGGATGTGCCGGCAGCATGCGCCGAATCTATCGAATCGCGCTTTACCTGGGATAACCAAACGAACGGCCGATGCGCTTTGCAAATCGAACGCCGAGGCGGCGAAATTTGTGCGCACGCGACAGTGAAACGGGCGCGTATATGACCAAAACCTGTCGCGTGTAACGGCAGATTACGACGCGGTTCGCAATGCGATGTTATGCATCAGTTATTACAAAGTTGAAATACGCATTCAGCGTTGCTTTGTTATATTCGAATAAAGCAGTCGATAAACACAAACAACTCCGCAAAAAGGTGAAACCATGAAGTCCATGCGTGTTATCCCGTTGATCGCTGGCGTACTGGCGATTGGCGCGTCGAGTGCGGCGATGGCTGGGGGACTGAACGTCGGTGTCAACATCGGTATTCCTGCTCCCGTCTACGTCGCGCCGGCGCCCGTTTATGCGCCGCCTCCGCCCCCGCCGCCGCCTGTCGTCTATCAGCCGGCGCCCGTCGTGGCTGCGCCTGTCGTCGTGATCGGCTGGCACGGTGACCGTTACTGGGATGGCCGCCGTTACTGGGGTCGTGACGAATGGTATCGGCATCATGGCGGTGGCTATGGCCATGATCACGGCCACTGGGATAACGGCCGTCACAACGGCTGGCATTGATTCCGGTGCCGAGCTGTTCGCACCAACAAAAAACCGCCCCAATGGGGCGGTTTTTTTATCCCGTTGCACGGGCAACGAGGAGATAAGTGCGCGCGTCGCTAGCGCGCACGCATCAGAACATCATCACTCGCCGACAGCAGCCATCCCGCCGACCACGGCGCTAAAGCCGCTGTCGACGTGCATGATCTCGGCCGTCACGCCGCCAGCGAGATCGGACATCAGGAACGCCGCCGCATTGCCGACCTGTTCGATCGTGACGTTGCGCTTGAGCGGTGCGTTGCCTTCGACGAAATCGAGAATCTTGCCGAAGCCCTTGATGCCGCTTGCCGCGAGCGTCTTGATAGGGCCAGCCGAAATGCCATTGACGCGAATGCCCTTCGCGCCCAGCGACACGGCCAGATAACGCACGCTCGCTTCGAGCGATGCCTTCGCGAGACCCATCGTGTTGTAGTTCGGGATCGCCCTTTCCGCGCCGAGGTACGACAGCGTGAGCAGTGCCGCGTCGTTCGACAGCATCGGCAGCGCGGCCTTGGCGAGAGCGGGGAAGCTGTACGCGGAGATGTCGTGCGCGACGCGGAAGTTTTCGCGCGTCATGCCATCGAGGAAGTCGCCCGCGATCGCTTCGCGCGGCGCGAAGCCGATCGAATGAACAAGACCGTCGAGGCTATCCCAGTGCTCTTTCAGTGACGCGAACAGCGCATCGATTTGCGCATCGTCGGCGACATCGCACGGGAACACGAGATTGCTGTCGAATTCGTTCGCGAACTCGGTGATACGGTCCTTGAAGCGGTCGCCGACATACGTGAACGCCAGTTCAGCGCCTTCGCGCTTGCAGGCCTGCGCGATACCGTATGCAATCGAACGGTTCGACAGCAGGCCCGTCAGCAAGATTCGTTTACCAGCGAGGAAGCCCATGAATTCTCCTAATGAGGTCAGCGCGCCGCGATGACAGAGTGCGGGAACGCGCAGGATTTTGGGTAGAATTCTCTCACATTGCAACCGCCCACCGACCAATAAGGCACCTATGACGACAGGCACGCGACGGGTTGAAGCGCCGCGCTCGATATGGCGCGCAGTGATTCGTCTCGTGTCGCGTGTCCGTCGCAGGACGATGCCGCGCGCCGCGCTCGCTGTGTGCACGGGTTCGCTGATCGCCGTGTCGCCTTTGGGCATGCAGCATGCTCAAGCCGCATACGCGATCGCGCAATACGGCAACCCGAAGTATCCGCACGACTTCAAGCACTTCGATTATGTCAATCCCGACGCGCCGCGCGGCGGCACACTCGTGCTCGCGAATCCCGACCGCTCGACGAGCTTCGACAAATTCAATCCGTTCACGTTGCGCGGCAATGCGGCGCCTGGCATCGGGTTGATGTTCGAAAGCCTGACGACAGGCAGCGCGGACGAAGTCGCGTCCGCCTACGGCCTGCTTGCCGACGATATCAACGTCGCTCCCGACGGACTGTCGACCACTTTCCAGATCAACCCGCATGCGCGCTTTTCGAACGGCGATCCCGTCACCGCCGAGGACGTGAAGTTCTCGTTCGATACGTTGAAGAGCCCGCAGGCCGCGCCGCAATTCGCTGCGTATTTCGCGGATATCACGCGCGTCGTGATCGTCGATCCGGCGACGGTGCGCTTCGAGTTCAAGCAGCACGACCGCGAGTTGCCGCTGCTCGCGGGCGGCATGCCCGTGTTTTCGCGCAAGTGGGGAGTGAAGCCGGACGGCAGCCGCACGCCGTTCGATCAACTGGCATTCGAGAAGCCGATCGGCAGCGGTCCGTACCTGATCGAGAGCTACGACAACGGCCGCACCATCACGTACAGGCGCGACCCGAACTACTGGGGCGAAAAGCTGCCCGTGCGCGTCGGCACGTACAACTTCGAGCGCATCAACTACAAGCTGTACTCGGATGCGACCGCGCGTCTCGAAGCGTTCAAGGCGGGCGAGTACGACGCGCTCGTCGAGAACATCGCGCGCAACTGGGTGCGGCGCGACGTGGGCAAGAAGTTCGACAGCGGCGAGCTGATCAAGCGCGAGTTCCCGCATCACAACGGCACGGGGATGCAGGGCTTCATCCTCAACCAGCGCCGGCCGATTTTCTCCGACGTGCGCGTGCGCAAGGCGCTCGACCTCGCGCTCGATTTTCAATGGCTCGACCGGCAGCTGTTCTACAACCAGTACAAGCGGATCGACAGTTTCTTCGTCAATACCGATTTGCAGGCGAAGGGCTTGCCGTCGCCGGGCGAGCAGCAGCTGCTCGATCCGTGGCGAGCGCAGTTGTATCCGTCCGTGTTCGGCGTGCCGCCGAAGCAGCCGGACACGGACCCGCCGGGCTCGTTGCGCGCGAATCTGCTCGAAGCGCGCGCGCTGCTTGCACAAGCGGGCTGGACCTATCGCGACGGCGCGCTGCGCAACGCGAAGGGCGAGCCGTTCGTGTTCGAGATACTCGACGATTCGGGTTCGTCGGCGGCGTTCGAGCCCGTGATCGCGCCGTACGTGCGCAACCTGCAGAAGCTCGGCATCGAGGCGCGCTTTCGTGTGACGGACTTCGCGGTGTATCAGAAGCGTCTCGACGCGTTCGACTTCGATGTGACGACGATCCGCTTCTCGGATGTGCAGGTGCCGGGCGCCGACATGATCGACCGCTTCGGCAGCAAGGCAGCCGGCGAGCCGGGCTCGGGCAATCTGATCGGGCTGAAGTCGCCGGCCGTCGATGCGATCCTGCGCGCGCTCGTCGCCGCGCAAACGCGCGAGCAACTGGTCGACGCCGTGCACGCGCTCGATCGCGTGCTGATCAACGGCTACTACATCGTCCCGCACTGGTACAGCGCGACGCATCGCGTGGCGTTCAAGCGCGGGCTTGCGTGGCCGAAGACATTGCCGCTGTACTATACGGCGGACGCCTGGATCACTTCGATGTGGTGGTTCGCGCAGCCGCAGTGATCGCGCCTCGCACGTTCACATCACGCCTTCTTGATCAACGCGCCGTTCTTCCGATCGACGCCTAACGGACCGCCGCCATGTGGAGCTATATCCTCAAACGTCTGCTGCTGATGATCCCGACGTTGATCGGCGTGCTGACGCTGACCTTCGGCGTGATCCAGTTCGTGCCGGGCGGCCCCGTCGAACAGGCGGTGCACGAACTGCGCCGCAATACGGCCGAAGGCGGCGCGCCGTTCGGCCTGCGCGCGCATAGCGGCGTCGACGCGCAACAGGTCGCGCAGCTGAAAGCGCTCTATGGTTTCGACAAGCCGCCGCTCGAGCGCTACTGGCTGATGCTCAAGCGCTTCTCGCACTTCGATCTCGGGCAGAGCTATTTCCGCCATCAGAGCGTGTGGTCGCTGATCGTGTCGAAGCTGCCTGTGTCGATCAGCATCGGGCTGTGGACGTTCTTCCTCACGTATCTGATCTCGGTGCCGCTCGGCATCGCGAAAGCGGTTCGCAACGGCTCGCGCTTCGATATGGCGACGAGTCTCGTCGTGCTGATCGGCTACGCGATTCCCGGCTTCGTGCTCGGCGTGCTGCTGCTCGTGCTGTTCGGCGGCGGCACGTTTTTGCAGCTCTTTCCGCTGCGCAATCTGACCTCCGACAACTGGGACCAGTTGAGCTTCTTCGGCAAGATTTTCGACTACCTGTGGCACATCGCGTTGCCGATCGTCGCGTCGGTCGTCGGCAGTTTTGCCGTCGTCACGATGCTCACGAAGAACGCTTTCCTCGACGAGATCCGCAAGCAATACGTGCTGACGGCGCGCGCGAAAGGCCTGTCCGAGCGGCGCGTGTTGTGGAAGCACGTGTTCCGCAACGCGCTCTTGCCGCTGATCGTCGGTTTTCCGGCGGCGTTTATCGGCGCGTTCTTCACGGGCAGTCTGCTGATCGAAACGCTGTTCTCGCTCGACGGCCTCGGATTGCTGTCGTATGAATCGGTGGTGCGGCGCGATTATCCCGTCGTGCTCGGCACGCTGTATCTCTTCACGCTGATCGGGCTCGCGACGAAGCTCATCTCCGATCTCTGTTACGTGTGGGTCGATCCACGCATTCAATTCGAACAACTGGAGCGCTGATTTGAGCCGCGTTCGTACCGATGCCGAAGTGTCGTCGCGCGCGCAGCCGGTGCGCGCGTTCGTGTCGCCGACGCCTGCGCGCCGCGTGTGGCTGCGCTTCAAGCAGCAGCGCCTCGGCTACTGGAGCCTGATCGTGTTCGTCGTCGCGTTCGCGGCGAGTCTTGCCGCGCCGCTCTGGTCGAACGACAAGCCGCTCGTCGTGCACTATGGCGGCCACTACTATTTCCCGCTCGTGAAGGACTATGCGGAAACGACCTTCGGCGGCGACTTTCCGACGCCCGCCGATTATCTCGATCCGTACATCAGGCATCGCTTCGACTTGCCGGGCAACTTCGCGATCTATCCGCCGAATCCGTATTACTACGACACGCTCAACTACTTCTCGAAGGTGCCGAACCCGGCGCCGCCTTCACGCGACAACTTGCTCGGCACCGACGACCGCGGCCGCGATCTGTTCGCGCGGCTCGTGTACGGATTTCGCGTATCGGTCGAATTCGCGCTGGTGCTGACGTTCATCGGCACTGTGCTCGGCGTGCTGGCGGGCGCGGTGCAGGGCTATTTCGGCGGCAAGACGGACATCATCGGGCAGCGTCTGATCGAAATCTGGAGCGCGCTGCCGGAGCTATACCTGCTGATCATCTTCGCGTCGATCTTCGAGCCGGGTTTCATCCTGCTGATCGTGCTGTTGTCGCTGTTCGGCTGGATCGGGCTGTCCGACTACGTGCGCGCCGAATTCCTGCGCAACCGCCAACAGGACTATGTGCGCGCCGCGCGCGCGATGGGGCTGTCCAACTGGCAGATCATCTGGCGGCACGTGCTGCCGAACAGCCTGACGCCCGTCATCACGTTTCTGCCGTTTCGGATGAGTGGCGCGATTCTCGCGCTGACGAGCCTCGATTTTCTCGGCCTGGGCGTGCCGCCGCCGACGCCGAGCCTCGGGGAACTGCTCGCGCAGGGCAAGGCGAATCTCGACGCGTGGTGGATCTCCGTGTCGACGTTCGGCGTGCTCGTCGTGACGCTGCTGCTGCTGACGTTCATGGGCGACGCGCTGCGCAACGCACTCGACACGCGCATCTCCGACGCGATGAAGGCAGGGGGCAATCAGTGAGCGAATCAGTCAGCGCCATGCCGATCAAGAACGAAGGGCCGCTGCTCGAACTCGAACACCTGCGCGTGACGTTCGGCGATACGGTCGCGGTGAACGATGTGTCGCTCGCGATCGCGCGCGGCGAGCGCGTCGCGCTGGTCGGCGAATCCGGCTCGGGCAAAAGCGTCACGGCACTGTCGATCCTGCGCCTGCTGAACGACGCGCAGACGAGTGGGACGATCCGCTTCGATGGCGAAGACCTGCTCGCGAAAAGCGAGCGCGAGATGCGCGGGCTGCGCGGCTCGGACATCGCGATGATCTTCCAGGAGCCGATGACGGCGCTCAATCCGCTGTACACGATCGGTGAGCAGATTGCGGAAACCATCGTGCTGCACGACGGCGTGCCCGCCAACGAGGCGCGCAAGCGCGCCGTCGCGCTGCTCGAACGTACGGGCATCGCCGAGCCGGGTAAGCGCGTGAACAGCTATCCGCATCAGTTGTCGGGCGGACAGCGTCAGCGCGCGATGATCGCAATGGCGCTCGCGTGCCGTCCGCGCCTGCTGCTTGCCGACGAACCGACGACGGCACTCGATGTGACGATCCGCGCGCAGATCGTCGAGCTGCTGCTGGAGCTGCAGCGCGACGAAGCGGAAAAACGCGGGATGGCCGTGTTGCTGATCACGCACGATCTGAACCTCGTGCGGCACTTCGCGCAGCGCGTCGCGGTGATGGAGAAGGGCGTGCTCGTCGAAAGCGGGCCCGTCGACACGCTCTTCACGTCGCCGCAGCATCCGTACACACAACGGCTGCTGCAAAGCCGTCCGGAGCGCACGGCGGTGCCCGTGCTGCCGATTTCGCCCGTGCTGCTCGATGCGCGCGATGTCTGTGTCGACTTCAAGACGAAGCTACCCGGTTTCGCGGGCTGGTTCCGCTCGGGCCGCTTTCGTGCTGTCGCGGACGCGACGGTGTCGGTGCGGCAGGGGGAGACGCTCGGTATCGTCGGCGAATCCGGCTCGGGAAAATCTACACTCGCGATGGCGTTGCTCGGCCTGCAACGCACTGCGCACGGCGCAATCGAGTTTCAGGGCCGGGCACTCGGCAGCTACCGGGGGCGTGATCGGACGGCGCTGCGCTCGAACATGCAGGTCGTCTTTCAAGACCCTTTTAGTTCGCTTTCGCCGCGGCAGACGATCGAGCGGATCGTCGGCGAAGGGCTCGCGCTGCATCGGCCGCAGCTCGGCGTCGACGCGCGGCGCGACAAGGTGATTGCCGTGCTGCGCGAAGTCGGCATCGACCGAACGGCGCTGCATCGTTATCCGCACGAATTCTCAGGCGGACAACGCCAGCGTATTGCGATTGCGCGCGCGCTCGTGCTCGAGCCGCGCATCCTGATTCTCGACGAGCCGACCAGCGCGCTCGACGTCTCAATCCAGCAACAGGTGTTGAAACTGCTCGCCGGTCTGCAACGCAAGTACAACCTGGGTTTCGTGTTCATCAGTCACGATCTGGCCGTCATCGGGGCGATGGCACATCGGGTCGCCGTGATGCAAAACGGGGCGGTCGTCGAATCGGGCGATGTGGAGCGGATCTTTGCCGAACCCACGCATCCTTACACGCGAAAGCTCTTGAAAGCGGCGTTTACGAGCTGACATTCACCAATTGGGTGCGACGAGTCATTGTATTTTTCTATTTGTTTTGACATGTGAATACTTAATGGCTAGTATCGACCAAACTTTTTTTCCTAGCCTGTTGATTTTCAGGCAAAAACTACTGCACCCACCGACACCAACCACCAGACCAATGCAGCACCGACACCTAACCCAGGCATGCACGCGCGTTGTCGCCGGGATGTTCATTGGCGTACTGATGGCCGCGGCTCCCGGCGCTTTTGCCGATGAAGTAAGCAGCTTTAACCAGAATGCCTCATATTCGACCGGTTCCGCGTCGAATTCCGTGTCCTTCACCACACAAGCCACGCAAAGCGCTAGCTCGAATTCCGAGAGCGGTGCCCGCTCGTTTCTGTCGGGAGTCGCCGGCAAGGCGGGCGACGTCGTCGTCGGCGCGCTGAACATGATCGGCGTGCGCTACCGTTGGGGCGGCGATACGCCCGATTCGGGCCTCGATTGCAGCGGGTTCGTCCGCTACGTGTTCCAGGATACGCTGGGCATGGCGCTGCCGCGCCGCGCGGAAGAAATGAGCCGCGTCGGCGAGAAGGTTCGCGTCGCCGATCTGAAGCCGGGCGATCTCGTCTTCTTCAACACGATGCGCCGCACGTTCTCGCACGTCGGCATCTACATCGGCGACAACAAGTTCGTGCATTCGCCGTCGACGGGCAGCACGATCCGCGTCGACGATCTGGATAGCGGTTACTGGGAAAAGCGCTTCACGGGCGCGCGTCGCATCGAGACGTCGGTTCCGCAGCAGCAGGAGCTGCGTCAGCGCGTCAGCGCGACGATCGGCAACGGTAACTAAGGCGATTGTCCGTCAGCCAGTTTCATTTAAAAGGCCCGCTTCGAGAGAAGCGGGCCTTTTACTTTCTGGCTTTGCGAATTCTTGCTTGAGCTGGGCGGAGCGGTGACTGGCGCCCGCATCAGGCGGCAGACGCCTCTGGCGGCCTCGATCAGGCGGTCGCGCGTGCCGCCGCCAGCTTGCTCAGCAATTCGGGCGCAATGCGCGCAGCGGCTTCCTCGCCCGCGAGTATCGCAGCGTTCCGCTGTCCGAAGTCGGTACCGCTCATCGCATTCAAGTTCGGACGAATCACGACGTCGGCGTATTTGTCTAGCTCGTATGCCTTGATCGTCTGACCCATGATCGTGAACGTCTGCATCAGGATGTCGAACGAACTTTCCGTGACGGCCGTTTCGGGCCGGGCGGAGATATCGACGGCAATCACGAAATCCGCGCCCATCTTGCGCGCGAACGAGGCGGGCACGGGGCTGACGAGGCCCCCGTCGACGTATTCGTGGCCGCCGATCTTCACCGGCTCGAACACCGACGGCACGCTCGACGACGCACGCACCGCGATGCCCGTGTTGCCGCGCTGAAAGAGAATCGGCTGGCCCGTTTTCAGATCGGTTGCGACGACGCCGAGCGGCTTCGCCATCTTCTCGATAGGGCGGTTGTCGAGCGTCCGGTTCAGATAGTTTTGCAGCGCGACGCCTTGCAGAAACCCGCGGGTGCGGAAAGGCATCGCCCAATCGCTGATCGACGCTTCGTCCATCGTCAGTGCCAGCTTGTTGAGCGCGAAGCCGTTCAGGCCCGATGCGTACAGCGCGCCGACCACCGACCCGGCGCTCGTCCCGCACACCAGATCGATTTTGATGTTGCGCGCCTCCAGCGCCTTGATCACGCCGATGTGCGCGAAACCGCGCGCGGCGCCGCCGCCGAGCGCGAGCCCGACGCGCAACGGGCGCTGCGGCCTGATGACGGGCGGCGGGGGATTGTTCGATGCCGTGCTCGGCGTCGGCGTGACGTTTTCGGGCTTGCTGCCCGTCGACGCGCAAGCAGACAGGACGGCGGAGGCCGCGGCAATCGAGAAAGTGCGGCGGGACAGACGTGGCGATGACGGTTTCAACGAATTCTCCAGCGACGGCGCCGACGTCCATGTGAATGCATCGCGCCGCGTGTCTTGCAAGATGATCGCCGATGGCGATCGTAGCGCGCTGCGTCGATGCGGATAGCGGCGCGCGCACATCATAATGCAAAGCGATCGTGCGGCGACAATCCGTCGAGGGTCGGTCGAGGGAATCGTCTACACATGCGGCGTCACGGTTTTGCGCCAGCCTTCGTGCGAGCGCGCGGCCAGGTGGAGATGCCGTCGGCGGTTATAATTTCGGATCTTTCTTTTTCAATCGCGCCCGCACTGTGCCAGCCGGTGATGTCAGCTGCTGTTGCCCGTGGTGGGCGTGAACCGTTTTCGTTGCCGCGCCCGGTTGCGATGTTCGCTGGCGCTGGCGTCCGTCTTCGAGTTACCACACATGACCACTCCCGTTCGTACCCGCTTCGCACCGAGCCCAACCGGCTTCATTCACCTGGGCAACATCCGCTCTGCGCTGTATCCGTGGGCGTTCGCGCGCAAGATGAAGGGCGTGTTCGTGCTGCGTATCGAGGACACCGACGTCGAGCGCTCGACCGAGCAGTCCGTCGACGCAATCCTCGAAGGCATGCAATGGCTCGGCCTCGACTACGACGAAGGTCCGTTCTACCAGATGCAGCGCATGGACCGTTACCGCGAAGTGCTCGCGCAGATGCAGGAACAGGGGCTCGCGTATCCGTGCTACATGTCGACGGAAGAACTCGACGCGCTGCGCGAGCGTCAGCGCGCCGCGGGCGAAAAGCCGCGCTATGACGGCACGTGGCGTCCCGAGCCGGGCAAGGTGCTGCCGACCCCGCCCGCGGGCGTCGAGCCCGTGCTGCGCTTTCGCAACCCGCTGACGGGCGTCGTCGCGTGGGACGACGCGGTGAAGGGCCGCGTCGAAATCTCGAACGAAGAGCTCGACGATCTCGTGATCGCGCGTCCGGACGGCACGCCGACCTACAACTTCTGCGTGGTCGTCGACGATCTCGACATGAAGATCACGCACGTGATTCGCGGCGACGATCACGTCAACAACACGCCGCGCCAGATCAACATCCTGCGCGCGCTCGGCGCCGAGCCGCCCGTCTATGCGCACCTGCCAACGGTGCTGAACGAGCAGGGCGAAAAGATGAGCAAGCGTCATGGCGCGATGAGCGTGATGGGCTATCGCGACGCGGGCTATCTGCCCGAGGCCGTGCTGAACTATCTCGCGCGGCTTGGCTGGTCGCACGGCGATGCTGAAATCTTCTCGCGCGAGCAGTTCGTCGAATGGTTCGATCTCGAGCATCTGGGCAAGTCGCCCGCGCAGTACGACCACAACAAGCTCAACTGGCTGAACAACCACTACATCAAGGAAGCGGACAACGTGCGCCTTGCTGAGCTGAGCAAGCCGTTTTTCGCGGCGCTCGGGATCGACGACGCGCCGCTCGCGAAGGGCGCCGATCTCGCGGCCGTGATTGCGCTGATGAAGGATCGCGCGTCGACGGTGAAGGAGATCGTGGACAACGCCGCGATGTTCTATCGCGAGCCCCAACCGGATGCCGAAGCGCTCGCGCAGCATCTGACGGACGCGGTGCGCCCCGCGCTTGCCGATCTGGGCGCTGCGTTGAAGACCTGCGACTGGACGAAGGAGGGCATCGCCGCCGCATTAAAGGCGACGCTCGGCGCGCACAAGTTGAAGATGCCGCAGATCGCGATGCCGGTGCGCCTGCTCGTGGCGGGCACGACGCATACGCCGTCGATCGATAGCGTGCTGATGCTGTTCGGTCGCGATGTCGTCGTGAGCCGCATCGAAAAGGCGCTTGCGTGAGCCTCGTTCAGTCATAAGCTGGATGGGTCGAGAAGCCGCGCCGTATATACGACGCGGCGTCGCAAAAAAATTGCGTGAATCGACTCAAGAGGTATTTACAAAGCGAAAATTGCTCTCTACAATCTCGCTTCTGTTCTGCAAGGGGGTATAGCTCAGCTGGGAGAGCGCTTGCATGGCATGCAAGAGGTCAGCGGTTCGATCCCGCTTACCTCCACCATCAGAACAAAGTGAAGTCGTCCCGGTTAGCCCGGAAGTTGTAGCAAAAAAGACTTCACAAGCAGTAGTAGAGCAGTTAGAATGGCGGTCTTCGCTGCTGATGAATGAAGTTGGCAGCAAGATCGAGACAGATCTGAAAAGATTATGTCCCCTTCGTCTAGAGGCCTAGGACATCACCCTTTCACGGTGAGTACAGGGGTTCGAATCCCCTAGGGGACGCCAGATACTGGCGTTGCTTGATGAGATTCAGGCGATGCGCTTGCGAGAAGTAACCGACGCTCGCAAGTCAGGTAGCAAGACTGGAGTGGTAGTTCAGTCGGTTAGAATACCGGCCTGTCACGCCGGGGGTCGCGGGTTCGAGTCCCGTCCACTCCGCCAGATTAAGCCCGTTCGGTGAGCGGGCTTTTTCGTTAAAGGTGTAAGCAGTAGTGTGTGAAGTACGTTGTCCCCTTCGTCTAGAGGCCTAGGACATCACCCTTTCACGGTGAGTACAGGGGTTCGAATCCCCTAGGGGACGCCAGACACTGGCGTTGCTTGATGAGATTCAGGCGATGCGCTTGCGAGAGCTAACCGACGCTCGCAAGTTGGTATCAAGACTGGAGCGGTAGTTCAGTCGGTTAGAATACCGGCCTGTCACGCCGGGGGTCGCGGGTTCGAGTCCCGTCCGCTCCGCCAGAAACGTGAAGCCCGCTGAATCGTCAGCGGGCTTTTTTGTTTTTGCGCGCGATCCTTACGTGCTATGCCTGTCACGCCGCTCGCATCGCTGTCGGGCAAACAGCCATTGCCAGCGCGTCCTGCCTGTCTTAACGTTGTGCGGACCGAACCTTTCGTCCCCGCGCGATGCTCGATCCGACCGACGATCCGTCTCCCTTCTACTTGCGCAAGGCCAGCATGGACGACTTCCAGTTCGCCGAGGCGCTGACGCGCAACAACATGGGCGGGTATTACCGTCGACATCACCTCGTGTGGCGCAGCGACCTGTTTCTCGCAAGTTGGCGCGAGTCGGAAAACTTCATTCTCGAAGTGGACGGCGAACGCATCGGCGTGCTGCGCATCACCGAGGAGGGCGACTCGCTGCACATCCGCGACGTGCAGATTGCCGAAGGCCACCGTCGGCGCGGCGCGGGCACCTATCTGCTGAATACATCGCATCGCTGGGCGCGGGCGCGGGGGCTCTCCGAACTTCAACTGCGCGTGTTCGTCGACAATCCCGCCGCGCGTCTCTATCAACGAATGGGCTATCGGCTCGCGGGACCGCGTCTCGCGCAGTTGGGCTCGATCCGGCATATGGCGCGGCGCGTCTGAGGTGCGTCAGCGGCGCTCTGTCGATCGAGCGCGAATCGCGATCGGCGCTCGCATTCAGCCAGCCGTCAAGCTCTGCCTTCGCATCGTTGCGTGCCCCTCGTCCGCGCGCTCACATCGAAGCATCGTCATCTTCTTCGCGCTCCGGCTCGTCACGCCGGTGCTCCGCGCCGCGTAGCATGAACGCCCGCGGACTCTCTCCGAACGCGCGCCTGAACATCGCGGAAAACGCACTCTGGCTTTGATACCCCAACTCGCGCGCGACATGCGACAGCGGGCGCCCCTGGCTGAGCAACGGAATCGCGCGGGCGAGCACGGCCTGCTGACGCCATTGCGAAAAGCTCACGCCCAGTTCCTGCCGAAAGAGCCGCGCGATCGTGCGCGTGCTCGCGCCGACCGTCGACGCCCATCGTTCCAGCGAGTCGGCATTCGCGGGGTCGGCAAGCACCGCTTCGCACAATGCGCGCAGACGCTTTTCCGTCGGCATCGGCACGGACAGCGGCAGCGGCTGCGAGCGCGTGATCTCGTCGAGCGCCAGCGAGCCCAATAGCCGCTCGCGGTCGGGCGGCAGGCCCGGCGTATCGAGTGCGGCAATCACTTCGCGCAGGAGCCCCGACACCTCGACGACCCGGCACGTATCCAGTCCCGCCGGCACGGCCGCCTCGTTCACGTAGAGCGTGCGCAGAAACGCATCTTCGACGATCACTACTTCGTGCAGCACATAAGGCGGCACCCAGATCGCGCGCGACGGCGGCACCATCCACGTGGTGCCGAACGTGCCGACACGAAGCACGCCGCGCGACGCATACGCGACCTGCGCCCACGCGTGCGTGTGTCGCGCGATGCGCACGCCTGCGGGCATCGGCCGCGAGCGCACGCGGATGGGATGCGTCGGCGTCGGCGCGAATTCGGGCGGAATGTCGGCGAAATCGACGCGTGTCGATAGCTCAGTCGGCGCTTTCGCGGCGGCGGGCGGGGTTGAATGGGCGGCTTCAGTCATGACGTAATGGGCTCAACTGCGGGGCTCGACTGCGGGGTTGGACGGCGGGGCTGGACTGCGGCGCGGGCCGGGCCACGCGATGCATGTCATTGTAGGGTCCTGTGCATCGTCCCGGCATTAGCCGAACGGCCGAGGGGACATCATGAAAACGGCGCGGCATAATGCACCGGATTCGTTTTGACAGGGGACGCTTATGAACTTCGCAACCGCAGATCTATGTGATGCACATGAAGACCAGCTGGCCGCGGGCACGTCGCGTGTGCTCGATCCCGTATTCAGCCGATTCGGCCGCGCGGCGCGTTTTGGCGGCGAGGCCGTCACACTGAAGGTATTCGAAGACAACACGCTGGTGCGTGCGACGCTCGAAGAAAAGGGAGCCGGGCGTGTGCTGGTCATCGACGGGGGAGGCAGCCTGCGCTGCGCGCTCGTCGGCGGCAACCTGGGCAAGCTCGGCGAGAAGAACGGCTGGGCGGGCATTGTCGTGTTCGGCTGCGTGCGCGATGCGCTCGAACTCAACGAGTGCAATATCGGCATCGTTGCGCTTGCGACGAATCCGCAGCGCAGCCAGAAGCGCGGCGGCGGCGAGCGCGATGTGCCCGTGCGCCTGCCCGGTTCAGTGGTGCGTCCGGGCGAATGGATCTATGCGGATATCGACGGTGTGCTGGTCGCGAGCGCGTCGCTCGCCTGACCGTGACGGCGGCACTCATGCTGGTTTGATCGAGGATAGTGAACGGATGCAAAACGTCTTTGTGTATGGCACCTTGCGTGCCGGCGAAATCAACGACATCGGCGCCGTGGCAGCGCGCAACGACATCGCGGCGCCCACGCTGGTCGGTTCGGCCACCGTGCGTGGGCGTCTCTTCGACTTCGGCGCGTATCCGGGTTTCGTTCCCGATGACGCGGGCATTCACGTGCAAGGGGATGTCTACGAGATCGACGACGGACTGGTTGCCGTGCTCGATGAGATCGAGCAGGTCTATCCGGGTGTCGAAGGGCTGTTTGTTCCGCGTGAAGTGACCGTCGAGGTCGAAGGCGCGCCCATCATGTGCCGCTACTATCCGGTGCAGCGCGAGGCTGTCAAAGGATTGCCGGAGATTCGTTCCGGCGACTGGGTTGCGCACCGGCGTTCGAACGGGCGTTGATCGGAAGGGGCGGTGGCGTTTGTTGCGCGTGCATCCCGTCTGTAGAACTCGAAGCGACAAGAGCGTCGGCGAAAAAAAGAACGGCCCAGCGGGCATGACGCCCGCCAGGCCATTCCCGGTCGGTCAACCGTCGAGCGATCGCATCGCGCGCCGGGCGAAAAGGCAGCAAACAGCGGCTGTCCGTCCGGCACGCATCGTCATGCTCAGAGTTCTTCGTAAAGCGGCAGCGTCAGGAATTCGGTGAAGTTCTCCGACGTCGACATCTCGCTGAAGATCTGCGCGGCGCGATCGTACGGCTTCGTATCGCCGGCGATCACGGCCTTCACCTTGTCGAGTTCCTGCACGGTCAGTTCGCGCACGAAATCGGCCGTCACCTTGCGTCCGTCTACGAGCTTGCCCTTCGGCGAACGAATCCACTGCCACACCTGCGAGCGCGAGATTTCTGCCGTCGCCGCGTCTTCCATCAGGTTGTGGATCGGCACGCAGCCATTGCCTGCGAGCCACGAGCCCAGGTAGTGAATGCCGACGTTGATGTTGTTGCGCAGACCCGCTTCTGTGATGGGCGCTTCGGGGCGGAAGTCGAGCAGGTCCTTGCCCGTCACCTGCACGTCGTCGCGCTGCTTGCCGATCTGGTTCGGCTTGTCGCCGAGCACCTTGACGAACTCTTCCATCGCGATGGGCACGAGACCCGGATGCGCGACCCAGCCGCCGTCGTAGCCGTCCGTCGCGTCGCGTGCCTTGTCGGAGCGCACGCCGGCCATCGCTTTCTCGTTCGCGGCCGCGTCGTTCTTGATCGGAATCAACGCGCTCATGCCACCGATCGCAGGCGCGTTGCGGCGGTGGCACGTCTTCAACAGTTGCAGCGCGTAGGCGCGCATGAACGGAACCGTCATCGTGATCTGCGAGCGATCCGCGAGACAGAAGTCCTTGTCGTTCTTGAACTTCTTGATCGCCGAAAAGATGTAGTCCCAACGTCCGGCGTTCAGGCCCGAGCTATGCTCGCGCAGTTCGTACAGGATCTCATCCATTTCGAACGCGGCCAGGATCGTTTCGATCAGCACGGTTGCGCGAATCGTGCCGCGCGGCACGCCGACGGCTTCCTGCGCGGCGACGAAGATGTCGTTCCACAGACGCGCTTCGAGATGGCTTTCCATCTTCGGCAGATAGAAGTACGGGCCCGTACCGCGCGACAGTTGCTCCTTCGCGTTGTGATGCAGGAACAGCGCGAAGTCGAAGATGCCGCCCGACAAGCGCTGGCCATCGACGGTCACGTGCTTCTCGTCCAGGTGCCAGCCGCGCGGACGCACGATCAGCGTCGCGATCTTGTCGTTCAGTTTGTACGACTTGCCGTTCTGCCCGAGCGAGATCGTCCGGCGCACGGCTTCTTTCAGATTGATATGACCGGCGATCTGGTTGTCCCAACTCGGCGCGTTCGAATCTTCGAAGTCGGTCATGTACGAGTCCGCGCCCGAGTTCAGCGCGTTGATGATCATCTTGCGGTCGACGGGACCCGTGATCTCGACGCGGCGGCATTGCAGATCCTGCGGCAGCGGCGCGATCGTCCAGTCGCCTTCGCGGATGCTCTTCGTTTCGGCGAGAAAGTCGGGGCGCTCGCCGACATCCAGACGTTTCGCGCGCTCGGCGCGCGCTTTCAGCAACTGCTGGCGGCGCGGCTCGAACATGCGGTGCAGGCTGGCGACGAGTTCGAGCGCCTGCGGCGTAAGAATGGTCTCGAAACCGGGCCTGATCTCTCCGGTGATATTCATGCCCTGCGGCAGCGACGGCGTGTTCGCCATGATTTCTCCTTGGTCGGTCAGTTTTAAAGATGCTTGTTGATGCAATTGCAATGCGTCGTCTCGCGTGGGTGCAAATGGGATGGCATGCCGTCATGCGCCAGGGCTGTGGCGCGCGCGGCTGCTGCTTTTCTCCCGTATGCCAGCTTTCTCTGCTGTCCCGGACGACGCGAGATTTTCGACAAACGCGATCAGTTCGTTCATGCTCCTGCCCGTGCCATGTGGCGCGACGCCCAGTTCCTCGGCGGGAGCACCCTGGCGGTTGAGCCAGAAGACCGTGTAGCCGAACCAGTTCGCGCCGCCCGCGTCCCAGCCGTTCGACGACACGAACACGATCTCGCGCGCGCTCGCGCCGAACGCCTGTGTGCCCAGCGCATAGCTCGCAGGCGCCGGCTTGAACGCGCGCACGGCATCCACTGAGAGCACGTGATCGAACACGCCCGTCATGCCTGCGCTTTTGACAGCGATGTCGAGCATTTGCGGATTGCCGTTCGAGAGAATCGCGAGACCGATCTGCGCGGCGCTTCCGGCGGTGCGCATGCCGCGAAGCTGCCGCAGCGCGGGCAGCACGTCGGGAAACGCGGAAAGGCATGCGTACTCGTCCATCAGGCGCTTTTCGCCGGACGCGTTCAGCGTGAGCTCCAGCTTGCGCGCGGAGAAGCGCAGCGCGTCGAGCGTGACGTTCCAGAACGGCTGGTAGTGCGCGCCGGCCGGGTCGGACAGCGTACGCAACTGCGCGTATTCGATCTGCTTTTGCCGCCACAACTGCGAGAGTGCATCGCCGTGGCCGGGGAACATCTGCTCCGCCGCAGCGACGACGGAATGCACGTCGAACAACGTGCCGTACGCATCGAAAATCACTGCTTTGGGGAAGAGTGTCGTTGTGGCCGACATCGCCATGCGCTCCATTCAGAGGTCGGGTTCGATTCTATTCGTGACGGCTTGTGCTAAAAAAGACTCTAAAGATCACTTGATCTTTTACTTTCATCAACCTAATCTGACGCGCATCACCCAATTCGCGCGCGATCGATGCGCCCAGTCATTCGAAGATGGACCGCTTCAAGCAGATCGAGACTTTCGTGACCGTCGCGGCGCGCGGCAGCCTGTCCGGGGCGGCGCAGGCCGAAGGCGTTGCGCCAGCGATCATCGGCCGCCGCATCGACGCGCTCGAAGAGCGCCTCGGCGTCAAGCTCCTCGTGCGCACGACCCGCCGCATCACGTTGACCTACGAAGGCTCGGCGTTTCTCGAAGACTGCCAGCGCATCATTCACGACATGCAGAACGCCGAGGCCAGCGTGTCCGCAGGCGGCGTGAAGGCGAGCGGCCATCTGCGCGTGACGGCGCCGGCCGGATTCGGCCGTCGGCATGTTGCGCCGCTCGTGCCGACGTTCACCGTCGCGCATCCGGACGTGACGATTTCTCTCGATCTGTCCGATCGCATGGTCGATCTGGTCAACGAAGGATTTGACTGCGCGATACGGCTCGGAGAATTGCCCGATTCGTCGCTGGTGTCGTTGAGACTGGGCGAGAACAAGCGGGTGTGCGTCGCGTCGCCCGCCTACCTGGCGCGTCGGCCCGCACCGCAGACGCTCGCGGATCTCGCGCATCACAACTGCCTCGCGCTCGGCGCGAGTGCGAACCAGCAACGCGGCTGGATGTTCCAGCAGGGTGACAAGGTCGTGACGATCAAGGTGTCGGGCACGATGGAATGCTCGGACGGCGCGGTGCTGCACGAGTGGTGTCTCGAAGGCTATGGACTCGCGTGGCGTTCGTGGTGGGAAGTCGGCATGGATATCGCGGCGGGGCGCCTCGTCAGCGTGCTCGACGAATTTGCCGCGCCGCCCATCGGCATTCATGCGGTGTTTCCGCAACGGCGTCACCTTCCGTTGCGCGTGCGACTTTTCCTCGATTTTCTCAAGCATACGTACGGCGATCCGGCGTATTGGGGTTGATTTCCGCGTGCGCCGGGCTGCAAGCCCAACGTCAGAGCCCGCGCGGGTTTCCGATATGCGGACAAGCCCGCACGCGCCCGTTGCACGACATTTCGGCGCACTACAATCGTCTTGACGGCCTGCGCGCCGCTTCGCTGCCGGCGCGGCGCAGGCCATTCCGAACGCATGAGCGCACGTATCAACGTGCTCGTGACGATGCAAAGCGGCGAGCGGCAACCGGGCGTTTTCCATACCTGCAGTCGACGACGGAGGGCACCATGTTCAAGCACATCCTCGTACCGACCGATGGTTCGGATCTGTCGAAAAAGGCAATCGACGGCGCGATCGATCTCGCTCAGGCAGTCGGCGCGCGCGTCACCGCGTATGCGTGCCTGCCGCAATATCCGTACTCGCCGTTTTCCGAAGTCGTGATCGAACCACCCGTCGACTTTCAGGACCGCAGCGAGCGCGAAGCGCGTCAGCATCTGCAGGAGGTCGAGGAGGCGGCGCGCGGCGCGGGTGTCGAATGCACGAGCCAGACGAGCGTGCATCCATCGCCGTATCTCGGCATCATCGAAGCGGCCGAGCAGGGCGGCTGCGATGTGATCTTCATGGCGTCGCATGGGCGGCGCGGACTCGGCAGTCTGCTGATCGGCAGCGAGACGCAGCGCGTGCTCACGCATACGAAAATTCCGGTGATTGTCTATCGATAGCGCGCGTCTTCTGCCCGCGTTCCTGGCGTTTCGCGGGACTGCTGTCGGGCAATTCGCGGAGTTCGCGGTTTTCGCTCAATACGCCTGAAAGGACGCGCGCCAGCGGATAGCCGGCGCGCGCATTTCCAATTTGCGTCGGCGCGTGGTGCGTGCCGACCTTGCTTCCCCGTTGTATCTCTCAGATTCGTCACATCCGCGTTCGGACGGCCCACAGCGGCCATCCGAACCGGGTAGGGAAGCGGCCCTCTGTGGGGCCGTTTTTCACGATGCTGCGTGCGCAAGGCGCATATCTTCGGCCGCTGAAGCCGCCGACGTCAGACGACGTCAGCCCGTTCAGGCGACCTTCTTGTTATCGAAGAACTGCTCGTCTTCCGTGGAGCCGTGCAGGGCCGTCGTCGATGCTTCGCGCTCGACCGTCTGCGTGACGGCATCGAAGTAACCCGTGCCCACTTCGCGCTGATGCTTCACGGCCGTGAAGCCCTTCTCGGCTGCCGCGAACTCGGCCTGCTGCAGTTCGACGAATGCGCTCATCTGCTGGCGCGCATAGCCGTGCGCGAGGTTGAACATCGAGTAGTTCAGCGCGTGGAAGCCGGCGAGCGTGATGAACTGGAACTTGTAGCCCATCGCGCCGAGTTCCTTCTGGAACTTGGCGATCGTCGCGTCGTCGAGGTTCTTCTTCCAGTTGAACGACGGCGAGCAGTTGTACGACAGCATCTTGCCCGGGAACTCCTTGTGGATCGCCTCGGCGAATTTCTTCGCGTATTCGAGGTCCGGCTTGCCCGTTTCGCACCAGATCAGATCGGCATACGGCGCGTACGCAAGACCGCGCGACACGGCCTGCTCGAGGCCCGGCTTCGTGCGGAAGAAGCCTTCAATCGTGCGCTCGCCCGTGAGGAACGGCTTGTCGTTGTCGTCGACATCGGACGTGATCAGGTCGGCGGCTTCCGCGTCGGTACGCGCGATCAGCACGGTCGGCACGCCACACACGTCGGCGGCGAGACGTGCGGCCGTCAGCTTCGCGACGTTCTCGCGCGTCGGCACGAGCACCTTGCCGCCCATGTGACCGCACTTCTTCACGGAAGCGAGCTGATCTTCGAAGTGCACGCCGGCCGCACCCGCTTCGATCATCGCCTTCATCAGCTCGAACGCGTTCAGCACGCCGCCGAAACCGGCTTCGGCGTCGGCGACGATCGGCGCGAAGTAGTCGATATAGCCTTCGTCGCCCGGATTCTTGCCTTCCGACCACTGGATCTGGTCAGCACGCGTGAGCGTGTTGTTGATGCGCTTGACGACGAGCGGCACGGAGTTCGCCGGATACAGCGACTGGTCCGGATACATTTCGCCCGCCACGTTGGCGTCGCCTGCGACCTGCCAGCCGGACAGATAGATGGCCTTCAGACCGGCCTTGACCTGCTGCATCGCCTGGTTGCCCGTCAGCGCGCCGAGCGCGTTGACGAATGGTTCGTCCTTCATGCCGTTCCACAGCCGTTCGGCGCCGCGGCGCGCGAGCGTGTGCTCGGGTTGCAGCGAGCCGCGCAGGCGCACGACGTCTTCCGCCGTATAGCCGCGCTTGATGCCTTTCCAGCGGCTGTCGGTTTCCCACTGTTGTTGAAGTTGCTTTGCCTGTTCGTTACGCGACATGGTGTGCTCCTTTTTGCCTGAAGAGGGTTCGGTGGACTCGTGACTTCCACGAAGCGAGGGTTGCCAGAGGCGTCTCGTTGGGTGAAGTCTTATATAAGAGTCTAGGCAAAACGCAGTCGCCGGAACAGACATCATCAAGGCTTTTTCGGCGATTTTTATTTTTTATTTTTCAATGGCTTGCATCTTGTGTTCCGCATTGAGAAACGAAATTTTCCATCTCGCAACGATCATTCTTGTGCTACGCAGCACGATTTTTTACGAGGCAAAAAAATTTTTCGCATCGTGAAACATAAATTGGGGCGTAAAAAAACCGACGCCGGGGCGTCGGTTCTTCATGTCAGGCTGTTCTCGTCCGCCTTCGTCAGGCGTTTGAGAGCCCGAACGCGAGCGGTTTAGTCGCCTCGGCGCGAGTTGCGCGAGCCGTCGTTGCGGCGTGCGCCGAAGCCGCCGTCACGCGAATAGCCGCCTTCGCGGTTGCCACGATAGCCTTCGCTGCGATAACCGTCGCGCGAACCGCCTTCACGCGAGCCGCCTGCGGCGGGCCGGTTGTTGCCCCAGCTACGGCCGCCATTGCCGCCTTCGCGCGCACCGTTGCCGCCGTTGCCTTCACGTGCGCCATAGCCGCCGCCGTTGCCGTCGCGCGAGCCGTAGCCCGGCTTGCCGCCGAAGCGCCGGCCGCCGTTGCTGTTGCCGCCCGGACGGCCGCGGCCGCCGAACCCGCCGCGGCCGTTGGCCGGCGGCGCCTTGCGCGGCTCGAAGCCGGCGATCACGTTGACGGGCAAGGGTGAGCGCACGAAGCGCTCGATGCGCTTCAGCGCACCCTGCTCGGCGTGATGCACGAGGCTCACTGCGATGCCTGAGCGGCCCGCGCGGCCCGTGCGGCCGATACGGTGCACGTAGTCTTCGGCGAACTTCGGCAGGTCGTAGTTGAACACGTGCGTGATGCCGGGGATGTCGATGCCGCGAGCCGCGACGTCGGTGGCCACCAGGACGCGCACGCGGCGCTCGCGCAACGCGCGGATCGTCCGGTTACGCGCGCCTTGCGGCAGATCGCCGTGCAGCGCAGCCGATTCGAAACCAGCGTCGGCGAGACGGCCGGCCAGCATATCGGCGTCGCTTTTCGTCGCCGTAAAGACAATCGCCTGATCGAGGCCGGCGTCGCGCAGCAGATGGTCGAGCAGGCGGTCCTTGTGATCGCGGTCGTCCACGTAATGCACGGTCTGCGCGATGTTCGTGCGCTGTTCGATGCGCTGGACGATCTCGATGCGCTCCGGATCCTTCAGCAGACGGCCCGTCAGCGAGCCGATCTTGCCGTCGAGCGTCGCCGAGAACAGCATCGTCTGGCGCGTGGCGGGCGTCGCGGCGACGATCGTCTCAATGTCGTCGATGAAGCCCATGTCGAGCATGCGGTCGGCTTCGTCGAGCACGAGCATCTGCAACTGTGACAGGTCGATGCGGCCGCGCTCAAGATGGTCGAGCAGACGTCCCGGCGTGGCGACGAGAATTTCGGGGTTCTTCGCGAGCAGCATCAACTGCTGGCCATACGCGACACCGCCCAGAATGCTGACGGTACGCAGGCGGCGCAGGTGCTTGCCGTAGGTCGAAGCGGCCGTCGTGACCTGCATCGCGAGTTCGCGGGTCGGCGTGAGGACCAGCAGGCCCGGACGCGCGACGGGCATCGGACGGCGGCCGCGGCCACCGCCGTTGTTCTCGCGCGGCTCACGCGGTTGATTGGCTTGCGTCTTTTGCAGCTGGGCGAAACGCTCGATGGCGGGCAGCATGAACGCAGCCGTCTTGCCCGAACCCGTCGGGCTCGACACCAGAAGGTCGCGGCCAGCGATGCCAGCGGGAATTGCGCGCTGCTGAACGGGGGTCGGTGTCTTGTAGCCGGCTGCCGTCAGCGCAGAAACGATCTCCGCCGACAGACCCAGCTCAGCGAACGTCGGGCCTTCAGCTTCGGGGGCTTGCACGGCCGTTTCAGGCGTGTCGAGACCGAGGGCTTGATCGGCGATGGCGTTCAGCGGGCTGGAGGTATTGCTCGAAGTCATGAGAATCCTTGAAACATGGGAAGTAATACGTCGGCGCCAATCGGCATACCCAAGTCGTCGGATTCAGCGAGCAAAGAAGCAGCGAGCAAATCGAAAAACGGGGGCAACTCGCGACAATGAAGGCGAGTTTCTCGTTAGAAGCTGTATCGAATGCGACAGGCCGGGATTGGCTTGCCGCCAGCCTGGACTTGACGGCCCGTGGGGCCTTGCAGGAGGGGACAGGTTCTAAACTGGATTGGAGCAAAACGTTTCGAGACGCTTTTTCCGCCGAAGCGGTGAAGCGCAGACGGCATTATATCGATATTTGCTGCACTGCGCCACCATTAAGAGTCATCTCAGCGAAAGCCGCCAATTCATAAGAAGAATCGACGGCTTGCTCTTCCGGTATCGATCAAGCGGCGGTGCCGTTCCTGAGCGATTCGACGAGTTCGACATATTGCTGTTTCGCCGTGTCGGGCGCGGTGCCCTGCAGCGCGGCCCAGGCGTTGTACTTGTACTTGCCGACGATATCGGTGAAGCCGGGCTTGTCGCCGTGCACGTCGCCATCGGTGGCCTGCTTGAAGAGCGCGTACAGGCGCAGCAGCGTGAGATTGCCCGGACGCTCCGGCAGTTGCTTCACGTCTTCCAGTGCCTTCGCGAAAAGACCGTCCACGTCGCTCATCAGATCCTCCATGCTTTTTCGAGATAGGGCGTCGATCATAGCAAGCGAGACCCGGCGCACGGCCCGCTGAGGCTGGAGCGATCCTTCCAAACGCGTCGCTCCGCAGGTGGGGTTGTGTTCGCATCCGGCGACGCTGGGCGCCGCATTACAATAGCGGTCATGACGAAAACCGTGTTGCTTGCCCTCGATACTTCGACCGAATTTTGCTCGGTCGCCCTGTTGTCCACCGAATCCGCCGATGACACTTCATCGGCCGACGAGGCGGACGCGTCTGCTCCCGAGCCGCGTGTCTGGGTGCGCCACGAATCGACGGGCGCTGTGTCGAGCACGCGGCTACTTCCCGCCATCCGCGAACTGTTCGACGAAGCAGGTCTTGCGTTCGCCGACTGCAATGCGATCGCGTTCGGCGCCGGACCCGGTTCGTTCACGGGCTTGCGCACCGCGACGGGCGTCACGCAGGGACTCGCGTTCGGGCTGAATTGCCCCGTGGTGCCGGTCGGCACGCTGCTCGCGTGCGCCGAAAGCGCGCGCCGGCGCGATCCGTCGGTCACGCGCGTGCTTGCCGCGCTCGATGCGCGGATGGACGAAGTCTATTGGGCCGACTACGCGTGGGATGCCGACGCGAGCGAGTGGCGCACGGTCCATTCCGCCGCGCTCGGCTCGCCCGATGCGCTCGACCTGCCGGACCAGCCGTTCACGCTGGCGGGCAATGCCGCCGCGGCGTTCGGCGATCGTCTGAAGGCGGCGAGCGTCGCGCGAACCGTCGATCACGAAGCCGTGCCGCACGCGCTGCCGATTGCATTCGCGGCGCTGCGCGCGTTCCGCGCGGGCCGCACGCTGCCCGCCGACCAGGCGGCGCCCGAGTACATCCGCGACAAGGTCGCGCAGACCACAGAAGAGCGCATGGCCGCAAGGGCCGCGCAGCATGCGCAAACGGCAGCGTCGGCGTTGTCGACGCGTGCGGCGCATACCGCCGAGGGCGAGGGCACGCGATGAGCGGCGTGCTGCTGGCGGACCGCTATATGTCGCCGATGACGGAGGGCGATCTCGACGAAGTCGCGGCTGTCGAAAAGCTCGCCTATGAATTTCCATGGAGCCGCGGAAATTTCGAAGACTCGCTGCGTAACGGCTACTTCGGCATCTGTCTGCGGCACGTGACAGGTACGCTGATCGGCTATTGCGTGCTGATGCCCGTCGTCGACGAGATGCATCTGCTGAACCTGTGCGTCGCGCCCGCCGCGCAGCACGCGGGCGCGGGCCTTGCGCTGTTGCGCGAAGCCATTCGGGTCACGCGCAGTGAAAGGCTTGCCGGAATGCTGCTCGAAGTGCGGCCGTCGAACCATCGCGCGATCAAGCTGTACGAGCGCTTCGGCTTTGCGTCGATTGGCCGGCGCAAGAACTATTATCCGGCGCGGCATCGCAGCCGGGAGGACGCCATCGTGATGCGTTTCAGTTTCGAGAAGGAGGGCGCAGATGGCGCTGCATGAATCCGCGCTGGAAGAACTCGGCCTCGCGCCGATGTGGATGCGCCGAGGGATCGCACAGCACGCGGCCGTGGCTGACGACACGCAATCGCAGGCGGAGAGCGCCGAGGCCGCAGCTCGAACCGCGGAAAGCGCCGAGGCCGATGCCGTTGGTGGCGATGTGGCTGTTCGAGCCGCTGCCGTGACGGCCGGCAACGGCAATGAAGCGGCCCGCGCCGCTGTCTCGCGCGAAGCAAGCGAACCGCAAGACGAACCGCAAGACGAACCGCAAACAGAGCCGCAAGGTGCGCCCGCATCACGCCACGAAGCAACGCCGGACGAAGCTCACCGGTCCATGCCGGAGCCAGCCCGCCGCACACCGGCGCTCGACACAGAAGCAGCACCGCCCGACGACGATTTCGCATGGTTCGACGACCTTCCCGCCGAACCGCCGTCGCACAGCGAAGCGCAAGTCGCCCGCCAGGCGCAGCCTGCCGTCGACACGCTCGACTGGAACGCGCTCGAAGAACGCGTATCGGCGTGCGAGCGCTGCCGCCTCTGCGAGAAGCGCACGAACACGGTGTTCGGCGTCGGCGATCGCGAAGCCGACTGGATGCTGATCGGCGAAGCGCCCGGCGAGAACGAGGACAGGCAGGGCGAGCCGTTCGTCGGCCAGGCGGGCAAGCTGCTCGACAACATGCTGCGCTCGCTCGGTCTTGCGCGCGGCATGAACGTGTATATCGCAAACGTGATCAAATGCCGTCCGCCCGGCAACCGCAATCCGGAGCCGGATGAAGTCGCGCGTTGCGAGCCGTATCTGCAGCGGCAGGTGGCGCTCGTGAAGCCGAAGCTGATCGTCGCGCTCGGCCGCTTCGCCGCGCAGAGTCTGCTGAAGACGGACGCGAGCATTTCATCGCTGCGCGGACGCGTCCACTCATACGAGGGCGTGCCCGTGGTCGTCACATACCATCCGGCGTATCTGCTGCGCAGCCTCGGCGACAAGGCGAAGTCGTGGCAGGACCTGTGTCTCGCCCGCGATGCCTGGCACAACGCGGCGCCGCAAGACACGCAAGCGGGCGCATCGAAATGATGGACGCCGCCGGGCCGACCGCTTCGTTCGAGGCGCCATCGACGGCCCGGCTCGATGTGCTGTCCGACGCCGCCGTGCGGGACATCGCGTGGCTCCTGTTCAGTCCCGATCTGTTGCGCTCGCAACCGCCGGCCGGCGTGCTCGCCACGCCGTTCGAATCGCCCGATGCAGCGGCCGCGACGATCGACTGGCTCGAAGCGCAGGACGCCGATCCCACCGCGTTGCACCGGCATATCGCGGCCGCGCGCGTGACGCGCCTCGGCCGCTACGCCGAGTGTCTGCTCGCGTGGTTCCTGACGCACGGCCCGGCCGCGCGGCTGGTGGCAGCGAACGTGCCGCTGCGGCGTAACGGCATCACGCTCGGCGAATGCGATTTTCTCGTCGAGACGCCGACGGGCCGGCGGCTGCATTGGGAGCTGGCCGTCAAATGCTATCTGCACGCGGGCGACGGCCGCGCAGAACTGGCCGATTACGTGGGCCCGAATCTGCAGGACCGCTTCGATCTGAAGCTCGCGCATCTGCTCGATCATCAGTTGCGTCTGAGCGCGCGCGAGGAGTTTGCGTCGCTCGGCCATCGCGGGCCCTGGGACGCGCAGATGTTCGTCAAAGGCTGGCTCTTCTATCGCAACGGCACGAACGAGCGCGATCCCGCCGAAATCGATCCGTCGCACGCGCGCGGCTGGTGGGCGACACAAGCCGACTGGCCATCGTTTTCCAGCGGCCATGCCGATGCGTGGATCGTGCTGCCGAGGCTCGAATGGCTTTCGCCGCGCATCCACGACAGCCAGCACGCATCGAGCTTCGTTTCAGCAGAAGCGCTCGCGCAGCAGCTGATGCAGCAGACGGCGCCGACGATGGTCGCCGCATTCGTCGCGAACGCGGAAGGACATTGGGTCGAGCGTTCGCGCGGCTTCATCGTGCCCGACGACTGGCCCGAGCGGGCACACGCGTTTGCGCGGCGGCCGACGCGTCAGGCGTGACGCAACTCGACACGTGACACCGCGCGGCTACCGTCCCGCCGCTACCACCAGCGATAGAAGTGATGCACTGGTCCGACGCCATGGCCGACGTCGAGCCGGCTGCTCTGTTCTAGCGCGCCCGTCAGATAGGCCTTCGCATCGGCGACGGCGCTTGCGAGGTCGTCGCGTTGCGGAATCAATGCCGCGATCGCCGACGACAGCGTGCAGCCCGTCCCGTGCGTGTTCTTCACGGGCACGCGCGGACCGGCGAGACGCATCGTGCCGCTGTCCTGGATGAGCCAGTCGGGGCTGTCGGCGGCGGCGAGATGGCCGCCCTTCATCAGCACCGCGCGCGCACCGAGCTTGCGCAGCGCTTCGCCCTGATCGACCATCGCGGCCTCGTTCGCGGCGCTCGACGTGCGGAGCAGCGCGGCCGCTTCCGGCAGATTTGGCGTCAGCAGATCGGCGAGCGGCAGCAGTTCGTCGCGCACGGCATCGACGGCTTCGGGCGCGAGCAATGCGTGATTGCTCTTCGAGATCATCACGGTGTCGAGCACGACATGCTTCGGCTTGTGGCGTCGCAACGCGTCGGCGACGGCGCGTACGATCGATGCGTTGGCCAGCATGCCGATCTTCACGGCATCGATGCGGATGTCGTCGAACACGGCGTCCAGTTGCGCGACGACGAACGCGGGATCGGGCGTGTGAATCGCCGTCACGCCGCGCGTGTTCTGCGCCGTCAGCGCGGTGATCACGCTCGCGCCATAAGCGCCAAGCGCCGAGAAAGCCTTGAGATCGGCCTGAATGCCGGCGCCGCCGCCGGAATCGGAGCCGGCGATCGTCAGGACGTTGGGAATCGGTCGGGTCATGGAAAAACCTGAAAAGCCTGAAAAGCGAAGGGCGCGGGACGCGCCCTCAGACGATGCGCGGACAACGCTCAGTCAAAGCGCGATCAGAGAATAAGCCGCGGATCTGCGGACAGGTCTCAGTGCCGCGCTTCGCCGATCAGCGATACTGAGTCGAACGCGCGCTGGTTGGCCTGATGGCGACGCATCACGAGCCACATCATCACGCAGACAAAGGTGCCGAACAGCACGATCACGACCGCGACGGGCACGTCGAGCCACACGAGCACGGCGTAAAGACACAGCATCACGAGCACGGACAGGTTCTCGTTGAAGTTTTGCACGGCGATCGAGTGGCCCGCCGACAGCAGCACGTGTCCGCGATGCTGGAGCAGCGCATTCATCGGTACGACGAAGAAGCCCGACAGCGCGCCGACGACCATCAGGAATACATACGCAAAGATCAGATAGCCGGGGATGTGCATCCTGCCGTAATACACGCCCCAGTGAGCCGGAAACAGATGCTTCGTATAGAAGGCCATCAGCATCACGGCGATTCCCATGATGACGCCGACGGGCAGCACCGTCAGCGACTTCTTCAGCGGCACGCGCGCGGCGGCGATCATCGCGCCCGCCGCGACGCCGACGGCGACGACCGCCTGCAGGATCGCGCCTTCCGACAGCGACATGCCAAGCGACACTTCGGCCCATTTCAGCACGATGAACTGCAGCGTCGCGCCCGCGCCCCAGAAGAGCGTCGTGACGGCTAGCGATATCTGCCCGAGCTTGTCGCGCCACAGCACGGTAAAACAGTCGGCGAAATCGGTGATGAGCTTGATCGGTCCGTGCTGCTGGCGCGGATAGCGCGCGCCCGTGTCGGGAATGCGCAGATTGAAGAGCGCCGCGATCACGTAGATCAGGATGATGATGAGCATCGCCGCTTCGGCGGGCGTATGGATTGTGTGGGGCGTGTGCTTGATGATGTGCGATGCGATGTGCGGGCTGATCAGCGCGCCGCCGAGCACGGTGCCGAGAATGATCGAGCCCACCGTCGTGCCTTCGATCCAGCCGTTCGCGGCGACGAGGCGGTCAGGCGGCAGCAGCTCGGTGAGAATGCCGTACTTGGCGGGCGAGTACGCGGCCGCGCCGAAGCCGACGATGCCATATGCGAAGAGGGGATGCGCGCCGACCAGCATCACCACGCAGCCGACCACCTTGATCGTATTGGTCACGAACATCACGCGGCCCTTCGGGCGCGAATCCGCGAAGGCGCCGACAAAAGCCGCGAGCACGACGTACGACAGCACAAAAAACAGCTTGAGCAGCGGCGTCATCCAGTTCGGGGCGTGAAGATCTTTCAGCAGTGCAATAGCAGCGATCAGAAGCGCATTGTCGGCCAGCGAGGAAAAAAACTGCGCGGCCATAATGGTGTAAAAACCTTTTTTCATCTGATGCGATGCTGTCCTCGCTGCGGTCCGTCCGCCCCGGCCGTCAGTGGCGCGTCCGGGCTTATTCCGTTCGAAATGGGTTGTGCGCACGGCTTTATATCACGAAAATAGACGAATCCCGACTAGCAGTATCCTTGATCGCATTGTCACGTCAGCCTCCGAAGTGTTGAAAACGCACTGTAAGCTCCTGATTCGACAATGTCTTTACGAAAAAATCCCATGCCGCGCCCAGTCTCAGCCACTATTCACACCGCCGCTCTCGCCAATAACCTCGCAGTTGCACGCCGTTATGCGCCAAAGTCCAAGATCTGGGCCGTCGTCAAGGCCAACGCCTACGGTCACGGTCTCGCCCGAGCCTTTCCGGGACTGCGCGCAACCGATGGCTTTGGTTTGCTCGACCTCGAAGAGGCGGTGAAGTTGCGCGAATTGGGCTGGGCCGGCCCGATTTTGTTGCTCGAGGGTTTTTTCCGGCCGACGGATATCGACGTCATCGACCGCTACAGCCTCACGACGGCGCTGCATTCGGACGAGCAATTGCGCATGCTGGAAATGGCACGGCTGTCGAAGCCCGTCAATATCCAGTTGAAAATGAACAGCGGCATGAACCGGCTCGGCTATATGCCCGACAAGTTCCGCGCCGCATGGGAGCGCGCGCGGGCGTGCCAGGGCGTCGGCCAGATCACGCTGATGACCCATTTCTCGGACGCGGACAGCGAGCGCGGCATCACTCACCAGATGGAAGCGTTCGAGCGCGGCGCGCAGGGCATCGCGGGCGCGCGCAGCCTCGCCAATTCGGCGGCGACGCTGTGGTATCCGGAAGCGCATTTCGACTGGGTGCGGCCGGGCGTGATGCTGTACGGCGCGTCGCCGTCGGGCGTAAGTTCCGCGATCAAGGACACGGGCCTGCAGCCCGCGATGACGCTCGCCTCCGAGCTGATCGCCGTGCAGACGCTGTCGGAAGGCAGCACGATCGGCTACGGCTCCATCTACACGGCGCGCGACGGCATGCGCATCGGCGTCGTCGCGTGCGGCTACGCGGACGGTTATCCGCGCATCGCGCCCGAAGGCACGCCCATCATCGTCGACGGCATCCGCACGCGGATCGTCGGACGGGTGTCGATGGACATGATTACCGTCGACCTCTCGCCGTGCCCGCAGGCGAACGTCGGCTCGCGCGTCGAACTGTGGGGCGCGCAACTGCCCGTCGACGACGTCGCGCAGGCATGCGGCACGATCGGCTACGAGCTGATGTGCGCCGTCGCGCAGCGCGTGCCCGTGCGCGCCGAATGACCGGCGCCGTGCGCGCGACATAACGAGACATAACGAATAACCACGCGTGACAAAACAAGTTGGCTAAACAGAAAACGTTGTACACCTGCACGGAATGCGGCGGGCAGGCGCCGAAGTGGCAGGGTCAGTGCCCGGCATGTCACGCGTGGAATACGCTCGTCGAAACGGTTGCGGAATCGCCCTCCGCGCATCGCTTCCAGTCGCTCGCGAAAAGCCAGCCCGTGCAGCGGCTCGCGGATATCGAGGCGTCGGACGTGCCGCGCTTTTCGACGGGCGTCGGCGAATTCGATCGCGTGCTGGGCGGCGGGCTGGTGGCGGGCGGCGTCGTGCTGATCGGCGGCGATCCGGGCATCGGCAAGTCGACGTTGCTTTTGCAATCGCTTGCCCAGATCGCGAGCGAGCGGCGCGCGCTCTACGTAAGCGGCGAGGAATCGGCTGCGCAGATTGCGTTGCGCGCGCAACGGCTATCGCTGCTCGAACCGGGCTCGCACGCAAGCGAGCTGAAGCTGCTCGCCGAAATCCAGCTCGAAAAGATCCAGGCGACCATCGCCGACGAAAAGCCGGACGTCGCCGTCATCGACTCGATCCAGACCATCTACTCGGAAGCGCTCACTTCCGCGCCGGGCTCCGTCGCGCAGGTGCGCGAGTGCGCGGCGCAACTGACGCGCGTCGCCAAGCAGTCAGGCACGGCCATCATCATGGTCGGCCACGTGACGAAAGAGGGCAACCTCGCGGGCCCGCGCGTGCTCGAGCATATCGTCGATACCGTGCTGTATTTCGAGGGCGATACGCACTCGTCGTTCCGGCTGGTGCGCGCGTTCAAGAACCGCTTCGGCGCCGTCAACGAACTGGGCGTGTTCGCGATGACGGAGCGCGGTTTGCGCGGCGTCGCGAATCCGTCGGCGCTCTTTCTGTCGCAGCACGAGCAGATCGTGCCGGGCTCGTGCGTGCTCGTGACGCAGGAAGGCACGCGGCCGCTGCTCGTCGAAGTGCAGGCGCTAGTCGATACGGCGAACGTGCCGAATCCGCGGCGGCTTGCCGTCGGCCTCGAACAGAACCGGCTCGCGATGCTGCTGGCCGTGCTGCATCGTCACGCGGGCATCGCCTGCTTCGATCAGGACGTGTTCCTGAACGCGGTGGGCGGCGTGAAAATCAGCGAGCCCGCTGCCGACCTCGCCGTGCTGCTCGCGATTCACTCGTCGATGCGCAACAAGCCGTTGCCGAAGGGACTGATCGTGTTCGGCGAAGTGGGGCTGGCGGGCGAGATCCGTCCGTCGCCGCGAGGGCAGGAACGTCTGAAGGAAGCCGCGAAGCTCGGCTTTTCGATTGCGCTGATTCCGAAGGCTAACGCGCCGAAGCAAGCCATCGACGGACTGCAGGTGATCGCCGTCGAGCGCATCGAGCAAGCGATCGACCGCATCCGCACGCTCGAATAATTGGCGTCAGACGCTGCCCGAACGCGTCCGCTTTCCGGCGTAATGCGCTGTAAATTTCTCGGCTCAGTCTGTAACCCAGGCGCCTTTCGTTTTTCCTATCCTCGTGAGATGCAACGTCACGACTGGAAAAGGAAGACGTCTTGAAACAGTCTCATCAAACTTCGGACGAGCTTCTGTCGAATCTGCGCGGCTGTCGCGTCTCCGCGCCGATTCACGGGCTTTGGGGCGGCGGCTGCCGGATCGTCGAATGGATCGACACGGCGGGCCAGATTTCACGGCGCGTGGTCGCGGAAAACATCACGGCCGACGAGGTCCGGGCGACGATCCGCCATCATGTCGAAGGGCGCAAGCACCGGCTCGTCGACGACGAACGGGAACCGCGGCAGACGTTGCCGCGGCGTTAAAGGCACGTTCGGTCCTGGCTGGCGGGTCAGGCGATAAGGACGGTGAGCCGGGCAGTTCGCGCGCCGCCACGTTCCGTTATACGTCACTCGCCACTCGTCAGTCAGTCCGCATCTTCATCGCTCGTTTGCTGCGCGATCAGTGCCTCGCGCGCGGCCGCATTGAACAACGGGTGCTCGGCCGCTTCAGCCGCCGTCAGCACGGGCGACACGCAGCAATCCAGCGGCACCAGCAGTTCGACCCATTCCGCGAGCGGCCGCGTCGCGATCAGCTCGGCCATGTCCTTGATCAACTGCGCGGCATCCGGCCCGGCGATCGCCTGGCCGAGACTCCAGTGGCGCGTCGCCCAGTCCGGGCGATCGAGCGCCATGCAGAGCGTTTCCCAGAACTTGAGTTCCAGCGCGCCGACAGCGAGCCATCGTTGGTCGAGTGTGCGATACAGGTTGTAGCAGGGCACGCCGCCGTTCAGCAGGCTGCTGCCCGCGACAGGCGCCGCGCCATCGTTGGCGAGCGCGACTTGCGCGACGACGTTGTGCGCGTGCGTGCAATGCGCCATCGACACGTCGACGAAGCGCCCGTCGCCGCCACGCGCCACGGCCCACAATGCCGCGAGTATCTGGTTGACGGCCGACAGCGCGCCACCCAGCAGATCGGCGATCTGGAAATTGGGGAGGATCGGCGTGCCGTCGCGCGCGGCAAGCTGGTCGAGTACACCCGCATAGCCGATGTAGTTCAGATCGTGTCCCGCCAGTTGTGAATACGGCCCTTGCGTGCCGTAGCCCGAAATCGCGCAATAGACGAGCTTCGGATTGATCACGCGCAGCACGTCGTAGCCGAGGCCGAGCCGATCCATCACGCCAGGCCGGAAGCTTTCGATCAGCACATCCGCTTCGCGCGCGAGCGCCATCAGCACGGTGCGTCCGCCTTCGGACTTCAGATCGAGCCGCGTTTCGCGCTTGCCGCGATTCAACTGGCGGTAGAACGCGCCGGGACGCCCCGCGACGCGATCGGCGCTGCTTTGCATCATCACCCGCGACGCGTCGCCGGCGCCGGGCGCTTCGATCTTCAACACATCGGCGCCCATTTCCGCGAGCCGGAGCGTCGCGGCGGGACCGGGCAACAGGCGTGCCAGATCGAGCACGCGCAAGCCCTTCAGTGCGGCAGTAGACGACAATGCCCAGCCCTCCGTGGATGCTGGCGCGGCCTCGCTTTCCTGATGTCTTCCTTCGCGACGCGAAGGGGCCGCTAGCCGATTTGTTCGAGTTCCTCGTGCGCTTCGAGCCATTCGGCTTCGAGTGTTTCGAGGCGTGCGTTGACCTCCGCCTGACGTCGTATCGTTTCCGTCAGCCTGGTTTTCTGCTCGGCGCCATAGCTGGCGGGATCGGCGACGAATGCGTCGAGCGCCGACTTTTCCGCGTTGAGCGCGTCCATTTCCTTTTCGATCTTCGCGATGCGGGTCTGCAATGGCTTCTTCAGGTGCGCGACCTTCTGTCGTGTTTCCGCTTCCTGGCGACGCTGCTCCTTGCGATTCACCGACGCGTCAGCGCCATTCGCATTGCCGCCGTTCACTGTCGTCGCGTCCGAAGCAGCCTTCAGCGCGGCGCGCTGCTCGGCGGCGTGCTGCAGCAGCCAGTCGCGGTAGTCGTCGAGATCGCCGTCGAACGGTTGCAGCTGGTGCTTCGCGACGAGCATGAACTGGTCCGTGGTCGCGCGCAGCAGGTGGCGGTCGTGCGAGACGAGAATCAGCGTGCCTTCGAACTGCGCGAGCGCCATGGTCAGCGCGTGACGCGTTTCCAGGTCGAGGTGGTTGGTCGGCTCGTCGAGCAGCAGCAGGTTCGGCTTCTGCCAGATGATCAGGGCCAGCGCGAGCCGCGCCTTTTCGCCGCCCGAGAAGGGCGCGATGGCCGTGGTCGCCATATCGCCTGAGAAGTTGAAGCTGCCGAGGAAGTCGCGCAACTCCTGCTCGCGGGTGTCGGGCGCGAGCCGCGACAGGTGCTGCAACGGCGAATCGTCGGGACGCAGCGTTTCGAGCTGATGCTGCGCGAAGTAGCCGATCTTCAACCCCTTGCCTTCGCGCACGCGACCGCCGAGCGGCTCGAGCGTCCCCGCGAGCGTCTTGATCAGCGTCGACTTGCCCTGGCCATTCGCGCCGAGCAGGCCGATGCGCTGTCCGTTCTGGATCGACAGCGCAACACGCTCGACAATCGGTATCTCGGCGCCGTCCGGCGCGTGATAGCCGCAGCGCACGTTTTCCATCACCATCATCGGGTTCGGCGCGGAGTCGGGCGCGCGGAATTCGAACGTGAACGGCGACGCGATGTGTGCGGGCGCAATCAGTTCCATCTTTTCGAGCGCCTTCATCCGGCTTTGCGCCTGGCGTGCCTTGGTCGCCTTCGCCTTGAATCGGTCGACGAAGCTTTGCAAATGCTCGATGGTCTTGCGCTGCTTCTCGTAAGCGCTCTGTTGCAGCGTCAGTTGTTGCGCGCGCTGCACTTCGAACTGCGAGTAGTTGCCGCCGTACCGCTTGATCTGCTGGCTTTCCAGATGCAGCGTAACATTGCAGACCGAATCGAGAAATTCGCGGTCGTGTGAGATCACGATCAGCGTGCCCGGATAGCGATGCAGCCAGTCTTCGAGCCAGACGATCGCATCGAGGTCCAGATGGTTGGTCGGTTCGTCGAGCAGCAGCAGATCCGAGCGGCACATCAGCGCCTGCGCGAGATTCAGGCGCATGCGCCAGCCGCCCGAGAAACTGCTCACGCTCGCACGCGTCTGTTCGAGTGTGAAGCCGAGGCCGAGCAGCAGTGCTTCGGCGCGTGCGGGCGCCGTGTAGCCGTCGGCATCGGCGAACGCGGCGTGCGCTTCGGCTTCGGTCGCGCCGTCATGCGCGTCGGACGCCGCCGCGATGCGCGCTTCGATCGCGCGTAACGCCGCGTCGCCGTCGAGCGTATAGTCGAGCGCGGTTTTATCGACGGCGGGCGTCTCTTGCGCGACGTGCGCGGTCTGCCACGACGGCGGCATCGAGAAATCACCCCCGTCCGCGTGCAGTTCGCCGAGCAGCACGGCGAACAGGGTCGATTTGCCCGCGCCGTTTGCGCCCACGAGGCCCGCCTTCTCGCCGGGATTGAGCGTGAAGGTGGTCTGTTCGAAAAGCGGCTTCGTGCCGCGCGCGAGACTGAACTGGTTGAAGCGGATCACAACGAGGCCGGCTTGAAGAAAAACGCTATTTTAGACTGTGCGGCGCAAGCTCAGGCATTGGCCAATCGGCCAGGTGGCGCGCGGCGCTCAAGTCCGTAGACTGGCGATATTCCTGGAGAGCAAAAACATGGCAGCGGACAAGTCTTCTATCTATTCCTTTTCAGCGCGCTCGCTGGATGGCGAGCCGATCAGTCTCGGCCTCTACGACGGCAAGGTCATGCTGATCGTCAATACGGCGAGCGAGTGCGGGTTCACGCCGCAATACGCGGGCTTGCAGAAGCTGCACGAGCAATACGGCGTGCGCGGCCTGCAGGTGCTGGGCTTCCCGTGCAACCAGTTCGGCAAGCAGGAGCCGGGCGACGCCACGCAGATCGGCGCGTTCTGCGAGAAGAACTACGGCGTCACGTTCCAGATGTTCGACAAGATCGAGGTCAACGGCGCGGATGCGCATCCGCTTTTCAAGCATCTGAAAGACGAGGCGCCTGGCGTGCTCGGGCTCGAAGCGATCAAGTGGAACTTCACGAAGTTTCTGATCGACCGCAATGGCAAGGTCGTGAAGCGCTACGCGCCGACCACGAAGCCCGAAACGATCGCGACCGATATCGAGGCGCTGCTGTAGCGCAGCGACACGGTTGCCTGAGGCGGTTGCCTGACACGGCTGCCTGAGGCGCCTGCCTGAGGCGGCCTGGGCGGCAACGTTACACAGCCGCGTTGAGCAGCCGTGCGTCACGCGCCACGCGCCACGCGTCAGAGAATCGGCGCAAAGAGGCGCGCGACATGCATCGCGACACGCCGTAGCGCAGGCGCATTGCGATATTCACTGCGGTCGATCTCGAACGATTCGTCGAAGTCGCGCAGCAGCATCGCTTCGACCTCGGCGGCGAAGTTGCTGTCGACGGTCAGCACCATGATCTCGAAGTTCAGGCGGAACGAGCGGTTATCGAGATTCGCGCTGCCCACGGCGGCGGCGATATCGTCGATCAGCACTACCTTCTGATGCAGGAAGCCCGGCCGGTAGCGGAAGATGCGCACGCCCGCGCGGATCGAGTCGTACGCGTACAGCTTCGACGCCTCGAACACCACGCGGTGATCGCGCCGGCTCGGGATCATGATGCGCACGTCGACGCCGCGCAGTGCCGCGAGCCGCAGCGCGGCGAACACGGCCTCGTCGGGAACGAGATAGGGGGTCGTGATCCAGATGCGCTCGCGTGCCGCGTTGATCGCTTCGACGAAGAAGAGCGAACAGGTTTCCTGCTTGTCCGCGGGGCCTGTCGGAATGACGAGGCAGTGCATGCCGTCGCTCGCTGCGCCAGACGGCGAAACGGACGGTGAAGCAGATGGCGAGACGGAAGGCGCGGAGCACGAAACGGGCGCCGGGTCGAACTCCGGCAGTTGCTGCGTGGCCCAGTACCAGTCTTCCGTGAACACGAACTGGATGCTCGCGACGGCGGGTCCCCGCACTTCGATATGCGTGTCGCGCCACGGCGAGAGCGGCGGCTTGCCGCCCAGGTACTCGACGCCCACGTTGTGTCCGCCGACGAACGCGCGCTCGCCGTCCACCACGACGATCTTGCGGTGATTGCGAAAGTTGAGCTGGAAGCGGTTGACGAACCTGCGGTTCGTCGCGAACGGATGCATCTGCACGCCGCCCGCCAGCATCGACGCCACGTAGCGATGCGGCAGATCGAAGCTGCCGATGCTGTCGTACAGCACGTACACGCGCACGCCTTGCGCGGCCTTTGCGATCAGCAGGTCCTTGAGCATCTCGCCGAGCGCATCGGCGCGGACGATGAAGAACTGCACGATCACATAACGCTTCGCGTTTTCGATCGCGTCGAGAATCGCGGCGAAGGTTGCCTCACCGTTCACGAGCGTGCGCACGCTGTTGCCGGGCAGAAAGGGCATGCCGCCCAGACGCGTGAGCGAGCGCACGAACTGTTGTCCGAGCGCCTCCGTCGGCCGGCCCGGCGACGACGCCGCGCTATCCCATTCCGGCGGATGCGCACGCGTGCGCAGCATCTCGTTTTCGATGCGGCGCGCATCCGCATAGCCGGCGAACTTGCTGCGCCCGAGAAAGAGGTAAGGGACCAGCGTCAGATACGGCATCGCGACGAGCGACACCGCCCACGCAATCGCGCCTTGCGACGTGCGGGTGTGCAGAATGGCATGGCACGCGGCGATCACGCCCAGCATATGAGCGAGAAACACGAGCGTGCCGACGTGAAGCAGATCGAATTGCATAAGCGTGCGAACGTTGATCGTCGCGCTGCGCGTGGATGACTGTCGTGAGTGCTACCTTATGTTGCCTGAGGTTGCCCGGTGTTGCCTTATGTTGCCTTGGGGTTACGGCAGCGCGGTCGCGCTCATATTACCGAAAGCGTTCGCATCGCGGTCTGCCCGTCGGCAATCGGCAGCGGGCTTTCTTGCATGATCCGATGACGACACAACGAGCCGAAGCGCACGGCGAGGGCTGCCCGAAAAGTACACAACGCACGGCGTCGGGCGGGGGCGGCGTGCGTTGTGCGATGCGACGAGAAGGCGTCTGCGGCGAGGCAGGCGCTGGCGCCGGATCAGGCGGGCAGATCGTTCGCCTGGATCAGGAAGACGTTGTCGTCGCCGGCGCTCGTCGACATCCACACGAGGTCGAGGCCGCCGAACGCCGCTTCGACATGCGCGCGCTCGTTGCCGATTTCGACGACGAGCACGCCGTCGTCGGTCAGCCAGTTGCGCGCGTCGGCGATGATGCGGCGCACGATGTCCATGCCGTCCGCGCCGCCCGCCAGCGCCATTTCCGGCTCGTGCCGGTATTCGGCCGGCAGCGCCTTCATCGATTCCGCGTTCACGTACGGCGGGTTCGTGATGATCACGTCGTAGCGGCGCTCGGGCAGCGGCGCGTACAGATCGCCTTCGAAGAGCGCGATGCGATCGTCGAGTTTGTAGTCGTGGACATTGCGCGCCGCCACTTCGAGCGCGGTGGGCGACAGATCGACGGCATCGATGTCGGCGTTCGGGAACGCATGCGCCGCGAGAATCGCCAGACATCCGGAGCCCGTGCACAGCTCGAGCACGGCGGCGACCTGTTCGGGGTCCTCGACATACGGCTGCAGACCGTCCTGCAGCAGCTCGCCGATGAACGAGCGCGGCACGATCACGCGCTCGTCGACATGAAAGCGGTAGCCGTGCATCCACGCTTCCTGCGTGATGTAGGCGGCGGGCACGCGATCCGTCGCGCGCCGCTCGATCACCTTCAGCACCGCGTCGATTTCCTCGGACGTGAGGCGCGCGTCGAGAAACGGATCGAGCAGATCGATGGGCAGATGCAGCGTGTATAGCACGAGATAGGCGGCTTCGTCGTAGGCGTTCGACGAGCCGTGGCCGAACGACAGCCCGGCCTGGTTGAAGCGCGACACCGCGTAGCGCAGCACATCGCGAACCGTGGAAAACGGATGAGTCATGATGGAAGGCCCTCCGTCAGGCGATCAGTTGTTCGAGCACGCGGCGATAGATGTTCTTGAGCGGCTCGATGTGTGCGACTTCGATATGTTCGTCGATCTTGTGGATGCTCGCATTCAACGGCCCGAACTCGACGACCTGCTTGCAGATGCGCGCGATGAAGCGGCCATCGGACGTGCCGCCCGTGGTCGACAGTTCCGTCGCGATGCCCGTCTCGTCGCGGATCGCCTTTTCGAGGGCATTCGACAGCTCGCCGCGCGGCGTGAGGAAGGGCAGGCCGCTCACAGTCCACGTCAGATCGTAGTCGAGGCCGTGCCTGTCGAGGATATCGTGCACGCGCTTTTGCAGCCCTTCGACCGTGCTTGCCGTCGAGAAGCGGAAGTTGAACATCACGTCCGCGTGGCCGGGAATGACATTGGTCGCGCCCGTGCCGCTGTGCAGGTTCGAAACCTGCCATGTGGTGGGTGGGAAGTACTCGTTGCCGTCGTCCCAGCGTTCGGCGACGAGATCGGCGAGCGCTGGCGCGAGCAGATGGACGGGGTTCTTCGCCAGATGCGGATACGCGATATGCCCCTGCACGCCCTTGACGATCAGCTTGCCCGTCATCGAGCCGCGCCGGCCGTTCTTTACCGTGTCGCCGAACTGCGTGCCCGACGTCGGTTCGCCGACGACGCAATAGTCGAGCCGCTCGCCGCGCGCCTGCAGCGCTTCGACCACTTTCACGGTGCCGTCCGTCGCGGGACCTTCTTCGTCACTCGTGATGAGGAACGCCAGCGAGCCGCGATGCTGCGGATGCGCGGCGACGAACTCTTCGCTCGCCACCACGAAACCGGCAATGGACGCCTTCATGTCGGCAGCGCCCCGGCCATAGAGCTTGCCGTCGCGATGGGCCGGCTCGAACGGCGCCGACGACCATTGATCGAGCGGGCCCGTGGGCACGACGTCGGTATGGCCGGCGAACGTGAGCAGCTTGCCGTCCGTGCCCATCGTGCCGCGCTTCACGGCCCACAGATTGGTGACGCCGTTCGATTCGATCGTTTCGCATTCGAAGCCGATCGCGGACAGGCGCTCGACGAGCAGACGCTGGCAGTTCTGGTCGTCGGGCGTCACGGACGCGCGCGCGATCAGGGCTTCGGTAAGGGCAAGAGTGCCGGACATCGATTCAGTTCCTTCCAACCAACTGGCAGATGAAATGCGCGGAGCGCGTCCACGCTTGAAACTCAGGTGAAAAAATGCCGGCCTGAGTGGGCCGGCAACAGCATGCAAATCGTTGCGCTCGGTGCGCTTTCCGCGCTCGATGCGCTCTCGCGCCGCAATGCAACGCGACGCGTGGCGCCGCAGCGCGAAAAGCGCGGGCGCTCAGTCGAACAGCGACGCGTACTGATCAGCCGAAAAGCCGAGCGTCTTCACGCGTCCGTCGACCACGACGACAGGCCGCTTGATGACGGAGGGTTTCTCGATCATCAGCGCAATTGCGCCCGCTTCGCTGTCGGCGGAGGCCTTCGCGTCGTCGTCGAGGCCGCGCCAAGTCGTGCCGCGCCGGTTCAGGAGCGTATCGAGCGGCACGTCCTTCAGCCAGCCCTTCACGAGCGGCGCGCTCACGCCCGCCTTCTTGAAGTCGTGAAACTCGAATTCGACGCCATGCTCTTCGAGCCACACGCGGGCCTTCTTCACGGTGTCGCAGTTCGGAATGCCGTAGACGACGGTCGTCTTCGCCGCGGCGCGCGCCATCAGTCGCCTCGCAGCAGTTCGTTCAGGCCGACCTTCGCGCGCGTCTTCGCGTCCACCTTCTTGACGATCACCGCGCAGTAGAGGCTGTGCGTGCCGTCCTTCGACGGCAGGTTGCCCGCGACCACCACCGAGCCTGCCGGAATGCGGCCGTACGACACTTCGCCCGTTTCGCGGTCGTAGATCTTCGTGCTCTGGCCGAGGTACACGCCCATCGAGATGACCGAGTTCTCCTCGACGATCACGCCTTCCACGACTTCCGAGCGCGCGCCGATGAAGCAGTTGTCTTCGATGATGACGGGGTTTGCCTGCAGCGGCTCCAGCACGCCGCCGATGCCCACGCCGCCCGACAGGTGCACGTTCTTGCCGATCTGCGCGCACGAGCCGACGGTGGCCCACGTGTCGACCATCGTGCCTTCGTCGACGTAGGCGCCGATGTTCGTGTACGACGGCATCAGCACGACGTTCTTCGCGATGAACGAGCCACGGCGCGCGATGGCGGGCGGCACGACGCGAAAGCCACCCGCGGCGAAGTCTTCAGCCGTGTAGCTCGCGAACTTCGACGGCACCTTGTCGTAGAACTGGGAGTAACCGCCCGCCGGCATCGGCGCGTTGTCTTCGAGGCGGAACGACAGCAGCACGGCCTTCTTCAGCCACTGATTGACGACCCAGTCGCCATCCTTCTTTTCGGCGACGCGCAGCGCGCCCTTGTCCAGTTGCTCGATCGCGTGCGCGACGGCTTCGCGCACTTCGGCGGGCGCAGCCTTCGGCGACAGGTCGGCGCGGTTGTCCCAGGCGGTATCGATGATCTGCTGAAGTTGTTGCGACATGTTCGTGGTGTCAGAAGAGAAAGGTTTGAAATCGGAAAGCGGGCGAGGGCGCAGCGGCGGCGCTTTCGTGCGCCGCGTGGACCGGCCGGAATCAGCCCCGAAGCTAGCGCTTCAGAGAGCGGCAGAAATCGACGATGCGCTGCGCGCCCTCCGTGCATTCATCGACGCCGGCGACGAGCGCGAGGCGGACGAAATCGCGGCCGGGGTTCGTGTCGCGCGCGGTGCGCGCAAGATACGAGCCGGGCAGAACCGTCACATTATAGTCGGCGTACAGGCGGCGGGCGAACTCGGTATCCGACAGGCCCGTGCGCGCGACGTTCGCCCACAGGTAGAACGCGGCGTCGGGCAGCTTGACGTCGAGCACGTCGGCGAGCATCGGCGTGACGGTCGAAAACTTCTGCACGTACTTCGCGCGGTTCTCGCGCACATGCGTCTCGTCGCTCCACGCGGCAATGCTCGCGGCCTGATAGACCGTCGACAGCGCCGCGCCGTGATAGGTGCGGTAGAGCAGGAACTGCTTGAGGATCGACGCGTCGCCGGCGACGAAGCCCGAGCGCATGCCCGGCACGCTCGATCGCTTCGACAGGCTCGACAGCATCACGAGCCGCTCGAAGCCGCGGCCCAGCCGGTGCGCCGCTTCCAGTCCACCGAGGGGCGGACGCGTTTCGTCGAAGTAGATCTCCGAATAGCATTCATCGGATGCGATCACGAAGCCGTGGCGATCCGACAGCTCGAACAGTTCGCGCCAGTCGTCGAGCGTGAGCACGGCGCCCGTCGGGTTGCCCGGCGAGCAGACATAGAGCAGTTGCGTGCGCGCCCAGACGTCTTCGGGAACGGCCGAGTAGTCGCACGCGAAGTTGCGCTTCGGGTCGCTGTTGGCGAAATACGGCTGCGCGCCCGCGAGCAGCGCCGCGCCTTCGTAGATTTGGTAGAACGGGTTCGGACAGAGTACGATCGCAGGCTCGTCCTGCGCGTTCTTCTTCGGGTCGATCACCGTCTGCGCGAGCGCGAACAGCGCCTCGCGCGAACCGGACACGGGCAGCACCTGGGTGGCGGCATCGACGGGCAGGCCGTAGCGCTTCGTGACCCACTTCGCAATCGCTTCGCGCAGCGCCGGCGTGCCGACGGTCGCGGGATACGACGCGAGACCGCCGAGCGAATCGATCACGGCGTCGCGGATCAGGTCCGGCGTCGGGTGTTTCGGCTCGCCGATCCCGAAGCTGATGTGCGCGAGGACGGCGGGCGGCGTAACGTCCTTGAAGAGCGCGCGCAGCTTTTCGAAGGGATAGGGCTGGAGGGAGTCGAGTAGCGGATTCACTTGGCGGTTCGGGCGTGTGTTCGGCGTGTTGCGGGACGGACTGACACAGGTGAAGGCGGCGCGCGGCGGCTGCGATGCTTGCCAGGTACGTAATGCGAAAGGCCCGGAAGCGGCTGCGGATCGCGCCAGATCGGGCACGGCAGCGGCAGCGGGACATCCGGCGGACAGGCATCGGCGCAGCACCGGCGACGAGCGGTCGATTATAGCGTGTCGGCGGGCTGCGGAACGGCGCATCGTCCGATCGGACAAGGCCCCGGGGGCGCGCTACGCACGGCGCGGCAGGCGCGACGCAGGTGGTGCGCGCGAGGCAACGAAGAACGCAGCGAAGAAAATGGAGACGCAGTGCGGGCGGTATCCCGGCGCGGCGGTAAGGGATTCAACGGAATTCAACGGCAACGGAGGGCAGCGGTCACGCGCCGCCGTCGTCGGAAACGGACAAAGCAGACAAGGCAGACAGGGCATGCAGCACGAGCTGGACATGTTGGACCTCGCGCGGAGTGGCCCGCGATGAACCTCTCGCTTCGCAACGCGTGGCCGACGCTCGCGATCATGATGGGCGCGTCGGTGTGGGGCATGGTGTGGTATCCGCTGCGGATGCTCAACGCGCTCGGCGTGACCGGCACGGCGGCGAGCGCGCTGACGAGCGGCGCCGGCTGCCTGTTCGTGCTGCTGGTCCGGCGCCGCGCGATCAAGACCGTCCGCTGGCACTGGCTGTTGCCCGCGCTCGCGCTGTTCGCGGGCATCACCAATCTCGGTTTCGTGTGGGGCGCGATCCACGGCCAGGTGATGCGCGTGCTGCTGCTGTTCTATCTGACGCCCGCCTGGACTGCGCTCTTTGCGCACTTCATCCTGCACGAGCGGCTGACGTGGGCGGGCGCGGGGCTCGCCGCGCTGTCGCTGGCGGGCGCGATGATGATGCTGTGGTCGCCGCAGCTCGGGCTTCCCGTGCCGGGCAGTCTCGCCGAATGGGCGGGGCTCGCAGCCGGGATGAGCTTCGCGATGAGCAACGTGCTGATCCTGAAGACGAGCCGCGAGCTGCCCGACATGAAGGCCGAAATGCGCACGGCGATCATCTTTGGCGGCGCGGCCATCTTCGGCGGATGCGCGTCGCTCTTCGAAGCGATGCCCACGCCGCCGACGGGCGCTCACCTGGGCACGGCGGCGCTGCTCGTGCTCGCGATCGGCTTCGTGCTCGCGACCAACAACATGCTCGTCCAATATGGGCTCGCGCGCGTGCCCGCGAACCGCGCGTCGATCATCATGCTGTTCGAGATCGTCGTGACGGCGCTGACGGCCTGGCTTTTCGCCGGCGAAGTGCCCGGTCCGCGCGAGTGGGCGGGCGGCGCTTGCATCGTGCTGGCCTCGGCGCTGTCGAGCTGGGTGCATCGGGCGAAGCCCAATGAAGAAGCGAATGCCGGCAACGACGGAAACGCGGATGACAACGGTAAGAATCGCCCACGCGCGATGGTATGATTGCCCCTCATTGGCCGGCGGTGCAGCGTAGGGCGCGCCGCGGCGCCGGAATCGCAGCGGGCTCGCGCTCCGTTGTGCCGCTCGCGGGCTTTGCACCCTGAAGCGGTCCACATACGAACACGCACGAACCGCGCGTTCCGTTTCCACAATTACTTTCAAACAGCGATATCGCCGTGCGTCTGACCTCGATTAAACTCGCTGGCTTCAAGTCATTCGTCGATCCCACGCACTTCCAGGTTCCGGGCCAGCTTGTCGGCGTGGTCGGTCCCAACGGTTGCGGCAAGTCCAACATCATCGACGCCGTGCGCTGGGTGCTCGGCGAATCGCGCGCCTCGGAGCTGCGCGGCGAGTCGATGCAGGACGTGATCTTCAACGGCTCGACGGCGCGCAAGCCGGGCAGTCGCGCCAGCGTCGAACTCGTGTTCGACAATGCCGACGGCCGCGCGGCCGGCCAGTGGGGCCAGTATGCCGAGATCGCCGTCAAGCGCGTGCTGACGCGCGACGGCACGTCGAGCTACTACATCAACAATCTTCCCGCGCGCCGCCGCGACATCCAGGACATCTTCCTCGGCACGGGCCTCGGCCCGCGCGCGTACGCGATCATCGGACAGGGCATGATCGCGCGCATCATCGAGGCCAAGCCCGAAGAGCTGCGCGTGTTCCTCGAAGAAGCCGCGGGCGTCTCGAAGTACAAGGAACGCCGCCGCGAAACCGAGAACCGTCTGCACGACACGCGCGAAAATCTGACGCGCGTCGAAGATATCGTCCGCGAATTGACGGCGAATCTGGAAAAGCTCGAAGGACAGGCGGTCGTCGCGACAAAGTTCAAGGATCTGCAAGCCGAAGGCGAAGAGAAACAGCGCCTCTTGTGGCTGTTGCGCAAGAACGAAGCGGGCACCGAGCAGGACAAGCAGAAGCGCGCGATCGAACAGGCGCAGATCGACCTCGAAGCACACACGGCGAAGTTGCGTGAAGTCGAGGCGCAACTGGAGACGCTGCGCGTCGCGCACTATTCGGCCAGCGATGCGATGCAGGGCGCGCAAGGCGCGCTGTACGAAGCGAATGCCGAGGTGAGCCGCCTCGAAGCCGAGATCAAGTTCATCGTCGAATCGCGCAACCGCGTGCAGGCGCAGATCGCCGCGCTGACCGCGCAGCGCGAGCAGTGGCTCGCGCAGGCGCAAAAGGCCCAGGACGATCTCGAAGACGCCGAAGAGCAGCTTGCGGCGGGCGATGAGAAAGCCGTGATCGCCGAAGAGGCGGCCGCCGCGAGGCATGACGCGATGCCCGCGCTCGAGGCGCGCTGGCGCGACGCGCAGGCGCAACTGAGCGACGAACGCGCCGGAATCGCGCAGACCGAGCAGGCGCTCAAGCTCGAAGCCGCGCATCAGCGCAACGCCGACCAGCAGTTGCAGCAGCTTCAACAGCGCCAGGAACGTCTGAAGACGGAAGCGGGCGGCCTCGATGCGCCGGACGAAGCGCAGCTCGAAGAACTGCACATGCAGCTGGCCGAGCACGAAGAGATTCTGCGCGATGCGCAAGAGCGTCTCGCCGACGCGCAGGAAACGCTGCCGCGTCTCGACGCCGAGCGCCGCACCGCGCAGGAGCGCGTGCAGGCCGAAAGCGCGCAGATCCACCAGCTCGAAGCGCGGCTGGCCGCGCTGCGTCAGCTGCAGGACAACGTGCAGACGGAAGGCAAGATCCAGCCGTGGCTCGACAAGCACGAGCTGGGCGCGCTGCCGCGTCTGTGGAAGAAGCTGCATGTCGAAGCCGGCTGGGAAACCGCGCTCGAATCGTTGCTGCGCGAGCGTCTTGCGGCGCTCGAAGTGTCGAATCTCGACTGGGTGAAGCACTTCGTCAGCGACGCGCCGCCCGCGAAGCTCGCGTTCTACGCGCCGCCCGCAGCCGGTCAGCCGGTGGCCGCGCCGCTGTCGCTGCGCCCGCTGCTGTCGCTCGTGCGTATCGACGATGCGGGCATTCGCGCCGTGCTCAACGACTGGCTCGGCAACGCGTTCGTCGCCGACGATCTGCCCCAGGCGCTCTCGATGCGCTCGCAATTGCCGGAAGGCGGCGCGTTCGTCGTGAAGGCGGGTCACGTGGTGACGCGCGTCGGCGTGCAGCTGTACGCGGCCGATTCCGAACAGGCAGGCATGCTCGCGCGCCAGCAGGAAATCGAAAATCTGACGCGCCAGGTGCGCGCGCAGGCGCTGCTCGCCGAAGAAGCCAAGGCCGCGGCGATTCGCGCCGAGGTCGCGCATACGCAGGCATCGAATGCACTGACGGAAGTGCGCCAGCAGACGGAGCGCGCGACCCAGCGCGTGCACGCGCTGCAGATGGACGTGCTCAAGCTCACGCAGGCGCACGAGCGCTATACGCAGCGCAGCACGCAGATCAGCGAGGAACTCGAAGAAATCACCGCGCAGGTCGAAGAGCAGCGCGCGTTGCGTACCGAATCGGAAGCGAACTTCGAGCGGCACGACGGCGAACTCGCCGAACTGCAGGCGCGCTTCGAAGACAATCAACTGGCGTTCGAAGCGCTCGACGAAGAGCTGGGCAACGCGCGCAACGAATCGCGCGATCTCGACCGCGCCGCCACCGATGCCCGCTTTGCCGCGCGCAACATGGCGAATCGCATCGACGAACTGAAGCGCACCATTCAGGTCGCGCACGAGCAGAGCGAACGCGTCGCGGGCTCGCTCGAAGACGCGCGCGCCGAACTCGAAACGATCAACGAGCAGACAGCGCATACGGGCTTGCAGGACGCGCTCGAAATTCGCCGCGTGAAGGAAGAGGCGCTGCATGCCGCGCGTCTTGAGCTCGACGATCTGACGGGCAAGCTGCGTCAGTCCGACGAGCTGCGCCTGACCAGCGAACGAGCGCTGCAGCCGCTGCGCGACCGCATCACCGAATTGCAGCTGAAGGAGCAGGCGGCGCGCCTGAACGCCGAGCAGTTCATCGAGCAGCTGACGGCGGCGGGCGTCGACGAAGCTGAGCTGCAGGCCAAGCTCACGCCCGACATGAAGCCGTCGTATCTGCAGGGCGAAGTGACGCGCATCAACAACGCGATCACGGCGCTCGGCCCCGTCAACATGGCCGCGCTCGACGAGCTGAAAGCGGCGACGGAACGCAAGACTTTCCTCGACGCGCAGTCGGCCGACCTGATCCACGCGATCGAAACGCTCGAAGACGCGATCCGCAAGATCGACCAGGAAACACGCACGCTGCTGCAAGGCACGTTCGACGAAGTGAACCGTCATTTCGGCGAGCTGTTCCCGCGTCTGTTCGGCGGCGGCCAGGCGAAGCTCATCATGACGGGCGACGAGATTCTCGACGCCGGCGTGCAGGTGATGGCGCAGCCGCCCGGCAAGAAGAACTCGACGATCCACCTGCTGTCGGGCGGCGAAAAGGCGCTGACGGCGACGGCCCTCGTGTTCGCGATGTTCCAGCTGAATCCTGCGCCGTTCTGTCTGCTCGACGAAGTGGACGCGCCGCTCGACGACGCGAACACCGAACGTTTCGCGAATCTCGTGCGCGCAATGTCGGGCAAAACACAGTTCCTGTTCATTTCCCACAACAAGATCGCGATGGAAATGGCGCAGCAACTGATCGGGGTGACGATGCAGGAGCAGGGTGTGTCGCGAATCGTTGCCGTCGACATGGAAACGGCTGCGGGATTTGTCCAGAATATCGTTTAAACGTCCACTCGCGCGCGGTCTTCGGGCCGCGCGCGAGTGTTGCTGAACACAGAATCGAACTCGCTGCGCGCCGGCGCCCGCAGCGGCGGCACGCAGTGCGTGCCAGCCGCGCGAGCCAGGCGCGGCGCGCAGCGGCGAAAAGAATTGCAGATGGAGCGTGCATGGACGAGTTGACACTCGGTTTGATCGGCGCGGGCGCCGTGGTGGTCGGGGGCGTGGTGGTCTACAACGCGTGGCAGGGCGCGAAGGTGCGCCGCAGGATGCCGCGGCCGATGCCCACCGACACGGCGGAACTCACGGCTCGGGACGAGCACGTCGAGCAGAGCCCATTCATCGAACCGGCGCGTCCGACGACGCGCCGCGAGCCCGCATCGGGTGAGCATGCAGAGCCAGCGCGCGTCGAGCCGACGTTCGGCGGCGCCGCTCCCCTCGACACGCCCGCCGACATCCAGGCCGAGAACACGTCGCCGAACGGTTTCCCTGAAGACGAAGAACGCGAGCAGCTGGACGACGAGCGCGAGGCCGATGACGGGCGCAACGAGCCGATCATGCCCGCCGCCACGACGATTTCGTCTGCGCCGCCGGCGATCGTCGACCGGCGCATCGACTGCATCGTCCCCATCAGGCTTTCCGCTCCCGTCGCGGGCGACAAGGTGCTGCCGCTCGCGCAGCGTCTGCGCCGCGCGGGCAGCAAACCGGTGCACATCGAAGGCAAGCCGGAAGGCGGCGGCGCGTGGGAACTGCTGCAAAGCGGCGTGCGCTACGAGGAGCTGCGCGCGGCCGCGCAACTCGCAAATCGCAGCGGCCCGCTCAACGAACTGGAGTTCTCGGAATTCGTGACGGGCGTCCAGCAGTTCGCCGACGCGCTCGATGCTTCACCCGAGTTTCCGGACATGATGGAAACGGTATCGATGGCGCGCGAACTCGACGGCTTTGCCGCGCAGTGCGACGCACAGCTGTCGATCAACGTGCTGTCCGACGGCGCGCCTTGGTCAGCGAACTACGTGCAGGCCGTCGCGTCGCAAGACGGGCTGCTGCTGTCGCGCGACGGCACGCGTTTCGTCAAGCTGGACGCGAAGCAGAGCCCCGTGTTCATGCTGCAGTTCGGCGACACCAACTTCCTGCGCGACGATCTCACGTACAAGGGTGGCCAGATGATCACGCTGGTGCTCGACGTGCCCGTCGCCGACGAAGACATCCTGCCGTTCCGCCTGATGTGCGATTACGCAAAGTCGCTCGCAGAGCGCATCGGCGGACGTGTGGTCGACGATGGCCGCCGGCCGCTGCCGGAAAGCGCGCTGCTCGCCATCGAGAAGCAGCTGATGACGCTGTACGCGAAGCTCGAACAGGCCGGCATTCCGGCCGGCTCGCCTGCGACGCGGCGGCTGTTCAGCCAGTAGGCGCGCGACGCGGCTTTGCGCATGACGCGGCGGCTTATGCTGCCGTCGATGACACCGCCCTGACGCATGGGAATGCTTCGGGCGGTTTTCATTTGGGCCGCGCGTTTCCATTTGGAGTCGCGCCGAAAGTGCAATGGCGTTCGCCAAGCGCCAGCACCGATCGACAACGCGTATGCCGTGCCCGTTCATCCCACGTCGTCGGGCCACGGTTGTCCGCTGATCCAGGCCTTGACCGCGGCGACGACGGCCTCTTCCCTTCCATAGAACCCGTGATGCGACATCGCCTCGCAGGGCTTGCTGCGCGTGTCGCCGCCGTGCACGGTGATCAGCGCGTACTGGCCGCTGTCGGCGATGCGCTTTAAGGCTTCATAGGAACAGAGATAGCAGCCGTCGTCCGCGTGCTGGGCGAACAGCTGGCGCGGACGAATCGCGCCGTAGTCGAAGCCGATCAGCGGCGTGGCCTGGCCGCGCGCGGGGCTGCTGAGCGTCGACATATGCACGACGGCGTTCCATACATCCGGCAAAGCGCGTCCCACGTAGGCCGACGATATCGTGCCGCGGCTCGTGCCCACCAGCACGAGTTTCGCCTGTGGGAAGCGCGTGCGCAGGTTCGCCGCGATCTGCGCGAGATCCTGCGCGGAACGCGACGACGCACGAAATGCATCCGAATAGCCGCCCGGCTGATCCGACGGCGCATCGACGATGGCCGTCGCGAACAGCGAATCCACGAACAGGTTGCGCGCACGGATCAGGAAGTTGTTCTTCTCGCGCATATGGATCGTGCCGCCTGGCTGCTGCGAGAGTTCGAGATCGCCTTCGCTGCCCGGAAACATTACGAGCACCCACTGCGGCTGGCTGCCGTCCTGTTGGGTCAGCAGATAGGAGATCGATGCGCCTTGACCGAGCGGCACGTCGATCACCTGTTCGCTCGCCAGCGCGCCTCGCGCATGGCACGCGGCGAGCGTGGCCAGCACGATGAAGAGACAGCGTATGAGGCGGATGAAGGATGCAGGCATGTCGACGGTTACGAAATGATTGGCACGCGACAAGTTCGCATTGTGGATGACGCGCTGTCAACGGCTTGCGCATCGATTGGCCGATCGGCCAGGATCGGCAGGCCATGTTGGGTTTGCGCGCGCACCAAACTGGCCATTCGGCCGATGCCATGGGAAGCGCTTCCTGAGATAATCTGACATCCATTACATACGCCGAAACGCCGACAGCATGGCCCGAACCAAAGTCCCTGATCCTGCAACCAGCGCACCCGCCGAGCGGGCGTTGTGGCTGCGTGCCGAACTCGAACGCGCGAACCACGCGTACTACGTGCTCGACCAGCCGGATCTGCCCGACGCGGAGTACGACAAGCTGTTCAAGGAGCTGCAGCAGATCGAAGGCGAGCATCCGGATCTGATCACGCCGGATTCGCCGACTCAGCGGGTCGGTGGCGAAGCAGCGAGCGGCTTCAGGCCCGTCGTGCACGACATGCCGATGCTGTCGTTGAACAACGGCTTTTCGGATGAAGACATTGCGGCCTTCGACAAACGCGTATCGGACACGCTGCATCATTCGCCCGTCGATTACGCATGTGAGCTGAAGTTCGACGGCCTTGCGATCTCCTTGCGCTACGAGGACGGCAAGTTCACGCAGGCGGCCACGCGCGGAGACGGCGCAACGGGCGAGGACGTCACCGAAAACGTCCGCACCATCCGCTCGATTCCCCTCAAGCTGAAAGGCAAGCGCGTGCCGAGGCTCATCGACGTGCGCGGCGAAGTGCTGATGTTCAAACGTGATTTCGACCGCCTGAACCAGCGTCAGCGCGACGCGGACCAGCGCGAGTTCGCGAATCCACGGAACGCGGCGGCGGGCAGCTTGCGGCAGCTCGATTCGAAGATCACGGCGCAGCGTCCGCTGTCGTTCTTCGCGTATGGCATCGGCGCGCTCGATGGCGCAGAGATGCCGGCGACGCACAGCGAACTGCTCGACTGGTATCACGAGATGGGCTTGCCCGTGAACAGCGAGCGGGCCGTCGTTCAGGGCGCAGAAGGGCTGCTCGGCTTCTTCCATAAGGTTGGCGAGAAGCGGGAGACGCTGCCGTACGACATCGACGGTGTCGTCTACAAGGTCGACCGGCGCGATCAGCAGGACATGCTGGGCTTCGTTTCGCGCGCGCCGCGCTTCGCGCTCGCGCACAAGTTTCCGGCACAGGAAGCGCTCACGAAGCTCGTCGCCATCGACGTGCAGGTCGGCCGCACGGGCGCGATCACGCCTGTCGCGCGGCTCGAGCCCGTGTTCGTCGGCGGCGCGACGGTGACGAATGCGACGCTGCACAACGAGGACGAGATTCGCCGCAAGGACATCCGGATCGGCGATACCGTGGTCGTGCGGCGAGCGGGCGACGTGATCCCTGAAGTGGTGAGCGCGATGCTCGATCGCAGACCAGCAGACGCGCGCGAGTTCGTGATGCCGACTGAGTGCCCCGTGTGCGGCTCGGCCATCGAACGTCTGCCGGACGAAGCAATTGCGCGCTGCACAGGCGGCCTCTTCTGTCCGGCGCAGCGCAAGCAGGCGTTGTGGCATTTCGCGCAGCGCCGCGCGTTGGACATCGACGGCATGGGCGAAAAGATCATCGATCAGCTGGTCGAACTGAATCTTGTGCGTACGCCCGCGGATCTCTTCAATCTGGGTTTCGCGACGCTCGCCGAGCTCGACCGCTTCGCGGAAAAGTCTGCGCAGAACCTGCTCGACTCGCTGGAAAAAGCCAAGCACACGACGCTCGCGCGCTTCGTTTACGCGCTCGGTATCCGGCACGTCGGCGAATCGACGGCGAAGGACCTGGCCAAACATTTCGGCTCGCTCGATCCCATCATGAACGCGACGGTCGAAGAGCTGCTGGAGGTCAACGACGTCGGGCCCATCGTCGCCGAAGCCATTCATCAGTTCTTCGCCGAGGAGCACAACCGCACGGTCATCGATCAGTTGCGCGCGCCCGGCAAGGTGACTTGGCCGGAAGGCCCGCCCGCGCCGAAGGCGCCGCAGGGCGTGCTGGCGGGCAAGACGGTCGTGCTGACGGGCACGCTGCCGGGCATGGGCCGCGACGAAGCGAAGGAGTTGCTGGAGGCGGCAGGCGCGAAGGTGGCCGGTTCGGTATCGAAGAAGACCGATTACGTGGTGGCCGGTGCGGAAGCGGGCAGCAAGCTTGCGAAAGCCGAGGAACTTGGCATCCCCGTGCTCGACGAAGATGGTATGCGTAAGCTCCTGGAGGGGCACACAACATGATTCACGAAATCCTCAAGATGGGCGATCCGCGTCTGTTGCGTATCGCCAGGCCCGTCGATCACTTCGACACGCCCGAGTTGCATGACCTCGTCCGGGACATGTTCGAGACGATGCACGATGCGAACGGCGCGGGGCTCGCCGCGCCGCAGATCGGCGTCGATCTGCAGGTCGTGATTTTCGGGTTCGGTCATAACGAGCGCTATCCGGACGCGCCGTCCGTGCCGGAGACGGTGCTGATCAACCCGACCATCACGCCCGTGTCGCTGGATACGGAGGAGGGCTGGGAAGGGTGTCTTTCCGTGCCGGGGCTGCGCGGCGCCGTGACCCGGCTGTCGATGATCCGCTATCACGGCTTCGATCAGTTCGGCAAACCGATCGATCGCGTCGCGGAAGGCTTTCACGCGCGCGTCGTCCAGCACGAGTGCGATCACCTGATCGGCAAGCTGTATCCGATGCGGATCACGGATTTCGCCAAGTTCGGCTTTACCGAGGTGCTGTTTCCCGACCTCGATCCGGAATCCGACGAATGAGCGGATGACAGGGCCTCTGCAGTCGCTTTGGCCCTTTGCCGGAAAAGAAAAAGCCCGCATGCGCGGGCTTTTTCAAACGAACGATATGCGATGCCTGCGGACCTTAGAACGACTCGTCGGGGCCCAAATAGCGCCATTGTCCGGGCGGCAGCGCGCCGAGCATCACGTGGCCCATCCGCACGCGCTTGAGGCCCACGACATGCAGGCCGACCAGTTCGCACATGCGGCGAATCTGGCGTTTCTTGCCTTCACGCAGCACGAAGCGCAGTTGCTCGCCGTTCTGCCAGCTGACCATCGCAGGCTTGAGCGGCACGCCGTCGAGTTCGAGCCCGTGGCGCAGCTTCTCGAGGCTCTCCGGCGGGAAATGGTGCTCGACATCCGTTTCGACGTCGCCGTACGTGACGCGCACGAGATATTCCTTGTCGATTTGCGAATTCCCGCCGATCAGCTGTTTGGCGACGCGCCCGTCCTGGGTCAGCACCAGCAGCCCGGTCGAATCGATGTCGAGGCGGCCCGCCGGCGCCAGCTGACGCAGGTGCGCGGCCGAAAAGCGAATGTCGGTGCGGTCCCCATCCCAGCGGTTTTCGGGCTTGACGAGCGTCACGGCGGGTTCGTACCCTTCCTCCGCCTGGCCGGAGACGAAGCCCACCGGCTTGTGCACGAGGATCGTCACCTGCTTGAGTTGCGCGGCCTGGGCGGCGGGATCGATCTGGATATCGGCGTCGGGGCGGACCTTCGTGCCGAGCGTATCGACGACGACGCCATCGACCGTCACCCAGCCTTTTTCTATCCACTCGTCGGCTTCGCGGCGCGAGCACAAGCCGAGCTCGGACATCAGCTTCGACAGGCGCAGGTTGCCCGGCACGTCGTTGTACTCGCCTTCGTCGCGGCGGCGCGGCTCCACGGCAGGGCGCGATTTGCGCGCCGGCTTCCCGGCGGGGCGATCGAACATCGCGGGACGGTCGAAGCTGTCTTCGATCGAGCGGGCATCGCGCTTTGCCTTGTTCGTGCGTGGCGCGGGTGCCGATTTGGGCTGCACGGTTTCGTCGCGGTCTGCGTAGGCGCTCTTGACGGGTTTTGCGTAGGTGTGTTCGCTGCGGGCCGAGGTTTCGTCGCCGGTTGCACGGCGTGCTGCGCCTTCGCTCCGAGGGCGACGATCTTGCGACGCGTCGCGGCCTTCATACGCGGCCTTGGCGGGGCGTGCATACGTACGTTCGCGCGATGGTGCGCCATCTGCGGCGCGGGCCGTACGCGGCGCGCTGCGGCGCTCTTCGTTGTCGCGTGGGGCGCGACGTGCGCGGGGCGCATCATCGTCGCGCGAGAAGCGCGGCGCGCGTTCGCCCGTCGAGGCGCCGCGCGAAGGGCGATCGGACGAAACGCGCCGATCGGCAGGCGCCTCCGCATTGCGGCGGAAACCACCGCTTGTGGACGTGGCTTGCTTGCGCGCCGGCCGGTCGTCCGCAGAACGGCGTTCGAAGGAGCCGGATTCACTCCGCGCGCGCGCCGGCCGGTCGCCTGCAGAACGGCGTTCGAAGGAGCCGGATTCACTCCGCGCGCGCGCCGGCCGGTCGCCTGCAGAACGGCGTTCGAAGGAGCCGGATTCGCTCCGTGCGCGCGCCGGGCGGTCGTCCGCAGAACGGCGCTCAAATGCACCGGATTCACTCCGTGCGCGTGCCGGCCGGTCGCCCGCAGAACGGCGATCGAATGAGCCGGATTCACTTCGTGTGCGCGCCGGCCGGTCGCCTGCAGAACGGCCTTCGAAGGAGCCGGATTCGCTCCGTGCGCGCGCCGGGCGTTCGCCCGCAGAGCGACGCTCAAATGCACCGGACTCGCTTCGTCCGCGCGCCGGTGCGTCCGTCGCACGCGCCGGCCGGTCGCCCGAGCGTGCGCCAGCGCCGCCCCGCGGTGCCGAGGACGAACCGCGGCGCTCACCCGCCGCGCCCGCCGTCTTGCCGAACGAGCGCTTCTCGGGCGTCGTCGAGCCCGTCTCGCTGCGGCGCGCGGCCGCCGATGTGGAAGAACCCGCACCGCCGCGCGGCCCCGTGGACGGAGCGGCCTTGGCCGCCGGCGCTGCTGGCCGCGCCGGCTTGCGCGCCGTGGTGCTGCCCGGACGGACGGGGGCGCGTTCGGACGAAGCCGGTCGCGGATGCTTGGCTGTCAGTTTGACTCGCATGAAATCTCACACTGCGATCGCGCGCAGCAGCTCGGTTTCGACCTGGATTTGTCGTCGGTTGTCCGAGAGGCCGTGCCCATCGAGTAGGAACACGTCCTCGACGCGTTCGCCGAGCGTATTGATCCGCGCCGCATGGACGCCGACCCGGTGCTCGGCCAGCACGCGCGCGATCGAATAAAGAAGGCCCGGCCGGTCGTTTGCCGACACGGACAGGATGTAGTACTGGCCGCGCTCGTCGGCTCGCAGGTCGACGCGCGGCGTGACGGGGAACGTGCGCGACAGGCGCGACAAACGGCCCTTCGACGGCTCCGGCAGCAGCGTGCCTTCCGCCGCGAGGCGCTCCGCCAGCTCCTGCTCGACGAGGTTGGCGATGTCGCGATAGTGGACGTCTCGCTCGGTATGCGCGACGAGGAAATTGTCGAGCGCATAGCCGTGCTTCGTGGTGCTCACGCGCGCATCCAGCACGGACAGCGCGTTGCGATCGAAATACGCGCAGATGCCCGCGAACAGATCAGGGCGATCCTTCACGTAGACCAGCACCTGCAGCGCTTCGCCGATAGGCGACGGACGCGCGCGCACGATAGGCGTCGCGGTCTCGACGTGCCGGTACAGCACGCGAGTCTGCCAGGCGATATCGGCGGCGTCGTGCCGCAGGAAGTAGCCGACGTCGAGCTTGTCCCACAGCGCGCGGTGCGCGTTCTCAGGTACCGTCTCGAGGCGCAAGAGCGCGAGCGCCTCCTCCTGACGCTGCTTCAGTTCCGAATGCGCGTCGGGACGGGCGCCGCCGAGCACGGCAAGCGTCGCGCGGTACAGGTCCTCGAGCAGCTTGCCTTTCCACGTGTTCCAGACTTTCGGGCTGGTGCCGCGAATATCGGCGACCGTCAGCAGATACAGCGCCGTCAGGTGGCGCTCGGTGCCGACCAGATCGGCGAAACGCTTGATCACCTCGGGGTCGCTCGTATCCTGCTTCTGCGCGACCTGGCTCATTGTCAGATGATGCTGGACCAGCCATACGACGAGCGCCGCATCGTCGGCGGAAATGCCGTGCTCGCGGCAAAAGCGCCGCGCGTCTGCCATGCCGAGCGTCGAATGATCGCCGCCGCGGCCTTTGGCGATGTCGTGAAAGAGGGCAGCCACGTACAACAGATACGGACGCTCGAAGTTCGCTATCAGCTGGCTGCAGAACGGGTATTCGTGCGCATGCTCGGCGACGGCGAAACGCCGCATGTTCCGCAGCACCATCAGGATGTGCTGATCGACGGTATAGACGTGATACAGATCGTGCTGCATCTGTCCGACGATACGGCGGAAGTTCAGCAGATAACGCCCCAGCACACTCGTCTGGTTCATCAGACGCAGCGCGTGCGTGATGCCTTGCGGCTGCTTCAGAATTTCGAGGAAAAGCCGGCGGTTTTCCGGATCGCGGCGCCAGCGATGGTCCATTTTGTCGCGCGCGTTGTAGAGCGCGCGGAGCGTGCGCGCCGACAGGCCTTTGACGCCCGGCGTTTTTTCGTACAACAGGAACGCTTCGAGGATCGCATTCGGCTCGCGTTCGAACACGTCGTCGCTGGCGATTTCCAGCATGCCCTGCTTTTCGACGAAACGATCGGACAAAACGCGCGTGATGCCGCTCGTGTTCGGAAAGAGCTGGGCTTCGATGTTCTGGATCAGAATGGTCGAGAGCTGCGTGACGGCTTTGGCGGCCCAGTAGTAACGGCGCATCAGCTGCTCGCTGGCGCGGCGCGTGGACGTGGCCTTGAAGCCGAAGCTCTCGGCAAGTGCGGTCTGCAGGTCGAAGACGAGGATGTCCTGGCGGCGTCCCGCCAGCACATGCAGGCGCGCGCGCAACGCCTTCAGAAAACCTTCGTTGCGGCGCAGTTCGCGCGCTTCGCGATCAGTGATGAGGCCGCGTTTGTCCAGTTCGCGCCAACTGCTGCCGAATCCGGCCGCCTGAGTGACCCACAGAATCAGCTGGAGATCGCGCAAGCCGCCCGGGCTTTCCTTGATGTTGGGTTCAAGCGCGTAGGGCGTGTCCTGGAACTTCGCATGCCGCTGGCGCATTTCCAGCACTTTCGCCTGGAAGAACGCGCGCGGATCGAGCGCGTCGCGGTAGCGCAGCGAAAAGCCCTCGAACAGCGTCGTGCTACCGACGATGCGCCGCGCTTCGAGCAGCGACGTCTGCACGGTCACGTCATTCGCGGCTTCCTCGATGCACTGCGACACCGTGCGCACGCTGCTGCCGAGTTCCAGCCCCAGATCCCAGGCAAGACCGATAAAGCGCTCGATGCTGGCTTCGAGATGCGGGACGGGCTCGTCGGGCAGCAGGACGAGAATGTCGATGTCGGAATGCGGGGCCAGTTCGCCGCGCCCGTAGCCGCCGACGGCGATCAGCGCCAGCGACGCGGGCAGATCGCATGCGGCCCAAGCGCCGCGCAACGCATCGTCGGTGATGCGCGCGAGCGAGCGCATCAGCGTGTCGACATTGGATGCCGTCCTGAAACGATCGATCAGCGGGGTCTTGGCCACCTTGTAGTCTGCCTTGAGCGACGTGGCATCGGAAAGGGCGACGGCGGAAACGCTACTCATAGGCGAAGGGGCAGAGAAATCAGGCGGTGGCGGCGGCCACGATTTGTGGGCGCGCCGGCGTGCCGGCCGAGACGGTCAGCACTTCGTAGCCCGTCGGCGTCACGAGAATCGTGTGCTCCCACTGCGCGGACAGGCTGCGGTCCTTCGTCTTGACGGTCCACTGGTCGGGCATCGTGCGGATCTCGCGGCGGCCGGCGTTGATCATCGGCTCGATCGTGAAGATCATGCCGGGCTGCAATTCGATGCCCGTGCCGGGACGGCCGTAGTGCAGCACTTGCGGCTCGTCGTGGAAAACCTGGCCGATGCCGTGGCCGCAATATTCGCGCACCACGCTGTAGCCCTGGCCTTCCGCGTGTTTCTGGATCGCGTAGCCGATGTCGCCGAGATGCGCGCCCGGGCGCACCTGCTCGATGCCGAGCCACATGCATTCGTAGGTGGTCTGAATGAGACGCTTCGCCATGATCGAGCCTTCGCCGACGATGAACATACGGCTCGTGTCGCCGTAGTAGCCGTTCTTGATCACGGTGACGTCGATATTGAGCACGTCGCCGTTCTTCAACGTCTTGTCGCCGGGGATGCCGTGGCAGATCACATCGTTCACGGACGTGCAGACGGCCTTCGGAAACGGCGGATAGCCGGGTGGCTGATAGTTCAGCGGCGCCGGAATCGTGCCTTGCACGTTCGTCATGTATTCGTGGCAGAGGCGGTCGAGTTCGCCTGTCGTGACGCCGGGCTTCACGAACGGCGTGATGTAGTCGAGGACTTCGCTCCCGAGGCGTCCAGCGACGCGCATCTGGGCGATATCGTCTTCGTTTTTGAGCGTAATAGCCATGAGTCGGGCCTGAAAAGCGGTGTATCGCGTAATTATCGCACCTTATTTCCGTGATCGCTGGCTTTTGCTGGGCGGATGGCCACGCGCGGCGCGGGCCGCAGCGCATACCCGTGACGTCTTGCCCGGCAGCGGGTGCAACCCGCGGCGACTCCACGTGCTACCGCGTAAGTTGAGTCCTGCAATGCTCGCGTGCTATACTCTTCGGCTAAGTCAATCGCCAGTTCGAATATTCAGAATATTCACCTTGGCGGCGGGCTTTCCTCGCGAGCTGGCCATAAAGTGCAGGACCCATATGGCGGCGTAATTCGCGAGATTCGCAAGCCGGCGCACCCAGGGTGTTCGCGGCGTCAGGTCTTCCCGAGGTGCGGAAGGCGGCGCGGCGGATACGGCAGCCGGCTTAAGACCCAACCCTAGCGGAGATATTCATGGCAGTTACCATGCGTCAAATGCTGGAAGCCGGTGTCCACTTCGGTCACCAGACGCGCTTCTGGAACCCGAAGATGGCCCCCTTCATTTTCGGCCATCGCAACAAGATTCACATCATCAACCTCGAAAAGACGCTGCCGATGTACAACGACGCGCTGAAGTACGTGCGTCAACTGGCAGCGAACCGCGGCACGATCCTGTTCGTCGGCACGAAGCGTCAATCGCGCGACACGATCGCTGAAGCGGCTCAGCGCGCTGGCATGCCCTATGTCAACGCACGTTGGCTCGGCGGCATGCTGACCAACTTCAAGACGCTGAAGGTTTCGATCAAGCGCCTGAAGGACATGGAAGCGTCAGTCGAGGCGGGCGAGCTCGAGAAGATGAGCAAGAAGGAAGCGCTGCTGTTCGAACGCGAAATCGCCAAGCTGCAAAAGTCGATCGGCGGCGTGAAGGACATGGGCGGCATTCCGGATGCGATCTTCGTGGTCGACGTCGGCTATCACAAGATTGCCGTGACGGAAGCGAACAAGCTGGGCGTGCCCGTCATCGCCGTGGTCGATACGAACCACTCGCCGGAAGGCGTGGATTACGTGATCCCGGGCAACGACGACGCGAGCAAGGCTGTGACGCTGTACGCGCAAGGCGTGGCTGACGCGATCCTCGAAGGTCGCGCGAATGCGGTCAACGAAGTCGTGCAGGCTGCCCGCGGCGGCGACGGCGACGAGTTCGTCGAGGTCAACGGGGAAGCGTAAAGCACCCTTGTGTCCGGCAAAAAAGGGGGCTCTCAATAGGCCCCCTTTTTTTAAGCCGCGACGATCTGGAATGAGCGTGCGGCAACTCGCACGCGGCAGCGCCGGAAATAAAAGTGCGCTGCGCGGAAACGAAATTCTGCCGCCGGCATCGAATGCGGGCGGCGTGTGACAGACAGACTCAAGGAGCGAATGATGGCGGCAATTACCGCAAGCATGGTGGCAGAACTGCGCGCGAAGACCGATGCGCCGATGATGGAATGCAAGAAGGCGCTGACGGAAGCTGACGGCGATATGGCGCGCGCTGAGGAACTGCTGCGCGTTAAGCTCGGCAACAAGGCGTCGAAGGCGGCGTCGCGCGTCACGGCAGAAGGCGTGATCGCTTCGTTCATCGAAGGCGGGGTTGGCGCGATCGTCGAACTGAACTGCGAAACCGACTTCGTTTCGAAGAACGACGACTTCAACGCATTTACGAAGCAGGTCGCCGAACTGATCGTCAAGCAGAACCCGGCTGACGTCGCCGCGCTGTCGGCGCTGCCGCTGGAAGGCTCGACCGTCGATGCAGTGCGTTCGGCGCTGGTCGGCAAGATCGGCGAAAACCTGTCGATCCGCCGTTTCGCGCGCTTCGAAACGTCGAACAAGCTGGCTGCATACCTGCACGGCACCCGCATCGGCGTGCTGGTCGAGTACACGGGCGCGGACGAGCAGGTCGGCAAGGACGTCGCGATGCACATCGCGGCGATGAAGCCGGTTTCGCTGTCATCTGGCGACGTTCCCGCCGACCTGATCGCCAAGGAGCGCAGCATCGCCGAGCAGAAGGCAGCCGAATCGGGTAAGCCGGCTGAGATCGTCGCGAAGATGGTCGACGGCTCGGTGCAGAAGTACCTCAAGGAAGTGTCGCTGCTGAACCAGCCGTTCGTGAAGAACGACAAGCAGACGATCGAACAGATGCTGAAGGCTGCAAGCTCGAGCGTGCAGAAGTTCGCGCTGTTCGTCGTGGGCGAGGGCATCGAAAAGCGTCAGGACGACTTCGCGGCTGAAGTCGCGGCGCAAGTTGCTGCTGCAAAGCAGCAATAAGCTTCGTTTAAGTTTTACGCAGTACCGTTTGACCCGCGGCGGGGCTGGACCTCGCCGCGGCCGGCGCCGCCGCCGGGGTCGCGCGTGCGCGAAGCGCACGGCGGCTGGATCTCGACTCGCCTCGGTCGGTTGGTGAGGCGCATCAATTTGGCGGCGCTTGCCCGAATTCGTATTTCACCCCTACAGTTAGTTCCTTGTTGTTTGGCGGCTTTTTGGCCCTGCTCAGCGCAATCTGGATATCTCTATGCCCACTGCCTATAAACGCGTCCTCCTCAAACTCTCTGGCGAAGCCCTGATGGGCGATGATGCATTCGGCATCAATCGCGCGACGATCGAAAGAATGGTGGCGGATGTGGCCGAGGTGGTGCGGCTCGGTACGCAACTGGCGGTGGTGATCGGCGGCGGCAACATCTTTCGTGGTGTGGCGGGCGGTGCAGCGGGTATGGACCGTGCGACGGCCGACTACATGGGCATGCTGGCCACGATGATGAACGCACTGGCGTTGCAGGACGCGATGCGCCACGCCGGTATCGAAGCGCGTGTGCAGTCGGCGCTGCGCATGGATCAGGTCGTCGAGCCGTACATCCGTCCCCGCGCCATCCGTCAGCTGGAAGAGGGCAAAGTCGTGATTTTCGCGGCAGGCACGGGCAACCCGTTCTTCACGACCGACACGGCGGCTGCGCTGCGCGGCTCGGAGGTCGGCGCCGAAGTGGTGCTGAAGGCGACCAAGGTCGACGGCGTCTATTCGGCCGATCCGAAGAAGGACCCGTCCGCGACGCGTTATTCGACGATCAGTTTCGACGAGGCAATTGGCCGCAACCTGCAGGTGATGGACGCCACCGCGTTCGCGCTGTGCCGCGACCAGAAGCTGCCGATCCGTGTGTTTTCGATCGTGAAGCCGGGCGCGCTGAAGCGCATCGTGCAGGGCGAGGACGAAGGCACCCTCGTGCACGTGTAAACTCTCTATCACGTCTGTGGGCTTGAACGCGGGCTTGGGCGCCGCCTCGCGCGCGCTGGCGGGCCCGCATCGTTTTGAAGGTTCGGAGGTTTAATCATGTCTGTGGCTGACATCAAGAAAGGCGCTGAGCAGAAAATGCAGCGCTCGCTCGACGCGTTCAAGAACGATCTGTCGAAAATCCGCACGGGCCGTGCGCACACGGGCCTGCTCGATCACATCCAGGTCGACTACTACGGGTCGCCCGTGCCGATCTCGCAGGTCGCGAACCTGACGCTCGTCGATGCCCGCACGATCGGCGTGCAGCCGTGGGAAAAGAAGATGGTCTCCGTGATCGAGAAGGCGATCCGCGAATCGGATCTGGGCCTGAACCCGGCCACGCACGGCGATCTGATCCGCGTGCCGATGCCCCCGCTGACGGAAGAGCGCCGTCGCGAGCTGACGAAGGTCGTCAAGAGCGAAGGCGAGACGGCGAAGGTCGCCGTGCGCAACCTGCGCCGCGACGCGAACGAGCAGCTGAAGAAGCTCGTGAAGGACAAGGAAATCTCCGAAGACGACGAGCGCCGCGCCGGCGACGATGTTCAGAAGCTGACGGACAAGTTCGTCGCGGAAATCGACAAGCTCGTGCAAACCAAGGAAGGCGAGATCATGACGGTTTGATGGTCTGGCGCACACCGGACACGAGAACTTTCACTGATCATCTCTTCTTTATTTGCTGCTTTACCCGACGGCCATGACCTATACAAGCTCAACCGTTCGCGTCCCTGACGTCTCTGCCGTACCGCGTCATATCGCGATCATCATGGACGGCAATGGCCGTTGGGCGACTCAACGCCGCCTGCCGCGCGTGGCGGGCCATACGCGTGGCCTCGACGCCGTGCGCTCGGCCGTCGACGCCTGTGCCCGGCGCGGCGTCGAGTATCTGACGCTGTTCGCATTCAGTTCCGAAAACTGGCGCCGTCCGGTCGACGAGGTGTCGTTCCTGATGCGCCTGTTCGTCACCGCGCTCGAGCGCGAGATCGGCAAGCTTCACGCGAACGGCATCCGCCTGCGCGTGGTCGGCGATCTGTCGATGTTCGACAAGAAGATCCAGGATCTGATCACCCGCGCCGAAACCAAGACGGCGAAGAACACGCGCCTCACGCTGACTATCGCCGCGAACTACGGCGGCCGCTGGGACATCATGCAGGCCACGCGCAAGCTGGTCGAGGAGTCGGTGGCGGCGGGCAGCCCCGTCGAAGTCAACGAAAACGCGTTCGCCCAACACCTCGCAATGGCTTACGCGCCCGAGCCGGATCTTTTCATCCGCACGGGAGGCGAGCAGCGCATCAGCAACTTCCTGCTGTGGCAACTCGCGTACACCGAGTTCTATTTCACCGATACCTACTGGCCGGATTTCGACGCCGACGCGCTCGGCCGCGCGATCGCGTCGTACACCGAGCGCGAGCGCCGCTTCGGCCGCACGAGCGCCCAGCTCGAGCCGCAATCGCAAAACGCCGATTCGCTTCCATGCTAAAAACCCGTGTCATCACGGCGATCGTCCTGCTGGCCATTCTTATCCCCGTCACGCTATGGGCGCCGATCGGCGGCTTCGGCGCGCTGATCGCGTTCGTCGTCGTGTTCGCCGCATGGGAGTGGGCGCGGCTGCTGAAGCTTCCGGGCGCCGGTCCCGTGGTCTACGCGATCGTTGCCGCGCTGGCGCTGGTGGCCAGCACGAAGCTCGGCACGGGTCTCGCGGCGCCGCGGCCGCTCTTCGAAGCTTCGTCAATCTTCTGGGTATTCGCGGGACCGTTCGTGCTCTTGCGCAAGCCGGCGCTCGCGCAGGGCGCCTGGCGGCCGTTCCTGCTGCTCGCGGGCGTCGTCGTGTTCGCGGCCTGCTGGCATGCCCTCGTCGCCGCCCGCATCGAGGGCGTGCCGTTTGTGCTTTCCCTGCTCCTTGTCGTCTGGTTGGCCGATATCGGCGCATACTTTGCGGGTAAGGCTTTCGGAAAGCACAAACTCGCGCCGTCGATCAGCCCCGGCAAGACCTGGGAGGGGGCCGTCGGCGGATGGCTCGCGGTGATGATCGTGGCGACCGTTGCCGTCGTCACCCATGCGTTCGCGCCGACCCTGTTTTCCGCGCTGATCGAGCATCTCGGCACCGCGCGCTTGTTTGCCACGCTGACGCTGCTGGTCGTGTTCAGCGTGGTGGGCGACCTGTTCGAGTCGATGCTCAAGCGCCAGGCCGGCGTGAAGGATTCGAGCAACCTGCTGCCGGGACATGGCGGCGTGCTCGACCGCATCGACGCCTTGTTGCCGGTGCTGCCGCTCGCGATGCTCGTATTGTCGTAGCCCATCGGCTAGAGAAAGAGATATGCAAAAACGACTCACTTTGCTCGGTTCCACGGGCTCGATCGGAGACAGCACGCTCGACGTCGTCGCGCGTCATCCCGAGCGTTTCTCGGTGTATGCGCTGACCGCGCATCGCAACGGCGACAAGCTCGTCGAACAATGCCTGCGCTTCAAACCCGAAGTGGCCGTCGTCGGCGATGCCGATACGGCCGCGAGCGTCGCCACGAAGCTGCGCGCCGCGGGTTGCAGGACGGAAGTCACGCATGGCCCGCAGGCGCTCGTCGACGTATCGAAGAGCGACGGCTGCGACACCGTCGTCGCGGCGATCGTCGGCGCGGCAGGTCTCGAGCCGAGCCTCGCGGCAGCGCGCGCCGGCAAGCGCATTCTGCTCGCGAACAAGGAAGCGCTCGTGATGTCGGGCGCGATCTTCATGGACGCGGTGCGCGACAACGGCGCGATCCTGCTGCCCGTCGACAGCGAGCACAACGCGATCTTCCAGTGCCTGCCGCGCGAATCGGCGCTGCATGGCGGCGTGTCGAAAATCATCCTGACGGCGTCGGGCGGCCCGTTCCGTACGCGCGAGCCGTCGACACTCGTCGACGTCACGCCGGAAGAAGCGTGCAAACACCCGAACTGGGTGATGGGCCGCAAGATTTCCGTGGACTCCGCAACGATGATGAACAAGGGTCTCGAAGTCATCGAGGCGCATTGGCTGTTCGGCCTGCCCGGCGAGCGCATCGACGTGCTGATTCACCCGCAGAGCGTAATTCATTCGCTCGTGTCGTACGCGGACGGATCGGTGCTCGCGCAACTAGGCAACCCGGACATGCGCACGCCGATCGCGCACGCGCTGGCTTTCCCGGATCGCGTCGATTCGGGCGTCGCGCAGCTCGATCTCGCGCAGATCGCGTCGCTGTCGTTCGAGAAGCCCGATTTCGCGCGCTTCCCGTGCCTCGCGCTCGCGATGCAGGCGCTGGCCGAAGGCGGCGTCGCCAGTGCTGCGCTGAACGCTGCGAACGAGATCGCCGTCGAGGCGTTCCTGTCGCGCCGCATCGGCTTCATGGCGATTGCCCGGGTCGTCGAAGCAGTGCTTAACACATTGCCCAATCGCGAGGCGTCGAGCCTCGCGGACGTGGTCGACGCGGACGCCGCTGCGCGCCGCGCCGCCCACGCTTTGATCGACGGTCTGCCGGCGGGCGCTCGCCTCACGGAACGCGCCGTCCAGTGAGGCATTTATGAACGTGCTGATCGAACTGGTCGCCTTCGCAGTCGCGATCGGCGTACTGGTGGTCGTCCATGAGTTTGGCCACTACAGCATCGCGCGCCTGTGCGGCGTCAAGGTACTGCGTTTTTCGATCGGCTTCGGCAAGCCGCTTGTGCGCTGGGTCAGCGTGAAGACGGGCACCGAGTGGACCATCGCGTCGCTGCCGCTCGGCGGCTATGTGAAGATGCTCGACGAACGCGAAGAGGGCGCGCCGATTCCGCCCGCCGATCTGCCGCGCGCGTTCAATCGTCAGTCGGTCAGCAAGCGCATCGCGATCGTCGCGGCGGGCCCCATTGCCAACTTCATTCTGGCCATCGTGCTGTTCGCGGCTGTGTTCGCGACGGGCGTTACCGAGCCTGCGGCAATCGTCGCAGCGCCCGCTGCCGATACCGTCGCGGCGCGCGCGGGCTTCGAGGGCGGCGAGACCGTGGTCGGCGTGCGCGACGCGGATGGCGAGTCCGAGCGCGTTCGCTCGTGGTCGGACTTGCGCTGGAAGCTCTTGGGCGCCGCGTTCGATCACAAGCGCGTCATATTGAGCGCGAAGGACGGCGTCCACGGCACGTTCGACTTCCCGCTGGACTTGCAAGGCCTCACCGACAAGGATGTCGACGATGACTTCATGTCGCGGCTCGGCTTCGAGCCAGGTGGCGGCACTTTGTCGGTGGCGGGCGTGCAGCCGGGCAGCGCGGCGTTGCGCGCGGGCCTGCTCGCGGGCGACCGGATCCGCGCCGTCGACGGACGTCCCGCCGACAACGCCACGACCTTTATCAACTACATCAAGTCGCACGCGGGCAAGCCTGTCGTACTGCAAGTCGAGCGCGGCGCGAAGAACCAGCAGCCGGGTGTGTTGCGGAATCTGACCATCGTGCCGGGTGTGCAGCGCGACGAGATGACGGGCCAGCAGGTCGGCCGCATCGGCGCGGAACTCGCGACGCAAGTGCCTTCTATCGACGTGCGCTACGGTCCCGTCGAGAGCGTGCGCCTCGGCGCGCGTCGCACATGGGACCTCGCTGTGTACTCGGTGCGGATGTTCGGCCGGATGATCATCGGGGAGGCTTCGCTCAAGAATCTGTCCGGTCCCGTGACGATCGCGGACTACGCGGGCAAGAGCGCGCGCCTCGGTCCATCAGCATTCCTGTCGTTCCTCGCGCTTGTCAGCATAAGCCTCGGCGTCCTCAACCTTTTACCAATACCGGTATTGGACGGGGGGCATCTGTTATATTATCTGGTTGAAGCTGTTACCGGCAAAGCCGTATCGGATCGCTGGCAGCTCGTTCTTCAAAGAGCGGGACTGGCTTGTATCGTCGCCTTGTCGGCGATTGCGCTGTTCAACGATCTTGCTCGTTTAATCCATTTTTAAAGTGTCTGGCGGCGTACGATGGCGCCCGCCTGACCTGATGCAGCTATAGACACTGGGGAAGCACGTTGTTTAAACCTCATCGCTTTGTTCCAAAGACGGTTGTAGCGGCGGCATTCGCCGCGCATGGGTTGGTGGCTCACGCGACGACACCCTTCGTGGTGAAAGACATTCGGATCGAAGGGCTGCAGCGGGTAGAACCCGGCACGGTGTTCTCCTATCTCCCCATCAAGCAAGGCGATACGTTTAACGACGAAAAGGCTTCCGAAGCCATCCGCGCGCTGTACGCAACGGGCTTCTTCAACGACGTGAAGATCGCCACGGAAGGTGACGTCGTGGTGGTGCAGGTGCTGGAGCGTCCCGCCATCGGCACGATTGATTTCTCCGGCCTGCATGAATTCGAGAAGGACAACCTGATCAAGGCACTGCGCGCGGTCGGTCTGTCGCAGGGCCGTTACTACGACAAGGCGCTTGTCGACAAGGCCGAGCAGGAACTGAAGCGCCAGTATCTGACGCGCGGCTTCTACGCTGCCGAAGTCACGACTACGATCACGCCGATCGATCGCAACCGTGTTGCGGTCCTGTTCGCCGTGATCGAAGGTCCCAGCGCGAAGATTCGCCAGATCAACTTCATCGGCAACAAGGCATTCAGCACGGGCACGCTGCGCGACGAAATGCAGCTGTCCACGCCGAACTGGTTCTCGTGGTACACGAAGAACGACCTGTATTCGAAGGAAAAGCTCACCGGCGACCTCGAGAACGTCCGCTCGTATTACCTGAACCGCGGCTACCTCGAGTTCAACATCGAGTCGACCCAGGTGTCGATCACGCCGGACAAGAAGGACATGTATCTGACGGTGACGCTGCACGAAGGCGAGCCGTACACGATCAACAGCATCAAGCTCGCGGGCAATCTGCTCGACCGCGAAGCCGAGCTGAACAAGCTGATCAAGATCAAGCCGGGCGACCGTTTCTCGGCGGAAAAGCTGCAGGCCACGACGAAGGCGATCGTCGACAAGCTCGGCGAATACGGCTACGCGTTCGCGACCGTGAACGCGCTGCCGCAAATCGACCAGGAGCATCACAAGGTCGACCTGACGCTGCAGGTCGATCCGAGCCGCCGTGTATACGTGCGCCGCATCAACGTGAACGGCAACACGCGCACGCGCGACGAAGTGGTGCGCCGCGAGATGCGCCAGCTCGAAAGCTCGTGGTTCGATTCGAACCGCCTCGCGCTGTCGAAGGACCGTATCAACCGTCTTGGCTACTTCACGGATGTCGACGTGACGACGGTGCCCGTCGAAGGCACGCCGGACCAGGTGGACGTCGACGTGAAGGTCGCCGAAAAGCCGACGGGCGCGATCACGCTGGGTGCGGGCTTCTCGTCGACGGACAAGGTGGTGCTGTCGGCGGGCGTGTCGCAGGACAACGTGTTCGGTTCGGGTACGAGCCTGTCGGTGAACGTGAACACCGCGAAGACGTACCGCACGCTGACGGTCACGCAGGTCGACCCGTACTTCACCGTCGACGGCATCAAGCGCATTACAGACGTCTACTACCGCACGTACGAGCCGCTGTACTACTCGACGGATTCGAGCTTTCGCATCGTCACGATGGGCGGCGACCTGAAGTTCGGCATTCCGTTCTCGGAAGTGGACACCGTGTACTTCGGCGCGGGCTTCGAGCAGAACACGCTGGACGTCGACGCAAATACGCCGCAGGCCTACAAGAACTACGTGCAGGACTTTGGCCGCGTGTCGAACAACGTGCCGCTGACGGTCGGCTGGTCGCGCGATGCGCGTGACAGCGCGCTGGTGCCGAGCCGCGGCTACTTCACGCAGGCGAATGCTGAATACGGCACGCCGATCGGCGGCACCGAGTATTACAAGGCCGACTTGCAGGCGCAGTACTATTATTCGTTTGCTCGCGGCTTCGTGCTGGGCTTCAACATCCAGGGCGGCTACGGCAACGGTATCGGCAACGCGTATCCGATCTTCAAGAACTACTACGCGGGCGGTATCGGCTCGGTCCGCGGCTATGAACCGAGCTCGCTGGGTCCGCGCGACAAGGTCACGAACGACCCGATCGGCGGCAACAAGATGTTCGTCACCAACGTCGAACTCACGTTCCCGCTGCCGGGCACGGGCTATGACCGTACGCTGCGGGTGTTCACGTTCCTCGACGCCGGTAACGTGTGGGGCGATTCGCGCCAGGGCGGCGACACAACGGTCGGCTCGAATGGCCTGCGCTACGGCTACGGTGTTGGTCTCGCATGGATTTCGCCGATCGGGCCGCTCAAGCTGTCGCTGGGCTTCCCGCTGCAGAAACATGCGGGCGACCAGTATCAGAAGTTCCAGTTCCAGATCGGGACGGCGTTCTGATCACGCGCTCGAGAACCGGAACCCCTTACAGCATCGAGAGGATGACTTTGCTAACTGGTATGTTTTCGAAACGTGTGGCGTGCGCAATGGCCTTGGTCATGACGCTCGGCGTGGGCGCAGCGAATGCCGCGCAGGCGCAGGAAGCGCGGATCGCCGCGGTGAATTCGGATCGCATCCTGCGTGAATCGGCGGCGGCGAAGGCGGCGCAGACCAAGCTGGAAGCGGAGTTCGCGAAGCGCGACAAGGACCTGCAGGACATGGCGCAGCGTCTCAAGTCGATGTCCGACTCGCTCGACAGGAACGGCGCGTCGATGGCGCCTGCCGATCGCGCGCAGAAGCAGCGCGACCTGTCGCAGCTCGACACGGACTTCCAGCGCAAGCAGCGCGAGTTCCGCGAAGACCTGAACCAGCGCCGCAACGAAGAGCTGGCAGCCGTACTCGACCGCGCGAACAAGGTGATCAAGCAGATCGCCGAGCAGCAGCACTACGACCTGATCGTGCAGGAAGCGGTCTATGTGAGTCCGCGTATCGATATCACCGACCAGGTGCTGAAGGCGCTGGCATCGTCGGGCAACGGCAGTAGCAGCGGCAACTGATAAAGCGCAGGGGCACGCAAGCACAGCGCAAACGCCGCGCAGACACGGTGCAAGACCGTTCCGCGAAACACACCCGGCGCGCGGTTCGCGCGCAAGGCAGGCAACTGAACAGCAGGAGCAGTACACGCATGGCATTCACGCTCGAGGAGATCGTGCAGCGGTTCGGCGGCGAGGTCGTCGGCGATCGCGCGCACCGCGTCGGCAATCTGGCGCCGCTCGACCAGGCTGGCCCGGATCAACTGGCGTTCCTCGCCAACCCGAAGTATCTGGCGCAGGTCGAAACGACGCGCGCGGGCGCGGTGCTGATCAACGCGGCGGATCTCGCGAAGCTCGCTTCGCGCGACGGTCGTAATTTCATCGTCACGCCGAATCCCTACGCTTATTTCGCGCGTCTCGCGCAGGCCTTCATCGATATGGCCACGCCGAAGGCGCAGCCGGGCGTGCACGCGAGCGCGACCATCGCCCCCTCCGCGCAGATCGCCGCGAGTGCCGTGGTCGGCCCGAACGTGACGGTCGAAGCGGGCGCCGCGATCGGCGATAACGTGCGGCTCGACGCGAACGTGTTCATCGGGCGCGGCACGAGGGTCTGCGCAGGCTCTCATCTGTATCCGAACGTCGCCGTCTATCACGGCTGCACGATCGGCGAGCGCGTAATCATTCACGCGGGCGCCGTGATCGGCTCGGACGGCTTCGGCTTTGCGCCGGACTTCATCGGCGACGGCGATGCGCGCACGGGCAGCTGGGTGAAGATTCCGCAGGTCGGCGGCGTGTCGATCGGGCCGGACGTCGAAATCGGCGCGAATACGACGATCGACCGCGGCGCGATGGCCGATACCGTGATCGAAGAATGCGTGAAAATCGACAACCTCGTGCAGATCGGCCATAACTGCAAGATCGGCGCCTATACGGTGATCGCGGGTTGCGCAGGCATCGCCGGCAGCACGACGATCGGCCGTCACTGCATGATCGGCGGCGCGGTCGGTATTGCCGGCCACGTCACACTGGCCGACTACGTGATCGTCACGGCCAAGTCGGGCGTGTCGAAATCGCTGTTGAAACCCGGCATGTACACGAGCGCGTTCCCCGCCGTGGATCACGCTGACTGGAACAAAAGCGCCGCGTTGATGCGCAATCTCGACAAGCTGAGAGACCGTATCAAGGCACTCGAAGCCGCCGTCGCCAGCGCCTCCGGAGACAAGGCGTAAGCGTCGACCGGCGGGAAGCGCCGGCGCACGCGGCCGTCAGGCGGCGCGCGGCCGGCACAGGAACGGGCGGCAGGGCGCGTTTCGTCATCCATGCGCCAGCACCCAGCATTCGTCATCATCGCGCAACCAATGCGTGAGCAGAAACACCATGAGCACCGAAAAAATCAATCTCGACATTCACAAGATCCTCACGCTGCTGCCGCATCGCTATCCGATTCTCCTCGTCGATCGGGTGCTCGAACTCGAGCCGCACAAGAGCATCAAGGCGCTGAAGAATGTGACGGTCAACGAACCGTTCTTCATGGGCCACTTCCCGAAGCGCCCCGTGATGCCGGGTGTGCTGATTCTGGAAGCGCTTGCGCAGACGGCGGCGCTCCTGACCTTCTCCGAAGAGCCGCATGATCCCGACAACACGCTGTACCTGTTCGTCGGCATCGACAATGCGCGCTTCAAGCGCGTCGTCGAACCGGGTGACCAGCTGATCCTGAACGCCACGTTCGAGCGCCATATGCGTGGCATCTGGAAGTTCAAGGCGCGCGCCGAAGTGGACGGCCAGGTGGCGGCTGAAGCCGATCTGATGTGCGCGGTGCGTCAAGCGGACAGCGAGTGACGGAAAGCAACAGCTAGTAACGGCCGTGGCGGGCGGGCAGCGGACAGATGAGGCAGGATCGCGCTTCGTCATGTCCGTAACGCCGGCGGCAGAACAATCGAAACTTCGGGCTGTCACAAGATGGATTGCAACGTGACGGCTTGAACGCGCTGGACGGCGCCGCAGCGTCATCCGCGCGACGTAACGGAAATACAGCGGGAAATACAGCGAGGGCGCATGAGCAGGATTCATCCTACTGCGATCATCGAGTCGGGCGCGCAGCTCGACGAATCGGTCGAGATCGGACCGTACGCAATCGTCGGCGCGAACGTCACGATCGGTGCGCGCACCACGGTCGGTTCGCACAGCGTGATCGAAGGACATACGACGATCGGCGAAGACAACCGCATCGGCCATTACGCGTCGGTCGGCGGCCGGCCGCAGGACATGAAGTACAGGGACGAGCCCACGAAGCTCGTGGTCGGCAACCGCAACACGATCCGCGAATTCACGACGATCCACACGGGCACCGTGCAGGACCAGGGCATCACGACACTCGGCGACGACAACTGGATCATGGCCTACGTGCATATCGGCCACGACTGCCAGATCGGCAGCAACGTCATCCTGTCGAGCAATGCGCAGATGGCGGGCCACGTGATCATCGGCGATTACGCGATTGTCGGCGGCATGTCGGGCGTGCACCAGTTCGTCCGCATCGGCGCGCACTCGATGCTGGGCGGCGCGTCGGCGCTCGTGCAGGACATTCCGCCGTTCGTGATCGCCGCAGGCAACAAGGCCGAGCCGCACGGCATCAACGTCGAAGGGCTGCGTCGCCGCGGCTTCTCGCCAGACGCCATTTCGGCGCTGCGCTCCGCGTATCGTCTGCTGTACAAGAACAGCCTGTCGCTCGAAGAAGCGAAGGTGCAATTGCGCGAACTCGCGTCGGCGGGCGGCGACGGCGACGAGCCCGTGAGCGCGCTCGTCGAATTCGTCGAGCAGTCGCAGCGCGGCATCATTCGCTGACCGATGCCGTTGCCTACCAGTCCGCTGCGGCTCGCAATGGTGGCCGGCGAGCCGTCGGGCGACCTGCTCGCGGCGTCGCTGCTGGACGGGCTCGCGGCCCGTCTGCCGCAAGGGACGCAGTACTTCGGCATCGGCGGCCCGCGCATGACCGCGAAGGGTTTCGACGCGCACTTTCCGATGGAAAAGCTGTCGGTGCGCGGCTACGTCGAAGCGCTGAAGCACATTCCCGAAATTCTCGGCATCCGCAACGAGCTGAAGCGCCAGTTGCTCGCTGAGCCGCCGTCGGTGTTCGTCGGCGTCGATGCGCCGGACTTCAACTTCGGCCTCGAGCACGCGTTGCGCGACGCGGGCATTGCGACCATCCACTTCGTCTGTCCTTCGATCTGGGCATGGCGCGGCGGCCGGATCAAGAAGATCGTCAAGGCCGTCGATCACATGCTGTGCGTGTTTCCGTTTGAAAAGGCGCTGCTCGAGAAATCGGGCGTCGCAGCGACCTATGTCGGCCATCCGCTCGCGGATGAGATTCCGCTCGAACCGGACATGGCGGGCGCGCGCCGCGTGCTCGGCCTGTCCGAAAGCGGCCCGGTGATCGCCGTGCTGCCGGGCAGCCGCCGCTCGGAAATCTCGCTGATCGGACCGACGTTCTTCGACGCGATGGAACTGATGTTGCAGCGCGAACCGGGCGTGCGCTTCGTGATGCCGGCTGCGACGCCCGCGCTGCGCGAACTGCTGAAGCCGCTCGTCGACGCGCACCCGAAGCTGCCGCTGACGCTGACGGACGGCAACGCGCAGCTCGCGATGACGGCCGCCGACGCGATTCTCGTGAAAAGCGGCACGGTCACGCTGGAAGCGGCGCTGCTGAAGAAGCCGATGGTGATTTCGTACAAGGTGCCGTGGCTGACGGGGCAGATCATGCGCCGCCAGGGGTATCTGCCGTACGTGGGCCTGCCGAACATCCTGGCCGGGCGTTTCGTCGTGCCGGAAATCCTGCAGCACTTCGCGACGCCCGAAGCGTTGGCCGACGCCACCCTGACGCAGTTGCGCGACGATGCAAACCGGCGCACGCTGACGGAAATCTTCACCGAGATGCATCACGTGCTGAAGCAGAACACAGCGCAGCGAGCCGCGGAAGCGGTCGTCGGCGTCGTCGAAGCGCGCCGGGGGCGTCCATGACGGGCGCGACGGGCAAGGCCGCGCCGCGCCGCAAGACGCCCGCGACGATCGCGAAACAGGCCGGCATCGATTTTTCGTCGCCGGAAGACATCATTTGCGGCGTCGACGAAGCAGGGCGTGGTCCGCTCGCGGGCCCCGTGGTCGCCGCCGCCGTCATTCTCGATCCGACGAAGCCGCGCATTCGTGGGCTCGGCGATTCGAAGACGCTGACCGCGAAAAAGCGCGAAGAGCTGTACGACAAGATCGTCGAGCGAGCGCTTGCGTATTGTGTCGCGTCGGCGTCGGTCGAAGAGATCGACACGTTGAACATCCTGCACGCGACGATGCTCGCGATGAAGCGCGCCGTCGAAGGCTTGAACGTCGCGCCGACGCTCGCGAAGATCGACGGCAACCGTTGCCCGGTGCTGAGCATTCGCAGCGAGGCGATCGTCAGCGGCGATGCGCTCGTGCCGTGCATCTCGGCGGCGTCGATTCTCGCGAAGGTCACGCGCGACCGGATGTTGCTCGAATTGCATCAGACGTTTCCGATGTACGGCTTCGACGCGCACGCGGGCTACGGCACGCCTCAGCATCTGCTGGCGCTGCGCGACCATGGTCCGTGCGAACATCACCGGCGCTCGTTTGCGCCCGTGCGCGACGCGTATCTGCGGCTCGGCACGGCCGTTGATTTACCTGAGGACGTCGTGATCGTGCCGCCCGTCACAGGTGACGACGACGTGCTCATCGCTGACGACAGCGCGCCGTTCTGAGCCTCGCAGAAACGACTCAAGCGCCTTCGGGCGCTTTTCTTTTCACCCGTTTTTTCACGCTACCGATACGGTCTTCGCCGCCAGTGAAAGCCATTACCTCGCGGGACAATCCGCTCTACAAGCGTCTGAAGGCATTGGCCGGTTCGACGCATCAACAGCGCAGGAGCGGCCATGCGCTGCTCGAAGGGTTTCATCTCGCGAGCGCCTATCTCGATGTCGCGGGACAGCCCGAGACGTGCGTCGTCACGGAAGGCGCGCTGCGCCACGACGAAGCGCAGGCCATCGTCGCGCGCATCGATGAGCGGCGCATCGTTACACTGCCGGACGCGCTCTTCGGGCAACTGTCGAGTGTCGTAAATGGCGTCGGTATGTTGCTGCTCGTCGAGAAACTCGACGAGGCGCTGCCCGAACGCGTGAGGCAAGGCTGCATCGTGCTCGACGGCGTGCAGGATGCGGGCAATGTCGGCTCGATTCTGCGCAGCGCGGCGGCGGCGGGCATCGGCCATGTGTTTTGCGCGCCGGGCACCGCGTACGCGTGGTCGTCGAAAGTGCTGCGCTCCGGCATGGGCGCACATTTCCTGCTGCAAATTCATGAGGATGTCGAACCACAGACGCTGATCGAGCGGCTCGACGTGCCCGTCGCAATCACGGACTCGCACGGCGCGCAGGCGATTTACGACACCGATCTGTCGGGCCCGGTCGCCTGGGTGTTCGGCAACGAAGGGGCGGGTGTGTCGCAGGCGTGGCGCGACGCGGTGACGTATCGCGTGACGATTCCGCAGCCGGGCGGGATGGAGTCGCTGAATGTCGCGGCGGCCGCCGCCGTGTGTCTGTTCGAGCAGTGCCGGCAGCAGCGCGGGCATGAGCCGCGCGCTTCCAGCTAACCTTCACTGCGGCTGCATCAATACGACGACCGGTCGAGCCTGATTTCCTGCAGGATAGTCGTCGCGATTTCCTCGATCGACTTGTGCGTCGACGACAGCCACTTGATGCCTTCGCGCCGCATCATCGTTTCGGCTTCGTTGATTTCGTAGCGGCAGTTTTCGAGCGCCGCGTACTTGCTGCCGGGGCGCCGCTCGTTGCGAATCTCCGAAAGCCGCTGCGGATCGATCGATAGCCCGAACATCTTCGTGCGATGCGCGAGCAGCGGCGTCGGCAATTTGCCGCGCTCGAAGTCTTCGGGAATCAGCGGATAGTTCGCCGCCTTCACGCCGTACTGCATCGCCAGATAAAGGCTCGTCGGCGTCTTGCCGCTACGCGATACGCCGACGAGGATCACATCCGCCTCTTCCAGATTGCGATTCGACTGGCCGTCGTCGTGTGCGAGAGAGAAGTTGATCGCCTCGATCCGGTTCTTGTACTCCTCGGTGTCGGCGTTCTGATGGCCGCGGCCCATCGCGTGGCTCGACTTCAGCTCCAGTTCCTGTTCGAGCGGCTCGACGAAGGTCTGGAACATGTCCAGCACGAGCGCGTTCGAATCCTTCACGATCTGGTTCGACGCGCTGTTCACGAGCGTCGTGAAGACGATTGGGCGACGGCCTTCGTGATGGGCGGATTCGTTGATCTTTTCGAGCGTGGCGTACGCTTTTTCCGTCGAATCGACGAAAGGCACGCGGACCAGGCGAAATTTCTGGTCGAACTGGGAGAGGATCGAATGCGCGAAGGTTTCGGCAGTAATCCCGGTACCGTCGGAGACGATGAATACGGTGGGCGGCATCAGTGAGGGCAGGGAACGCGAGCGTCAAAATCCGCTCAAATGAGACATCGCCGCGCGGCGCCCGCTGCCCGGTGGCTGGCCGGAAACCCTGCAGCGGCGCCGTTCGAGGCGCAATTCTTGTCCGACTGTCACATTTCGAGAGTCGGCACGGTAGAATAGCGGCAACCTGTTGGATAAGCAATTGCAGCCAAATCGCGTAACTTTCTGTTATCGCACTTGGATTGCGTCGCGATTTGTTCGTATCTTGCACGGCTAAGCCGCAAGTTCGTTCAATCTCCTGCTTCGTCGGGCTTCGTGTCGAGCGTCGAGCCCTTCCGCGATTGCTTTTCCAACAGGTTGCGCAAGGCACGAGCCCACGCTTCCAATGAGCGCCTCGTGTTCAAGCCCACTTGCGCAATCGAGCATTTTTTTCACACTTAGGGGCTTGTATGACTAACGCAGTTAACGTTGCCAAGGATCAGGCGTATGTAGTTCCATTCGAGCAGTTGCGAATGACCGACGTGGACATCGTCGGCGGCAAGAATGCATCGCTCGGCGAGATGATCAGTCAGCTCGCGGAAGCAGGCGTGCGTGTGCCGACCGGCTTTGCGACGACGGCGCTCGCATTCCGCGAGTTTCTGCATCACAACAACCTGACCGAACGCATCGCGCAACGTCTGGAGACGCTCGACGTCGACGACGTGAAGGCGCTTGCCGCTGCGGGCAAGGAGATCCGTCAATGGATCGTCGACGCCCCGATGCAGCCGCGTCTCGAGCAGGAAATCCGCGCGGCGTTCGAAACGCTCTCGAAGAGCTCGCCGGAGGAACTGTCGTTCGCGGTCCGTTCGTCGGCAACGGCGGAAGACCTGCCGGACGCATCGTTCGCGGGCCAGCAGGAAAGCTACCTGAACGTGGTCGGCATCGAAGACGTGCTCGATCGCATGAAGCACGTGTTCGCGTCGCTGTACAACGACCGCGCCATCTCCTATCGCGTCCACAAGGGCTTCACGCATGCTGAAGTCGCGTTGTCGGCGGGTGTGCAGCGCATGGTGCGCTCGGACGTCGGCGCGGCGGGCGTGATGTTCACGCTCGACACCGAATCGGGCTTCAAGGACGCCGTCTTCATCACGTCGAGCTATGGCCTCGGTGAAACCGTCGTGCAAGGCGCGGTGAATCCGGACGAGTTCTACGTCTTCAAGACCACGCTCGCGCAGAACAAATACCCGATCATCCGCCGCTCGATCGGCTCGAAGCTCATCAAGATGGAGTTCACGAAGGCCGGCGAAGAAGGCCGCGTGAAGACTGTCGACGTGTCGCACGAGCAACGCAACCGTTTCTCGATCACCGACGACGACGTGATCGAACTCGCGAAGTACGCGGTGATCATCGAGAAGCACTACGAGCGTCCGATGGACATCGAGTGGGGCAAGGACGGCCGCGACGGCAAGATCTTCATCCTGCAGGCGCGTCCTGAAACGGTGAAGAGCCAGGGTCACAACAAGGCCGAGCAGCGCTTCAAGCTGAAGGGCCAGTCGCAGGTGCTGGCGACGGGCCGCGCAATCGGCCAGAAGATCGGTGCAGGCCCCGTGCGCGTGATTCACGATCCGTCCGAAATGGAGCGCGTGCAGCCGGGCGACGTGCTGGTCGCGGACATGACCGACCCGAACTGGGAACCGGTGATGAAGCGCGCGGCGGCGATCGTCACGAACCGTGGCGGCCGGACCTGCCACGCGGCGATCATTGCGCGCGAGCTGGGCGTGCCGGCAGTCGTGGGCTGCGGCGACGCGACCGACGTGCTGAAGGACGGCGCGCTCGTCACGGTGTCGTGCTCGGAAGGCGACGAAGGCAAGATCTACGACGGTCTGCTCGAAACGGAAGTGACGGAAATCCAGCGTGGCGAACTGCCGGAAATCCCCGTGAAGATCATGATGAACGTGGGCAATCCGCAGCTCGCGTTTGACTTCGCGCAATTGCCGAACAAGGGCGTGGGTCTCGCGCGCCTCGAATTCATCATCAACAACAACATCGGCGTTCACCCGAAGGCGATTCTCGAGTATCCGAACGTCGATCAGGACCTGAAGAAGGCCGTCGAGAGCGTCGCGCGCGGTCATGCGTCGCCGCGTGCGTTCTACGTCGACAAGCTGACGGAAGGCATCGCGACGATCGGCGCGGCGTTCTATCCGAAGCCCGTGATCGTGCGTCTGTCCGACTTCAAGTCGAACGAGTACAAGAAGCTGATCGGCGGTTCGCGCTATGAGCCGGACGAGGAAAACCCGATGCTCGGCTTCCGCGGCGCGTCGCGTTACATCGCTGAAGACTTCGCGCAGGCGTTCGAAATGGAGTGCCTGGCGCTCAAGCGCGTGCGCGAAGAGATGGGCCTCGACAACGTCGAGATCATGGTGCCGTTCGTGCGTACGCTGAAGCAGGCGGAGCGCGTCGTGAACCTGCTCGCGCAGTACGGCTTGAAGCGCGGCGAAAACGGCCTGCGCCTGATCATGATGTGCGAAGTGCCGTCGAACGCGATCCTCGCCGAAGAGTTCCTGCAGTACTTCGACGGCTTCTCGATCGGCTCGAACGACCTGACGCAGCTCACGCTCGGCCTCGATCGCGACTCGGGCATGGAACTGCTCGCCGTCGACTTCGACGAGCGCGATCCCGCTGTCAAGTTCATGCTCAAGCGCGCGATCGAAACGTGCCTGCGCCTGAACAAGTACGTCGGCATCTGCGGGCAGGGCCCGTCGGATCATCCGGATTTCGCGCAATGGCTGACGGACGAAGGCATCGCGTCGATCTCGCTGAATCCGGACACGATCATCGAAACGTGGCAGGCGCTGGCGAAAACGACTGCGAAGTAAGCATTGCGCATCGTTTGTAGAGGTATGTAAAACGTACTTCAGCGAACGATAAAACGTTGACGCTTCATGCTATAAACACCCCGGTAGATCTGGGGTGTTTTGCTTTGTGGAGGCCAACGTGATGCATAGCGGGCTGTTCTGGTGGATTGGCGCGGGCGTGCTGATCGTGCTCGAACTGATGCAGGGCACGTTCTATCTGCTGATGGTGGCGTTGGGCTTTATCGCGGCGGCTCTCGCGCGCCTGGCGGGCGCCGGTTTGCCGCTGCAGTTCGGCGTTGCAGCCGTCGTCGCGCTTGGCGCGGTGATCGTGCTGCGCAAGTCGCGTTACGGGCGCAAGGCAAAAGCGCGCGCCGAAGCCGCGCGCAATCCCGACGTCAATCTCGACATCGGCTCGACGCTGACTGTGCCCGCGTGGCACGACGGGCGCGCTCGGACCAGCTATCGTGGCGCGTCATGGGAAGTCGAACTCGCACCCGGCGAGCCGGAAGACGCGAATCTCTACGAAATCACTGCGTTGCGTGGCAACTGCCTGGTCGTTGTCGCAAGGAAGCACGCGGCTGGAGCTTGAATAACGGGACCAGATTCTTGCGTCGTTCGGACGCAACTCACGCGCATCCAGATGCGCACAACAATTCAAAAACAGATTGGGGGTGCAGGAATGGAACCGTCGAGCGTCGTTGGACTCGTGTTGCTGATCGTCGTGATCGTGACTGCCGCGAAGACCATCAAGATCGTGCCGCAACAGCACGCGTGGGTGCTGGAGCGGCTCGGCCGCTATCACGCGACGTTGACGCCGGGCCTGACTTTCGTGCTGCCGTTCATCGACCGGATCGCGTACAAGCACGTGCTCAAGGAGATTCCGCTCGACGTGCCGAGCCAGGTCTGCATTACGCGCGACAACACGCAGTTGCAGGTCGACGGCGTGCTGTATTTTCAGGTCACCGATCCGATGAAGGCGTCTTACGGATCGAGCAATTTCGTGTTCGCGATCACGCAGCTGTCGCAGACCACGCTGCGTTCGGTGATCGGCAAGCTCGAACTCGACAAGACTTTCGAGGAACGCGACTTCATCAATCATTCGATCGTCTCGGCGCTCGACGAAGCGGCCGCGAACTGGGGCGTCAAGGTGCTGCGCTACGAGATCAAGGACCTGACGCCGCCGAAGGAAATCCTCCACGCGATGCAGGCGCAGATCACGGCCGAACGGGAAAAGCGCGCGCTGATCGCGGCATCGGAAGGGCGCAAGCAGGAGCAGATCAATATCGCGTCGGGCGGACGCGAGGCAGCCATTCAGAAGTCCGAAGGCGAGCGTCAGGCGGCGATCAACCAGGCGCAAGGCCAGGCGGCGGCGATTCTGGCTGTCGCCGAAGCGAACTCTCAGGCAATCCAAAAGATCGCGGCCGCGATTCAGTCGACGGGCGGCATGGAAGCCGTGAATCTGAAGGTCGCGGAGCAGTACGTGAATGCGTTTGCGAATCTGGCGAAGGCGGGCAATACGCTGATCGTGCCGGGCAACATGTCGGATATGAGTTCGATGATCGCGTCGGCACTAACCATCGTGAAGCAGGGCAAGACGACTGCCTGAACGTTTAGCGAGCGAGCGCGACATGAGCGCACGTTTCACGCGAATATGGCAACGAAAAAATGGCCCGCATGTTACTGCGGGCCATTGTCTATCCGGTGACTGAAACGGGCGCGCTCAGGTCGGCGTGCGCATCAGCCGGGCTTTTTCGCGTTCCCAATCGCGCTTCTTCTCGGTTTCGCGCTTGTCGTGCAGCTTTTTGCCCTTCGCGAGGCCGATCTCGCATTTGACGCGGCCGTTCTTGTAGTGAAAGTTCAGCGGCACGAGCGTATAGCCCCGCTGCTCGACCTTGCCGATCAGCTTGCTGATTTCTTCCGCGCGCAGCAGCAGTTTGCGCGTGCGGACGGGGTCAGGCTTGATATGCGTCGACGCTTCGGGCAGCGGGCTGATGTGCGTGCCGATCAGAAACAGCTCGGCGTTTTTGATCACGACGTAGCCTTCCTTGATCTGGCCGCGCCCGGCGCGCAGCGCCTTGACTTCCCAGCCCTCCAGCACGAGCCCCGCCTCGTAACGCTCCTCGATCGAATAATCGAAGAACGCTTTTCTGTTGTCGATGATGCTCATGAATGGAAACGGCTCAACTCGTTTAAAATCACGATTTTAGCAAAGCGGGCCGCCGAAAACCCGCCGCGGTGTCATTCAGTTGTCACGCGTTCGCTATTTCCCAATCACCGTTGCCACGCGCTGTTCAATTTATGGCAGATGTCCAGAAAACCGTGTTGATACGCCATTCGGCGGAACAGATGTTCGACCTCGTCACCGATGTTGCCGACTACCCCAATTTTCTTCCGTGGTGCGGCGGCGTCGAGATTCGCCGCCAGGAAGAAAATCTGATGGAGGCGAAGATCGACATCAACTTCAAGGGCATCAAGCAGCACTTCGCGACGCACAACACGCAGGAGCGTCCCACGCGCATCGACATGGAGTTCGCCGACGGTCCCTTTCGCAAGTTCACTGGCTACTGGCGCTTCACGCCGCTGCGCGCGGACGCATGCAAGATCGAATTCGCGCTGCACTATGAGTTCACGAGCGTCCTGCTGGAAAAGATCATCGGGCCGGTGTTCAACCATATCGCGAACACCTTCGTCGAATCATTCGTGAAGCGCGCCGATCAGCGCTACGGCAAGGCATGAGCGTGAATCTGACCATCGAAGTCTGCTACGCGCTGCCCCACGAGCAGACGCTGATCGAGCTCGAACTGCCGCAAGGCGCGACGCTCCGGCAGGCCATCGACGCGAGCGGCATTCTCGCGCGGCATCCCGACATCGATCTGACGAAGCAGAAGACGGGCGTGTTCGGCAAGCTCAAGCCGCTCGACGCGGTGCTGGCGGATCACGATCGCGTCGAAATCTACCGGCCGCTGATCGTCGATCCGAAGGTGTCGCGGCAGCGGCGAGTCGAGAAGTCGCGCAGGGAAGGGTCGGTCGAGGGCCGCAAGTGGCTGCCCAAGGATTCGCGCTGACGCAAGGCGATCGACGCAACGAAAGCACGTCAAACGGCGCACCGCACGACACGGTGCGCCGTTTTTTGTATTCGATGGCCGGGTGCCCCCGCGCCGTTTTTCTTGCCTGGTCGACGGCCGTTCGCTGCGCGTCGTTCAGTGCACAGCCGCCTGGGCCTTTTCTTCGAGCGTCGAGCGGTCCGAATCGTCGCCGGCATGCTGGCGCACCGACCAGCTGACGCCCGCGACCAGCAGCACGATCGCCGCCAGTTCGAGCGGACGCGGCATGCGATGGTCGTAGATGAACGCGTAGAGCAGCGCGAACAGCGTCTCGAACACGATCAGCTGGCCCGACAGCGTGAGCGGCAGGCGCTTGGACGCCGCGTTCCACAGGCCGTTGCCGAGCCACGACGCGCCGAACGCGAGCCCCAGATTCAGCAGCCAGAACAGATGCCAGCGCGTATCGGCGTGCGACGTCTCGACGGCTGCCGCCGGCAGCAGCGCGACGACGAGCCACAGCAACGCGCCGAGCAGGCCCGTGACGACGCCCCACAGCACCGACCATTCGTTGCCGCTGAAATGCGTCTGACGCTGCAGATAGCGCGCGTTTTCGACGGCAAACCACGTCCAGCAGGCGAGCGCGCCGACCGCGCAGGCAATCCCCACCAGCTTTGTCGCGATCGACACAGACCCGGCCCCCGATGCCGTACCCGACGCGCTGAACACATCGACATTGATGCACGCGATGCCCGCGACGACGAGCGCGAGCGGCCATACGAGCCGCGCGAGCGGCACCGCGCCGTGATCGCGCCGGCCGAGCAGCGTCACCGTGACGGGCAGCACGCCGACGATCAACGACGACGGCGCAATGCCGACGAGGTGGACCGCGCCCGTCAGCAGCAGGTAGTAGAGCAGGTTGCCCGCGAGCGCGAGTTTGACTAGCGCGTTCAGGTCTTCGCGGGTGAGCCGGCGCAGCAGCGAACGCGCCGACGGCAGCGCGGCGACGAGCGACACCACGCCGTACATCACGTATCGCCCGGCGCTCAGCAGCACGGGCGAAAAATCGGGCAGCAGGCGCGGCACCAGAAAGACCATGCCCCATAACGCTCCCGCCAACATCCCGTAAACCACGCCGCGCTGCATCGCCTGCCTCGAATCGAAAACTGAAAGTGTGCGCAGCATAGCGGGCCGCAGGCGCCTGCGTCTTGTTCGATTCTGCACTTTGCGGGCGTGGCAACTATGCTGATGAAAGCTCGCGCGCTCGAATGAGCAAACGAAACCCGATCGAACGCGAGCCGAATGCGGAAGCGAAATTCGCCCGCCGCTCGATGCGAAAAAACATTGAACAATTTCGCTAACTGACTGTTCGCGCAGTGAAAACCGGGGATGTATCGCGTATAATTCGCTTTTGCGCCTATAGGATTTGCCATGCGTCTGATCCAAAAAGCACTCACGTTCGATGACGTGCTCCTCGTCCCGGCCTTCTCCGACGTTCTGCCGCGCGACACCAGCCTGAAAACCCGGCTGACCCGCAAGATCTCCCTCAATATGCCGCTCGTGTCCGCCGCGATGGACACCGTCACGGAAGCCCGCCTCGCCATCGCAATGGCGCAGATGGGCGGCGTCGGCATTATCCACAAGAATCTCACGGCGGCCGAACAGGCTCGCGAAGTCGCAAAGGTCAAGCGTTTCGAATCGGGCGTCGTGCGCGATCCGATCACTGTCCCTCCGCAGATGAAGGTGCACGACGTGATCGCCCTGTCGCGCCAGCATGGCATTTCGGGCTTCCCGGTCGTCGAAGGATCGCAGCTGATCGGCATTGTGACGAACCGCGACCTGCGCTTCGAGACGCGCCTCGAAGAACCCGTGCGTACGATCATGACGCCGCGCGAGCGTCTCGTGACGGTGAAGGAAGGCACGCCGCTCGCCGAAGCGAAGGCGCTGATGCACAGCCACCGCCTCGAGCGTGTGCTGGTCGTCAACGACGCATTCGAATTGCGCGGCCTGATGACCGTGAAGGACATCACGAAGCAGACGGAGCACCCGGACGCCTGCAAGGACGAGCACGGCAAGCTGCGCGCGGGCGCCGCTGTCGGCGTCGGCGCGGACAACGAAGAGCGCGTGTCGCTGCTGGTGCAGGCGGGCGTCGACGTGATCGTCGTCGATACGGCGCATGGCCACAGCAAAGGCGTGCTGGAGCGCGTCCAGTGGGTCAAGAAGAACTTTCCGCACGTCGAGGTGATCGGCGGCAACATCGCGACGGCCGACGCAGCGAAGGCGCTCGTTGAGTATGGCGCGGACGGCGTGAAGGTCGGCATCGGCCCGGGCTCGATCTGCACGACGCGTATCGTCGCGGGGGTCGGCGTGCCGCAAATCTCGGCGATCGCGAACGTGTCGGCGGCGCTCAAGGGCTCCGGCGTTCCCGTGATCGCGGACGGCGGCGTGCGTTTCTCGGGCGACGTCAGCAAGGCACTGGCCGCAGGCGCGAACGCCGTGATGATGGGCAGCATGTTCGCCGGCACGGAAGAGTCGCCGGGCGACGTGTTCCTGTATCAGGGCCGCCAGTACAAGTCGTATCGTGGCATGGGCTCGGTCGGCGCGATGAAGGACGGCGCGGCTGACCGCTACTTCCAGGACAACTCCGCGAACATCGACAAGCTGGTGCCCGAAGGCATCGAAGGCCGTGTCGCGTACAAGGGCTCGGTCGGCGCGATCCTGTTCCAGCTGATCGGCGGCGTGCGCGCGAGCATGGGCTACTGCGGCTGCAACACGATCGACGAACTGCACGAGAAGGCCGAGTTCGTCGAAATCACGGCGGCGGGCATGCGCGAATCGCACGTGCACGACGTGCAGATCACGAAGGAAGCTCCCAACTACCACGTGGACTGATCGCCGATGAAGCCGCTGCTGCGCGCCGTACTGATCATCGATGCGCTGATACTGCTGGCGTTCGGGCTGCTGTTCCTGCTCACGCCGTGGAAATCGCTGTACGACGCGCTGCAGCTGGCGCAGACGGACCCGGTGCTGGTGGGTCAAGGCTTCGGGATCGCGCTGGTCGGGCTCGCGTGGCTCGCGCTGCATGCGTCGATCGACGGCGCGATGACGGCGACGGCGGCCAAGGTCGTCGGCCACGTGAACTGGCTGACGGGCGTGCTGATGCTGGTCTGGCTGGTCGGGCTGCATACCCCGTCGCTGCCGGCCCTCGGTCAACTGGTGGCGGTGGTGACGGGCGCGGTGCTGCTCGTCATCGGCTTGGGTGGCGTGAGGCTGGCAAGCACCGTGCGCCGGCGCGATCGGCTGGCGGGCACGGCGTCCGCCGAGCGTGCCGAGCGCGTGGCCGCTCGCGACACGGCGAACGAAGCGCGCAAGACCGAGCGCGAGCGCAACGCGGCGCGTCCCGGAGGCGTCTATCCGGCGGGCGGGTCGCATGCAGTCGAGCCGATGCTCGGCACGACGCGTCCCGAGAGCGCGGTGACACCCGTGAGTCCCGCGACGGGCCATCCCGTCGAGCCGGATCTGACGGCGGCGGCGCCGGGCGCATCGGCGGCGCGGTCGGTCGAGTGCATCGCGTGAAGATGCGCTCGCACGCGAGCGTGCAGCCGCAGCGGACGAAGAAGCCGCCGCGCGGGAGCGCGCCGCAGCCGAAGCGAAGTCCGGCACACCCCGGCCTCCGTTTCATGGCTGATCCGCGACACGACAAGCTCTCTGCCGAAACAACCGGAATCCGTCTGCGCGCAGGCCTTCTGTCGATGGAGCTTCGCCGCTGCGAGTGCATCGCCGGGGTGCCGTCGATGGTGCCTCGTTGCAGTGCGGTCATGCCGCCAGCGCGACTGTTTGTGCCCATTGAGCCGGTCCGTTTTGAATACCACGCCGCCCGGTCGCGAAGCGACTTGCGCGGCTTTCCCTATCCGTTCTTTTTAGATTCCGTCCGCTGCCATGCATGACAAGATCCTGATCCTCGACTTCGGTTCGCAAGTCACCCAACTGATCGCACGCCGCATCCGCGAAGCGCACGTGCTGTCGGAAATCCATCCGCACGACGTCAGCGACGAGTTCATCCGCGAATTCAAGCCGAAGGGCATCATCCTGTCGGGCGGCCCGAACTCGGTGACCGAGACCGACACTCCGCGCGCGCCGCAAGCGGTGTTCGAAGCGGGCGTGCCCGTGCTGGGCATCTGCTACGGCATGCAGACGATGGCCGAGCAGCTCGGCGGCAAGGTCGATACCGGCCATCTGCGCGAGTTCGGCTATGCGGAAGTGCGCGCGCGCAACCACACGAGCTTCCTCGACGGCATTCAGGACTTCGCGACGCCCGAGGGCCACGGCATGCTGAAGGTGTGGATGAGCCACGGCGACAAGGTGCTGGAAATGCCGTCGGGCTTTCAGCTGATGGCATCGACGGAATCGTGCCCGATCGCCGCGATGGCGGACGAAGCGCGTCACTTCTACGGCCTGCAATGGCACCCGGAAGTCACGCATACGGTGCAGGGCCGCGCGATGCTAGAGCGTTTCGTGCTGAAGATCTGCGGCGCGAAGCCTGACTGGGAAATGGGCAACTACATCGACGAGGCCGTCGAAAACATCCGCAAGCAGGTCGGCGACGAGCACGTGATTCTCGGTCTGTCGGGCGGCGTGGATTCGTCGGTGGCGGCGGCGCTGCTGCATCGCGCGATCGGCGATCAGCTCACGTGCGTGTTTGTCGATCACGGCCTGCTGCGCCTGAACGAAGCCGAGCAGGTGATGGCGACGTTCGCCGATCACCTGGGCGTAAAGGTGATTCACGTCGACGCGAGCGAAGCGTTCCTGTCGAAGCTCAAGGGCGTGACCGATCCCGAGGCGAAGCGCAAGATCATCGGCGCAGAATTCGTCGAAGTGTTCCAGGCCGAAGCCGGCAAGCTGACGGACGCGAAGTGGCTCGCGCAAGGCACGATCTATCCGGACGTGATCGAATCGGCGGGCAAGGGCAAGAAGGCGGCGCACACGATCAAGAGCCACCACAATGTCGGCGGCCTGCCTGAAACGCTGAACCTGAAGCTGCTCGAACCGCTGCGCGAACTCTTCAAGGACGAAGTGCGCGAACTGGGCGTGAAGCTGGGTCTGCCGCCGTCGATGGTGTATCGCCATCCGTTCCCGGGCCCGGGCCTCGGCGTGCGGATTCTCGGCGAAGTGAAGCGCGACTACGCAGACCTGCTGCGCCGCGCGGACGCGATCTTCATTGAGACGCTGCGCACGTTCATCGACAAGGAAACGGGCAAGTCGTGGTACGACCTGACGAGCCAGGCGTTTGCGGTGTTCCTGCCTGTGAAGAGCGTTGGGGTGATGGGGGATGGCCGCACGTACGAGTATGTCGTCGCGCTGCGCGCCGTGCAGACGCTGGACTTCATGACGGCGCACTGGGCACATCTGCCGCACGATCTGCTCGGCCACGTGTCGAACCGGATCATCAACGAAGTGCGCGGCATCAATCGCGTCGTGTATGACATTTCGGGCAAGCCGCCTGCGACGATTGAGTGGGAGTGAACTTCAGCGCGGAGGTCGTCTGCACGTTCGACGTGCGTCTGCAGGACACGCCCGACGGTGTTATCGGGACGCTGCTCTTCAATATCTGATCACAGCATCATGTGACGCAAACGCCCGGCAGGAGGACACCTGCCGGGCGTTGTTTTTTGCGCGATGAGCGGGCCGTCATCTGGTTGACGATAATGGATGTTTTCCCACCGGCGTACCTGCAATGCTGCTGTGACCCAACTTACGCTACCAGGATTCGAGGCGCCTCAACTGGCTCCGAAACATCGCTTGTTGTTTGTCGCGATGCCCGATCCGGACACCGCTGCGCGCATTGCTGACATGGCGGGATGGCTGCGGTCCGAGATGCGTGTCAAGGCCAGGCTGCTGCATACCGAGCGCCTGCACATCACGCTGCACCATCTGGGCGACTTTGCGCGTGTGCCGGAGGTAGCCGTCGCGCGTGCATGCGCCGCGGCGACGAGCATTGACGTGCCGCCATTCGGCTTGACGCTTGATCGGGTCTCCAGCTTCAACGGGCGGCAGGGGCATCGGCCTTTGGTGCTGACGGGGAGCGCCGGGCTGGATGAAATGATCGACCTTCAGCAAGGACTTGGGGACGCGCTCAGAGGGGCAGGTCTGCATGATTCACGCGCGCGTTTCACGCCCCACGTCACGTTGCTGTACGGCGCAGGCAGGTTCGATCCCCGCGCGATTGGACCGATCACCTGGACCGTGCGCGAATTTGTCCTGATCCGTAGCTGGCTCGGCGAGACGCCCTACGACGTAAAAGGGCGCTGGCCGCTGAGGGGCGGCGGCGTCTGATCCCTGTCAGCAGCAGTGCTGGAAGCCGATTTTCCAACACATGAAGATTGCTGATTGCGCTCTGCTCAAGCTGGAAAAAAGCGGCGCACGCGAAGCTCATGGTGTCGCTTTGCAGTCGGCACGGTTTGCGATGTTCTACGAACCGGGGACAGTGCCTGACGCCGGGTTGGGGCCCGGCAATTGGGCTCGCGTGGCACGCCAGCGGGATATTGCGCGCGTTGCATGCGCATCGCGCGCGCCCGACGTCAACCGTGCGCACGGGTCATCGATGAATCAATAGCGATCGAGCCGGTTGCCCGCGATGCGCACACGATCGCCCGGATGCAGGTCGCCGGGTGTGCTGACATCGAAAGCGCGCATCGAGCCGTCGTTCAGTTGCACGGAAACCCGGTAGCCGCCCGGCGACGACGCGCCCGCCTGCTGTCCAAGCTGATTGCCGGCGACAGCGCCGCCCAGCACGCCGATCGCCGTCGCAGCATCGCGCCCGTGACCGTGCCCGAACTGGTTGCCGATCACACCGCCCACGACGGCGCCGATCACCGTGCCCGCGACGCCGCCCGCTGTCACGGCACCGGGATTGGCCAGCGGCTGGATCGACGAGACGACGCCGTATTGCTCGCCGTATCCGTAGCCCTGCTGCGGCTGCTGATAGCCCTGGTTCTGGCCGTCCTGCCAGTCGGATTGATCGTACGCGGGCTGTTGTTGATATTGCGGCTGTTGCGCGTAGGGCTGCTGATACTGCGGCGCCTGCGCGTAACCGGGCTGCACATAACCAGGCTGCGAGTAGGCAGGTTGAGAGTAAGCCGGTTGGGCGTACGCCGGTTGCCCATACGCCGGTTGTGTGGCGTACGACGAACCGTAAGCAGAACCATAGGGCGCGTTGCCGGGAACGACACAGCCGGCAAGCGGCAGCGTTACGCAGAGCGCGATCAGCGACGTTCGGACGAGAGGGCGAGCAAAACGGGAGTGGGTCATGTTGCGTGATTGTCGTGGCGCCACCAGCTGTGGACGGCGACGAGTATAGGGAAACGCGCGTCGTTATTGACGGACGCCCTGCGTAACAGTGTGTAAATTGCGCGTCGGAGAAAAACGGCCAGGCGATAGGGACATACGAGCAGGGAAATCGACAACCATATTTCGATGCAGAACGCCATCCCATACGACATTTCTTAGGATCTGATTGCACACTCTAGGCGTCTGACAAATGCATTTCGCGGCTCCTGATAAAATGCCCGAGCCGCAACGTAGTGGATTGCAAATGAAATTGCTTGATGCACTTGTCGAACAACGGATTGCCGCCGCGGCCGCGCGCGGCGAGTTCGACGATTTGCCGGGAGCCGGCGCGCCCCAGACGCTCGACGACGACGCACTGGTGCCCGAAGAAGTTCGAATCGCGAACCGCATTCTGAAGAATGCGGGCTTCGTGCCGCCGGCCGTCGAACAGTTGCGGGCGCTGCGCGACCTGCAGAACGAACTGGATGCAGTCAGCGACCGGACAACCCGCTGCCGTCTGCAGGCGAAGATGCTGGCGCTCGACATGGCGCTGGAATCGCTGCGCGGTGGACCGCTCGTGATGCCGCGCGAATACTGCCGCCGCATCGCCGAGCGTCTTTCGGAGCGCGCCGCTGACGACCCGGCTGCCGACGCGGGGCCGGCGTGAGCATCGACGTCGATCCTTCCGCGTCGCAAACCGATTTGCCCGCCGGTTCGCCGGCCCAGGCCGCCGATCAAACGGGCGCGCAGCCGCCGCTTGCCGTGCCTGCTACGGCCGCTTTGAACGCGTCGAACGCCGAAGCCGCCGTTCCCGCAGAACTGACCAATATCTCCGAACGCGATCTCCACTTCATGGGCCTCGCACAGGCCGCCGCGGACGAAGCGCGCGCCGCGGGCGAAGTCCCCGTCGGCGCGGTGCTCGTGCGCGGCGACGAAGTGATCGCGACGGGCTTCAATCATCCGATCAGCGGACACGATCCTTCCGCGCACGCCGAAATGGCCGCGCTGCGCGCCGCCGCGCAAAAGCTCGGCAACTACCGGTTGCCGGGCTGCGAGCTTTACGTGACGCTCGAACCCTGCCTGATGTGCGCGGGCGCGATCATGCACGCGCGCATCGCGCGCGTCGTGTTCGGCGCGCGCGACCCGAAAACGGGCGCATGCGGCAGCGTCGTCGATGCGTTTGCGAATCCGCAGCTGAACCATCACACGACCGTGACGGGCGGCGTGCTCGAAGACGAATGCGGTGATGCGCTGAGCTCGTTCTTCGCGGATCGCCGGCGTGCCGCGCGGGAAAGGCACGCCGCCGCCGGACGCGATGGCGAACCCGGCGCGTCCGAAACGCTCTAAGACAACAATCCCGTCAACAGAACGACAGCCTGATATGGCCATGCATCGCACCATCGAACTGATTGCGCCTTCGGGCTATCCGCACGATCCGAGCGCGATTCATCTCGCACTGAAACGGTTGCGCGCGCAAGGGCATCACGTCGAAAACATCGGCGCGACGCAGCGGCGTTACCAGCGCTTTGCCGGCACCGACGGCGAACGCGCAGCGGAGCTGAATCGGCTGGCGGACCCGTCGCGCGAGCTGCCCGACATCGTGCTCGCCGTGCGCGGCGGCTACGGCGCCGTGCGTATTCTGCACGGGCTCGACTACGCGGGCCTGCAACGCCGCTTGCGCGACCAGCCGATTGCGTTCGTGGGCCACAGCGATTTCACCGCGCTCCAACTGGCGCTGCTGGCGCAGGCGGGCGTGACGACCTTCGGCGGCCCGATGCTCGCGGTCGACTTCGGCGCCGAAACCGTCAGCGACTTCACGATGAAGCACTTCTGGCGCGCGCTGACTTCGGATACCTACACGATTTCCGGCACGCTCCCTCAGGCGCAAACTGTCGACGTCAAAGGCACGCTGTGGGGCGGCAATCTGGCCGTGCTGGCGTCGCTGGTCGGCTCGCCGTATATGCCGCCTGTCGAGGGCGGCATCCTGTTCGTCGAGGATGTCAACGAGCAGCCGTTCCGGATCGAACGCCTGATCTATCAGCTGCATCTCGCGGGTATCCTCGAGCGGCAGCAGGCGCTCGTGTTCGGCGACTTTTCGGGCGGCAAGCCGTTCGACTACGACAACGGCTACGATCTTCACGCGATGATCGAGCAGGTGAGGTCGGTGGTCGGCATTCCCGTCGTGACGGGCCTGCCGTTCGGCCACATCCCCGACATGGTGACGCTGCCCGTCGGCGCGCAGGCGCATCTCGTCGCGGGGGCGCATGGATTCAAGCTGACGGTGTCGGGACACCCCGTGCTCGGGTAAGGACGCAGGGAGCGGGGCAAGGCCTCGCATTGCGTCGGAGGAAAGGCGAGGCGACTCGCCTTTGTTTTTGGCTATAAGACGCAACTAACCGTCTTACCCCTTCGGTACCCACCAATCTTCACTTCCCGCAGTAGCCGCAAATTTTGTTGACAAAATGTTCGTCAGAGGAGGGGGCTTCGACCGAAGCGGTTGGCTGCTCAATCGCATAGGACGGTCGCCAGAGCCTGTTTCGGATCGTTTTGGGCACGTCAGTCCAAACCAAAATTGTCGAAAGTCGGTGGCATAAATTGTTGACAATTTTTATGTCCGTCATAAGATGGACCCCATAACAGCACGCTCATCATGTCAGAGACACCCAACGCCGCCGCGAGCAGCACGAAACCCGAAACGATCGCCGAGCGCATTCGCGCCGCGATCCTGGAGCATCGGCTTGCGCCCGGCGCGAAATTGACGGAAGCACAGTTGTGCGACGTGTTCGGCGTCAAGCGCGGACCGATCCGGCAGGCTCTGGCCCTCCTGGCCACCGACCGCCTCGTCGATCTGGAGCCGAACCGCGGCGCATTTGTCGCCAGTCCGTCGCTGCAGGAAGTGCATGAAGTGTTCGAGATGCGCCGGATCATCGAGCTGGCCGTCGTCGACAAGATTTGCGCGGGCCAAGGCTCGCGGCGGTTGAAGAGCATCGGCGGGATGATCGCCCGCGAGCGCAGGGCGTTCGAGTCGCGTGACTTCCCGGCGTGGATCAGGCTGTCGGGCGAATTCCATACTGAACTGGCATCGCTGACGGGCAACACCGTGTTGTGCGATTGCCTGAACGGACTCGTCGCGCGTTCGACACTGATCTCCGCGCTGTACGAATCGCTCGGCCGCAGCCCCTGTTCGTTCGAAGATCACGAAGCGATTCTCGCGGCGATCGACGCGGGCGACGCGAAGACGGCGGGCGCGCTGATGTCGCGCCATCTGCAGAGCGTCGAGCTGAAGATGCTTGACCGGCCGGCAAGCGGTGGCACCGATCTGCATGAAGTATTCGGCATGCGTGTGTCCAAGGTCGTCGCCGGCTGAATCAAAGTGCATGCGTGCCGCCCGCCCGCGCTCGCAGGCGGTGCGCGCTGCACTGAAGTGAACTGTGTTTGATCACAAAGTCGGCCGACAGGCCGACCGGGACATGAACCGATACGAGCCGCACCCGGCGCGTATCGAGACCGAAAGACCGTAAGGCGTGAGCGCTCATCAAGCGGCCATGCCGACGCGGCAAAGCCTTGCAGGCATTCGCGGAAAGCCTGCCGGGCCATCAAAACAAGTACGTAAGTACGGAGACACCCGCGGCAACGTGCAGGCACTGCGCATCGGCACGACCCATATCGTGGGCCGGTCGTGCGCCTGGCATACACGATGCAATGCTCGTCGATTCCCGTCGACGTTCCCACCTTAGGAGGAATCCATGGCTCAGTTCAGTGCAGCACCGGACAGTTCGGCAATCCCCGATTACGAGAGCGGCGCGCAAAGCGCTCACGCGCTCCCGGCGGGCTACAGCGAGCGTCTGTACAACGAAGACCTCGCGCCGTTGAAGCATCAGACGTGGGGCGCCTATAACATCTTCGCGTTCTGGATGTCGGACGTGCATAGCGTCGGCGGCTATGTGTTCGCGGGCAGCCTGTTCGCGCTCGGCCTCACGAGCTGGCAGGTGCTGATCGCGTTGCTCGTCGGCATCACGATCGTGAACCTGCTGTGCAACATGATCGCGAAGCCGAGCCAGCTGAACGGTGTGCCGTATCCCGTCGCGTGCCGCGCGACGTTCGGCGTGCTGGGTGCGAACGTTCCTGCCGTGATCCGCGGCCTCATCGCCGTCGCGTGGTATGGCATCCAGACGTATCTTGCATCGAGCGCGCTCGTCATCGTCGTGCTCAAGTTCTTCCCGCAGCTCGTGCCGTACGCGGACGTGCATCATCACGGCTTCATGGGCCTGTCGACGATCGGCTGGGCCGGCTTCATGCTGCTGTGGGTGCTGCAGGCATTCGTGTTCTGGAACGGCATGGAGACGATCAAGAAGTTCATCGACTTCGCCGGTCCGGCCGTGTATGTCGTGATGTTCATCCTGGCCGGCTACATGGTGTGGCGCGCCGGCTGGCAGAACATCGGCATCAACCTGGGCGGCGTGAAGTATCACGGCATGGAAGTGATCCCCGTGATGATCACGGCGATTTCGCTGGTGGTGTCGTACTTCTCGGGCCCGATGCTGAACTTCGGCGACTTCTCGCGCTACGGCAAGAGCTTTCGCAGCGTCAAGCGCGGCAATTTCTGGGGCCTGCCCGTCAACTTCCTCGCGTTCTCGCTGGTGACGGTCATCACGACGGCCGCGACGCTGCCCGTGTTCGGCGAGCTCATCACCGATCCTGTCGAAACGGTGGGCCGCATCGACTATCCGACGGCCGTAATTCTTGGTGCACTGACGTTCACCATCGCGACCATCGGCATCAACATCGTCGCCAACTTCGTGTCGCCTGCATTCGACTTCTCGAACGTCGCACCGAAGCTCATCAGCTGGCGCGCAGGCGGCATGCTCGCTGCCGTCGCGTCGATCTTCATCACGCCGTGGAACCTCTTCAACAACCCGGCCGTGATCCACTACACGCTCGACGTGCTCGGCAGCTTCATCGGACCGTTGTACGGCATCCTGATCGTCGACTTCTTCCTCGTGAAGCGTCAGAAGATCGTGCTCGACGATCTGTACACGGTGTCGGAGAAGGGCTCGTACTGGTATCACAAGGGCGTGAACTATCGTGCAGTGGCCGCGCTGCTGCCGGCTGCACTGATCGCGGTGATCTGCGTGATGGTACCGTCGCTGGACGGCCTGGCGAACTTCTCGTGGTTCATCGGCGCTGGACTCGGTGCGGTGTTCTACAGTGTGCTTGTCCGTAAGCTGCAACGCAGTGCATGAACGCGCATGACAGTTCATCAATGAATGCAATGCAATCATCTTGCAGGGGACTGGAATAAGGCATGAGACCAGAGTAAGTGCTCTGCATGGGGCTGGAGTAAGTGCCAAAGCACTAACTCCAGCCGACAGCTAAAGCGCCAACTCTGGTCGACACGCCAACTCTGGTCGACAGAGGAGTAGACATGCGTATCAAACTGATCAACCCGAACACGACGCAACGGATGACGGAGGCCATGGGCCGTTGCGCGCGCAGCGTCGTGTCGCCGGGGACGGAGCTGATGGCGGTGAGTCCGACGATGGGCCCGCCGTCGATCGAAGGCTACTACGACGAAGCGCTGGCCACGCCGGGGCTGCTGGCGGAAATCGAAGCGGGCGAGCGTGAGGGCTTCGACGGCTATGTGATTGCATGTTTCGGCGATCCCGGTCTCTATGCGGCGCGCGAACTGGCGCGCGGCCCGGTGATCGGCATCGCGGAAGCGGCGATGCATGCGGCGAGCGTGCTCGCGCCAGGCTTCTCGGTGGTAACGACGCTTTCGCGCACCTGCGGGATGGCCTGGCATCTGGCCGAACGCTACGGCATGAAGCGCTTCTGCCGCAACGTTCGCGCCACCGATGTCGCCGTGCTCGAGCTCGATCAGCCCGGCTCGGCGGCGCGGCGCATCATTCTCGACGAATGCCGTCGCGCGCTCGACGAGGATGGGTCGGACGCGATCGTGCTCGGCTGCGCGGGAATGGCGGAATTGTGCGCAGAGATCGAAGACGCGCTGGGCGCGCCCGTGATCGAAGGCGTGACAACCGCCGTCAAATGGGTCGAGGCGCTCGTCGCGTTGCGCCTCGCGACGGCCAAGCGCGGCGACTATGCGCGACCGCTCGCGAAGCGCTACGACGGCGAGTTCGCGCGCTTCAGTCCGACGAGTGAAGTGCCCGCCGACGCGGCATGCAGGCAACAAGCCGCGCCTGGCGCGAATGGTGTCACCGGCACGAACGGCGCGCTGCTGCGGGTCAACGCGAGCGCGCTGCGCGTCGACCCCGCCGCCGATATTGCACCGCACATACATTCCGTCTGACACGCACTATCTGCCCGGGTGTATGGGCGCACCCGGGTGTTTTCGCTACACTGGTTCAACCCTGCCGGCCCTGCCGTAGCGCGTTTCCCCGCTTTCACGACGTCCGCCGGCGCAGACTTGCAACCGCTCACGCCGACCGCTGCGTCACTCACATCATGTCACTCGATTCGAACTATCCACGCGATCTGATCGGCTACGGCCGCCATCCCGTGCAGGCTGACTGGCCAGGACGCGCGCGCGTCGCGGTCCAGTTCGTTCTCAACTACGAAGAGGGCGGCGAGAACTGCGTGCTGCACGGCGACCCTGGCTCGGAACAGTTCCTCTCGGAGATTGTGGGCGCGACGGCGTATCCGTCGCGTCATATGAGCATGGAGTCGATCTACGAATACGGCTCGCGTGCCGGCGTGTGGCGCATCCTGCGCGAGTTCGAGAAGCGCGGCTTGCCGCTCACGGTGTTCGGCGTCGGCATGGCGATCGAACGGCATCCGGAAGTCGCGCGCGCGTTCGTCGAGCTGGGCCATGAGATCGCGTGTCATGGGTATCGCTGGATTCACTATCAGGACATGTCGCCCGAGCGCGAAGCCGAGCACATGCGCCTCGGCATGGAAGCGATCGAGCGCGCGACGGGCGAGCGGCCGCTCGGCTGGTACACGGGCCGCGACAGTCCAAACACGCATCGCCTCGTAGCCGAATACGGTGGCTTCCTGTACGACTCCGACTACTACGGCGACGACCTGCCGTTCTGGATGGACGTCGAGGTGACGGGCGGCGCGAAGGTACCGCAACTGATCGTGCCGTACACGCTCGACACCAACGACATGCGCTTCGCGACGCCGCAAGGCTTCAACACAGCGGACCATTTCTTCACGTATCTGCGCGACGCATTCGACGTGCTGTACGACGAGGGCGACGAAGCGCCGAAGATGATGTCGATCGGCATGCACTGTCGTCTGCTTGGCCGGCCCGGGCGCTTTCGCGCGCTGCAGCGTTTTCTCGATCACATCGAAAAGCACGAGCGCGTCTGGGTCACGCGGCGCGTCGATATCGCGCGTCACTGGCGCGAGCATCACCCCTATCAACCACAGGACATCCGCGGGGCTGCGGCATGAAGGCGATGCAATACACACTCGACCAATTGAACAGGATCTCGACCGACGCGTTCGTCGCGGCGCTGTCGGGTGTCTTCGAGCACTCGCCGTGGGTCGCCGAAGTGGCGGCCGCGCAGCGTCCTTACGAGAGCATCGACGCCTTGCACAAGACGATGTCGAACGCCGTCGAAGCAGCGGGCGAAGCGAAGCAGCTCGCGCTGATCAACGCTCACCCGGAACTCGCGGGCAAGGCGGCCGTGCGCGGCGAGCTGACGGCCGAGTCGACGCGCGAGCAGAGCGGCGCCGGTCTCGATCAATGCACGCAGGAAGAGTTCGACAAGCTGCTGCGCCTGAACGCGGCGTATCGCGAGAAATTCGGCTTTCCGTTCATTTTCGCCGTGCGCGGCTATGACCGGCACGGGATCATCGCGAGCTTCGAATCGCGTGTGAACAACCGCCGCGCCGATGAACTGCGCGCGAGCCTCGACCAGATCTACCGCATCGCGCGTTTCCGTCTCGACGATCTGATCAGCGCGTGAGCGTCGCGCTCGCGGCGCGCTCGGCATTGCGTCGCGCCACATCGCGCGCCCAAGGTACTTACACAAAGTACTCACACAAAGCAACAACCCGACAGCAAGGAACACAAAGATGGCACTCCCGATTCTCGATCCCAACGCACCCGAATTCACCCGCCGTTTCGTGAATCTCGCGGACCCGCGTCTCGGCGCACAGGCGCTCGAAACCAGCGACGATTTCTTCGCGCCGAAGGAACGGATGCTGAATCCGGAGCCCGCCGTCTTCATTCCCGGCAAGTACGACGAGCACGGCAAGTGGATGGACGGCTGGGAGACGCGCCGCAAGCGTACGACGGGCTACGACTGGTGCATCGTGAAGCTCGCGCGTCCGGGCGTCATCAAGGGACTCGATATCGACACGAGCCACTTCACGGGCAACTTCCCGCCGGCGGCATCGGTGGAAGCGGCACGCGTGACGGATGGCGCGCCGAACCAGTCGACGCAATGGACCGAGATCGTTCCGTCGACGACGCTGCAAGGCAATAGTCACCACTACGTCGAAGTGGGCGACACGAACGCGTACACGCATTTGCGCGTGAACATCTATCCGGACGGCGGCATCGCGCGCCTGCGCGTGTACGGCCAGCCGCAAGTCGACTGGGCGGGCGCGAGCCGCACCGATCTGTTCGATCTGGCCGCGATGGAAAACGGCGCGTATCTGGTTGCCGCGAACAACCAGCACTTCGGGGCCGCGTCGACGCTCTTGATGCCGGGCCGCGGCGTGAACATGGGCGACGGCTGGGAAACGCGCCGACGCCGCGAGCCGGGCAACGACTGGGCGATCGTCGCGCTCGCGCAGCCGGGCGTCATCAAGAAGATCGAAGTCGACACGGCGCACTTCAAGGGCAACTTTCCTGATCGCTGCTCGCTTCAGGCCGCATATGTGACGGGCGGCACCGACAGCTCGTTGATCACGCAGGCGATGTTCTGGCCGGTGCTGCTCGGCGAACAGAAGCTGCAGATGGACAAGCAGCATTTCTTCGAAAGCGAGATCGCGGCGCTCGGCCCTGTCACGCATGTCCGCTTCAACATCATTCCGGACGGCGGCGTGTCGCGTCTGCGTCTGTGGGGCACGCTCGCATGATGAAGACACTCGCCATCGAACCGCTGACACGCGAAGCGTTCGCGCCGTTCGGCGACTTGATCGAACTGGAAGGCGCGAAGCAGATCCCGATCAATCTCGGCACGACGATCCGTTATCACGATCTCGCGAAAGTCGATGTCGCCGATCAGGACGGCCGCACGCTCGTCAATCTGTTTCGCGGGCAGCCGCGCGTGCTGCCGTTCGAAGTGAAGATGCTCGAACGGCATCCGCTCGGCAGCCAGGCGTTCATTCCGTTGAACGACAAGCCGTATCTGGTCGTGGTCGCGCCGGCAGGCCTACTCGACGAGTCGAAGATTCGCGCATTCGTCACAAGCGGCTGGCAGGGCGTGAACTACGCGAAAGCCGTGTGGCACCATCCGCTGATCGCGCTGGGCGAAGTGAGCGATTTCATCGTCGTCGATCGCGGCGGCGAAGGGCTCAATCTCAACGAGCAGGATCTGACGGCTTCGCTGTGGCTCACGGAAGAGGCGTTGAGCGCTGTAGCGATTTGAGATGACGTGACATGCATCGCGTCGTGTGCGGTGCTTCGGTGATGAAGGAAAAGCCCATCGCGGATGAATGTCCGCGATGGGCTTTTTTGTCGGCAGGTTCGGGATCGGAGAAACCCGCCGCGTCGATTGCATTCGACTTCGACGAGACTTTGAACTGCATGTTCTTTTTCGGGCTGCGCAGCGGCTGACGATGTGTCGCGCTGCGCATCGGGCGCGATGAAAGTTCTTCGCGGAACAGATCGACCAGGAAGTCGTCGAGCAGGCTTCGCCCCGAAGCGATTTGCCGATAATTGACGCTCCCGAGGAGCACAGGCCGCAGCATCCAGCTTGTAGATCCAGGGCCGCGAAATACCTGCTAAATGCGCATGCCGTAGCTTCGGGCTACGAACGCCCCGGCACCGATTCATCCGCACGCAAACGTGCAGCCCAGTGCAGTCGTCAGACGCAAAAAAAAACGGGCTGCCGCTTGCGCGAACAGCCCGCCAACCTCGAAGAAACGGGCTTGCGCCCATCATCGACACCTCGTCTTATTTCACTGCGCCGCCCTGGAACCACGCGGCGATTTGTTGTCGTTCACCGTCGGTCATGTGCGTGACGTTACCGAGCGGCATCGCCTTGAGCGTCACGGCCTGTTGATAGATGCGCTGCGCGTTCGTCGAAATTTCGTCGGGCGTATCGAGCAGCACGCCGGCGGGCGCGCTGCCCATCAGCGTCGGATGCGCGGAGTGGCACGCGACGCAGCGTTGCTGCAGCACGGGCACGATATCGGAGAGCTTGATGACGGGCGCGTTCGCAGCTTCCGCCACGGGCACGACCGGCTTCGGCATCGTCCAGAACAGCGCGCCGAACATCAGCGCGACGCCGGCGAGGGGCAGATACCACAGTATCTGGCCGCGGTGACGCATCACGAAGAACTGGCGGATCAGCGCGCCCGCCAGCATGATCACGACGAGCACTGCCCAGTTGTACGGATGCGTGTACGTCATCGCGTAGTGGTTCGACAGCATCGCGAACACGACGGGCAACGTGAAGTACGTATTGTGCACGGAGCGCTGCTTGCCGCGCTTGCCGTAGATCGGGTTCGGCGTGTCGCCCTTGAGCATCGCGTCGACCATCTTGCGCTGGCCGGGAATGATCACGAAAAACACGTTCGCCGACATGATCGTCGCGAGCATCGCGCCCATGATCAGATACGCTGCGCGGCCCGCGAAGATGTGACATGCGAGGAAGGCCGCGATCAGCACGTAGATGCCGACGCAGATGCCGAGCAGCTTGTCCCGGTTGCCAAGGATACGGCACAACGAGTCATAGACGATCCAGCCTGCCGCGAGGAAGCCGAGTGCCGAGAAGATCGCGACGACGGGGCCCATATCGAGCACGTTCTTGTCGATCAGATACGTGTTCGGCGCGAACAGATAGAGCACCGTGAAGAGCCCGAAACCGGAAAGCCACGTCGTGTACGACGGCCACTTCGACCAGTGCAGGTCATCGGGCATCTCGGGCGGCGCGACGGTGTACTTCTGCATGTTGTAGAAGCCGCCGCCGTGCACGTGCCACAGTTCGCCGAACACGCCGCGCCGGCGCTGGCTCGGGTCGGTGGGCGGCCTCAGGCTGTTATCGAGAGCGACGAAATAGAACGACTCGCCGATCCAGGCGATCGCGGCGATCACATGAAACCAGCGAATCGCGAGATTCAGCCAGTCGGTAATAAAGCCTTCCATGAAACTCCTCCACTTTTGATTCGTTGTTCGCGCAGCATCTCGTGTGCTGCGCGCAATGCGATGCTGTTGCGCCGCTGCATGTCCGCTAGGGGTTCAATGCATGCAACGACAATAAGATGAACTCGGGTACTGATGGACCGCGTCTGTCCGGCTTGCGCTTCGCGCATGTCTCCATGTCATCGGCGAAACGCACGCGCCCGTGTACGAGGCGCCGCGTCGTTCCGTGTCAGCTGCCGCGATAGGTGCTGTACGACCACGGCGACACCAGCAGCGGCACGTGATAATGCGCGCCGGCGTCGGCGATGCCGAAACGCAGTACGACACGATCGACGAAGCGCGGCTCGGGCACTTTGGTGCCGATCGACGCGAAGTAGTCGCCCGCATGGAACACGAGTTCATATTCGCCGACAGTCAGTGCATCGCCTTCGAGCAGCGGCTCGTTGCAGCGGCCATCGTGATTGGTGGTGGTGGCCTTGAGCGCGCGGCGCGTGTCGCCGGAAAGCGCAAACAGTTCGACCTTGATATCGGCGCCGGGACGGCCGTTTGCCGTGTCGAGCACGTGGGTAGTGAGCTTGCCCATTCGCGATTGTCCTTGTGTAGATGCGAGGTTTCAGCGGCGGCCCGATCCATCAGTTTGCGGCGGATCGAGGCTCCACGTCAGTGGCTACATACCCGTCGGCGGATTGAAGCGAGCGCCGTGACATCCATTGTAGAAACATTGTTCATCTGCGCGAGCGCGCGATAGGAAAGATAATCGCTGCCGCATGACGGCTCACTGAAAGCCTCTGCACAGGTAGTCGAGTGCAGTCCGAAACGGCATGGCCGCGCTTGCTCGATCGTACCGGCGCCAAAAATACCGACTATATGCACTGCGTGAATCCGGGTATCGCAACCTCCCGGGTTGCCAGCGCAATTTTGTCGTCCGAAGGTTACGTCCATGCACGGTGCGGCCGTGCATCCCGAAGACGGCGGAGCACGCCGGGTAACCGGGCCAACGGCGTTCGAACGGGACGCGGCGGCGCGGTGGCGTGCCCGTGACATCGCGTTCGAACGACTTTTGCACTCGCCCGGACTGCCGCGGACAGTGATCACGTGCAGATCGATGCAGCAGCAAGTGACGGCATGCAATCCTATGCAGCCGAATGCAGCGGCAGCCGCATCGCGTGGCGGCGAACAGGGCGGCACTGGAGAAACGAATGACGATGCAAACCCAAGCAACGGGCGCAACGCGAACAACCGGCCAGCGCGGCAAGACGATGCTGGTCCGACACGCAGACGTACTCGTGACGATGGACGACGGGCGGCGCGAACTGCGCGACGGTGGCCTCTATATCGAAGACAACCGGATCGTCGCCGTCGGCCGGACTGCGGAACTGCCGGACACGGCCGACGAGATTCTCGACATGACGGGGCATCTCGTCATTCCCGGTCTCGTCAACACGCACCATCACATGTATCAGAGCCTGACGCGCGCGATTCCGGCCGCGCAAAACGCCGAGTTGTTCGGCTGGCTGACGAACCTGTACAAGGTGTGGGCGAATCTCACGCCTGAGATGATCGAAATTTCGACGCTGACGGCGATGGCGGAACTGCTGCTCTCAGGCTGCACGACGTCGAGCGATCACCTGTACATCTATCCGAACGGCAGCCGTCTCGATGACAGCGTCGCCGCCGCGCGCCGTATCGGCATGCGTTTTCATGCAAGCCGCGGCAGCATGAGCGTCGGACAGAAGGACGGCGGCCTGCCGCCCGATTCCGTCGTCGAAAGCGAAGCGGACATCCTGAAGGACACGCAACGGCTGATCGAGACGTATCACGACGAAGGGCGCTATGCGATGCTGCGCATCGTCGTTGCGCCGTGCTCGCCGTTTTCGGTGAGCCGCGATCTGATGCGCGAATCGGCTGCACTGGCGCGGCACTACGGCGTGTCCCTGCATACGCACCTCGCCGAGAACGTGAACGATGTTGCATACAGCCGCGAGAAGTTCGGCATGACGCCGGCCGAGTATGCCGAGGACTTGGGCTGGGTCGGCCGCGACGTATGGCATGCGCACTGCGTGCAACTCGACGATGCGGGCATTGGCCTGTTCGCGCGCACGGACACGGGCGTCGCGCATTGTCCCTGTTCGAACATGCGGCTCGCATCGGGCATCGCGCCTGTGAAGAAGATGCGGCTGGCGGGCGTGCCCGTCGGGCTCGGTGTCGACGGGTCGGCGTCGAACGATGGCGCGCAGATGGTCGCCGAAGTGCGCCAGGCGTTGCTGCTACAGCGGGTCGGCTTCGGGCCCGACGCGATGACGGCGCGCGAAGCGCTCGAAATCGCGACGCTCGGCGGCGCAAAGGTACTAAACCGCTACGATATCGGCGCGCTGGCGCCCGGCATGGCAGCGGATTTCGTGTCGTTCGATCTGCGCCAGCCGCTTTTTGCGGGTGCACTGCATGATCCTGTCGCGGCGCTTGTGTTCTGCGCGCCGTCTCAGGTATCGACGAGCGTGATCGGCGGAAAGATCGTCGTCAAGGACGGCGTGCTGACGACGGTGGACCTGGGCCCCGTGATCGAACGGCACAACAGCCTTGCGAAGTCGCTGTACGAAAGTGCCGCTTAAAAGCGAAGCGGCAGTTTCAAAAGCGGAAGCGGCGGTTTAACAACCGCCGCCTGCAACATAGTGCCTTCTTTGTCTCGCTTTACTTGTCGACGAGCGTTTTGGTCGCCTCCGCGACGAGGCTGCGCAACCAGCGCACTTCATCGGAGTAGTGCACGCGCTCATGCCACAACTGGTAATACTGCATCGGCGGGAAGTCGAGCGGCGCGGGCACGACGGTCAGCGGCAGGAACTTCGCGTAGTAGTCGGCGAACAGGCGCGTCGTCGTGAAGATCAGGTCCGACTTGATCAGCACGTAAGGCGCGAGGTTGAAGTACGGCAGCGTGACGACGACGTGGCGCTTCAGGCGCTCGCGCGCCAGATGCACGTCGATCGCGCCGCGCTGGCCGACGGAGTAGGGCGTCGGCGCGAGATGCGGCGCATTCAGGTACTGGTCGAGCGTCAGGACGCCGCGCCGGGCGAACGGGTGTGTGTTGCTCATCAGGCACACGATCTGGTCGACGAACAGGTTCGACAGGTGCAGCTGCTCGGGCGGTTCCGGCCAGTTGCCGACGACGATATCGAGCTTGCCGTCCTCGAGCGCCAGTTCATAGTCGAACGCGGGCCCGAGCGAGTGGAACTCGAGTGTCGCGTTCGGCGCGGCCTGGCGGAAGCGCTCGACGACGGTCGGCACGAACAGCACGTTCAGGTAGTCCGGGCAGCCGATCCGGTAGCAGCGGATCGAAGTTGCGGGGTCGAAGTTGTGCTGCTGAAATTTAATGCGTTCGATCTCGCGCAGTGCATTCTGGACGGGTTCGAGCAGTCGCAGCCCGTACTCGGTCGGCACCATCCCGGATTTGCCGCGCACGAGCAACGGATCGCCGGTGATGTCGCGCAGCCGTCGCAGCGCGGCGCTGATGGCGGGTTGGGACTGGTTCAGTTTGACGGCGGCGCGCGTGACGCTGCGCTCCATCAGGAGGGTGTGCAAGACGCGCAGCAGGTAAGTGTCGATCGCCTCGCGTTGTTGGCTCATGACTTCTCCGAAATATATGTTCAGGCTGATCGAACTGGCATGGGGCTATATGCGTTTTAATATAGGGATAAGAGACCGTCAAGGGAGGGATACCCGCAAACCGTGCAGTGGCGCGGCTCTGCGGGAATTTTGGCGGCTCGACTGATGGGGTCGATTTCGGTATCGTCGATCGGCTGCGGCACCACGACACGCGCGTCCACGCGGGCAATTCAATCGGGGAAACGTGTGAGGCCGCGTGCTGGCGGCATCACGCGTAATACGGAACAACATGAGCGACACATCTTCAGTCAGCCCGACGGGCGGCAGCGCACACGCAAGCGGCGCAAACCGTAGCGGCCGCGCCACACCGCGCCTCGCGCTCGCGGGCATCAGCAAGCAGTATCCCGCCGTGCGCGCCAACGACGACGTCACGCTGGTCGTCGAGCCCGGCGAAATCCATGCGGTGCTCGGCGAAAACGGCGCGGGCAAGAGCACGCTGATGAAGATCATCTACGGCGCGGTGCGGCCGGATGCGGGCGAAATCCGCTGGGAAGGACAGCACGTCGAGATCGCGAGTCCGGCGGCCGCGCGCAAGCTCGGCATCGGCATGGTGTTTCAGCACTTCTCGCTGTTCGAGACGCTGACGGTCGGCGAGAACATTGCGCTCGCGCTCGACGAGCCATTCGATCTGAAGGCGCTCGGCAAACGCATCCGCGAGGTGTCGGCGGACTACGGGCTCGACATCGATCCGCAGCGTCACGTGCACAGCCTGACGGTGGGCGAGCGGCAACGCGTCGAGATCGTGCGCTGCCTGCTGCAGAACCCGCGTCTGCTGATCATGGACGAGCCGACTTCCGTGCTCACGCCGCAAGCCGTGCGCAAGCTGTTCGAAACGCTGCGCCGTCTCGCGTCGGAAGGCTGCAGCATTCTCTACATCAGCCACAAGCTCGACGAAATCCAGGAGCTCTGCGATACCGCGACCGTGATGCGTGGCGGCAAGGTGACGGGGCACGTGAGGCCGCGCGAGGAAACGCACGCGTCGCTGGCGCAGCTGATGGTCGGCCATTCACTGCCCGATTACGAGCGCCGCGCGCACATGCCGGGCGACGTGCTGCTCGACGTGAAGCATCTGTCGTCGTCGAGCGACGATCCGTTCGGCACGTCGCTCGACGATGTGTCCTTCAGCGTGCACGCGGGCGAGATCTTCGGCATCGCGGGCGTGTCGGGCAGCGGGCAGGCCGAGCTGCTCGCCGCGCTGTCGGGCGAACACAAGGGCAACAACAAGGGCCATCGCGCGGATGCGGTGACGATCTGCGGCAAGCCGGCGGGCAAGCTGGGCGCCGCAGCGCGCCGCAAGCTGGGCTTCGCGTTCGTGCCCGAAGAGCGTCTGGGACGCGGCGCTGTTCCCGCGATGTCGCTTGCGGAGAACGCGTTGTTGACCGCGCATCGGCAGCAGATGGTCCGCTCGGGCTGGATCAACGCGGGCGCGATGCATGCGTTCGCGAAGCGCTGCATCGAAGCCTTCGACGTGCGTTGCGGCGGCGAAGGCGCTTTTGCGCAGAGCCTGTCGGGGGGCAATCTGCAGAAGTTCATCGTCGGGCGCGAGATCCTGCAGGCGCCGAAGGTACTCGTCGTCGCGCAGCCGACATGGGGCGTCGACGTCGGCGCGGCCGCGTTCATCCGGCAGCAGTTGCTCGATCTGTCCGCACGCGGCGTCGCGATTCTGGTGATCTCCGAGGAACTCGAAGAACTGTTCGACATTTGCGATCGCCTGGCCGTGCTGGCGCGCGGGCGCCTGTCGCCGTCGCGCAAGACGGGCGACACGAACGCGGAGGAAATCGGCCGCTGGATGGCCGGGCTCTTCGGCGACCGCGAAGGTGCGCCGCCGTCGGCCGGCCAGCCGGCGCATGCATGACGGCGCACGCGCAACGCGCACGACACGAGGCGCCTCACGCGAGCCCGGATCAAACCGCAGACACCCCATCGACCAGGCACACAATGATTCTTCCGTATCGACTCGAAGCCCGCACGACGCCCTCGCGAACGATGCAGCTTGCCGTGCCGCTGATCGCTGCGCTTCTCACGCTCGTGATCGGCTTTCTGATCTTTAGCCTCGTCGGCCGCGATCCCGTGCAGGCGATGGTCGCGTTTTTCATCGAGCCGCTTTCGAGCGTCAACGGCTGGTCCGAACTGCTGCTGAAGGCGTCGCCGTTGTGCCTGATCGGCCTCGGTCTTGCGATCGGCTATCGCGCGAACGTGTGGAACATCGGCGCGGAAGGGCAGATGGTGCTGGGCGGCATCGCGGCGAGCGGCGTCGCGATCTACTTCGATCAGGCGACGGGCTGGTGGATCCTGCCGACGATGATGATCGCCGGGATGCTCGGCGGCATGGCGTGGGCGGCGATTCCTGCGCTGCTCAAGAGCCGCTTCAACACGAACGAAATCCTCACGAGCCTGATGCTCACCTACGTCGCGACGCAATTGCTGATCTATCTGGTGAGCGGCCCGTGGCGTGATCCGCAAGGCATGAACTTCCCGCTCTCCGAAATGTTCACGGGCGACGCGCTGTACCCGACGCTCTACGGCGACTGGCACTGGAAATTCATGCGCGGCACGCGGCTGAACGCATCGATCTTCGTGACGATCGTGGCGATCCCGCTCGTGTGGCTCTTCATGCGCAAGAGCTTCGCCGGCTTCCGGATGAACGTCGGCGGTCTTGCGCCGCTCGCCGCGCGCTACGCGGGCTTTTCGGACAAGAAGACGATCTGGACGTCGCTGCTCATCAGCGGCGCGCTGGCGGGCCTCGCGGGCATGGGTGAAATCGCCGGCCCCATCGGCCAGTTGCAGGCGACATGGTCGCCGGGCTATGGCTTCACCGCGATCATCGTCGTGTTCGTCGGGCGGCTGCATCCCGTCGGCATCGTGCTCGCGAGTCTGCTGATGGCGCTGCTGTACCTCGGCGGCGAAGCCGTGCAGACATCGATGCAGCTGCCGCAGGCGTTGTCCGGCGTGTTCCAGGGGCTGCTGCTGTTCTGCCTGCTGGGCGCCGATCTGTTCGTCAACTATCGCGTGCGCCGTCGCGGCATCGCGGCATCGTAACAAGGCTCGAAACCGGATCAACATGGATATTCAACAAGCTAGCTCGCTGACGTCGAGCGCGGTCGTCGCGGCGATACCGCTGATGTTCGCGGGCATCGGCGAACTCGTGACCGAGAAGTCGGGCGTGCTCAACCTTGGCGTCGAAGGGATGATGCTGATGGGCGCCGTGACGGGCTACGCGGTGACGTCGATCACGGGCAACCCGTGGCTCGGCGTGCTCGCCGCGATCGGCGCAGGCATCGCGATGTCGCTGCTGTTCGCGTTCCTCGTGCTGTCGATGCTCGCGAACCAGGTCGCGACGGGCCTCTCGCTGACGATCTTCGGCATCGGCCTTTCGGCGTATGTCGGCAAGCCGTACACGTCGGCGGCCGTGCGTGAGTCGATCGGCACATGGGTCATTCCCGGCCTCTCGAAGATTCCCGTGCTCGGCCCGGCATTGTTCAGCCTTACGCCACTCGACTATCTCGCGTTCGTCATGTTCGCCGTCGTCGGCTGGTTCCTGTACCGCACGCGCGCCGGGCTCGTGCTGCGCTCGGTGGGCGAGTCGCCGCAGGTCGCACATTCAGTCGGTTTTCCCGTGATCGGCGTGCGCTATGGCGCGACGCTCTTTGGCGGAGCGATGGCGGGGCTCGCAGGCGGCTACTACTCGATCGTTAATCTGCACCTGTGGCAGGAGCAGTTGACTTCAGGTCGCGGCTGGATCGCGCTGGCACTCGTCGTGTTCGCGACGTGGCGTCCGGGACGGCTGTTGATCGGTGCATTATTGTTCGGTGCGGTGACGGGCCTGCAGTTTTATGCACAGGCGATCGGCGTTCCAGTGCCGACACAGTTTCTTGCGATGCTGCCTTACCTTGCGACCGTCGTCGTACTCGTGCTGATTTCGCGCAATCCGAACACGATCCGCCTGAATGCGCCTGCGTCTCTCGGCAAGCCATTCTTCGCGGCGGGCTGAGCGCGTGAACGAATCCATACGCGGGGCTCATGCGTCCCGGTTCATCAATCAAAACCCAACGACAGGAGAAAACATGAAAAAAAGAACCATGCTGAGCGCACTTGCGCTGGCGGCTGCGTCGCTGGCTGCCGGCGGCGCACTGACGCAGACGGCGCAGGCCGCCGATGTGCCCGGCGTCGCATTCGTGTACCTCGGCAATCCGGGCGACGCGGGCTGGACGTTTGCGCACGACCAGGGCTCGAAGGAGGCCGAAGCGAAGTTCGGCAACAAGATCAAGATCACGCGCATCGAGAACGTGCCGGAATCCGCGGACTCGGAGCGCGTGTTCCGCGATCTGGCGAACAAGGGCAACAAGATCATCTTCGGTTCGAGCTTCGGCTACCAGGATTTCGAGCTGAAGGTGGCGAAGGACTTCCCGGACACCGTTTTCCTGCATGCAACCGGCTACAAGAAGGCAGCGAACTTCGGCACGTATGACGTGCGCATGTATCAGGGTGCATATCTCGCAGGCGTCGCTGCGGGCTACGTGACGAAGACGAATACACTTGGCTTCGTCGCGTCGGTGCCGATTCCGGAAGTCGTGCGCAACATCAATGCATACACGCTTGGCGCGCGCTCGGTGAATCCGAAGGTGCACACGAAGGTCATCTGGATCAACAGCTGGTTCGATCCGGGCAAGGAAAAGCAGGCGGCTGAAACGCTGATCGGCCAGGGCGCCGACGTGCTGCTGCAGAACACCGACTCCAGCGCGACGCTCGCAACGGCTTCCGAAAAGCATGTGCATGCATTCGGCTGGGATTCTGACATGAAGAAGTTCGGTCCCGACGCGCATCTCGGCTCGGTGGTCGCGCACTGGGGCGTGTATTATTCGGCCGCCATCCAGCAGGTGCTGGACGGCAAGTGGAAGAACGACCCGGTGTGGTGGGGCATTCCGCAGAAGGCTGTCAATCTCGAAGACCTGAATACGTCGGCGATCCCGGCCAATGCGCAGAAGGAGGTCGAAGCGAAGCGCACGCAACTGGCAGGCGGCAAGTGGGACGTCTTCACGGGTCCCATCAAGGACCAGACGGGCGCCGTGAAGGTGCCGGCTGGCAAGACTCTGACCGATCCGGAACTGCAGCGCCTGAACTGGTACGTCGAGGGCGTGGACGGCTCGTTGCCGAAGTGATGTCCCGAGCTGACGTGCCGATGTGACGTGACGATGTGACGTGGACGATGTGAATCGCGCGCGGCATGCCGGATCTGACGCGGCGCGTGAATCGACAGGCACTCGGACTGCGCGGCGCGTGCGACTCTAAAAGCTGCATAGGGCTCTGGGCCCTGTGCAGCTTTTTTCATGAGGTACGCGAATCGAGCGACCGCGCTTTCACGGCCGCATGCATGCCGGCGGACGCCGGCATCAATCCTCGATGCGCAAGCCGACTTTGAGCGTCACCTGCCAGTGCGAAACCTTGTTGTCTTCGATCTGGCCGCGCGTTTCGATGACTTCGAACCAGTGCAGATTGCGCAGTGTTTCGCCGGCCTTTTCGATCGCGCAACGGATGGCGTCGTCACTGGACTTCGTCGACGAACCGGTTAGCTCAATCTGCTTGTACACGTGGTCGCTCATGATTCACCTCCTGGTGGTCGAAAAAAGTATAGGCAATGCCTGTCGTGTGAACGAACCAGAATTCACGTCGCACGTCGCGTGCCCGGCATGATGCATTGCGATGCCACCGGTATCATTGACGATTCATGTGCCGCACAACGGTGGCTGCAATCCGGTGCGTTTGATGCGCCGAATAGAGGAGAAACAAGTGGAGATCGGTTTTTGCGGACCGGGGCTGATGGGTGCGCCGATGATCCGGCATCTGCTGAGTGCAGGACATGCAGTACAGGTGTGGAACCGCACGCGCGCCAAGGCGGACGCGCTGGTGGCTGACGGCGCGACCGTCGCGTCGACGCCTGCGGAACTGGCCAGTCGGGCTGAAGCCATTTTCCTGTGCGTGCTGGATGCGGCGGCCGTCGAGGAAGTCGTGTTCGGCACGAACGGGGTCGTGCAGGGTGTCAACCAGTCGAACGGAGCGAGTCCTGTTCGCTGGATCGTCGATCACGGCAGCATTCCGCCATCGGCTACACGCGTCTTCGCAAAGCGGGCCGCCGAAGCGGATATCGGCTGGATCGACGCGCCCGTGTCGGGCGGCGTTGCAGGCGCAATCGCGGGCACGCTCGCCGTGATGGCGGGCGGAGACGCCGCCGATGTCGAGGCAGTGACGCCCGTCATCGGGGCCTACGCGGCGCGCGTCACGCATATGGGCGCGGCGGGCGCGGGACAGACGACGAAGCTCTGCAATCAGGCGATCGTCACATCGACGGTGGCGGCGATCGCCGAGGCCGTCAGCCTTGCGCAACGCAGCGGCATCGACGCCGCGCGCCTGACGCAAGCGCTCGCCGGCGGCTGGGCGGATTCGGTGCTGCTGCAGACCTTCGTGCCGCGCATGACGCAAGCGGGCCAGCCGCCCATCGGCGCGCTGAGCACGTTCCAGAAGGACGTCGATACGATTGCAGCCGCTGCGTACGAAACAGGCACTCCAATGCCGGTTTCAGGCACAGTGCAGCAGCTACTACGCCTGGGTGCAGTCATGGGGCTGGCGGATGCCGATCTTTCCGGTTTCATCGACGTGTTGCACACGCCGCGTAAAAAAGCGTAGCGGGGTATCGCGGCGGCCCGGGGCGCGGCGCGCGAGATGCGATAACCTGCTAAGATATTTGGTTTTTCGCCGATCTACATTCAAAGGGACGCGCCGTGCTGTCTACTGCCAACATCACCATGCAATTCGGGCCGAAACCCCTGTTCGAGAACATCTCGGTCAAATTCGGCGAAGGCAACCGCTACGGCCTGATCGGTGCGAACGGTTGCGGCAAGTCGACGTTCATGAAAATTCTGGGCGGCGACCTGGAGTCGAGCTCCGGCAACGTGATGCTCGAGCCGAACGTTCGTCTCGGCAAGCTGCGCCAGGACCAGTTCGCGTATGAAGACGTGCGCGTGCTCGACGTCGTGATGATGGGCCACGCGGAAATGTGGGCGGCGATGACCGAGCGCGATGCGATTTACGCGAACCCGGAAGCTACCGACGACGACTACATGCACGCGGCGGAACTGGAAGCGAAGTTTGCCGAGTACGACGGCTACACGGCGGAAGCGCGCGCGGGTGAACTGCTGCTCGGCATTGGCATCGCGATCGACCTGCACAATGGTCCGATGAGCAATGTCGCGCCGGGCTGGAAACTGCGCGTGCTGCTGGCGCAGGCGCTGTTCTCGAAGCCCGACGTGCTACTGCTGGACGAGCCGACCAACAACCTGGACATCAACTCGATCCGCTGGCTCGAGGACGTGCTGAACGAGTACGACTCGACGATGATCATCATCTCGCACGACCGTCACTTCCTGAACCAGGTTTGCACGCATATGGCGGACATGGACTACGGCACGCTGAAGGTCTACCCGGGCAACTACGACGACTACATGCTCGCGAGCACGCAGGCGCGCGAGCGCCAGCAGGCCGCGAATGCGAAGGCGAAGGAGCGCGTCGCCGACCTGCAGGACTTTGTGCGCCGCTTCTCGGCCAACAAGTCGAAGGCGCGTCAGGCAACCAGCCGTCTGAAGATGATCGACAAGATCAAGATCGAGGAATTCAAGCCGTCGTCGCGTCAGAACCCGTTCATCCGCTTCGAGTACGAGAAGAAACTGCACAATATTGCAGTGGTCGCTGAAGACGTCACAAAGAAGTACGACCGCACGATTTTCCAGAACTTCAACTTCAGCGTGCAGCCGGGTGAGCGTATTGCGATCATCGGTGAAAACGGCGCGGGCAAGACGACGCTGCTGCGTTCGCTGTATGGCAATCTCACGGTCGACCACGGTAAGATCAAATGGGCCGAGAACGCGAACGTCGGGTACATGCCGCAAGACACGTACGAAGAATTTCCGGACGACATCACGCTGATGGACTGGATCGACCATTACCGAAAGGAAGGTGACGACGAGCAGATGGTGCGCGGCACGCTTGGTCGCCTGCTCTTTAATGCAGACGACATCAAGAAGTCGGTGAAGGTGCTGTCGGGTGGCGAGAAGGGTCGCATGATCTGGGGCAAGCTGATGCTGGGCCGCCACAACGTGCTGCTGATGGACGAACCGACCAACCACATGGACATGGAATCGATCGAGTCACTGCAGATTGCACTGGAAAAGTACGATGGCACGCTGATTTTCGTTTCGCACGACCGTGAATTCGTGAGCGGTCTCGCCGACCGCATCATCGAAGTGAAGACGGACGGTACGCTGAACGATTTCGGCGGCAATTACGAAGACTTCCTGGCGAGCCAGGGCGTGCAGTAAGCAAGCATTACTGCCTGGCTTCTAGCGAAAACCCGCTTCAGACGAAGCGGGTTTTTTGTTTGGTGCGGCGGGGCTATGGTGTTGCTCGAGCGATTAGTCTCGCGTGTGTCCGATTACGTCCTAAGTCGGCGAGTAGAATAAATAGACTATCCGTGCGACAGGACAGAAGACATGAAGACCTTCGAGCACTTCTACATCGACGGCAAATGGATCAAACCATGTGGCACCGGCACGATCGACGTGATCGACTCAGGCACCGAAGAAATCATGGGCCGCATCCCCGAAGGCAACGAAGCGGATGCCGAAGAGGCGATCAATGCTGCGCGTGCCGCATTCGACAGTTGGGCGGCGACGCCACCCAAGGAGCGCGCCAAGTACCTGCAAAAGATTGCCTACAACCTCAAGGCGCGCACCGATGAACTCGCCGGCTACATTTGCGGCGAAGTCGGCATGCCGATCAAGCTTGCGCGTGCAATTCAGGTCGGTGGTCCCGTGTACAACTGGAATGCCTACGCGAAGCTCGCAGGTGAATTCCACTTCGAAGAGCAGGTCGGCAACTCGCTCGTCGTGCGAGAACCGGTCGGTGTCGTGGCCGCGATTACGCCGTGGAACTATCCGCTTAACCAGATCACGCTGAAGGTTGCAGCGGCGCTTGCCGCGGGCTGCACTATCGTGCTCAAGCCGTCGGAAGTCGCGCCGCTCAACGCGTTCGTGCTGGCCGAAGCAATTCATGATGCGGGGCTACCCGCCGGCGTATTCAACCTCGTCTGTGGGTATGGACCGGTGGTCGGCGAAGTGCTTGCCAGCCATCCGTCTGTCGACATGGTGTCGTTCACAGGTTCCACGCGCGCGGGCAAGCGTGTATCGGAACTGGCGGCGGCATCGGTGAAGCGTGTCGCGCTGGAACTGGGCGGCAAGTCGGCGTCGGTGATACTCGACGATGCGGATTTTGCGGCGGCGATCAAGGGCACGGTGAACGCATGCTTCCTGAACTCAGGGCAAACCTGTTCCGCGCATACACGCATGATCGTACCGGAATCGCGCTATGACGAAGTGCGCGATCTTGCGAAGAAGGCGGCCGAAGTCTTCGTGGCAGGCGATCCGCGTGCCGAGACGACGCGTCTTGGTCCGCTCGCTTCGGCTGCACAGCAAGCGCGAGTGCAGCACTATATTGCGCGCGGCATCGAGGAAGGCGCAGATCTCGTGACGGGTGGTCCAGGCATGCCGGACGGTGTGTCCAAAGGCTTCTTCGTGAAGGCGACGGTGTTCGGCCGTGTCCATCCGAAAGCGACGATCGCGCAGGAGGAAATCTTCGGGCCCGTGCTGACGATCCTCACATACAAGGACGAAGAGGAAGCCGTGCGCATCGCCAACGACTCGCTATACGGTCTTGCTGGTGCGGTATGGGCCGGCAGCGACGAGCGCGCGATTGGCGTCGCGCGGCGTATCCGCACGGGGCAGGTCGACATCAACGGCGGCGCATGGAACATGGCCGCTCCGTTCGGCGGCTTCAAGCAGTCCGGGCACGGTCGCGAGAACGGCACGTACGGACTCGAAGAGTATCTCGAGTACAAGTCGATGCAGTTAAAGGTCAACAAGCCTGCGTAGACGTGCACCCATCTGCATGAGCGCGATGCACTGCGATTTATCTTGCTACCGCGTGCACGACAGATGACGAAGCGCAACCAAAGTGCGCGTCCTCGAAGGGCACGCACTTTTGTTTGACTTCACTCAACATACTGCATTCGCCAGTTGCGACCATCGAGCCTTTGCGTCGAATCCCATCGACGACGGAGGCCTCTCATGTTCCCCTCTCATCCGTTTGCACCGCTTGTGATTCGCGGGCGGTCGCTGTTGCCCGTCGTGCAGGGCGGCATGGGCGTCGGCGTGTCTGCGCACCGCCTTGCGGGCAGCGTTGCGCGCGAAGGTGCGCTCGGCACGATCGCGAGTATCGACCTGCGCCACCATCATCCCGATCTGCTCGAACGCTGTCGCGCGACATCCGATCGCGCAACGCTGGAAGACGCGAATCGCACCGCGCTCGCGCGCGAAATTGAAGCCGCGCGCACGCTGAGCGAAGGGCGCGGAATGATCGCCGTCAACGTGATGAAGGCGGTCAACGCGCACGCGGACTACGTGCGAATCGCCTGCGAACAGGGCGCCGATGCAATCGTCATGGGTGCCGGTCTGCCGCTCGATCTGCCGGATATGACGCAGGGGCACAATATTGCATTGATCCCGATCCTGTCCGATAGCCGCGGCGTCGGCGTCGTGTTGAAGAAGTGGATCAAGAAAGGCCGTTTGCCCGATGCGATCGTGATCGAGCATCCCGCTCACGCGGGTGGCCATCTCGGCGTGACGAATCTCGACGACATGCACGATGCGCGCTTCGAATTCGCGCGGGTGCTGCAGGAGATCGACGAACTGTTCACTTCGTTGCAGATCAGCCGAACTGAAGTGCCTGTGATCGTTGCAGGAGGCATCAACAGCCATGCGGCTGTGCGCACCTGTCTGGAAGCAGGCGCAAACGGCGTGCAGATCGGCACGCCATTCGCCGTCACCGAGGAGGGCGATGCCCATCCGAATTTCAAGCGCGTGCTGGCCGATGCGAAGCCCGATGACATCGTGGAATTCGTCAGCGTGACGGGCCTCCCGGCACGCGCCGTGAAGACGCCGTGGCTCGATCGCTATCTGCGCAACGAGACGCGCATTCGCACGAAGATCGGTGCACTCAAGCGTGCGTGTCCGACTGCACTCGAGTGTCTGAGTGCATGTGGTTTGCGCGACGGTATCGAAAAGTTCGGCCACTTCTGCATCGATACGCGGCTGGCTGCTGCACTGCGCGGCGATGTAGCCAACGGCCTGTTCTTCCGTGGACGTGAAGCACTGCCATTCGGCAATGCAATTCGCAGCGTGCGCGATCTTCTGGAACTACTGCTGACGGGTGTTGCGCGACCGGCTGTCGCAGGGCGCCTGGCATTTTCCCTGGGTTGACGGCGGTCAATGAGCGCACCCTGGTGAGCTTCGACAATCGACCGCGCGTCACTACATTGGTCACGCAATCACAAAAAAATCAGGGTAGCTTATGTTCGGAAACACTCGATTGATCGCAGCCGCTCTCTGCGCAGCAGGGATCGCGCTGACGACTCCACACGCCTTCGCAGCAGACAGCGATTCGACTTCAGGCATTCATGCAGGCGACACACTCGTGCGTCTGCGCGCCATCACCATCGTGCCGCAGGTCCGCACCAGCGATACATTGTCGACGCTCAACGTCGGCGTCAACAACGCAACCGTGCCTGAACTCGATTTCACGTACATGATCCGCGACAACATCGGCGTGGAACTGATTCTCGCCACGTCGCGGCATCAAGTGACATCGAGCCTCGGCGGGCTGGGCGGCGTCAACGTGTTGCCGCCGACGTTGCTGCTGCAATATCACTTCAACCATCAGGGGCAGGTTCGGCCGTACGTCGGCGCGGGCGTGAACTATACGTACTTCTACAACAACGGACTGCATGCGGGTGGTCAGGACATTTCGATCAAGCGCAGCAGTTTCGGTCCGGCACTGCAGATGGGCGTTGACGTGCAAGTGACGAAATCGGTATTCGCCAACGTCGATGTCAAGAAGGTCTGGATGAAGACGGATGCATCGCTCAACGGCACGCCTCTCGGCACGCTGCATATCGATCCGTTGATCGTCGGCGTGGGTGTCGGCATGAAGTTCTAAGCGCGACGCAGACGTCCATGCAATGAAAAACGCCGGCTCTCACACGCGAGCCGGCGTTTTGTTTTGTCGCGTTCGCCGAAGTCTCTTGCAAAAAACTGCATCGAGGTCGATGCGAATCACAGCTTGTCGTACTTGAATCGCATCGCCGTGCCTTCGCGTTCGATGCGTTCCCACACGGCGCGCTTTTCCTCGCCGGTGAGGAATACCCAGTTCGACACTTCCGCCGCCGTACGGCCACAGCCCTTGCAGACCTCGTCGAAAAGCGTCGAGCAGACGCCGATGCAGGGACTATCGGGGAGGTCGTGCAAATTCGAAGACATCGAGTTACCTTGGATCGGAAATGCGGGCGGCCCGCTATGGTAAACCAAAAGCGCAATCGGCTTCCGGCACCGCTTCTGCTGGATGCGACAGCACTCGAATGCTTCTATGCATGGTCCGCGCCGACTACATCACTAATGCATCGCGTCACGAGCCGGTGCGCGCGCAAGCACTTCCGTTCATCCCGTCGCCGTCTCCCAGATCAGCGCGCCATTCAGCGCGATGATCCCCGCCGCGCAAGCCCACGCGAGCGCGAGCGGCACGCCGCGCACGCGCCAGCTACGCATCAGCCGCGCGTCCGACGCAAGGCGGATTAACGGCACTACCGCGAGCGGCAATTGCAGGCTCAGCACGACCTGGCTTGCCACCAGCAGTTGCGCCGAGCCATGCGGCCCGAACAGGGCAACGGCTACGAGCGCCGGACCGATTGCCAGCGAGCGCGTCAGCAGCGCGCGCTGCCAGCGCGGCAGGCGAATCTGCAGGAACCCTTCCATCACCGCCTGGCCGGCGAGCGTGCCCGTCACGGTCGCGCTGAGTCCGCATGCGAGCAACGCGGCCGCGAACAGGACAGCGGCCCAGCGCGAGCCGACGATCGGCGCGATGAGCCGGTGCGCGTCGGCGAGATCGGTCACGTTGTGGTGGCCGCTCGCATGGAACACGGCCGCCGACACGATCAGAAGCGCCGCATTGATCACGAAAGCCAGTGAAAGCGAGCTGAACGTGCCGAAGTTGACGCCACGCAGCGCGCGGGCGATGTGGGCGTCGCTGGCCGAGCGCGCATGCGTCCTGACGAGCGCCGAGTGCAGATAGAGGTTGTGCGGCATCACGGTCGCGCCGAGGATGCCCGCCGCGAGCCACACCATGCCCGCGTCGCGCAACAGCCCGGGGCTGGGCGCCGCGCCCGCCAGTGCCTCGCGCCAGTCGGGCCGGGCGAGCGCCAGTTCGACCACGAAGCACATTCCGACGAAGATGATCAGCGCGACCACGGCCGTCTCCAGCGTGCGCCGGCCGTGCCGCTGCAGCGCGAGCATCGCGAAGGTGCCGACGGCCGACAGCAGCACGCCCACCGTCAGCGACATGCCCAGCAGCAACTGCAACGCGACGGCGCTGCCGACCACTTCGGCGACGTCGCACGCGATGATTGCGATCTCGCTCGTGATCCACAGAAAGAGTGTCGTGCTTCGGCCGGTGCGTTCACGGCAGAGCTGCGCAAGGTCGCGCCCCGTCACGACGCCGAGCCGCGACGAGACCCATTGCAGCAGCATGGCCATCAGGCTCGAGATGAGCACGACACTGAGCAGCCGGTAGCCGTAGCCTGCACCGCCCGCAAGCGCCGTCGCCCAGTTGCCGGGGTCCATGTAGCCGACCGCGACGAGCGCGCCCGCGCCGACGAACCCGAGCCAGTTTTCAGGGCGCGGCCGTCCCCGGTCGACACGGCGTCGGCGGCGAGAGGGATCGAGTGCGAACGGGTTCGTGTTCATCGCAGTGTGACGGACTGACGGGCGTAAAGCTTTCGGTGCAGCAAGCATGCCTGCGATGCATTCGCGGTACGCCGCGTACCTGCCACTATCTGGGCTGATTTGACAGTCTATAGTGATGTTGAAAGACGCGTATCGAGCCTGGTGCGGCAGGATGCGAGCGCCGTCGGCGGCGACGCGATGCGCGATGTTTCTGCCGCATCGGCACGGAGGTTTTTTTCGGGTGGACAGGACGCGATAACCCGATAAAATTGCGGCCAATTTTGCAGCCGCACGACGGCCGTCCCGGCGCGCTTCATCGCGATGCGAGCGGGCCGCAGCGGCGATCGACAGCCATCGGCAAGCAATCGGCGGCAATCGGGTGATGCCCGGATCGATGCGCATGAGCGCACAGGAAACCTGAACGAAGGCCGCGCGCTGTACCCTTTGCGCGACATCCGGCGGTTTTTTTTGAATCGGGCATCGTTTGATGGTAGCTTTCGGGTTTTTCAAGGGTAGCCGGCCGTGGCATGGCGCGGCTTGAGGCGGGGTAGGCGACCGGTTTTCGCGCCGGTCAGAACGGAGAACGGAATGAAAAAACTGGTGGTGGGCCAACTGGCTGCGCTGGTGTTGTGCGCTACGCCTTTCATGTCGGCGACGGCAAAAGATACGCAACTGAATGTGTACAACTGGTCGGACTACATCGCCAAGGACACGATTCCGAACTTCACGAAACAGACGGGCGTCCAGGTCAAGTACGACAACTACGACAGCGACGACACGCTGCAAGCCAAGCTGCTGACGGGCAACTCCGGCTATGACATCGTCGTGCCGACCAGCAACTATGCGGGCAAGCAGATCGCAGCGGGCATCTTCGCGCCGCTCGACAAGTCGAAGCTCCCGAACCTCAAGTACCTCGACCCATCGCTGATGGCGCTCGTCGCGGGCGCCGATCCGGGCAACAAGTACGCGGTGCCCTGGGCGTACGGCACGACGGGTCTCGGCTACAACGTGACGAAGGCGCAGCAGATTCTCGGCAAGGGCGTCGCGCTCGACAACTGGGACATCCTCTTCAAGCCGGAAAACATTTCGAAGCTCAAGGCGTGCGGCGTGTCGGTGCTCGACGCGCCCGACCAGATGTTCGCGGCCGCGCTGCACTACATCGGCAAGGACCCGATGAGCACGAACCCGGAAGACTATCGCGCCGCGCTCGCGATGCTGAAGAAGATCCGTCCGTACATCACGCAGTTCAACTCGTCGGGCTACATCAACGATATGGTCGGCGGCGACGTCTGCTTCGCGTACGGCTGGTCGGGCGACGTCGTGATCGCGAAGCATCGCGCGCTCGAAGCGAAGAAGCCGTACAAGATCGACTACTACATCCCGAAGGGCGGCGCACCCGTGTGGTTCGACGTGATGGCGATTCCGAAGGACGCGAAGAACAAGGAAGCCGCGCTCGAGTGGATCAACTACATCGAGACGCCGCAGGTCCACGCGGCCATCACGAATGCCGTCTACTATCCGAGCGCGAATCTCGAAGCGCGCAAGTACGTGGACAAGGATGTCGCGAACGATCCCGCCGTGTATCCGCCGGCGGACGTCGTCAAGACGCTGTTCCTGCTGAAGCCGCTGCCGCCTGAAATCCAGCGTCTGCAGACGCGGCTGTGGACCGAGTTCAAGTCCGGCCGCTAAGCCAGTCCTAACCGGACGGCTGTGCAGGAATGCATCATCATGAAGCCCTCGGCATCCAGCCGGGGGCTTTGTTCGTCAAATGCAGGGAGAGAAGCAGCAGATCATGAGTGACCAGTCGAATGCACTGGCAGGGGCCGGCGTGTCGTCCTCGGGCAATTCCGCCGCTGCGCAGGAGGCAGCGGATAACTTCGTGCAGATCGTCGACGTCGTGAAGAAGTTCGGCGAGACGGTTGCCGTCAAGGGTGTGAACCTGTCGGTGAAGAAGGGCGAGCTGTTCGCGCTGCTCGGCAGTTCCGGTTGCGGTAAGTCGACGCTCTTGCGCATGCTCGCGGGCCTCGAGACAGTCACGTCGGGCAGGATTCTCATCGACGGCGAAGACCTCGCGCAGATGCCGCCGTATCGGCGCCCCGTCAACATGATGTTCCAGTCGTATGCGCTCTTTCCCCACATGACGGTCGAAGCGAATGTCGCGTTCGGTCTCAAGCAGGAAGGCGTGCCGAAAGCCGAGCTGAAGGAGCGTGTGCAGACCGCGCTCGACCTCGTGCAGATGGGGCGGTTCGCAAAGCGCAAGCCCCATCAGCTGTCGGGCGGCCAGCAGCAGCGTGTCGCGCTCGCGCGCTCGCTGGTCAAGCGTCCGAAGCTGTTGCTGCTCGACGAGCCGATGTCCGCGCTCGACAAGCAGATCCGACAGCGCACGCAGATCGAGCTCGTCAACATTCTCGACAAGGTCGGCGTTACCTGCATCATGGTCACGCACGATCAGGAAGAGGCGATGACGATGGCGAGCCGCCTCGCGGTGATGAGCGAAGGCGAGATCGTACAGCTCGGCACGCCGGGCGAAGTCTACGAGTATCCGAATAGCCGCTTCTCGGCGGAGTTCATCGGCTCGACGAATCTGTTCGACGGCAATGTCGTCGAGGACGAGCCGGATCACGTGTATATCGAAACGTCCGATCTGCCCGTACGCATGTACGTGAGTCACGGCATTACGGGGCCGCTCGGCATGCCCGTGACGATCTCGGTGCGGCCCGAGCGCATTGCGCTCACGCGCAAACCGCCCGAAGGCGCGTTCAACTGGGGCAAGGGCGTCGTGACGAACATCGCGTACATGGGCGGCTACTCGCTGTACCACGTGAAGCTCGACGCGGGCAAGACGGTGATCGCGAACGTGTCGAGCCTCGCGCTGTCGGAAATCGAAACGCCGACATGGGGCGATGAAGTCTATGTGCGCTGGAGCGCATCGGCAGGCGTGGTGCTGACGTCATGAAGAGCGCGCTGCAATCCCTCATGATATGGCCGGTGCGGCGCTTCAATCTGACGGGGCGCACGGCCGTCGTCGCGGGCCCGTTCGTGTGGCTGCTGCTGTTCTTCCTCGTGCCGTTCCTGCTGGTCGTGAAGATCAGCTTCGCGGACCTGCAACTGGGCATCCCGCCATACACGGAACTGACGACCTTCAAGGAGGGCGTGGTTCACGTCGCGCTCGACCTGTCGCACTACGCATTTCTGCTGACCGACAGCCTGTACTTCGCGACCTATGTGAACTCGGTGGTCGTCGCGGCGATCTCGACACTGCTGTGCCTGCTGCTCGGCTATCCGATGGCGTACTACATCGCGCGCTCGAACCCCGCCACGCGCAACATCCTGATGATGGCCGTGATGCTGCCGTTCTGGACGTCGTTTCTGATTCGCGTGTACGCGTGGATCGGCATCCTGAAGAACAATGGCCTGCTGAACAATTTCCTGATGTCGATCGGGCTGATCCACACACCCATCGAGCTGTATCACACGAACACGGCCGTCTATATCGGCATGGTGTATTCGTACCTGCCGTTTCTCGTGATGCCGCTCTACGCGCACCTCGTGAAGATGGACCTGACGCTGCTCGAAGCCGCCTACGACCTTGGCGCGAAGCCGTGGAAAGCGTTCTGGCAGATCACGCTGCCGCTGTCGAAGAACGGCATCATCGCGGGCTGCCTGCTGGTGTTCATCCCGGCTGTGGGCGAGTACGTGATTCCTGAACTGCTCGGCGGCGCGAACACGCTGATGATCGGCCGCGTGATGTGGAATGAGTTCTTCGACAACGCGGACTGGCCGATGGCATCCGCGGTCACATGCGCAATGGTGCTGCTGCTGCTCGTTCCGATGGCACTCTTTCAGTACTCGCAGGCGAAGGAACTGGAGGAGAAGCGATGAAGCCGAACCGCATTCTGCAATTTATTGCACTCGCCATCGGCTTCGCATTTCTGTATGTGCCGATCATCAGCCTCGTCGTGTATTCGTTCAACGAGTCGCAGCTCGTCACCGTATGGACGCGCTTTTCGACGCGCTGGTACGCCGCCCTGCTGCAGGATGACGAACTGATCAACGCCGCGTGGCTGTCGCTGCGCATCGCGCTGCTGACGGCGTTCGCATCGGTGTTCATCGGCACATGGGCGGGATTCGTGCTCGCGCGGATGGGGCGTTTTCGCGGATTCACGCTGTACACGGGGATGATCAACGCGCCGCTCGTGATCCCCGAGGTGATCCAGGGCATTTCGCTGCTGCTGCTCTTCATCGAAATGGGGAAGTGGCTGGGCTGGCCGGCGGGGCGCGGCATCTTCACGATCTGGATCGGCCACGTGATGCTGTGTATTTCCTATGTCGCGATCATCGTGCAGTCGCGCGTGCGCGATCTGCATCCGTCGCTCGAAGAAGCTGCACTGGACCTGGGCGCAACGCCGCTACGTGTATTTTTCTTCATCACGTTGCCGCTGATTTCGCAGGCGCTGGTGGCGGGGTGGCTTCTGTCGTTCACGCTCTCGATCGACGATCTGGTGCTGTCCGCGTTCCTGTCGGGCCCAGGATCGACGACGCTGCCGCTGGTGGTGTTCTCGCGCGTGCGACTGGGCCTGAATCCGGAGATGAATGCACTGGCGACGCTGTTCATTGCAGTCGTCACCGTGGGCGTAGTGGTTGCCAACCACTTCATGCAGCGCGCCGAGAAGCGGCGGCTGGCGATGGCGGTCTAGGAGCGCAAGTGCCGGGGGCGAGCAGGTTTTCGATCCGGCGCTGCGATGCGTAACGCGCAAGAGGGAACGGCCGGTGCTTCCGATGAGCGCCGGCCGTTCTTTTTTGTTGCCGCTTGCTCTTGCTGATCAATCGTCATCGACCGTTATGCGGACAGTTCTTTGTCAGATCCGGTATCCGATTCTGAGTCCGCCCCAATGCCTGCCGTTCACGAAGATGGGCGCCGACGCGTCCTTCATCAGCGCGTATTCGCCACCACCCATGTCGCGCCGGTAAGTCTGCAGCAGGAAGCGCTTTGTGTTCGTTCCGGCAGCGAGGCCGGTGCGGTCGTTGAACAGCCGGCGGTTCCGGCAGTTTGCTGCATTCCAGACGGGATCGTCGCGCTTCGGTTGTGAGAACTTGAGATTGTGGGTCGGCAGGTAGCCTCGTACATCGACGGCCGCGCAGAAGGCGACGCGTGCATCGAGGCCCAGCATCGGCTCCTGAATCAACGGCAGCACGCGATCGGTGAACCCGGTGAATCGCGTCGTGAATTGCGGCGGGTTCGTGCCCGGTACAGGCACGTAGCGGTCGTCGAACAGATCGTTGATCGAGAGTTCGCCACGCGCCACGGCAGCCTCGAACAGCTTGCCGACTTTCGCGGCGGCCTGTTCGACGGCGTCGATGAACGGCGTATCCGCTGTCTCGGCGCCCGTGGCCGCCGTCAGTTCGATCAGGCTTTCCGATACGCCCAGCAGATGGCCGAGCTGGTCCTTCGCCTGCACGAAGTTCTCGCCTGAATGCTCGACGTCCGATGCGATTTCCAGCACCTGCGATTCGAATGCATTGCATTGCTCTTCGATTTCACCGGAGAGCAATGCAATCTGGTTCGCCTCTGCATTCAATTGCATGATCGCGTGACCGGTCGAGTGCACGACGTCGCCGATCATCCGCGTGCCTTCGCGCACGCGTTGCGCTCGTGCGGTATTTTCCGCACCCTCGGCGATCAGCCTCTCGGTCTGCCCGGTGAGTTCCGCAAGCGTCGTCTCGATCTGGCCGGTGGCCTGTGCCGTCTTTGCCGACAGTGTCTTCACCTCTGCCGCGACGACCGCAAAGCTCTTGCCGAATTCGCCTGCACGTGCCGCTTCGATGGCGGCGTTCAGCGCGAGCAGATGGGTCTGGCGGGCGATCAGCGAGATTTCCTCCGACACGCGGCTCACGTGCGACAGGGCCGCGCGCAACGCGCTGATCTGGCTCTCGATTACGGTCACGCCCTCGACGAGCCCGTGAATATCGGACAGCGACGCTTCGAGCGTTTGCTGCGATCGCCCGACTTCGTCGGTAGCCTGAGCGGTGACGGCGTGCATTTCGCGCGCCGCGGCGGCGATCCGGTGATTGCCGGCGAGCGTTGCGGCTGCCGACTGGCGAAGCGTCTGGCATACGTCGGCCTGTCGATTTACGCGCGCCGCGACTTCTTCGATATGGCCGGACACATCGCAGATTTCGATGCCGAGCTTGCCGGCCTGCGCAGCAATGTCGCCGACGACGGATGAAGCGCTACCTTTACGGTGCGTGCGCCGAGTGAAGAAACCCATTATCGCGAAAGCTCCCGGACGGCGCGGCGATTGTGTTCGCATCATCGTCCCAATGTCCATTGAATGTGCAAGTTCGTGCATGTGTCGCGTACGTGTGCATGCGGTGCATGTGTCGCAGATCGCACGATGAACGACGCAACGGATGAACCGTGGCACATGAATTGCGCGTCCGACGCGCTTTCATTTTTCTACGGCGTCTTACGGAGTCGCTTGATAGGGACTATCCCGCAGTCGATTCGGGTAGGATCGACTGCGGGCGCGACTCGTAGTTCGCGTCTGTCGAATTAACCAACCAACGAACGATGATTGAATCCTTCGCGCGCTTGTCGGGCTGGGACCAACTGGTGTACCTATGGGAGTTGATCGTGCTGCTCTGCAAGTTCCTGTGGAATCTGCTGCGCCTGCTGGGCGGCGGCTGAAGCGCAATGCAGTGCATTGCTCATGCAATGGAAGATGAACCACGGTAACGTATGAACCCGATTGCATTGCTTGCCGTGACCTCATGTAGCGATCTTCCTCAGCGCCTCCAATCACATGACACATGATTCCACTCAGCGCTTCACCGACCGCGTGACCGACTACGTGAAGTATCGGCCCGGCTATCCGCGCGACGTCGTGACGTTCCTGCACGACACATGCGGACTTGCAGACGACGCGCGCGTTGCCGATATCGGCGCGGGCACGGGTATCTCGTCCTGGCTCTTTCTCGAGGAAGGGCATCCCGTCGTCGCGGTGGAACCGAATCAGGCGATGCGCGCGGCCGCTGATGCATGGCTCTCGCACTACTCCGCCTACGCGAGCGTCGCGGGCACGGCCGAAGCGACGACATTGGAAACAGCCAGTGTCGATCTCGTAATCGCCGCGCAGGCGTTCCACTGGTTCGATCCCGCCGCGGCGCGAGAGGAGTTCGCGCGCATTCTGAAGCCACGCGGGCTGGTCGCCTTGCTGTGGAACAGCAGGCTGCTCGAAGGCACTGCGTTTCTGACGGGTTATGAAGCGCTGCTGCGCCGTTTCAGCGAAGACTATCAGTCCGTCGCTGAGCGCTATGCCGACGACGAATCGATGGCCGAATGGTTTGGTGACGGCTTGAGTCACAACGCGCGTTTTCCAAATGCACAGCGACTCGACTTCGAAGGGTTGAAAGGGCGCTTGATGTCGTCGTCGTATGCTCCGAAGGCGGGGCATCCCAATCACGAACCGATGCTCGCGGCGTTGCGTGAACTGTTCGACCGTACCGCGCAGGACGGCACGGTCGAATTCGTCTACGAGACACGCGTCTATGCGGGATCTGCACCGATACAACGCTAGACGTGCAACGGACTGCTGCTAGTCCTGGACTTCGCGAAGAACATTCGCAGGTCGTGCAAAACACGTTGCGGTGCCATTCCACGTATGCAGCGAAGACGCGAAGCCGTGGATCATCACGATCGGGCTAGTGCCTGTGTCCGTGCCTTCGTCGATATGGTGCACATCGGCGCCCATAATCTGCACGAAGCGCGAACCGCTTTGCCTGTAACGGCGTTTCAGTTCATCGCGCGGCACGCTCGTGATGCCGAGCCGCGCGGCGAGCGAGCGGGCGGCAGAGGGCATGCACAGGCTGCGTCGTGTCGACGTTTTGTCTTCCCGGACGTTGTATGCGTCGGTGCAACCGCTTTCGATGCACACTCCTAACGCGAAAAGATGTACTCGGCTGCACGCACGCGTCGCGTGAGCCGGCGGAAGGTGAACGTGAAGCCAGGCCAGATCGCCGTGACCTTGCCGCTCTTCGTCTGGTAGTAGCTGCGGCAGCCGCTCGTCCATACCGATCGCTGCATATTGCGTTGCAGACGTGCATTGAACGTGCGTTGCACGTCTGGGCGCAGATTCATCGTGCGTGCGCCGCGTCGCTGCAGTTCGCGCAAGCAGTCGGCAATGTATTGCATCTGCGACTCGATCATGTAGATCATCGAGTTGTGGCCGAGGGCCGTGTTCGGCCCGGCCATCATGAAGAAATTCGGGAAGTCCGCGATGCTCGTGCCGAGGTACGCTTCGGGGCCGTCGCTCAGCCACAGTGCACCGAGATCGGCGCCGCCGATGCCTGTCACGTCGAATGGCGCACCCGCATCGTTCACCTGGAATCCCGTGCCGCAAATGATCGCGTCGACGACATGATGCGTACCGTCTGACATCACGATACCGTCACGCACGATTGCGCGGATCGGCCCGGTCACTACCTCGACGTTCGGCTTGTCGAGCGCCGGATAGTAGTCGCTCGACAGCAGCACGCGTTTGCATCCCAGCCGATAGTTCGGCGTGAGCTTGACGCGCAGTGCAGGATCTTTCACGCGCCGCTCGAGATAAGCACGCGCGAATTTCATCGTGGGTTCCGTCAACTTCGGATTGACGAAGAACGCGATGCCGCGCGACTCCATCTGCCAGTAGATCGCGTTGCGCACGCAGCGTTGCGTAAAGGGCAGATGCCTGAAGAACCAGCGCGCGCGTTCGCTGACGGGCTTGTCGGACTTCGGCAGGACCCACGGCGCGGTGCGCTGGAGCAGCAGCAGTTTCTCGACGCGTCGCTGGATTTGCGGCACGAACTGGATTGCGCTTGCGCCGGTGCCAATTACGGCGACGCGTTTGCCTTCGAGTGCATAGTCATGATCCCAGCGTGCCGAATGAAATATCTTGCCGCCGAATGCATCGAGTCCGTCGATTCCCGGCATCGCGGGACGCGACAACGGGCCGCTCGCCGCGATCACGACATCGGCTTCGACCGCCTCATGCACACCGTTGCATTCGATATTGAGCCGCCACACGAGTTGCGTTTCGTCGAAGCGCGCTGCTGTCACACGTGCATTGAAGCGTATTGCACTATCGATCTCGTACTTGACTGCACAATGCTTCAGGTACGCGAGTATCTCGTGCTGGTGACTGAATGCGCGCGACCACGACGGGTTTGCTTCGAACGAGAACGAATACAGATGAGACGGCACATCGCACGCGGCGCCCGGATACGTGTTGTCGCGCCAGGTGCCGCCCAGATCGCTCGCCGCCTCGTAGATCGTGCACGACGTGTAACCGAGGCGCTTCAGACGGATGGCCATGCCGATGCCTGCAAAACCGCTTCCGACAATCGCGACACGCAACTCGGCACGACGGGGTGAGGGCATATGTGCAGTGCTCCAATGAGTCCGCGGAGTCAGCAACGCTCCGACGGCGAATGAGAGGAAAGGAGAATTGTCTACGTCCGTCTGCGACGGTTAAAGCGCAGGGTAGACAACTGTACACAGCCCGTCAAGATCGTTGTACAGTGCTGACTCCGAGATCACGACGCCCGTCGGCCTCAATGCATTCGAACAAGAAGCTCATGCAATCGACAACGGAACTGGAACTCGCACCGGGCAAGCGCAAGCTGATCGAGGCCGCGTTGCGCCTGACGGCGGGCGGCCGCAGTTTCGCGACGCTCGGCTTGCGCGAACTCGCACGCGAAGCCGGCCTCAATCCCAACACGTTTTATCGGCACTTCGATACGCTCGACGAACTCGCGCGCGAAGCCGTCGGATGGGTTAGCCGTCGTCTGCGTCCAATGTTGCGGCGCGAGCGCTGGCTGGCTGCACACGATGAGCCGCATAGCGTGCCACGTCGCGCATGTGCGGCGTTTTTCGCGTTCGCGCTCGAAAACCGCGAGGCGTTTCTGAGCGCGCTGGCCGAATATCACGGCACGTCGGCCGCGTTGCGCGAGGCGGTGCGCGTGAACCTGCATGAGGTATCGGCGGAGATGGCCGAGGACGTCGTGCAATTGAACCTGATGCCCGCGCTGTCGCGCGAAACCATCGAGGAAATCTGCACGCAGATCGTGCTGCAGCTTTTCCATCTGTCGCATGAGTACATCGGCAAGGCCGCGCAGCGTGACGCGTTGATCGACTACGCGGAGCGTTTCATCGTCAGGCTCTTCGCGGGCGCCGTCGCACTTGCGCAGCACGACGCGCAGGGTTCGATGTGATGCAATGAAAAAGGGCTCCGGGGGAGCCCTTTGTGCTAGTCGCACATTCGTCGAGCGGCTTGCGCCGATAGCGAAGCGAGGCCGTATCAGGTGTCGTTCCAGCCGCCCGAATCGTCGCTGCCCATGTCGACGCCGCCGTCGCCACCGCCATCGCTCCAGTCGTTAGAACCCTGGCCGAAGTCGACGGACCCGGCGTCATTGCCGGCGCGCTTGCGCGCTTCGTCATCGACGATCACATCGCGTTCGATCACGCGGTCACGCCCGGAGCTCAGCGCTTCGCCGAGCAGCACGCCCGTCAGCAGACCGCCCATGCCGCCGCCGAAACCGCCGCCTTGCTGCACGATGACGGGCGGCTGCTGTTGCGGCGGATACGGATAGGGCGCTTGTGGCGGATAGCCCTGTTGCTGTCCGCGCCCGAACGCCTCGTTCGCTTCGCGCACATACGGGGAGTCGCCCGTGCCCGACGATGCCGCGGGTGCCGCGTTCGGATCGGGCCGGCCTTCGGCGCGCGCCTTCAGGCTCGCCACCTGTCGTTCGAGATCTTCTACCTGATACGGCGGCACCGGGTTCTTGCTGTTCGACAGCGCCTCGACCAGTTGACGCAGTTGCGTTTCCACGCCTTCGACTTCGCGTTCGAGCGCTTCGTGTCCGGGCGCCGTCGACAGCTTCACGTCCAGCTTCAGCGAACGCACGTCGTTGAGCAGATCGGTGGCGCGCTTGAGTTGCACGCGGCGATCGTCGTTGGCGCGCGTATCTTCCTGCGAGCGCGCGCGGCGCAGCGTCCAGCGCAGAATCAGCGCGATCGCTCCGAGCAGCACGGCGATGCCGATCCACATGCCCATCGACGGGCCGTGGCGTTGCGGCGCCTGCTCGAGCGCGGACGGCGAAACGGGCGCGGCTTGCTGCTGTGCGAACGGATTGGTGGCGCGATGCGCGCCGTTGGCCGCGAGGCTGCCCGCCGTGCCGCCGGTGACGCGCGCGGCGTCGGCGCGCAGGCGCGCTTCCGTCTGCGCGAAGCGGGCAGGATCGGTGAAGCGAACCTGCGGGTCGAGCGTCTTCGCCTGCTGGAGCTGCGCGAGCGCGTCGGCCGGGCGGCCTTCGCGATCCAGCACCTGCGCGTACAGATAGTGCGCGCGGGCATTGTTCGGATGTGCCTTCAGCACTTCGTTCAACTGCGAATCCGCTTGCTGCCAGTTGCCTTGTTGAATCGACGTTTCGATCTGCGTTGCCGTCGGCAGCGCGAAAGCGGCGCCCGATACGAGCATCAGCGAAACACAGGCTGCTGCGAGGAATTTTTTCATGATGCGGGCCGGGCGGATTGACGCCCGTCTCCATGGCTATCGAGTTGCCGTGCCGCGCGCCGGCCGATGCGCTCGGACGCCGCGCGGCACATCGCCTGGAATGCCGTTACTGCGCAGGCGTGTCCAGCTGCTTCTTCAGCGCCGCAAGGCGGTCTTCGACAGACGGGCCGCGGTTCAGATCCGCGAGCTTGTCGTCGAGCGCCTTGCCGCTTTTCTCGTCGGCGGAATTCAGGCGTGCGTCCGAGCGTGCGTTCGACAGCGACACCTTGTCTTCCAGCTTCTGGAAATCTTCAGCAAGATTCTTGCCGCCGATACCGCCCAGCGCCGTCGCCGCCGTGTCCTTGGCCTGCGCGATCTGCTGCTTCGCCTGCAGGATGTTCGAGCGCGCGTTCAGATCGTTGCGGCGCTCGCGCATGTCGTCGATCTGCTTCTTCAACTGCTCGACCGAGGGCTCGAGCGTCGCGAGTTCCTTCGCGAGTGCATCGCGCTCCGCTTCGGCCGTCGCCTGGGCGCCGAGCGCCTCGCGCGCGAGCGCTTCGTCGCCGGCTTGCAGCGCGCGCCGTGCGCCGTCCTCGTACTTCTTCGCCTTGTCGGCGGCCACGTCGCGCTTGCTCTGCTGCGTGGCGACCTGCGCCTGGATCTCGATCAGCGAGTTCTCGGCTTTCGCGATGCTATCGTCGAGTTCGCGCACGATCTGGCGCGCATCACGCGACGGGTCCTGCACGGAATCGGCTGCGTCGTTCAAGAGACCTTTGACCGTTCGCGTGATGCTGTCAAAAAGCGACATGAATACCTCCATTGGATGAAATCGACGCTGAATACCCGGCGCGCTGCATGGGTGCGTAATCACGTCGACAGCACGTAGTTTACGCCGCCCTGCGCGAGACTGCGGATCATGCTGCATGCCATCGCGGATCGCGTTCGTGTGCATGCTCGCGATGACATCGGGGCGCGCGCACGGATTGCAATAGCGCCATGAAAATTTAACTTGCCGCGGCGCGATGTCCGACACTTCGAACAGGCCCGCAGATCGACGCGAACGGGTATTCAACAGCTCGCGGATATTACACCACGCGTACCCTTAAAACGATCTTAAAGCGCGATTTCGTGCGCGTTTCGGCGGGTCCGTTCGCAATGTCGTGCGGCTTGTTTGTCGAGCGCAATCGACGCAATCAAAGAACGAACGAATGCGCAGATCTGTCGAAATAGAGATGAGGGAATTCTTTCGGATAGCCGACGATGCGCGGCCTTGCTCGCACGCCGCATAGGCAAGCATCGACACGCGGTGTTCACGCGAAGCGGCCGTTGCCTTCGGTGGGATCGATGTTGGGTTCGTCCTCTTCATGCTCGCGTTGGCGCTTGCCGGCGGCGCTGCGTTTCGACGACAACAGTGTCGCAGTCCGGGATGGCGCGCGCGTGTCGCTGTCCGTTGCCGGGGCCTCGTCGGTATCGTGGGCGATGGCGGCGGCTTTCGCGGCCGCCACGCGCGCGGCAACTTGCGCGGCGTTATCGTCATCCGCGCTTTCAAGCGTGCCGACGGGCGCGAGCACCGCAGCGGAATCGGCGGGGCGCGCGAGATCGATCGGCGCGAGTGTTTCGCGCGGCTCGCCGGATGCGGCGAGCGCGGCATCGTTTCCCGGCGATGAGGCCGGCTCGCGCGCGGCAGAAGAGCCGGCGGAGGATTCGGCACGTGACACGCCAGCTGACGCAGCAGGCGACGTAGCAGACGACCCGGCGCGAGGCTTGAGCGCTGCCGGCGCCGCTTGCCGCATGCGATTGCTCGAGCGCGCGACGCGTTGCAGCGCTTCGTTCAGCGCATCCGGTTCGCGCGGCGCGCGCAGCCGGTCGACGATGCTCGCCGCCTTCACCTGCTCGCTGGTCGCACCGAAGCTCAGCACCGCGCGACGCATGAGTTCGCTGACGCTGATGCCGAGGTTGTCCGCCGTCGCGGAGATCGCGCGTTTCTGGGCGGGCGTCACGAATACGACAATGCGTTCGCTGGGCTTGTTCATAGATCGGCTCGCGTTCTTTGTTGGTGTCGAACTGCGGAGGAATCCGGGCAGGGTGCGAGGCCTGCTTGGCGCGCGTCAAACCATCATAAGACTAAATCGTGGCGCGCGGTGGAGCGCCGCCGCAAATCGGGCGGCCTGCAAAATGGCTGTCACATCAACGAGTTGCCCGAGTTGCAGGGATATTGTCCACAAGGCTTTGCACAATTTCTGTTGATAACCGCACAAGCGCGCCACGGCGGGCCCCGCGCGGTGTTTTTGCACATGAGGGCACGATCATGAGGGAATTCTTACAAAAAAATCACGATCCACGCGGCTTGATTTCTTTAAAATGCGCTGTTACGTTGCGCCAGAACCTGTCTGCGCGCGCCGTGCGACCGGCCGGGACGGGGTAAATATACGGCGCCGCGCGGTGGCAGCCGCCAGGGCCGAAACGAGCGTCGCGCGCAGTATCATTGCAGGGCCGCCGCCAGCGCCGTACCCGGTGGCGCCGCGAATCTGCGCGAATGCTGTCGCGTCGGCGGATGGGCGCCGCTCCGGCGCGCAACGGTGCCGCTGCCGCCCGTTCGGGCGCGCGACGCACGCCAGGACCACGATTCGAGCGCACCGCGCGTGCATAGCCGGCGTGTAGGAAAGCGCCAATCATTCCAGTCATGCCAATCATCAAACGACCGCATTCTTCTCATCCAGGCCGCGAGCCATCTTTCGGCAACAACGACAACCCGAGCCGTGACTATCGCCACGCGCAGCGCGAAGAAGACGACGGCGACGACCGCGGCCGACGCGGCAGCCGCTCGGTCTTCGGCACGATCACGCTGTGGTTCGCCGGACTGTTCGCGACGCTGGCGGTGGTCGGCGCGCTGATCGTCGGCTACGCGCTCGTCGTGATGGGGCCGCAGCTTCCGTCGCTCGACGCGCTGACCGATTACCGTCCGAAGGTGCCGCTGCGCATCTATACGGCGGATCACGTGCTGATCGGCGAGTTCGGCGAAGAGCGGCGCAGCCTCGTGCGCTTCCAGGACATCCCCGACGTGCAGAAGAAAGCCGTGCTCGCGATCGAGGACTATCGCTTCTACGAGCATGGCGGCGTCGATTTCATCGGCATATTGCGCGCGGGTTTCGCGGACATCATGCACGGCGGCTCGTCGCAGGGCGCGAGCACGATCACGATGCAGGTCGCGCGCAACTTCTTCCTGTCGAGCGAGAAGACGTACACGCGCAAGATCTATGAAATGCTGCTCGCGTACAAGATCGAGCGCGCGCTCACAAAGGACCAGATTCTCGAGCTGTACATGAACCAGATCTATCTGGGTGAGCGCGCTTACGGCTTTGCGGCCGCCGCGCGCGTGTACTTCGGCAAGGATCTGAAGGACATCTCGCTTGCCGAGGCGGCGATGCTCGCGGGCCTGCCGAAGGCACCGTCGGCGTACAACCCGGTCGTCAATCCGAAGCGCGCGAAGATCCGCCAGGAGTACATCCTCAAGCGGATGCTCGATCTGCGCTACATCACGCCGGAACAGTACGACGAGGCCGTCAAGCAGGAGATCCACACGAAGACGGCGGGTAACGAGTACAGCGTGCACGCCGAGTACATCGCGGAAATGGTGCGTCAGATGATGTACGCGCAGTACAAGGACGAGACCTATACGCGCGGCCTCAGCGTCACGACGACGATCGATTCCGCCGACCAGGAAGCCGCCTACCACGCGGTGCGCAAGGGCGTGATGGACTACGAGCGCCGTCACGGCTACCGCGGTCCCGAAGGCTTCGTCGAGTTGCCGGCAGCCGGCGACGAGCGCGACGAGGCGATCGAAGATGCGCTCAACGATCATCCCGACAACGGTGAGATCGTGGCCGCGGTCGTGACATCGGCGACGCCGAAGGAAGTGAAGGCGCAACTGCTCGACGGCACCCAGGCGAGCATCAAGGGTGACGGGCTGCGCTTTGCGGCGGCTTCGTTGTCGCCGCGCGCGGCGCAGGCGCAGCGCATGCGTCCGGGCTCGATCATCCGCCTGATCGCGGATGCGAACGGCAACTGGCAGATCACGCAGTTGCCGCAGGTGGAGGGCGCGCTCGTGTCGATGACGCCGCAGGACGGTGCGATCCGCGCGCTTGTCGGCGGCTTCGACTTCAACAAGAACAAGTTCAATCACATCACGCAGGCATGGCGCCAGCCAGGTTCGAGCTTCAAGCCGTTCATCTATTCGGCGGCGCTCGACAAGGGCCTCGGACCGGCGACGATCATCAACGACGCGCCGCTGTACTTCCCGCCGAGCGCGCCCGGCGGCGACGCGTGGGAGCCGAAGGACGACGACCAGCCCGACGGTCCGATGCCGATGCGTGTCGCGCTGCAGAAGTCGAAGAACCTCGTGTCGATCCGCATCCTGTCGTATATCGGCACGAAGTACGCACAGGACTACGTGACGCAGCGCTTCGGCTTCGACGCCGACAAGACGCCGCCGTATCTCCCCATGGCGCTCGGCGCGGGGCTCGTCACGCCGCTGCAGTCGGCGGGCGCATATAGCGTGTTCGCGAACGGCGGCTACCGGATCAATCCGTATCTGATCGCCGAAGTCGACGATGCGCACGGCCAGCCGATCTCGCGCGCGCAGCCGCTGACTGCGGGCCGCGACGCGCCGCGCACGCTCGACCCGCGCAACGCGTACATCATGAACAGCCTGCTGCACTCGGTCGCGACAGGGGGCACGGGCGCGGGGACGAACGTGCTGCATCGTAGCGACCTGCAGGGCAAGACGGGTACGACCAACGATGCGAAGGACGGCTGGTTCGCCGGTTATCAGCAATCGCTCGTGGCCGTCGCGTGGATGGGCTACGACCAGCCGAAGTCGCTCGGCAGCCGCGAATTCGGCGCACAGCTGGCACTGCCGATCTGGGTCGACTACATGCAGCGCGCGCTGCGCGGCGTGCCGCAGGCCGAGCCCGAAATGCCTGCGGGCGTGACGAGCGTCGACGGCGAGCTGTTCTATGCGGACATGACGCCGGGCGGTGGCTTCATCGCGAGCATCGGCATGGATTCGGCGAATCCGCTGGCGAGCGGCGGCGATGCCGTCGGCACCGTGGGTCCGGCGGGCATGACGCCGCCCGCGCCGCCGCCGCCGAACGTCACGTCATCGGAGAAGAAGCAGATCATGGATCTGTTCGAGTCGAACAAGCCCTGATCGCTTGAGCCTGGATGAACGACGCGCCCGTGATGAGAATCACGGGCGCGTTTTTTTGCGCGTGCGTCAGTCGGGGATTAAGGTGCGCGCTCAACGGGTTAGCGTGATTGTCCAGGCGTTATCAACAAGGCTGTGCACGGAATCTGTTGATAACAAACGCGAGCGCGCCATTGAGCGCTTTTCAGGCACGCGCAGCGCAATCTGCATCGCGGGACAAACCGCTGACGCCTCAATGCCTTATCTCGCCTTGCGGCGCCGCAGCAGGGCACGGGCATCGCCAGGAGCGAAGCGAGGAAGGCGCTGGCCGCGAAGGGAGGTGAAACGCAATCCGGGGTGCACTGGTACACGACCCGCGGAAAATCATAGGGTGTGATTTTTCAGGTGACTTGACGGGCGATGTGATTTTCGGAGTTATCTCATGGATCGTCGCGCGTCGAACTGTTTACAGTCAACCACTCTCAGCTGACCATGAACGGCCCGTTCGAAAGAATGGGGTGGTCGGTTTCTCAGGCCCGCCACAAGCGGGCCTTTTTTCTGCCCGCTTCCTGATGCGGGTCGCATAACTTTCGCCCGTTCGGGCAATTTCGAATCTTTCTGATTTTTCCATTGCAGCGAAGCTGCTGGAATGGCGCAGCGCAGGGCTACATCAAGAAAATTTGCATACCTTATTAAGAGAAGAACCATGAGAGATATAGCAGGGCGAGAAGTTGCCCGTCTTGGTCATGTGACGGACCACGGCGGCAGGATCATTGAAGGCGCGGGCGACTTCAGCCAGAAGGGCATTCCCGTTGCACTCGATGGGCATCAGGTCGAATGCCCGAAGTGCGGTGGCAGCTATCCCATTATCGCAACCGGGCGGATGACCCACAAAGGCAGGCGTGTTGCCTACGTGGGCGACGCAACCGCATGCGGCGCAATCCTGATGCGGGGCTGACATGGGAACGTCTATCTTCAAGCCCTTGCAGGCCCGCACCCTGAGCGTCGAATGCGAAGCGCTACCGCTGTGGGGCGGCGAGCCGGTATTGCTGCCATCGCGCCTGAAGGGAACCGAAGCGCTCGGCAAGCCTTATCGCTACGAACTTGACATGGTGTCAGTCGACAGCCCGATACTGCGTGCCGCCGTGGTCCGCGAAAAGATCGACACTGCGAAACTGGCAGGCAGGATCATCGACATACGGGTCGAGTTCGAGGGGAAGGGCGAATTCATCCCCGGCATGCCGGGCGATACCGGCATGGGCAATATCGGCGCGGGCACACGCACCATTACCGGCATCATTACAGAGGCGCAGATTACCGGCACGGATGACCGTCACATGTATTACAGGTTTGTCGTGCGCCCCTGGTTGTGGCTGGCTTCAAGGACCGTTGAGAACCGCATATTCCAGAACGCCAGCGTTGTTGAGATAACCGAAGAAATACTGAAATCGGAACCGTATCACTTTCCAGTCGAATGGCGGCTCGGTGCCGTAGGCTTCAGAAAGGGCTATCCGCCGCGCGACTATGTCAGACAGTTCTGGCAGACAGACCTGGAATTTCTTGAACAAATCTGGCGCGAGTGGGGAATTTACTATTTCTTCGAAGGCTCGACGCTGGTGCTGTGCGACTCGCCCGGTTCCCACAAGACGCACGATAACGCCTACGACAACATCATCTATCACGTGCCGGATGGTGCGCGTATCGATGAGGAGCACATACACAGGCTGAAAGCGTCGCGCCGGATCACGTCAGGCACGGTAAAGCTCGCTGACTACGACTCTACGCGGCCCAGGGCGCAGTTCCATGATGAATACAGTCTCCACAGCGGAGCGCCCTACGACGACGCCGAACATTATCAGTGGGGTGACTTCTCGCAGCCGCTGGCGGGCGCGATGGGCCTGTCAGGCGAGCCAAATGATTATCGCGAAGAAGCGCGACATCTTGCCAGTGTGCGTGTCGATGCGATGCGCTGCAAGCGTGAGCGGCTGCATGGTCGGGGCAACCTGCGCGCGCTGACGACGGGCAAGACGTTCCATCTGGAGCGACATCCGCAGAACGAAGTCAACGGCGAGTATCTGGTCGTCAGCACGACGATCGACATCCGCAACGTCGATACGGTTACGCAACCGTCCGGCAGCGAAAGCGCGTACCAGTGCGTGACGGATTTCGTGCTCCAGCCCGCCAACACATTCTTCAAGAACAAACCGAGGAAGAAGCCGCGTGCGCACGCGGAAACAGCCGTCGTAACCGGTTACGACAAGGAACCCATATGGCCCGACGCTTTCGCTCGCGCGAAGGTCTGGTTTGTCTGGGACCGGCGCAACCGGCCGGATCAGAACTCAAGCTGCTGGGTGCGCGTCTCGTCGCCGTGGCAGGGTAATGGTTACGGCTTCATCGCGTTCCCGCGCACGGGTGACGAAGTGACCATCGGCTATCACGAAGGCGATCCCGACAAGCCGTTCGTGAGCGGCAGGATGGTGAACCAGTTCAACCAGCCACCCTGGGATCTGCCCGCCAACGACGCGCTCACGGGCATCCTGAGCCAGAGCCTCAAGGGCAGGGAACACAACCAGGTTGTCACGGATGACACGCCCGGAAAGCTCCAGGTCCAGGTCACCAGCGATCACGACCAGTCGCGGCTCGTGCTGGGTTACAACACGCGCATCGTACCCGGCGCGGGACGCCAGGACCCCCGCGGCGAAGGCTTCGAACTGGCAACCGAGGGGCATGGCGTCGCACGTTCAAACCGGGGCATGCTGCTGACGACCGAGTCGCGCAGCGGCGCGCAGTCGCCGATGAAGGATATGGGCGAGACGGTCGCACGACTGACGACGGCCCATGATCTTCATGACGATCTCGCGAAGGCCGCGCAGCAGAACGAGGCGCAGCAGGTCGGCGCGGACCAGTCGGACGTGACGAAGGCGATCGGCAGGCAGAACGACGCGATTGAAGGCACGGCATCGGGAGACAATCCGTTCCCTGAAATGAACCGGCCCGACATGGTTCTGTCGAGCGCTGCGGGCGTTGCGATGACGGCACGACAGGGAGTGCATGTCGCGGCCCATGACGATTTCGCCGTGACAACCGGCCGGAATATCGCACTCGCTGCGGCGAAATCGCTCTACGCGAGCGTGCGCGATGTGATGTCGCTGTGCGTGATGCGCGGTCCGATGAAACTCGTATCGGTTATGGACCGTATCTCAATCGTCGCACGCAACAGCCTCATTGAACTGCGGGCGAAGGAGAAGGTATCGATCGGCTCACTCGATACGGTCGAGGTGCTTGCGTCGAAAAAGCTTGTCTGGAATGCGGGCGGTACGCAGGTCGTTATCGATGGCAGCGGCTTCACGGTATATACGGATGGCAAGGTCACATTCCACTCAGCCGATGTGAAGCAGGAAAACCCCCTTGCGGTGCCAGAGGGCCTCGCGCCGCTCGCGTCGCATCCAGTGGAGCTGAGCTGTTCCGCGCTTGCGGTAGACGCGGCAGGGGAATCGCCCACGGTTCACGCAACGGGTTCGCAATCCGGCGATGCTTCAGCCCGAGCGCAGGACACACCGGCACCTGCGCCAGCACCAGGCCAAACCTCAACGTCCAGCGCTGAAGGCCAGGATCAGACTGACGAGCCTTCCCTTGTGAAGTTGACGCGTGACCTCGTAAAAACCGCTACGCAGATTTCGCATCCCGCCCCCGGTTCAGTACCATCGAATGCTGGCGGGTCTGCTGCATCGACTTCATCGAAAAAAGGTGAACCCGCGACCGGCCCCCATACGTGCACCTACAAGATGAAAGACATCGACCTGAAGAACAAGAACATGTCGATGGAGTCGGCGGACTACTGGGGCGTCTATCAGAATGGGACCGCGTGGATTGACCCGAGAACGAACAAGCAAATCTTTCTGAGCTATGTAGCCTCATCTGGCACGTTCGACCTCGCGTTCGATGTTGCCACAATGACCATTACGGCAACGGTTATTGTGCTCGTGATTCCCAAGCGCGTAAGGTTGCGGAACGCGGTAACGAAGGAACTAAAGAATAACGCAGACGGCACGCCAGCATCCGTACCTTACGAGACGTTCGAAGATAACAAAAACGAAACCGATACTAACCGAGTCAACCAGAACAGCTACAAGCTCACGCCGGCCAAGTGTCAGCAGGGTGATGCCTGCTCTTGCCAGATCAGTGTGAAGTTAAGAATCAACTTCGTGACAAGCGCAACGGAAAGGCATCATGCACAGGTGAACCTTTACGCGGAGGCCGAACGTGCTGACTCAGGTAACTGGGGTGAAAAGAGCGTAAGAAAGAACAAGGGTACAGACACATTCATTTCGATAACCACAGATAAGGTGCAAGCACATGAAACGGGTCATTTGTTCAGTTTTCCAGACGAGTACTACGATCAAGGTGGCGCTGTCCATAAGGACTACATCACCATGGAGCAGAAAGTAGACATCAAGCTAGGCCAGAACAACCCTAACAAGGACACATGGCAGGGAACTACCTCAAATAATCTAATGGGTACAGGTGTGTACTCCAGCGGCAATACCCCTTCCTATTATGTCTATCGCATCAGCAAATGGTTTGGTGAGGCGACGCAGCGGGATTGGAAGGTCGATCCACATAAGGAAGCTTGATGAACAAAGTACGGGTTGCATTTTCATCGCTCTTTTGTTTCATGTTGTTTTCTCAAACGGGTACGGGTATGGCAAAGTCGGATAAAGATACGATGGGTTTCGGCTTGAACGGCTATAACATGAGCAACGCGGAATCGAGTATCGGCCTGGAAGATGGCAAATTCCTCCTTGTCATGAAAGGTCAGGTCAAGCGTGGGTCAGGCCAACCCGCACCTATGCATGGCATTGGTGTATTTGAGGGGGCAATCTCCGACCGCGACCGGGCGAAGATGTATGCGATGCGAAACACTGTATGCTCGATAAAACAACTTCCCCGAAATACGCCGGGTAATACGTTTATCTTCGTCCCGAGTGTGACCTGTGACGATGGACGAGAGATCGCGATTGCGATTGATAGCTTTTCTTCACTCCCAGAAGGAACTGGAGCGAAGCTAGTGACGCCGACTGAGGAACTGGTTAAGTCGTTTTACGAGACAGGCGACAAGGTTGCAAAGCTGGACGCCAGTACCAGCATGGTTCCGAAGGACGGAAAACTGCTGGTGACGCTGAAGTTCATTAATTCGGGTCACACAGAAATTGCTTTCAAGAGTCCGGCAACATGGGAGGGCTATTACGATCCAATGTCTAAGGCATCGTACGCGGAGGTAGGGGGTGTAAAGTCGACGAACGAAGGCGAATTCTTTTCGCTGATGCTTGGTCGTGAGCAGATGATTAATCGCTCTGACTACCACGATGACATCATTCGTATTCCACCTGGACAAGTACGTTATGCCAGTTTTCTCGCGTATCCCGACGGCCGGTTCAAAAAGGGCCGATATAGCGCAGGTGGCGGGGCCGTCATCAGGGAGATACTTGCTCCGGAGAAGCTACGAGGCGTGGTGGAGTTTACCTTCCAGGACACCGTTGCCGATTTCGTATACGACTATCCCGCTAACCAGAAGGAAATGAACGCGTTCGAAGCCTATCGCCGCAAACGTCTGTTCGACGATATTCATGGCGTGGGCGATGGTGTTGAAGAGGCCGGTTACTACCGCGCCTATGGCGAAGACAACAAACGTGACGACTTCCCCGTCCTGCTCAGGAAAGGCGAGAAATTCCCCGGGCGCACGATGGAACATCAGGTCGGCGGCTCGCGCAAGAGCATCGGCCCCGCAACCATCTGGCGATGGGAAGCTTACCCCGATTCGAAGGTGTCGGCGGTCACGGGCGAACCATGTCCGCGTAGCGGCTACTGGATTCCCGGCATGCCGAGCGGGCTTTCTGCGAACGGCCTTTATATGTTCAGCCTGGCAGCCGACAAACGCAGGATCGCAGAGAACGAAGTGATGCCACGCCTGGGATTAGGCAACGACAGCTATCTCACGTGGACATGGCTCGGTGATGTGACCTAGTATGACATCCCTTAAATACGTTGAATAATTAAACGCCTTGGTTATCATGTCGGGATGAGCCGAGGCCGTCATGCAACGTCAGTGAAGCTGACGAAGAAAGAAAAAAAGAAACTCCTGTCGCTGATCGCACAGAAGACGGCCCCGCAGCGGGATGTGATGCGGGCTCGGATTGCGTTGTGGGCACATGAGGGACACTCGAATACCGTGATTGCGCGAGAGCTCGGTGTATCGGTGCAGACGGTCAGCACGTGGCGCAAGCGCATTGCGCGGCAAGGCGCACAGGGCATTCGGGAA
>NZ_WHNP01000069.1 GCF_009362735.1 Paraburkholderia franconis | reverse complement strand
GACCGCGAACGTCATCATCAACGAGGCGAACTCGCTCTCGGCGGGAAAGAAGACGTTGGCGATCTGCGTGGCGTAGAAGCCGAACAGGAAGAAGTCGAACTGCTCCAGGAAATTCCCGGCCGTTACGCGGACAACCGCAGCGGCCTTTGAATGTCCGGTCGAAACGCTAGACGAGGGGTGCATCGAGGTGTCTCCTGAGATCCAGAAAATACGCGGTGATCCGGTCGATTGTGGTTTTGGCAATGTTCGCCCGGGGCCGGCAAAACGATAAGTGCAATCTTCGGAACGATTGATGTCCAGTCGTTATCAATCGAGGCCTGCTTACACCGCCGCGCTTGCAACGCGAGCACGCGGCAGCGGCCGTCACAGGCCTTTCGGCCGTCAGGCGGGAGATGGCCAGTTTTCCAGACGGTTTCATACGACAGCCGCTCGATTGCGTTGACTTTTTCTCACAATAGCCAGCCTTAATATCCATTGAGCCGTATCGACGCGTCTCCGATAATCTGCTCACGATAATGGCGCGTAGCGCCTGTCGAATCCTCCCGACATGAGTTGCGCGACGCACAGTCGTGAAGAGCGGGCCGCAGACAACCAGGAGACAACGTGGAGCAGACGAACGAAAGCGGTACACGCCGCGTGGCAGTCGTGACAGGCGGAGCAATGGGCATAGGCGCGGACAGCGCCGGGCAACTCGGCCGACGTGGCTATCACGTCGTGCTGGCAGACATCAATAAGGGTGCCGCCGAAGAGACCGCCGCGACGCTCGAGCGCGAAGGTCTGTCCGCGTCGGCTGTGCAGATGGACGTCGCGAGTCCCGAATCGATCGCCGCCGCGTTCGATGCGATCGCCGGCACCCACGGACGTTGCGATGTGCTCGTCAACTGCGCCGGGATTGCGACGCTGGTTCCATTCATCGACTATCCGCTCGACGTCTTCCTCAAAACAATGCAGGTCAATGTCACGGGCACACTATTGTGCGCGCAACATGCGGCGCGCCTGATGGTCAGGAACCGGTGGGGCCGCATCGTCAACATCGCTTCCGTCGCGGGCATGCGCGCTGTCGGCAAGGGCCGCACTGCGTATGGCACGTCGAAGGGCGCAGTGATCGCGCTGACGCGTCAGATGGCGGTCGAGCTATGCGACTACGGCATCACCGCGAACGCAATTGCGCCCGGACCCGTCGACACGCCGATGACAAAAGCGCTGCATAGCGACCAATTCCGCGAGGAGTATTCACGCGCGATTCCGATGAAGCGCTATGGCAAGACATCGGAGATCGCCGCGGCTGTCTGTTATCTGGCTTCCGAAGAAGCCGCCTACACAAACGGCGTCGTGCTGCCCGTGGACGGCGGTTTCCTCGCATGGGGCGCGGGCGCGGTCTGACGGAAGGCGGTGCGCCTCGCGGTGCCGCGAGGCGCGTCCTTTGTCAGGCTGCTCCACCTCGCATCAGGATGCGTTGCGCCATGCGCAGATTTGCGTAGTCGATCATCTTGCCGTCGACGGATACGGCGCCTTTGCCTTCCGCTTCGGCCTGCCGCATCGCATCGACGACGCGCGTTGCGAATGCGAGTTCGTCCGCCGATGGCGTGAACGCGTCGCGCGTCGCGTCAATTTGTGAGGGGTGAATCACTTGCTTCCCGTCGAAACCAAGTGCCGCTGCCTTTTCTGCCCAGGCCCGCGTCAGTGTCGCGTCGCGGTACGCACCGCATGGGCCGTCGATGGCGCGCAATCCGAAAGCGCGCGCGGCGACGAGTACGCGCATCATCGGATAGGCGAACAGGTCGAGCGGCGTTTCGACGTAACGCGCGCACGGCGAGAGCGTCGTGTGGCGATAGCCGTCCGGCGAGCCGCCGATTTCCGCGCTGCGCGCGCCGATCGAGCCCGACAGATCGCCGACGCCGAGATGCAGCGCTGCGATACGCGGCGTGCTCTGAGCCAGCATCTCGACCATGACCAGGCCGAGCGCGGTCTCAATCAGCAGATCGATGGAGAGGGGAGCGGCACGGGCCGTGCCTTCGGCTGCGTCGATCCAGCGCGCGATGTCGGCGATCTCCGGGGGGCCTTCCGCCTTCGGCACGAGTATCGAGTCGAGCCGCGCGAGCGGCGCAAGTGTACGCACTTCATCTTCGATGAAACGGCTGCCGTATGCATTCACGCGCACTAACACTGTCTTGTCGCCCCAGTCGAGGTTTAGCAGTGCGCTACGGGCGCATTGCAGCGCCTCATGCTTTTCCTGTTCCGGCACGGCATCTTCGAGATCGAGAAACACTGCGTCAGCACTCGAGCGCGCGGCGGATTCGACAAGACGCGTTCGATGCGCGGGCGCCGCGAGCACGGTGCGCGTCACGCGGGCGGCGGGGCGGCTCATGCGGCGCTCCTCTTACGGGCGGCGAGTTCGGCAAGCACACGTTCCGTATGTTCGCCGACTGCGGGCACGGGGTTCATCACAGGGGCGACTCCCGCAATCGTGATCGCGGGCATAAACATGGTCTGCATGCCCGTTGGCGATTGCACTTCGCGCGTTCGCTTGCGTTCGCGAATCTGCGGATGATCGACGAACTCCTCAACCGAGTTCATGCGTGCGTTCGCGATGGCAGCCGTGTCCAGGCGGCGCAGCACTTCGTTGCTGTCCCATTGCGCGAAGTGGGCGACGATCAGCGCTTCGAGCGCGTCGCGATTCGCAAGGCGTTGGGGGTTCGTGGCGAAGCGCGAGTCAGTGGCGATTGCGTTGTCGCCGAGCACGACGTCACAGAACGATGCCCATTCCCGCTGGTTCTGGATGCCGAAGAAAATGCTGCGGCCATCGCCCGTTCGAAATGGGCCATACGGCGCAATCGTCGCGTGGCGCATGCCGTTGCGCTTGAGCGGCTCGCCGCTGCCCGTCGCGTAGTAGGCGGGATAGCTCATCCATTCCGTCATCGAGTCGAACAGCGAGACCTCGAACGCCGTGCCGCACCCCGTGCGCTCACGCTGATAAAGCGCCATCAACACGCCATTGAGCGCGTACATGCCTGTCGCGATATCGGCAATGGCGAGTCCGCATTTTGCGGGCTCGACTTCGCTGCCGTTGATTGCGAGAAAGCCAGATTCGCATTGCACCAACAGGTCGTACGCCTTCTTGCTGCTATACGGGCCGCCGCTCCCATAGCCAGAGATATCGCAGGCAATGAGACGCGGATAGCGCGCGACGAGCGACTTCGCATCGAGTCCGAGCTTCGCGGCGGCGCCGGGTGCGAGGTTTTGCAAGAAGACGTCGGCTGTTTCGAGCAGCGCGTCGAGCGCCGCTGCACCATCGGCGCTCTTGATGTCGAGCGCGACGCTTTCCTTCGATCGGTTGGTCCAGACGAACTGGCTCGACATACCGTTCATCACGTTGTCGTAGTCGCGGCAGAAGTCGCCGCTACCCGGACGTTCGATCTTGATGATGCGCGCGCCCCAGTCGGCGAGATGGCGCGAAGCGAGCGGTGCGGCGATGGCCTGTTCGAGCGACACCACGGTGATGCCCGAAAGCGGAAGCGACATGCGTTGTCTCCTGATTGTGCGGATCACGATGACGGCAAGCATTGCCGTCGCACAAAAATCCTAGCGTGCGAAGCGCTTCAGGAGGAAATACTGTTTGAGACTACGGGGTATAGGCATGTCTAATACACCCGTTGCAAACCGCGCCGGCGAGCGCGAGAAAGCGCACCATCTGTCTTCAGGACGGCTCGCTCGAGAGCGTGGGCGTGATCTCTTCGACGATCTGCTGCACGCAGTCCTGCACGGCGCGCGATGCCGCCGTTTGAGGCACGGCGTTGAGCCGGCACAGCGCGACGGAGCGCTCGAGAGTTGGCTTCACGAGGTAGCGGGTGAGCAGATCCGTTTTGCGGTCCATGTTGAAGAAGCCGGAGAGAATCGTCGCGACTTCGCCGCGCCGTGCGAGTTCGAGCATCGTGGGCAACGAATCCACATCGGCGACCACGTTCAGTTCCAGTCCTGCGCTCGTGAATGCGCGCTCGACGAGCAGCCGCAGGCCATGCGATTTGCCGGGCAGCACGAGCGGTACGCCCGACATCAGTTCGAGCGGCACGGACTTCGCGAGCGGATTGCCGATCCATGCCGCGCCGTGCACGCAAAGACGCTCGTGAAAGAGCGGAACAGTGGATACGCCACGCGTTTCGGTTTCGCGAAACAGCACGGCGAAGTCGAGCCGCCCGTTAGCGAGCAGTTCGTTCAGATATCCGCTCATGCTTTCGAAGATCTGCAAATGAATGCCGGGGTGAGCGGCCCGCATCCGCTCGATCAACGGCACGGCCAGCGTCGAAGCAACGCTTGTCGGAAGGCCGATTGCGACCTGACCCGTGAGAGCATGTTCGCCTCGTTTGACGTCGCCGCGCATCTGCTCGATCTGCTTGATGATGGACCGGGCATGACGATACAGCGTCGTGCCGGCATCGGTGGGCGCGACGCCCGAGTAACTGCGCAAAAGCAACGGCACGCCCAGGTCATCTTCCATTTCCGCGATCTGCTGACTGAGCGACGGCTGCGAAACGGACAGCGCGAATGCCGCCTTCGAGAGACTGCCCGCATCGACGCAGGCCACGAAATAACGCATCTGCCGGATGTCCATCGCGCGAGTCTCCTGGGTGTGCTGCGTCGCGGGTATAGGTGGCGATTATATGCTCTATCGCCAATTCGTATTTGTTGCCGTCACATCGATCTCTCTATACTTTTTTTGCCCAGGCTTTTGCGCTTGCTGAGCCTGGAAACATATTCGCGGAACTGAAACAGGACAGGAGACACGACATGCCACTCGAGGCGCAAACCCTTTTCATTGACGGCGCGTGGACCAGCGCCGCTTCTGCCGCCGCGCTCGACGTGCGCTCGCCGACCGACGGCGAGACCTTTACCGCGATTTCTCGCGGCGACAGCGCCGATATCGAGCGTGCTGTTGACGCGGCACGCCGTGCACTGCAAGGAGCATGGGCCACGATGGCGGGCTTCGAACGCGGTCGCATCATGACGAACCTTTCCAACCTGATTCTCGCGAATGCCGAGGAGATTGCGCAGATCGAAGCGCGCGACACGGGCAAGCCGATCACGCAGGCGCGCACCGACATCCGCGCGACGGCGCGCTACTTCGAGTTCTACGCGGGTGCCGCCGACAAGATACTCGGCGACGTTCTGCCTTTTCTCGATGGGTATCAGGTCACCGTGCAGCGTGAGCCGCGCGGCGTGTGCGGGCTCATCATTCCGTGGAACTACCCTGCGTCGATGTTCGGCCGCACGGTCGCGCCCGCTCTCGCTACGGGCAACACGGTCGTACTGAAACCGGCGGAAGACGCGAGCATGAGCTGCATCCGGCTCGCCGCGCTTGCGCACGAGGCGGGCTTGCCAGCGGGCGTGCTCAATCTCGTTACCGGCCTCGGTGAGGAAGCGGGCGCGGCGCTATCCCAGCACCCTGACGTCGATTTTCTGTCGTTCACGGGCTCGCCCGAAGTCGGCACGCTGATCCAGACGGCAGCCGCCAGGAACCATGTGCCTTGCGTGCTCGAACTCGGCGGCAAGTCGCCGCAGATCGTATTCGACGATGCAGACTTCGAACACGCCGCTCAGACGATCATCGGCGTGATTACGCAGAACGCAGGACAGACCTGCTCGGCGGGTAGCCGCGTGCTGATCCAGCGCTCCGCCTATGACCGCTTCATCGCAATGCTCAAGGAGCGCATGTCGGCTGTGAGAGTCGGCGCACCCGCAGCCGATCTCCAGTGCGGGCCGGTCATCAACAGCACGCAGGCAAAGAAGGTGCAGGGCTTTCTCGATCGTGCGCGCGCTGACGGTATCGAAGTGATCGCGCAAGGCGCGCTCGACGGCAGCGCGGTCAAGACCGGCTACTTTGTGCTGCCGACATTGTTCGGTCCGGTTCCGACCACACATGAACTCGCGCAGGAAGAAGTGTTCGGCCCCGTGCTCGCTGCGATTCCATTCGAAGACGAAGCGGAAGCGATCCGTATCGCAAACGGTACGGCGTATGGTCTCGTCGCCGGCTTGTGGACGGAGAACGGCGCGCGACAAATGCGCGTCGCGAAGAAGCTGCGCGTGGGGCAGGTGTTCATCAACAACTATGGCGCCGGTGGTGGCATCGAATTGCCGTTCGGCGGCGTCAAGCGTAGCGGCCATGGCCGCGAGAAGGGCCTCGAAGCGTTGAAGGAATACACCGTCGCGAAGACTATCGTGCTTCGTCACGACTGATCGCGCACGTCACCGCTAACGATAACGATCCGCATAGACATCATCAGGAGACAGTCCGTATGACGGCAGTACCTGAATTTTCCCGCGCTGCGGTGCTGCGCGAATTCAAGGCGCCTCTCGCAATCGAAGAAGTCCCTGTGCCACGCGAAACGGAGCCCAACGCCGCGCTCGTCAAGATCGAAATGTGCTCGATTTGCGGTACGGACGTGCATCTGTGGCAAGGATCGCTGTCGCTCAAGGTGAATCTGCCCGTCATCATCGGGCATGAGATGGTGGGCCGCGTGATTCGCACAGGTGTGGGCGTGAGCACCGATTCCGTGGGTACGCCATTGAAGGCCGGCGATCGCGTCGTCTATACGCACACGTCGTGCGGCGGCTGTTACTTCTGCACGACGGCGCGCAAGCCGACGCTGTGCACGAATCGCCGCGCGTACATGTACGAGAACATCGAGGAATCGCCCTATCTGCTCGGCGGCTTCTCGCAGTACGGCTATATCCTGCCACAGGCGGGGCGTCTGCGAGTGCCGGATTCCGTGCCGAACGAACTGGCGAGTTTGTCAAGTTGCGCGCTGCGCTCGGTGATGAATGCCTTTTCGCAGATCGGCGAGATCGAGCCGACCGAGACCGTGTTGATCCAGGGCGCAGGCCCGCTCGGCTTGCTGGCGACGGCGAATGCGCGGGTACGCGGCGCGAAGAAGATCATCGTGGTCGGCTCACCGGAGCCGCGCCTGAAAATGGCGGAGCGATTCGGCGCGGACGTATGCATTCCCGTCGAAGGCACGACGCCCGCCGAGCGGCTCGATACGGTGCTGTCGCATACGGAAGGACGTGGCGCCGACATCGTGATGGAGTTCACAGGCGTGCCCGCCGCATTCGCGGAAGGCCTTGCGCTTGCGCGCAAAGGCGGGCGCTATCTGGTGGTCGGCCAGCTCGGCGAGGCTGCCACATCGATGCAGCCTTCGATGATCGTCAAGAAGAACCTGCAGGTGATCGGTTCTTTCTCGGGTGACGCGCGCAGCTATTCGCTCGCGCTGCAGTTTATCGAGCGGCATCAGCATGCGTTCCCATTCCACGAAATGATTTCTGGCCGCTATACGCTCGACCAGGTGAACGTCGCACTGACGCGCATGAAGAATTTCGAAGAGATCAAGCCGGTCATTACAGTCGATTGACGATGGACGGCTCGCTCGCCGGAACGGATGGGCGGGCGCGGCACACCAGGCATTTCCAACGCGCGGACATCATGCCGGGCCAATCCGGCAGAACATAAAAGGAGACAGCAGATGGCTATGAATCGTCGCAACTTTCTCGTCACGGGCGCAGGTTCAGTGGCGGTTGCCGCATCGGGCATGCTCGGCGCGCCGTGGATTCGCCGCGCACAGGCGGCGGAGTTCACGTACAAGGTCGGCACCGATCTGCCCGCATCGCATCCGCTGAACGTGCGAATTCAGGAGGCCGCGAACGCGATCAGAAAGGAAACTGACGGACGCATGGAAATCCGCGTGTTTCCGAACAATCAGCTTGGCGGCGATCCCGACATGTTCGCGCAACTGCGTGCAGGGGCACTGGAGTTCTTTACGCTCTCGGGCGCGAATGCGCTCTCCGCGCTCGTACCGAAGACGGCCATCTCCGGTGTTGGCTTCGCGTTCAAAGACTACGGCCAGGTATTCGCAGCGCTCGATGGCGAACTGGGTGCGCATCTGCGCGGCCTGATCACGAAAGCGGGTCTCGTCGTGCAGGACAAGGTCTGGGACAACGGCTTCCGACAGATCACGAGCAGCACGAAGGCGATCCGTACGCCCGCCGACCTGCAAGGGATGAAGATCCGCGTGCCGCCCGGCCGTCTGTGGATTTCGCTCTTTCGCGGACTGTCCGCAGCGCCCACTTCCATCAGCTTCAACGAGGTATATTCCGCGTTGCAGACGAAGGTGGTCGAAGGCCAGGAAAATGCGCTTGCTGTCGTCGATACCGCCAAGCTGTACGAAGTGCAGAAGTACTGCTCGATGACAAGCCACATGTGGGACGGCTTCTGGTTCCTCGGCAATCGCGCCGCGTGGGACAAGCTGCCCGCGAATGTCCGCGACATCGTGTCGAAGAATCTCAACTCGTACGCGTTGCAGCAGCGCAAAGATGTGGCGCAACTGAATGCGTCGCTGCAGGCGACGCTGGAAGGGAAGGGACTCGTCATCAACTCGCCGGATATGACGGCGTTCCGCGACGTGCTGCGCAAATCGGGCTTTTACGCCGAGCAGAAGCAGTTCTTTGGCGAAGAGGAGTGGGCGCTACTCGAAAAGGTCACCGGGAAGCTAGCATGAGAACGCACATCGTCGAAGACTTCTCGCAGCCGCCGGACGACGGCGGTGCGCTTCGGTTGCCGTCTATGCCGGACTGGCTCGCGCGCGTCGACCGCGTGCTCGGGCTGATCGTCGCGGTCCCGGCTGCGCTGCTCGTGCTTGCGGAAATCGTGCTGCTTTTCAGCGGCGTGTGCGCGCGCTACGTGCTTCACCGGCCGCTGGTATGGGGCGACGAACTCGCGTCCATCCTGTTCCTGTGGCTTGCGATGACGGGCGCGGCGACGGCGCTGCATCGCGGCGCGCATATGCGGATGACGGCCATCGTCAACCGTGCCGGTCGCGAATGGGGCGCGATATGGGACACCGTCGCGCTCGTCGCGAGCCTGCTGTTTCTAGGCTTGATCGCGGCTCCGGCGTATTCGTATATCCAGCAACAATGGATGATCGTGACGCCCGCGCTTGAATTCAACGATGGGCTGCGGGTGGCCGCGATCGTCTATGGCGTCGGTTGCATGCTGTTGATGTGCGTGGTGAAGCTGCTGGCGACCGGCTGGAAGCCAGCGCTGATCGGCGTGGTCGTGTCGGCGGCTGTCGTGGCGGGGCTGGACACGGCTGGGCCGCTACTTCAATCACTCGGCAATCTGAACCTGCTGATCTTCTTCGTTGGCGTCGTTGGATTTACCGTGCTGAGCGGCATGCCGATCGCGTTCTCGTTCGGACTCGCGGTGTTCTCTTATCTGTCGCTGTCGACGTCGATGCCGCTGGAGATCGTCGTGAGCCGGATGGACGAGGGCATGTCGCAACTGCTGCTGCTCGCGGTGCCGATGTTCATCTTTCTCGGCTTGCTGATCGAAATGACGGGCATGGCGCGCGCGATGATCGGGTTTCTCGCGTCGTTGCTCGGACATGTGCGCGGCGGTCTGTCATATGTACTGGTCGGCGCGATGTACCTGATCTCGGGCATCTCGGGCTCGAAGGCAGCCGACATGGCCGCCGTCGCGCCGATCCTGTTTCCGGAGATGAAGAAGCGCGGCGAGCGTCCCGGCGAGCTGGTCGCGCTGCTGTCGGCGACGGGCGCGCAAACCGAGACAGTGCCCCCCAGCATTGTGCTGATTACGATCGGCTCTGTGACGGGCGTGTCTATTTCGGCGCTCTTCACGGGCGGACTGCTGCCGGGCTTCGTGCTCGCTCTGGCGCTGTGCGCGCTGGTCTGGTGGCGTTCGCGCCGCGCTCAGCCCGTGTCGTCTATGCGCGCTCCGCTGTCGCAGGTCGGCAAGGCGCTGCTGGTCGCCGTGCCGGCGCTCGCGTTGCCCGTCGTGATCCGCTTCGCGGTCGTCGAGGGCATTGCCACCGCCACTGAAGTATCGACGGTCGGCATTGTCTACGCGCTGCTCGCCGGCCTTTTGATCTACCGACAGTTCGACTGGAAGCGCATCGGTCCGATGCTCGTCGAAACAGCTGCGCTGTCGGGTGCGATCCTGATCATCATCGGGACCGCGACGGCGATGGCGTGGGCACTCACGCAGTCCGGTTTCTCGCACAGTCTCGCCGCATTCATGGAGCACCTGCCGGGTGGCGCTGCCGCTTTCATGGCGGTGTCGGTGGTGATGTTCGTGCTGCTTGGCAGCGTGCTGGAAGGCATCCCTGCCATCGTGCTGTTTGGGCCGTTGCTGTTTCCGATTGCGCGCGAAGTGGGCATTCACGAAGTGCAGTATGCGATGGTCGTGATCCTGTCGATGGGACTGGGACTGTTCTCGCCGCCGTTCGGCGTCGGCTACTACGGCGCGTGCGCGGTCAGCAAGATTCATCCCGACGAAGGCATTCGTCCCATCGTCGGCTATATGATCGCGTTGTTCATCGGCATTGTCGTGATCGCTGCCGTGCCGTGGATTTCCATCGGGTTCCTGAAGACACCATGATGCGGTGTGCTTGCCGCGCAACCGGCAAGCGCTGACGAGCCATGCAAAACGAAAAGGGCGGTGACGAAAAGTCACCGCCCTTTCTTTTGCTCGCTGCTCGTCTGCTGACGACTAGTGCATGTTGCCGTCGCGCGCGGTCACGAACAGATTCGCGTCGCCCATCTGTCCGCCCTTGAGCGCGACCTGCAACTGCTTGAGATGGGGCTTGTTCGAAATCACGCGGCAGAGCGGCGCACCCGGCGTCAGTCGCGCGTCGATTTCGAGTGCATCGGGGCCGAGCACCTGTGTGACCTGGCTCGACGTATCGCCGCCGGAAAGAACCAGTCGCCGCAATGGCGCCGCTTCGAGCACGGACTGCGCAATGGCCCCCAGCCGCTGACCCAGCAGACGCCCGCCCCGATGCCGTGCTTCGGCATCGCTCATGCCGCCCGATACGAGCGCATCGAGCATCGCAGCGATACGCGGATCTTGCGGCCCGCGCGCGGTGTGCATGACGACGCTATGTCCTTCTCGAAGCGCCGCGACAGTGCGGGCGACGATCTGCACAAAGGTCTGCTTCCAGTCGAGCTCGTCGAGCAATGCGCGCGCATCGATTGCAATGTCGGCGAAACCGGCCGCAATTGCCGCGTCGATTTGCGCACCAGACAGCGGCGACGCGCTGCCCGACAGCACGAGAATCTGCGCGACGGGTTCGATGCGGTCATATGAAGGGCGGACGGCGGGCAACTGTCCGCTCGCCGTCCACCACTGCGTCAGCGCGTATTCGAGCCCGGAAGAGCCGACCGCGAACATGGGCGCGCCACGTTGCGCATCGCGTTCGAGCAGACGCCCGACTTCAGTCAGATGCGCGCGCGTGGCCGTGTCGAACAGCAGGGCGGCGGGCTTGACGGCCAATGCGCGTTGCCAGGCCGCGTCGATCGCGCTGCGATCGCCCTCGAGGTCCGGCAGAAAGAAGCTCGCCATCGGCAGATCGGTCTGGCGCGCAAGATGACGCAACAGATCGCCTTCATCCATCGGCGTGACGGGATGTGCACTCATGATCGGGTGCCGGTCGATCCGGTAGATGCGGCCGTCGGTGCCCGAGCGTGCGAACAGATTGCCGAACACGCAGAAGCGCTGCAAGGCGGGCGTGCCCGCGACAATCGGAATCGTATGTTGCGTGACGTGCGTTCGCGCGATTTCCATCACGCGTCCGATGCTGCCGATTGTCGCAGAACTATCGAACGTCGAGCAGACCTTATAGTGAAGAATCGGCGCGTGCAGTTCGCGCAGCGCCGTGAAGATCGCCGGCAGCGCCGTGTCCATTTCGGCGGGCGTCATCGCGCGGCTGTCGCCGGCCACGCCGATGGCGTCGAAGCCGTTATGGCCGTCGAGACTCGCCAGTTGCGCACGCGTCGGCGGCTTCAGGAACAACGCGCAGCGCAGGCCCGCAAATGCGAGCACTTCCAGCGCATCGGTGGAACCCGTGAAGTCGTCGCCGTAGAACGCAAGCCGTACGGAAGGTTGCGTGTTCAGCGGAGCATCGCTCATCGTCTCGATCAGATTGCGTTGAAGTGGGAAAGGGCAGCGCGCAGCGCGGGGCGCGTGCGCGCGTAGGTATCGAGATCGATGCCTTCGACGGCCGCCTCCCACGCTTCGCGCATGCTCGAGACGCCTGCCGCGATGCCTTGCGGATGGCCGATGATACCGCCGCCCGCCAGATGCATCAGGTCGACGGTTTGCAACGCGGCGAACATATCGGGCGCCTGCGATGCCCATTGCCCCGAGGAGAACACGGGCATCAGCGGTTGGACACCGGCGAAAGGCGTGAGGCAGGCGCGCGCCGAATCGAGTACTGACGCGTCCGGCTCCCAGAACTTGCTTCGAATACCGTTCACGTGCAAATGATCGATTCCGGCAAGACGCCACAGCTTCTGGTACGCGTCAAACGAGAAGCCGAGCTGCGGGCAGCGCGTCAGCGCGCCCCAGCCGTTGCGATGCCCGTGGATGGGCAATTGCGTGTGCCGGCGAAGGTGCTCGACGCCCGAGAACCCCACCCAGTTCACGTTCACCATCACACAGTTGCCGCCTGCTTCGAGCACCTGATCGTGACGGCGCAGCATTTCGTCGATGGTTCCGGAAATATTGATGGCGTACATCGGCATGCGGCCCATCCGGTCCGCGTGCCGGTGAAGCACGGGCATCACGGCGGCAAGCCGCGCGTCGAAGCTCGCATACGCGGGATCGGCGAGCAACTCGTCATCCTTGATGAAGTCAATGTTGGCGGCACATAGGTCATCGACGATCTGTGCGGTCTGATCAGGCAGCAGTCCGATGCTCGGCTTGATGATCGTGCCGATCAGCGGGCGCCCATAGACACCCGCGGCATGCCGTGTTCCTTCGATGCCGAAGCGCGGCCCGGCAAAACGCTTCGCGTGATGTTCCAGCAACTGGATGTCGAGCAGGCGCAGGCCCGTTATTTCGCCGAGCTCGAACAGATTGCCCGCGACAGTGGCGAGAAGTTGCTGCAGGTTCGCGCCGACATTGTCGACGGGAAAGGCGATCTCGATCTCGCCGCGGTAGAAGATCTCTGCCGGCTCCTTGCGCTCGACGAATGCGCTGTGCAGCGACGCGTCGAGCGCGGGCGGCAGCGACTCGACCTTGATCACGCGAGCCCGCGCGCGTTCCTTGAGCGCATCCGTTTCGCCTGGTAACGCGAGGAAAGTGCCGCTTGACTGTTCGCCCGCGATGACCTCGGCAGCCTTCGCAATGGGTACCGAACTTTCGACGAGATAGCGCGCCGTGAATTCCGCGCGTGAATGAGAAGAATTGGGCATGTTGTGGCTCGTTGTTTTGCTGTGCGCGAAGAGGGGAAAGAGCGAATAACAGCGTCGCGCGTCTCCGATACGCGGCGCAGGCATGCATGAAGGCCGTATGCCCCGATTCACGGACTATAAGATTGACCGTCTGAAGCTCCAAACGATATGATTTCAGCGGGCGATGCGAAAAACTCACAATAGCGTCGCATCGCTGCGGTCCTCTATCCGGTAGCCTGCCGTTTAACGCTGACGCTTGCGTGCCGCTGCGCGAGCGCTGTCTTGCGAGGAAATCTGCGCGTGCCCCGTCCTTCACTCAATGCATTGCGCGCGTTCGAAGCTACCGCGCGTCTGCGCAGCTTCGGAGACGCTGCACAAGAGCTTTCCGTCACGCACGGCGCGATCAGCCGTCACATTCGCTCACTTGAAGACAATCTCGGCGTGCTGCTACTGTTGCGCAACGCACATTCAACCGAGCCGACACCCGAAGGCGCGCGGCTCGCAGACGGCTTGTCGCGCGCGTTCAATCTGATCCAGACGAGCGTCGAGCAGGTCAGGCCCGGTCCGCTGACGTTGTCGTGCTCCGCGTCGATCATGATGTACTGGCTGTTGCCGAGGCTCGCAAAGCTGCATCGCAAGCATCCCGCGCTCGAAGTCAGCTTCAACATGGGCTATGACGAGGTGGACTTCATGCGCGACAACATTAGCGTGGCGATCCGGCTGAACACGATCAGGGCGCCGCGAGAGATCGAGCCGCATCCGCTCGTCGACGAATGGGTCGGGCCCGTCTGCGCGCCCGAGTATATGCGCGCGACGCGCATTACCCGCGTCGGCGATCTGGAACGCACGCGGCTGCTGTCGACGAATACGCGTCCTGTCGCATGGGACGACTGGTATGTGGCGGCGGGGCATACGGCGGCGCGCCGTCCACCCATCGCGGAATCGTTCGAACACTTCTATCTGCTGATCCAGGCGGCGAAATGCGGGCTCGGCATGGCGGCCGTGCCGCGCATGATGGTGCGCGACGAACTGGACTCCGGCGCGCTCGTGGCACCGTTCGGCTTCGTGCCCGGACCGCGCAAGCTCGTGCTGTGGGTTGCGCCGCATCTCGAAGCGCGGCCGCAGACCATCGCGCTCGTCGAATGGCTGAAGGACGAGTTTGCGCAAGCCGAAGGCACAGCGCTCCAGGTGACGCGCGCTGCAAGCTCAGATGGCGGTGCCGCCGTCGGCGTTGTAGACGTGTCCCGTCACGAATGATGCTTCCGGCGAAGCAAGAAACGCGATCACTGCGGCGATTTCTTCTGGCTGCGCACCCCGGCCCATCGGCGTTGCGGCATAGATCGTGTCGATGAAACCGGGCGGCTTGGTGTCGAGTTGCCGGCGCACGAAGTCGGTGAGCGTAAAGGCGGGCGCGACTGCATTCACGCGGATGCCCGATTTCGCAAACTCTTTGGCCAGCGACTTTGTCATCGCAATGACCGCGCCCTTCGACGTGGCGTAGGCCGCGGTACCAAGCATGCCGCCGCCTTTCTGCCCGGCAATCGAACTGAGATTGACGATTGCGCCGCGCTTCTGTTCGAGCATGCGAGCGATGGCGTGCTGGCAGCATAGCCAGGTGCCCGTCGTGTTCACCTCGATCACGCGATGAAATTCTTCTAGCGTGATGTCGAGGAAGGGCTTGGCGCTTTCGAGGCCCGCGCTGTTCACGAGCACATCGAGACGGCTCCAGTGGTCGATCACCGTCTCCATCATCGCTTTTACGCTCGCTTCGTCAGCGACATCGACCTTGACGGCGATGGCGTCGCCGCCGCGAGCGCGAATCTTTTCGGCCGCGGCCGTTGCGGGTTCTTCGCGCAGGTCGGCTATCGCGACGCGATGGCCGCGGTCGGCAAGCAGTACTGCGCTCGCCTCGCCGATGCCGCTCGCGGCGCCGGTGACGATCGCCACGGGTATCTCATTCGTCATTTTTCTGCCTTCTTGTGGGGCGACGGCCGTCCGTCGCGGTGGATCGTGTGCGCGCCATCTGCTGGCTCCAGCGAAAATATATGGCGCGTGCAGGGCCACCATCAAACGAAATGTTTTCCGGAGATGCGGAGAAAAACTCACTGTCGGCGCTAGCCGATATAACTCGTTCGGGTGGGTTCAGGTCGCGCGGCTGTTTCCCCTTGGGGATTACCCGATATATAACCCTCAGGAATAGCCGATGCCAATACCGGACTTTGACATCCAAATTTTTGGCGGTCCTACCGTAAGGTCGCTGATAACCGATGCTGTTGACCGATGCCTCTCGACCTAAAAACGAACTACATGAACAGTCGACCCTTCTTCCCGCTCTTCACAACGGTCGTTGTTGCGAGCGCAACCTATCCCCTCGCGGCGCATGCACAGGCCTATCCACGCCCTGTGATTCGCGTAAGTTCTGGCGCCGAGGACATCGCGACGCTCGAGCCGGATCGCGCCACCTCGACCAATGACGTTACCGTCGTTGCCGAGATCTTCAACGGCCTCGTCCGTTTCGCCCCTGGCAGCGCCGATCCGAAATCGCTCGAACCCGACCTCGCCGAAAGCTGGCAAGCCTCGAACGACAGCAAGGTCTGGACGTTCCATCTGCGTCACGGCGTCAACTTCCAGGGCGGCTGGGGGGAGTTGACCGCAACTGACGTTGTCTACTCGCTCAAGCGAGCCGCGGATCCGAAGCGCTCGAGTTTCGCGGCGGACTTCGCGGCATCCGGGCACGCGATAGAAGTGCGCGTGTATGCGGAAGACCCACGGCGCTTCGTTCCGTCGCCTGGGCCGCTGACGGTGTTCCGTCCGCCCGTCGCGAACGGTGTGCGCGTCGAGACGGGCTACGCCGAAGGCAATCGCGTGACGCCGTTCTATGACCCGATGCTCGCAAAGGTGATCGCCCGTGCGCCGACGCGCGACGCGGCCATCGCACGAATCACCGATGCACTCGACGCATTCGACATCGAAGGCGTGAAGACGAACATTCCATTCGCGCTCGACGTCCTGAAGAGCGACGCGTTCCAGGCGGGCGACGTCCATACACGACTCGGCACGGAACTCGCCGCGCATACTTCATCGAGGCCGGCTGCGGAACCGGCGGCGTGAACCCGTCCAACGGGTGTCGAACGCGTGGGTCGGCGCACGATCGCCGCACGCGTGAGCACATGCTCCGCTGACCGGCGCTTCACTCCGTTGGCATTTACTCGATCGGCAGCGCATTCGCCGTTTCCTGAAGCAGCTTGCGAAAGCGCTTGAGCGCCGGATCTTCGTGGGCGTTCATGCGCATGCCGAGCATGATGGGGCTCGACGGCAACGGTCGCTCGACTTCCAGGATACTGAGCATTCCGAACCGCATGTAGCGTCGCGCGACTGGTTCAGGCGCGATCGACAGCAGCCGCGTGTGCGCGACCACGCCGATATTCGATTCGAACGAACGCGTCTCCAGCACCGGCTCGATGAACGGCAAACGATGACGCGTCCAGAACTGATCGAACGCGATACGTGAAGTCGTATCCGCGTGAGGCAGGATCCAGTCGTGCGCCGCGAGATCGGCAATGCGCACCGGCTGCTTGCGGACCAACGGATGATCGCTCGAACAGACGATCACGGTGCGCTCCGCGTAAAGACGCTCGATCCTGGTTTCATCGCTGCGCGCCGTGCTTGCGTGGCGCAGGATCGCGAAGTCGAGTTCGCCCGCTTCGAGCAGAGCGAACAACGCCCCCGAACTACCCTCGACGACGTTGCAGCGAAACGCGGCGTCGCCGTCCCGTGCGTCCCGCTTGCGTGCTTCCGGATACATGCGCGCCAGCAGCGGCGGAATCAGCGTGTGCATCGCGCGCGGGATGCAGCCGAGGCGGATCGGCAGTCGCGCCGACGCCGCGCTTGCCGTCATCCGCTCCATCGCGCGCATTACTGAGCGCGCGTGCGCGAGCACGGTCTCGCCGAGCGGCGTCGGCTGGCTGCCCTGGCTCGATCGTTCGAACAGGCGTGCGCCGAGACGATGTTCCGCATCGGCGAGCAGCCTCGACAACACGGGTTGCGCGACACCCAGACCACGCGCCGCGCGATGCACCGAGCCGACATCGGCGATCGCAACGAGCGCTTCGATATGACTGCGCTGCAACGTGGCATTCGTTCGCTTCACGTTTCACCTTAAGGGTTGAGCAGTAATGGCGAAAAAGGTATCACGCAATGATCTAAATATGTCATTTACGCTATTACTGGTGGTGTCTATATTGGTCTGCATTCCAGAGGCAATTGCACAAGGAGCGCCATCGCATGACTCCATTCACCGTCACTCCGCTCGCCGATGCACTCGGCGCCGAAATTTCGGGCGTCGATCTTTCGGCGCCGCTTGCGCCCGATGTGATCGATGCAATCAGGCATGCATGGGACACGCATCTCGTGCTGCGCTTTCGCGGACAGACGTTGAGCGATCCGCAACTGCTCGCGTTCACGCGTCATTTCGGCGAACTGGATCCACCGGGACCGAATCCCTACGGCAAGCCGTTTCTCGCTGAATTCCCCGAGATCAACGTCATTTCGAACATCAAGAAGGACGGCATGCCCGTCGGCAATCTCGGCGACGGCGAAGCCGTGTGGCATTGCGACATGACCTACATCGATACGCCTCCGCGCGCGGCGCTGCTGTATTCGCTGCGGATTCCGCCTTCGGGCGGCGATACGTACTGGTCGAACATGTACCTGGCGTGGGACACGCTGCCCGGCGACCTGAAAAAGCAGATCGACGGCAAGCGTGCGATTCACGATGCGACGTACAACAGCGCCGGCATGATGCGCAAAGGCATGAAGGAAGTGACCGATCCGCGCGAGGCTCCGGGCGCGCATCATCCGCTCGTGATCCGTCATCCGGACACGCGGCGCCCCGCGCTGTATCTCGGCCGGCGCCGCAACAGCTACATCGTCGGGATGGATCTCGATGAGAGCAACGCGTTGCTCGACGCGCTATGGAGCCACGCGACGCAGCCGCAGTTCACGTTCCGCCAGGTGTGGCGCGTCGGCGATCTGATCATGTGGGACAACCGCTGCACGCTGCATCGCCGCGATGCATTCGATCCGAACGCATCGCGCGAAATGCATCGTACGCAGATCAAGGGCGGCATCGTGACGCCGTATGAAACGGCCGACATGGTGTCGTGACGTCATGGACGAACTTCATTTGCTTATCGACCGCGTCGACGTGTTCGGCGTAGCGGTGCCGCTCGTCGGCGGCGGATTCAGGAACGCGTACACGACCAAGACGACGCAGAAGAGCGCAATCGTGCGGCTGACCGCGAGCGACGGTTCGGTCGGGCTCGGCAACATCGATCCGTCTCCGGGCTATTCCGTCGAGACCGTAGAGCAATCGCTCGCGGCGATCCGGCAGGTGCTTGCGCCGTGCGTGCAGCGGATGAACGCGGGCAATCCGCATCGTCTGCTCGATGCGATGGATCGCGCGATCGATGGCTATCTCGACGCGAAGGCGGCGATCGAAATGGCGGCCGTCGATCTGCTCGCGCGCAAGCTCGGTATTCCCGTGCATCAGTATCTCGGCGGCAAGGTAACGGATACCGTGAGCTTCAACGCGTGGATCGGCATCGTGTCGCCGGACGAAGCGGCCGCCGAGGCGCGCAAGTGGTTCGAGCGGGGTTTCCGTTCGGCCAAGGTGAAAGTGGGAGGCGGCATCCACAAGGATCGTGACCGGCTGATCGCGGTGCGCGAAGCGGTCGGCGGCGAGTTTGCGCTGCGCGCCGACGCGAACGCCGGCTATGACGTCGACGATGCCATCGCGCTGGGCCATCTGCTCGAGCCCGTCGGCCTGCAACTGCTCGAACAGCCGGTTGCAGCCGACGATCTCGCGGGCATGGCGAAGGTGCGAGGGGCGATCGGCATTCGCGTCATGGCCGACGAATCGATCACCGACCATCGCAGCCTGATCGACGTGATTCGCGCGGACTGCGCGGATATCGTCAAGCTGAAGGTAATGAAGCAGGGCGGCTTGCTGCGTTGCCGCCGCATGCTCGAGACCGCGACGGCGGCGGGCCTGCCCGTGGTGATCGGTCATGGTTTCGGGCTCGGCGTCAACACGCATGCGGAAATCATGCTCGCGTGCACCAGCGCGAACGTGCTTGCGGGCCTCGAATGCGTGGGTCCATTGAAGACCACCGATGACATCGTCACCTCGAAGCTCGATCTGACGAGCGGCAGTATCGACGTGCCGCAAGGACCGGGACTCGGCGTGACGCTGGATGAAGAGAAAGTGCGGCGGTATCTGTTCGATGCCTGAAGCAGCGATGAAGTGGCGAACGATGCTGCCGCGCTGTCTACTCACGAAGGTTGCATATGAGGCAGGTTGCATATGAGGCCGCATGCATCGACGGCTAAAGCAGCGCGTTCACTTCCTCGGCGGGACGGCACAGCTTGATGCCGCGGGGCGTGCGCACGATGGGCCGGTTCATCAGGATGGGATGCTCGACCATCGCGTCGACGAGACGCTGATCGGATAGCGATGCGTCGTCGAGCCCAAGCTCGGCATATTCGGCCTCCTGTGTGCGCAGCAGTTCGCGCGGCGTCAGATGCAGGTCGCGCAGCATCGAAGTGAGTTCGTCGCGCGTCGGCGGATGTTGCAGGTATTCGACGATATGCGGCTCGGCGCCGCTCGCGCGAATCAGTTCGAGCACCTTGCGCGACGTGCCGCAAGCCGGATTGTGGAAGAGGGTGATGGCCATGATGATTGCGTCCTCGTTGAAGTTTCACATGAAGTTGCACGATGAATCGAGCGTAACGCGAGCGTGACGCGCGCGCTGTCAGCGCGCTGACGTCAGGCCGTCGATCAGAAGATGACTTGCATGGGACGGAAGCCGGGCGCCACTGCGCCGTTTCCGGCCGACAGGAGACACGTCATGTCCGTATCCACCATTGCCGCGGCTTCGTTGAGCGTGAAGCCGCTTTCCGACGCACTCGGCGCCGACGTCGAAGGCGTCGATCTCGCCCGTCTCGATGACGCAACGTTCGCGCACATCGCGCGCGCATGGGCGGACTATCTGGTGCTGCGCTTCAGAGCCCAGCGTCTCAGCGACATCGACCTGATGGCGTTCAGCCGCCGTTTCGGCGCGCTCGACCGCGTGCCGATTCGCGCGAACGACGTGATGGATATCGGCGATCCGCGCATCGCAATCGACGCATCCGCGCGCGAATACGTGACGATCATTTCGAATGTGAAGATCGGCGGCATGGCGATCGGCGGGCTGGGCAACTACGAATCGAGCTGGCACACCGATATGTCCTATAACGAGACGCCGCCGAGCGCGAGCCTGCTGTACGGCATCGAAGTGCCGCCGTCAGGCGGCGACACATCCTTCTGCAATATGTACCTCGCGTACGACACGCTCGATGCCGCGACGCGCGAGCGCATCGCGAATCTCACCTGCATTCACGACGCGTCGCGCAACAGCTCGGGCGAACTGCGGCGCGGCTTCGCCGATCACGACGATCCGGCGAAAACGGTCGGCGCGCGGCATCCGCTCGTGCGCCGGCATCCCGTGACGAAACGCGCATGCCTGTTTCTCGGCCGACGCCGCAATGCCTTCATTCCCGAACTGCCGCCGGACGAAAGCGAGCGTCTGCTCGATCGTCTATGGAAGCACGCGACGCAGGACCGCTTCACGTGGACGCAGCAGTGGCAGCAGCACGATCTGGTGATCTGGGACAACCGCTGCGCGATGCACCGGCGCGACGGCTTCGACGATCGCTATGCGCGGGTGATGCATCGCACGCAGGTCGTCGGCACGAAGCCGGAACGCTTCGGCTGAAGCGGTGCGCCGACCGCTGGTCAGCCCGTTCACGAGGAGAGCGCGATGCGCGAATACAGCCTCAACGGTCAGCAATCGCTCGACGCGGTGCTCGCGCCGCGTCATGCAAAGGCGCTCGGCGCGGCCGGCCGCGCGCGCTCGTTCGCCACGGGCGAGTTCATCTGTCGTCAAGGCGATGGCGCGCGCGACGTGTATCTGCTCAAGCGCGGCAGCGTGAAAACGGTGATGTCGAATTCCGCGGGACAGGAAGCGTTGTTGCGCATTCATCTGCCCGGCAGTTTGCTCGGCCTGATCGCGCTGACCGCGAACAACGTGCGCGACGTCAGCCTGATCGCGCTCGAAGCATGCGACGTCGTCGTGATCGCGCGCGACGCGCTGATCGATCTGCTGCGCGGCGACGGCGATTTCGCGCTGCACGTGATCCGCCTCGTACTCGAGCGCACGCGCGACTTCCATGCGCGTGTCGCCGAGCTCTCGAACGATCGCGTCGAGCAGCGTCTCGCGCGCGCGTTGCTTTCGCTGAGCCGTCCCGACCCCGAAGACGGCAGCGCGACGGGACATGCGATCGCGCTCACGCATGAAGAGCTCGCGCAGTGGATCAACAGCCGCCGGCAGACCGTGACAGCCGCGCTGAGCCGTCTCGCGCTCGCCGGGATCATCGCGCGTTCCGAACATCGCATCGTGATCGCGGATCGTGCGCGGCTCACGCAACTGCTGTCGGCTGGCGCATGACGGCATAGGGATGACGGCATGATGCGTTCGCCTGGCGGCGCGCGCCGTGCGGTCGATCGGGAAGCATCACCATGAAGGAGACGTCGTTAGCCAATCGGGCACGCTCGATTCATTCAATGAATCCCCATAGGGAGGAGACAAAATGGACAACCAGCCGCCGTCACCCGCATTGCTACTCGCGAGATTGCAGCGCATTCCGACCACCTGGCACAGCTGGGTGATCGTGTTGCTCGCAGCGGGAGCGCTCGTCATCGAAGCGCTCAACATCGGCAGTCTGTCGATCACGCTGCCGATCATCAAGAAGACGATGGCGCTCACGCCTCGCGATACGGGGATGCTCGCCGCATCGTCGGCGCTCGGCATCGTGATCGGCATGATTCCGACCGGTTATCTTGCCGATCGTTTTGGCCGAAAGCGTCTGCTGATTTTCGGCGTGATGTGGTTCGCGGGCGGCACCGCGATTTCCGCGTTCAGCCCGAACTTCCCGACGCTGGTGGTGCTGCGCGGCATGACGGGCTTCGGCATGGCACCCGCCTTCATCATGCCGTACACGCTGACCTCCGAAATCGTCTCGTCAACGACGCGTACGGCGTTCGCGGGATTGCTCGAAACCGCGCTCGGCGTCGGCTATCTGCTGCCGCCGATCATCGGCATGGCGGTGATTCCCAACTTTCCGCCCGAATACGGCTGGCGCGTGTTCACGTTCCTGTGCGGCGTGCCCGTCATATACGTGGTGCTGATCTGGCGCTTCCTGCCCGAATCGCCGCGCTGGCTGCATCGTGTGGGCCGCTACCACGAAGCCGATGGCATCATCTGCCGGTTCGAAGCGATTGCCGAACGCAAGTGCGGCAAACGGTTGCCGCTCGCCGTCGTCGATGCCGTCACCGAGAGCGTCAGCGCCAGCGATTACACGGCGCCGAAGTTCTGGTGGTCGCTCGGTCAGGTGTGGAAACCGCCGTATCTGTTCCGTACGATCGTCATGACCATCGGTGCAACGAGCCTTTTCTCGATGTTCTACATCTCGGTCAACTATCTGCCATCGATCTTTCTCGAGAAGAAAGTCGTGCTCGAAAGCGCGCTGTTCTTCACGCTGATCACGACCGCGACGCAGATTCCGTGGAAGATCCTGAACGGCATCGCCGCCGAGCATTTCGGCCGCAAGAAGGTGTTCTTCGTCTACACGATACTCGCGGCCATCTCGACCTACGAGTTTACCCTTGCGCAGAGCACGCTCACGATGGTGCTGTGGGGCATGGTGATGTTTTCGTCGTCGGGTGCGTCGCCGTCGTTCAAGATGTGGTACGCGGAGCAGTATCCGACGCGTATTCGTGCGACGGGGCAGAGCGTCGTCGAAGGACTGGGGGGCCGCTTCTTCGGCGGCGTCGTGTGGACGGCGGTGTTTCCGGTGCTGCTGTCGAACGTCGGCCTGCATCTTTCGATGATGATCGGCGTCGGCATCATGATCGCGGGTATGCTGGTCGTGACTGCATTCGCGCCGGAAACGGCGAGGCGCACGGTGGAGTCACTGGAAGCGGCCTGATGCGTGCAAGTGTGCGGGGTGCGCCACGTTTGCCGGGACGGGCGCACGAAGCGAGCGGCGGGTCACTCCAGCATTGCGCTCTTCGTCTCGCGTCCGAACACCACCATCGCCGCGATCGCGGCATCCGCGCAGAACATCCGCATGGCCCATTTGAGCCCGCCTGCACGCATCATGATCGGGAACATCACGATGCCGACGATCGCACCCGCGCGTCCGAGTCCCGCGGCGATGCCCGTGCCGAACGAACGGATATCGGTCGGAAACACTTCCGGCGCAACCGCCGACGAGGCCCGCGGGCCCGATCCACGCGACGAGCTGAAACGCGCTGAACAGCAACAGCAGCACCGCGAACACATGCGAGTTGCTCGCCATTGCCAGCCCGAAATCGATCAGCAGGCGAGGCGTTGGTGGGAAGCGGGGACATCCAGTCGCTCGCGGATCTTGCCAACAGCTTCGATATAGTTCGAACCATGCGCATCGCGCCCATTACCCGGGATGCCCTCGTGCGCCTCGCGGCCGCGGTACTTGTGCCGATCGTGCCGCTGGCGCTGACCATGATGTCGCTGGAAGAACTGCTGAAGAGATTGGTCGGAGTGGTCTTCTAGGAGTTGGCCTTGCTTGCCAGGCGTCATGGATGACTGGATTGACCGACCTAACGTCTGGAGTAAGCGTACCCAGCGACTGTTCGACTTTGCGGATTCAGCCTGCCATTGCACCGCTGACGGCTCGAACGTCGGCAACGGGTCGAGAGTACGCATACGCTGGCTGTGAAACGCGGCATTCGCGGTCACATGATTCCGAATGGCAGAAAAGCAATCTGAAGCCGCCTCAGGAACGACGACGCCTGAATGTCGGGCATGGCCGATTTTGGGACCTTCGTCCGAGAGGTCCCAGGGTAACTCAATCCTGACTGTGATGGGGAGCGGGGAGAGCGATGGAAGTGGTCCTGGAAAAGCTCACCGTTTGTTGCCGGGACAGCCGACCAGGGACAACACGAAGATAACGGGAAGTTATCAGCCAGGCAGCAGCTTTCATTATTCAACGGTGTCCCGTTTCCCTACATTGTGCGGCAGATGCGATATGGCTCTGTCAACGGGAACGAGGACACACAATGAAACTGCTGCGATATGGCGCCCCTGGCCGCGAGAGGCCCGGCATTCTCGACCGCAATCACGCGATACGCGACCTGTCCGGCGTGATCGACGATATCGCCGGCTCGACGCTGTTGCCTGAATCGCTGGAACGGCTGCGCCAGATCGACATCCAGTCGCTGCCCATCGTTCCCGCCGATGAACGGATCGGCGCGTGCGTGGGCCGCATCGGCAAGTTCGTCTGCATCGGGCTGAACTACGCGGACCACGCAGCCGAATCGAATCTGCCCGTTCCCGGCGAACCCGTCGTGTTCAACAAGTGGACCTCGGCCGTCGTGGGCCCAAACGACGACGTACGCATTCCGCGCGGCTCGCAGAAGACCGACTGGGAAGTGGAATTGGGCGTCGTGATCGGCAAGGGCGGCGCGTACATCGAAGAGGCCGACGCGCTCAGTCACGTCGCCGGATATTGCGTCGTCAACGACGTATCCGAGCGCGAGTACCAGATCGAACGCGGTGGCACCTGGGACAAGGGCAAGGGCTGCGATACGTTCGGCCCGATCGGTCCGTGGCTCGTCACCGCAGACGAAGTGCCCGACCCGCAGCGCCTCGGTCTCTGGCTCGAAGTGGACGGCAAGCGCTATCAGAACGGCAGCACGAGCACGATGATCTTCAACGTCGCGCACATCGTTTCGTACCTCAGCCGCTTCATGAGCCTGCAACCGGGCGATGTGATCGCGACGGGCACGCCGCCCGGCGTCGGCATGGGCCAGAAGCCCGAGCCCGCCTATCTGCGCGCGGGGCAGACGATGCGGCTCGGCATCGAAGGGCTCGGCGAGCAGCAGCAACGCACGGTCGCCGCATAAGGAGCGCGTTGATGAACCGCTACGACTTCACGCAGCGCGCGGCCGTCGTCACGGGCGGCGCACAGGGCATCGGGTATGCGGTCGCCGAGCGGCTGTTGCAGGGCAACGCGCGCGTCGCGCTATGGGATCGCGACGAAGCCGCGCTCGCCGATGCGAAAGCGCGTCTCGCGCACTTCGGCGATGTCGAGACCGTCCTCGTCGACCTCACGCAACGCGACGCCGTGCAAGCGGCTACCGACCATACCGTCGCGCGACTGGGCGCGATCGACATTCTCGTTCACAGCGCGGGCATCGCGGGCGCGAACGCACCGCTCGCGGACTACGCGCCGGACGAATGGGCGCGCGTGATCGACGTCGATCTGAACGCGACCTTTCACGTCAACCAGTCTGTCGTGAAGACGATGATCGCGCGCGGCTATGGACGCATCGTCAATATCGCCTCGATCGCGGGCAAGGAAGGCAATCCGAACGCGAGCGCCTACAGCGTGGCCAAGGCAGGCGTCATCGCGCTGACGAAGAGCCTCGGCAAGGAAACGGCGGCGCTCGATATCGCCGTCAACGCGATCACGCCCGCTGCCGCGCGCACGCGCATCTTCGAGCAGATGACGCAGCAGCACATCGACTACATGCTCTCGAAGATTCCGCGTGGCCGCTTTGTCGACGTGAGGGAAATCGCGTCGATGGTCGCGTGGCTCGTGTCGGCGGAGAATTCGTTCACGACGGGCGCGGTGTTCGACCTGTCGGGCGGCCGCGCGACGTATTGACCGATGTGCTTGCGCAGACCCGAAGCATCCGTTCGCTGACGGTCTTCGCAATCGCACGCGTCAACGGTCCGCGTTTTCAGCAAGGCCTTTAGCGGATATCTGATCATGGACACACGAAGCACGCCGCGCTATCGCGGCATTTTCCCCGTCGTACCGACGACCTTCACCGAAACAGGCGCGCTCGATCTCGACAGCCAGAAGCGCGCGCTCGATTTCATGATCGACGCGGGCTCGGACGGCCTGTGCATTCTCGCGAACTTCTCCGAGCAGTTCGCGCTCTCCGACGACGAGCGCGACACGCTGACCCGCGTGATGCTCGAACACGTCGCGGGCCGCGTACCCGTCATCGTGACGACGAGCCATTACAGCAGCGCCGTTTGCATCGAACGCAGCCGGCGCGCGCAGGCGCAGGGCGCATCGATGGTGATGGCGATGCCGCCGTATCACGGCGCGACGTTCCGCGTGCCAGAGACGCAGATCTACGAGTTCTACGCGCGGCTGTCGGACGGCATCGGCATTCCCATCATGATTCAGGATGCGCCCGCGAGCGGCACGGCGCTGTCCGCTGCATTTCTCGCGCGGATGGCGCTCGAGATCGAACACGTGTCGTACTTCAAGATCGAAACGCCGGGTGCGGCCGCGAAGCTGCGCGAACTGATCCGCATCGCGGGCGAAGCAGTCGAAGGTCCGTGGGACGGCGAAGAAGCGATCACGCTGTTCGCGGATCTCAACGCAGGCGCGACGGGCTCGATGACGGGCGGCGGCTATCCGGACGGCATTCGCCCGATCCTCGAGGCCTTCCGCAAGGGCAGGCGCGACGACGCCTTCGCTCACTATCAGCGCTGGCTGCCGCTGATCAATCACGAGAACCGGCAGGCGGGCCTGCTCGCCGCGAAGGCGCTGATGAAAGAAGGCGGCGTGATCGCGTGCGAGAGCCCGCGCCATCCGCTGCCGACGATGCATCCCGACACGCGCGCGGAACTGATCGATATCGCGCGGCGGCTCGATCCTTTGGTGCTGCGTTGGGGGAAATGAACGTATAGTCAGGCCGCACGGAATTCACAACACACAAACAGACGAGGAGACAGAATGGATGGAAAGCTGATTGGGGCGTCCGCGCCGGCCACAACTGCAGGTATGAATTTCCGCTGGCGCGTGCTGATCTGGCTGCTGATCGGCGGCATCATCAACTATCTGGATCGCGCGAGTCTTTCGATCGCGGCGCCCGGCATGATTCACGATCTTGGCCTCACGCGCACGCAGATCGGTCTGCTCGGCACCGTGTTCGCGTGGACGTATGCCGTGATGCAGTTGCCCGCCGGCTGGATCATCGATCGTTTCGGTGCAAAGAAAGCGTACGCGATCGGAATGATCTGGTGGAGCGTCGCGACATGGCTGACGGGCGTGGTCGGTTCGATCTCCGGGCTGATCGTGATGCGCGCGCTGCTTGCCGTTGGCGAGGCGCCGTGCTGGCCGACGTCGGCGAAGATCACGGCCGCGTGGTTTCCCGACAAGGAGCGCGGCTTCGCGACGGGCATCTGGGACTCGTCGTCGAAATGGGGGCCCGCGCTTGCGCCCGCGATCCTCGTCGGGCTGATGATCGCGTTCGGCTGGCGCTCGCTCTTTCATGTGACGGGCGCGGTGGGTATCGCATTCGCGATTCTGTTTCTGTTCCTCTATCGCAATCCGATGCAGAGCAAGCGGCTCTCGCGCGAAGAGTTCGCGTATATCGAAGCGGGCGGCGGCGGACATGAGCACTCGCTCGCGACGTCGGCGATCAAGTGGCGCTCGCTGTTCGGGCATCGCAGCGTGTGGGGGATGATTCTCGGCTACTTCTGCGCGATCTGGCTGTGGAATCTGTTTCTCGTATTCCTGCCGCTCTATCTGCTCGATCGCTTTCACATCTCGCTCACGCAACTCGGCGTGTACGCGAGCATTCCGTGGTTCGGCGGCGCGGCGGGTGAGATCGTCGCGGGCTGGATTGCGGCGAAGCTGGTCGATCGCGGCGTCGCATCTGCGATGAGCGCGAAGCGCATCATCATCGTGTGCTCGTCGCTGGGTGCGGCGGCTTGCGCGATCGCGCTGCCGTTCACACAGTCGATCACGACGACGCTCGTGCTGATGACAGTCGGTCTCGCGTTCATCGCCGCAACGATCGGCAATGCGTGGGCGCTTGCGGCAGATATCGCGCCTTCGTCGATGGTCGCTTCCGTCAGCGCGATCCAGAACTTCGGCGGTTATTTTGGCGGCGCGTTTTCGCCCGTTGCCGCAGGGTTCATCGTCGATCGCACGGGGTCTTACTCGCTTGCGTTCGTGATCGGCGGGGCGATTGCGGGATGTGCCGCGCTGTTCTACTGGTTCATGGCGCGGCGGACGGTGGCGGATGGGGTGATGGAACGAAGCGCTGGCTGAGTTTATGGTTTGAACGACGAGTGGTCGCTTGTACCTGACGTCACTCGTCGTTCGGTCTGCCGCATGCGTGACGGCAGACGATGCACAACGTCCGCTACATCACTCGGACGGCACTCGCACCCAACCCTCCATCAACACACGCGCGCTGCGGCTCATCACGGCCTTCTTCACGGTCCACTCGCCGTTCGCCTGAGTCGCCTCCGCGCCGACCCGCAGCGTCCCCGACGGATGACCGAAACGCACGGCGTTGCGCTCGCCGCCGCCCGCCGCGAGATTCACGAGCGTGCCGGGAATCGCCGCTGCCGTGGCGATCGCGACGGCCGCCGTGCCCATCATCGCGTGATGCAGCTTGCCCATCGACATCGCGCGCACGAGCAGATCGACGTCGCCCGCATCAACACGCTTGCCGCTCGACGCCGCATAAGCCGTGGGCCACGCAACGAACGCGACTTTCGGCGTGTGCTGGCGCTTCGCGATTTCATCGAGGTTCTTGATGAGGCCCATGCGCAGCGCGCCATGCGCGCGAATGGTCTCGAACTTCTTGAGCGCGGCGTCGTCGCTGTTGATCGCGTCCTGTAGCTCCGTGCCCGTATAGCCGATTGCGTCCGCGTTCACGAAGATCGTCGGGATGCCCGCGTTGATCATCGTCGCCTTGAGCGTGCCGACGCCGGGCACGTCCAGATCGTCGACGACGTTGCCCGTCGGGAACATCGCGCCTTCCGCGCCTTCTTCCTCGGCGGCGGGGTCCATGAATTCGAGCTGCACTTCGGCGGCGGGGAACGTCACGCCGTCGAGCTCGAAGTCGCCCGTTTCCTGCACGGCGCCGTTGGTCATCGGCACGTGCGCGATGATCGTCTTGCCGATGTTCGCCTGCCAGATGCGTACGATCGCGATGCCGTTGTCCGGCACGCGGTCCGGATCGATAAGGCCGCCGCTGATCGCAAACGGCCCCACAGCCGCCGACAGGTTGCCGCAATTGCCGCTCCAGTCGACGAACGCCCTGTCGATCGACACCTGTCCGAAGAGATAATCGACATCGTGATCCGGCCTGCTGCTCTTCGCGACGATCACCGTCTTGCTGGTGCTCGATGTCGCGCCGCCCATGCCGTCGATCTGCTTGCCATACGGATCGGGGCTGCCGATCACGCGCATCAGCAATGCGTCGCGCGCCACGCCGGGCACCTGCGCGGCTTCGGGCAAGTCCTTCAGGCGAAAGAACACGCCTTTGCTGGTGCCGCCGCGGATGTAGGTCGCGGGAATCCTGATCTGGGGTGCGTGTGCCATGTGTTGTGATCCTGATGAGACGAGGGCGGTGCAATGCGCACCGCCCATGCATGAACGAACAGTGCGCGTCAGGCCGCTGCCTTCGACGACTCCAGGAAGTCTTGCGCGAAGCGTTGCAGCACGCCGCCCGCTTCGTAGATCGACACTTCTTCCGCCGTGTCGAGACGGCAGGTGACGGGCACTTCGACGCGTTCGCCGTTCGCGCGATGGATCACGAGCGCGAGGTCCGCGCGCGGCTTGCGTTCGCCGATCACGTCATAGGTCTCCGTCCCGTCGACGCCCAGCGCGATACGGTTGACGCCCGGCTTGAATTCGAGCGGCAGCACGCCCATGCCGATCAGGTTCGTGCGGTGAATGCGCTCGAAGCCTTCCGCGACGATCGCTTCGACGCCCGCGAGCCGCACGCCTTTCGCGGCCCAGTCGCGCGACGAGCCCTGGCCATAATCCGCGCCCGCGACGATGATCAGCGGCTGCTTGCGGTCCATGTAGGTTTCGATGGCCTCCCACATGCGTGTGACCTTGCCTTCGGGCTCGATGCGCGCGAGCGATCCCTTCTTCACCTGGCCATCGACGACAGCCATTTCGTTGATCAGCGTCGGGTTCGCGAAGGTCGCGCGCTGCGCGGTCAAGTGATCGCCGCGATGCGTCGCGTACGAGTTGAAGTCCTCTTCGGGCAAGCCCATTTTCGCGAGGTATTCGCCCGCCGCGCTGTTCGCGAGAATCGCGTTCGACGGCGACAGGTGATCGGTCGTGATGTTGTCGCCGAGCACGGCGAGCGGGCGCATGCCCTTCAACGTGCGCTCGCCTGCGAGCGCGCCTTCCCAGTACGGCGGACGGCGAATGTACGTGCTTTGCGCGCGCCAGTCATACAGCGGGCTGATCGGCTCGCCGCTTGCGGCCGTCACCGCGAACATCGGCTCGTACACCTTGCGGAACTGCTCGGGCTTCACGCTCTCTTTGACGATCGCGTCGATCTCTTCGTCGCTCGGCCAGATGTCCTTGAGATAAACGGGCTTGCCGTCCTTGTCGATGCCGAGCGAGTCGCGTTCGATGTCGAAGCGGATCGTGCCCGCAATCGCGTACGCGACGACGAGCGGCGGCGACGCGAGAAACGCCTGCTTCGCATACGGATGAATGCGGCCATCGAAGTTGCGATTGCCCGACAGCACGGCCGTCGCGTACAGATCGCGGTCGATGATCTCCTGCTGGATCTTCGGATCGAGCGCACCCGACATGCCGTTGCAGGTCGTGCACGCAAACGCGACGATGCCGAAGCCGAGCTTTTCCAGATCGGGCAGCAGCTTCGCTTCCTGCAAATACAGCTCGACTGCTTTCGATCCCGGCGCAAGCGACGACTTGACCCACGGCTTGCGCGTCAGGCCGCGCGCATTCGCATTGCGCGCGAGCAGGGCCGCTGCGATCACGTTGCGCGGATTGCTCGTGTTCGTGCAGCTCGTGATCGCGGCGATGATGACGGCGCCATCGGGCATCTGGCCCGGCACGTTTTCCCACTTGCCCGCGATGCCGCGTTCGGCGAGATCCGAAGTGGGCAGGCGCTTGTGCGGATTCGACGGACCGGCCATGTTGCGCACGACCGTCGACAGATCGAACCTGAGCACGCGCTCATATTCGGCGTCTTTCAGCGAATCGGCCCACAGGCCCGCCGTTTTCGCGTACGTTTCGACGAGCTTCACTTGCGCGTCGTCGCGGCCCGTGAGGCGCAGATAGTCGATCGTCTGCTCGTCGATGAAGAACATCGCGGCCGTCGCGCCGTATTCGGGCGCCATGTTGGAGATCGTCGCGCGGTCACCGAGCGTGAGGCTCGACGCGCCAGCGCCGCGAAACTCCAGATATGCGCCGACCACTTTTTCCTTGCGCAGGAATTCCGTCAGCGCGAGCACGATGTCGGTTGCCGTGATGCCCGGCTGACGCTTGCCGGAAAGCTCGACGCCGACGATATCGGGCAGACGCATCCACGACGCGCGGCCCAGCATCACGTTCTCCGCCTCCAGCCCGCCGACGCCGACGGCGATCACGCCGAGTGCATCGACGTGCGGCGTGTGGCTGTCGGTGCCGACGAGCGTGTCGGGATACGCGAGGCCATCGACGGCATGAATCACGGGCGACATGCGCTCCAGGTTGATCTGGTGCATGATGCCGTTGCCGGGCGGAATCACGTCGACGTTCTTGAACGCCTTCTTGGTCCAGTTGATGAAATCGAAGCGGTCCTCGTTGCGCCGGTCTTCGATCGCGCGGTTCTTCGCGAACGCTTCGGGGTCGAAGCCGCCGCATTCGACGGCCAGCGAGTGATCGACGATCAGTTGCACGGGCACGACGGGGTTCACCTTCGCGGGGTCGCCGCCCTGATCGGCGATCGCATCGCGCAGGCCCGCGAGATCGACGAGCGCCGTCTGCCCCAGAATGTCATGGCACACGACACGCGCCGGAAACCACGGAAAATCGAGTTCGCGCTTGCGCTCGATGATCTGCTTGAGCGAAGCGGTGAGCGTCGCCGGATCGCAGCGTCGCACGAGATTTTCGGCGTGCACGCGCGACGTGTACGGCAGCTTGTCGTAGGCGCCCGGCTGGATCGCGTCGATGGCGGCGCGCGTGTCGAAGTAATCCAATGAGGTGCCGGGCAGCGGTTTGCGGTATTCGGTATTCATGACGTAGGGACAGTGCGGTAGTAATCGGGAGCGTCTGGCGCTGAACGCTTCCTTTGAGGTCTTCTCGCGAAGTTTAGCGCGTCAGTGGACGGCTCGCGCAGTCAAGCACGCTGTGTAAAAAGGAGCCTTGGCTCGTAGGTATGACGAGCCAAGGCCCAAGTGCATCGCAGCTCTCGCGCAGCGATACAGAAGCCAGCTCATCTATCAGGCGCGCTTCGCGAGCGGCACGAACGCCAGATCGTCCGGTCCCGTGTAGTTCGCGCTCGGCCGAATGATCTTGTTGTCGATGCGCTGCTCGATGATGTGCGCGGCCCAGCCGGACGTGCGCGAAATCACGAAGAGCGGCGTGAACATCGCGGTCGGCACACCCATCATGTGATACGACACCGCGCTGAACCAGTCGAGGTTCGGGAACATCTTCTTGACGTCCCACATCACCGTCTCCAGCCGCTCGGCGATGTCGAACATCTTCATGTTCGACGCTTCCTTCGACAGCTTCTTCGCCACGTCCTTGATCACCTTGTTGCGCGGATCGGAGATCGTGTAGACGGGATGGCCGAAGCCGATCACGACTTCCTTGTTCTCGACGCGTCGGCGGATGTCGGCTTCCGCCTCATCCGGCGTCTGGTAGCGCGACTGGATCTCGAATGCGGCCTCGTTTGCGCCGCCGTGCTTCGGCCCGCGCAGCGCGCCGATCGCGCCCG
>NZ_WHNP01000068.1 GCF_009362735.1 Paraburkholderia franconis | reverse complement strand
TGCAACAGAAGCGCACGCACCAGCTTCTCCGGTGCAATCGAGGCCCGGCCGCTGTCCGCATAGATGATGCCGAACAATCCGTTGAGCCGCTTCAACGCCTGATTGACCAGCAACCGTATGGGGCGCAACGGATGATCGGCCGGAACGAAGTCCTCAAGCTTGACCGTCGTGAAAAGAGCTTCCTGCATCTCATCCATTCCGCGCATCGAATTCACTGCCAAAGATCATGAACAGGATTTCCATAACGTTCGGCCCCAGGATCCCGTTTACGCGGGATCGAAATTCAACAGCCTGCTAGGGGCCTTCCTGTAAGCGGCGGGCGACCTGTTTTCTGACTCTTCTCCGCCGGCGTTTGATTCGTGCGCGCGCGTCAGACGAACGGCGCACACGAATCGGGCACTGCGCTCTATGCTCAGTCGAACATGTCTTGCTGTGTATTGACCAGGTCGCTCCAGATGGTCTGGAAGTGCAACCAGCCAATGTAGTCGCTGCCCACGTGCTCACGGCTGTAGCGCGCGCGTTCCGGCGTGACTTCCTTCGGCGTAACGCCGGTGGCTTCAATCATCAGCTGCTGCTGGCAGCAGCGCTCGAGCGCGATGAACCAGAAGGCGGCCGAGTCGATGCTGTGACGGCTAGCGGTAAGAAGGCCGTGATTCTGGTGGATGGCAGCCTTCACGCCCGCGAATGCATTTGCAACCTTGTTGCCGCCCTTGACTTCCACCGCGACCTTGCCGGCCTCGTCGCCAATGACGACATGGTCCTCATAAAATGCAGCGGCGTCTTGCGAAATCGGCGCCAGCGGCCTGCCGAGCGAGGCGAATGCCGTGCCGTAGGTCGTGTGTGCGTGGCACATGGCGACGATGTCCTGATGCTGCTCATGCACAGCTGCGTGAAGGACGAAGCCTGCGCGGTTAATGGCGTATTCGCCTTCGACGACATTGCCCTGGTGGTCGGCACAGATGAGGTTGGACATCTTCACTTGCGAGAAGTGAACGGCCATCGGGTTCGTCCAGTACAGGCTCGGGTTCTCCGGGTCGCGAACCGTCAGGTGACCGGCGAAGCCATAGTCATAACCCTGGAGGGCGAACGCGCGGCACGCGGCAACCAGTCGCTCTTTCAAATGGGTACGATGCTCCTGGATGCTCTTGAATTCGGGCATCGTGGGGAAAATAAGCCCTTCCTGGTCCGGCTCGTAAATCGAGATTTTGCCCGGCTTGAGAATCGACTCTTGCCTGATTTCCGATTGCGCTTCAGCGACTGTAGACATCACATGCTCCTTTATCGAGTGGGGAAACGCGAATACAACGATGGCTGTGCAGAATGAATGCATTAGATGCATGCAATCAACTTAGTATTGCTTACAGATAAAAGATATATTTCACTATATGAGGCGGAATATGGCTATCACTTCAAAATCATGCCTAAACCTCCTCGGCCATTGCCTTGAAGTCAGCCATTGTTTTGGTTTGCAGTAGCACCTCGAGCTCGCCTATCAGATGTTGATGAGCTGTCTTGGCATGAAGTTCGGACAAGCTTATCGCGAGGGCTACATCGCCCTGTTCAGTCGCTCGTGCGATGGCGGCATGCTCTTCCCAAATAGACTCTCGCTGCACGGACACCTGCAGCATTGCGCCCACGACGCGCCTAAGATGAACCCAATGCCCTCGGGCTGTTTCGCCGATGAGCCGATTGCCCCAAAGCGTCCCCTCGCAGATGGCGTTGACGAGGGAGTTATAAACCTCTTCGACGTAGTCGCCGCGTGACTGAATCTTGGGCAACTTCGATGTCATGGTGTGCCTTTGCTTTTGCGTCAGCGACCACGCTGGGGGGCGCGCGGGACGTCCGTACGTGCCAAAGCCAGAGAACCTAGTTCTTCGAGCGGTCGACGAGTGCGTCCTTGCTAATCCACGGCATCATCGCGCGCAGCTTCGAACCCACGATTTCAATCTGGTGCGAAGACGTGATGCGTCGGCGGGCTTGAAGCGTCGGAGCACCAGCCTTGTTTTCAAGAAGGAAGCTCTTCGCGTATTCACCCGTCTGGATGTCGCGAAGGACCGCTTGCATTGCATTCTTCGTTTCTGACGTCACGATTCGCGGACCAGTGACGTATTCACCGAATTCGGCATTGTTCGAGATACCGTAGTTCATGTTGCCGATACCACCTTCGTAGATGAGGTCCACGATGAGCTTCACTTCGTGGAGACATTCGAAGTACGCCATCTCCGGGGAGTAGCCTGCTTCCACGAGGACTTCGAAGCCGGCCTTGATAAGGTCGACAAGCCCACCACAGAGAACCGCCTGCTCACCGAAGAGGTCGGTCTCGGTTTCTTCGAGGAAGCTGGTTTCGATGATGCCTGCGCGGCCGCCACCATTCGCCGAAGCGTACGCGAGGGCGATGTCGCGAGCAGAGCCAGACTTGTCCTGCGCAACAGCGATGAGATGCGGAACGCCGCCGCCCGCGGCATAGGTGCTTCGAACCGTGTGCCCCGGTGCTTTCGGGGCGACCATCATCACATCGAGGTCAGCGCGCGGGTTGACTTGACCGTAATGGATGTTGAAACCATGTGCGAAGCCGAGGACCGCCCCGTCGCGGGCGTACGGTTCGACTTCCGCCCGATAGACTTCGGCGATTTGCTCGTCAGGCAACAGCATCATGATGATGTCGGCCTCTTTGACTGCACCCGTAATGCTCTTCACAGTCAGTCCAGCGTTTTTTGCCTTCTCCCAGGACGGACCTCTGCGCAAACCGACGGAGACGTCGATGCCGCTGTCCTTCAGGTTGAGCGCGTGAGCGTGGCCTTGCGAACCGTAGCCGATGATTGCGACGCTGCGGCTCTTCAGAAGCGCGAGGTCGGCATCCTTATCGTAGAAGACTTTCATGCTATTTCCAGATTTTATGCACCAATGGGCGCGTATTTGCGCGATAACGCGTCGAAGACGAACTACGTGGGGCACGCAGTCCGTGTTGAGTTTGTTCGTGGTTACAGGTCCAGCACCAAGGTCTTGCTTACCGGTCTGGAGACACAAATCGTGAGGAATTCCTTTCGGTCGTCGTCGTCCAGGATGAAATCGTTGTGCTCGACTTCGCCTTCGAGATAGCGAACCTTGCAGGTCGCGCACAAGCCGGCGCAGCATGAGGTAGGAACTTCAATACCCGCCTCATTCAGCGCTTCGCTGAAGTTCTGATTGGGTCCAACATGTACGACCTGGCCAGTGCTGGCAATCGTGACGTCACACCCGTCCTGATTTTCAGTGCCGATGGACTTCCGCTTCGGCTGCTCCGGTGCCTTGAAATGCTCGAAGTGCACGGTGCCTTTCGGCCAGTGGCTTGCGGCGTCAGCACAAGCCGCCATGAATCCGGGCGGGCCGCAGTAATAAACATGCGTGCCCGGCGTGGGCTCGCTCAATAGCGCGCGCAAATCGAGCTGGTTCGCTGCTTCGCCGTCGTCGAAGTGATAGCGAAGCTTGCCCGTGCGCTGCATGCGTTCCAGCTCGGGGCCGAAGGCCGCCGCTTCCGCGCTTCGGGCGCAGTAGTGCATCACGAAATCAACGCCGCGCTCTTCCAGTTCGTGTGCCATCGCCTTCAACGGCGTGACGCCGATGCCGCCCGCAATCAGGATGACCTTTTTCGCGTCTTCGGAAAGCGCAAAGTGGTTACGGGGCTTGCTGATGGTGACAATGTCCCCAGCGGCGATGCTTTCATGAACAGCGCGCGAGCCGCCACGACCATTTTCGTCCTTGAGTACGGCGATGACGTAGCGATTGCGCTCGGCGGGCGAGTTGCAGAGCGAGTACTGTCTGATGACACCGTTCTTCAGGTGGATGTCGATGTGCGAACCGGCTTCGAAGCGGGGTAACGGCTTTCCGCTCGGGCTCGTGAACTCGTACGAATTGATGCCTTTGCCTTCGTAGCGTATCTGCTTCACCCGAACATCGAGCGTCCCGGTTTCGATGTCTTGAACCGCTTCTTCTCTTTCCAATACCGTGTCCATGGTCTCTTCCTTCCTGGCGAGTCACCAGCCGCAGCTGTAGGCGGCTGGTACCGGTGCGCACCAGACCGTAAAGAATGGCGCGCCGACCCTATTAGCTCTTCAGCGACTGTTCGAGTTCTTCGAACTTGTTGCGCACGAACTCGCCGCGTTCTTCGCCTTTCATGCTGTCGCTTTCGGTCAGAATCTGGACGACCGCCTTCAGTACCTTGCGACGACGTGCGACTTCTTCTTCGACGGTCGCACCCTCCGCGATTTCGAAGACGTTGCCTGAGCAGAAGCTGTTGGGGGCGCCGCCCAGTGCACGGAACCATTCAGCGAAACCTTGCGCCGACGCCGCTGCATTCGTGCCGCGGACTGCGTCGCGCAGCATCTTGCGGAACTGATAAAGGCCCGCATCGAACTTCGTCGGATTTTCGAGCGCATGTACTGCGATGGGGCGCTGGCTGATAATGGCCTCGTAGTCGCCCGGTGCGTATTGAGCCTGCTTGTAAATCGCCCGCTCACGATGATTTGTCGGAATCGGCGGCATGTCTTCGAGCTTGTATTTGCCAAAGCGCTCCGGACGGCGCATCGCGACCTGACCTTCGAGGAAGTCGATGGTCTCGTAGCCGACCAGTTCCTTGTTACCCACGCCGCGGGTGTCGATGCCCGGGCCTATGACGCGCCAGCCAATCATCTTGCTGTTTTCGTCATCGACGGGTACCGTCCAGCGGATGATGTGGAAGCGGCTGAAGTACTTTTTCTTCGAACCGTCTTCGGACGTATACGCGTGCAGGCTCAGGTTCGGAAGGACCTGATGCTGGACCCGCACAAAGAGCCTGTCCTTGTTGACGCGACGCGCACCGGCACACGCCAGACTGCGACCGCCTTGGACTGGAACGAAATTCATGTCGGGAGCCACTTCCATCGACGCGGCACCCACTTCGTCAAACGTCGTGCCTTGATAGTGACCGTCGACAACGTTCTTGCCGGCGTGCAGCGCCGTCGGGTGATAGTTGTCCGCCGCATTGTCTTGGACCTGCAGCCAGTTGCAGTGCTGGAAGTTGCTGTACGGGACGAGTTCGTCGCCTGGCATCACCGTGTAATCGCCTTCCCATTCCGGAAACGGCGGCTCTTCTTCCGGCGGCCCCATGTAGGCAAAGACGAGACCGTTGCGTTCGACGGCCTTGTAAGCGCCCTGGCGAATCGAGCATGCGTACTTCTCGGCTTCCTTCTCTTCGCCTTTCGGAAACGGGACGTGGAGGCACGCACCGTCTACATCGAACACCATGCCGTGATAACAGCACATGATGCCGCGCTCCTGGATGGCGCCGTATTCAAGCGACGCGCCCCGGTGCACGCAATGCGCATGGAGCACGCCGACGCGGCCGCTCTTGTCACGGAATGCGACGAGTTCTTCGTTCATGATTTTCAGGAAGCGGGGCGTGTCGGTCAGCTCCATCGACATACACACCGGATGCCAGAACCGGCGCATGAATTCGCCCGTCGGCGTCCCCGGACCTGTTTCCGTCAGCTCAGGGTCGTGCGCGGGCGTGCGGTTCGCGTAATAACCGCCGAACGGAATCAGCTTTTTGGTGACCGGAGGCGAACCTCCGGTGCGCTTCTCGTCATCCATCTTGTCCGATTTGACGCTCATGTCTTCCTGCCTCCAATGATTGATAGGGACCACACTCAGGTGTTTTTGCTCAGAACCGTCTACTGAGTACCGTGTTTTGAACTCTGTATCCAAAGGCTAGGCGCACACTAGACTAGTGTCTCTATGGGTAAACACCTATGCGTCTGGTTTTGGTCGTCAGAAGAGGTATTCAACCGAGCCTGGTTATCACGGGCGTCCGCCGCGACAAACGGTCCTTCCGAGCACATATGCCTCACGCGACCGACCCTTGTTTGACGCGTTATCGGTGTTTGTACGGATATGCTCGTCAACGGCCTGGCCTTTACGTTCTCTGTATACAGTAGACGGTAGCCGGAACTCGATACTTCGGATTTGAACAAGCAGTCGACTGCTTCAATTTGAGACAAAGGGAGAAACGCGGTGGAAATGCCTGATTACCTGATGGTGTCCGAAGGGCCGGCATCTGAACGGATGTCACACCCGATTGGTGAGACGGGCTTCTCGTTCAAAGAAAGCGAGCGACCCAGTTCGGCGCTTACTCCATGGATTCACGCAGAGACGATTCCACAGACCGCGTGCGCCGTCTTGCAATTAAAGGAACTGTTCGAAGGGCTGACAGGCCTGATACGTGTGCCGACTGAGACTGACGCTTTCGGTCAGTTTCGCGCAGGGTGGATTCTGGGTCGGACGGTAAGTGGGCTAACGTCGATTGTCGTGCGGGATGTAAATCACTGCAGCGCGAAAAGTTTGCTTGACGATGCGGCCTTCGGCGTTAGACAAGCCGAGGGGTATTGCGCGACTTCTGCTGTCGTTCTTGTCCAGCAAAGTGACTCGAACGGTGGCCGCACGGCACGGGAGGCGCTTGAAAGCGCGTTCATGGCGAGTTATGTGCAACCGGACGTACCGTACGAAGCCAGGCTCCATTCGGAAATCCCGCTATGGTTCGCGTGCTTGTCGCCAGTCGCCCGTTAGTATCGGATGCACAGCAACTCAATCTGTTCCCTCTGATTTCAGACAACCCATCACACCTGGCAATGCTGGTAAGCTGACAGTATTCTGTATTCACAGCGCTTATCATCATGCCAGCAAAACTCTTGAAGTTGCAGTCGCGACCAGACTATGTAGACGAAGTCTATAGGGTGCTGCTTGACGCTATTAGCGAGGGCTCGCTTGCTCCGGGAACGCGCATTGTTCAGGAGGAAATCGCCGAGCAACTCGCCGTATCTCGCTCCCCTGTGCTACAGGCATTCCGCCTTTTGAAGAAGGATGGTCTGGTGGAGGACGCGCCTGGGCGTGGGTTGCAAGTTGCCCCGCTTGATGCGCGACGAGTCGGCCACCTCTACGAACTGAGAGGCGCGCTGGACGCTCTTGCTGCCCGTCTCGCCGCAAAGCAGCGAGTGAAGTTAGACAAGTCTTTGGTTGCTAACGGCCGCAAGGCGTCGAAGGGTGGCGACATCAAAGCCATGATTGAGGCTGACATGGCATTCCACGCGGCCATCTATTCTGCGTCCGGGAATCCATTGATAGTTGAGAATGCGCGTCTCCATTGGATTCATCTGCGGCGTGTTATGGGGGCCGTGCACCAGGTTGTTGGCCAGCGCAAGACCGTCTGGGACGAACACGCAGCAATCGCAGAAGCTATAGCGGATGGCAACGAGGTGCTTGCCGCGGAACTCAGTATGCGACACACCGAAGCCGCGCGAGAAAACCTGGTTCAGCATATGACCGCATCAGCCGCCGCTCAAGGTTCAGCTACCTGACACATAGCCGATACATCAAAACTACAGCGGGCTCGCGAGTTGACTGGTTTCTTGGTGACAAATGAAACTGAACGCGGTCACCGCCCTATGGCCCCGATATTTTGCTCGCCGAATGCTATGCATTGGCTGACCGTGCGAGCACGGTAGCATCAACAGCTCCATCACAAAGAGCGATGACGATGGATAACGTTAGCGCCAGTGGAATCAAGGCACTCGTATTTGACGTGACCTGCCCCCGGATAACAGAGCCAACAGGAACCTAGTAAAGTTCGTTTTCGGAGAAGAAGACGAACATGAAGAAGCGCTTTACGGAACAGCAAATCATCGGGATTCTGAAGGAAGCCGAGGCCGGTATGCCGGTCAAGGAACTGTGCAGGAAGCATGGGTTCAGTGACGCGTCGTTCTACACCTGGCGTGCGAAGTTCGGCGGCATGGAAGTCTCGGAAGCACGCCGGTTGAAAGACCTTGAGGCCGAGAACGCGCGGCTGAAGAAGCTGCTGGCCGAGGCAATGCTCGATATGGAAGCGTTGAAGGTTATCGTCAAGGGAAAGCCCTGAGCCCGCAAGCCAAGCGCGACGCAGTGTCGGCGATTCGGGAGAAGGTCAACATCTCTGAGCGCCGCGCCTGCCGGTTTGTCGGGCTTTCTCGCAGCGTATTGCATTACGACGCGAAGCCGGACCACGAGAACGAGGACTTATCGGCGCGTCTGGTGGAGCTGGCGCATGAGCGTCGTCGGTTTGGCTACCGCCGCCTGCACGCGTTGGTGGAACGTGAAGGCACACACGCCAATCACAAGCGCGTCTATCGCCTGTACCGTGAGGCAGGGCTGGCTGTGCGGCGCCGTCGCAGGCGCCACAGCGTCGTGATTGAACGTGAGTAACTGGCGTTGCCGAGCGCACCCAACGAGGTGTGGTCAATCGATTTCGTGATGGACGCGCTTGCCAACGGCCGGCGCCTGAAGTGCCTGACCATCGTCGACGATTTCACGAAAGAGGCTGTCGACATCGTCGTGGACCACGGCATCTCAGGCTTGTATGTCGCCCGGGCATTGGACCGTGCCGCCCGTTTCCGTGGCTATCCCAAGGCAGTGCGAACAGACCAGGGGCCCGAATTCACGAGCCGCGCGCTCGACCAGTGGGCGTATGCGAATGGCGTCACGCTGAAGTTGATTCAAGCGGGCAAGCCAACGCAGAATGCATACATCGAATCGTTCAACGGCAAGTTCCGCGACGAATGCCTTAACGAGCACCGGTTCACGACGCTCGCCCACGCTCGTGCTGTCATTGCGGCATGGCGTCAGGACTACAACGAGCAAAGGCCGCACAGTGCACTGAACTACCTTTCGCCGTCGGAGTTCGCTGCGAAACATCGGGCAACAGCGGACGCTCCTGCCGCTTTCCAGGAGCTGATTTAAAGGGACTTTGCTAGAAGCCCACTGGCCCTACTGAAGGGGGCAGGTCAAGACGTGTTCGGGACAGTCGTCGACTGGAGGAGCGGCGTCGCCCGAGATGTGGCCGCGTATATAGCGTCGCAGCAAGTTACTGTCGACCCGTTCGAGTTCGCCGATGCCTGGCGGCGAGAATATGTGCCGGCGATGGCGGAAGTCCGTGCCGGCAATCGCGGATTTGTGGGACTCGATGTATTACATCGGGAGAACCTCGACAAGGTGCTAACGGGATTGGGCATCGACCCTCAATCCATACCTGCGGCGTCGCTCGACGAACTCAACCTCGCCTGGCACAAGCTAGACCCATGGCCGGATGCGGTACCCGGGCTCAGCCGGTTGAAGGAGCGGTTCATCATTGCTCCCTTGTCGAACGGGAACATACGTCTCATGCTGGATATAGCCAAGCGCGCCGGCATTCCTTGGGACGCCATCCTCGGCGCAGAGGTTGTTCGCATGTACAAGCCTGCGCCTTCTGTTTACCTCGATACGGCGGAACTGCTTGCGATTGAACCAGCGGAACTGTGCATGGTGGCTGCCCACAACGATGACCTAAAGGCCGCAAAGGCGTGTGGACTGAAGACGGCGTTTGTTTCGCGTCCTCGTGAGCACGGTGAAGCGCAAACCAAAGACCTGTTTGCAGAAGGCCAATGGGATTTTGTCGCGAGTTCGTTCATCGAATTCGCGGACATGATGCTGGGAGTTGGTCAGAGCAAGCGGCAATAGGTTTGCGCCACCATCAGCACGTTACCCCGCGGGGCTGTCTCCATTGACACGAAGAACGAAGGGGAAGAAGAGACATCGTGTCGTCGCTGCCGGAATCCGCCCAGTTGGTTATTGCGACTCAAGAGCGTCGAGGCGAGCTTGTGCCGTTTCGTCCGGATGCATGCAGTGATAGGCGTCAAATAGCTCCGAGCACAGCTGTGCGAGTGTCGCGAGATTCACAGCCTGGTCCGGGTGCTCGACCTCTCCTGCGTTGAGTATGTCGTCAAGAACGGGAGCGAGACGGCGCAGTTGCCGGAAGGTCTCAACATCTAATTTCATATCACCTCCGTGGCCAAGCGATAGAGCGCCCTTGAGCTGAGCGAATCTACGGCTCGGCTTTTGCCCGACGTGCCGCCCATGCTGACTGAGACGTTCGAGCTGCCATAAGTTTTTCATGTGCCGCGTCATGCGCTCCCGCTGACGAAAGTCTGTACCCGGCTGGAGTACGCGGCCCAGACCCTCTTGCGTCGAGCGGGCGCCGACTTGTAACCGGTTTTTGCGATGCTGCCATCGAGAACAGACACCGGACATCGGTTGTGCGATGTCGATTTCTATCGGAGATGCGCATGAGAGGGAGAAATTTCGGAAAACCAGTTCGCGAGACCGACACGCTATCACCTCTGCGAAACGGGCGCAGAAGCGCAGTTCGTCCGCAACAATGCATGAGACATCTGAGCCTCTCGACTGTTCCCGTTTATGATGCGACGCACAATCAATTTAAGCAATTGCATGAAGTTTCGCCGGTGAACCATTCGCCTTGCAACGATTACGGCGTGCCGTCCGGCAGGCCGCTAGCTGCCGGCGCCAGTCGCTTCGACGCGTTCCGCCTGGGCTGATTGTGCGGTGCACACAAATAACGATTGTTAAATGGCAAAGAAAGGGTATACGCTTACGCAACTTCCCTATTGGAGGCTCATCTTCGTGTCTACTCTCCTCGAACGGGACGGGCTCGTTGCGACCTGGCGTCGGATTAGCTCGGACACAGGGTCTGGCTCGTGGGAATGCTGTGAGCTGAATGAACGCGGTGAAACGGTGCTGCATCCACACCCGTCGGCACGGCGCCAGATTGTCCTGACCGACGTGTACTGCCAGATTGCCGAGCAGATTGGCCATGTCGCGGCGATGTCGGTTGCCGTGACGACCCCGTCATATGGCATCCGCGTACCTGACGTGGTCTGGATGCCGCCGGACAAGTGGGAAGGGTTTGACCGGGAAGCCCCTGTCCCGTTTGTGCCAGACCTGTGTGTCGAGGTGCTCCTTGACCGCAAGATGTCGCAAGACATTGGCCCCAGAGTCAGGGCCTACCTGGCGGGCGGCGCCCGCGAGGTCATTGTCGTGAGCCCACGCGGAGAACTGCAATTCTGGGGAGCGAATGGACCGCTGCAAGCCTCGGCATTCGGGATAGCGCTCTCGCTGGAGCGCATGTACTTCGAAGAGTTGGCGCCGTCTTTCACCGCCAATTTTTGGCGGGAAATCTAACTCCGGTTGGTCTGCCTTCTAACAGTACTCACATCTGCGCGTGCTAGCTAAATGGTCGCACACGCCGCAATGAGCGCTGCCGTCGGGTCCTGCCTGTCGCCGGCGGGCGGAAACACGTGCCAGGTGCCATCACCGTGCCGAAAGAAAAACACGCGCACACCGGCAGATGATGACGTCTCGACGCACACATAACGTGTCCGGCCCCAGCGTGTACGACCGAATTCGGTGACGTGAACAAGTGCAGTGGGGGCCGGCGCAAGCCATTTTTCCACCTGATAGCGAAGCGACTTCGTGCTCGAATTCTTCATGTCCTACTCTGATAGGTCAGGGCGCGACGCGTTTGATATCTTGCTGTGCCGATTCAATTTGCTCGGTTAGGACAACTTATTGCATAACCTGAAATGGTGCCGCGCGCTGAGAGTAAGAGGAATCCGCTCAAATTATGAGCGGAACCTGCCTGGAACTTCTGAATTCTATGGCCGACATTCACCAGCCTATTTTTTGGTCAACGATTTCGGCTTGCTCAGCGGACCTCGGTTGGAGCCTCAAGCGCGGCCGTGACGTCGCCTTCAGCAATCTGCGCCGCCTGTTTCGTCGCCTCCCGGGCAGTTTCAAATGTCGCACTGGCCGTTTCGATAGCGGACTTCCATGCGGACAAGGCGGCCTCGCTTCCAGCAGGAGCGTTCTTCGCGAGTTTTTCAAGAAACGCTTGCCAGTCGTGCTGGTAACGTTTGAACTGCTCGTCGAGAGTCTCTGTTAAATCGGCCAGGGCTCCGGACTCGATTTCATACACGTCCCGCAAGTACGACTGCGCTTTTTCTACTGCAGGTTGCGCCTGACCTGCCTGCAGTTCAAACAATTCCCGCGGGTCTTTGGTCGATAAGGTCCTGTCTGCGATTTCCTGAATTCTGACGATGTTTGATTTGAATACCTGCAGATTCAGACTAGCGAGTTTTTCAATGCTCGCGAAAGCTTTGTTCAGAACGTCAAACATAGCTTCGAGACTTGCTTTCTGCGCGGCGAAGGATTGCTTGAGGTCGGGGGTGCTCATCACAAACTCCATAAGGGTGCGAACATTCCAGCGGGCCGTTGAACGGAACGCGAAATCGCGGGTAGGAATCGTTGTTGCAACGCAGCGAATTGATTCTAGAGGCAGGTGCGAAATTGTCAATCGCCCTGTTGCACTCGACCGTTAACATGGAAGGTGCCAACCAGCGCCGTGGCCTTGCAGGCGTTGAGTGGGGCGGCAGTCATCTGGGGAAATCCCTGATGCAGGCAGTGGTCCATGTGGCGCCTAATGGCGTTTTATGTGAGCGTGTGCAAATGCAGCATGAATTCCCGATGCCTACCTCTGCACGGGCCGGTCGCCCAGAGGTGAAGCAGCAGTTGTCACACACTGGTCATCGATTCCCGTTTCTACATTCGTTGCGGATAGGTTCGACGCTAATGCCTACGGGCTAGCGCTGACGGTAAGTGACCAAGGTGCTGGCTGCTGACGGAATGGTTGGTTGAGAGAAAGCGGCGCATGGTTGCGATAACTCGGGCGGCCCGCTGGGGCACCTTCGCATACGTTGTCAGTGTGTATCATGGACCGCGTAGCCCCTAACATGGCGGAGAGACGCCGTGGACGTTTCGTTTCTCATCGACCCAATTCACAAAACCGTCACCAGCGTGCAGGACGGTTATGCTCGCGCTGGTGAACTTATCGGTGCGGATTTGACTGATACCGCGACTCTGTGGGTTGATGCTGCCGACTCGGATACTTCGGTACAGGTCATCGTGGCGGACGACAGCCTTACAGACGACGCTATCTCGCGAGGATTTTTCAAGGTCACGCTCGAGCTCGAGAACACGAGACTGGAACGGGTACTAGCGGGGAAAGCGGTACTCAATGCTTATGGCAGCCCACCTTCCGACATCAAGGAGCAGGTCAAAACGCTCAGGGCCATGCGCGAACGTGTCAGCTTTATGAGCGCTGAAGACGCGTTTCAGTGGTTCGAGGAAAACACTGGCGGCTCACCGTTTTCACTGGAGAGCTAACGCCGGTTTGCGGTCAGGGGCGTAGCCGGAGAAAAAGCTTGCTAGCCAGGTGCGCTCCCTCGGTCCGGCCACGCGCCGAAAGGCCTTCTGTATGACCGCCCATCCGCCGGAGCGCAACCTCACCGCTCAATAGCTGCAACCGGTCAAGGCGTCGCGGGATTCACGTTCCATGTGTGCGCTTTGATACGCAACGAAGAGCCTGCCATCTGTGCGATGAGCAGGAAGTTTCCGCTGATGTCCATGGTCTGCTCGTCCGGTACGTTGATATTTCCGGTCCAGGTTCCGGATTCCCACGCTACATTTCCATCAGATTGGCAAAGCCCTTGCTGGATGTCCAGGTGGTTCCAGATTTTCGTTGCCACTTCCGCCCATGCTTCAATTCGCTCTCGGCCGGTCACAGCTTCCTGACCCGCCGGGATGAGAATGGCGTCTTCGGCAAACAGACCGACCCAACTGGGCGTGTCGTGAGAGTTGACCGTTTCGACGAACCGATTGTTTAACGCTGCAAACGCCTGCGAGATGTCCATGACTTTACCTCCGCGTGATGAGATGCAGTTCGTGCGAGCGGATGATGTGACGAAGGCTTCGAACGACTTGACGTAGCCCGTCCATCTCCTGACGGACCGGAACGCGAGCGAACACTATCGCCCAGCCTCTGTGCTTTGTCATCGACAGGGAAAAAGCGCACGCGAGTAGACGGTGGGGGGCGCGCCACGGCGCTTGTGACGGGTTATCGAACATTTGTGTCGAAAGCAGATGGCCGTAGCCGCCATCTCGTCTTGATGATTGCATAGCCCCGCACACCCGACACACTCATCATGAGGTGAGGGGTACTTTCAACATATGCGTAAAGCCTAGGGCAACGATTGGTTGATTGAAATCCGACAAATACGATTTTCTCAAGCGCTTCCGAACAGCTTGCAGCTTCGATGCTCTGGAGCCGCTTATGTGTGAGCAGATGGCGTTCGCCGCCATACGATACGGCGGGAGGCCTTCATGTTTTGGGAGCGCACCAGACATGCCTGCGTGCCTGACGTCACTAGCGATGAACGCATCGCCAGCGCGGAGCGATGCAACGCGCGTGGCGTGAACATGAACCGATATCGTACTGGCGGGCGCGGCAATGAAAACACCGTTACCTACGCGGCGTTACGGGGCGCGCGAGGCCGTTCCCAACCCGCCTCCGTAGTATCGAAATTCAGGAGCACTGCAATCGACTTACGTTGCCCATCCTTGCCGGCTGGACCATTTAAGCGCAGGGAGCGCAACACCTGTCGTACCGTGATGCTCGTTGCCGCTTCGAGCGGCAGTGCATCAGGATGTCGAGCCCGGTTGGGGCCAAGGCCATCCCTTCTTCTCGTCGGGCGCATCCCAATCAGCGAGCGGTGCTCCCGCGACCGACGCCTCCTCTGGACTCGCGTCCTCGGCTTCAGCGGGCGCCGGTTCTTCCGAGGCGTCGCCTTGTACCTCGGGAAGCCCGGTCCCAAACCAACTTACCTTCTTCCGCATGTAGGCGACATATGCGCTCCAGCCGTCACGGTTGCCGCCAAAAAGGTCATGTTGCACGGTCGACGCAAGCGCCTCGCGGTTGAGGTCCTTTTCGAGCAGTTCCTTTGGCCACAGGAAGAACGCACTGGCGACGCGTGCGCCGAACTCGACCACCGTCATTCTGAGCTCCAGCATCTGGAGGAACTCGAAGTCCTGCAACGATTCCTGTGACCTTGCAAGCCGCGTAACCGGTGCATCCGGTTGGCCAGTCCCTGGCCAAACAGGTGGATGCTTCCAGCATGTCCCCGAGGTGAAGCAGCAGCTCCCTTCTATCGAACCGGTCGTCCATTGCTGTATCTCCGTCCGTTGGGTTCTTGCTGGATGATACTCGCCGGTTTCGTGGCGGCGTTAAGCGACGGCGGTGCGGACCGCCGCCGCTGATGGGAATGGCGAGGCGCGCATACCCATCCTCATCATGAGAGCACGTCAGGACACTGTGCCCATTTCCGACCTGAACTGCATCAAATATCGTAAACGCGTATGCGTCGCACGAGCCGTCGTGTGCTACAAATACCGTTCGCCCAGCCATCGTTGATATTCGTCATACGACCGATTTCGAGACTTTGGCCCCTGGTACTGCAAGCGGTTCGACCGAATGGCCTTGCTATTGCGTCGTATGCGCATGCAACTATCAAGACTGATAGCCTGATGCGACTTGATATTGCCGAAATGACTGGTAAGCTTTACCGGCTTGCTCGAGAGGCGGCGACCATAAAAACATTTCTGAGAGGTTTCAAACGAGATGAATCAACGCGCTCAAACCATTGAGCACCTTCAGCGTAGCGATGAGGACAGCAGCCAGAGACGTGCCCTTGCCGCCCGCCTCGACACCGCTTTGAAGAGGGCTCGCATCAGTTCCGCCGGTGCCGCCAGACGGCTCGAGGTGAGTGAACACGACGTGCAATTCTGGCGCCGTGGAATCACGGTTCCACCGCTAAGTGCATTCACTCGGATTGCGAGCTTTCTCAATCTTGACGTCTATCGGCTTTGTACCGGACAGACGGCGGGAGCGACGGCTGCCTTATAGGGAGTCTTTCCGGCTGAGCGTCATGTGAATTCGCCCTCTTGTTGCTGTACGGTCGCCTAAGAAGGGTGCGAAAAGGTTGGCGCGCCGGTGTGATGCAGTCGAGCTCTTAAATAAAACAATAGTAGTGCTATCAAGTTGTGAGGAAAGCATCTTGCCACCGCGGCAAGAATATTCCATGCGCTAACAGTAACAGCAAGGAGTCAAGGACATGACGAAGCGAATTGCTTATGTAACCGGCGGCATGGGCGGAATTGGAACGGCAATATGTCAGCGTCTGCACAATGATGGGCTGACGGTCGTCGCGGGTTGTGGGCCGAACTCTCCCCGACGGGAGCGCTGGCTGGCCGAGCAGTCCGCGCTGGGCTTCACTTTTGTCGCGTCGGAAGGCAATGTCGCGGACTGGGAGTCGACCGAGGCCGCCTTGGCGAAGGTGAAGAAAGAGGTCGGTGAGATTGACGTGCTGGTGAACAATGCCGGCATCACGCGAGACGGCGTGTTTCGCAAGATGTCGAGGGAGAACTGGAACGACGTCATTGCGACCAATCTGACCAGTCTCTTCAACGTCACCAAACAGGTCATTGAAGGAATGGTCAGCAGGGAGTGGGGCCGTATTATCAATATCTCATCGGTGAACGGGCAGAAGGGACAGTTTGGCCAGACCAACTACTCGACCGCCAAGGCGGGGATTCACGGTTTCACGATGTCGCTCGCCCAGGAGGTGGCGACAAAGGGCATCACGGTCAATACAGTTTCCCCAGGGTACATTGGGACCGATATGGTCCGTGCAGTGAAGCCCGAAATCCTGGACGCGATTGTTCAGAGCATTCCGGTTCGCCGCCTTGGCGAAGCAGCGGAGATTGCCTCGATTGTCTCCTGGCTAGCCAGCGACGAAGCCGCTTCCGCTACGGGAGCGGACTTCTCACTGAACGGCGGTCTGTACATGAGCTAGCAGCAATCGCCGATGCTTGAAGAAAAGCAGCGAAAGCAGCTGTCTCCAGCGCTCGGGATAGAGCGCTGGAGACGCGGGAGCACGCCCGCACGACGCATTCTCCGCGCTATCCTTTCCGCGGCGACATGCAGGGATTCAGCTACTTCCCCGCACCGGGAACGCACTTGGGTTGAACTGTCACACGACCTGCCGTCAGAACAGTACGCCACGAACCTCACCCATCTCTCACGGAGAGCCACATGCGCGATGTGCCATGCATCGAACCGTCTTCGTTCCTCTTTGGGCAACGGAAGCTACGCATGGTTGCGCGCGATGCCAAACACTCCGGCGCCGCACTCGTGTATTGGCTGGGGATAGCAGAGCCGTCACATGAGGCGAACTTCTTCGAAGCGACGCAAAAATTTGGTTCACTGATGCAGCTTGTTCTACCCGACGAGCGACCTGGTGTGTTTGTGAACCGGAGTGCCGTTCTCGCCGTCCAGGATTATGGCGTTGTGAAACGGCTTGTTTTCAAGGACAGGTCTTCGCTTGAAGTTCGATACAGCGGGCCGTGCAGCGACCTCTGCGACGCGTAAGCTGGGCACGAGACATTCAAAGTGTTTGGATGTTCTCGTTCCGGCAGTGCTCGATTGCTGCTTCATTCCGGCGCTTGCAATCGAACTGCGCAATATGACAGTGGTATGTCGCGTCGCCCCCTCGAAAACGCCTATTGCTGGCAGCAGAATTCATCGTGTAAAAAGTTGACGGTTCAATTGGTGAAATGCCGGTTGGACTTCGTCATCACAAACGTTTTTGGAAACATCAGGAAAATGGCAACAGGTACAGTGAAGTGGTTTAATGACGCGAAGGGTTTTGGGTTCATCACGCCGGAAGACGGTGGTGAAGACCTGTTTGCGCACTTCTCAGAGATTCAGGCAAAAGGTTTCCGGTCACTGCAGGAAAACCAGCGGGTGAGCTTCGAGGTGAAGCAGGGGCCAAAGGGCAAGCAGGCTGCAAACATCCAGCCGCTGTAATCAGCTTCGACACTGCATTTCGCAAAGTGAATGGCCCCATTGCGGGCCATTTTCTTTTTTGTGGTCCGAAGGACACCAGTGGGTTGCATCGGTCGTACGAGACCACGCGTACGCCAGTTTCTCAATTTGATTGAGACCTGACCGCAGGTACCGTGCGTCACCCTCAGCCAAATTGAAGCGACAAGCGCAACCCTCTTGTCGCTTTTTTTCTTCGGTTGAGCACCGCAACAGCCAACTACTTACTGAAGCGGGTTCGCCGCATAGCCGATGGATTCGGCGAGAGCGTCGCTCGCATGGGACTTATCAAAAAAGCACTCGACACCGTCCTCTTTGATGAAGACGACGCGCTGCTCGGCGCGCCCCTGACCAATGGGACGGAAACCCCGGGTCGCCATTCAGGTCGGCGATAACGTATACACCATCGTGTTCCAACCAGACAAGGATAGTCTGGACACTTCAACGGGGGCGAGCCGGCGCGCTAGTATACCCCCCCCTAGACTATATTGAGGCCCCGCCGTGAGTCATACCATCCGCGAAAAACAGAAACTTCTAAACCGGGTCCGCCGTATCAAGGGACAGGTGGAGGCCATTGAGCGCGCGCTCGAGGACGAGCGCGGGTGCAACGACGTCCTGCAGCAAATCACGAGCTGTCGGGGCGCGATGAACGGATTGCTTGCCGTGGTGCTTGAGGACCATATCCGGACGCATCTTGTCGATGCGGAACCCGACGGTGAGCACGGCAGCGGAACCGAACAGCTAATCGAAGTGGTTCACAGCTACTTCAAGTAAGAGCAGGCTTTGAAATGAGCGATTGGAAAGACGCCGCGTTTGGCGCAGGGCATGACCACATCTTCCTCGGGGCAGCCCACGAGGAAAACGAGCGCAGGACCTGGATGGTGATTGCGCTGTGCAGCGCCATGATGGTGGCGGAGATTGTTGGAGGCAGCCTCTTCGGGTCTCTGGCACTGGTCGCCGATGGTCTGCATATGTCGACGCATGCGGGTGCGATGCTTATTGCTGCGCTGGCCTATACGTATGCGCGCAAGCACGCGAGTGATTCGCGCTTTGTCTTCGGGACTGGCAAGCTGGGCGACCTTGCTGGGTTCACGAGTGCCATCGTGCTCGCCATGATTGCGCTGCTGATTGGATACGAAGCTGTTTCGCGCTTCCTCTCGCCTGTGCCCATTCACTTCAATCAGGCAATTCCAATTGCCGTGCTCGGCCTGCTGGTCAATCTTGCCAGCGTCTGGTTACTAAGCGGTGACCACCACGGTCACAGTCATGGACATGGTTACGGGCATGGTCACGGACATGGCCATGAAGACGACCATGCTCATGAGGATGAGGCGAAACACATCTTCGGCACTGCTGGCGAGTTCGCGGTGTCCATCTTCGAAGATGGCGTACCGCCTGTGTTCCGCATCACTTCAGAAACAGGGGATTCAAAGCTGATGCCGGACGCTGTTTCGGTCACGACGATTCGGCCAGACGGCTCACGCCAGACCTTTGAGTTTGCCGACCGGGGTGAATACCTCGAGTCAAACGAAGATATTCCCCAACCCCATGCTTTCAAGGCAGTTGTCCGTCTCCTCGATGGCGAACACGAAGTCGCGTTTGAAGAACACGAGCATGCCCACGACGACGCATCTGCTGCCGCGACACGCGACCACAACATCCGGTCGGCGTACATTCACGTCATCGCGGACGCAGCGGTTTCAGTACTGGCCATTATGGGTCTCCTGCTTGCCCGCGCGTTTGGCTGGCTCTGGATGGACCCGCTCGCGGGGGTTACCGGTGCGCTCGTCATTGCCAACTGGTCGTGGGGCCTGATGCGCGATACGGGAGGCATTCTGCTCGACATGAGTCCGGACCTTCGGATGGCCGATAACGTCCGTCATGTGATTGAAGACAGCGGCGACAATGTACTTGACCTTCATGTGTGGCGCCTCGGCCCGGGCCACATGAGTGCGGTCGTATCGGTTGCGACCAGCGAAGTGCAGCGCGGTCCGAGCTTCTATCACGCGGCTCTCAAGCGATTCAAGACGCTTTCACACTTGACGGTGGAAGTGAATCCAGCGCGAACTGCGGTCTAAGCGATGGCAAAAAGAGCGCCGTGCATCGAGAAAGGCTTCGCTGTGCTGTCTTTGAACGCATAGCTATCGTTGCATTCTTCACTTTCCTACGCCTTTGCATGAGTATCTTCGAAACAATCCGGAATTGGGCGAGACGCATCAAACGCGACTCGTTGACGCTATGGTTTGCTTATCGCAGCCCAGGGACGCCGGCACCCGTAAAACTGCTTTGCATATTTGTGGTCGCCTACGCCCTGAGCCCAATCGACCTGATACCGGACTTCATACCCGTCTTCGGATACGTCGACGATGCATTACTGCTGCCAGGACTAATCTGGCTCACAATCAGGCTGCTGCCAAAGGAGGTGGTGGACGATAGTCGGGCGCGCGCTGACGGGTGGATGGCGGAACAGGGCACACGCCCCAAGAGCTATGCAGGAGCGGCGCTCATCCTTGCTCTGTGGTTGGCGATAGCCTATGCGGTGTGGGCGTTGCTGAAAGGCTGACGTTTTTGATGAGTCACGCTGCCGCCCACCAAGGCATCAGGTTGGTTCATGCTCGATTCACTGCCAAATTTCAATTGTTTCTTTCGCGACGTAGCAGGCGATGGCGAGACCAATTTTCAGGTCCATATGCAAGCGGCACCAGGCCGACGCTGTTCTGTTGTTCTATAAATGAAGAACGATCGGCGGCTGTGTAGCTGGAGCAGGTCACATGAGCATTGTCCGGAAATTGCGCGCGACCTGCGCCGCGTTCCTTCTCTCGGCGCTTTGCGTGGCCTGCGCGAACCCACACAAGGGCCCACCCCAGGGTGCCAGGCTTTACGCGCGGGAATATTTCGGCACGGCACAGCGCCATGACGTCACCGATAGGGTCGAGTTCTTCGGGGTGGGCTTCACGAAAAACAATCCTGTAGTGCTCCGCGTCACCGACCTGCCGGGCCACACGCAGGACATCACCGTCCCGGGCACGCCGCCGGCGGACCAGTACGGCTTCCTCGACTTCTACTACGAGCCACCATGTCTCTACCGCCGCGGCGACCGGCCTGCGGTCCAACGGCCAATCCGCGTGCTCGCGACCGATGTGGCCGGCTGGACCGTGTATTCCGACGCGCTCACCGCGCAGAGTTTCGCGTGCGATGCGCCGCCGCCGGACGCCGCGCAAAACATCGCGCCGGGGAAGTGAGCGTGCTTCAACCTCGGTGAGGTCACTGTGGCTTGGTAAGCATCGTCATCCAATCAATTCCTTCTCTACAGACGAACGCCGAAGCACCGGCACGAGTGAGTGCTCTGTGGTCAACTTCCGCATGTCGGCAGTGGACGGGAGCACTGACCAACTGCCGTCACCGCGCCTGAAGAAGAACAACGCGTACGCTCCCCCTGACGACGACGTCTCGACGCGTACACAGCGTTGCCCGCGCCATCCCATGTGACCGAACCTGGTCACATGAACCGCTGCCACAGGAACAGGCCGGCCGCTTCCACGGCCGCCGCCGTATGTACCGTGCCCTCAAGCCGTGGGTCCGGGTTGGCCGTCTTCGCTGCAATCACAATGTTCGCGCCGTCACGTGCCGCACGGAGTCAACCAACAGCAGCAACGAGGGGGCGAAAGGCTTTCGCAGCATTGCCACGACACGGACTGCAGGAACAGGTGAGGCGGCAGACATCAGAACGACAGGCAAGTTTGCGAGAACGGGGATGCTCCTGATTCCGCAAGCCACTTCGGGGCCATCGATTGCAGGCATCATCACGTCGCAGACAATGACCTGCGGGTTTGACCATAACTGCGAGGCGCAAAGCCTCGCGTCGGTCCCGCGCGAGTGTCACCACGTGGCCTGCGTCCCGCAGCACGGCCTCGAGGGCATCGCGTGTGTTCGCGTTGTCGTCGATAATCGGTACCTGAAACATTAAATTAGACATCCTGATGGTGACGCGCTCCGCCTCGGGGCGCATCTGCATGAGCACAGAAAGTTCGTCGATGAACTGGAAACCGTCAGGGAGAGCTATCGTGCGAAGCGCAACTTCATGAGGCTGGCGGCACTGGAATAGCATCCTGCAGACTGCACAGACCCTCGATGCAGCCTGCCCCGTCCTTCTTGGGTCCTGGCGGCTGGAAGGGTAGCCCCATTAGGCTGCCGCCCATTCGCTTGCAGTTGCTTGCGAACGTGCTGCTGACGTCGGCTCATTTTCGCGAAGGACGAACCCGCTCGCGGCCTCGAAGGGGGATGGCGAGTGTATGGTTACCGGCGTTTTGGAAAACCCCAAGCCCGAAGCACCCTGCGGAAACTTGCGCCTTGCATCCGCAAGAGGCGTCAGCTGGCTACTTTGGGGAGTCCTCGTCGACCAGCTCTTCGTCGTCCTCCGACCGAAGGATGGGAGTTGGCGGGTCGGAAGCAGGCGGCGTGCCCTCAGGAACTTCAACTTCGCCAAGCTTATTGACAGCGCCGTTTTCATCGTCCGCGTCGTGCGGGTGCTTCTTTCGTCGACTTGTCATCAAAGTCTCCTTAACAGAGGTAGTGGGGGGTGAATCGAATGCAATACGCAGGTGAGGGGGCACGCCGCACCGTCGGACCGCGCCAGAATCCGACCGACAGCCACCCCTGGGATGGCTAAATGTCTGTCGCGCGTCCTTCGCTGACGTCACGGGTAGCCGTCCAATACGGTTCGCGGTTGTAATAGTGATGGACCGTGGTGCCCCACTTTTCGTCCGCCATCGAAGGCCAGTGGTCCTTGTCGAACCCGGGCTCATCCTTGAGTCGCTGGGCCAGGATGTCTACGACGAAACACCTGTCTATTGCATCCAGGGTCAGGGCGCTCCATGGGATTGCGTGCAGCGTATCACCGATGCCGAGGAATCCTCCGGTCGAGAGGACTGCATACGCAATCCGTCCGCTTCGCACGTCCAGCATGATGTCGGATATCTTGCCCACGTGTTCGCCGTCGGATGACATGACCTTGTCGCCAATGAGCGTCGTCGCTGCCATCACCTCCGGTCCGGGCCCCGCGCCGGTGGCGCTGCCAACGATTTTCGCGCCAGTGCCGGACGGGCGCATCCGCGGGTCAGGGGTAGTCATGATTTGCCCCGGTGAAGAAAACACTACGGCGAGCAAGCCACGTGCCAGATAGCGAAGAGATGTAAGCGGTAAGCGCAATTCATATCGCTATATAGCAGTTGATTTGACGCGCAGACAGGATGCCTTCCTAAAGAAACAGCGCGTTTGCACGGGGCAGCGAGGACGCAGTGTGCTGGCCCTCAACGCAAACCCTTCGGGCTCGGAACGGACTTATTTTTGTTACAGGCGTCGAAGCACATCGGCCAGGTCGTCGAGCGACAGCGGTTTGATGAGATGGCGGTCGAATATCCGTTCGTCGGCCTGAAGTCCCCTGGCGCTGCTGGTATAGCCCGTCAATGCCACCAGTTTCGTCTGGGAGCATTGCGCACGCAGGCGAAGCAACTGCGCAAGCTCAATGCCGTCCATGCCGGGCATGCTGATATCAATCAAGGCAATGTCCGGGGTAAACGACTCCACTATCGCGAGCGCATCGGGGCCGCTCTGTGCGCGTTTCACCTCGTGCCCCTCCAACTCCAGCAGCGTGCCGAGGGCCGCCGTGGCGTCCGCGTTGTCGTCCACAAGGAGGATGCGAATTGGCGGCATAGTAGGTGTCGCGGTCACGGCTGCCTCTGCTGTGCTTTCGCAGACAATGGGGAGTCGTAGGGTAACTTCGGTCCCCTGGCCTTCGCCGGCGCTGGCAATCGTGACCGTGCCATTGTGTGCCGCGACCAGATGTTTCACAACTGCCAGCCCGATGCCGAGTCCACCTTGTGCATGCTTCCGTGCGGATGCCGACTGCGCAAACATATCGAAGACGTGCGGTAGCAATGAAGCCGGAATGCCTGCGCCGCTGTCCCTCACCGTGATGACAGCCTGACGCGGCGACTGACCGGGTGTCGACTCGAGGCTGAGGTCCGGCGCTTCTACCAGCAGGGTGATGTCGCCACCGGGCGGCGTATATTTCACCGCGTTCGACAGTACGTTCGAGACAACCTGTGTGAGACGGGCGGCGTCCGCGTGAACGGTTACGGGATACGGCGGAACAGTGATGTGCAGGTGGTGATGACCGTTGTTGACGTCGGCCTTTAACGCCGTCACCGCATCTGCAACGACATCCTGGAGCAACCCGTACGAGGGACGGACAGAAAGTTTGCCGTGCCTTATTCTCGAAGCGTCCAGCAGGTCGCCGACGAGTCGTTTCAGCATCCGTATCTGCCTGTCCGCGATATCCAGGGCAGATAGGACGGCGGGCGTGTCCGCAACCAGCCTTCGGACTATCGTCAGGGCGCTGTCGATGGGCGCAAGGGGATTGCGCAGTTCGTGACTCAATAGCGCGATGAAGTCGTCCTTGCGCGCTTCAGCCAGCGCCAGTGCGTTCCGTGCCGCCTCTGCTTCCGCTGCACGGGTTTCCGCGTCGGCTTTGGCCCGGGTAATCGTCAGCGCGGCGCAGGTGAAGTTCGCGAGGCCGGTGAGGATTCTGCGGTCCTCGGAATCGAAACGGTGCTCCCTGTCGTGAGACATCACCCACAGGGTGCCCCACGGCTGCGGTTCGCCCGGAATCGGCACGACCAGTTCTTCGGTAATCTCGGGGACAAGGTGTTCCAGACAGGCGAAGTGGCGCTTGGGAAACGAGAACAGTTGGCCCGCAGCCAGTTCGAGCGTAATGCCGCCTGGACTGTCTGCAATCGGGCTTGTGGTGTTCACGACGGAAGCGCATTCACCCGATACCGCGACCCAACGAAAGACCGGAGTGCCGTCGGTGTCCTCTTCCCGCAGCCCGATGCCTGCACTTCCGGCCTCGCACAGATTAAGCGCCATATCTGACAGCGTCTGCAGCATCGCGCCGTCCGAGGACGTCAGTGCGTGCGCCAGACGATGCATCGACTCGCTTTCGGCAGCAAAATTGGCTGGTCGATGCGGGCGCACGTCAAGTGCCGATGTGACCAGCGTGCCCGCGCGCCATGCGCGGTCCGCTGCGGAAGAGGCAGACGGTTCGACCATATGGCCTCCAGGTTGTAAATTGTGCAGTGCGCCACGCGGAGGAAATTGCCATGCAAGATGCATTTTAGGCAATACCCCGCGGACAGAAATCGGTCGGCGGGGTGGTCACGATACTTCCTGTTGAAGACGGCACAAGCATCAGGACAACCGCATCGAACACCTGGGCATCCGGCATTGAAGACTTTCCGGCACTTTCCTTGAACGCCAGGTCGCCGCGACCTACGCTGTAACGTGCATCCCGTTCAGGAGGCGACCATGGAAGGTGCCGCAGTGGGCGTGCACTTCGACGGCACGCACCTGTTTCTCGACCTGTCCAACGGACGGGCCGTTTCATTCCCACTGGGCTGGTTTCCTGTTCTCCAGGCAGCGACAGCCGCGGAGCGCGAACACTTCGCCATCTCGATGGACCGTCAGCAATTGCTCTGGCCGGAAATTGACGAGGACATCAACGTCCCCGCGCTGCTTTCATTCCAGTCCGACCGTGCGGCGCGGCAGCATGATTTGGCGGAGGAAGCCTTCCCGGACTGGCCGCCCGAATGATAGCGCTGACAGCGAGCCCAGCATGGGTCACCATCGCCGGAAAATCGCGGAGCAATGTCTCGCTGCCGACGACCTTTCACGAACGCGCGACCCCGTTCGCGACACCGCGAGACTACCGTTTTTTTGTGAGGGCTCGCCTCTGCCGCATGCTCCAATTTCGCTGTCGAATTCTACCGTTTCGCGTGCTCCAGGATGCTGAGCAGCTTTTCCAGTTTGATACGTTGAGGAATCCCCAGTCCCGGCAGTGCGTGGATTTCATAAAGACGGCGACGCCAATACGTCTGAGCAAATAGCGAGTGCGTTCCATCCGCCGCCAATGCTTTTTCAAGATTGGAAATTTCCGCGTCTGCGTTGCGGAGAGCGTGCCGGTTTGAGGCGCTCAAGCCCCAGCGGCGAGTTCCCTTGGCCATGTCGACCTCCATCGCGTGCTGTGCTCCGTACTTCTTAACTTAATGCAAAAAGAGCCGCCAGGTCGACGTTTTTTCCTCCTTCATGGCGACGAGGCACGTCATTTGCGGCTCCGTTATCGGGACCCATTACGGGACCAGGGTGACGGTTATGGAGGCCATCTATCCCGCGAACGAGCGTGAGCGTTTGCGCAGACTGCACAGTTTCGGCATCCTCGACACGCCAGCGGAGTCATCTTTTGATGCGATAACGCGCCTGGCGGCCATGTCGTTGCGTACCCCGATAGCGCTAATCAACTTCATTGACGAAACCCGGCAGTGGTGCAAGTCGGCCTGGGGGATGCAGCCGCGACCCGTAAGCAGGCGCGAGTCGCTGTGTGCCCACACCCTGGTCGCTGGCGACATGCTCGTCATTCCGAACGCCACCCAAGATGAGCGGTTCCGGGACCATCCCCAGGTCGTCGGGGAGCCCAGGGTTGTCTTCTATGCAGGGGCGGTACTGGAGACGTCAGACGGGGTGGGCCTCGGTACGCTGTGCGCTATCGACCATAAGCCGCATGACATCACCGATGATGAGGAAGCCGCACTGAGGACGCTCGCCAATTGCGCGGTTATCTGTCTCGAAGGGCGGCTGGCCTCCAAACGGCTATCGGAGGCCCAAGGGCGTCTGGAGGCAGCGAGGCGCAACCGGGACGAGTTCCTGGCGATGCTGGCACATGAGCTAAGGGCGCCGCTCGCGCCTATCCACACAGCGGTCGAAGTCCTCGCAAGAGCTGAGGCGACGGAGCCCCAGCGTTCCTGGGCGCAACAAATCCTGCGGCGGCACGTCCGCTACATGAGCCAAATCGTCGACGACCTTCTGTCGACGTCCCTCGTGTCTCGCGGTGCCTTGGCACTGAGTCTGGAGCCGGTCCGGTTGCGGGACCTCGTCGACCGTGCAATCGAGCTCAGCGAAGCAGCCATGGATAAGGGTGCCCATATCCTGACGGTTGATGTGGACGAGACCCTCTACGCGGATGCCGATACGACCCAGTGCCCGCTGATAATTGCCCATCTGTTGAAAAATGCGGCGACCTACACGCCCGCTGGCGGTCGTATCGACGTAAGCGTCGAGGCCGGCGAGACGGAGGTCGCCCTCCGGGTACAGGATAGCGGCATTGGGCTTGCCGCCGCCGACCTCGAGGAAATTTTCGAGCTGTTCAGACAGACCGAGCGCTCACTGGCGCGTTCACCCGGCGGCATGGGGCTGGGACTGACGCTCGCCCGCAGGCTGGCGGAATTGCACGGCGGCACATTGGTGGCTCATAGCCAGGGATTGGGTTGCGGCAGCGAATTCACACTGACGTTGCGCCGCGCCGCGCCGGCGAGCGCTCCCGTCATCCGGGACGGCGAGGATGCGTCGACAGCAGCACCGGCCATGTCGATACTCGTCGTCGATGACAACCGCGACACTGCAGACGCGATTGCGCTTTATTTCGAACTGTCCGGCCATGAAACGCGGGTCGCCTATCGTGCGGCCGAGGCGCTCGATATCGTGGCAAACTGGACGCCCGACGTCGTTTTGAGCGACATCGGACTGCCGGACATGGATGGGTATGAACTGGTCCGGACATTGCGCAAACTGGAGCACCTCCGGGCAACGACCTTTGTGGCGATTACCGGTTATGCCGATGACAGCACGGCGGCCGTCGAGGCGGGCTTCGACGCGCATATGCCCAAGCCCGCGGATGCGAGAAGGCTTGAACAGTTTCTGATTAGGCGTAGGGCGAGAAACGGACGTTCGCCATAAGCGAGTGAGCGCGCTCAACCTCACCATGTTGGTACATGACTGATGTCCACCACGTTCCTCCATCCCGAGGGCAAGAAACGGTGATACGCGGTCAACAGCGGAAGAATCCAACGAAGCATTGAGCGGCCATTTGGCGCTACAGCGCCTGGATTGTGTGAATCGCCGGCAACCCGGTCCCATCCGTACGAATCACCGCAATCAACTCAGTGGCCATAGTCTCGCCGCGACAACCGAATGAGCGCGCCACAGCAGGGCCTCTCAAGACTCGACGGATTTTTCGCCGGGCGTCCTCAGGTTGCGTGGCATTCGAGTCTTGATTCTCGCTAGTGTGCCACCTATTGTGGAAAGTGCCGTAACGGCACGAAACCTAAGGAGTACATCATGCCATCGCGCAGAAAGGCCTCACCTCCTCACGGGGCTGAAGCCGAGATGTCGAGCAAGAAGAAGGTAGCCTCGCCGGCGAAGGCTGCCGGAAAGGCGCAGGGCGAGAAAAGCCCTCAAATGGCCAAGCAGCGCACCAAGAACAAGTCGAAAGCCTGAAACGGAAACGCCCCCAGAACCGGGGGCGTTTCCGTATGATGGCGAAACCCGTCGGCGAGACGGGCAAGATAAACTGCACATGCTGCTCCTCGCAGCACAGGGACGCACTGCAGGACCCGCATCGGGGTCAACGAACGTCGCCCCCGATGCTTGGGCGTCGCATCCGGCAGTACATCGGAGCACAGAACGGCGACGAAATCATCTTTTCCCGGAAGGGATGGGAACCCATGATGCTGGGTCTCGACTTGCCGACGAGTGGTGCGAACGAAGCGAACGATTTCCTCGTCGGCATAAGCATCGATGGTTCACGTTTGACGACGCCTATCGGGTCGAGCCGAAATTCGGCGGTGAAGAAGAACTACGACCGAGAAGGCGCCGACGGAAGGGGTTGCGCCGGTTCTGAGCCGAGCCGCGAAAAGTCGTCCTACGTCCAATCCGTTCTGCTACCACATCGCCCGCGCGCCTGCGCCGGCCAGCCGTGGACCGCGTCCGTAAGTACGCCCGGCGACGACGGGTGGCAGTGACGCAACGGTCGCCGCCCGGTTACTTGCGCAATGCAGGTGGTGCGTTTTCTCGCATCACCGGCGCAACGCGCCGTCAGCTCGGACAGTGTCGAACGCCCCCGACCTGCGCAACCCGCTCTCATTTCCTTGTCGGTAAGTTGCCGACTGTGGCTGCAACATCAATGACCACAGTGTTGGCCACGCGGTCATGCAGAGCCTGCTTCCGTGGATTGAATAGTACCCAGAGGAAGCCAGTTCCGCACGTTGCGAAAGTGAGCAGATAGCCTACAGTGCGCAAGATAGCTTGCTTTACTGTCATTGGCTTTCCCGTATCGGCATCGACGATTCGTAGCCGCATCGCGCGCTTTCCCGGTGACGTACTCCACACGGCCCAGAGGACGCCAGTGACCAGTATCGGGATGCATTGGGCAATCATAAGCCAGAGAATGATGGACGAGGCCAAAGCTTCCGGTGCCGCCAGGATGTCATCGGTCGAAGGCCCGAGCGGTATGAAGAGGACGATAACCGTCCACCATATCGAATCGATGAAGAGAGCACGGGCGCGTTGGGAATAAGTGGCGTAGCGCATCAGAAGCTGAGTGCCTTCGGCGTGGCGGACGGCGCGCGGCAGACCCCGGCACAACGCACCGTAAGCGTTCGGCGAAGCGCTGCGAGTTCTCTTTTGGGGCGCGTCATCGAGGAGGTATGGTCGTGTCGACCGCCGAGCAGTCCGGCAACACTGACGTCACTGTCAAGCCCGTCCCGATGCAGACCTTCGCCGGACCGCGAGATGTTATTCACGTGAAATCACTTGGCGCATGGCAAGAGAGATTGCACGCTCTGCGCGCCTGCGTGGCCACATCGCCGGGTGGCGCTGCTGAATGACGGCAGGCGGCTGGCAACTCTATGCTGACATCGTTTGCGCGAAACTGTTCACGACGCTTAAGCTGCGCTCGAAAGCGCACACAGAATGCGCAATCTCATCTACGGGTGGCCGAAAAGCCGAAGGTAAAAATAAAAATGGATGGCCCGCGCCTGTCGGGTCATTCACTGAAAACGAGGCGAGCGTCCAGACCTGTTAGACAGGCTTGATATTTGCGGCTTGTTTGCCCTTGGGGCCCATCTTCACGTCGAAGCTGACCTTTTGGTTCTCCTGCAGCGACTTGAAGCCCTCGGTCTTGATTTCTGAGAAGTGGGCGAACAGGTCTTCACCACCGTCGTCCGGGGTGATGAAACCGAAGCCCTTTGCGTCGTTGAACCACTTCACTGTTCCAGTTGCCATTTTGAATCCTGTAAATGTTGAGAGTCGCATTCGCGATTGTGGAATCGCACGGCGCGACCAGCCGCGACGAACGACTTTGTACCACGCCGAGATGAAACCCGCCAATCAGCATGTTCACGGGTAACGCATGACTTGCTGCATCACGGTCGCCGCGATTTGGCAACCCATGAAGGTGGGGTCGTTGCGGGCAGTTCTGCGCAAGATAGACATGGCTGCCAGCAAACGGTCCATCTGATTACAAAGTCCCAATGCCTGCAGTTCGCGACGGTATTGCCGCGACGCAATGACGATTCAATGGGAGTCGGCAGGAATTGCCGAACTCCCGTTTGATGGTGAGGCTACCATTGGATTTCAGGCAGCAGCACTACTTCGAGCAGCAGTTCTGAGGAGGTGTTCCCATGACAACTTCTGGCTCGCGCGCTGGCCGACAACAATTGGAGCAGGAGGCGCTGATGATGCTTGCGGAATATCTCGAGTTGCCCCTTCGCAAGGGAGGGAGCCTCATCATGATGCAACAATGCGATGATGTCTGCGGAATGTATGTAGGTAATGTCGCGGCAGGGCAGGCCGACCTGGCTTTCTGTGGAACGGTCGCAGGGACAATTGCCGATGGAATTCTTCGGCTGACAAAGGTCGGACGAAACCGGGTAGAAATCGCGGGGCGTCAGTATTACTTCGTTCGAAGCTTCACGCACTTCGGGGACCGGGGCGCGGCGGTATTCGCGCCTGCACAGGCTTCGGAAAAGCAGGCCGGATGCATACCCGGGCGCTTATAGCGGAGCAGCGGCAGCCAGGCGGCGGGCCAAGATGCATCGTAATCGTGTTCGACAGGGCGGCAATATGGCAGTGGATTTCAGTTCGGGTAACGGAACACAACAGCAGGCGCCAGCGTCGCTGCTGACCCTGGCTGAGTATCTTGAACTCGCGCTCGATATGGGCGGAAGTCTCATTATGATGAGACCTCGTGCCCAGACATGTGCGATGTACGTCGGAGACCCGGCTGGGTCGCACGACGATTTGCGCAGCTTTGGGACGATTGAGGCAGTACTGGCTGATGAGATTCTCGGTTTGACACATGCGGGAATCAACTTTCTGGAAATTGATGGCCAGCCATATCGCTTTGTCCGAAGCTTTACGCACATCGATGGCCGTGGCGCTATTGTGTTTGCTCCAGCGTAGCGCGCGTTTGATTCTGCCGGATGCTACTTATTTCCGGGGGCTCACGAACGGTCTTTGCGGGCGGTCCGCAGAGCGTGGCGTTGGACCTTGATGATGCTGGAGGCCTAATCAGGGCGCTCCGGAGGAGCGCCGCCAACCCCTAAAAAGAGTTCCATCCAATAGATGGCTTTAATGTCTTAATGAACTCTTCGAACGATGAGGAAGTTAAAGACATCTGTAGCGAAACGACCTTATATCCTGTTCGAGAGGACGTTTTAGATATGTCCTGTGTCGAAGCACGAAGCTTTTATCAGCCCGTCTTCTTCTCGATGCCCTTAACCGGCCGATAGCCGGCAAACGTGCAATGCCCTTAGCCGTGGTTGTCGACCCAGGCACGGACCCAGGCAAGCCCCGCCGTTTCCGCTTCTTCGTGAGTGTCGAAATCATCGAGCACACCGGACGCTTCGATGACCCTGTTGTCCCCGGTGATTGTGCCGCTCGCCGCGTATTTCTCGGCCCGCAGGATATCTTTCTGCTGCAGGATGGCGTGGCCCCAGAGGACATAACCTTTGTGCTTTTCGCTTTGCATCAGTGTTCGACCTCTATACGGGCCATCCGGCCACCGACGCGAAGCACGTTGCCTTCGGGAGTTATCTGTCTTGGAAGGTCATCAAATCGTGGCCGGCGCGCCCGGCTTGCAGTGGAGGCACCTGGTGTTTTCGGAACTGATGCCGTCGCTACAACCTGACGATGATGCGCCCTGGTGTGAGCGATACAGACGTTCGCACGGCGATGCGGTGGTGACTTGTGGTCTGGCTGGACGTGTAGCATGCCGCGCGCTTCCGGGGGATTCCACACCTGCCTATAGTGCTCGCCGGCGAATACCGGGGACGCCACGACCATGGCGACGAGGCCGCAAATCACTGGTTTCATCACTTCTCCGCGTTATTTCTGTAGCCGTTGGGAACAGCGCACCTCCTGTCCAACGCAACTGCCGTCGCAGCCCCGGCAACAGTGCCAGTCGCGTATCGAATCAGCGACCCGCCAGATGACCGCGCTCGGCGACGCTGTGCCAACTGCGCGGCCATTCTCGCGTGCATAAAACGGTGGCTCGCTGGATTTTTTACGGCTGACGGCTTCGTCAATGGTCACGTCGCCAAGGACGGCCAAGCCCGCTGGAGCTGCGGGTTGAGCTTGCACTTCAGTCTTGCACTTCCATCTTGCCGTCGTCTGCTGGAGTCGAGCGCAGGCACGGTGTTTGCGAAGTTTTTTGTGGCTGCGCAGCAGAAGTTATAGGGTTGCCTTCCCTTGCCAGAATGAGGTGAGGCACCTAGAGTTAAAGTGTCTTATGAAGTTTATCGCGCAGCGCGACAAAGGGGGAAAAGATGGGCCTCAAAACGCGCCGCCTCGTTCGCACAACGTCCGTCTATCGACATGCGCAGAAGTGTAAGACCTTGCGTGCGGCGGGCACCATCCGGTTGTTTCGGCTCGCGACCGACGAAGCGGTGGCCGATGCGCCCACCGACTACACGGTCGACGACGAAGAGATACGAAATTCGGGCACGGAAATCTACTTTTTACCGTTGCCGAAGGCCGATACTTTAAACTGAGCTGGCTGCCGAATATCCTGCTGGCTGCGGCCGCGCAATGGGCGTGAGGCGGCCACGCGTTGCGGCAATTGTCGCCGTGACGGCGCTGTTCGGCCCTACCCTCACATCGACGGCTACGTGCTACTGTAAGGCCGCATTAGTGTCGGACGCTGTTCTGGCTTCCGCCATCGTCGCCTCGATGATTGTGACGTTCTTTACGTTTTTGCCGTCCTTCATCATGCTGGGCGGTCCGTTCATCGAGACGACGCCCGGCAATCTCATCACCGCTCCTTTGACCGGCATAACCGACGCCATAGTTGGCGTAGCCGTGAAGCTCGCCGTATTTTTCGGCCCTGCGCGTGCTGCGGCCACATGGGATAAAAGGTGCTCTCGACTGGCCGTCGCTACTTGTCGAGCTGTCAGCGGGTCTCGCACTGTTGCGCTTCAAAACAGGCGTGATACTCGTGGTCAACACGGAGTGTTTTGGTGCGACGCACAGCGCGTGGATTGTTTGTTAACTGCGATGCGGCCGACTCGCCTTATCGCCCCGCTTCGCGGGGGTATACACTGAAATTGTCTCTTTGGCGGAGAGCATCATGAAAGCGCAAAATCTCCCGGACCAAGACAGGCTGTTGGCAGTATGGCGAAACCTGGCTGCGCATGCGACTAGCGACGGACCAGTTGAGTACGAAGTTGACCCGCTCGGACGAGTCATCGACCATCGACGGGTGTGTCCATGGCATCAACTTCTCGTCACCGACATGTTCTGCCAGCTTGCCTCGCAGTTGGGGCCTCGGGTAGCGATGCGTCAAGCGGTAACGACCCGTGCGTTCGGAATCTGCATCGCCGATGTCGTGTGGATGCCCGAGGAGAAGTGGCCGGAAATCGATTCGGACACCCCGTTACTTTCCGTTCCCGACCTGTGCATCGAGGTGCTCGCGGACGACAATGACGCCGACCAAGTTGAGCGCAAGGCTGACGCCTACCTCAACAGCGGTGCGCAGGAAGTCATTATCGTCGGCCCTCTCGGGAAGGTTGAATTTCGAGGGCTAGACGGTCCGCGTGCGCCATCCTTGTTTCGCGTGACCCTCGAACCGGACCCGATGTTTTTCGCGTGGGCGTGACGTACATCGGCATCGCTCCAGACATCTTGCCTAAAAGCAATGGTGAAAGTCGGACCTGGTTTCAAAGGTGGTACCGGTCAAAGTTGTCGAAAATTTCGATAAGCGAAGAGTTTCCGACCTCGCGCCGCTTCATGTGACGACGCCACGACAATATATGACCCGCTCGCCAAAATTGGGCTGACGGGCTCAAGTTGAGCCGCAAGTTGTCGATGGCAGAGCTGTTTCCCCAGTCGTCAGGCTGGTCGGTTCGATGTCGGCAAACGGGTGAAACTGGCACCGACGAGAACGTCGCACGAGGGCAAAACAGAATGTTGAAAGCAGCGCTGGACAATGTGCATGAGGCGTTGATGGGCTTTGCAGTCCAGCACGACGTGCTCTTCTCGCTCTTGCTGGTCGCTCCTGCTGCCGTCGCCTACTTTTTCGCCTACCTAATCGTCCGCTACCGTGTGCGGCCTGCCCGTGCCTTCGTGCATGGGCTCACTGCTGTGTCTACTGGACTCTTCGTCGTGTTCCTTACGGCCAGTGACCAGTCTGCATTGCCGCGTCTACTGCGCGCACTCTCGTTCGACGCGACGTGCGCCGCCATTCCGCTCATAATGCTGGTCCTTGGTGCGTGCTGGGGTGTATTCGTGGCAAGTTTAATGGCTTGGTGGCGTACCCGCCCGGTCGCCCACTGAACCTCAGCGTACTTAATGTCGCGGCCCGTCTGTTGGGTTAGCCGCCGTTTTGCAAGACAGAAGGCGAAATTGTGTCGCGACGATGCACTCAGGCCCGTATCGCTGCCTCATGCTGTTCAAGCGTCGCGCGCGTGGGCAGCCCTTCCGAGTCTCCGATGACCTGGATAGCCAGTGACCCAATCCAGTTGCCCCGTGCGACCGCTTCAGTGACGGAGTGGCCCTCCAGAAGCGCACTCATGACGCCGACGGCGAACCCGTCACCGGCACCCACGGTATCGACGACTTTCGCAACGGGATAAGCCGGCACAATCTTCGCCTCGTCGCTACTCTGGAAGTACGCACCGCGTTCACCCAGTTTGATAATCACCAGCTTCGCGCCGCGATTGAGATAGAAGCTGGCGATGTCTTCCGGCCCTTCTTCCCGTGAGAATGGTGCCTTCACCGAGCCCGGGCATGACGATGTCTGCATGCGATGCCAGCTCGTTGAGCGTCTCGACCATCTCGGAACGGCTTGGCCACAAGGCAGGACGCAGGTTCGGGTCGAACGAAACTGTCTTTCCCGCCGCCCGCATCTCTCGCGCAGAGTGAAAGGACAACTCCCGTGTCTCGTTCGAAAGCGCAGGGTTGATTCCCGTCAAATGTAGGTGTCGCGCACCCATCACATACGACGGCACGAAGTCGGAAATTGAGAGCGCGCTCGCAGCCGACCCTCTCCTGAAATACTCCGTCTTTGGGTCGGTTCCGTCATCGCTCTTCGTCTTGAGCATCATGCCGGTGGGCCGCAATGCATCCACTTCGACGCACGTGGCAATGTCCCGGGCGTAGTTGAAGGTTGAAGGCGGCGGTTCCCCGTTGGAAATCCGAGAGAATCGGGTTTCGACGACCAACTTCCCGGACAGGGGACCAAGGAGAACCGCCAAATGAAGCGTACCAAGAAGAAGCCCCAAAGCGCCAGCGCGCCGTTGCACGTGGTGCCCAAGCAGGACCCGGACGGGCTGCGCGCCTGTTTTGCCGAGAACAGTCAGCTCCTGTTGCCCATGCTCGATCTGATTCAGAACACCCGCGCCAGCATCGACGAGTTAATGCACGAAGCCGGCCGTAGC
>NZ_WHNP01000067.1 GCF_009362735.1 Paraburkholderia franconis | reverse complement strand
TGTCGCGCTCCATTTTTAACTGGCGATTCTCACGGCGCAGCCGCGTAAGCTCCTGCCGCTCGGCCGTGGTCAGCCCGTCATGACGCACCCCAGCATCACGTTCGGCTTGCGCAACCCAGTTGGTGATGGTCTGCGCCGTCGGTTCGAACTCGCGAGCGAGCTCCTGCGGTGTGCGCCCGGCCTTGACCAGTTCCACCATCTGCGCCCGGAATTCCGCCGGGTACGGTGTACGAGTCTTGCCCATTTCGGCACCTCCTGTAAAAGGATAGGTGTCCGTTTTGCCGGGTCAACTTCAGTTTAAACGGAGTGAATACCGCGCGAGCGGTTTCGTTCCCTGGCCGACTTGAGCCCAATGCCCATGGCGCGGAGCTGATGAACGTTGTTGCACTGCTGACGACGTTGCGGACACCGCGGCTTGACGCCAGTTACTCAGCGCCCATGCGTCGCATGCGCCCCGCGCGCCTTCTCCCGGCGCCATGCGGCAGGTGGTTTGCCGACAACCCGCTTGAACGCCCTGACGAACGCTGCTTCCGAGGCGTAACCGACTTCCAGTGCTACCGAACCAACCGTCGCATTTGTGTTTCGTAAAAGCGTCGCGGCCACCTGCATTCGCCAATTGAGCAGGTACTGCATCGGGGGTAGCCCGATCATCTCCAGAAATCGCTCATGCAATGCCGACCGTGACAATCCGACCCGGTCGCCCAACTGCTCTACCGTCCATTCCTTTGCCGGGTCATCGTGCACAAGCGCAAGCACGCGACCAACGAAGCGGTCCCGAAGCCCCGCAGTCCAGCCCCTGCTCTCCTCCGGCAACATGTCGATATATCGGCGCACCGCATCGACGAACATCATTTCGCTCATGCGCTCGAGCATCGCCTCGCCACCCGGCCGCTTACTCCGGGATTCCGCGACGGCCTGATGCATGAAGTGGGTGATCCAGTCCTGCCCGCCCGTCGATGTGAGGTGCAATAGCCGCGGCAGCGTATCGATCAGCGGATTGAACGGTCGTAGGTCGCAACCGAGGAATCCGCACACCAGCCCTGTCTCGTAACGTTCATCGCAAGGCATGTCGCCGTTGCCCTCGACCGCATCCAGATTCAACGTGAAGGGTAACTGGTCGACTCTTTCAGACAATCCAGCGACATTTGCCTGTGCTCGCATGCCAGGCGCGCTTGAAATGACGTGCGCGTCCCCATGCGGAAAAAGGATGATGTCGCCGCACTCGAGACGGACGGGTGCCTCGCCGACTATCGCGCCCCAACAACTTCCCCGCGTGACGACGTGATATTCCATCACGTGCTCCGACTCCGGCATGACGGCATCGGCGATCTCGCGAGCGGGAGGCGCTTCCGCGGCCCAGTTCCGGCTGCCATTGACGCGATAAAAGAGCGCCCCACGCAGGCGTACGGTGCGCAGCACATCGGAAAGGGTGTCGTGGCTCATATCGGCCTCTCATGAGCCATGTGGCCTCGCGTCATACGTTCGGCCATCGGCGTTCAACCTGGGCCGCCCTTGGCCTCAATGTGCACCATTGTGTCCAAGACTGTGCGATCAAGTTTGCCGGAGTCGCGGCATGCCTCGCAAGTCGCCGCGCTGTAACGGAAGACACGCGAGCAATTCACGACGACTTGCGGAAAGGTGCGACGAAAACCGCCACGACATACTGCACTTGCTCGCCAGTCAAGGCGATCCTCGAGACTTCCCGGAGAACGACGATGCAAGCTCTGAACATTATCTCAGCCGCCGATACGCGGCCCTTGGCGCAACCTGACCTGGATGCCATCAAGTCAAAGCAGCAAGCCACCTGGGCAAGCGGAGATTTTGCCGTAATCGGTACGACGTTGCAGATCGTCGGCGAGTCCCTCGCCGAGGCTATCGATGTGCGAGCCGGCGAACGCGTGCTCGATGTCGCAGCGGGCAATGGCAATGCCACCCTCGCCGCCGCCCGCCGGTTTGCCCACGTGACATCGACAGACTACGTCCCCGCCTTGCTCGAGAAGGGCAAGGCACGGGCCGACGCCGAAGGTCTGGAGGTTGTTTTCAAGGTCGCCGATGCAGAAGATCTTCCGTTTGAGGACGCCAGCTTCGACGTTGTGCTGTCCACCTTCGGTGCGATGTTCACGCCGGATCACACGCGTCCCGCCAGGGAAATGCTGCGTGTGCTTCGCGACGGCGGACGCATCGGACTGGCAAACTGGACGCCCGAAGGATTCATTGGCCAGTTGTTCAAGGTGATCGGCGGCTACTTCCCTCCGCCCGCTGGGCTCAAGTCCCCCGCGCTCTGGGGAACCGAGCCACACATCGTCGCTCTGTTTGGGTCCGAGGCCACCGACATACTGTGCCAGCGCAAACAGTTCAATTTTCGCTACCGCTCCGGGGCGCATTGGATCCAGGTCTTTCGCGAATTCTACGGACCGGCACTGAAGGCTTTCGCCGCGCTCGACCCGTCAATGCAGGCGGCACTGGAGCAGGACATCGCAAACCTGCTCGATCGGTTTAACGTCGCGGGGACGTCGTCGCTTGTGGTGCCGGGTGAATACCTCGAAGTTGTGATTCGCAAACGTTAGGGCGCGAGATCAGTCGCTGCACGCGGGACTGCCGCCTTGACGCCATCATTTCTCTTGCCGCATCGATGGCGTAAAGGTGATTCCTACCAGCAATCCTTCCGGCCCGATGAAGCGACTGACGGTCTGGCCCCACGGCTCATTCCGGTTGCTGACCAGCATCCGATACCCTCGTGATTCAAGTTCTCCCGTAGCCGCTTCGACGTTGTCGACATCAAACTCAATCCAGGCTTGCGGGATGGATAGGTCACGAGGCCACAAATCCGTGCCGAAGCACGACTGAGCGGCCTGAGAGAGCGGCCACAAGGCGAAGGTGTTTGCGCCTTGCAGACTCTCCGTATGGAGGTAGCCGCCTTTCTCTTCCTTGAAGGGGATACCGAAGGCCCGACTGTAGAGTTCGCGGCTTGCCTGGGCTTCAATCACAATCGGGCCGAAGCCTGCGATGAACAAGGCTGTGGCTTTCGGGATCTTTTCCATGGCTTCTCCTTGCCGCGAATGAGCGGCACCATGAGGAACGAACATGTCCGCCCGCGCCCGTCGAACTGATATGGCGGTCAGTATTCAGGTAGCGCGGTGCATGGACGAGTGTAGGCCTGTTTCAGGTGCGCGGCAGGCATCCCCACGCGGCAGCGAAAACGGCGATCGGGCGGGTTCGGTAGCGCTCGCGGCATCGACTGTGTCACGTAATAGGCGTACTGCTGACGCTCGATTGTCCCTTTCCGACTTTAGTCAAGCGGCCCGTAGATGGCCGACTAGAGATGTCAGCATTCTTCGACAATCGGGCAACCCGGCGAGCGCCATGCAATTCGCCGATATGCTCCCCGGAGCAATTCTTCATCGCGAAAGGTCTCGAAAACTTCTGCTGGGGACCAGCAGGGACCTGCGGCGAAACAGAAGTCGTGTGCGCGAAGTCGATCGAACAGCGCCGCTTTTCTCGATCCGTCGAGCCTGACGCGCTGGCGCAAGCGCCTGGGAGAAGCCGGCGTTGAAGAACTGCTGGCCGAGACGATCGAAGCGGCGAAGCGCGCAAACGTGATCAAGGCCTCAAGCGCGAAACGCGTGATCGTCGACACGACGGTCATGCAAAAGGCGATCGCCCATCCAACCGATTCGCGCCTGCTCGAACGGTGTCGCGAACATCTGGTGAAGGCTGCGGCACGGCACGGATTGAAGCTGCGGCAGAACTACAATCGCGAGGCGCCGCACCTGGCGCGTCAGATTGGCCGCTACGCCAATGCGAAGCAGTACAAGCGCATGAAGAAGACGCTGCGCACGTTGCGCTCGCGCGTTGGGCGGGTGATGCGTGACGTGGGCATTGTCACGTTGGCAAGGGCGGTCGAGTTTAGATGACCAGATGACAAAGACCAACGGTCACCGGTTCCCTGCGGCGGTCATTAGCTGCGCGGTGCGTTGGTACTTCCGGTTTCAGTTGAGCCTGCGCGACATCGAAGCGTTGCTGTTCGAGCGTGGCGTCGTGGTCCGTTATGAAACGATCCGGCGTTGGTGCGATAAATTCGGCACGGGCTTTGCGCATCGCGTTAAGGCTTCCCGGCGCAAACCTGGCGCGACATGGCACCTCGACGAGGTGTTCGTGACGCTGCGCGGCGAACCCTGGCCGCTGTGGCGTGCGGTCGACCAACACGGCGTCGAACCCGATATTCTTCTCCAGAAGCGCCGCGACAGGACCGCGGCGAAACGGTTCTTCAAGCGCGCGTTCTTGCCTCCTGTGCCGAAGCACCGCGCAAGATTGTGACCGACCAACTACGCAGCTATCGGGCCGCGAAAGCCGAAATCGCCGAGCTGGCGAACGTCAGGCATGTCTTCGTCAAAGCCAGTGCCCGGGTGAACAGCCGCGCCGAAAACAGTCATCAGCCCACGCGGGAACGCGAGCGTCGGATGCGTGGTTTCCGAGTCCCTCAACGCACCCAGGCGTTCCTGTCGAGCTTCGGCCCGATCCGGCAGCTCTTCGCGCTCAAGAGACATTTGCTACGCGCCTCCCTTTATCGCAACCCACTCGCCACGCGCTTTGTCGCATGGCGTCACTTCACTGAGCTCACCCAAGGTTCGTCCGCTTTCTGAGAGCACGGGCTCCCTCTCCGTCATTGCGTCGCGAACAACTCAACGTGCTAGACCCGCCGGGACGAATCATTCGTGTGCGTTTTTCAAGTACCCGCAGCACGGATCGCCCGCGCGGCCCGTTAGCGTCCCGGGCTCACTCGCCTGATGGTGAGGAAGCCTCAACCGCGGGCAGCCAAAGTGACCACAATCAGAGCCGAAAAGACCAGCGCCGGGGCGAGATGCCGGAATGGCTCTCGATTTCGCACCAACGTGAAGAGCGCGCCTATCATGATCGCACCGGCCAACGTTAGGCCTAAGACTCTGGTTTGTTGCCCAGGAAGAAGTGCCGCACTGAGCAGCTCGAGCGCGCCACAGAGCAACTGAAACCATGCCGGATAACCCCAGCGTGCGAAGTCGCGCTTCACCGCGCCGGGTCTTGCGAGATTGACCACGCCAGCAACCGCGAACAGAACCGCAACGATCATCGCGAGGGTCGATTCGAGAGACGCACTGTTCCACGCCATCGTCATGCTCCGTTAATTTGCTGAAAGTGTTTTTGTGCAGAGAGGTCCGCAATCAGGCCGGGGCCATGGGGTTTCCACGCAAGAACTCGCCGGGCATGCTGGCCGCTTACTGTCTGGTCGAGCGCCAGTGCGTCAGCGAACGGCCCAAGCGATTTGCGAGCATCGTCGAGCGGCCAGAGTTCGACGCGATCGGCGCCGACCGAGGCCCGAATCGCTTCACCTATTTCGGCAACGGCAACGGCATCTTCCGCGACCACGTTGAAGATCTGTCCCGTGACTCGACCGTCTCCGGTTGCCGCCTGCTCCACCGCGCTTAGGTAAGCCGTGGCGAGATCATCGACGTGAACGGCAGGCCAGTGATTGCGACCATCGCCGACGACCCTCACACTGCCAGTCTGACGGACCATCCCGGCAAGCATGCCGAAGATGCCGCCACCGTAGCCGTGCACCATCGCCGGCCGGAGAATCACCGCGGCAATCGAACGGCTCGCTGCCAGCGCCTGCACATGTTGCTCCACTGCGGGCCGCCAGGCGACGAGTGGTGTCGGGTTGAGCGCCGATGCTTCAGTCGCGGGCTCCCCCGCCGTATTGCCGTAGACCCAGGTGCCCGACGTATAGACAAACGCCGCGCCCGGCTGCAAATGAGAAAGCATCGCTACAACCGCGGCCTCATCAGCAACAGCGGCAGAAGCATCGTTGGTCGACGCGATGTGCACTACGCCATCAGCGGCACCGGCAGTTACAGCGAAAGACTTTGGCTCACGCAGGTCGCCGGAATGCAGTTTCACACCGAGACGTGCCAGCGCGCTTGCCGCCGCCGACCTGTCCTGGCGCACCAGCGCCGTCACCCGATGGCCGAGGCTGATTGCCTTGCGCACGACCGCTTGCCCGATGTAGCCAGTACCGCCTGTAATGAACAGTTCCAAGGCGTTCTCCCAACGATTGCCTGCGAAGTTAGATAGTCACATAAACGAGACCAATAAGTCTCGTTTATGGAAATGTAGACGAGACTGCCCAGTCTTGTCAACTGCTCGGCGATCTGGTATTTATTTCCCATGAACGCTTCCTCTCTTCCTCGCCTGAGCCCGCTGCAACGCCGCAAACGGTCTGCCATCCTCGATGGCGCGAAAACCGTTTTTTTAAGCCAGGGTTTCGGCCTGGCAACGATGGACGATGTCGCGGCGGCCGCTGGCGTCGGCAAACAGACGGTCTACCGTCACTTCAGGTCGAAGGAGGCGCTCTTCGTTGGTCTGGTGAGCTCGATGTGCGCTCAGGTAGGTGGAATTCTTGCCAGCGCTCAGGACGAGCAATCCGATGGCTCACCCGAAGTCGAGTTGCGCGAGTTGGGATGGCTGTTGGCACAAAACCTGATCACGCCCGATAATCTGCGGCTTTACCGGGCCATCGTTGCTGAGGCCGAGCGTCTTCCGGAACTCGGCCAGGTGTTCTACGAAAATGGTGCAAAGGTCGTGCGTGCCGTCGCCGCAAAAATTCTGCGAAAGCGATTTGACGAATCGACTGCTGCATTGCGGGCAGCGACATTCGTTCAGTTGGTGCTGGGCGACGCGTATCTGGAACTGACAATTGGCTACACGGTGCCCAATGTCGAAGCGCGCTTTGCGCTGCAGATCGACGAGGCAGTGGCGGCTGCACTTCGCTAAGGAGCGCCGCATAAGATGCGAGCCACTGCATGCAGAGCGCAGCAGAGTGTAGCGCGGAAAGCAAGACACGCGTTTCCGAACGTACTCGGCACCGGTTTCCGCACGATCCAGGCGCGTTTCTAAAATTGTGAGTGTCGTTTTGTGGCCCGCACTGCGTCGGTCACTCCTGAGCGCGAGGCGGCCGGTTGACACCGACCCTGAACCGCCGTACAGGGTCGCGTCACCACAACGTCCGCTGCGGACGTACAAGCGTCGCTCGCCCGACGGACTCGGCTTAATGCACGCCAAAATCTGACTGAAGTCTTCTCAGCTTCGACGGGGTGACGTTGAATTCGCGCTTGAACCAATGTATGAGATGCGAGCTGTCTGTAAAGCCGCACTCGTATGCGATCTGCGTAATCGACCGGTCGCTGTTGACCACCATCCATTTTGCGGCATTCAGGCGCATGCCCCTCCAATACTGAAGGGGTGCGACACGAAGATGCTTCCTGAAAAGTCGGGTAAGTTCGCGCTCGGTCGTTCCGATCGCTTGTGCGATGCCGGCAATTGAACCTGGCTCAAATGTTCGTTGCCTCATCAAGCCGACTGCATTCACGACCCGCCGGTCCGGGCAATGCAGGCCGATCTCCGAGTCTTCTTTCATAGCCTGGATTTCTTCGAATCCTCTATCGGCCAGCAGATAGTGAAGCGCCTTGTGTGAGCGCGTATTCCCACAGTTGGTCGTAACCAGGTGCATTGCAAGGTTGATTGCCGCGAGACCGCCCGGGCATGTAATGAATCCGCCATCCACTACGACAGGGGCATCCGTCACAGCGATGACGTCCGGAAAGTTGCTCTGCATCGCTTGCGCGAGCGAGAAGTGAACAGCACATCGCTTTCCGGTCAAATATCCTAGTTCCGCAAGAATGAATTGGCCTGTGCAGAGCCCGACGACAGGGATGCGTGCTTCAACGCAGGATTGTATGAATCGGTAAAGCTCGTCCGGGATTGGCTCGGCACTATGCAACAGACCTCCGTGCACGACAACGTAGTCATATGCGGACGGGTCGCCGAAGAGTCTGGTCGGAAGCATCGGGAAACCGCAACTCGATCGGATCGGCAACATCTCGTGAGACAGAAGGTCCCACGAGCAGTAGATTTGCCTGCTGAAGTCCGACTCGTCTGCCGACAGTCGCAGAAATTCAACAAAGCACGAAAGCGACATCAGGGTGAAGTCCGGAGTCGGCGCGATGCCAATTCTGAGCGGCGCATCGACCTCTGGCGCGGACTTGCTCGGCCGCAGAAAAGAGTAGTCGCCCCGCATTCGTTGCCTCCATCACCGTGCCGCCGATTGTCCGAAACATACAATTTTTTTGAGGCATGGGCAATTATAGTTTTCCGCATCAACACGCAAACGGCACGGAGGCGCCATCTTGAAGATCACGAAGATTTCTCTCTACCAGGTAGACCTGCCCCTCAAAGAGGGTTCCTATAGCTGGTCCACGTTTTCGTTTGCCTCGTTCGACTCGACCGTGATCGTCGTCGAAACGGACTCTGGACTCACCGGTGTCGGCGAGATTTGCCCGCTCGGACCGTCCTACCTGCCCGCCTATGCTGAAGGCGCTCGCGCGGGCCTCATCAAGATTGCCGAGGGCTTGATCGGGGAAGATCCGTGTCAGATTGGTCGGATCAATTTCCGGATGGAAGAGCTCCTGAAGGGTCATCCGTATGTGAAGTCAGCGTTGGATATGGCCTGCTGGGACATCCTGGGCAAGGCGACCAGCCAGCCGGTCTACAACCTGCTCGGTGGGCGTCTGCAAGACGACGTCAAGCTCTTCAAGGTGGTGAGTCGGCAAGACCCGGATGCCATGGCGAAAAAAATCCGGGAGTATCAGGACCAGGGTTTCAAACAGTTCCAGATGAAGGTCGGTGCGGGCGCAGATTCGGATATCGAGCGCATCCGCAAGGTGTCTGCTGAACTGCGCTCCGGCAATGTCCTGGCGGCAGATGCGAATACCGGTTGGAGACAGCACGAAGCGCTGCGCGTTGTCAAAGCGATTCGGGACGTCGATATCTACATCGAACAGCCGTGCCCCAGCTATGAGGAATGCCTCACGGTCAGGCAACACACCGATCATCCAATGATCCTCGACGAGTGCATGGAAGACATTCGCTTGCTGATGCGTGGCTGGCAGGATCGAGCGATGGACGTGGTCAATCTCAAGGTGAGTCGTGTAGGCGGTCTAACGAAGGCCAGGCAATTCCGGGATCTAGCCGTGACAATGGGAATTTCGCTCACCATTGAAGACTCGTGGGGCGGAGAAATTGCGACTGCCGCGCTTTGCCATCTCGCTCACTCGACACCATCCGGTTTTCACTTCCAGTCGTCGGCGTTCCATGAGTACCACAGTCTCACTGTCGCTTCGGGGGGGCCGGAACTGAATGACGGTTACATGTCAGTCTCGGCTCAGCCAGGTCTTGGCGTCTCGCCCAAAATGGACGTGCTCGGTGATCCTGTTGCCGTTATCGGTCAATCGGCTTGATACGGATCGCGCACGGAGTAAAGCGCTCGATGATTTTCGCAATCGAGCGCTCACTCCCACCGACGCTGCACAGAAGTAGCTTTTCGACCCGCTGGTTCAAGAACCGGACTTTCGCAAAAACAGAGGAAGTGACCAGATGAGCGCTGTGATGTTGTCCGCGCGAGATATTCGTTCAGTCATGACGTGGGAACGCGCTATTGAGGCACTTCGTGACGGTCATCTCGGTGCGCGGCCTCGCACTGAGGATCTGCTCCTTCAAAGCGGTCCGTTCAGCGTGTTTTCGCGAGGCGTCGTGCTTCCCGGCTATGGAGCAGGTGTCAAGGTCTGTTCTATCTATCCTCCAAACGCACATAGAGAGAACCCGCTGCCGACCGAGGACGCTATCTTCATTGTGATCGACGAAGACAAGAAGTCCATCTCGTGCATACTCGATGGCCCGGAAGTCACGCGCTGGAAGACCGCTGCAGACTCGGCGCTTGCATCTGCGATATTGTCGGCCAACGACAGCAAGACGTTGCTCGTAATCGGAGCGGGGCCTATCGCACTGGCGTTGGCGCAGGCGCATATTCATGTCAGGCCTTCCATCGAGCGGATCATGCTATGGAACCGCACTCCGCAGAAGCTCGGCAACGTCGCTCAATCATTGCAGCAACCAGGGCGGACGATCGAAGTGGTGACGGATGTTAACGATGCCGTATCGCAAGCAGATATCATCTCCGCCGCCACGGGCTCGGTCAGTCCGATCATCAAAGGTCGGTTCTTGAAACGCGGTGCACATGTCGATCTCGTCGGCGGATACCGGCCCGACATGCGCGAGGCTGATGACGACGTGATTGAACAATCCGATGTTTTTGTGGACTTCAGAGACACCGCAGTCGAGGCTGGAGACATCATGCAAGCTATTGCCAACGGCTCGCTCGCCCGAGGCGATATCAAGAGCGATCTCTTCGAAATGGTTCAGACTGCGCCACAACGAAGCCGGAAGGCGACGGTGTTCAAGAACGCGGGGGGAGCGCACCTGGACCTTCTCATAGCACTAGCGGCTGCCAAAGAATCGGGTGCCGGCGTATAACAGCGGTCCCGAAGACCTGCTCTGTCCTGCAGAAGAAGTCAACGAGACGAGGGGCCTCCATCGGCTCCGCGTCGCGTCGGACGCTTCAGATGGATCCGTCCTGCTGGAATAGGCCACAGAAAGATCTAGCTCATGTCGAAAATGCAGCCTTTCGCTGACCGATTGCTTGCCCAGATGCCTTCTCTTAGAGCGCTGAGGTGCTTCGTGACGGCCGCGCGTTATGAAAGTTTCACGCAGGCGGCTGAAGTTCTCTGTGTCACGCAGGGAGCAATAAGCCGTCAGATCAAAGAGCTAGAGGATTCGCTGGATATCGTCCTCTTCGAACGTTCAGGTCGGCACATCGCGCTCACGGAAGCCGGTAGGATCTTATACAACGCGGCCTATCTGTCCATCATGAACATCGCGGAGTCGGTCGAGGCGCTGCGTCGGCGTGAAAGAAGCGTACTGATCCTCTGCGTGTCTCATGCATTTTCCGCGTTATGGCTCGCGCCTCGCCTTGCGGCATTCCGAAAACGGTTTCCGGATGTGAGGCTTCATATAGTCGTCACCGATGATTACAAGGAGTTCGAAGGACTCATCGACCCGGACGTGATAATTACAAAAAACCCGCCGCGGGAACCGGAATATACGGCCGAAAGACTTTTCCACGACATTGTATATCCCGTTTGCAGCAAACAGTTTCTCGAGGAGAACTATCGCGGCAAGAGCCTTTCGCCACTTGATTTGCTCAAGCACAGCACGCTGAGCCTCTCTCCGCTTGGCCGAACGCATCTCGGTGAGCACGTCGACTGGTGTGTGTGGCGAAACTGGTTCCAGCAAGGCGATATCGGCGTGCGGTTCATAGGAGGCGAAAACCTCGAAAGCAACGACTATCGCCTACTTGTATCTCAGGCGGAAGCTGGCGAAGGCACGCTACTGGGGTGGCACCATCTGGTTCACCGTCAAGTCGAAAAAGGCCTTCTCGTAAGACCGGTTGAAGAATGTCTGGTCTTCCATGATAGGCACCATCACCTTGTCGCACATAAGAGCGCACAGGAGCGAACGGAATACCAGCTTTTCCGAGCCTGGATCGCGACGGAAGTGGATGAGATGCAGTCCAGCTGGTGTGGATTTGCCCCTGCATGACCGGACACGCGGTCACGCTTCGGTTGGTGAAGTTGCGCGCTGGCGGAATTCGCGTGGAGAGCAGTATTTCAGGGCGCTGTGCGGATGCGACTCGTTGTAGTGTATATGAACGCCTCCCTTTGCGAGAGGCTTCGGCTGGCATTCAAGAACAAGACGGGCATTGCTGCTGCCCACCGCGACCTTGCCGTCGTGTCGCCGCGAGGACGGGGTATGGCGAGGACGGTGTGCAAGTCGCAGGTTGTGGGCGCGCATGACGCGATACACCCGTTTTGCATTAACACGTGGACGGCCCACTGCGTCGCGACGGCGTCTGAGCAGCGCCCATGCACGCCGGTAGCCGTATGTCGGCAACCAGTTCCTGAAGCTCCGCAACAAGCGGCTTGTCGTCTATGGTCGGCGTCTTGCGACGGTCGACCCGATCGGACTGTCGCCTTGATTTGACTGCGAGATTCGAACGCGACATACCCAGGACTTCACAAACCGTCTTCATCGGTTGTCCCCCGGCAGCAAGGGTCCTTAGCTATCAGTTGGGCAAATGAGTGCTCGTCAAGGCACCCGATTAGTGCGCGTACGCCCGGCCATATCGCCGCTGCGCCTCAACGTTGTGCACGATCGATTCGCTGCAAACGCGAATCGACGTAGTGACAGCGATGGCATGCTTATCGCTTAGACAAGAGCAGGAGCCGGTGCTGCATCCGGTTTAGCAGTCACAATCTGGCAAATGGACGACTAGGGTTCCGGTCCGCATCGATGCACTCGATGTGCGACGCTGGTCCGAGAGTTGTCGACCTCGGACGAGGTTACACGGCGGGATAAAAGCCCGGGAGAGAACGCGATGCGTCGCGCCGCTCCTGCCGTCGATAACCGTCCCTGCGAGGTCAACCTCATGCGCAAGCTCCGTTTTTTCGCCGCTGCCGCCGTCGCTCTCTCCCTTTGCATTTCCACTCCGTCATTCGCTCAAGCCCGCAAGGACTTCAAGGTGTGCTGGACCATCTACGCCGGCTGGATGCCGTGGGGCTATGCGAAGACGCAGGGCATCATGTCCAGATGGGCGAAGAAGTACGGCATCAACGTCGATGTCGTGCAACTGAACGACTACATCGAATCCATCAATCAATACACGGCCGGCAAGTTCGACGGCTGCGCGATGACCAACATGGACGCGCTCACCATTCCGGCAACGGGTGGCGTGGATAGCACAGCGCTCATCGTCAGCGACTATTCGAACGGCAACGACGGCGTGCTCATCAAGGGCATGGGCAAGAAGGTCGCCGATCTCAAAGGCCAGTCCGTCAATCTCGTCGAACTCTCCGTCTCGCACTATCTGCTCGCGCGCGCGCTCGAATCGGCCGGGATGAGCGAGCGCGACATCAAGACCGTCAACACGTCGGACGCCGATATCTCCGGCGCATTCGCCACGCCCACGGTTCACAACGCCGTCACATGGAACCCGATGCTCGCCGATCTGAAGGCAAAGCCCAACGTCACCGAAGTGTTCGATTCGAGCAAGATTCCCGGCGAGATCATGGACATGATGGTCGTCAACACGAAGACGCTTCAGGACAACCCCGCGCTTGGCAAGGCGCTGACGGGTGCATGGTTCGAGATCATGCAGCTGATGCACGGCACGTCGCCCGACAGCCAGTCCGCGCTCACGTCGATGGCCAAGGCGTCGGGCACCGACCTCGCCGGCTACAAGGCGCAACTGTCGACCACGGCACTCTTCTACACACCGCAACAGGCGCTCGACTTCGCCACGAGCTCGAACATGCCGAAGATCATGACGCGCGTCGCGCAGTTCTCGTTCGATCACGGCCTCCTCGGCAAAGGCGCGCCCAACGCGGGTGCCGTCGGCATGGCGTTCGACAACAACGTGATCGTCGGCAGCAAGAGCAACCTGAAGCTGCGTTTCGATCCGACGTATGTGCGCATGGCCGCGCAAGGCAAGCTGTGAACGCCGCTTCATTCTGACCAGGAGAGGCCCATGCGGCTCATCAACCGACATCCTGGCCGCACCGGCAGTCTGATGCTGTTGCTGCTGCCCTTCATCGTGCTGATCGCGGTGTACTTCACGGGCTCGTCGCTGCGGCTGCAGGCGAACCCCGACGACAAGCTGTTGCCGAGCGCCGCACAGATGAAGGACGCGCTGCACGAATACGCGTTCACCGAAGACAAACGCACGGGCGAATACATGATGTGGGACGACACCGTGTCGAGCTTGAAGCGCCTCGGCATCGGTCTCGTCGCAAGCGCCGCACTCACGCTCGTGTTCGGCATCGTAACGGGCAGCATCCCGCTCGCGGGCGCAACGCTGTCGCCGATCATCACCGTGATATCGATGATTCCGCCGCTTGCGGTATTGCCGATTCTCTTCATCGTGTTCGGTCTCGACGAGTTGTCGAAAGTCGTGCTGATCGTGATCGGCATCACGCCGATGATGATCCGCGACCTGCAGCAGCGCACGCGTGAAATTCCCGAAGAACTGTGGATCAAGGCGCAAACACTCGGCGCATCGAGCTGGACGCTGATCCTGCGCGTGATCGTGCCGCAGTTGCTGCCGCGCCTCCTGATCGCATTACGGCTTGCGCTGTGTTCAGCGTGGCTCTTCCTGATCGCAGCGGAAGCAATTGCATCGACAGACGGTCTCGGCTATCGCATCTTTCTCGTGCGCCGTTATCTCGCGATGGATGTGATCCTGCCGTACGTCGCGTGGATCACGCTGCTCGCGTGGCTGATCGACGAAGCGCTGCGCCGCGTCACGCAATGGGCGTTCCCCTGGTACAACGGGGGCCGCGCATGATCGAGATCCGCAACCTGTGGAAGCAGTACGGCGATCAGGTCGTGCTCGAACGGCTGAATCTGCGTATCGCGGAGGGCGAGTTCTGTTCGATGGTCGGCGCATCGGGCTGCGGCAAGTCGACGTTTCTGCGGCTGCTGCTCGGCCAGGAACGTCCGACGCGCGGCCGGATCCTGCTCGACGGCGAGCCGCTGCCGCCCGAGCCGGACCCGCATCGCGGCGTCGTGTTCCAGCGTTATTCGGTGTTCCCGCACCTGAGCGTGCTGCGCAACGTGATGCTCGGCCTCGAACTGCCGCATGCGCCCTTCACGGGAAGACTGTTCGGCGCGCGCCGCCGTCTTGCGCGCGACGAAGCCATCGCGATGCTCGCGCGCGTCGGCCTCTCCGATTCGCTCGACAAGTACCCGCATCAGCTGTCGGGCGGCATGCAGCAACGCCTCGCGCTAGCGCAGGCGCTCGTGATGAAGCCGCGCGTGCTGCTGCTCGACGAACCGTTCGGCGCGCTCGATCCCGGCATTCGCCGCGACATGCACGAACTGCTGATCGCGTTGTGGCGCGAAGCGAGACTGACCGTCTTCATGGTCACGCACGATCTGAAAGAAGGCTTCACGCTCGGCAGCCGCGTGCTGGTGTTCGACAAGGTGCGCATCGATCCGCAAGCGCCGCAGGCCTACGGCGCGCGCATCACCTACGACATTCCGCTCGAACGCAACGGTGTGCGCGAACCGCAGGCGGCCGCGGCGATTGCGCCGCTGCTTGCCGTGCCCGCATGAACCGTGCGCTCCGTGCGAACACAACAAGGAAACGAGATGAACGATATCAACGCATCATTGCTGGAAGAAACCGTGCCGGGCGGCGGCCACGCGTCGCTGATCGTCAGGCGCGGCCAGTTGCTGCGCATCACCGATCTGCGCGGCGGCGCGAACGTGAGCATGCTGCTCTTCAATGCCGCCGAAAAAAGCGAACGCCTGAACCTGCCCGACACGCTCAAGTGCCAGCACACCGCGAAGCTGACCAAGGGCCATTGCCTCTATTCCGACATGGGCCGCGTGCTCGCCGCGATTGTCGCGGATACGTGCGGCTGGCACGACACGCTCGCGGGCGTGTCGAACGCGGCGGAAGTGCTGGAGAAATACGGCCAGGGCCGCTATCAGGAACTGCGCAACGCGTTCTATCGCAACGGCACCGACAACCTGCTCGTCGAACTCGGCAAATGGGGGCTCGGCATCGCCGATCTGCTGATGACGCTCAACCTCTTCAGCCGCGTCGATGTGACCGATGCGGGCGCACTCAGCTTCGTCCCGGACAATTCGAAGGCGGGCGATGACATCGAACTGTACGCGCCGATGAACACTCTCGTCGTGCTGACGGCGATCCAGCATCCGCTCGACCCGAACCCGGAATATGCGCCCAAACCCGTGAAGCTCACGCTGCGCGCCGCCGACCCGCAAGTGGCGGAAATCTGCCGCACGTCGTGCGATGAGAACACGCGCGGCTTCGTCAACACCGAACGATTCTTTCTCTGAGCACAGGCGCGCCATGACGACACAGACACTCACAGCCAGCACGCTCGACCCTGCGGACGCGGTCTTCCGCGAGACATTGCCCGCGGGCGAGCCGTGGCTCAAGGAACTGAAAGCGGGCCAGACACTGCGCATTCGCGACCTCGAAGGCAATCAGGCGATCGATACGCTCTTCTACAGCCTCGCCGATCCGCGCGAGCGCTACGACGCGCAACGCACGCTGCGCCGCCAGCAGCGCCTCTATCTGTCGACGGGCACCGTCCTCTATTCGAATCTCGGCAACCCGATGCTGACCATCGTCGCCGACACATGCGGACGTCACGACACGCTCGGCGGCGCGTGCGCGCAGGAAAGCAATACCGTGCGCTATGCGCTGGAAAAGCGCTACATGCACAGCTGCCGCGACAACTTCCTGCGCGCCTGCGCACACGACGGCCGGCTGTCGAAACACGACATCGCCGCCAACATCAACTTCTTCATGAACGTTCCTGTGACATCCGAGGGCGGCCTCACATTCGAAGACGGCATTTCCGCGCCCGGCAAGTACGTCGAACTGCGCGCCGAAATGGACGTGATCGTGCTGATCTCGAACTGCCCGCAGTTGAACAACCCGTGCAACGCGTACAACCCCACTCCGGCGGAGCTGACGATATGGAACTGACCGCGCTGCGTCTGTGGCTCTACACGCTGATGAAGGTTCGCGCCGAACGTTTCTTGCCGATTAACCGCGCTTCGCGCCGCGCTGAACGGCACGCGCGACACTGAACGCCGCTCGCTCCGAAACCCGGAAGCGACGCGGCCTGCCGCGGACGACCTCGGCACGCATGTCCACGTGGCGGGACGACCCGCCCACGCATTGAACATCCACTCATGTTCGATAAAGTCCTCATTGCGAATCGCGGTGCGATCGCCTGCCGCATTCTGCGCACGCTGCGCGAACTGAACGTCGAAGGCGTGGCCGTCTATAGCGAAGCGGATCGCGCGAGCCGTCACGTCAGTTTCGCCGATGCCGCATGCAGTCTCGGCGACGGCGCAGCGAGCGCAACGTATCTCGACATCGCGAAGATTCTGGACGCCGCGCGCGCGCAAGGCGCGCAGGCGATTCATCCGGGCTACGGCTTTTTGTCGGAGAACGCTGCGTTTGCCGAGGCTTGCGAAGCCGCGGGCATCGCGTTCATCGGACCGACGCCTGCGCAGTTGCGCGCATTCGGCCTCAAGCACACGGCTCGCGCGATCGCCGCCGGACAAGGTGTGCCGATGCTCGAAGGCACTGGCCTGCTCGACGATCTACGCGCGGCATTCGAAGCGGCCGAACGCGTCGGTTACCCCGTGATGCTGAAAAGCACGGCGGGCGGCGGCGGCATCGGCATGCGCGTGTGCCGCTCCGCCGAAGAGCTTGCGGCGCAGTTCGATATCGTGAAGCGCCTCGGACAGAACAATTTCAGCGATGCGGGCGTGTTCCTCGAAAAGTACATCGAGAAGGCGCGGCATCTCGAAGTGCAGATTTTCGGCGACGGCAAAGGCGCGGCGATCGCGCTTGGCGTGCGCGATTGTTCGGTGCAGCGGCGTAACCAGAAAGTGCTCGAAGAAACGCCCGCGCCGAATCTGCCCGACGGCGTCGAGGCCGCACTCTGCGATGCCGCGATCGGGCTTGCGCAAGCGGTCGCCTATCGCTCGGCGGGCACGGTCGAATTCGTCTACGACAGCGATGCCGCGCGCTTCTATTTTCTCGAAGTGAATACGCGTTTGCAGGTCGAGCACGGCGTCACAGAGCAGGTGTGGGGCGTCGATCTGGTGCGCTGGATGATCGAGCTTGCAGCAGGCACGCTTGCGCCGCTCGACGTGCTGTCGCGCGACCTGAAACCGCAAGGGCATGCGATCCAGGCGCGTCTCTACGCCGAAGATCCGGGCCGTGATTTCAAGCCCTGTCCGGGGCTTTTGACCGACGTGTCGTTTCCGTCAGCCGATGGCCGCGCATTGCGCATCGACACATGGATCGAAGCCGGTTGCGAAGTGCCGCCGTGGTTCGATCCGATGCTGGCAAAGCTGATCGCATGGCAGCCGACGCGCGATGCCGCACGCCGCGCGCTCGACGCGGCGCTCGAGGCCTCGCGCATCTATGGCGTCGAAACGAATCGGGACTATCTGCGCCAGATTCTCACTGACGCGCCATTCGCAAGCGGCCATCCGTGGACGCGCTGTCTCGAGGGTTTGCGCTATCGCGCATCGACGTTCGAGGTGCTCAGCGGCGGCACGCAGACCACCGTTCAGGACTATCCGGGGCGTCCGGGTTATTGGGCCGTGGGCGTGCCGCCTTCGGGCCCGATGGACGATCGCGCATTGCGCCTCGGCAATCGCCTGCTCGGCAACGACGCGCAAGCGGCCGCGCTCGAAATCACGATGAGCGGGCCCATGCTGCGCTTCAACGCGGATGCCGTCGTGGTCGTCACGGGCGCGACGCTGCCCGTCATGCTCGACGACATCCCACAACCGATGAACACGACGTTCTTCGTCGCAGCCGGTTCGACGCTCGCGCTCGGCACGATACGCGGCGCGGGCGCGCGCGCTTACCTGTGCGTCCGCGGCGGTCTCGACGTCGCGCAATATCTGGGCAGCCGCAGCACGTTCACGCTCGGGCAGTTCGGCGGACATGGCGGGCGGGCGCTGCGCGCGGGCGACGTGCTGCATCTTCATGTGCTGACCGATCGCGTCGCGGGCGCGACGTTGCCTGCAACGCTCGCGCGGCGCCTGGACGACGTGCGCGTGCTCCGTGTGGTCTACGGTCCGCATGGCGCGCCCGAATACTTCAGCGCGCGCTATATCGAACGGTTTTTCGATACGGACTGGGAGATCCACTTCAATTCGAGCCGCACGGGTGTCAGGCTCATCGGTCCGAAGCCCGGGTGGACGCGCGCCGATGGCGGCGAAGCGGGTCTGCATCCGTCGAACATTCACGATAATCCGTATGCCGTCGGCGCGATCGATTTCACCGGGGACATGCCCGTCATTCTCGGCCCCGACGGTCCGAGCCTGGGCGGGTTCGTCTGTCCCGTCACAGTGATCGAAGCGGACCTGTGGCAGATCGGCCAGCTCAAGGCAGGCGACAAGGTGCGCTTCGTTCCCGTTGACCTTGCGACGGCGCGCGCAGCGGCACTCGCGCGTGCCATGGAAATCGAAACGCTCGCAGAACAGACGCTGCCGACACGCACTGCAAGTGCGGCGCAACTGCAATCGCCAATTGTGCTGAACGTCGGCGAAGGCGACGAACGGCTCGTCGCGCGCCTGTCCGGCGACACGCATCTGCTGCTCGAAATCGGCCCGCCCGAACTCGATCTCGTGCTGCGCTTTCGCGGCCACGCATTGATGCAATCGCTCGAAGCGTCGCAGTTGCCCGGTGTCGTCGATCTCACGCCCGGCATCCGCTCGTTGCAGGTTCACTATCAGCCGGAGCAATTGCCGCTTGCCGCGCTGCTCGAACACGTCGCCTCGACATGGCAGCGCGTGCTGCTGCAAAAGGATTTGCGCGCGCCGTCGCGCGTCGTGCATCTGCCGCTGTCGTGGGACGACCCCGCTTGCCAGCTCGCCATCGACAAGTACATGACCACGGTGCGCAAGGATGCGCCGTGGTGTCCGAGCAATCTGGAGTTCATCCGCCGCGTCAACGACCTCGACTCGATCGATGCCGTCAGGCGCATCGTGTTCGACGCGAGCTATCTGGTGATGGGCCTCGGCGACGTCTATCTCGGCGCGCCCGTCGCAACGCCGCTCGATCCGCGCCATCGGCTCGTGACGACGAAGTACAACCCGGCCCGCACATGGACGGCGGAAAACTCGGTCGGCATCGGCGGCGCGTATCTGTGCGTATATGGGATGGAGGGTCCGGGCGGGTATCAGTTCGTCGGACGCACGCTGCAAATGTGGAACCGCTATCGCGCAGTGGCGGATTTCGCGGGACGTCCGTACCTGCTGCGCTTCTTCGATCAGATCCGCTTCTACGAAGTGCCCGCCGACGAGTTGCTGCGCATCCGCGAAGCCTTTCCGCTCGGGCGTTATCCGCTGAAGATCGAAGAGACCGAACTGTCGCTCGCGGACTATCAGGCGTTTCTCGAACGTGAAGCCGGCGAGATCGCACAGTTCCGCGCGCGCCAGCAGGCTGCGTTTCAGGCGGAACGCCAACGCTGGCACGAAGCGGGCAGCAACGAAGACGCGCTCGAACCGCCCATCGCGGCCGACACCGACATCGCGCCGCTCACCGACGGCCAGATTGCCGTCGATAGCGAAATCGCGGGCAATCTGTGGCAAGTGCGCGTCGAACCCGGCGCGACTGTCGAGGCAGGCGACGTGCTGCTCATCATCGAGTCGATGAAGATGGAGATCTCCGTCATTGCGCCGTGCGCGGGCACCGTCGGCGAGATTCATGTCGCGCCGGGTTCGCCCGTTCGCGCGGGGCAGCGCGTCGTCGTGATCGAACAGCGCGCCTGACACGGCATTCCCTATCAACGCTTCCAAGGAACCATCGAGATGGATTCATTCGATCTGCGTCTGCCCGCGTTGCGCGCCGCGTACCGGGAAGGCCGCACGACGCCGCGCAAGCTGATCGGCGCATTGCGCGAGCGTGCCGCAGCGCTGAACCCCGACTATCACCTCTTCATTCACCTGCTGTCCGACGCGGAAATCGAGCCGTATCTCGCGGCGCTGGACGCAAGCGCTATCGATGCGCTGCCGCTTTACGGCGTGCCGTTCGCATTGAAGGACAACATCGATCTCGCAGGCGTTCCGACGACGGCCGCTTGCCCCGCTTTTGCCTATACGCCGGGCGAATCGGCGACGCTCGTTGCACAACTGATCGCACTCGGCGCGGTGCCCATCGGCAAGACGAATCTCGACCAGTTCGCGACGGGCCTCAACGGCACGCGATCGCCATATGGCAAATGCCGCAACAGCGTGCATCCCGCGTATCCGTCGGGCGGATCGAGCGCGGGTTCGTCGCTGGCCGTCGCGCTCGGTGTCGCGAGCTTCGCGCTTGGCACCGATACGGCGGGTTCGGGCCGCGTGCCCGCCGCGCTGAACAACCTCGTCGGCACGAAAGGGACGAAGGGTTTGCTGTCGACTGCGGGCGTCGTGCCCGCGTGCCGCACGCTCGATTGCGTGACGTATTTCACCGCGACCGCGAGCGAGGCGAGCGAACTGCTTGCCCTGACCGCTCATTACGATCCCACTGACGCCTACAGCCGCGTCAATCCGCAATGGAACGACGCGGCGGCGTTCGGCGAAATCAGGCGCTTTCGCTTCGGCGCGCCGCGTCAACTCGAATTTGCGGGCTGTGACGAAAGCCCTGCGCTGTTTGCGCAGGCACGCGCTGCGCTCGAAGCGATCGGCGGTGAAGCCGTCGAGATCGACTTCACGCCTTTCGTCGAAGCGGCGCGTCTGCTCTATGAGGGCCCATGGGTCGCCGAGCGCTATAGCGTGGCGGGCGCGCTGATGGAGTCGCAACCCGATGCCGTACTACCCGTGATTCGCGACGTGCTCGCGAAAGCGCCTGGCGCCACAGCCGTCGATGCGTTCCGCGCGCAGTACAGACTTCAGGCGTTGAAGCAGCGTTGCGATGCCACACTCGCCGAACTCGATTGCGTGCTGACGCCGTCCATTCCGCGCGCGGTGACGCTCGCTGAACTCGAGCGTGATCCCATCGGTGCGAACTCGCTGCTCGGGCATTACACGAACTTCATGAATCTGCTCGACTATGCCGCCGTCGCGACGCCCGCAGGGTTCATGTGCAACGGCCTGCCGTGGGGCGTGACGCTGTTCGGCCGTGCATTCACGGATCAATACCTGCTGAGCGTGGCTGATGCCTTGCACCGCAAGCTCGCCGTGCCGTTGATCGGCGGCGCGCCGCAGGACACGGATATGCCCGCACGCGCCGCGCATCACGACAGGATGAAGCTCGTCGTGTGCGGCGCACATCTCGAAGGGCTTGCGCTGAACGGGCAGTTGACGGCACGCGGCGCGCAGCTCGTCGAAGCGACGGCGAGCGCGCCGCGCTATCGTCTGTATGCGCTCGCGGGCGGTTCGACGCAGCGCCCCGGCATGACGCGCAATACGGCAAACGGTGCGTCGATCGCTGTCGAAGTGTGGGAATTGCCGAGCGCCGAATTCGGCTCATTTCTCGCCGGCATTCCCGCACCGCTCGCGCTGGGCAAGGTCGAGCTTGCGGACGGCCGCTGGGAAACCGGCTTCGTTTGCGAAGCCTGCGGCCTCGACGCCGCCACCGACATTACGCAATACGGCGGATGGCGCGCGTGGCTGCGCAGGCTCCGTCCAGTGACGGGTTGCGGATAGTCACGCTTTCGATCGGACACTGCCAGCGATGCGGCTGAACGATCCAGTCCGGGCAGTGCCGACAGCGTCCTTGAATGCCTTGCCAGCTGCGAACCTCACTCTCTTTGCCGCCGGAATAGCGATCGCCTCACACGTCGACAAATTGCGGCCGCTACGCTCCGCCTCGGGCACCCGTCGAAAACGAGGTTTTGTCGCGGTAAAGATCTCACGGCGAGCGAAATCGATATGCGAAGTACTGCTCATATCGCAAGATTGTAGAATTGCTCGGCGGCGCTTGGACGGGATCCGCGAGTACACCGCATCCGTCCTTTCGCGATCGTGCGCATCAGTTCGATTCCGGCCAGCGAGATCCGGGCACAACGAAAAGTCTTGAACCCCCAGCATGGGCCGCGTGCGTCGCTTGATCGCCCGATGGTCCTGCTCAACCACGTTGCTGAGATATTTGGACTGGCGGATCTTGATAGGCGTTTCACGATCAGCATTGATTGCTTCGTGCGCGGCGAGATTGGCCGCTTTTGTCTATGGTCACCGTTTCAGGCACGCGATTCTCGGCGATCGCTTTTTCAAGGTAACGTCAGGCTGTGCAGTTTTGTCGGAGCGCGCGAACGCGGCACGACGCGCTCTGGTGGCGGGCGGCATGCGCGAAGACAAGCTCATGCAGGTGCGCGGTCTTGCAGACGTGTTGCCACTCAACCCCAATGTCGTCGACGAACCGACCAACCGGCGCATCAGCGTGCTCGTGTTGAACAAGACCGCTGAACAGGCATTCTTCCGCGATGGTGGACGCGCGCTGATCGATGAATCACTGCCAGCGAGCGAGGCAATTCCGGGTGTCGTGTCGAAGACGAAGGTGAGCACGCGCAGCGCATATTGATGCGGTGATATGTGTTCGCCGACTATACAAAGCCGATGCATTGCGCACGACCGCCGCTTGCATGCAGATATGATGTCGGCGGACGACGCCACGGCAGTCCCGAAGCCCATCATCGTAAGGAGCAGGACCACCCGCCGCCCCACCCCGGTCCAGATTGTCGTCGGCAGCCGACCGTCCAGCCCTTCTTTTCAAATCGCCGATCTGGCGTCGGTTTCGTCCACTTTTCGGGATAATGCATCGGCGGGGAGTCGTGTAGTTTCGTTGCAGTCTCCCCTACCACTTCGGCGCGGACCGTCCGGACCCACCATTCCGTGCGCCGCCCGAAAAACTCAATGAGAGAGTCATCGACAATGGCCACTGCGATGTCACGCACCGGCGACACCACCTTGCCCGATCCGAAGCATGCAGGCCGCTTCACACTCGGCAACCGGATCCTGCTGAGCTTCGGCGCGCTGTTCGTGCTGATGCTGGTGATGGCCGCGCTCTCCTGGACGCGGCTGCGCGTGATGAACGACGAGGCGCTCAGCATGAGCCGTGACTCCGTGCCCGGCCTCTATCTGGCGACCACGCTGCGCGCGACGGCCAACGAGAGCTATGCGACGCTCGAACGCGCGCTCTTCGTCGAGGGCAGCGAAGACGCGATGAAGCGCGATCTCGAACGCTTGCCACAGTTGCTGCGTCAGTTCGATCAGGTGTCGGCCGAATACCAGGGCACCCTCTTTCGCGACGAGGACCGCGCGCACTTTCGCACCTTCAAGGCAGCGTGGGACCAATACCTGCTGCAACTGAACGAAGCAATGCGCGTCGCGCCGACCTCGAAGTCCGAAGGACAGGCCGCGTTTGTCAAGCTCTTGCCGGGGTGGGATGGCGTCATGCGTGCGGCGAACGAACTCGTCGGCGAGAACCGTACGCAGGCAGACGAATCCACCAAAGCGATCCGTGATTCGGTGACAGGTACCGAGATTACGCTCGCGACGGCACTCGGCATCACGCTGCTCGTCGCGCTGCTCACGGGCTATTCGCTGCATCGCGCGATCACGGTGCCCATGGCGAGCCTCGTCGAAGTGCATAACGTGATGCGCACGGGCAATCTGACGCAACGCCTGAAGCTCGGCCGCCGCGACGAGTTCCGCACGCTCGAGGATGGCTTCAACCGGATGGCCGAGGAACTGAACAGCCTCGTCGCCCAGGCGCAGAAGTCGTCGCTGCAGGTGACGACTTCCGTCGCCGAGATTGCGGCGACATCGAAGGAACAGCAGGCGACCGCCACTGAAACAGCCGCGACGACGACGGAGATCGGCGCGACCTCGCGCGAGATTTTCGCGACCTCGCGGGATCTGCTGCGCACGATGAATGAAGTGTCGGCTGTCGCAGACCAGTCGGCGACGCTCGCGGGCGCGAGCCAGAGCGGGCTCACGCGCATGGAAGACACGATGCGCAGCGTGATGGACGCGGCGGGCTCGGTGAACGCGAAGCTCGCGATCCTCAACGAAAAGGCTGTCAACATCAATCAGGTAGTCGCGACGATCACGAAAGTCGCCGACCAGACGAACCTGCTGTCGCTTAACGCGGCGATCGAGGCCGAAAAGGCGGGCGAATATGGCCGCGGCTTTGCCGTCGTCGCGACGGAAATCCGCCGCCTCGCGGACCAGACGGCCGTCGCCACCTACGACATCGAGCAGACCGTGAAGGAGATCCAGTCGGCCGTCTCCGCAGGCGTGATGGGCATGGACAAGTTCTCCGAGGAAGTGCGGCGCGGCATGCGCGACGTGCAGCAGGTGAGCGAGCAGTTGTCGCAGATCATCCAGGAAGTGCAGACGCTCGCGCCGCGCTTCCAGCTCGTCAACGAAGGCATGCACACGCAGGCGACGAGCGCCGAGCAGATCACACAGGCGCTGTCGCAGCTGTCGGAGGCCGCGCAACAGACGGCGGACTCGCTGCGCCAGTCGTCGCAGGCCATCGACGATCTGACGCTCGTTGCCAACCAGCTGCGCACGGGCGTGTCGCGCTTCAAGATCGAAGCGTGACGGCGTCTGCTCACGCGCGCGTGCGGCACGTCTGAAACGGTGATCGCGATGCTTTTCCTTCTCTTCGAACTCGACCGCGACCGCTATGCGCTCAATGCCGCCGACGTTGTCGAAGTACAGGCGCTAACGGCCGCCAAGGCGATTCCGGGCGCGCCCGCGTGGGTCGCGGGCGTGATCGAGCGGCATGGCGAGCCCGTGCCCGTCATCGATCTCGCGCAGCTCGCGCTCGGCCGGCCGTCGCTGCAATGGCGCTCGACGCGGCTCGTGCTGGTCCGCTACCGCGATGCGCGGGAACGCGGCGGCGCCAACACGTCGTCGCAGCTGCTAGGCCTGATCATCGAACGGGCGACGCAGACGCGCCGCATCGAACGCGAGCGCTTCGCCGACAGCGGCATCGCGACGCCGCACGCACGCTGGCTCGGCCCCGTCGTCAGCGACGAGCTCGGCATAATCCAGTGGGTCGACGTGCAGCAGATGCTCGACGACGACGTGAAGTCCCTGCTCTTCCCGCAACCAGAATCCCAAACGCGATGAACGCCGCGAATGCCTTTGTGCCGCGCTTCGAATCCTGGCTGTTGCGGGAGACGGGTATCGACGCGTCGTCGCTCGGCGTCAATGCGCTCGAGCGCGCCGTGCTCGAACGCGTGCGCGTGACGCGTCTGGGCGCAGCGGCACACGACACAAGCGTGCCCGTCGATCCAGCCGAAATCGAAGCGTACTGGCAGCAGCTGACGATGTCGCCCGACGAGCGGCAGGCGCTAATCGAAGCGCTTGTCGTGCCGGAGACATGGTTCTATCGCGATCGCGAGGCGTACGTCGCGCTCGCGCGGCTCGCGAACGAACGGCTCGTGCGCGACCCGATGCATGTGCTGCGCGTGCTGAGCCTGCCGTGCTCGACGGGCGAAGAGCCGTACACGATCGCCATGACGCTGCTCGACGACGGCATCAGCGAAAACCGCTTCACGATCGATGCGTTCGATATCAGCGCGCGCGTGATCGAGCATGCGCGCGCCGGCATCTATGGGCGAAATTCGTTTCGCGGCCATCCGCTCGCGTATCGCGACCGGCATTTCGCCGCGTTGAAAGACAGCTGGCAACTGGGCGAGTGCGTGCGTCAGACGGTGCGCTTCTCGCAGGCGAATCTCTTCAAGTTGCCCGCGATTGCACAGGCGCCGTACGACTTCATCTTCTGCCGCAACGTCTTGATCTATTTCGACCGCGAAGCGCAGGACCGTGCGATCCGTCTGCTCGACGCGAATCTCGCCGACGGCGGCACCATCTTCGTCGGCCCTGCGGAAACGGGACTGATGATGCGGCACGCGATGACCTCGGCGCGCATTCCACTCGCCTTCGCGTTCCGGCGCAGCACGCCCGAGGAAACAGGCGCAATGCGCGCGGTCGGGCCGGTTGCGCCGAAAGCGTCGAATGCCGCGCCGCGCGCCGTGCCGCCGTTCAGCGCGCCGCAACGGCAGCATGCGCCCGCGTACGGCGCCGCACGGCGCGACGCCGCGAAACAGCCACGTGCGCGCCAGTCGTTCGCGCCGCCGCCCGCGCGTCCACCGCAGGCCTCACACGCAACGCAAACGGTGCAACCCGCCGGCCTCGCCGCCGACAGATCGCTCGATGCCGCGCGCCGTCATGCCGACGCGGGCGAGTTCGACGAAGCTGAGCGCCTCGCGCACAAGCACGCGATCGTGCATGGTCCGGATGTCGACGCGTTTTATCTGCTGGGCCTGATCGCCGATGCGCGCGGCCGCAGTGCCGACGCCGCCAACTTCTATCGCAAGGCGCTGTATCTGGACCCGGCGCATTACGAAGCGCTCACGCATCTGGCCGCGTTGCTCGAAATCGGCGGCGACTGGGCGGGCGCGCACAACCTGATGCTGCGCGCGCAACGCTCGGCGACCCGTGCGTCGCATGCGGCGCACGCGGCGGCCGACGAGCCGCAACCTTCACGAGGATTCCATGCTTCACGACGCTCCTGATCTCGCGAGTCTGCCGGTGTGCGTCGACGACTGCTGGAATCGCATCGGCACGCGCGGCGACAACAGCTGCCCGCGCCTTGCCGAGCACGCGCGCTGCCTGAACTGTCCGGTATTCGCGCAAGGCGCCGCGCGACTGCTCGACCGGCCGTTGAGCGACGCCGAGCTCGCACCGCGTGCTCACGCGGGCACGCCAACGGACGACGAGTCGAGCCGCGTTCAAACAACGTGCGAAGACGCGGCGACGCAGTCCGCCCTCGCCTTTCGCATCGCGGGCGAATGGCTCGCGCTACCGACATCCGTGCTGCGCGAAGTCGACGTCATCCGCGCGATCCATTCGCTGCCGCACCGGCGCACACGCGCGGTGCTCGGCGTCGTCAACGTACGCGGTGCGCTGACCACTGCCCTCTCGCTCGGGGAACTGCTGAACATGGAGCGCGCCGATGCAAGACAGTCCGCGCGCAACGGCTATGCGCGCGTGCTGGTCGCGGCGCACGACAGCGAACCCGTTGCATTTCCCGTCGATGAAGTCGAGGGCGTCGTCCGCTATGCGCAAGCCGCGCTGCTTCCCTTGCCCGCGACGCTTGCGCGTGCAACGGCCTCGCACGCACATGGCGTGCTCGCATGGCGTGACAGGACCATCGGCCTGCTCGATCCCGCACGGCTTTTCGACTCGATCGCCCGGAGCCTGCGATGACGGACGACGATCTGAGCCGCCAGTCGCTGCTCGAACTGTTCCGCGAAGAGGCGGGCACGCAGACGCGCGTGCTCTCCGACGGGCTGCTCGCGCTCGAACAGCAGCCCACCGACGCCCCCGCGCTCGAAGCATGCATGCGCGCCGCGCATTCGCTCAAGGGCGCGGCCCGCATCATCGGCTTGCAGGATGGCGTCGATATCGCGCATCTGATGGAAGAGTGTTTCGTCGGCGCGCAGCGCGGCGAACTCGGGCTAACGCCCGCGCATATCGACGTGCTGCTGCGCGGGGTCGACCTGCTGTTGCGCGTGGGCGAAGCGAAACCGGACGCACCCGTCACGCGCGCGGATATCGACGCGTTCGTGCGGCGGCTATCGTCGCCCGGAAGCGCCGTTCGCGAACAAATGGGCGCCGGCAAAGTGCAAGCGGACGACGGCGACGATGCCTATGCGCAACTCCAGGCCCAGTTGCAGGCTGGAGCGCTCGCGCAACAGCGGGATACCGCGACGCCGGACACGTCGGAGACCGTGGAATCAACGGGCGAACCCGACACGCCGCATGCCGCCGAAGAAGACGACGCGCCGCCGCCACATCTGGCCACGCACGCCGCCGCACGCCACCCCGACCGTATGCTGCGCGTGCGCGCCGCGAACCTCGATCGCGTGCTGAGCCTGTCCGGCGAAGTGCTCGTCGAATCGCGCTGGCTCAAGCCGTTCGCGGCATCGATGCTGCGCATGAAGCGCACGCAGCGCGACACGTCGCTTGCGCTCGACGCGCTCTACGACACGCTCGCCGAACATCTCGACGACACCGCGCTGTCCGCGCTCGCCGACGTGCGCACCGCGCTCCACCGCATGCAGCATGCGCTCGGCGCGCGCATCGACGAACTCGACCATTACGAGCGCAGCAGCTCCAACCTTGCGCAGCTGCTCTACGACGAAGCGTTGCAATGCCGGATGCGTCCGTTCGGCGATGCGGCGCATGCGTATCCGCGCGTCGTGCGCGATCTCGCGCGTTCGCTCGGCAAGCGCGTGAGGTTCGAGATCGTCGGCACGTCGACTCAGGTGGACCGCGACATTCTCGATCTGCTCGACGCGCCGCTGGGCCATCTGCTGCGCAATGCGATCGATCACGGCATCGAGACACCCGACGAACGTCTCGCGCGCGGCAAGACCGCCGAAGCCATCGTTACGCTGGAAGCGCGCCACAGCGCAGGCAGGCTGCTGATCAGCGTCAGCGACGATGGCGCGGGCATCGATCTCGACAACGTGCGTGCGTCGGTGATCCGGCGCAAGCTCGCCGATGCAGAGACGGCCGCGCGCCTGTCCGAACAGGAACTGCTCGACTTCCTGCTGCTGCCGGGCTTTTCGATGCGCGAGCACATCACGGACGTATCGGGGCGCGGCGTGGGACTCGACGCCGTACACGAAATGGTCAAGAGCGTGCGCGGCACCGTGCACATCTTCAATGAACCGGGCCGCGGCTCGCGGTTCGTGATGCAGTTGCCGCTTACGCTGTCGGTGGTGCGCAGTCTGCTCGTCGAAGTGAGCGGCGAGGCGTACGCGTTTCCGCTCGCGCATGTGCGTCGCACGCTCGAACTCGCGCGAGCCGACATCGACATGCTCGAGGGCCAGCAGCATTTCGCGTTCGACGGCAAGCCCATCGGGCTCGTCACCGCGCATCAGCTGCTCGGCACGCAGGCCCCGGATCAGGCGCGCGACTTAGTGGCCGTGGTGGTGATCGGCGACGAGCACGAGACCTATGGAATCGCAGTCGACCGCTTTCTCGGCGAGCGGATGCTCGTCGTGCAGCCGCTTGACTCGCGCCTGGGCAAGATCAAGGACATCGCCGCGGGCGCGCTGATGGAAAACGGCGACGCCGTGCTGATCGTCGATGTCGACGACCTGTTGCGCTCCGTCGGCAAACTCGTGCGCGGCGGCCAGCTCGACAGGATCGGCCGCGCGCACAACGTCGCCGTGCGGCAGCGCAAGCATGTGCTCGTCGTCGAAGATTCGTTGACGGTGCGCGAACTCGAACGCAAGCTGCTGGAGAAGCGCGGCTACGCCGTCACCGTGGCCGTCGACGGCATGGACGGCTGGAACGCGCTGCATAACATGACAAATGGCACGTTCGACCTCGTCGTCACCGATATCGACATGCCGCGCATGGACGGCATCGAGCTCGTCACGCTGATCAAGCGCGACCCGGTGTTCAAGCCCGTGCCCGTGATGATCGTGTCGTACAAGGACCGCGACGAGGACCGGCGACGCGGGCTTGAAGCCGGTGCCGATTACTATCTCGCGAAGGGCAGCTTTCACGACGAAGCGCTGCTCGATGCCGTACGCGACCTGATCGGAGAGGCGGTCTCATGAAACCCGGCATGAACATCGGCATCGCCAACGACCTGCCGCTCGCCGTCGAGGCGCTGCGCCGCGTGATCGCGCTGCGCCCGGAGCATCGCGTGCTATGGGTCGCCGCCAATGGCGAAGAGGCCGTCGATTTCTGCGCCGCCCACACGCCCGACGTCGTGCTGATGGATCTCATCATGCCGAAGCTCGACGGCGTTGAGGCGACGCGCCGCATCATGGCGCGTACGCCCTGCCCGATCCTGATCGTGACGAGCAGCGTCGGCACGAATACGTGGCGCGTCTACGAGGCGATGGGCGCGGGCGCGCTCGACGCCGTCGACACGCCGACGCTCACCGGGCGCGGCGTGAACGATAGCGCGCAGTTGCTGCTGCAGAAGATCGACCAGATCGGCCGGCTGATGGACAAGCCGACGGCGCCCCTGCACACGGCTCGCGCGCCACTCCGGCACGATGCGCAGCGGCTCGTCGCGATCGGCGCGTCGGCGGGTGGCCCCGCCGCGCTCGCGACCGTGCTGGGCAGCCTGCCCGCATCGTTCGCGGCGCCCATCGTGATCGTCCAGCATGTCGACAAGGTGTTCGCCGACGGCATGGCGCAGTGGCTCGACGGACAGACGCCGCTCACCGTGCGCACGGCGCGCGAGGGCGATGTCCCGTGCGCAGGCGTCGCGTTGCTCGCGGCGACGAATGATCACATGCTGCTGACACAACGCGGCGCGCTGCACTACACTCGCGAACCGGCCGATATGCCCTACCGTCCTTCCGTCGACGTGTTCTTTCACAGTGTCGTCGAGCATTGGCCCGGCGAGGCACTCGGCGTACTGCTGACGGGCATGGGCCGCGATGGCGCGATCGGACTGAAGGCGATGCGCGCGAAGGGCTACGACACGATTGCGCAAGACCAGGCGTCGAGCGCTGTCTACGGCATGCCGAAGGCCGCCGCGGCGCTCGACGCGGCGCGGCGGATCGTGCCGCTCGGCGGCATCGCCGACCATCTGGCAACGTTCGCGCGACGCTGACACAGGCGATGGCGGCAGGGAATCCAGAACAGGCGCGGCACGCAGTCAATGGCAGAAATGGCGCATGACAGGCAATTCCAACAGGGATACACACATGGACTTCGACCAAATCGGGGCACGGGACCAGGGGGGTTCCACATCGACGTCGGTTGATCGCGCGAACGCCGCGCTAGACGCCGCGCGCGCCGCGCTGGAAACGGCCGCGCTGTCCGACGTGCCCATCATGGTGCTGCTCGTCGACGACCAGGCGATCGTCGCGGAAGCCGTGCGCCGCGCGCTCGCGAACGAGGACGGCATCGACCTGCACTACTGCGCAAGCGCCGACGACGCGATCCGCGCCGCGACCGACACGCGGCCCACGGTGATCCTGCAGGATCTCGTCATGCCAGGCATCGATGGCCTCACGCTCGTCAAGGCCTACCGTTCGAACGCGAAACTGCGCGACGTGCCTATTATCGTGCTGTCGACGAAAGAGGAACCCGCCATCAAGAGCGCGGCCTTCACGGCAGGCGCGAACGATTACCTCGTCAAGCTGCCCGACCGCATCGAACTCGTCGCGCGCATCCGCTATCACTCGCGCTCGTACGTGAATCTGCTGCAACGCGACCAGGCGTATCGCGCGCTGCGCGAATCGCAGCAGCAGTTGCTCGAAGCCAATCTCGAACTGCGCAAGCTCACGCAATCGGATGGTTTGACGGGCCTGTCGAACCGCCGTTATCTGGACGAATATCTGAACGCCGAATGGCGGCGCGGAATGCGGGCGCAAACCGAAGTCTCGATGCTGATGATCGACGTCGACAGCTTCAAGCCTTATAACGACACATATGGCCACGTGGCGGGCGACGAAGTGCTCAAGCAGATCGCGTCGACCGTCGAAACCTGCCTCGGGCGGCCCGGTGATCTCGCGGCGCGTTTCGGCGGCGAAGAGTTCGCGGTCGTGCTGCCGGGTACGTCGGCGGGCGGCACGCGCCTGCTCGCCGAGAAAATCCGGCTCCATGTGGAGGCGCTGCGCATTCCTCACGCGGGCTCGTCGTCGGGCCAGCATGTGACGATCAGCGTCGGCTGCGCCACTCAAGTTCCCGCGCACGACGCGCCGATGACGACGCTGATCGAGGCCGCCGACCTCGCGCTCTATCGCGCCAAACGCGACGGGAAAAACCGCGTGGTCGCGATGGAAAGCGGCAGAGCCGATGCACGCGGCGCGACGTGAGTCGTTTTGTGTTGCGTTGCATTGGCGCTGCCGCGTATGAAGCCATGGGCCGCTCATGCGAACCAGGTTGAGTAACGATCGGAACACACGTTACTCATCGTTACATAGTCAAACCGTCGGCGCTGGACACTGCCTCGTGACAGCCTGATGCAGCGGTTCGAACGGCAAGGTTGCGCATAACGCCCCCTGTTAGGGTACAGCGCGGAACGCCTCAGCAGTTACCCTTCTTGGCCTGCCCCGGCGGACAGAAGCCGTTGCCAGGGCCACCTTGCGGCTTCATGACAACGCCGGGCTCGTCCGGCACATACACGGCACACCCGGCCAGCGCGCTGGAGGCAATGGTCAAAGCGATGATGATTCTTTTCATGATGCTCCCCAAAGAGAAGGGGCGATCGCCCCTTCGTCAATGCAGTGGTTGCTAGAAAGTGAAGTTCACGTTGGTCCGACTTCCGCCAGTAATGTTGACGGCTGTCGATTGTGTGGCGCCCGAGGCAGCATCGGCTTCAATCGTATATTGACCCGCCGACGTCGCCTGCGCGCTCAGGCCGACGGGCAGCGTGCCGTTATAGGCGCCGACCATCGGTGCCGCAACGGGCAGGCTCGTCGTATAGGCGCCCGTATCGAGGTTCGCGTTCGCCGATGCAATCTCGTAGGTGCCCGACGACGTAGTCTGAAGCGCGCGCAGGCTCGCATCAGCCGATGCGGTTACGGTGCCGCTCACCATATTCATCGTCGAGGCAGGAAGCGTGATCGGCTGGCCCGCCGTGGACACGTGCGTCGTAGCGCCGACGACGACAGGCACCGACGTAATGATTCCCGTCGTCTCGTTGGGTTGCGCAATCACGATGTCGTAGTTGCCGTTGGTCGAGCTCTGGACCAGCGTCGAGAACACGAAGTGACCCGTGCCGTCGGCCACCGTGCCACTCACCACCTTGCCGTTCTGCTCGGCATACACGGTGGCGCCGGCTTCGGCAGCGGCAACGTAGCCGTCAATCACGCCGGAGACGGTCGTAGGCGTGGCGGTGATCACGGGCTTCAGCGCGTACGAGCCATTGCCCTGCTGGACGACGGACTTGCAGGCGTTGAAGTCGAGCACCAGATCGACCGTCGAGTTCGCGGCCACGTCAAATGGACGAATGATCTTGAGACCGCTTTGAGTCGCACTCGGGGTCGCGAGCGGCAGTTCGTTGGTCGTTCCCGACACGACGACCGAGTTGGTCACTGCGTTGCCCTGGTTCTGGGCGAGCACAAGCCGCACCTGCTGATATTGGCCGGCGGGCAGCGTGGCCTGGCCGAGTGTCGCCATCGTGCCGTTCGTGAGCGAAAGGAGATCGACCTTTTGCGGCGTCGCGAGCGTGATGTTGGTCCATCCGCTGTCGTTGTCGCCCGCGCTCGAACTCGCGTTAATCCGCACCTGGCTCACCGTTACGTAGACATGGTCGAAGCCGCACGACGGCGCATCGGTCATCTGGACGTTCACGGTGCCGGTGGGCGTGCTCGCGCCCCCGCCTCCACCGCCGCAGGCAGCGAGGGCGACCGACGCGAACATGGCGACTATCAGGGTTTTCCGCATGCCGTTCATCTCATCACCAATTTTTTGTTTTAGATGCGCGAATCATACGTTCGGCAAACCGCATACCCTTTGGCAATTTGCAACAATCCGTAACTTCTCTGCCGATCGGGAACGACCGTTACCAAAGGGAGAATCGGTCGCCCGGATGTCCGGTTCATGGGAGGCGAATGGCTCCTGCAGCCGGCCACAGGACCGACTTCCCGCGTCTGTTCGGCTCCGAGATCGCCGGCGCCGACCACGAAGTGCACGTGAACCCGGACGTGAAGATCTCCAGCATCATTGGCATCGGGACCTAAACCGACAGGCCCGCCCGTCGCGGGCGAGCACGCGCGACAGGTGACGTCTGTGGAGACGTCTTCAATTCGCGGGCTGCCGCCCGGACGCATTGCATATTCAGTGACCACAGTGCCACTGAGATCCGATTCACCTAGGCCAAATGCAGTGTCATCACCCGTGCTGAAACCGACTGTTTCACCAGCTTAAGGGCAGCGCACCGACGTCTGGTTGCCGTCAGGACGGAAGTGCCGCGGGGCGTGCCATCACCTTGTTACGGCCAGTCGCCTTGGCGTTGTACAGGGCCTCGTCGGCCGCCTTGATGACTGTCGTTACATCGGCATTCTCGTCCGGCGTCCAGCTTGCTGAACCGATACTGGCTGTCACGCGCCCGTATTCGCTGCCAGCGTGCTCGATGGCGAGTCCGCTAATCGCTCGTCGGATCTTCTCGGCAATCACACATGCGCCGTCGGCCGGTGTATCGGGCAGAACCACAATAAATTCTTCACCTCCATAACGGGCAGCAGTATCCGCCGGCCGTCGGATGTTCTCGCCGATGCAACGCGCCACGGCGGCCAGCGTGTCATCCCCTGCCTGATGTCCGTACGTGTCGTTGTAAGCCTTGAACCGGTCGATATCCACAAACAGCAGCGAGAACACGCTACGCGTACGTTTCGCCCTGCGCCACTCATGTTCGAGAATTTCCCCCAGGGTGCGCCGGTTGTGGAGGCCAGTGAGGCTGTCGGTTCGCGCGAGCATCTGCAGTTCGGACTCCGCGCGCATCCGGCGACGCAGTTGCGTTCCGAGCACAAGTGAGAGTCCAACGAACCCCAGCGAAAATGCGCCCATCAGCGAACCGATGGTGAGCGCCCGACGACGCCAGGCAGCGTAGATCTCCGGCTCTGCTTCCGCAACCATGATGATGAGGGGCAGGCGCGGGAAATTCCGGAAAAAATAAAACCGGCGCACTCCGTCTATCGACGATGTATCAGAGAAACTACCCTCAGGGGCGGAACGGAATTGCCTGAAAGTGCTTGCGTTGCTGATATCGCGCCCGATAACTTTCGGATCGTATGGCTGACGCATGATCATGAGGCCGTCGTCAGCTATCAGGGAAATTGCCCCGTGCGAGCCAAGTGAAATGTCGGCGAATAGCTGATGGAAGTACTCAAGGTTGATGGCAATCATCACGATACCGGCAAACGAGCCATCGGCATGCGAAAGCCTGCGGCTCAGCGCGATGCTGGGCGAACCGTTGCGCAGGCGCGACCGGAAAGGCGCACTGACAAAGAGACCAGCGTCAGGATTGTCGCGCTGGACCTTGAAATAGTCGCGGTCGGCGAAGTTGCCCTTGCGAGGCGTCTCGCTGGCCGCATCGATGACGACGTTCCCAGAAGCATCGAGAACGAGCATCGAGCCCAGATATTTTGCGGTAGCGGCCCGGTCAAAAAGTATCGGCGCTCGCAGACGAGGTGGCAAAGCCATCACGTCTGCCTTGCCCAGCCCGTCGACGGCAGCCTGCAACGAGAGCGCGTACAACTCGAAGTTACGCTCGATGTCGCGCTCGGCGATGAGCGCAACACCTCGGCTGAGCGTTGGTTTGCGATTAACATGGGCGCCGTGCTCCATGGTTGCCGCGTGCCCCGGGCGGTGTGTCCAACAATCAGGCCGCTCTGGAATCGCTACTATGCCAGTAAAACCGGCATGACCATGCGGCCCGCGGGCATGCATCCGCATCACATATCCGACTCGACGGCATCAGGCAGGGTCGTCGAACGTACACATGCCTGGCTGCATCATTTCCGTCGTCTACGTATTCGTTTCGAACGTCGCGCTGACATTCACGAAGCGTTCCTCAAGCTCGGCTGTTGCTTGATCTGCTGGAACACGTTTCAGCGAGCTCAACAGTCTTTATGAAACCGTCTCTACCGGCAAGGCGCAACTTGACGTAGACCGCATTAATTCTGTCATCCATTGAAAGGCTTAGATCAAGAGATAAATACTCCTCTCTCAGGCTTGCCCTGCTTAGCTGAAACGGCTTCAGCCCTCCACCGCATCGACGCATATGAGCATGCATCCGGTTTTTCRCTCGCCTGGTTGCAGAGCTGATCTGCACCAGTCATCCATCGGGATCAAGGCGAGGGCCGGTGTGCTGGCTTTCGCCCGTGGCTCTGGTAGAGCCCCAGAAAACCATCGGTACCAGACCGGTGTCCATGGGAGTATTCACCAATGATCGGCTTGCTGCGTCAGCAGTGCCAGGCTCATCTCGGCTCATGGTCTGGGCATCCCAGTTGGTCGCTCGTGGAGGACGGCGGGAGCGCGTGGCGCAATCACTACCTTGGGTTCACGCCAACAGAATTACCGGGCTCACGGCCCCGCCGGATCT
>NZ_WHNP01000066.1 GCF_009362735.1 Paraburkholderia franconis | reverse complement strand
ATGCACGCGTGCCGGTGTATCGGGCAGACGCTTGAGTAACTCGAGCGCGACGCCGAGGTGGTGCATCGCGTCCAGGTGGGCCGCATGTCGAAGTGCCTGTTGCGCGGCACGATGCAGGTACTCCACGGCCTTCGGGATATTGCCGCTCAGGCCGTAGTGATGCGCCAGTTCGCTGCAGTAATCCGCGATGCGGGTCGGGAACAGCGCCTCGATCGCATGCGCGGTGCGCTCATGCAGTGCGCTACGGCGCTCCGTGAGCAGCGAATGGCCGGCGACTTCCTGGGTCAGCGCGTGCTTGAACGAATACTCGACCTCCGGAAACGCGGGCCGTTCGAATATGAACTCCGCGGCTTCCAGGTGGGCAAGAAGCTGGCGCAGATCGTCATCCGCGTGCGCAACGGGGACAGCGCAGATACGCTGGATCAGGCTGAACGGGAATTCCTTGCCGATGACGGCGAGCGTCTGCAGCAACTCCTTCTCCGCGACAGGGAGCCGGTCGATACGGGCGGCGAGCACGCCCTGAACGGTAGTGGGAATATGCAGCGACGCCGGGGTCTGCTCGATACGGTAACGGCCAGGATCGCCGAGCAGCGATTTTTCCTCGGCCAGCGTCTGGACCACTTCCTCCATGAAGAACGGGTTGCCCTCGGTCTTCTCCAGGATGAGCTGCTTGAGAGGCACGAGAGAGAGGTCGTCCCCGAGCAGCGCCGTGAGCAGTCCCTGGGCTTCGGCCGGGCCCAGCGGTTCGAGTCGCAACGAGCTGCAGTGATCCGCGTGCTGCCAGCCGGGCTGATACTCGGGCCGGTAGTTCAGGAGTAGCAGGATCCGGGTGCCTGGCACGTGTTCGATCAGGTATGCGAGGAAGGCTTCCGTCTCGCGGTCCAGCCATTGCAGGTCCTCGAAGAGCAATTCGATGGGCTGATCGCGGCTCTCGCGCGTCAGCAGTTGCGTGATCGCGTCGAAGGTGCGGTCCCGCCGGATCCGGGAATCCATCTCCGCCAGCGCCGAACCGGCTTCGCCGATACCCAGCAGATGGAGCAGGTAAGGCACGAGATGCTCGAAGCTGCGCTCGAGCGTCAGCACTTTGCCCATGACCCTTTCCCGGCAACGTCGCTCGTCGTCCTGGGCGGTGATCTGGAAATAGTTCTTCAACAGCTCGATGAGCGGCAAATTGGCAAAAGCCTTGCCATGCGACACCGAAAACGTCTCCAGCACCAGACAGCCGCGCCGGGAGCGCTCCTTGAATTCGTGGAACAGTCGCGATTTCCCGACTCCGGCCTCGCCGACCACTGCAACCACCTGCCCGTGGCCCGTCCTGACCTCATCCAGCGCCCGATTCAGGTGCTCCGTTTCGGCCTCGCGGCCTACGAACCTGGCAAGACCACGGTGCGCCGCCAGTTGCAGGCGCGTGCGCAGCGCGCCGAGACCCAGCACCTCATACACCGGGAGTGGTTCGGGAATGCCTTTGACCTGGGTGGCCCCCAGGGCCCTGAACTCGAAATAACCTTCGGCCAGCTTGTGGGTCGCCTCGCTCACGAGGATTGACGATGGCGTGGCGATTCCTTCCATCCGGGACGCAATATGAATCGTGTGACCGACCGGATCGTAATCGGTATGCAAGTCGTCCGTGCGGATCGAGCGCACCACGACCTCCCCGGTGTGGACGCCAACGCGGATTTGCAGCGGAATGGCTTTCTCCAGGCGAATGCGATCGCCGTGGCGGCGCATCGCCTGCTGCATGCGCAGCGCCGCGAAGAGCGCACGCTGCGGATGGTCTTCGTGCGCGATGGGCGCGCCGAACAGAGCGAGGATGCCGTCGCCCAGCAATTTGGCCACGTAGCCCTCGTAGTAGTGCACGGCCTCCATCATCAGCGCGATGACAGGCTCGATCAGCCGATGGGCCTCTTCCGGGTCTAGGTCGTGGATCAACGCGGTGGAACCGGCCATGTCGGCGAATAGCGCCGTAACGGTCTTGCGTTCACCGGCGGCCTCGCCTCTGGCTTCCATGGCCGCCTGCTCGGCGAGGATGCGCTCGGCAAGATGGTGTGGCGTGTAATGAACCGGCGCTGTGGATGCCCCTGGCGCAGGCTGCGGACGCGGAGATGACGCGGCGGGCGCCTCGGTCAGGGGGGCGCCACACTCATTGCAGAATCTGGCGGAAGGCCTCGCCTCGTACCCACAGCGAGGACACGCGCGCGACAAAACGGCCCCGCACGCTTCGCAGAATTTGGCTCCGGTGAGGTTCTCGAATCCGCAGTTTGCGCAGTGCATAACACCATTTCCGTTGCCGAGAGTGCGAGCATTTGAACATTATGCGTCGTCTCCGCTTGCGGCAAGAGAAGGCCGGATGGGAAGCGTGACCGAGTGGAGCGCGTCGATTGCGCGTGATACCTCAGCGATACCCGGGCACAGCTTCCAGGGGATCAGCGTTGGCTCGAGTTGAATGTATGCCGCCGCAGGGCACTGCCAACTTTAGATCGCTGCCAGATAGAATGTCGGGATGAGAAGAGCAAATCACCGTACCACGGCTTTCGTTTCCCGGCGGCGATCATCAGTTGCGCGGTTCGCTGGTATTTTCGCTTCAATCTGAGTCTGCGCGACATCGAGGAGCTGTTGCTCGAACGTGGCGTGAGCGTGACCTACAAACTCGCCCATACCAAGCACGTGTTCGTGAAGGCGGCCGCGCGGGTCAATAACCGTGCCGAAAACAGCCATCAGCCCACGCGCGGGTCGCGAACGCCAGATGCAGGGCGTTCGCGACCCGCGGCGCACACAGCGGTTTCTCTCGAGCTTCGGTCCGATCCGGCAGCACTTTGCTTTGCCGCGGCACCAGATGAATGCCGGACGCCATCGCATCGAACTGAAGGCACGTCTGCTCGCATGGCAGGACCGGGCGGACGTGAAAACGGCTCATGGAAGTTAATAAGGAAACCATACGTACGTTCTCCACACAACGGACTATCTATCTCAAGTTGACAAAGCCCAGGCGGGAAGTGGTCCTCGTTCAGTGCCTGGAAAACGAGCGCGTGCGTGCCAAATGCGCACTGTGCGGGCGGTTGGTGAAATGGGTGAGTAGCAAGTAGGCACGGTCGAGTTCGCCGGAATCCTGCTTCTGCCGCGCGATGATCTCAATCGCGTGAAGCAGATGCTCGGCCAGTTCGAACTCTCCTTCCTGGCAAGCTCTTGCAAACGCGGCGAATACATCCTCATGCAGAGTGCGGTGAATAGTCATGATGACGCCCTCCAGATATCCACTGATTGAAGTATGGACCCTTCAACCGTGGAAAGGGCAGGCGTTTTTGTGCACCAGACCTGGCCTTGTTCGGCAGGATGCAGCGCATGTAGGGAACTCGCGGAATCAGGCTCTTCCATGCCTTGTTGGCCATCTCTTCCGAGGAGCCCGCACGCAGATCCGGTTCAAGACGTGGAGGTGGAAAGAGGGCGTCTTGAGCCAGGAGAAAGCGGACGGCATGTATGTACACGTCGATCACAAGGAGGGCGGTCTAGTGCGCCTGACTACGCGCTGCCGATCGAGGCGTCCGGTTCTGGCGAAGCGGTGCGCGCGAAGCTGAACCCCGGCACGCAGTCGCATGGTGAAATCGTCGTGATGGTCGACGGCCAGATCGCCGGCCACGAGATCGGGAACGGGACCATGAACCGCGTGCGGTCGGGCGGCGCGTTCGCGGAGAACGAAACCCCGGTGCTCATGGTGTGGGACCAGATTCCGCTCGCTGCGGTCGCGCAGAAGGGCAAACATGACGTCGGTTACCGCGAGCGCTTCAAGGCGCTGCTGCAACAGCTGCCCGCGCGGGCAATAGCAGCGTCCGGGTCATCCCGACCAAGATCGTTTTCTCGCTGGCCGAAGCGCATGCACACTGCTCCAGCCTGCAGATCGAAGGCAAGGAAGGCACCGTCATCAAGAACGGCACCGGCATCTGGAAGGACGCGAGCAGCGGCTATGTGGACCTGGTGAAACACAAGCTCGAAGCGGACGTGGACCTGAAGGTGGTGTGGCGATCGTGCCGGGCCGCGAGGGCACAAAGAACGAGGGCCGCGCCCGGTCACTCACGGTCGAGAGCTCCTGCGGCTAGCCGCCGACCGATGTCGCCGTGAAGAACGAGGCGATGCGTGACGCGGTCGATGCGAACCACGACGACTGGATCGACCGGATCATCGCCGTGCGCTTTAACCTGATCGCGGTGATCTTCCTGTGACCACCGGCGTGGCTGCGCAAAGCCCGCTGCGTGCGGGCTTTTTGTTGCACAGGCAACCTCGAGACTAGCGGTCGCGGCCGGATCTGGCCGGGACGGCGTCGGCGGCCATGGTCCATTTACCGGATGTGCCACCTTGCCGCGGAATAGGGCAGATTGCCGGCGGTGATTAGCGCGTCCCCGTCCTTGTCGGTGGATATGGGTGTCAGGTCTAGTGGCGTGCAGATGTTGTTGCCCGCAGCGTCTTGCACCCGGACGCCGGGGTCGGTGGCGTAGTTCAACCTCCAGTTGCCTGAACCCGGGAAGCCCTGGAGGGTAGCAGCCGTTCGTGTCCAGCGACCGGCTGCGAATACGTCGTTTGTCGTCAACACAGCATATAGTTTCGGGTCCACGGGGGCACCCCGAACTATCAAGCCTGATGTCTGTCACGACGGACCTCTGTCCGTTTTCGAAAGCCTGCCTGGCCAGCTGAAATGACGCGTGTACCAGACGATCTATAGTCTGCAGGCAGCCAGATATCCAACTTCGACCGCCGAACGGGTTAGTTAGTTACCCGAGCCCATATGGATGAGCCGAAAGCCGGAGCCGAGAATGTTTAAGGCTGTGCGCCGACGGTGTCCTCGGCCCACAGATCCATCTGACGTGGATCGATGCCCGGTTCGTCGGAAAAGGGGGCGGTCGCGCACGCATGCCCACGCGACTCACCGGTTGCGCAAGCTGAACTGGAGGGAATATGTCAGCCGAAAAGATGACGCCGAATGCGCTAGACGCGCTGTGGACACAGGCATCCACGGAACCAACCGCGCGACGCCTGCGTTCAATGAGCCTTCTTCGGCGCTTCGATGATTTCGATCACGTCAAGCGCGCGGAAGTCGTCCGGATTACTTGTGAGCAGCGTCAGACGATGTTCATGCGCCTGTGCGGCAATCCAGAGATCGTTATAGCGCGGGCGGGGATTGCGACCGGCGTGCTTCATCATGATGGCGAGCAAGCCAAACGACTGAGCCGTTCCGCGCGTCACTTCTAGCACCGACATCCGTTCGACCGCGCGAAGCAACGCCGTGCGTTCGGCACGCTCGCGCGGGTCATTTGGGATCTGTGCGCCGAATTCCAGTTCACCAAGCGTGATCGCGGAGACGTAGATCAGTTCCGACCCGGCGATGTTGTAGATCGAGTCCAGGTCGATAGCGCCATGCGCGACATCGATCCAGACGCATGTATCGACCATTAATGCCGCCACGGATCACGCACCTCGTCGTCGAAACCGGCGTCGCGGATGTCGGCCTTGTAGTGCTCAGCCGCGTCGCGCGAAATCTTCGGCAGCCGCTCGAAAGCTTCGCGAAGCGTGACAGCGCGCGCCGGCGGACTGATCGTGCCCAGCACGGTGTTATTGCGCGTGATCGTGACCGATTCGCCGCGAGCCAATGCGTCGAGCACCTGATTCGTGCGCCGGGCGAGATCGGTGGCGGTGACAGTCGTCATGAAGCCCTCCGGACAAGATAATACGCATTATACGTAATTTGCGTATTTTTGTCCAGTCCGGCAGGCCCTTCGACCAGTATCAAACGAAGCAGACACTTGAAGCACTATGGGTTGGCAGGGATCAAAGCGAAATCGCTCGCGCTTTCCGGTTCCCATATTTTACATAATTAAAGTTATCAACCGAGCGTGCTATTATATGATTAATGTACTCCGTCTCGTGGACCTGAGCGACATCACGCGCCGTCTGAATCGTCTCTCCGACCCCGTCTCGACTGCGCAGCCCCAGTTGCGCTACCAGTTTTTCACCGCGAACGATGGTAAAATGTATCGCAAAAGCGATACATGGAGGTCTGTCATGAAGACGGCTACGATCCCGGCATTGCGCGTCGAGCCGGACCTGCGGCGGGCGGCGGAAGAAGTCCTGAATGAAAACGAAAGCCTGTCGTCATTCATGGAGGCTTCGCTCCGCGCAAGCATCGCGCAGCGAAAACTTCAGCGGGAATTCATTGCGCGCGGGCTCGCCGCTCGCAACGAGGCCCGTGAGACCGGCGAATATTACGAGGCTGTTGACGTGCATGCCGAGCTTGAGGGCATGCTGCAGACAGCGAAACGGGCGAGAAATAAACCGTGACATTTCGGGTCCGTTATACGGGCGGCGCACGACGCGATCTGCTGCGACTCCATGAGTTTCTGCTCGATCGTGACATGGCGGCAGCCGAGCGCGCGTTGGAGGCGTTGCGCAAGTCGACCGAAATTCTTGAGGAGTTTCCCTTCACCTGCAGGAAGGCCGACGCCAACAATCCCTTCCTTCGCGAACTGATCGTCCCGTTCGGTTCTTCCGGCTATGTTGTCCTGTTCGAGATCGACGACGCGACGACCGTTACTATCCTGGCCGTCCGGCATCAGCGGGAAAATGACTATCATTAGGCGGCCAGTCGGCCATGGTCCGTCGGACTCATGCCTCGTCACTCGGATCCACGAGGTCAATCCGGAACTGCCAACCTTCGAACGCCATTAACATCGCCCCAAACACCAACGTGACGATCGGCGTGCGCGACCCTGTTGATGATCGCCCGGAAGTCCGCAGTGTACGGCATACGATGTCTGCCCCTTTCGACACTCTCTTCTCATCAAAAGAATAGATCTCCGTTTTCGTGGGTCAATCTCAGTGCCGAAAATGCGGGCGATCGGGTACTGGTGGAACGTCTGAGAACACGCTGCTGCGCGGAGCAGCATTGAACGACTATTAGCGTAACCGTATGAGTGATATTCCACTACAGCGGCTTGCTGGCGACTCCGGTCCACCCTACTCTCGACGATAGCAGCCCTTCCAATAGTTGCCGGGTCGGCATTTTCTGCGATCCATACACTGACATGCCTTCCGATTTGCGGGAGATGCCAGCCCTATCGGAGAAGACATGCACGACAACCTGATTCCCGTAATCGTAAGCCGGAAATGGCAGATTGCTGAGGGATACCATGCCGTTGAACTTCGACCAACGCATAAATCGGTGCTTCCGCCATTTGACGATGGGTCGCGCGTCACCCTCCGTCTGAATAGCGCTGACGGCAAGGAAAGGATTTATCCTCTGCTCGGGTTTTCGTCCCTGTCCGATGGTTACGTGGTAGGCACGAGACAAGGAGGCGATGGCAGAACGGATAATTTGCTGTCCGATTTTCCGTTGAATGAACGAGACGAAGTATTTGTCGGCATCCCCAAAAGCCCACCAACGATCGTGGACGAGCGTGTGCGATCTATCCTTTTTGCCGGTGGGCTAGGCACAGCACCGATCGCGGGAATCGCGAAGCGGCTTGCATCGGCGGGTCAAAGGTTCGAGGTGCACAACTTCGCCCGATCGGTCGACCGCGCAGTTCTACGGGAAGAGCTTCACGCGCTGCGAAGTCATGGTAGGGTCAATCACTACTTCGGCTTGTCCGACGATCTATTCGCGCAGAAGAGTTCTCACGCGATGAGTCCAACTCATGCCAACACTCAGATTTACTGCAGTGGTCCCCCGGCTTTCATGGATTGCATTGAGCGCCAGGCCCGCGAATGGGTGTACGCCGCGAACATCCATAAAATCGTGCTCGGTGACCACAGCGCATAGCCTGCGGCAGAGCGGAGACACAGTTGCCAATATGAACGGATCGCGCGAGACAACACGAGAAAAAGCGCGCAGGAGGCGCTCAAACAGAAGGAACGGCTATTCCGTTTCATCGTGCGGAGGTGAGCGGCATCGAAACGCGTCGCACAGCCATGGCACGACCCGACTCGCATTCCGTCTCTCCTTGCCGCTACTTCAGGCGTGAGCGTCCCTGCGAGAAGCAGCTACTTCAACGGGATGCGCCGGTTTCGCGCGGTTCACGGCGATCCACTCGCTCAGGATTTGGCTGACCGGCAACACAGTCAGGATACGCAAAATAGTAGCGCGACCCTGTCTCTACAAAGGTATCGAACGGCATGACAAGGCGCCTCGCCGCCACGTCTTCACTCACCAGCGTCCGGTCACTGATGGCCACTCCAAAGCCCTGCATGGCCGCGTTCGTTTCCAGATCGAGTGTGTCGAAACTCGGCCCGAGGTTCGCAACGACGCCGGATGCGCCGGCATGACCGAGCCACAACTTCCAGTCCCGATGGTCGCGCGTCGGATGCAGCAGAGTGAATTGCGCAAGATCGTCAACGCATTTGAGTGGCGTTTTGCCCAGCAATTCAGGAGCACAGAGGGGTGTGATCTGCTCCTCGAAGAGCGGCACGGCGTGAACATCTGCTCCGGGCGACGAACCATAGATGATGGCGGCATCGAACGGCTCGGCTTTAAAGTCGACGTCATGTTGCCAGGTCGTCGTGATCTGAAGCTGCAGGTCTCGATGTTCGAGCTGAAAACGCATGATCCTGGGCAGCATCCATCGCATGGCACACGTCGGCACCTTTAATGCGACATCCGTGCGCTGGCGTATGAGTCGCAGCGAGACTTCCTCGATGCGCCCAAAGCTCTCCCTGACCGTCGGCAACAGCATCTCGGCTTCAGCCGTCAGCGTGAGTCCTTTCGGGCCCCGGATGAACAGCGGAAACTGGTAATAGTCCTCCAGCGCGAGAATCTGGCGGCTGACGGCCCCTTGCGTCAGGAATAGATACTCGGCCGCACGGGTGAAACTGCCGTGTCGAGCCACCATTTCGAAAACCTGGAGTGCGTGTAGTGGAGGAAGTCGTCTCATGGATGCAGCCATCCCGTACGAACCGGATGTGCTCACCGTCCGGCGGCGTCACGTCATTGCAATTCTGCACAAAAGCACAACACGAGAGTTTCGCGATACGGAGTTTTACGCAAGCAAACCGGAAGGGTCGTCAGAACTCCGCATGCGCCGATCGATAGCGGCTAATGCAGGATCTTGCCCAGAAAATCTCTTGCCCGCTCGGACCTGGGGTTCGCGAAAAACGCTTCCTTCAGGTCATCCTCGACAATGCGTCCGTGATCCATGAATACCACACGGTGCGCGACCTTCCGGGCAAAGCCCATTTCATGCGTCACACACATCATCGTCATGCCTTCCTGTGCAAGTTCGACCATCACGTCGAGCACCTCGTTGATCATCTCTGGATCGAGCGCCGAGGTTGGCTCGTCGAACAGCATCGCGATCGGGTCCATCGACAGCGCGCGGGCGATCGCGACGCGCTGCTGCTGGCCGCCGGAAAGCTGGCCGGGATACTTGTCGGCATGGGCACGCAGGCCGACCCGGTGAAGCAGCCGCAGCGCCTTGTCGGCAGCCTCGTCCCTCCGCCGCCCGAGCACCTTCACCTGCGCGAGCGTCAGATTGTCGGTGATCGACATATGCGGGAAAAGCTCGAAATGCTGAAATACCATGCCGACCTTCGAGCGCAGTTTCGACAGGTTCGTTTTTGCGTCACCGACCGACTCACCGTTGATCGCGATCTCGCCGCCCTGGAACGGCTCGAGTCCATTGACGGTCTTGATCAGCGTCGACTTGCCCGAGCCCGACGGACCGCATACCACCACCACTTCGCCTTTCTTCACTTCGGTGCTGCAATCGGCAAGCACCTGGAACTGACCGTACCATTTCGATACGTTGCTGATGGAAATCATGTTGAAGCCTGTCTTTCGTGATGTCGTGCTGCCGCCGTATCCGTTCGCTTCGGCGATCGCGGCTTGCATCGCCGCGGCGCCGAGGAAGTGAAAAATGATTCAGTGCGCGGTGCGTGCCGCGATCAGCCGGCAGGCATGGGCCGGCATCTCCGCCAGCACCCGTACGCCGACCACAAGGGAAGGCGTCTCGCGCGGCGTCGTAGCCGCTGTCAGCGTGAAGCCGTCGCAGTCGATGGTGGCCTCGATCGAAGCCCCGACGTCGCGCACGAACGTGACCTTGCCGGCGAGAAAGTTCGGTCCCGGCGTTGCGTCGATGGGCCGCACGCACACGTCCTCCGGCCGGATCAGCAGACGGATATCGCCCGCTGTGCGCGCCACGCGGGAAGCGGCATGCACGACGATCGTCCGGCCGCCCGGCAACCCGATTCTGTCCTCGCCATCGAAGGTCGCCGGCAGGATGTTGCCGAGCCCGATGAAGTCCGCAACGAACTCGCTCACGGGATCGCGGTAGATATCGAGCGGCTTGCCGACCTGGGCAATGCGCCCTTTTTCCATCACGACAATCTCGTCTGCCATCGTCATGGCTTCGCGCTGATCATGCGTGACCATGATTGTCGTAAGGCCCAGGCGCTGCTGCAGCATCCGGATCTCCACCTGCATGGCTTCGCGCAGCTTCGCGTCGAGCGCCGACAGCGGCTCGTCGAGCAGCAGCAATTTCGGCGATGATGCAATGGCGCGCGCAATCGCGACGCGCTGACGCTGTCCACCCGAGAGCTGGGTGACCGGCCGGTTGGCCATATGCGGCAACTGGATCAGTTCGAGCAGTTCGGCAACGCGTCTTGCCTGAGCGCCACGCTCGACACGGCGCAACCGCAACGGATACGCGACGTTTTCCGCGACGCTCATGTGAGGGAACAACGCGAGCGACTGGAACACCATGCCAAAATCGCGCCGGTTCGCCGGCACATGGGTGAGGTCGCGGCCCGCAAACATCACCGAGCCGGAAGTCGGCGTTTCGAGCCCGGCAATCATCCTCAGCAACGTCGTCTTGCCGCAACCGGATGGCCCGAGAAAGCAGACGAGCTTGCCGTCGGGCACGCTCAGATCGACATGATCGACGGCGAACGTGTTGTGAAAGCGCTTGGTGACGGCCTGAAGTGTCAGATGTGTCATGGGCATTCCTTATTCCTGTGATCCTGTAATGGCGAAGATCAGAGCGCCACGCCTTCGTCGCCGACGAGCTTTTCGAGCAGCCAGATCAGGGCAAAGTCGATCATCACAATGACCACCGCGAACGAAAACACGGTCGGGTCCAGCGACGAGACCGTGCGGCTGTAGAGCCAGACGGGCAGCGTCATCGTGTTGATGCTGTAGAGAAAAAACGTCACCGTGAACTCGTTGAACGAGATGATGAACGCGAACAGCATCCCGGCGAGGATGCCCGGGCGCATGAGGGGCAGCACGACATCGAAGAGCGCGCGATGCGGGCTTGCCCCCATCACGCAGGCGGCTTCTTCGAACTCCGGGCCGACGGACGCAACGGACGCCGCGCAGTTCTTCACCGTGAACGGCAGCGCGAGAATCACGTGCGCGATGATGAGCCGCAACACGCCGAGTTCCACCGGCAATGCGTTGAAGACGAGCAGCAGCGAAAGCCCCAGCATGACGAGCGGATAGACGAGCGGCAGCGCAACCAGTTGCTCGATGATCGCCTTGCCGCGGAAGCGGTAACGCGAGAGGGCGTACGCGGCCGGCACGGATATCGCGGTGGCGATAAGCATCGTCGAGATGGCGACGACAAGGCTCGTCGTCAGCGCAGCGCCCATCGACAGTACGTCGCCCGCATCGGGCGACACAAACGCATGCCATGCCGCGCGATACCAGTGCAGCCCGAAGCTTTGGGGTGGAAATTCGAGCGTGTCCGAATTGCCGAATGACATCGTGATCATCGTCACGATCGGCAGCGCGGCGAGAAAGAGCACGACTGTCGCGAGCAGCCCTGTTAGCCGGCCGAGCCGACCGGGCATGGCCGCGGGAATACGCAAGGTGCTCATGAGCGGGACTCCCCGTGACGTTGAAGCGTGCGCACGAGCCGTTGCGAGATGGCCATCACGGCGAGTGTCGCCACCATCAGCACGACGCCCGATGCGGATGCAGCGGGCCAGTTCAGCAACGGCGCCACCTGGTCATGCACCAGTACGGCGAGCATCGGCACGCGCCGTCCGCCGAGTAGCAGCGGCACCGCAAATGCGCTCGCGTTGTAGGCGAACACGAGCAGCGCCCCGGACACAAGCCCCGGCATGGCCAGCGGCAGCACCACATGACGCATGGTCTGCCAGCGCGTCGCTCCAAGTGTGGCGGCCGCCTCTTCGTACGAGTGCGATATCGCACGCATCGCGCTCGATATCGGCAGCACGGCGAGCGGAAACGCCGTCTGGATCAGGCCGAGAAGCACGCCGTTCTCGCGATACAGCCACTGCAACGGCCGCCGGATGACGCCCGCCGCGAGTAGCGCGTGATTGACGAGCCCTGCGGGTCCGAGCATCACGAGCCATCCATAGCCTTGCAGCAGCAGGTTGACCAGCAGCGGCAACAGCACGCCAGCAAGCAGAAGCCGCCGCGCGAGGCGCGACTGCGTGCGCGCCAGCGCGAGCGCCACGGGAATCGCGAGCGCGACCGCACAGACCATGCTCTGCAATGCGAGCCGCAGCGTCAGCCACAGAGAATGCAGGAAGTACTCATCCCCCAGGTCCACATAGTTTTGCAGCGTGAACGCATGCCACTCGTTGCCAGGCACGCCGAAACTCATGCGCAGCACCGCGACGGCGGCCGCGACCAGCACCGTGAGAAACGTGAAGATCGGCGCGAGCAGCAACCACGGCGACACGCGGGGCAACGCCGGAGGAACGCGGCGCGGCCCTGCGGCGTCGTCGGCGGATGCCGCCTGCCCGGCGCGGCGTGATGAGAGCGCAGGCATGTCCATCATGCCGCAAAGAGCGCGGTGTAGCGCTTGATCCATGCAGGCTGGACGGTGGCCAGCGTCTTGTCGTCATGCAAGATTGCCTTCTCGGCGATCTGCTGCGGCGACGGCACCAACGCGCGGCTCTGAGCCGGGATGACGGCCTTCCCGTTGACGGGACCGTTGAGCACGTCTGCGGCCATGCGTCCCTGGACGCCCGCATCGAGCGAATGATTGATGAACGCATGAATCAGATCGAGATCGCCGGGATGTGCTTTCGGAATCACGGTGAACATCAACTGCGTCGCGAAGCCCTCCTTCATTCCGTAGGTCACGCCCATCCGGTATTCCGGCTTGCGGATCTGGTCGGGGAAGAATGCCGGGGCATAGATGCCGCCGATGTCGAGCGAACCCGTACGGAACAGATCGGCGACCTGGTTCGGGTTTTCTCCAAGCGTCAGCACGCGTTCCTTCAACTGCGCGAGCCGCGCGAATCCTGGCTCGATGTTCTGCTGCGAGCCACCTGCCATCTTCGCCGCGATGATGGCGAGATCGACAGCCTCGGCCCATTCCGGCGGCGGCAGGAAAAGCCGGCCCGCGTACTTCGGGTCCCACAGCGCCTCATAGCTTGCGGGTGGCGTCTTCACGGTCGATGTGTTGTAGATCAGGCCGTCCGACCAGAGCAGATAGCCGACGCCAAAGCCATTGGCGCCCGTGCGGTACTGCGGGGCAACGTCCTTCAGGTTGGGAAGCTTGTCCAGATCCGGTTTCATCAGCAGGCCTGCGTCTGCGAGACCCGACGCACCGACACCCGCTAGCGTGATCACATCGTACGTGGGCCGCTCGCCGGCAGCCTTCACCTTCGCAACCATGCCGGAGGTGCCGTCCGCGCGGTCAGCGACGACCCGGGCACCCGTCTTCTGGCTGAACGTGTTGGCGATGTTGCGCAAAGCCGCCGCACCCGTATCGTCGGACCACGTCAGGAGCCGCAGCGTCTTGCCCGCGAAGTTCTTCTCCTGTGCCCTGGCAGTACTGATGAACGGCATAGGCAGTGCCGATGCCGCCAGCGCCGCGCCAATGGTCTTGATAGCCTGCCTTCTGCCCCGTTTGATGTCTTGCATGGTCGTCTCCAGTTTCAGTCGCGTGGCCGCGTGTCGGCGTGGTGGGTGAATCAACTGTAGGTTCGTCAAAAACGCGCAACAAACGAAATCTCTGCATGCGCGTCATGACGTGAACTCATGGGCAGCCGATGCGCTGCGCCGCGGGTGAATGCCGGTTTGGCATCAAGATCTGCTTGATTTCCTGGAAGGCAGCGAGGCCGAACGGACCGAGTTCACGGCCGATGCTGCTGCGCTTGTAGCCACCCCACGAGGTCTGCGGAAAGATCAGCTGCGGTGCATTGATCCACACGACGCCCGCTTCCAGTTCGCGGGCGACTCTGCTGCCGCGCGCCGCGTCCTCTGTGACGACCGTTGCAACGAGGCCGAACTCGGTGTCGTTGGCGACCCGGACTGCCTCTTCCTCTGTATCGAAACTGCGCACGCAAAGTACCGGCCCGAAGATCTCTTCGCGCCACAACACGCTGTCGGACGGGACATCGACAAACAACGTCGGTTTCACGAAGTATCCTGGCCCGGAAGGCACCGAGCCCTCGATCACCAGACGTGCGCCGGCGGCCTTGCCCTCTGCGATGAACCGCTGCACACGTTCATACTGGCCGCGGTTGGTGAGCGGCCCCATCTGTACTCCCTCCGCGAACGGATCGCCCACCACGGTCTGCGTGACGCGGTGCGCCAGACGTGCGACAAGCTCGTCGGCGACTTGCCGCTCGACCAGTACCCGCGACAGAGCCATGGAATCGTAACCACCATTACGTTAGCTTGATTCGCATTGCTATTTAATGTCGAACATGTCGTGGCGGATTAAATGCCATTTAATCGCGACGATATCGACTCGGTACGTAAGTCAAAAGAAGAGCCAACGCAAGGCGATAATCCAGGCCCGGAGCCTACCCGATATAACGCGAAGGCAAAGGCGGCGCATCCGGCGGTATTGTCACGACATCGGTATTCAACCAGGCTTGGGGCGTGCCGTTACTGTTCCCATAGGCGCCGACGTACGGCATCATGCGCGTCGTCTGGTAAAGCTGAGGCGTCCAGCCTTGCGGCGCGAGAAACACGGTGGTCGCACGCTTCTCACTGTACGGACAAGCGCCGAACGTCGAGATGTTCCATAGCGTCTGCTTGAAGGTGTCGTAGTCGATGCCGTGCCGCTGTGTGCCCGCCTGCCAACCTTCGAGCTGAACAAATGTGTTGTACGTGCCCGGTCCCGCCAACGGATTATTGACCGTACGGCCGGCGAGGAACGCCAGGATCAGGCCGCAGTTCTCCGGCGCAAAATCGGCGCTGACATCGAGGTAGTAAGTCCCCGTGATATTCGTGACCGTCGCATAGTGCGAGTTACCGGGATCATGCCGCGTCGGCAGCCCCGATGCGGCAAAAAAATCGTCGAATGCCTTCATTTCCACGCCCGCCGGCAGATCCGCGATTGCACTAATCGCAACGAAATGCGCGCCCGCAGCGAGCAGGTTGACGAACGCCGTGACACTAGCCGCGTTCCAGCTATTCCCGTTGCTGAACGGATACGCGCGATATCCATTCAACGCGAACACGGACGGATTGGTGCCCGCCTGCCACTTGATCTGCGGCACCCACATCGTCAGCGGACCGTTGCTGGCGGCACTCGAAACATACCGGGCAAGCATCGCGATCAAGGCTGCATCCTGCGGCGGACAAGCGGGGTTGGTGCCGCCATTGATCCACTGCTGCGCCCACTGCGCGGCAAACGCCTGCATCTGGTCGCCCGTGAAATCCGCGGGCTCAACATAGCCGTCGGGCGCCGCATTTTCATATGCGCCCGTCACGACAGCCGCATTGCGCGTGTTTTCGCCGAACAGGCTGTTGACGAAGTCCTGGCAGTTGTTGCGCGCCGGCGAATCAAGCAGGCCAAGCGGCACGACCCATGCGCGGTTGTTCGCGTTGATCGCTCGATAAAAGTTGAGCGCAGCCACTGAGTCGTGCCCGGGGAAGGTCAACGCATTGGCGCCCGTGATATAACCCGTCGTTGCATCGAAAGTCACGGTCGTCGATCCGGGCCCCGACGGATGGTAGTACGACACGCCCAAGGTCACGAGATTACCCATCAGGCTGAAGCGGCCCACGCAGCCGCCCGACCTGTTGACGGCACTGACGCGCATCGGCTGACCGTAGCCGATCGTGCCTGGCTGCGCCTGCGGCGCAGGCCCTTCACTGGCCGACGCGCTGCCGAACTCGAGCGTCAACCCCGATGCCCAGTTCGTGAGATTAATTGTCATCGATCGTTCCGCCATTGCCGTTCTCCTCTTCGGATCAACCGTCCCCTTTGGACACTGCCTGCGCGCGGGAGCGCAGTGTGCACTCCTCGCGCTCACGCAGTCCGGTTTGCCGATCCGTTGTACACCCCCCATACCGTATAGCCAGTGACAAGGAAATAGCCGCCCGCGATGTAGGCTGCGATGGCCGCCTGCGACGTCGCCTGCTGCTTCGCGACTTCTGCCGCCTTGTTGATTAGAGTCGAAGCCCGCACGATCGCCCGGTCCGTCGCGCTCACGGCGTTGTTCGCATTGGCTCCCTTGACCCCGCTGAACGTACCCGACAGCGCGCCCGTGCCGAATCCCTCCGCGGAGCTGAGCAACAGCTGCCCGACCGTGACCTTCTTGCCCGTCACGGCATCGGTGAGAAGCGTCGACACATCCTTGCCGATCATGCTTGCCGTCGCCTTGGTCAGCGCGCGGAACAGCACGCCTGCCGTCTGGCTCATGCCTTGCGATAGGCCGACGGTCGCGGGCATCGTTGCGAGTCCGCCGATGCCGCCGCTCGCAAACCCGGTCAGCGCGCCGACGCCCATTGCTTCGAAGAAGCCCTTGGCCGTGAAGTCGCGTCCGTGCTGGATGTCGTATTGCAGGCCGCTGGTGCCCGCTCCGCTGATTGCGCTGGTCGTCGCGCTCCACAGCACCGACACCGCGTTCTGACCGACCACCTGCGCGGTCGTCAACGGCGCCGCCGCTTCCACCGTGGCGCTCGCGCCCGCCGCGACCTCGGTGGCTCCCGCCGCGGCGCCTTCCGCCGCGACCTCGCCGGCCGCGGCACCCGCCGCCGCTCCAGCCGCTTCGCCGCCGACGGCCACTGCACCCGCTGCCTCTCCACCCACGGCCGCCCCGGCGAGCGCGCTATCGGCGGCGGCAGCGGCAGGCGCCGCCGCGCCGAACGTGACGAAGCTCAGCGCGATACCGGCCGCGATCACCGCGACCATCGCGGCGCCGATTCCGATCTGTGCCCACAACGAAAGGTTGCCGCTCGGATCGACCATGTTCAGCGGGTTGTTGCTCGCGAACACGTAGGGGCTGGCGAACTGGCGCGCCGGATCGGGCGTGACGAAACGCAACAGCGCCGGGTCGTACAGACGGGCGCCGAAGTCGTACAGACCGAGCGCGGCATCCCACTCTTTGCCCGCATACTGGAAGAGCCAGCTCGATGCGCCCGCACCCGTCTGACTCAGGATGCCGCCGAACGGCAGGTAGTCGTACGCTGCGACGAGCGTGCCCTGCGCGTCCGCCACGGCCCACACCGTATTCTGGTGATCGGCGAGCGGATACTTCAGCTCGCCGTCATGTACGGCTGCGAGCCCGTTGGCCCCCCAGATGCACACCTGCGGCGTGCCGTCGTTCCAGATCACGAGCGGCGTGTTGCCCGCGCCCATGAAAGTGATCCGCACCGCATTGCCTTGCTGGCGCAGCACGCGTTGGTTGTTCAGGCCGCGCGCGTAACGGACGGCCGTTTGACCGTTAGCCGCGGCCGCCACCGTGCCGAGCGCCGCGTCGTATTCGAAGCTCAGGCCGCGCCATTGATCCGGCCTGCCGTCGTTGCGATAGTGGAACGTCACATGGTCGCCACTGACGAGCGTCGCATCGTCGAGCCGGTTGGTGCCCACGCTGCAACTGGCCGAGAAGTTCGCACCGTCCTGCGTCGCCTGCCAGATATTGCCGTTCGCGTCGTACTCGGTGACGGCCTGATTGCCAGGCTTGCCATTCGCCACGACCGCGCTGCTGAAACGTTGCTGACCGTCGTAGCCGTAGGAGATCGAGCGCGCGTCGTTCAACGCGTCGAATGCGAACGCCGTGTCGCGGCTTGCGATCTGCGAGTCCGGCGTATAGGTGTAGTTCTGGCTGAATACCGTTTTTGCGTTGACGTCGACGAAGTGCGTGACGATGTTGCCTGGCGAGTCGTAGCCCCACGCGTCGGCGAGCGCACCGCGCGTCGCCGTCTGCAACTGGCCGTCGGCGCTCCATGTATAGCTCGCGATCGCCATCGTGTCGCCCGGCACGCCGATCGACGCAATCTGCCCCTGGTCGTCGTACGCGTAGACGATGGACGGCAGAGGGCTGCCCGCAGGCAGATCGATCTGCGTGATCTCGTTTAGCGTGTTGTAGTGGTATGTCGCGCTTGCCGACAGTTCCATGGCGCCCGATACGGCCAGCGACGCCGTGACCACGCGTCCTTGCGCGTCGTATGTCCATGCCTCGTCGACGGTGCAATCGCCCGCGCCGCCCACCGACGCCGGCGCCGGATTGAGCGTCACGACGCGCGTGAGTTTGCCGAGCGCGTTCGGGTCGCTGCCGTCGCCGTCATAGCTGTAGACGCGCGCCGGCGTTGCCCCGTCGCTCACCGTGGGCCACGCGAGGTTGTCGACTTCCGCGGACAGTTTCGCCACATCCCACTGCCCCTCCACCAGCCCTTCTTCGACGATGCGCCCAAGCGTGTCGTAGCGCGTATAGAGGAAATACTGCTCGCCGGCATCGAGCGGCACCTGCACGAAACGCGGCTGCCCCTTGCCGTTGAACAGATACGCGGTGCTGCCCGTGTCCGGGTCGCTGTAGGCGCTCGGCCGGCCGAGCGGATCTTGCAGCGTGGTCCGCACGAACGCGGCCGGGTCCGATTGCGGGCCGTTCGTGAAGGCGTTCGGCAGTTTCATCGTGCCGAGAATGCCCGCGCTTTCCGGCGACGCACTGTAGCTCGGGCTCACCGTCGTCTGACCGGCGTTCGCGCCATCCGTGCCGAGCTGCACGGTTGCCACCGCGCGATTCGCGGTATCGACGAACTGCTGCCCCTGGTAGCCGCTCGGCGTGGTCGTCAACGTCGCATAGTATTGACCTGGCTTGACGGGATCGTCCGCGCCGCTCGCGGTGTAGACGGTGCGCGTCGTTTCGCGTTGTGCGGGGCTCGTGCTATTGACGTCGTGAATGGACAGTTGCAGCCCGGGCTTGCCGCTTTCGACCACGCGATCCAGCGCCGAGCCGCCATAGCGCAGCCCGCTATACGGATAGTTCTGATCGTTCGAGCGCTTGACGGGCCCATCCGACTGGCCCGCATAGTACGCGGCGACATCGCCCCGCATCGCGCACGTATTGCTCAACGCGGCGAGGAATGCAGGAACGTCGACGAACGTCGAGCGATACTGCATCAGCGGCATCAGCGCGCCGCTGCCGAACTTGCCAGGCGCCATGCGGGTCTGCGCAACCTGCCGGTCGAGCGCGTCGTAGATCATCTCCATCACGCGGCTGTCCGTGCCCTGCAACTGATGCACCTGGCGCTGACGGCCCGCGCCGTCCGTGTACGCCTCGCCGACGCGCGGCTCGATGCCCGCCATCAGGTTGAGAATCTGCAATGCGTTCGGTCCCGTCGCGAACGACACGCCCTGCGAAAGGGTCGCCTTGCTCGACTGGCTGAAGAGCAATTGACCGTCGCCGTAAAAGAGCACACTGCCCGGGACCATCACCAGCAGCCATTGCGTCGCGAGCCGCGGCGGATTCGCAAGCGGGCTCTGCACGGGCACACCTTGCGCGTTGGTCCATTGCCATCCCGTGCCCGGCGTCCAGCCGATGCTCTCTCCCGCGCCGAAGCTAAACGCGAGCGCCCCGCTACCAGGCGTCGCGGGCGGCACGATTTCGACGAACAGCGCGACTGCCGTGACGCCCGCGCTCGCGCCTTGCCAGGCGAGCGTGTCGGCTGTCGTGCCGGATTTCGTCAGCACGCCGTCCGCCGTGCTCCACCATGCCGGATTACCAGGCTGCCAGCGAGTGCGCCACTGCACGCCGTCAAGGAACGTTTCCGCACGCCCGCCGTCCGTCATGTGCAAGGTCAGTTCGGCATTCGGGCTGGCGTCGTCGAACGCGTCGTTCTGCGCGCCCTGGCGTGACAGGAAACGCATATCGAGTTCCTGCAGATCGCCGCTCGCGCCGACGGAAGCAAGCGGCCGGCAATACGCGTCGTAACGCGTGAAGCTCGCGTTGCCGCCCGCATTCATCGTTGCCCGCAGCAGCCGCATGTCGGCCTGCCAGCACTGGATCGTCACGTCTGTGCCGAACGGCACGAGCAGCACGCCGTCGATCAACACGTTGCTGCTGCCGACATTCGCAAGATGCAGCGCAACGGTGTCCGTGCCCGAAGGCAGGGCGACCGACGTGCTCAGGTATTGCCACTGCCCGCGCGTATCGGCGAAGTCGAGGCGTGTGGCCTGTTGGCCGCATTTCACTTCGATACCCGAGCCGTCGGCGTCGTAGCCCAAAGGCGTCTGATAGCGCACCGTCAGCAGATAGGCGCTGCGCTCCGCAGCCGGCGTGACCGCCGTATCGACGCTCGCGCCTTTCGGCACGCTGAGGCTGCGCGTGCCCAGCCACGCATGGGAGGTGTCGTAGCTCACACCCGTCAGCGTCCAGCCCGTCGCATCCTCGTACGCCTGAAATCCGTTCCACGCGCATTCGGCCAGCGCGGCGCCTTTGAACGTCGCGACGGGCAGGCCCCATGCCGTTGCGAACAAGGTCGAGCAGAGCGTGCCCGAGCCGTCCGTCTGCTGCAGCACCGCACCGTTTGCCGCGCGAATCTGGTTGCGCGTCGTGCATTGCCACGACTCCGGCGTCTCACCCGGCAAATAGCTGCCGAACGGGAACGCCGCCGGTCCACCTGTCCAGCTGAAGTCGGCTTCTTCGGCAGGCGTCAGGACGTCGCTGCCCCAAACGGTGGGCCACGAGTTCAATGCCGTCGCGATCGCCGCCGTCGTGACGCCGGCATTCGTCGAAATCTGCTCGACGGTACTCCTGACGTCGTTCAGCACACGGCTCGCTTCGTTCACCTCGCATGCGTACACGTTGTTCTGGATGTCGGTTTCCAGTTCGCCCGCGCCGTTCATCGTCTGGTTCGTTACGCTCGCCGGTTGTCCCGTGTAGGTGTACGGCAGCCCGTTCGGCGCATAGGCCGTGGTCTGGGTCGAGGCCACGCCGTCCTTCGTCGAATTCTGGCCGGTCTGCAGCACGTAAGCGCCGTACAGATTGACGGGCGCGCCGTGCGGATCGGTGGGGTCGCTTGCGCGCATCACCCAGGCATCCCAGACGTTCTCGACGCTCGTGACGATCGTCCCCGACGCGTCCTGCGTGACGACGCTGTGCAGCAGACCATCGAGCACGTCATAGTAGTTGTCGGGCGCGACCACCTCGTTGCCGTTCAGATAGCAGCTGATCACCGATCCGTTGACGGGATTGTCCGGGCTGCCACCCGGATACACCGTGCTCTGAAAATACTTGACGACTTCGCCGCTCGCATCGCATGCGGCATTCGCGGTGTCCTGGACGTAGCTCGTGGTCGAGCTTTCCGACAGGCCGTCTGCGATCGTGATGCTCGCGACGGGCCAGTCCGCGATCGGCCCCTGGATCGCCGAACCCGCATAGCGATGCAGATAGACGCTCGCGGCCTCGTCGAGATCACCCGCATCCTGCGTATAGGTGAAGAATGCCGACGCGCCGCCCGGATACTTGCCCTGCCCCGCCAGATCGTTTTCTTGCGCTGTCCACATCTGCTGGCCGGCAAGCAGTTGCGCCGCGCCCATCACCGTGCCGTTGCGCAGCACGAGGCCGGCCGATGCCGTCGCATGGCCGCCGGGCTGTTGCGTGTCGTAGGCGGCGCATGCAATGAATGCCGGCCCTTCGTTGATGACGGAAGCCGCGTTGAGCTGATAGCGATCGCTCGTGCCCGCTGCTTCGTTGATCAGCGTCTGCACGTTCGCGATGCCTTGCGTGACCGATTGCGACCAGTTGGTCGCCACGCCGCGAAAGAAGAGCTGGTTTCCGACCGTCAGATAATCAGGGTTGCCGCCCGACGCCCAGTTCGCCGTGGCCTGATTGGCAGGCGGTACGGTGAGCCCTGTGATCTCGGTGGGCGTGTCGGTCCAGACAGGTGCGCTGCTGTTCGCGTCGTAGCCGACCAGCTGCGCTTTCGGCGCGCCGTTGCCGACCCTGATCAGCGTGCCGTAGTCCGGCCCATACGCATAGCGCTGCTCGCCGACGATCACGCCCGCCTGCGGTTTCAGATTGCTGTTTGCAAGCCATCGCCCGCCGTCGAAGCGCATCAGGTTGCCGCCCGCCGCGATCATTGAATTGTCAATGCAAGCGGGTGCCCAACTGGTCGGATACGTGTTGTCGAACTTGTCGACAAACCTGAGCGTCGCCGGGGCCGCGAATGCGTACTCGCTATTCCACTGGAGCGCGTAGACCTCGTAGGTCTGCTCGCCACTGGACGGCCCGCCTGAGATCAGATGCGACACCACGAGCAGCGACACGTCCGAAGCAAGCGCGATCGACGCCGGATCGTCCAGCACGAACCCCAGGTTCTTGCTGCCGCCCTGCTGCCACGCGCCCGTCGGGCTCAGATGCAGCAAGTTCACCGTCGACTGCATGTCGAGCGTCGCGAAGTAGTCCCGCCCTGCCGCAAACCACGCATACGTCGAGGTGTTCTGCGACGTGTGCGTCCAGCTCTGGGTCGGCCAGTTCCAGGTGAACACGTCGTACGCGCCGCTGTTCGCGTAGGTGCTCACTTGCGGCACGAGCACGAAGTTCTGACCGGCGAGCGTCGTCACGTGCCCATTCGACAGCGGCCATCGCCATGTCGGACTGTTGCAGCCGCCGCTGCCGCCTCCTGGGATGTCAGCCGCGATCCATTGCGCGCGCCTCGCCGGGTCTTTGCGGAACAGATGCAGATTGGTGTCGTTGCTCGTGTCGTACGTGATCGCGACGAAGTTCTCGGCCGCGAGCACTGTCACCGTGGAAAGATCGGTGCCGCCGTTGCCGTTCACCAGCAGCGGGCTCGAAGCGTCCGGTTGCCAGCTGTTCCACTGGCCGTTCCAGGTCAGGATCTGCAGCGACATCTGCTGCGTCGCGCTGTTGTTCCAGACGGAGACCGCGTAGTCGGGACCGAACCACACGCGCGGCATCGATTGCGCGGGAAGCGGCGCGGGTGCCGACAAAGTCATGGCCCGCTCGCAGATCGGCAGTTCGACCGGGTTGTACGCGTAGACGGCGCTGCCGCCCGTCGGATAGACGATGCTGCGCAATGCACCGAGATTCGTCTGCTCGCTTGTGTCGAGGTAGTAGTCGTAGCGATAGCCCGGCAGGTTGTCGCCCGACGGGTTGAAGAGCGCAAAGCCCGTCAGCAGGCGCTTGCACATATCGCCCGAAGTGCCCGCGACGTTCGCCACGGCCTCCGCGCCTTTCTGCGCCGGGCTCGGGTCATACACGAACTCGAGGGAGAAGAGCGTCGAGCCGCCCGCATCGCTCACGACGATGTCGTTCAGGAACTGCGTTTCGTAACAGTCCTGAAAGCCGTTCGGCGTGGTGTCGGGCACGGACTTGTGCGGGTCCGCGTACTCGCGCGGACTTTCCGGCGTCGCGTCGCTCCACAGCTTGGGCTGGTAATTGAACGTGGCTGTACGGCCGAACACGTCGGTCACGCTCGTCAGATAGCACGCCTTCGTATACGGCTTGCCGCCCGCGCCGACCTGCTGCTCCGCGCCGTGCGCAAGGAGCCCGTTGACGTCGCGCACGAAGCCGTTATAGCCGTACGAAACATATTCGCCGAAGCGGCTGTACGCGCGCTGCAGATGCCAGGCGCGCGCGTACTGACGCTGGTTGGCCGTGACGGCGCTGTTGCCTTGCCACAGCGGCGTGCCGCTCGCGTCGGCCCATTGCACGCCCCATTCGATGCTGTTGCCGGCACTGGCGTTATACCCCTGCGCCGTTTGCGCCACGCCGCCGCCGAACGACAACGTCTGCCCTGTTTCATTGGTGACGGCCCAGCGCTCGTATCGCGGGTAGTACAGGACCTTCCAGAACTTGTAGTTCACCAGTTGATAAGATTCGCCGCCGTCATAAGCATCGAGCGTCTGCTGGCCTAGTTGCAGCACGAACTGCTGCTCGCGGGCCGCGTCGTCGACAAGCCACGGGCTCGCCGCGCCCTCCATAATCGCGCTCGCAGACAACGCAATGCCGCGCCGCACGAACTCGCTGCGTATCGGGCCCGGAACGGGTTGCCCATCCACGAGCGAACCGGCTAGCGATCCGTCCATCGCGAATAGCTTTGCATTCACCGGTTCACGTACCAGTTGGCTCGACGTGCCCGACATCTGGATCGAATACGCGGCGAGACCAGGCGCCGGCGCGCCGCCGCTATCGAGCGTGATAGCGGACACGGGCAGGCTCCAGCCCATCCCCAGCACGCCCGTCGGACGATCGCGGTTCCAGGTCATGGCCTCCTGGTTGACGTTGCTCTCGTACAGGATCGACAGGTCGATCTGCAGGCCGTCGTTGCCGGTGCGGCCCGGCATTGAGAACAATGCCTGCGTGAGGTTCACGTCTCCGCGGAACAGATTTACGCTGCTCTTGAGCACGCCCACTGTGCTTGCGTCCATCTGAAAGGTACGAATGCTCGGGGTCGAGGAATCAGCCATGATGACCGGCTCCAGAATGTCGGATGAAGTGACGTCGGGCCGCAGCGCACTCGGCGTGCGGGAAGATTCGAAACACAGGCGAATCGCCCGATGCACGACGCGCATCGGGCGTCGCGCATCGGTCAGATGCCGATGATGAAGCCGCTGACATGGCTGACGCCGTCGTCCTGAACGTTGCCGGATTTGTCGGCAAGTTTCGCCGCGCCCGTCACCGTGACATCCGCGCCGCTCATGCTTTGCACCGACAGGTCCACCGAAAACGTCTTCACGTGATGGTCGGAATTGTTCCTGTACTGCGCCTTGTACCCGTTCAGGAACGGCGTGTAGCTAGAGAAGGGCTTGGAGAACGTGATGCTCTGCGTGCTGTTCTGCAAGCTGTTGGTGCTGCGCACGAAGTCCCGCAACGCGGGATCGCAATTGGCCAGCAGACCGGCGTCGACCGTACCCGAAGCCGAATTGCCGCTCTGGTCGAACATGTACGCAGTGCCGTTGATGATCGCGGCATTGCCGCTCAGTGTAGAGCCCACCGTTGCGCAGGCTGTTTCCATGTGATGGTCGGTGCCGCTATATGAGAGGTAGAAGCCGGCAAGGCCTGCCTGCAACAGATTCGGGTCCGTGCCGGGAATCGTGACCGGCGAGCTCGAACCGCCATTGGAAATTCCCGCGACGTTGCCGAGCTTCAGGTTCGGATCGTCGACCCCAACCCACGCAAGCGCAACGACATTAACAAATGAGGAATTCTTATCGAGGTTGTTGCCTGACGCGTCGACCATCGTTGCATTTGCCGTCACCGAAAGCGATGAGTCGGACTGGTTGACGCTCAGCGACACCGATACGATCTGCACGTGGTGATCGGTATTGCCGTAACTCAGTGTGAAACCGGAGAACCCGACCACGCGCTGCGTGATCCGATCGGAAAACTCGAAGATGGTGGTATCGCCGGGCTTGATTTGCGCGCGCTGGATTTGCAATGGCATGACTGACTCCAGAATGAAAAATTGAATGAATAAGCGAATCCCCGCCATGAACGCATGCGCGTTATGGATTTAAGTGGCGTTTAAAAAAACGAAATGCCTCCTGCTTCAAATTGCAATCAGCGCTATTTATTGTTCTGTTTTGCAATTCCGCGCGGATCCGTTTCTCAAGAACGCATTGAAACGCCTTCCCGCCGGCATGCGTTGCCGAATGCCGGGTTGCTCCGTCGTGAGATTCAAGTATGCTGAAGATGCGTTCGCATGGGACCGATGCGCCCACGTGAAAGACTTCCCCGGTAGCCTTGGATGGTCACGACCTCCTTCCTGAGCCGGGGTACGGATGACGCCGGCTTTATATGTTGTCGATCGCGTGATGCAACCCAGTATGGTTGACGAATTGCTGGAAATCAATGTTCAGATGATTGTGTTCATGCTTTTATCCAACCTGCATTTCTATTCAATTTGAGTTAGCCGAGCAAAGACTCCAGAATGCCAAATGAAGAAGTTGTCTATTTTCACGAACTTGATGGGCGTTCTGGTCGAATTCATTAACCGGCAGTCTCCACCGAACTGGGCGGCTCCGTTTACTTTCCGTTTTACATTTTCATAGCGTGTTTCAAATATCTGCCGGGAAGATCACGAATATCATCGCGAGATCGCTTCGACCTCGCATGAGCAACCTATGAAGATGGAAGTGCTGTCCTGCCGGAGGGCCAGGCATGTCTCGCAACCTGACGCAACGACCCGTTCGCTCTCGGGCGCCCCTAGCAAGCGGGCACCCGTGACCTGCAAGCCTACGCGCAACGGCATCGATCCCAAACCCTGGCTGCGCTTCACCCGCTCATAGTGGCATCCGTCAACCCGACGGTCCGGAAAGACGCCTGCTGGAAAACTCCACGCGCTCCGCCTCATCGCCGCCAGACGGTCCGAACGAGATCCAGCCCTGCCCCCATAGCGTGACCTCGTCGCGGCGAAGCATGAGCTCATGGCCTCCGTCGATGGTGATGCGGGTGCCGTTCGAGCTGCAATCGCGCAACACATACTTTCCGCTGCGGCACTCGATCGATGCGTGCACCCTCGACGCGCGGCGATCGTGCACGACAATGCTCATATTCGCGCCGCGGCCGATCGTCACCAACGCGGACGCTTCACTCATTTCCACGCAGACATCCCCATACCGCAGGGTCAATAACGATGAACAGGGCAGACGCTGCAGGTCGTTACCTGTGATCGTCAGATCAGCGCCTTGTTGCCAGATCGCCTCGAACAACTCCGTTGGCTGTCTTTTTCCTCGCACCTGTATCGGATAAAGGTGGCGCGACATCTGACGCAGTCTCGCCGGGAGACACTCAACCGCGTCTTTGCTCGTGACGACCTGCCCCGGCGCAGCAAAGTCGGCCAGTCGGGCAGCCAGGTTCACGGTGTCGCCGAACACATCTCCCCTTTCGTCAGGCAATACGGGGCCGTGATGAAAGCCGATTCGCAGCGACATCGGCTGTCCCGCCACCGCGGGCAACCCGGAGACGGCCAGCTGCATATCGATCGCGGCCTGCATCGCATGTTCGGCGTAGGGAAACACCGCCATGACTTCGTCGCCGATGGTCTTGACGATTCGCCCTCCCAGCGCTTCCGAGCACGATTTCATCAGCGCAATGCACTGCGCAATCGCCTCGAAGGCAAGCATGTCACCGACAGTCTCGTAAAGCTCCGTGCTGCGGCTCACGTCCGCGAACATCACGGACTCACAAGACAACGGACGTTTCGATTTGTCATTCATGAGCAACCCGTCGTCAGGTCGTCCAACCGGCATCGAAGCGCTGTCAGCCGGCCTGCGCAGCGCTCCTGCTCGTCAGTGTAGTACTGTGCCGTGCCGAGGGCAGCATCGGGGTCGCCCGCACGGTTCTGTTCATGAAGTCGCAGGCCCCGTCAAAGTCACCGACGCGTGCCGATCACACTTCCACGTTCGGGGTCAGAACGTTCGACGTGAAGGACGCATCCGGCGCCTCGATCGTGGCCGCGATCTTGCCCACCCAGCGGATCGATGATGCCAGCAATATTTGCATACGCGCTGCCATAGATCGCCGTGTCGATCCGAAAACATAAATCAACCACCGCCGCTTCGGTTTGCTTCCCGAACGACTATATACGGACTCCTGATAGACATTTGATAGTCCAGATGCAGAGCCGGTCCCTGATCGGCGAGATGAACAACGCTTCTCCGCAAGCGACCTGTTGCGCGACGGAGACGCCGCGACGCGCATTTGCCACTTTGTCACGAAGACGATACATATTGCGTATCACGGTAGTCGCGCAAGCGCATTGAATCGAATGGCATCGTCCTTGCATTCCACGAATCTTTGTATCCAACCCAAGGAGGTCGACAATGAATCTCGATTTGACGTTCCGAGCTGGCGAAGCGACGGTATTCGCCGCGCCCGGCCAGGTGACCGACGCGATGCCCGAAATCCTGATAGGCCGTGTCGACGGACCCGTCGGTCACGCGTTCGCCAACATGATGGCGCAGAGCAAGGGACACACGGCCATGTTCGCGATCCGCGCGTGCAATCAGATGGTGCGCCCTGCCACCATGATCGTCCCCAAGGTGACGCTCAGGGACATGACCACCATCGAGCTATTCGGTGGCGTCGTGCAGTCGGCTACGGCGGATGCAATAGTCGATTGCCTGATCGAGGGCATCTTGCCAAAAGATCAGGCTAACGAGCTATGCATCGTCAGTCTCGTGTGGATCGATCCGCGCTGCGCCACAGAGACAAACCTCGACAAGAAAGATATGTACCGCACGAACTACGAGGCGACCAAGCTCGCCGTTCAACGTGCAATGAGTAACGAGCCGAGCGTCGAGACGCTTATCGCCAACCGTCACTCCATAAAGCACGATATGGACGACTGGAGCTGAAGCGCGTGCGCATCGCGGTGCAAAAGGTATTCTCGCCTTGCGGCAACCGCGTATGCGCGCCCCGCTCCAGCGCCTCGGGCGCGCGCTTCTGCCGAAGTTGGTATTGCCTCTACCCCCTCCGGAAGGCTCTGGTGCAAATAGGGTTGGCGATCGGTTAGAGTTGTCGTGGCAAAACGAACTGATAACCCGTGATGAGCAAGCTGAAGAGTCTGGATGAGTTGTTCGGTGGACGCCATTTTGATCGGGAGATCATCGTTCTGTGTGTTCGCTGGTACCTGCGGTACAAGCTCAGCCTACGCGATCTGGTCGAGATGATGGCCGAACGGGGTTTGTCGCTGGCTTACACGACGATCCTGCGCTGGGTGAGGCGCGTTATACGCCCGAGTTCGTCAAACGCTGGAACCGCTTTGCTACCCCTGCGGGTCGCTCGTGGCGTGTCGATGAGACCTGCCTGAAGATTCGTGGCAGGTGGGTCTACCTATACCGGGCGGTCGATCGATCGGGCTGGCCAGACGGTGGACTTCATGCTCAGGGCGAGGCGCGAAGTGGGCGCGGCCAAAGCCTTTTTCAGCAAGGCGATCAGGCATCAGGGCCAGTCGCCGGAGATCATCACGCTCGATGGCTATGCTGCCTCGCACCGCGCGGTGCGCGAGATGATGGTCGATGGTTCGCGCCGCAAACCAGTCTCGAAACATCATTTGATATCCTGAATAATTCTTTCGCAGGCGTCGAAAAGCTGGCCAGCCTGAACCTGCAGGTATTCAAGTCAACCCTCCCTGAAAACCAGGAAATCGCAGCTAGGGCGTTGTCTGCCAAAGACCCGCAGGAGCTGTTTGCGCTGCAGGCAAGTCAGGCGCAACCCACGGCAGGGAAAGTACAGTCTTACTTGCGACATATCTACAAAATCATGTCCGGGACTCAGGCCGAGTTCACTATGGCTTTTAAAGCGCAGGCCAACGGTACCAGAACGATGCGCGGGCCTTTGTCGACAACCTCGGGAAGCACGCACCGGCCGGAAGCGAAGCGGCCCTGACCGTGTGGAAGTCTGCAATCGAAACTGCCAGCGCGACGCTTGAAACGACCGAGAAGGCCACGAAGCAGGCGGTGGAGACTGCAGAAAGCAATGTCAGCTCGGCGCTCGACGCTCCGCGCGGCTCAGCCAGGCGGGGCGTTGAACAAGCTGAAGCGGATGGGACGTAGTCCTGCAAACGTCAGCCATCATCTTCACTGTTCCAGGCGAGACCGCGCCCGCCGTTTTTGAGCGATTCTTCCCGGCGATAACCGTGCACCGATATCGTCAAGAGCTACCAGTCTCAACGTGACACATTGCGGAGTCCGGTCTCGCCGACATGTCCGGTTTCAGAACTCACAAGCTTGACGTCATCTTCATGGTCGTGGCCAACGTTAAGGGGATGACAGCGGGAATCCGCGACAAGGCCGCCGCGTTCTCGGGTTCGTGGCACGACGACGGCGACGTGCCGATGGGGAACTCCTTGCTGAACCTTCGTCGATGTCAACTGAAGAAGCCAGGTGCCCGCACGGAAGTTATCCGTCATCGGTGACGGCCTGAACCAGGTCTAACGCGTGCGCCCCGGACTTGCTGGAGCGGAATATGAGGAACGCGAGTAACAGGTCACTTCGCAATCAGGTCGAAAAATGGCTCGCGCCGGCTCCCGCGTCAACAGTCCACGTGACTGAATTCGGCCGTACGCGTTGGGAGCGGACACGATATGTCTGCGTCGAGACGTCATCACCTGCCGGCGTGCGCATGCTGCTCTTCTTTCGACACGGTGACGGCACCTGGCACGTTTTTCCGCCTGCCATCGACAGGCAGACGTCGACCACACAATGCATCGCCGTGTGACGACGTTACACCGGGTTGCCTCGTGGAAGAACATTGTGGAAGATATTCGTTCACACGGGGCACCGGGCCGAACTGGTGGTGACGTTGGCACTGTGGTCTCCGGACAGACGACATTTCCCTGGTAACGAACTTTGGGAATAGAAGACGGGGCACGTTCATCGAAGTACATTCGGTCGAGCGATAGCGTTATCCCGAATGACTTGCTGGCAGCTTCAGGTATCGCCGGTACAATCGAAGAACCTATCGCATTGACCTCAAAACATGACTGCACGCCCATGCGTACAAGACGACTTTCTCCAGACGCTCGTAACGGACAAGACCACCGTAAATGTGTTCCTCGTGAACGGCATCAGACTGAGTGGTCAGTTGGCCGACTTTGACCAGTTTGCAGTTCTGCTGGAGTCTGGTGCAGGCGTGCAACTTGTTTTCAAACATGCCATTTCGACCGTGATGCCGGTCAACGGCATGGGCCCGGCGCGCGCCCCGACCGAGGCGCCTATGAGTCGCGACAAGCCGAACCACTTACGAGCTCGCGTCCGATGAGAACTGCCATGACATGCCATGGCCTACGCTTCACTTGCGCATAGCCACGCGACGTCAACGTCGAGAAGTTCAGAAAGCCGCTCACAATCCGTGCTCTTCGGAACGATAACTCCGGCGCGCCAAAGGGTCACGTCGCGTTCCGGTACATCGAGCGACCCTGGCCACCCGACTGGAAGTAACCTTTGCACGCTTGATGGTCATGTCCAGCCGTGCCGCGAAGGCCCGCCTGGAACTGTTGTCTTTGAGAGTGCTCTCCAGGTGTGCATCCAGATTCAGACGACGATTCATCGCGTGCAATGCTCCGTGTGACTTTCATCCCGACCGAAGATGTGTTTCAAGCTACGAAGGTATGACGCTGCACCAAAGCTGATGCGTGGGGTCGAACGCTAGCACCCGGGCAGGGTGTCGTTGGCGTGAGCTTCAGTGCATCAAAACGCCCCTTGCTGCACGTCGTGTCCGCGCCGCGATAAGCCAACGTCGGTCGATGGCAATCGACACGAATGCTGTTTCCTCTATCGCGTTCACGGCCCAGACTTCTGGCCGTCGCGTTCGCGTGAAGTGGGAGCGCAATAAAAACGCTCACCTGACGAAGAATCTGTCGCAACACTTGCTTAAAAGCCCGCCCTATTTGGTGTCAACCGCTCTTGTCGCCAGCGGCTCCGGGGAAGTTCCACCGGAACGTACAGACTTGTCCGGAAACAGAGAGACGTACCGTTCAGCGACTTCGTCGCACATCGCGATGACGACCACGGGGCGACAGCGTCATTGCAATCAGAGGCGCAAGCGAATCCAGTGGGTCGCTGCGAAGAAAAAATGCTTCTTCACAAAGTGCTCCGTGATAGACCGATTCAATTGGTATCCCGACCGTCACCGTCCTGTAATGGAATCTTCGTCGTTTTGCAGCCTCTACGCCTGTCGACGTCCGCAGAGCCCCCTTACGCAGCCCAGCGCGGAGGACGTTATACGGGCCAATCGCGGCTGATACCAATGCACCTGCGGAGCCGGTGTCGAAAATGTAGCCGACCCGGGCGCTTCCATACGACGCGGTTCATCAGTTGGTCACCGTTGCCGAACATGCTGGGCGTTGGGCATACATCCTCAGGAGGCGAACATGGCTGATTTTCAGGGACAAGTTGCTACAGCCCAGCAAGCAAATCTTGACTTCTTCTTCGGCCTGGCCGGCAGCATGCTGGAGGGCGAGGAAAAGCTCGTGAGACTTAATCTGGATACGGCGAAAACAACGCTTGCCGATTGGTATCAACGCGTGCAGGACGGGCTGGCGAAAAAGGACAGCCAGGAAGTTACTGGTCTGCAAGACGCGCTGGCGCTGCACTCGGCGGAGAAGGTCCTGACGTACGAACGTCAGGTTGCCGAGATTGCGTCGTTCACGCAAACGCAGCTGGCAGAGGTCGTCAATGCCCGGTACCAGGAGGTCAGCCGCCAGGTTCAGTCGTTCGTCGAGAATCTTGCGCAAAACACCCCGGTCGGCTCGGAAGCCGCAATCGCATTTCTGAAACAAGCTATCACGCTGGCCAACACCACTCAGGAAAGCGTGCAAAAGGCAACGAAGCAGGCAGTCGAAGTCGTGCAAAGTAACCTGGAAACTGCAACGAAAGCCGCATCGGAGGTGACCGAAGTGGCTGAGGAGGAAGTCGAGAAAGCGGCAAAGGCGGCGAAGTCGACGAAACAATAACTTGAAGGAACGCTGCACCCGACGTGGCCGCGCGGCGCGACGAGCTTACCCGCCTGGCCACACTGCGCTGTTGTTGCTACCGGACAAGTCCAACTCTCGCGTGCGGTGGTCGTTCATTCCCGCGCACGTAACGTCCGCCCACGTGTCTTAGTCGGCTCATGTCCGGGGCCAGCGCGCCCGGGAGACCGCATCCACAGCGCACAGGGAAGTCCCGTAAGCGTATACGGCAAGCTGGACATCTGTCCAGTACACAACCCCTGCCGCCCTGCTGTGAATTTTAATCAGGTGGAATCCGAAATTTCTGGCTTGCCGCCACAATGCCCAACATCAAAATCTGCATCGCCTTGTTGAACTGCACATTCGCGTTTGCAATGCGCTCGGCGAATATTTACGTGCGCAGCAATGAGCACCAGGCAGGCAAAAGCCGACGCAGAAGCGTCCGCCAGCGGAGCTAAGTGCATCGTTCTTCAAGCAGTTCCAGCCATCCTCCTCCCCTTCGCATTGCAGCTCTGTTTGCAATCAGGTAGCGCCGAATCCGCGGTGCGTCCGCGTTGCCTCTTGACCTGCGCTGTTGCTGGTAAAAAGTCGCTCGTCATCCGGAATAAGTCGACACCGTTAGTGTTCACGTTCGTAGAGACTGCAATCCAAAAGAGAAAAGGAAGCCTGTATGCGCATCCCAATCCGTCTGTCTGGGCCACTGGTATTGTCGGCAGCCGTCGCCTTCCTCATTTCGGGACTTGGCGCGCCGACTGCATCCGCCGCTGGTGCACAGGATGCAAATCCGAACGAAGCGCCGTTCCTGAAGGAAAACGACGCGGCAATGACGAAGATGATGACCGACATGTCCATCAAGCCGACGGGGGATATTGACCGGGACTTCGTCACGATGATGGTGCCTCATCATCAGGGCGCCATCGACATGGCGCAGGCCGAACTCCGTTATGGACATAACGAACAATTGCGTCGCATCGCCCAGGAAATCGTCGTCGAGCAGCAGCAGGAAATCGTCGCCATGCGCCTTGCCGTCGGGCAGCCTCTCCCTCCTTCGGCGCCCGCTCCAGACCAGCAGCAGCCGGCCGCCTCATCCGCAGGCCACGCACGTTCAATGCCCAACCACGGCATGCCGATGAACATGCCGAACCGCACGCAACAGGAAACCAAATGAAACGCACACCGCTTCTCACCGCCGCCTTCACCACAGCGGCACTGACTGCAGCCCAGTTCGCATCGGCCGGACAGGTACCCGGTTCTTCATCCGACCCGGACATCGCCGTGAGTCACCACGACCGGGTCTATGCCGCCGAGCAATTCTCCAATACCGTCTCTGTCATTGACCCGGCGGACAACAAGGTGGTCGGGCTGATTCGTCTGGGCGACCCGTCACCGGGCAACTTCAGCCCGTTGTACAAAGGTCAGTTGCTGGTGCACGGCCTGGGCTTTTCGCCCGACCACAAGACAATTGCCGTCGTATCCATCGGCTCGAACTCGGTCTCGTTCATCGATACCCAGACGAATGCGGTCAAGCATGTTACGTACGTGGGCCGGTCTCCTCACGAGGCCTTCTTCACACCCGACGGCAAGGAGGTCTGGGTGACCGTGCGCGGTGAAAACTACGTTTCCGTGCTGGACAGTGCAACGTTTGAAGAGAAGACCCGGATTACTCTGCCGGCCGGCCCGGGCATGCAAATCTTTTCGCCGGATGGAAAGTATGGCTACGTGTGCTCTTCGTTCAATCCCGAGACGAAGGTCATTTCGGTGGCCAACCACAAGATTGTCGGCACGGTGAAGCAGGCAAGCCCGTTCTGCCCGAACATCGCTGCGACGCCGGACGGCCAGCAGGTGTGGTTTACGCTCAAGGATGTGGGCAAGACCCAGGCATTCGACGCGCGGCCGCCGTTCGAACTTCTCAAGACGCTCGACACAGGTCCGATTACGAATCACGTGAACATCGTGCATAACACCAACGGTACGTTCGCCTATGTGACCATTGGAGGCCTGAATCAGGTCAAGGTATTCCGGACCGACGACTTCTCGCAGGTCGCGACAATTCCTGTCGGCAGCCTGCCGCATGGGCTATGGCCGTCCGGTGACGGCAGCCGCATTTATGTCGGCCTTGAAAACGCCGACGCGATGACCGCCATCGACACGCTGACGAACAAGGTTATTGCGACCGTACCCATTGGACAGGCGCCGCAGGCCGTAGCCTACGTCCCGAATGCGGTCCCGGGGGGAGACGGCACGCAAAACACGCAGCCGCTCGGTCTCGCTGGACAGAGTACTCACCTGGTACTCGTCCCCGTGGGGTCGGGCAAGCAGGCAGATGCCAGTGGTGCCCCCACGACTGTGGCGTTGTTTGACCAGGGTCTCGTACAGGTCCTTCAGGCGGCCGTCACCGGCCTGCAACCGAAGCAGCCGTATGTACTGTGCCTTGCGGATAATCCTGACGGCAGCGGCAATGTAGAGGGCCTCGCCAAGTTCATGACCAATCCGGCCGGCTCCGCAGTTGTGAATGCGCTTGGTCAGATTCGCCAGTTGGTCACACCCGGCATGCAAGCAGCTGGCGACAGGCACCGCTACCTTATGATTGCACCGCAAGTTTCGGGCAAGCCCGGAGTCCCGGTACAGGTGCAAGCACGGCAAGCGCCGTAGGCAAGTCCCCGATGTCGACGTCATCGGCTCCGACGAAGACCCGGTAACACCTGAACCGGCTAGTCAACATCCATGCTTCACATCGCGGTGCACCCGGCAGGCGCGGGACACAACTCGACGGCCGCAGGAACATTTTCACGACTCTGCATCCTAAGGTGACCACGAGAACGTCGCCATGAGTACTCCGAACTCCATACCGTGCGTTTGGGCATCCATCGAGGGACAATTCAACGCGTCAGCGTTACAACGAGATACGTCGAGGAGAGAAATCCGTTCACTAATAGGATCAATCAACGCAGCATGGGCCTGACTGCTGCATTGGAGGGCACCTGTTGGTGCCATATGAGCAGTACACACAGCAATCGCCGGGTTTTGGCCTGAGCATTGTCTTGCAGTGCTCGCATTCGTAAAGCCACACGCAGGCATCCGTAGGCATTGTCTCGTCTTTCTGATGTCCGCACGCAGGGCACGTAATGATGGAATTCAGCACGACCGCGCTCATCACTTCCCCCGCTCAAGGTAGGACGGATAGCCGGCGTCAGTCGTAGCCTTCGTCAATGCATCGACCGCGGCCTGCTTTGGGTCAAATACCACCTCCGCGCGTTTGGTGGCGAAGTTGACCTTGGCCGTGGCCACACCCGGTACGTTCTCAAGTGCTTTGCGAACCGTAATCGGACACACGGCGCAGTCCATGTTTGTGACGTCAAGCGTAACCGTGCGAAAACCCTCGGCGAATGCCGAGGACGCTGTCAGCGCCACCGCGACGAACGCTGCAATCAGTTTCTTCATGGCGGAGTCTCAGTAGAAGAGCGGCGCATACAGGGGGAACGACATCAGCGCGAGCGCGGCTGGCGCAACAACCCAGAAAACCAGTCCGAAAAGGAAGTGTCATGCGAACTCGCTGGACCACCACGGGTTCCCTGCTCGCGGGCGCCGCTGCCGCGCTTGGGGCATCCGCCTGCTGTGCGGGTCCCTTCCTCCTTGTCGTGGTGGGAATGGGTGGCGCCTGGAGCTCGCGCCTGACCGCGCTGCGGCCGTTTCAACCTCTATTTATTGCGGCGTCCCATCGCCTTCTTCGCAATGGCCTTTCACAGGCTGTACGCCCGAGCCGGGAAATGCCCGGAGGGCGAAGCCTGCCCGGCGCCGTCGATGCGGCACAGGCAGCGCATCGTGACCATCGGACAACTGGCTGAAGCAGCAGAGGTCAATGTCGAAACTGTGAGGTATTACCATCGCCGGGGGCTACTGCCGGCACCGCCCCGGCCCGCCGGTGGTATCCGGCGATATCCTGCAGATGTATTGAGGAGACTGCGCTTCATCAAGCGGTCGCAGTCCCTTGGTTTTTCGCTGGATGAGGTCGAAGCGCTGTTGTCTGAGATAAGGTCAAGTCTGGTGTACGGGCCGTTGATAGCGGGCGACGTCAAGCGGCGAGTTTCTGCTGACCCGGTTGATCGTCTTGCACCGGCTCGCCGTCCTGGAAGGCAATGCCCTCCAGCAACAGCTGGATCTGTTCGGGGCCGTTGATCCGGCGCCAGGTTTTTTCCGCTTCCTCGATTAGCTTGAATGCCAGACCGAGGAAGGTCGGTCGCGACACGCAGTTGCGCGTACGCGTAGTACGGTGGCGCACCGTCGCGAACGTCGACTCGATCGCGTTTGTTGTGCGCAGGTGCT
>NZ_WHNP01000065.1 GCF_009362735.1 Paraburkholderia franconis | reverse complement strand
ATGTGCCGATCGACAACAATTGGCTGGAAAATCAGATTCGTCCATGGGCCCTGGGAAGGACGAACTGGCTCTTCGCGGGCTCTTTGCGTGCGGGGCAACGCGCAGCCGCAATCATGAGCCTGATTCGATCAGCGCAGCTCAACGGCCATGATCCATACGTCTACCTCAAAGACGTACTGAACCGCTTGCCCACGCATCGCGCCGACGATATCGCTCAGCTACTGCCTCATCGCTGGGCGCCGATCACCGCCTGATCGCCGGCGCGCACTCCCCGGGGTGTCATTGCCGGGCGCTTACGCAAAAAAAGCCGACACCTCATGTGAGGTGCCAGCCTTAAAAACCCACGGCGTCGTTCGCGTGCAGTGAGTCACCCTCGGAAACTCTCTCCTCTAGCCCAGCTTTCGCGATTCGCGGCGCGAAAGCACCATTTTTGCTGCGTTCTGACCCGGCGCAGACTGTAAGTTGTTGATTTGCTGTGGCCGGGGACGCAGTCAATGGCGAGAATTGCTTGTAGTGAAGACCTTGGTCCTTGGCAGCGCCGCGGCGAGTTCCTAAACTGGGGCGCATGTTCCTCAAGCGCACCCAACGGATCAAGGACGGCAAGACGCACCACTACTGGAGTGTGGTGGAGAACCGGCGTTTATTGAATGGCAAGGTAGTGCAACGTCAAGTCCTGTACCTGGGCGAGATCAACGATAGTCAGCAACTTGCCTGGCGCAAGACGATCGAGGTCTTCGACGAAGGCACCAAACGTCAGATCGCACTGTTTGCTGAAGGGACGCTGCCGGTGGACGACGCCAAGGTGGTCGGCGTGCGGTTAAGCGAGATGCAATTGAAGCGCCCGCGGCAATGGGGTGCGTGCTGGCTGTCGTGTGTGCTGTGGCAGCAGTTGGAGATGGACGAATTTTGGTCGGCGCGCCTGCCGGCCTCCCGCAAAGGCACCCGCTGGCTGCAGGTGCTGCAAACCTTAGTCGCGTATCGACTGATCGATCCCGGCTCGGAATGGCGCCTGCACCGGCACTGGTTCACATCGAGCGCGATGGCCGATCTCCTGGAGGCCGACTTTGCGCTGGCCGAGAAGGATACGCTGTATCGCTGTCTGGATAAGTTGCTGCCCCACAAGGACGCCTTGATGCTGTTTCTGAAGCAGCGTTGGGGCGAACTGTTTGGCGCCTCTTTCGACGTGCTGCTGTACGATTTGACCAGCACCTACTTCGAGAGCGACACGCCGAGAGAAGCGCCGGACAAGCGTCAATACGGCTACAGCCGCGACAAACGCGGTGACTGCCGACAGGTCGTGATCGGCCTGATCGTCACGCCGGAAGGCTTTCCCTTGAGCTACGAAGTGCTGGCCGGTAACGCCGCCGACTGCACCACACTGTCGGATCTGCTCAAGCGCATCGAATCGCGATACGGCAAAGCGAATCGAATCTGGGTGATGGACCGCGGTATTCCGACGGAAGAGACGCTAGCGCAAATGCGTGAGATGGGCGCCTCTTATCTGGTTGGTACACCCAAGGGACGCTTGAGCAAGCTGGAGCAGTCCTTCCTGTCAGCGTCGTGGGAACAGGTGCGAGACGGCGTGCAAGTCAAGCGCCTGCCCCAGGAAAGCGAGACCTATGTGCTTGCCGTTAGTGAGCAGCGCATCGGCAAGGAGCGTGGCATGCGCCAGCGCCGTCTGAAGCGCTATGTGCAACGGCTCAAGCAGTTGCAGGAGCAAAGCCTCACGCGCGATCACCTGCTGATGAAGGTGGGGGCCGCCAAACAGGACGCTGGGCGAGCCGCCGGACTGATCAAACTGAGGTTGCCACAAAGCCACGAGGTCGTGACGGCGGACACCTTTCGCTTTGAGCTGGATCGCATCAAATTGCGCGAGGTGCGGCGTCGGGAAGGACGATATCTGCTGCGCACCAACCTATCAGGTCACGATCCGGCGCAGCTCTGGACTTTCTATACGCAGCTCACTGAAGTCGAGCAGGCGTTCAAGGAACTTAAGCACGACTTATCAATTCGGCCAATCTACCATTCCAAGGAAGAGCGTATCGAAGCCCATATCTTCGTCGCCTTCCTGGCGTACTGTCTGCAGGTCACGCTCAAATATCAGCTCAAACGCGCAGCCCCGGGCCTGACGCCTCGCGCAGCACTGGACACATTCAAGACCATGCAGATGGTCGACGTTCATTTGCCAACCACGGACGGACGTCACCTGATCCTCTCGCGCTACACGCAGCCGGAACCGGAACACCGCCTCCTGCTCGACCATCTGCGTCTCAAACTGCCCGCGCAGCCACCGCCGAAAATCACGGCCCGGCCATCCGCCGTCCCTGCCCCCGAAACCTACCCTCTGTAGTGAAGACCTTTGCACCTCGTGTCATTGAAAATCAATGACTTAGACTGAGCCGATGGCGCGAATCGCGAAAGTTGGGCTAGTTCAATTCACTTACAGAAGACTGAGCGAACTACTTGGCGACAGGCATGGTGAATTCGGCACCCTTACCGATGCTGTCAGGCCACCGTTGCATCACGCTCTTATAACGAGTGTAGAAACGAATGCCTTCTTCGCCGTACGCATGGTGGTCACCGAACAGAGACCTCTTCCAGCCACCGAACGAGTGCCAGGCCATCGGGACCGGAATCGGAACATTCACGCCGACCATCCCAACCTTGATTTGACGCGTAAATGCTCGAGCAACACCTCCATCCGACGTGTAAAGAGCGACACCGTTTCCAAACTCGTGCGCATTGATGAGCTCGACAGCGCTAGCGAAGTCTGGTACCCGCACTACAGCAAGGACGGGGCCGAAAATCTCTTCCCTGTAGATTTTCATGTCCGCTTGCACATCATCGAATAGCGTTCCACCGATGAAAAATCCGTTCTCTGCTGCCACCGGATGAGCACGTCCGTCGACAATGAGCTTCGCCCCTTCGGCTTCGCCCGAATCGATGTAACTGGCAACCTTCGCCTTGTGCTCGGCCGTAACGAGGGGACCCATTTCCGCATCGAGGTTCTCGCCATTCTTGATGACCAGCGATTTGACACGAGGAATCAACTTCTCGATAAGCTTGTCACCCGTGTTGCCAACGGCAACAGCCACCGAGATTGCCATGCAGCGCTCCCCCGCCGAACCGTAGGCCGCGCCGATTAGGGCGTCGACTGCTTGGTCCAAGTCGGCATCCGGCATCACAACGAGGTGATTCTTGGCGCCGCCGAGAGCTTGGACGCGCTTGCCGCGCTTCGATGCTTCCGTATGGATGTATTCGGCAATGGGCGTGGAGCCGACAAATGAGATTGCGGATACTTCAGGATGCTCGATGAGCGCGTCGACCGCGACCTTGTCGCCATTGACCACGTTAAACACGCCATCGGGCAAACCTGCTTCCTTGAGCAACTCCGCGAGACGCAGCGAAGCCGAGGGGTCGCGCTCCGACGGTTTCAAAATGAAAGTGTTGCCGCAAGCAAGTGCCACCGGGAACATCCACATCGGGACCATCACCGGGAAGTTAAATGGTGTGATGCCTGCCACGACACCCAGCGGTTGGCGTAGATTCCAGTTGTCGATGCCGCCACCAATCTGGTCTGTGAAATCCGTCTTGAGCAGATTGGGAATGCCACACGCAAATTCGACAACTTCGATACCGCGAATGACTTCCCCTTGAGCGTCTGTGAAGACCTTACCGTGCTCGCGCGTGATGAGCATCGCGAGTTCATCGTGGTGCTTGTTGAGCAGTTCCTTGAATTTGAAGAGAATACGGGCACGCTTGAGCGGTGCCATCTCGCTCCAGCTCGGGAAAGCTGCGTTCGCTGCTTGCACCGCGCGGTCGACCTCCTCGACCGTGGCGAGCGCAACTGCTGCAGTTTTATCGCCAGTCGCTGGGTTGAACACATCCTTGAATCGGTTGCTCGACGGTATAACCAATTGACCATTGATGAAATGGCTGACCTGCTTCACCGACAAATTCGCTTTCTCGCTTGCTACGTTCATTTCACGACTCCGGATACATGCTCAGCCGGCCGGCTTGAGCGATTGAGGTCAGGCCACTTCGCGCAATGCGTCGCGCACCGTTGAGAAAATCTGGTCAATCTGCCGTTCGTCCACGATGAGCGGCGGCGAGAAGGCCAGGATGTCGCCTGTATAACGAACCAGAACACCCGCCTCGAAACATTTGAGGAACACGTCATATGCGCGCGCGCCGACGGCACCGGGACGCGATTCGAGTTCGATGCCTGCAACCAGACCCAGATTGCGAATGTCCTTGACATGCGGCGAGCCCCGGAGCTCATGTGCCGCGTCCTCGAAGACTCCAGACAGCTCTTTCGCGTGTTCGAACAGTCGGTCACGCTTGTAGATGTCCAGTGTCGCTACCGCTGAAGCTGCCGCCGCAGGGTGCGCCGTATAGGTGTAGCCGTGGAAGAACTCGATGGCGTTCTCGGCACCGGCATTGACCACTGTGTCATGCACGACTCGGCTGGCTGCGACGGCGCCCATCGGGATTGCCGCGTTGTTTATTGCCTTCGCCATCGTGATGATGTCCGGCACGACGTTGAAGTATTCGCTTGCGGTGGGCGCGCCAAGACGACCGAATGCAGTAATCACTTCATCAAAAATCAGCAGGATGCCATGCTTCGTGCACAGTTCGCGCAGGCTTTCGAGGTAGCCCTTCGGAGGCACCAGCACACCCGTGGAACCAGCGAGCGGTTCGACGATGACAGCGGCGATTGTCGAGGCATCGTGCAACGCGACGAGTCGCTCGAGTTCATCGGCGAGATGGGCGCCCCACGTCGGCTGGCCTCGTGTGAACGCAGCTTCAACAAGGTTATGCGTATGCGGGAGGTGGTCCACGTGCGGCATCAGGTTGCCGGAGAACGCTTTGCGGTTCGGTAGGATGCCGCCGACAGAAATACCGCCGAAGCCGACGCCGTGATAGCCGCGCTCGCGACCAATAAAGCGAGTGCGTTGTCCTTCGCCGCGAGCGCGATGGTAGGCTAGTGCCATCTTCAACGCCGTGTCGACAGACTCAGAGCCCGAATTGGTAAAGAAGATGCGGTCGAGACCTGCCGGCATGAAGTCGGCAACCTTGGTGGCAGCTTCGAATGCCAGCGGATGGCCCATCTGAAATGTCGGCGCATAGTCCATCGTCTCGAGTTGCTGGCGCACCGCCTCGGTAATTTCGGAGCGACCATGGCCTGCGTTTACACACCAGAGACCTGCCGTCGCATCGAGCACGGCACGGTCGTCCGTAGTCGTGTAGTGCATGCCTTTCGCGGACTTGAACAGTCGGGGAGCCGCCTTGAATTGACGGTTCGCCGTGAAGGGCATCCAGAAATTCGACAGATTCAGATTGGTTTGATTCGAGCTCATGTGTTGACTCCGTGAATGTTGAGTCAACTTTAATAAGTTCGGCGGCTACAATCACTGGACAGCCTGCAACCAGCAGTCAGACCGTATTGATTTTCTTCTCCGAACTGTATTGGAAATGTTCAAGCTGAACCTGACACGCTCTCGCAAGAACGAAGGCACGCTGGTCGACCAAATTGTGTCGGCAATCGAGCAGGAACTGAGGCAGGGAACGTACCCAGCTGGTACGACATTGCCCTCTGTTCGAGGCTTTGCGAAAGCGCACAACCTCAGCACATATACCGTATCCGAGGCCTATCAACGGCTCGTTTCGCTCGGGCTCGTGGTAGCTCGTGCGGGAGCTGGCTATCGCGTCGCGACCCCTGCAGCGAGAGTCCCGACCGCGCCCATATTCAGCACGCCGAGCTTAAATAAGACTTGGCTTCTCTCCGACGTCTTCGCCGACAAAACGGTCCCTATCAAAGCTGGATGCGGCTGGATACCAAACGACTGGATAAACGAGAGCGGCGTGCAGCACGCACTGAGAGTCGTCAGTCGAGTACCGAGCTCGCGAATCGGCGGGTATGGGCATCCGTACGGCCTTATGACTTTGCGCGAGCATGTGGCGAACTCACTTCGCAGATATTCCCTTTCCGTTGGCAGCGAAAACGTGTTGCTTACACAGGGAGTGACGCAAGCGTTGGACCTTGTAGTTCGTACGCTGCTCAGACCTGGCGATAACGTTGTTGTCGAAGACCCGTGCTACTGCAATCTGCTTGAAATTCTCAAAGTAGCGTTCGTGAACGTCGTCAGCGTTGCGCGCACGCCGGATGGCATCGACACAGCGCAGCTCGAAGAGGTCGTGAAGACGTACCGTCCGAAGGTCATGTTCATCAACACAGTGCTTCAGAACCCTTCCGGTACGTCGCTCAGCGCTTCATCGGCGTTCCGACTATTGCAGATTGCGGACCGGGAAGGCATGTACGTAGTGGAGGACGACATCTCCCGAGAACTGGCGCCTCCAGGCGCGCCGTGTTTAGCTGCAATGGAGGGACTTCAGCGCGTTATCTATCTCTCAGGGTTTTCGAAGACCATTACACCGGCGATGCGCGTCGGCTATATCGCCGCGAAGCGCGAATTGCTGTCACGTTTTGCCCTCACGAAGATGGCAGTCGGCCTGACATCATCCGAAGTCACAGAACGCGCCGTAGCAAACGTACTCATTGAAGGCCACTATGACCGGCATACTGCGCACATACGTGAGCGACTGTTCAACGCTCACGTTAATGTGACCCAGTCGATGTCCGAGGCCGGCCTGGAAATTTTTCACACGCCGAACGCAGGGCTCTTTTTGTGGGCGAAGCTGCCCATCCGCCCCGAAGATAGCATTGCCGTGACAAACGATGCCTTGAGCAAGGGAATCTGGTTGGCGCCTGGCTCATACTTTCGGCCAAGCGAACACGCTTCGGAATGGTTCAGGTTTAACGCTGCAACGTCCGATGCACCGGAACTGTGGACCTTTCTTCGCAAATTGAAAGACAACCACACGTGAAGAGCGAAACGGCGGCACGGAGGTCTCGGTGCCGCCTATGAGCTATCAAGAAACCGCCATGGTTTCGGTCATATTCTGACGCATGTAGTCCAGAAACCGCTTCTGGAACAACATCGTGTGCTCATGCGCCAGCTTCTCCGCCATATCGGCATCCTTGCGCGCAATCGCCTCAATGAGGTCGGCGTGGTCCCGACCTAATTTGGTAGCAGTCGGCGAAGTGACGGTGAAATCGAAGTGAAGGTGCGAAAGCCGTTGCCCTTCACCGAGAAGACGTTCGTAATAGCCGACGAAGTAGGGATTGTTCGCTGCGTGTGCGATAGCGACGTGCAACGCCTTGTTCGTCTCGGTCATCTCCTGATAGTCGCCGCTTTCGACCGCCTGCATGTACTGGTCATCCGCCTTGCGAATACGCTGGAGGTCTGCCTCCGTGCGATGCAAAGCCGCTAAGCGGGTTACTGCCCGTTGGATGAGGTCGAGAGCGGAGATGTACTTCGGAAACTCTTCAATCTCGAACGGGGTAACCAGCGTCGTCCTGTTCGGGAGAATGGTGACCAATCCCTCGCTGATAAGCCGAGCGAGCGCGTCTCGGACGGGTGAGCGCGACAGACCAAATTGGGCGGCTAGCGACACCTCATCAAGCGGCGCGCCAGGCTTGAGTTGGAGCGTCAGAATCTGCTTGCGCAGTTCCTCATAGATGTATCGTCCGCCGTGGCGGCGGCCACTGGCTTCTGTCTCCGTTGTCGCTTTGCTCATGGTTCCACCGCGGTCTTCGTGAGCCCGGAAGGACGGGCGCGCGTTCAAGTTTATCATTGTGCGCGCTCCGCCCTCAGGGTGCCGGAAAACCGGAGCCCCACGTGTCGCTCAGCATGAATCCGGCAGACAGTGGGTCATCGGGGTCAACCCCAATTTGCTGGATTCCATAGAGCCACGCTCGCCCTTGGATACGCGGAAGAATCGCAGCGCGGCCGCCCACTTCTGTTTTCCCGAGCAGTTCGACATTGAGCTCGCCGCCGATTGTAGACCGAGACTTCAGTTTGCTACCGATGTCGGCCAAACCTCTTGCCGCCAGCGTCGCGAGATTGGCGGAACTGCCGGTACCACACGGCGACCTGTCGACACGGCCTGGCGGCAGCGTAGTGCAGGTCTGATAAAGCGCGTCGCTCAGGCGGTTGCGGAACATCACATACGCAACCTCGTTGATTTCCGGGAAGAGCGGGTGCTGAATCTTAATTTGTGCGTTGATAACGCCCTTGAATGCAACGCCGAGTTCGGCGAGCTTACGAGCGTTTTCTGGCGCTATCTTCAGTCCGACCTGTTCAACGTCGATGAGCGCGTAATAGACACCGCCGAAGGCAATGTCTGCCCGGATTCTGCCGAACTTTGGGGTCTCAAAGCTGAAGTCGAGTTGCTCGACGAACGACGGCACCATGTCGAGTGAAACGCCGGTACATCGACCGTCCTGGCACGTCGCCCGTGCGGTGACCAAGCCCGCCGGTGTGTCGAGGACCACGGTTGTCTCGGGCTCCTGCATTTCGACCATGCCCAGTTCGAGCAACGCTGTGACCACGCAGATTGCATTGCTGCCCGACATGGGATGGGCCTTATCCGCTTGCAGGACGATGAACCCGGCGTGCGCCTCCGGACGCGTCGGCGGCAGCAATAGATTGACCGACATCTGAAGGCAACCGCGCGGCTCGAGCACAACCAGTCGGCGAAGGCTATCGTCGACCTCGTTGATGTGGTTCATCTTGTCGAGCATCGTCGCACCCGGGATTCCCAAAACTCCCCCGGTGATGACCTTGCCGATTTCGCCTTCGCAATGAACGTCGGCAATTTGCAGTGTCTTTTTCCAGCGCATGATGGACCCGCCTTACTTGATGTACCAGCCCCAAGGCTTATCGCTGTCGTACCGCGTGATTTGCTTGGTTTCCAGATAGTTGTTCAAGCCCCACTCGCCGAGCTCTCGACCGATTCCGCTCTGCTTGTACCCACCCCATGGAGCTTCGGTGAACGTCGGTTGCGAACAGTTAATCCATACGATACCCGCGCGCAGCGCACGTGCGACTCGTTCACAACGCTCGCTGTCGCGCGACATGACGGCGGCAGCAAGGCCGAATCGGGAATCATTCGCCGAGCGCACTGCTTCGTCCTCGTCGTCGAAAGGACGGATGCAAACGACCGGGCCGAAAATTTCCTCGTTCCAGACCCAGCTATCAGCCGGCACATCTGCAAAAACAACTGGCTCCATGAAGAACCCTTTGTCGAGATGTGATGGTCGGCCACCACCGACCACGAGCCGCGCGCCTCCGCTCACACCGCGTTCGACGGCCCCGAGCACCTTGTCGTACTGCCCTTTGCTGACAAGGGGGCCAAGAAGCACATTTTCCTGCAACCCGTTGCCGACGGTGATTTTCTGCGTTTCTTCTTTCAGGCGTCCAATAAGCCGCTCGTAGATGCCACGCTGCACGAGAACCCGGGACGTCGCAGAGCAGACCTCGCCCTGGTTCCAGAAAATGCCGAACATAATCCACTCGACGGCTGCATCGATGTCGCTGTCGTCGAAAACGATGAACGGCGACTTCCCGCCCAGCTCCAGACTAATATTCTTGATGTCGCGTGCTGCGGCCTGCATGATGCGGCAACCCGTCGGCACACTGCCAGTGAAAGCGAGCTTGTCGATGCCTGGATGTTCGCTCAAAGGCGCGCCAGCGTCCTCGCCGAGTCCTGTCACTACGTTCAGGACGCCTGGAGGAAGGTCGGCTTCGGCTGCGATGTCGGCTAGCTCGAGGGCGGTAAGAGGCGTCAGCTCCGATGGCTTGAGCACCATCGTACAGCCGGCAGCCAGAGCGGGCGCAACCTTCCACGCCGCCATCAACATCGGGAAATTCCACGGGATGATGGCACCGGCTACGCCGACCGGTTCCTTGCGGGCCACCGAGCTAAAGCGGTCATCAGAAAGCGTGATGGATGTTTCGGCGCTCACGTCGAGCTCTTCGGCCAGCCCCGCGTAATACTCGAAGCAGCCAGCGGCGTCCCCAAGGTCCCAAAGCGCTTCGGGCAATGGCTTACCGTTGTCACGAACTTCGATTTCGCCAAGTTCCTGGATTCGGTCGCGAATGCCCTTTCCAATTCTTCGAAGTACGGCCGCACGGTCCGCCCCGCTCATTCGCGGCCATGGACCCTCATCGAATGCTCTGCGGGCAGCCTTGACGGCGAGGTCGACGTCTTCTGCGGTCGCGGAGGCGACTTTCGCAATCACCTGCTCGGTGCTAGGGTCGACAGTTTCGAAGGTTGCCTTCTTGACAGGCGTCACCCATCGACCGTCGATGAAAAGTTGCTCGTATGATTTCATAATAAGTCTCGTCAGGAAAAGCGATACGCGCTGAAAGGCGTGATGTCCTGCTTCGTCGGGCGACCGGCCACCATGTCAGCAATCAGCCGACCTGTGGTCGCGCCGAGCGTCAGACCGAGTTGCCCGTGACCGAACGCCATAAAGACGTTCCTAAGCCGGCGAGAACGGTCGATGATGGGCTTTGTGTCGGGCAGGAACGGACGATAGCCAACGCCGTATTCCACGTCGGCCGTTTTAAGGTCTGGTAAAACCCGTTTGGCTTTCTCAAGGATGATGTCTGCTCGCTTGAAGTTCGGTTTCGCGCCTTTCCCTGCGAATTCGATGGTGCCGCCAATCTGCAGGCCCCGAGTCATAGGTGTAAAGCAGAAGCCGCCATCTGCATAAATGGTCGAATGACGAAATTCCACGCCTGGATTTCTAACAACAGCCTGGTAGCCAGCGATGCCTGCGAGAGGCACGCTTACCCCCAGCGCGCTGAAGAACTGCTGCGCGCCCGTACCTGCGGCAACAACAACATGCTGTGCCGCAACGCGCTCGCCGTTCGCAAGGTCGACGCCTACCGCGCGGCCCTGCGATTCGACAATGCGACTGGCCTGCGTCTGGATTCGCCGCCCCCCTTGGGCAATGAAGCTGCTCGTGAGCGCTGCGATGAAGCCTTCCGTGTCGCTGACAGCGCGCCAGTCGGGGAACATCAGGCCGTGGGCAAACTTGCCAGCAAGCGCCGGCTCAAGGTCACCGATTTCCTTCGCGTTCAGACGCTGTGATTTGAAGCCAAGCGACTCGCGCAACTCCAGATGTGGCTGCTCGTGCGTAAGCCCGCTCGGGTTGTCGAAGACTTCGAGGATAGGGCATTCGCCCATGAGGGCTTTGTCATCGCACGCGTCGAGTAACGGAGCATAGTCTGCATAGACGTCATGCGTCAGCGTCGCCATCGACTGAGCGATGTCGACAATCTTCGAATGCCTAGCGCACATCAGGAACCGGATGAACCAGGGAACGATTCCTGGAAGAGCGCTCGGGCGAAGCGCGAGTGGACCTGTCTGGTCCATCAGCCAGCCCGGGATTTTCATGAGAATCCCAGGCTTGGATAGCGGGATGATTTCGCTCACCGCCATCTGGCCGCAACTCCACTTCGCCGTACTATTTCCCGGCGCCTCCGGGTCGATGAGCGTGACGTCGTAGCCACTGCGCTGAAGATAGAGCGCGCAGCACACGCCCACGATGCCGCCGCCTATCACGACGGCAGATTCCCGGGTGGAGGCGAGCGGGTCACGCGAAAGATTTTCGCGGGGAACGGCGTTCAATTCGCGTACTCCTGCAGGCTGAAGCCATGAGCATATGGCTGAGAGTTGTCGACGTAGTATTCTGACCGTCCCGTAATCCAGGCGCGTCCTTCGACGCTCGGCAAAACTGCGTCCAACCCGCTGTTGAGTCTTGTTGTTGATTCCACTCGACCAGTGAAACAGCTGCCAATCAGGCTCTGGTGTCGGAATACCTGTCGCTCCGTGAGTAGCCCGCGCGCATACCGCTGCGCGACTCGAGCGGACGTGCCGGTGCCACACGGTGAGCGGTCAATCAGGCTGTCACCTGCAATAACCACTGCACGAGCGTCAGCATCATTGGAAAAAGGGGCGCCCGTCCACATGACGTGTTTCACGCCGCGGATGTCTGGGTTGTCGGGATGAGCGACATCGATTGTCGAGTTCACGGCGGTTTGCATCTGGCGACCCCATTCCAGCAACTGCTCAGGCGAGAAGTGCTCACATCCCGGAAAGTTCGGTTGCACCTCCACGATAGGATAGAAATTGCCGCCATATGCGAGGTCGACTGCAAGACGTCCGAAGTAAGGATGCTCGATTTCAATGTCGCGATGAAGCAGAAAGCTCGGAACGTTCGTGAATCGAACCGACGCGACTCGGTCGCCATCCATCAAGTACCTGGCGTGCAGCGTGCCAGCCGGGACGTCGACGACGACGGTACCGGCCGACTTCGGTTGAATCAGACCAGCTTCGAGCGCGAACGAAATGGAGCCTATTGACGCGTGCCCGCACATCGGCAGGCAGCCAGATGTTTCGATGAAGACTAGACTCATGTCCGCATCTTCAGATAACGGCGGATACAAAATCGTTCCGGACATGTGCGAGTGTCCTCGCGGTTCCAGCATTAGCGCGCGTCGAATCCAGTCATGGTCACCCACAAAGGCTCTGCGGCGCTCGTCCATTGTCGCGCCGACAAGCTCTGGGGCGCCGGCAATCACCATGCGCACGGGCATGCCTTCCGTATGCCCTTCGATACTCGTAAAGCTGTGCTTGCTCATCTGAATACCTTGCGAGAGTACACAGCCGGCGGATTTCTCCGCCGGCTTCATGTCATGCCTGAGCTGCTTCGAAGACGGCGCGGAAGTCTGCCTTTTCGGCGTCAGTCAGCGGCTGCAACGGCATGCGAGCCGCGCCGACCTTGAACCCCGCGAGTTCACAGCCGTACTTCACCTTCTGCACGAACTTGCCCGCTTCCATCGTCGCCATAACGGGGAATAGAGAGCGCATCACATCCTGGGCGCCGCGGATGTCGCCAGCTGTGAACTTGTTGTAGAAGTCCACGACAGGCTTCACGAAGCAGTTCGCAGGCCCGCAAATCCAGCTGCTCGCACCCCACAGGAAGAAATCGAGCGCCTGGTCGTCGGACCCGCACGACAACTGATAGTGCTCCTTGTACTTCTCGCCGATTTCGATGGCACGCAGCAGGTTGCCGCTGCTTTCCTTGATGCCGACGACGCGCGGGTTATCCTTGAACGCGTCCAGTACGCCGAAGCCCACTTCCACGTTCGTGCGAACCGGATAGTTGTAAAGGACGACGTCGACGTCAGGAACCGCCTTGAGGATGGCTTCGTAGTGGCCAATCAGTTCTTCCTGCGACGGCAACGCATAGTACGGCGGTGCGATGAGGACGTTTTTGTAGCCTGCATCGCGGACCAGTTGAACCTGCTCAATGACCTCACGCGTGCACGAACCGTTCGCGCCGCCGATGAGTGTGCCGCGGTTACCCACGACCTCGAGAACAGTCTTGAGGATGGCCCGGCGCTCGTCGTGAGTCAGAGCGTAATACTCACCAGTAGAGCCGAGCGGGACGAAGCCGGTTACGCCCGCCTTGAGTTGAAACTCGAGAATGTTAGCCAGCACGTCGTGGTTGACGCCGCCGGAAGCATTGAACGGCGTGACGAGTGCGGGCAGGATGCCTTTCATCTGCATGTGTTGCTCCCTTTATGGAGGACGGGGTTGGGTTAGTAGGCAAAGCGCCTGAGGAATCGCGACTCGACCACGCCGACGAGGCGCGTGAGAGGAAAAGCGACGAGGAAGTAAATAATCGCGACCGTCGTCAGGAACTCGACCGGCTTTGCTGTGCTGTTCGAGATGTTCTGTCCGACGAACATGAGGTCCGCAACGCCCACCGACGAGATGAGCGCACTTTCCTTGAACAGACTGACGACGTTCGAGAGCAGAGGCGGAATCGCTCGCAGCAGCGCCTGCGGAAAAATGACGTACATAATCTTTGCCTGCGGCGAAAGGCTCAATGCGATACAGGCGTCGTGCTGTTCAGAGGAGATGGATTTCAACGCACCACGGAATGTCTCACTGGTGATAGCCGCCATGTACAACGTCAGGGAAATCACAACCGAGAGGTAGGGCGGTATCGGAAGCCGGAAGATAACCGGGAAGCAAAAGAAGACCCAGAACAACTGGATGAGTAGCGGCGTGCCTCGAAAGAATTCTACGTACAGCGTTGTCGCGCCCTTGATGAACCGGTTGGGCGACATACGAATCAGGCTCAACACGAAGCCTGCGAGACTTCCAATGACGGCGCAACTGCTCGTGAACGCAAGCGTGAGTCCCAGTCCTTTGAGCAAGACCAGCCAGTAAGGAAAAACAGCTGAGAAATCGAGATGCATGGTCTTCTCCTCAACGCTTGACCGCAAGGTCCTGACGACGCTCAATCACATTCACAAGTTTTGCGATGGGCAGAGACAGTGCGAAGTAGATAAGAGCAACAACCGTGTACGTTTCGAGCGGCCGGTAAGCTTCAGTCGCAAGGCTCTTGCCGACATACATCAGGTCAGCCACTGCGACGATGGCAACAAGGGCGCTCTGCTGCAGACTGCCAATGCCGTTGGTCATAAGGACCGGCATCGCGCTACGCAGGGCTTGAGGCAGCACCACGTACACGGTGCGTTGCCACGGCTTGAGGCCCAACGCGACGCATGCGTCCAGATGCTCCTTGGGGACCGCCTGAACGCCTGCACGGTAGGCTTCGGCGTTGAATGCGGTCAGGTTGAGACCAAGCGCGAGCACGCCCATCAGGATGGGGTCGATGAAGACGTCGACCATCATCGGAATGCAGTAGAAGAACCAGACGATTTGTAGGAGCGCTGGCGTGCAGCGGAAAAACTCTATGAAGAGCTGCGCCGGCCAACGCACGGCCACCCACCTGCTCATCGCCAGGAGACAGAGGAGGAAGCCCAGCACGAGACCCATGATGTTCGAGGCTACTGCGAGCTCGAGAGTGACCTTGAGGCCTTCGAACAAGGCGCCGAAACTGCCTTCAAGGAAGCGGAAGTCGAATTGATAGTTCATGTCGGACCTCAGTCGAAATGCAGCACTTTCTCGAGGAATTCGCGCGTGCGAGCTTCCTTGGGGCACTTGAACATATCGGCGGGAGCGCCTTGTTCGACGATTTTTCCGCTCGCACAGAAGACAACTCGGGTGGCGATGTCGCGCGCGAAATGCATGTCGTGCGTGACGATAATCATCGCCATCTTCTGCTCAGCAAGCTGAAGCATCACGTTCTGCACTTCGATGACCATCTCGGGGTCCAGCGCCGATGTGACCTCGTCGAACAACATGAGCTTGGGCTCAAGCATCAGGGCTCGCGCTATAGCGACGCGTTGCTTCTGACCGCCGGAGAGCTGACTCGGATACGCGTGAAGTTTGCTTTCAAGGCCGAGTCGAGCCAGATACATGCGCGCCCGCTCGGTCGCTTCTGGTTTAGAGATGCCGCTGACTTTCGTTGGCGCAAGGATGAGGTTGCTCAAAACGGAAAGGTGCGGGAACAGGGTGTAGTGCTGGAACACCATGCCAATCTGTTTTTGCAGCTTGGCGTCAATGCGCTTTGACTTGCCCGAGTCGGCTCCAACGATGTAAGGCTTTCCCTGAAAGCCAATCTGGCCGCCCTGGATGCCTTCCAGGCCCATCATCACCCGAAGCAGCGAGCTTTTGCCGCTTCCGCTCGGTCCAATAATGACGAGGCGGTCATCGGCGCGCATGTCAAGGTCCATGTGGTCCATGACAACCAGATTCGGACCATAGGACTTGTAGACATCCCGAAACTGCACGAAATCGCCGAAGGTCGAATTGGTTGCGTCTAGCGCAGCACGCGGAAGGTCGTGTTGGCCAATCATGGATGGTGAAGAAAGCATGGAATCTCTCCAGCTGGCGCGCCGTTGGCGCATGTTTTGCGAAGGTCAGATTGGCGGAGGGCTTTGTGAATATCCCGGACACCGCCCGCCCGTTCAGGTGTGCCGCGTGAGATGAAGCATCACTTGTTAGTGACAAGCATCGCCTGGACCGCGGTCTTGATGAGGCGATTGACAGAGCCCGACTTGACCTGTTCGTCCACGTACTTGTTGAGAACGGCGATGTCCGCAGCAGGCGTTTCCTTCCTGAGTCCAAAAGCGACTTCCTGCTGAGCCAGCGGCGGAGTCGGCTGGATGGTCGACGCCCATTCAGGGTGGGCCTCGGTGAGCAACATGTTTGTGATGTTGGCGTCCGCGAGTAGGTCCGCTCGCTTGGACATGAGAGCAAGGCGCGTTTCATCGTTACCCGGCAGGCGCATGATGGTCGCCTGCTTGAAAACAGCGGAGATTGCCTTGTCCTGTGCCGTTCCCGACATAACCGCCACTGTCACTCCGGGTTTGTCGATTTCGGTAATGGTGTGAGCGCCCTTGGGAACCTTCGGGTTGTTCTTGTTGTAGACGAAAGACACGTTGTAGTCCGTGGCAGGCGCAGAGAAGGAAATCGCCTTTTCGCGTTCCGGGGTGTCATTCAACGCCATCGACAGGTCCCACTTATCGGACTGCAGTCCAGCCACGATGTTGTCCCACGTCGTATCGACGAACTCGACCTTCACCTTCAGCACATTTTGTCCAAAGCTGCGACAGATTTCCGAGAAGAACCCGCTGTATTCGCCCGTCTTCGGGTCGCGCATGACGTACGGAGGCGCCACGGCCGCGCCGCATCGGAGAACACCAGCCTTTTTTACGCTTTGCCAGGTGCCGGTCTCATCGGCATGAGCCGGGATGCTAGCTGCGACAAAACCGATTACCGCCACGCACGTCAGAGCGCGCCGAGTGAGACGAGACAGCAGAACCATAATCAGCTCCCGAGATTTGGATAGGTCCGATGGAAAAGTCAAATTTCTCACCACACAATCTTGCGCATCCAAATGTGTGCAGCGATGTACACAGTCTAGGATTTCAAAATTTAGGGTGTCAACTAGGCACTTTTCCTTAGTCGTATCGGGCGCGAAATCTTCGGACCCCCGCGGTCTCAACTGCGGCGAGGCTACCAGCGTATCGTGCGCCCCATTGCTGGCGGAATGCAGTCGATTCAACCAAAAATGTCAAATCAAACAGTTTTTTCAACTACTTACTAGCGGCTAGCATGCTCACAAGACCTGCATACATTTCTGTGTGCAAACGGCTCAATTTGCTATTACGTGGCGGGTGTATGCGAATCGTCGTTCTGGGGAGTGGAGTTGTCGGCGTGACGAGCGCGTTCTATCTCGCGCGCGCGGGCCATGAAGTCACCGTCATTGACCGTGAGCAAGGTCCTGCCCTGGAGACAAGCTTCGCCAACGCGGGACAGATTTCACCTGGCTATGCCGCACCTTGGGCGGCTCCAGGTGTGCCTCTGAAAGCAGTGAAGTGGATGTTTCAGAAGCATGCTCCGCTCGCCATTCGTCCAGACGATAAGGACAAGCAGTTCCAGCTTCAGTGGATGTGGCAGATGCTTCAGAACTGCACTGCTGAGCGCTATGCCATCAACAAGAACCGAATGGTCAGACTGGCGGAATACAGTCGGGATTGCCTGAAGGCGCTTCGCACAGAGACGGGCATCCAGTACGAAGGACGCACGGGTGGAACCTTGCAGGTTTTCCGTACGCAGCAGCAGTTCGACGGTGCCGCGAAGGACATTGCCGTGCTGAAGGAGGCCAATGTCCCATATGAGTTGCTGACTCAGGGGGAACTGGCCAGAGCAGAACCGGCTCTGGCCGCCACCTCACACAAGTTGACCGGCGGCTTGCGTCTACCGGGCGATGAGACGGGCGACTGCCAGTTGTTCACGACCCGGCTTGCGGCAATAGCTGAGCGAGCAGGCGTCGCCTTTCGATACAACACGCAAGTCGAGGGTCTGGTCGTCGAGGGCGGTAAAGTTGTCGGCGTCCGCCACAATGCCAAGCTGATTCACGCCGATGTTTTCATCGTCGCGTTCGGCTCCTATTCGACGAATTTCCTCTCGGACATCGTCAAGATTCCCGTTTATCCCCTCAAGGGCTACTCCATCACCGTTCCTATCATCGAGGAGCGATGCGCGCCGGTGTCAACGGTGCTGGATGAGACCTACAAAATCGCTATCACTCGATTCGACAAGCGCATCCGTGTTGGCGGCATGGCTGAAATCGTTGGGTTCGACAAGCGCCTTCGCGAAGCCCGTCGCGACACCTTGGAAATGTGTGTCAACGACCTCTTCCCGGGCGGCGGCGATACTTCAAAGGCGACGTTCTGGACCGGGCTTCGTCCCATGACGCCAGACGGAACTCCGATTGTGGGGAGCACCGCAATCCCGAATCTCTATCTGAATACCGGACATGGCACGCTCGGCTGGACGATGTCATGTGGTTCAGCGCAGTTGCTCGCCGATTTGGTTTCAGGGAAGCAGCCAGCGATTCGCCACGATGACCTCAACGTTTCCCGCTACGCAAACCAGTCACCCGCTCCGGCAGAATTCGACCTGAGCTGAATGCGTTGCATGCGGGTATAGCCACGCCTGCGCGACACGTCAGCACCGTCGGTCTTCCCTTATCGCCTGATGCCATCGTTCAATACGTTTCCGAAGGAAAAGCTATGCCTCGTCCTATTCAAGCCTTCGTTCAACCGGATGCCGTGAGAGATAACCTAGAGGTCGTTCGTCAACGGGCTCCGACATCTCGCGTCTGGGCCGTCGTTAAGGCGAACGCCTACGGACACGGCATCGAACGAATCTATCCGGCACTGGAAGCGGCGGACGGCATCGCGCTCCTCGACCTTGATGAAGCCGTTCGCGTTCGTCAGCTCGGCTGGAAAAAGCCGGTCCTGCTCCTTGAAGGAATCTTCACCCAAAGCGATGTGAAGACAGCCGAGGAGTTCGGCCTGACGGTGGCAATACACTGCGACGAGCAGCGTGAGTTGATTGTCTCTACCAAGCCAATGAAGTCGATTGACATCTACCTGAAGATGAATTCGGGTATGAACAGACTCGGATTTGCGCCAGAGCAATATCGGGAGGCGTGGGAGCGCGCGTTGGCTTCCCCTGGCATCGGCACCATTACGCTTATGAGCCACTTCGCGAATGCGGATGGTGGAGGTCGATTGGCAGATGAGCCGCTTTGACGCGATTACCCGTGGCATGCCAGGGCACCGAAGCCTGTCGAATTCTGCGGCTGCCTTGTGGCATGACCAAGCCCATCGAGACTGGATTCGCCCTGGTATCGTGCTTTATGGCGGTTCACCGTCGGGACTCGCATGCGACATTGCGGATGTTCCACTGCGCGCGTCGATGACGTTAAGCAGTTAGATTATTGGAACCCAGATGATGCGCGCTGGCGAGACGGTGGGTTATGCGCGCGTTTACCGCCGAACGCGGCATCCGTGTTGGTGTGGTCGCATGTGGCTATGCAGACGGCTATCCTCGGCACGCGCCCACCGGTACGCCCATATCAGTAGATGGAGTCCTGACGCGTACTGTCGGCAGGGTCTCAATGGACATGTTGACGGTGGACCTTACGCCTTGCCCCCATGCAGGTGCTGGGTCGAAGGTCGAATTGTGGGGACAACATAAAGATTGATGACGTCGCTGCGTCGTCTGGCACGATTGGCTACGAGCTGATGTGCGCACTGGCGCCGCGACCCTGTGGCGGTTGGGGGATAGAAAAGTGAAGATTGGGAGAGAGATTTGAACGGTCGCCCCATGGATGTTTCTTTCGCTGAAGGCATTGGGATACGTACGCCGGCGAGCACTAATCCCGCAACCGCAGCGACGCCAGCCTGTGCCAGAAACGTTGCAACGAAAATATATGGTGTGGCGACAGCGCGCCGATGAGCCTGCTGCCGCGCCTCCCTTCAATTTCTGCGCTGGTTCCATGCACCAGGAAAGGTCGCTGAAGCGACGATGACGGCTTCGATGCTCGGTATCAGCTAGGCGCGCCCCTCCGGAGTCGTACTGGCCCGCCTACGCGGGTAGCCGGGCATTTTCATGTGTCTCAGTCACGAGGTCGCCGGCGCGCGGCCGAAGCGGCACGCCTATACTTGAATCACAATAATTCCAGGAAACAAGGAGAATCTCATGTTTCCAACCCTGAAACGTCACGCTCCGACACCGGAGGGCAAGTTCCGCGTCATTGAAGAGCACTTCATGTTTCCAAAGTGCCGATTCGCGTCCGACGACCCCAAAGCCGTCGCGACCTGGTTGCGCGAGAACGGCGGCTACGGTCAGCCCATCAAGCACGATGCCGGACTGCATGTAGCGACAGCGGACAATCAGTACATCCGAAGCGGACCGACGCTCGACCGCTGGATTGACGACGCGCTCGCCGCTCCCGCGAACCAGTAACAGACGCCTCACCCTCACCCGACTCCAGCGAGTCGGTTTTTTTCGTTGTAGGTCATTGGCAACCCCGAGCACACAAGAAACGGTCGGTACCCGATGAACGTGGAGTGCAAGTAAGTAACGCTAATTATTGTCGGCAATGACGTTCAGCGTCTGACGAACGCGGCCGCTTCCTCCGCTGGTAAACGTGTTCCGGTATCCATCACCGCCCGTCGTTCCAGAAACAAGCCGAGCCGTAGTACCTCCGGCGCGGTCGGCGTGGCAACAGGGCCGTCAGGTTTCCTCGGCAAGTCGCAGCCGCAGTAGACTGGAATATCCATACCCGTCAGTGAGCTTGAGCATGACCTCGCAAACCTGCAATCGCGTCGACCTCGCGCGCGAGCAGCTGGAGATGGCGCTCGACGCATTCCTGGAACGCCATCGCTTCGCATCGGCCATCACCCTGGCCAGCGCGGCCGAACGTGTACTGGGCCAGGCACTAAGGCAATCCGGCAAGCCGGCGGTCCTGGATTGGCAATTCGAGGCGACCGACCTGGTGCATACGGAACTGCATGGCAAGTCGCTGGACAAGGGCGCCTTCACGGATGCCGAGAACCGGGTTAGCAGCGCACTGTGCTACTTTGACAAAATCAGTGCGCCGGACTTCGAGGCCGACCTCGAGGAGGCTGCGTGCTGGATGCTGGTTCGGGCCTGCGAGAATGCGCATCGGCTCGGGCTGACCGTGCAGGGCTTCGACGCATTCAATGACTGGTTCTACGAACACATCGTTGCCGTTTGACCAAGAGGGGCAGCCGATGGCCGACCGGTTGACAGTCCAGGAGTTCTTCGCAGCACTGCGCGAGCAGAAAATCAATCCACGCGTTGACACGCCAGCGGTGCGTGCGAGCGTCGACGCGCGGGTGCGCGCGCTCTGTGCAAGCTATCCAATCCAGGAGCGCTGGCCGGTGCTCGACCTCGAGAGTGCTTACCAGCAGACGCTCAACGAACTGCCCAACGTCATGGACCTGGTCCGTGACGGCTACACCGGAACCGTCAACCTGCGCGGATATGACGACACCTACACGATGGACGAATGGTTCGGTGATTTCGCGGAGCAGTGGGCGCTATGTGACGCACCTCATATACGGGCGGCTATGCTGGAGTTGCTTCCGCGGGCGTCGACCTGGCCGTCGCCCAGGTTGTGGGAGGCCTACAAGAACGCCACCCGCGCGCCTCGCGGTTCATGGCTGCGCCGGCTGATAGGCGGCCAGTGAGACAGTTCGTGAAAGCGGTGGTCGTGAGCGCCATGGTTCGGAAATTGCGCGCGGCCGGTGCCGCGTTCGTCCTGTCCGCGCTCTGCGCAGCCTGCGCGAACCCACCCAAAAATCCAACCAAGAACCCACCCCAGGGCGCCAGATTTACGCGCGGGAATATTCCGGCACGGCGCTGGACCATGGCGTCACCGACAGGGTCGAGTTCTTCGGCGTGGGCTTGTGAGCGCCAGATGCGAGCGTCGCGGCTTCACATCAGAAGGTCGCGTTCGAAAACGGACGGTGACAAGGCGAAGGTAGCAGGCCCGACACCAATGCGTATCAAGTCATCTCTTTGCAATCACCAAGGCGGCGCTGTCGGTGCAGACAGCACGGCTATGTGAACGGTCCACGCGTCCATTTTTGCAGCGCCAGCGTCATGCGCGTGAGTCAGCACGTAGAACCCGGAGCCCAGTGGCCCGGTGAGCCTCATGACGTCCATCCTTGCAATTGGCCTTAATCTCCGTCGCGCATTGCGCGACCGCTGCATACTGCGGTCGCGCTCGTGATACGCCGGATGCGCAACTCGATATTCGCGCCAGTAGCTCGAGTGGCCTGCGCGCCATTTCGCCTGGGCACGGGCCTGATTGTCGCGATAGTCGCTGTCGATACGGAGCCGGTTGCGCTGCCAGTCGCGTCGGCGGGCGCGCTGGCACGCCTTCGAGGAGCAATATCGCTGACGGGGAACATGCAGCAGCGGCACAAATGCGTTGCCACAGGCAAGACAAAAGCGGTTCGATTTCATGGGCCCCTCCAGTTCGGATTGCGACGGGCGCAGCTGGGGCGTTTCGGTGTCTTCGCAAAGGGGCTACACTCAATCTCTACCCCCCGCCCGGGAGCCAATATGTCGACAGACGGGAAAATTTCGCCATCAATTGCAGACGCGGTGCAGCTCGCGCGCGTACGTATGGACGAGATGTTCAGGCGTGTTGGGGCCAGTCTGCCTTCTGACGTTCGGCGCGAGCTCTCCGTCGGCGTGGAGGCAATACTCGTTGACGTTCTGAGCCGGCATCCCGCATGGCGGCATGATACCGACGACTTCCTGTCCATCGCCGAGGCGGCGACCCTGCTATTCGTGTCCCGCCCGCACATCTCGAAGCTGCTGGAGCAAGGGAAACTGGAACTCCATCATGAAAAGGGGAGCGACCGATTCGTCACGAAGGCATCGGTGCTGGAGTATTGGGCGACCCGCGAGGCCGCAATAGAGGCCTATAACGCATCGACATCCGACGAAGAATGACCTGGTCGTCGCGCGCTACGAAGCACTTTGAGCCCGACACCGACACCGGAATCCTCACATGCACCGAACGCTCTGCGGGCCGACCGGGAATCAAAGCTTGTCGATGCGGAGTCCTCGGCGTTTTCGATACCGAAGACGAAGCAGAATGGTCGGGCCTCTCCTAGTGCCGTGCGTGGGTCGAGAACCACGACTTGCGCGAACCAAGTCAACTGCTATATGCGGTTGCCGCCGATTATCATAAGTCATCGCCAGGTGCTCTGTGGCATTGCGCGCGTCCGGGGCAGGTCGCGCTGATACTTCCAGATTTCATGGTCCAGAAGACGAACCGTCATCTGGGGAAACGAAGGTCGGAGATAGTCGGTCGCTTCCGTAAGCAGGGCTTGAACTTCGCGCGCAGTGACGGTTCGCCGTAGTGTGAGTGTGAGGAATTCCAGGACCCACTGGTCCGGTTTTGCGAGGTCATCATGCCCGGCTAGCATCCAGAAATATTTCAGCAGCGCGTGCATTTTCTGCCTCGATGCGCGCTGAATTTCCCGCTCGAGCTTTTCCTTGTCCACCAGGCCCGGGGTGACGTCCTCGAAATACTGAATGTCGTTGTCTACCAGGACATAGCCAAATTCCATCGCGAGCTCGGACTTCAGGACGCCGCTGCCAGCAGGCAACTGTTGCCGGTTGTTGAAGACGTCCTCAGTCATACCTCCGACCCCAAGCTCTTCATAGTGCGTGAGAAACGAGCTGATGGACTCCTGCTGCTCGCGAGGCGGCGGCGTTGATGTCCGACCTTCCCGAAACTGGCGCAACTCAAAGTGTCGACAGTATCTCGAGACAACGTTTTGCGCGGCTTTATATTGCGTTCGTATGGAGAAGACAGCGTCGATGAGGCACAGGGGCAAGCTCTGGTAGTAGTATTCGTCTCCCAGATAAGCTGATTCAAGCGGCAGGAAACTGTGGCACCAGGAGGCAATTGTCAGCGCATCGTTGTTCATATTCCGGACTCGCAGGAAGCTCACGTGCTGCAATCGTGCCACAAGGCCGCCACGGCAAGATGGCTGACTCGCCGTATCCGTTGGACATCGAACATATGGTGAGGCTCGCCGCTCCTCACGAAAGCAGTTCCAGACGAAGGCGGGGCTTTGAGTTATCAGCTCGCCGCGCACGCAGGGCGAACATCACAAAGTGATATGCAGGTCGTGGAGATGCCGTTTAAGCGAATCATGTTCGTGGTGGCGGCTGGTCTGGAAAACTGAAGTGAATCGGCTCGGATGTGTCGACTCCAAGCAGTTCGAGAGCTCGCGTCAGAGCATATATCTCAGGCGCGAAATCGAGCTCGATTTCTTCTCCTTCAGACAGTGCTCGCATCCCCGAGTGCACGGACAGCGCGTGCAATCCTTGGGTGATGTATCGCGCGACGTGCTCATCCCGGGTTTTCGGGTTCAGGTAGTTCTCTGCTTTCATGTCTTCACCTCTCAGCATGAGCATGCACGTCATCGAGCATCCATTGTGCCTCTTGGCGCTTGGGAGCGGATGTCCACCGACGCGCCGCCAACGGCGGCGGTGAGGCCCGCAGTGGGCCGAGGCTGACGAGCGCGAGGAGCAGCCGTCGGAGACGCTCTTCCGGCCGACATGGATGCCTGAGCCAGAGCAACCGTTATGTCGTGCCCGCCAATACGCGAGGGTCCTGCGGACAACTCAGCACCTGAGGTCCTAAACTGAAGTCATGCCCGCCATTCCTGACCGGACACGTTCCTCGCTGTCCAATTATCGGAAAAAGCGTGACTTTCACGTCACGCCGGAGCCCGCACCAGCAGCTGGAACCTCGTCGGCTGACGACCTGGGTCTGGTCTTTGTTGTCCAAAAGCATTGGTCAGGCCGGCTGCATTATGACTTTCGGCTTGAACTCGACGGCGTCTTGCTGTCGTGGGCTGTACCGAAAGGACCCTGCTACGACCACAAGGAAAAAAGGATGGCGATTCACGTCGAAGACCATCCGGTTGAATATGCGAGCTTCGAAGGCACTATCCCGCCAAAGCAGTACGGGGCCGGCACCGTTCTGGTGTGGGACCGTGGGACCTGGGACCCAGTCGGCGACCCGCGCGAGGGGATGAAAGCCGGCAAGCTCGTCTTCAGACTTCACGGCGAAAAGCTCGCCGGCATGTGGGAGCTGGTGCGAATTGCGAAGCCGGAAGACCGGCAGGACCAGTGGATGCTTTTCAAGAAACACGACGAGTGGGCGCAACCGCTCGCGCAATACGATGTCATCAAGGCGCTACCTGACAGTGTCATCGGCAAACCCCTTGGGCTCGTAGAGGAGCGCGAACCCAAGTCCTTACGACCATTGCCTGGTGCTGGTTCCAACATTGACCTCACAGCGGCCGCGCCGGCTCCAATGCCCGTAAAGCTCGAGCCGCAACGCGCGAGCCTGGCAGCATCCCTGCCGACGGGAGGCGACTGGATAGTTGAGACGAAGTTTGATGGCTATCGAATCCTCGCACGTATCGACAAGGGGCGCGTACGACTTTTCACCAGTGGCGGGCATGACTGGACGAAAAAACTGACGAGTCTGGCCGCCGCGGTTGAACAGCTCAACGTCTCAAGTACGTGGCTGGATGGCGAAATCGTTGTGCTCAAGGATGGAATTCCTGATTTCGCCGCTTTGCAGAATGCTATTGACGGAGCTCCCAACGAGAGCATCTCCTACTTCCTGTTTGACCTGATGTACCTGGATGGACAGGACCTGCGGAAGGTACCGGTGAGCTCTAGGCGCGACCTTCTCAAGCAACTTCTGGAAGACGCGGGCGAGCGGATTCGTTTCAGCGAAGACTTTCTGGCGCCGCCAGCACAGGTATTCCGGGCTGCCGGTGAACTGGGACTGGAAGGTCTCGTCTTCAAACGGCGCAATGCGCCGTATGTCTCCGGAAAATCGCAGACATGGTTAAAGGCGAAGTGCAGGCTGCGCCAGGAGTTTGTTGTCTGTGGCTTCACCAATAGAAGCGGTGCGCCCGGGGAGGTTGGCAGCTTGCTACTGGGATACCACACCGATGGGAAACTCTGCGATGCTGGCAGCGTCGGCACTGGCTGGGATGCCCGGACCGCCCGTGACCTGTGGACCCGCCTCACCCCGCTTGAAATGCCTTCTGCACCATTTGATGTCACCGCTGCGAAGTCACGGCGCTGGTCCAGACGCGAGGCGGGCAGCGAGCGCTGGGTCCGGCCGGTGCTGGTCGCGGAGGTCGAGTTTGCTGCGTGGACCTCTGACGGTGTTGTGCGACAGGCTTCCTTCAAAGGCTTGCGCCTCGACAAACCGGCGAACGACATTGTCCGCGAAGCTGCGAAGACGTTAGCGTCCAAACCAGTGTCGACTGTCAAGGTAACCCACCCTGAGAGGGTGATTGACGCCACGACCGGCTTCACCAAGCTCGACCTGGTCCGCTACTACGAGAGCGTTGCAGAATGGATGCTGCCCCACCTGAAGGACCGTCCACTTTCGATGGTGCGCGCGCCAGCCGGCATTGCCGGAGAATTGTTCTTTCAGAAGCATCCGGAGACCACCAGGATGCCAGGTCTGAAGGAACGCAATCCGGAATTGTGGCCCGGGCATCCCTCATTGCTGTCCGTAGACACGCTCGATGCACTCATGTCGGCAGCCCAGATGAATGTCGTCGAGTTCCATACGTGGAACTCAACGGTCAAGCATCTCTTCAAGCCTGACAGGGTCGTCTTCGACCTGGACCCCGGGGAAGAACTGAAGTGGAAGCACATGCTCGAAGCAGCGCTTCTGGTTCACACGCTACTGACTGAACTGGGGCTCATGGCATGGCTTAAGACGAGCGGCGGCAAGGGGCTGCACATCGTCGTGCCCCTGACGCCAAAGGCTGACTACGACATCGTGAAGGGATTCTCCCGGGCGGTCGTCCGGCACCTTGCCAAATTTATTCCCGAGCGATTTTCAGCAACGTCGGGACCTTCGAATCGCAAAGGCAAGGTATTTGTCGACTACCTTCGCAACGGGACTGGGCAGACGACAGTGGCCGCTTTTTCTGCGCGTGCCCGGCCTGGCATGGCAGTGTCCATGCCAGTATCGTGGGACCAGCTTGACGCTCTCAAAGATGGCGCGCAGTGGACCGTGTTAACTGCTCGCGAGTACCTGAGCTTTCAGACCCAGGACCCGTGGCGGGACTACTGGTCGACGAAACAAACGTTGCCCGGCGCCATGACGCGTCTAGGATGACAATTCCAATCCAGCCATCATTGGTCAAGGGTGTGCAGGAAATTTAATCGCGATGGGACATTCCCCGAGCGCGGATACGTGCCGCAGGAAGCCATCTGCTGTTGAAGCTATATCACCATGACTTGACGCCTGAGCCGGCGGGCGGGACACTCAACGCGAGTCGTTGTTCGGCCGTACGCTCGCCGCTCAAGGCCAGAATCTCGGCAATATCGCATTGCTGATGGGCATCTTCGGCATCGGAGCGAGCCTTCCGCTGGCGATGCTCGGTTTCCTTTCGCGGGCCTGCATATCGCGATTTCGAGGTCGACTGCGCGCTGCGGAAGCCGCCGGGAAAGCGGTTCTCGGGATGGTGTTCATCGCCTTCGGTGTGCTCGCGCTCACCGGGTTGGACAAGTCTCTGGAGACATTGCTGCTGTCCGCAAGTCCAGCGTGGTTGACGGCCTTCACAACGTCGCTTTAAGGTACGCCCCGCACCGAAAGAATCAGTCAATTGCGCCGCGAGTTTGGGCAAGTCCGGAGTGCCGGTATCTGCAGCGACGAGCCGAAGTATGTGTCGCGGCATGCACACCGTGCGCTCTGGCGTGAGCTCGTCAACACTTGTCGCCCTACGACTCCAGAGCAAACGCTACGGCCTCCTCGAACAACTGCCCGAGCGAACCAAATGCTGGACTCGTTTCCGCAAAGGCCACCCAGTGCCGTAATGAGGCCCGTCCATATCGCTGGAATCGTCTGCTGCCCGGTGTGTACAGTAGCGCGGTCACCGAAAGTTCGGAGAGCTTGAGGGCAATCAGATTATCATCGGCGCACGCCATTATCCGCCCATGCACGGTGAACGCTGTGCACCCAGACATTTTGAGCTCTCTGATAGCGTCGTATTTGCCGGCCTCGGCCCTCAGTGCCACCAGCAGCGTGACGAGGTCCGCTTCTGTTGGAGTTTTCATGGCCCACCTGCTCGTCTATCTGGCGAGACTGGCAACTCCAGCGTCCATGCGCGAAGGTCTGGCCTTATCGACCAGTGACGACTTGCATGAAGGTAGACGTGGTGGCGTTCCTTCACCGCAATTGCCGTCCTTTGGGTCAGCCTTGGACGAGCGTACGCGTTACCACCAACAATCGTTTCATACTCGTCTGCGCGAAGTACGCGATAGCGCCGAAAAAATTCCGGCCCAGGCAGACCTTGCGCATTTGCCATCAGCGCGCCGTAATCAGCCTCTGCGGGGTCCGCCAGTTCGTGAACAACCTGCTCGAGCAATTCAAATCGCCGGCGCAATGAATCGGCATCACCAAAGAGCGCGTGAAAATCCGAATACCTCACGAGCAGCTGCTGGCGGGCTGCGCGAATCAAAGCCCCCTGAATCCAGGCTCGAGTCGATGCGTCCATGGAAACGCTCCCTGCGTTCGCTTTCAAAGAAGCGCGACCACATAGGCTCGTCGGCGCACAGACCTTCCTGGCACCGACCGCATTGCCACCTTGGCGTTGTGGCATGGATGCCCAGACAGGGACGGCACAAAGACCAAGGCGACAATCAATAGTGAGGTGGGTCCCCGCAGGGCCTCAGTGCGCTTGCGCACAATTGAGCCGACCTGCGCGTCGGTGGAGGCCGGGCGAACGTCTCGACAGTGTTTGTACCGCGTGCCCCGTGCGTGGTCGGGCCACGCCTTCGCGATTTACCAGACATAACGACCAAGCTGCGACGGGATTTCCGCATCCCTCTGACTACGAGAATCGAATGCATCAGCGTCACGACCAGATATTGCAGTAGGAGGCCGTTGTCGTCACACATAATGGGTCTCAATAACGGAAGCGCAAGGACATACGCCGCTTTAGTCCTCCCCGTGAAAACGGTAAACCGCCAGTGTTTCCCTCGAATAACTGAAACGCGTCTTCAGCGCTGACAAAGCTGACGCGCTCGCGCACGGGCTTGTGCGTTTTGACCTGCTTCTTGATGTGGGGAGGTTTTCGATTGGTTGCCCGCGGCGCCGCGTCCGCTGCCGGTAGGCCTGGCCGCACTTGCCGCGCTCGCTTCATGCTTCCCGCGCTCGCATCGCAACCCCAGCTCACAGCCCTTGGCATCGAGTTACGGACGCGTGAGCGCGCTCTCCCATGGCCATCGGCTCATTGCGGGCGCCATGGGGACGCCGGCAGGTGTGAAGATGTAGCGCCCAGCGACAGGCAGCAGAGGCCGGATAACACACCGAGCTGTTCGTTCACTCATCACAATCGGCTTTAGCACGACGGTGCGCTCCGAGCTTAATCTTTCCCATGAGTTGCTACGAGCGTGCGCGCCTCAGACTGAAATGTTCGCCCCGTCTGGCTTCATTGGGCGCGGCGTGCCGGGGCGAGCCCGACCGGCCCAAACCAATGATTATAGACAATAAGGATAGCAATGCTCGGTCATAACATCGCCGGTATCGGAGAAGTAAAAAAAGAAATTTTCGGTAACGGTGTTTGACCTATATTGCATTCGACGAAGCTTAAAGAAGCCTAACAATCCCTAATAGGAATTTGCTGCTTCAAGAGCACTTCGACACTTACCTCTGTCGACATCAAATAATCCGCGCCCGGCGTCAGGCCGGCGGCGCGCGATGGTGAATTTGCTTGTCCGAATTTAAGCAATCCAGGATTACTTCGGCCGACTCGTTGCGCCGCTCCGCCTGGCATATCGTCTTAAATAATCCTCGACATTTTTATTATTAAAAGAGGAAGCACATTATTCGAATGATTACGACATAGATTCTGGTTGCAACTACTTCATGGCCAAAGCTCGGTCAACGACAGTTAATTGTCCAGGAGCGCCTATGGGAAAAATACGGGAAAACCTTTTATGAAATGTGCGAGTACGGAGCCTAGGCTTGCCTAACCGGTTTTGGCCAGCCATGGTTTTCATGTTTCATTTTCTTTGAGCGAGGCTCAAATGAAACTTAACGTAATAGCAGCGGCTCTTTCTCTTGTCGCAGCCACCGCTTTGGCCGCGACATCAGGGGCGCACTTTATGAGTGCAAGCGCAAGTGTTGCTGACAGTGGAGCGCTTGATGTCGCTTTCGATGAGGCTGGACTCGGCAACCAGAACGTGAATTACACGCTGACCGCGCAGGCCACCGCCGTGTATGCATGCTTCAACGGCGGCGACAAGCACCCAGCGGCCAGCAACAAGGTGGGTCCCTCGGCTCTCAGCGCATCTCTCAATAACGTACAGCCCAAGAATGGTCGGGTCATAGCCAGCATTACAGTCGGGCCTCCGGCGAACACGACGCTCTCTTGCCCATCTGGCCAGACCCTCGTGCTGGCATGCGTGAGTTACACCGATGTTCTGCTTACCGATACGACCAATAGTGTCGACATCATCCCGACCGGAACGACCAACAGGACATTTGTGAGCGGCAAGGGAATAAGCTGTAGTTGATGCAACATCGTTCCTCAAAGCAGGAATGCTAAAACGGGTTACGGCCGCGAGCATGGCAACGGAAATGCCTTCGGCCAACTTTGCGCCACCGCCGCCGGTCACTGCGTCGACCCTTGTCCGTAGGTTCTTTGAACAACGTCCCACGCAGCTCCGGCCCTCATCAAGAACACGCTTTGACTGTTGCGGGTCGCCGTGGCGTTCAGCGTCCCGGCCGGCGTGCCTGGCCACAAAGCGGCGACTATCACCAAGGACGTCACACTCCCCATCACGATGGGTTCGTAGGCGGATTCGCTCTTACCAACCGTGAGTACCGTCGGGTACAACGGAATCGGGCGGTGCCGCGCAGCGCCGCCCATTGTGCGCAACAGGCACTGCCTCCAAGGAGGTCATCATGAAAATTCCGTCCGTGGCGCCCAACGAGCGCGCCTTCACTTTCCCTCGTCTCCTGAAAGCAGCAGGCACGTCATTCGTCGCCCTTGCGGTCACACTGGTGGTAGTGAGTTGTGGAGGCGGCGACAGTGCAGGAGCGTCCGGTTCGGCAGCCACCAAAGATTCGGCTTCGTCGACACCGGCAAACGGGGGATAGGACGTGTTGGGCGCCGACGCCCATCCCTACCGTGAGGTCAATATCGTCATCTCAGCAGGCACCCTATCCGATGGAGACATCAAAATGATTGCAATAAATCTTTCTCTTCGCGCTCGGGCTTCTTTCAGGCAACACACCCGGTCTACCTGTCGCGATGCATTGCGCCCAATGCTGGTTCCCGCAGTTCTTGAGGCTCAGTGCCAGACCTGCCGGGTTCTCCTGCGGTGAGATGACTTATTTCCTGTCTCAGGCATCGCTCAGGTCGCAGAATTCCAGCTCGCCCGTCGGTGCGGCGCCGTGTAAGTTGCGGTGTTCGCGTTGCCGCGAGCGGTAGTACGATATTCGTTCGTCTTCGGCCACGCGCGATGTATCGCACCGCGCGGCTGCGACCTTTCCGGATAAGGAGGAACCATGCGCGTGCTGATAATCGGCGCAACCGGACTGCTCGGCAAGGAAATCGTTCGTCTGCTCTCCCCCAACCACCAGGTCATTGGTGCTAGCCGCCACGGCCCGGACCTGTCCGTGGACCTCACCGACAAGGCATCCATCGTGTCGATGTATCAGCAGCTCGGCACCGTGGACGCCGTGATTTGCGCTGCAGGTGCAGCGAAATTCGCACCGCTTGAATCGCTGACAGATGAAGACTTCGCGTTCAGTCTGGCGAACAAGCTGATGGGACAGGTGAACCTTGTCCGCTGTTCGGTCGGACACGTTACTCAAGGCGGGTCTCTGACGCTGACGAGCGGCATTCTGGCCCAACACCCGATGGCCGGAAGCGCAGCCGTGAGCATCGTAAACGCAGGCGTCGAGGCATTCGGCAGGTCAGCGGCACTCGAACTGAAGGGCAAGGCACGGGTCAACGTCGTCAGTCCGGGCTGGGTTTCAGAAACGCTTGCAGCGATGGGGCAGGCCCGGTCTGCGGGTGTTCCCGCCGCGGCGGTGGCTCTGGCGTACAGGCGTAGCCTGGTAGAGGACATCACGGGAGAAGTCATTCAGGTCGCGAAGTGGTAAAAGCAGCGCCGCAGTCGTTCAACGCACTGTCATCGCAGCAACGGCGTTCGACTTCAGTCTTGCTGTTTTGACTCGTAGCAACGCCGCGTTTTGTGCTTAACCGCAGCCAGGCCAAGTATGGAGGAGACGACCATGAACCTCGCCGGCAAGACACTATTCATGTCAGGAGGCAGTCGCGGCATCGGGCTTGCCATTGCACTCCGGGGGGCACGTGACGGCGCGAACATCGTGATTGCAGCGAAGACGGCCAACCCGGACCCGCGGCTCGAGGGCACGGTGCATACGGCGGCTGCGGCCGTGGAAGCGGCTGGCGGAAAGGCGCTTGCGCTGGTCGTCGACATTCGCGATGAGGAACGCGTGAAGGGCGCGGTTAGCCGAGCCGTTGAGGTGTTCGGTGGCATCGACATACTCGTGAACAATGCCAGCGCCATCCGGCTGACGGGAACACTGGATACGCCCGTCAAGCGGTACGACCTGATGCATGGGGTGAACGGCAGAGGCACGTTTGTCTGTGCCCAGGCCTGCCTGCCTCACCTGCTCAATTCGCCGAATCCACACATCCTTACACTGTCGCCACCGCTGGTCACCGACGCAAAGTGGTTCAAGGATTTCCCGGCATACACCATCGCCAAATACACGATGAGCCTGTTCACCCTGGCGCTAGCTGGCGAGTTCAGGGACCGTGGCCTTGCCGTGAATTCGCTGTGGCCAAGAACCGCGATTGCGACGGCTGCCGTGCGAAACGAGATTGGCGGCGCCGATATGATTGCTGCATGTCGCAAGCCGGAGATAGTCGCAGACGCGGCCCATTACATACTGACTCGCCCATCCAGGGAGTGCTCGGGAAATTTCTTTCTCGATGACGAAGTGCTCCTGGCGGCTGGTGTCCGGGACTTTTCGCAATACGACGTCCAGGCTGGCGCGGCATTGCAGGCAGATTTCTTCGTTGAGGCCTTGCCCGGCATGCTACGGGCGGACAACATAATGAAGGCAAAGCCGGGTTCATGACATCCGCAGCACTCGTTCAGACGCAATTACCGCACATGAGACGCTAAATGAACGGAACACGCTGAATTCCTGGCCGCTCCCTCGGCCTCGTCACGCGCGCGTCGCGGCACGACACCCGGTCGCGCTTTCTGTCCGTGCCAGAACGTTGCTTCCGGATGCAAGACCTGCTGACAGCCGCCTGAAGGTCGCACCCGCCTCCCTAGCTCGCCAGCAGGCGTCGCAGCCACGAGCCGAGCGATGCGCGGGTCGCCTTCTTGTAGGCTGCCCACAGTTCAGGGGATTTCCAGGTTCCGCCGGTCGGGAGCACTTCGAGCATCGCTGCGCGGATGCGCGGTAAGTCCATGAGCTCCTATTGCTGCCTGAAGTCGTCGAACCACTCGTCCATCGAGTAGGTCTCGTCGAAATCCCGCAGCTTCACCGTCCCTGGTAGCCGTTGCGCGCAAGGCTGGGCAGGTTCGGCAGGTCATTGAGCGTCTGTTCGTAGGCGCTCTCCGGGTCCAGCACCGGCCACCGGCCCCCTGGATGGAATTCCCCCTCAGAGGCAGCAATACGCATAGCAAGATAAGAGCGCGGGAGCACAACGTTATTGCGGTATTCAACTGTCGTTACCTGCCTGCCCCAAGAGAAGGCTGATTGGTGAGACATTCAGCGCAACCGGAGAAACGCCTCACGACAAGCAACGTTCGCCGCTCCATAGATGCCTGCAAGTTGACAGTCGCTCGCAATGCATTCGAAACTGCTCTCTTCGAAAGTGAAGATGAAATGACGAAGCGCAATCGCCCGGGGAACGTCCGGCCACCACTCAGCAACAAGAGTCGAATAAAGGACCTCGTATGCGCCGTAACAGCATAAGCCCTTTGCATGCAAGACATGTCGACTCAATTCTTCGTGGCTAGGTGGCCCGAGGCTCTGAAAAACTGCGGAGTCGAACCGCACCAGACAAAACGGCTCTTCATTGCGAGCGAAAGGCCCATATCGGTGAAAGTTGGACGGCGCAATCCGGTAGACCAGCATGACGCGACCTTCGTCGGCAATGACAAATGGTTCAGTCGAGACAGGTGCCGGCATCGGTACCGAATCGAGGAGCGTCGGAGTGTCACCCTTGTTGTTCACAACTGAACCCATCAATTCGGATTGCGTCGAACGTCACTGCCATTCGACATACAACAAAAAAATCACGGGAGCGTGCGGGAGACGTCACGAAACACAAGACTGTCACAATGTAGATTTTAGCGAGGTGCCCCTGCATCGAGGGACTACCGTGCAGCCACCAGCCGCCAAAAACTTGTCGATGCACGACTGATTTTCGTCATATGTAGAGGGCAAAGAAGTTTACCCGCAACGACAATATTCATCCGTGGCAGTCGCGGAATCGGACTCGCCACCATTGCAACTCCGTGGTGGCATCTGACCGCGCGACCGTCGTGCGCCTTGGCGGCACGATACGTACAGCGGACGTAGCCGTGGAAGCTGCCGGCGGAAACGCACTTCCGCATGTTGTCGTCATGCGCGCTGAGGAACGCGTAAAGGACGACGCATGGCCAGGACCGCTCGGGTGTTCGGCACTGTCGAGAGTGCTCGGGAAATTTCCCCGGTCCTACTATCGTGGCTCACCGCAGCAATGCCTGGATTCGTCTACTTCGAGGCAGCGCGCTCATTCTCTCGCACCTTCCCGGAAGCTGAGTGAGATGGAGCGCACGCTTCCAACGCGACGATGGCTTTCCTCGCGACCGCCAAAGTTTCCTCACATACAGCGAGTTCCTGCGACTGAGGACATCCGCCGTATGCACCTACTTGTGCAAGCGCTCGTCGTGCCTTTCTGAGAGCACCTTCCGGAGACCCGGCATCTGCAATTAGGGCAGCAAGATTGAAGACAGTGCCCGAGGGCAACGATACGTAATCCGGGCATGCGGATTCGGCTGAGGTCCCGGCCATAAGAAGAGCCGCAAACATGCCGGGCGCAAGAGCAGTGGAACGGCTGAGACGACTGAGAATGGTACTCATGGTTGGCTTCTCCTTAATGCCGTCGTCGCTGACAAGGAGGCTCGGCTGCAGGCTCATCGGCGTGCCGCCGCCGTCCAGTTTCGTGCGCGTCGAGTTGTTTGCGTGTCGACTTACATCGGCTGTATGTTGGCTGCCTGCTTGCCCTTCGGTCCCGGTTTCACATCAAAGCTGACTTTCTGGCCCTCCTGGAGCGTCTTGAAACCGCTGGACTGAATTTCGGAGAAGTGCGCGAACAGGTCGTCGCCGCCGTCGTCCGGCGTGATGAATCCGAAGCCCTTCGCGTCGTTGAACCACTTCACAGTACCGGTTGCCATTTTCTGGGTGCTCCAAAAGTGTTGTATCAAGGTTTGGCATCCTACTTTTCGCCAAGGCGTCAACCATTCCATGTCGGAAGGTAGTCATCTGAAATCAACGCATCGGCTATTCAATCCGCATTCACCGGAGGAGACGGAGAACCAGCGCAGAAATTGAATCATCCTCACTGACACGTCCGTCCCGTGTCACAGGGCACCAGATTTATCGTGAGCGTGCCCGTCGTCTTGACGTTCGGATTCTGGAATGCCGTTGCGCTTGCGTTGAGCTGTATCGTGCCGCTCACGGTTGTCCCCTGATACTGCCCCATCGTGGCGGGACAGAGTTGCACCGCCGACGTGCTCGCGGGATTGAAGTGGTAGGCACTCACCGCCATCTGCACCAGCGGTATGGGATTCGACTCGTCGCGCGGCGGAAGCTGCGCGTCATACGTACGTCCTTCAGACACCACCCGTGACGCACTGCCGCCTTTCGAGGGTGAGACGTACTCGATATGGCCACACCGGATTTGCCGCAGTTGGCCCCTCACCTGAATGTCGCCCACACCGCTCCACGCAAAGACCTCGAGCGCCACGTCCACGTTGTGTTTCCCGACCATCGTCACCGTGCCGTCCGGAGAAGACGTGCGGAAGCCTTCGTTTGTGTTCCAGTCAAAAACACTCCACCAGAATGCGGGCGGTGCGGATGTCGCATTGGCATCCGCTACTTCTGGCTGGGGGCTGGCGCAGGCGGCCAAGGCCAGCGCGAGACAAAGACACGCAGGCGTGCGGCTGAAGCTATCAGACATTTCAGCGCCTCCCGAACAGACGGCTGAACCCTGCGGTAACTGCGGCCCACGTGAAGCTGTCGGCAAATTCAAGGCTACGCGTGAGTCGGCAATCTCTGTTGACGTACGTCAAATGGCTTCGGCGCGACGATTGGCCGACCCTCGCTGCGCATGCCTCGCTTCATACGAATCAGCCGACAGGTTAATCGCGAGTGAGATTATCCACAGGCTTAACCACTTTTTCGGTGCACAACACTTCATGCGTATTGCACCTTGAGAGCCTGAAGTCCCGTGCAGCCACCATTGACGCTTTGGCGGGTTCACGCCGGCCGAGCGAGTCGCAAACCGCGACCCTTGCTGCCCATGTCTCGCTTCATGTGAGTCAATGCTCGGCTTTACTGCCAAAGAGATTATCCACAGTCATACTCACTTTCCCGTTGTACCTCTTCATACGTGGGCAACGATAACTCCGGCTCTCCCGCGTCGTACAGGTATGACGAACACCGTGCGGTACCGTTCGTATTGCTGCCCCATCTTTTGCTTCGGAGCGCGAGACTGCAACGACAGAACGCTCCGGCAACCCACGGGATATGGCTTTCTGACAGCTTTATGGCGGTGCGGCTGATAAATACGCATTTATGTGCAGGGTGTCACATACGTTGCCCGCGATGTTAGGCACTCTTTTCCTGAAGAAGCGTTGGGAAACACAACGCGAGACAGAATATGGGCGCAGTGCACTACTGCCGCAACAGGGGGAGCATATGAATTCAAATCAGAACGCTGCACGACGCGTCAACATAGGCGACTGGGCGCCAGCTAGCTGGTCGATGACTGACCGCGACGTCCTGGCGATGTTTCCAGGAGAGGCAACCCGATTGCAAGCGCGGGCACGCCATAGATGGTCAGAAAGGGGCCCATCCGTTGCGATTTCAAAAATCACGCTCGGAGCCTGGGAATGCACCGCTCACTTCTTTTTCGGTCGCAACGCCCTGTTGAACGAAATAATAGTTATACCGCTTGACCAGAATCCTGTCGGTTGCTTCGAATCATGGCTCATGCTTCTTGCCGCGGAACATGGCCGCGCAGAAGAGACAATTTGTAATGACCTCGCCGTCTGGCACTTGCCGGGCACGACAGTCAGGCTCCAAAGGATGGATGCAACAGCACTCGGCACGCTCCTGGTCAGTATTCAATACCAGCGACGCACGTAAAACATCTCCGTACAGGATTGTGTTGGCGCAAGACCGGGGGCGCGCTCGGCTCGGACTGAATGTCTTCTCGAGCATGACCACGACCGACGGGGAACTTGCGCCCCGGCCAAGGAAACCGCGACGTCAAACTTGAACCAAAGCGAGAAGCGCCGGCACGTCGCCAATGACACGACTCTGATGCCCCTTGCCCGTCGTGTCCTCAAGCAGTATCGCGCTGCCTGCCGCGACGCGACGTCGTTCACCGTCACTGGCCTCGAACTCAATCTCCCCGCTGAGAAAAAATACCCACAGGCACATGGGCGAAGGATGAAGGTCGCCGACCCATCCGCTGGGCACGCGCACAAATCCGCAGCGGCTCGCT
>NZ_WHNP01000064.1 GCF_009362735.1 Paraburkholderia franconis | reverse complement strand
AATATCCGAACGGCACGTTCGGCGAGGCGGTGCCGCGCGCGGGCAATGCATCGGGCGGCGGCCAGCCGGGCTGGATTCTCAAGTGCAAGGGCTGGGAGCACGACCCGAACGCGTACATCTACTTCATCACGCAGGCCCCGGTGTGGGTGAAGATCTGCAACGTGATCGGCAGGGAAGAGTGGGCGACGCATCCGGACTACGCGACGCCGGACGCGCGCCTGCCGCGCCTGAAGGAAATCTTCGCGGAAGTCGAACGCTGGACGATGACGAAGACCAAGTTCGAGGCGATGGAAATCCTGAACAAGTACGACATTCCGTGCGGCCCGATCCTGTCGATGAAGGAGATCGCCGAAGACGAATCGCTGCGCAAGACAGGCACGATCGTCGAAGTCGATCATCCGGTGCGCGGCAAATACCTGACGGTGGGCAATCCGATCAAGCTGTCGGACAGCCCGACGGAAGTGACGCGCTCGCCGCTGCTCGGCGAGCACACGGACGAAGTGATGGCCGAACTCGGCTATTCACGCGAGCAGATCGACGTGCTCAGAACGGCCGGCGCCATTTGAGCCAGGCTTGAACGAAGACACAAACACGCTTCAACTCGTGACGCGGGCGTATTCACCGTGTCGGTCGATAAAAAACATTGTGGAGACGGTTCGATGACATCGTGGATACGCTTTCGGCAGCCGCACGGTCATATCGGTTTCGGCGTGCTCGATAACGCGAGCATTGCCGAATACGACGGCGACATGTTCGGTGACGCGACACCCAACGGCAAGCATTGGCCGCTGAATGAAGTCGAATTGCTGAGTCCGTGCATGCCGACCAAAGTCGTCGCGCTCTGGAACAACTTTCATGCGCTGTCGCAGAAGCTCGGCAAGGCGGCGCCGTCGCATCCCCTCTTTCTGATCAAGCCGCCGATGTCGGTGATCGGCCCCGGCGCGCCGATTCGCCGTCCGAAAGGCTATAGCGGCAAGATCGCGTACGAAGGCGAGCTCGGCATCGTGATCGGCAAGCGCTGCACGAACGTCTCACCCGAGGTCGCCGACGACTATATCTTCGGCTACACGTGCATCAACGACGTCACGGCCGTCGACTTGCTGAACGAAGATCCGAATTTCGCGCAATGGTGCCGCTCGAAAGGCTTCGATACGTTCAGCTGCATCGGTCCCGTCATCGAACGCGAATTCGACTGGCGCAACGCGAGCGTCGTCACGCGTCTCGACGATGTCGAGCGCCAGAACTATCCGCTCTCGGACATGATCTTCACGCCCGCCGAACAGGTCAGCATGATCTCGCACGACATGACGCTGATGCCCGGCGACGTGATCGCGTGCGGCACGTCGATCGGCGTCGGCTCGATCAAGGATGGCTCGACTGTCGTGGTGTCGATTGAAGGCATCGGCGTCTTGCCGAACCAGCTTGCGGCTGCTCGCCCCGTCGAGGCGGCCGCGCAATAAACGCGCAATGGGTACGCGGATGAGTCGGCCGCGCGATCGTCAATATTCCGGTCAATGAGCCGGTGCATGAGTCGGCAACGATGAACCGACGATGACGATCGCGCGCCGCGTCTTTGGACGCTCCGGCTCGATCTCACTGATCACTTCTTGGAATGGGAGCAGATAGATGAAGATCTGTGTTTATGGAGCCGGCGCGATTGGCGCATATGTCGGCGCACAGTTGGCGCTTGCGGGCGCGGATGTCAGTTTCGTCGCACGCGGCCCGCATCTGGCCGCGATGCAGCGCAACGGAGTGCGTCTGCTGATCGACGATACCGAGCGTCTCGTCAATGTGCGCTGTTCGTCGGACCCGCGCGAGCTGGGTCCGCAGGACTATGTGATCATTGCGCTGAAGGCGCATTCGGTGCCGGGTGTCGTCGATGCAATCCAGCCGCTGCTCGGACCGGACACGGCGATCGTCACGGCCGTCAACGGCATTCCGTACTGGTACTTCTACAAGCATGGCGGCGAGTTCGCGGGCACGACGCTCGAAAGCATCGACCCGGGCGGCACGCAATGGAAGAAGTTCGGACCGGAGCGCGCGATCGGCTGCGTCGTCTATCCCGCAGCGGAGATCGTCGAGCCGGGCGTGATCAAGCACGTGTACGGCAAGAAGTTTCCGATCGGCGAACCCGACGGCACGCGTTCGCCGCGTGTCGAGGCACTGCACGAGATCATGGTGGCCGCGGGCCTCGAAGCGCCCATCCGCGACAACATCCGCGACGAAATCTGGCTGAAATTGTGGGGCAATCTGTGCTTCAACCCGATCAGCGCGCTGACGCACGCGACGCTCGATGTCATCACGAGCAACGTCGGCACGCGCGCCGTCGCCAAGACGATGATGCTCGAAGCGAAGTCGGTGGCTGACCGCTTCGGCGTGCATTTCCGTGTGGATGTCGAAAGGCGTATCGACGGAGCGGGTGCCGTCGGCGCGCACAAGACGTCGATGCTGCAGGATCTCGAAGCCGGACGTCCGATGGAGATCGACCCGCTGCTGACCGTCGTGCAGGAGATGGGACGCCTCGTCAGTCACGACACGCCGACCATCGATACGGTGCTCGCACTCATCAAGCTGCGCGAGCAGATCGCGCAGCAAAAGGACACGGGCGCGACGCACGCTGCGAAGCCGGAACAGGCGAAAGCCGCGTAACGGCGTATAGCACTCGCACACGCGGGCTGCCTCATCCACATAAGCGGATGAGGCAGCCCGCGTGCTCAGAAGATATGCATCAAGCCGACGTAGGCGCCCGTCTGCGATTCGCCCGGCAACGGGTTCGTGTTTGCACTGCCCGTCGCATCGCGTGAAGTCGCGAGCAGCGAGAAGTTCGACTCGCTGCTGTTGCGCACGTACGCGACGGTGCCGTATAGAAACGTGCGCTGGCTCAGGTGGTAGGTGGACCCGAGCGTGAACATCGTCGCGTGTCCGGCGGGGTCGTGCGTCGCATCGCCCGAGCCTTCGTTCACGTGCACATACAAGGCCGCAGCCGTGACCGCGAACTGATGGGTCGCGTCCCACGTTGCGCCGAGCCAGTAGTAGTCGGCGCTGTCGGACAGACCGGCGGGCGTGCCGGGCGCGGAGAAGTGCGTATAGGCGCCCTGGATCTTCACTTTCGACACGCGCACATTCGCGCCGACGAAGTACTCGCGCGAGCTCGTGAAGATGTTCGTCATGCGGCCATCCGCGTTGCGCAGTTCGTCGTAGATGCCGCGCACGTGGCCTGCGCGATTCATGTCCGTCCTTCTGCACGATTTTCGCCGCAGTTCTACACTCGCGAATGCAGCTACGCGGTGCAAGCGCATGCGCCATGCCGCACCCCTTGCACGCGATGCATCTCCCGTTCGACTTCAAAGGACATCGTCAAATGGATCTCAAGATCAAGGACAAACTCGCATTCGTGTCCGGCTCGACGAAGGGCATCGGCCATGCGATCGCAGCCGGACTCGCGCGCGAAGGCGCGCAGGTCATCGTCAACGGGCGCTCGCAGCAGTCAGTCGATCAGGCGATCGAAGCGCTCCGCGCGAAAGTGCCGGGCGCGAATGTGCATGGCTTCGCAGGCGACGTGTCCGATCCGGCGCAGGTCGCGCGTCTCGTCGAGCGCTTTCCGCACGTCGACATTCTCGTCAACAACATGGGCATCTTCGACCCAAAGCCTTTCGAAGAAATCTCGAATGAAGAGTGGCAGCGCTTTTTCAACGTCAACGTGCTGTCGGGCGTGCAGTTGTCGCGCGCGTATCTGCCGGGCATGAAGAAAAAGAACTGGGGGCGCGTGGTGTTCATCAGCAGCGAAAGCGGTATCCAGATTCCGACTGAGATGATTCACTATGGCTTGACCAAGACCGCGCAGCTCGCGCTGTCGCGTGGCCTTGCCGAAACATGCACGGGCACGGCCGTGACGGTCAACGCGGTATTGCCGGGGCCGACCAGTTCGGACGGCGTCGAGGAATTCGTCGCGAAGCTCTCGGGCGGACAAAGCTTCGAGGCCTTCGAGAAGCAGTTCTTCGAAGAAGCGCGGCCCAGCTCGATCCTCAAGCGCTTCACGACGCCCGAGGAAGTGGCGAACATGGTCGTGTACGTGTGCTCGGAACTGTCGTCGGCGACCAACGGCGCGGCGTTGCGCGTGGACGGCGGCGTCGTGCGCTCGGCTTTCTGATTCATAGAGGCGTCACCAATGGCCACTCGAAAAAAGACGGCAACGCGCATTCGCGTCGGTATTGGCGGCTGGACGTTCGAGCCGTGGCGCGGCGTGTTCTATCCGGAAGGGCTCACGCAGAAACGCGAACTGGAATACGCGAGCCGGCAACTGACGACGATCGAAATCAACGGCACGTTTTACGGCTCGCAAAAGCCCGAGACGTTTGCGAAGTGGCACGACGAAACACCTGATGACTTCGTCTTTTCGCTGAAGGCGCCACGCTTCGCGACGCATCGGCGCGTGCTTGCGGAAGCGCGTGATTCCGTCGAACGCTTTCTCGCGAGCGGCGTGCTCGAGCTGAAGAACAAGCTCGGCCCGATCAACTGGCAATTCGCGCCCACCAAGCAGTTCGATGCCGACGACTTCGGCGACTTTCTCGAGCTGCTGCCGGCGGAAGTGAACGGACACGCGTTGCGGCACGCCGTCGAAGTGCGGCACGCGAGCTTTTGCGACGAGGCCTTCGTCGCGCTCGCGCGCAAGCGTGATGTCGCGATCATTGTCGCGGGCGACTCGAAGTATCCGCAGATCGCCGATCCCACGGCCTCGTTTGTCTACGCACGCATCATGGGCACGGAAGAGGCGAACCCACTCGGTTATGCGGACGATGCGCTCGATCGATGGGTCGAGCGTGCGCAAGCCTGGGCCTCGGGCGGCGCGCCCGGCGATCTGGACAGCTACGGCCGTCCCGCCGCAAAGAAAGCGCGCGACGTGTATCTGTACGTGATCAGTGGCCACAAGGCGCACAACCCCGCGGCCGCGATGGCACTGATCGAGCGGATCAGGCAGAACGCGGGCGAGTGACTCAGCGCTCGGGCGCCTCCAGCGTGCATGATGACGATTCGTCGGACGCGTCGAGCGACGCGTTCTCCGCGCCGCGCGCGACGGGCGGCTCGAATGCGGCCCACTGCGTCCAGTCGGGCACGGCGCCCGGCGTTCTCAGGCGCAGCGCGCGCGACCCATCGACGAATACGAGCGATTCGAGATCGAACAGACCATCTGCGCTGACGTCTCCCAGCGTCACGCGTCCCATTTGATGAGTGAAGTCGAGATTCCCTTCGCGCAGCATATCCAGATAGCTGTCGTGCTGCGAAGTATCGTGTTGCGCGGCGGGCGGTTTGATCGTCCACCGGTTCAACAGTTTCGCGGCGATTTCGGCATCGAACATCGTGATCTCTCCTCGCCTGAGCACCGCAAGCACGATGACTTGCAGCGGGCTGGCGTCCGCGTCGCGGCGGACTCTCCGTCAATAGTTAGAGCTTTCGCGAACGCGAAAGACATGTACACCCCTCACTATAGTCAAAATCATGGTGCGATGCACAAAGGCGCGCCGAGCTGGCGGTTTAATCGTTGTTTTGGCGTCAACGGCAGGTGGCGTCGCGGCGTCAAACGTTAGACAACGGTTAAGGAAAGCGCGCTGCTACGCGTGAAATGCGGCGATGCAGCGGATCATTCGAACAATGCACGACGAAGCATGAAAAAAAGCCCGCCGCACAAAAATGCGGCAGGCCTTGAAGAGCAAAGTCCGGATGATTTGCAGCAGACTAAAGCGGAGCGATCAGAAGCGATGGCGCATGCCGATGGTGGCGACAACCTGATTCGCCGTCGACGAAGCGCCGCCCGACGTATTGATGAACGCGACATAGCCGTGGCCGATCGCGTGCTGATACATCGCTTCCGCGTACACGTCCGTGCGCTTCGAGAACGAATAGACGGCTTGCGCGTTGACCTGGTTGAACTTCGGATCGGAGCCGAACGTGCGCGAGCCACTGGTATGGCCGTCGGTGTACGTGTCCGTCAAGCCGAACGAGATGGCGGGCGTGAAAGCGTACTTGGCGTTCAGTTCGTAGTTGTCGAAGTGCATCGAGCCGTTCGTCATGCCGAATGCGGACGACTGCTGATAGTGGCTGTTCGTGTAGACGAAGCCGACCACGGCGGGACCGAACGCGTAGTTGATGCCCGCGCCGAACACGCGCTCGACACCCGCGCCGACCTGGAAGCCGCCCGTGCCGTTCGCAGCCGATTCGGCCGTATCGATCGCGCCGCCCGTGTTCGTCGTGCTGTTCGAGCCGTTGATCTGCAGATAGCCGGCCGCGATGTTCAACGGACCCCACTGGTAGCTCGCGCCCGCGCTGTACGCGCGGTTCATCGCGAAGTCGGTGCTGTTCGAGAACGCATACAGCGCGCCGAACTTGAAGCCCGCGTAGTTGTTGCTCGCGTACTTCACCGAGTTGCTCATGCGCACCGAGTGGTTCAGGTTGTCGTTGTCGAACGGGTGCGCGAAGCCCGTGTCGCCGAACGTGCCGGCCGTGCCCGACAGCGGCGCGACGTAGTCGACGAGCGAATCGTACTGGCGGCCGAGCGTGAGCGTGCCGTACGTGCTGCTGCCGAGACCGACATACGCCTGGCGGCCGAACAGACGGCTGTGCTGGCCGAGCGCGCCGTTCTGCACGTTGAAGCCGTTTTCGAGCACGAAGAGCGCCTTGTAGCCGCCGCCCAGATCTTCTGCGCCGCGCACGCCGAAGCGGCTGCCGTTGATGGTGCCGCTCGTCGCCTGCCACAGCGCGCCGCTCGTGCCGCTCTTCTGCACGTTGTTGGTGTACATGAGACCCGCGTCGATGAGGCCATACAGCGTGACCGAGCTTTGCGCGTGTGCAGCCGATGCGGCAAACAGGCCGAGCACCGCGACTGCGGCGGGAATTCTTTTCATGGTTGAGCTCCAGCTAGTCCAGACAGTGATTGAAAAAACAGCCTGGCGAGTATAGGAAAATGCGGGACTTGATTTAACGCCGTGTGACTGTAGGAGACCCTTGCACGGCAACGCGGTAATGCGTCATCAAATCGAAACAATCGCGATGAAGAGCCGCACGCGATTGACCCGCAGCGCATGAAATTGCGTGAGCAAGATTAGCGGCGGGGGGATGGCCGTTTGATGGCAGCGTGCACCATGTGGGGAATTACAACGGTCTCGACTGTCGGCTCTCAGCCGTCGCTGCACACGATTGCCGTGAGGACGAAAGGCAGCACCTGCTTGACGGTCGCGCCGCTGCCCGCCTGCTGCACGCGCACGCGCACCGACTCGGAAGGACCCGACACGACGACGCCATAAATCGAATCCGCTTCCGCTTTTCCGTTGCCTTTGCGGAAGATCGCGTCGTCGCGCTGATAGCCGAGTATTGCGTAGACGTGAAAGCCGAATGCCGTGAGATCGCGGCCGCGCAACGGACGAAATGCATTGACGGAATTCGCTTCGACGCGCATCGGATTGGGATCGATGTATTGATCGTCGAGCAGGGCCTGGATGAAAGTGTGCGCGTCGGTCTTGCAGACGAGTTGCTCATCGAGCTCGAGCGCGTGCGCGGGTAGTGCGCAGAGCCCCGTTCCCACTGCGGTCAGTACGGCAAGCGAATGGATGAAGTCCTTTGTCATGGCACTGGCGCGAGACCCTGACCGGCGAACGCCGTTACGGGATGTTAGCCCGAACCCGTCGCGCACGTCAGCGAACATCAGCCGACGTCTGTACGGTAGCGATCGTTGCGCGGCGTTGCGCACGTTCGCGTATCGGCGATGGGTTGGCCACGCATCGGCCACGCATCGGCCGTGCATCGGCCACGCATCAGACACGCATCGGACACGCATCGGACACGCGTCGGCCACGCGCGAGGCGGGCGCCGGGCCGCGCCTGGGCTTTTCGGCCAGCCGTGCGCGCGCAATGCAGCGCGCGAGACGGGCCGGCCTTGATCGACGTCGATGCTAGCGCCGCCAGCCTGCAACGAACATTCAGCGCGATAGCAGCGCGTTGATGCGCTTGCGAGCATTTTCGGCGGCAGCGATAGCCGCGGGATTCACGCGGCCTTCAGCCAGTTCTCCATCAGCGGCCCTTGTGCGCCGAGCACGGGATCGCTGTGCGGAAACGGCAGCGCTTCCATCGCGATGCGTTCCTTTTCGGTCAGCGCTTCGCGCCGTATGTCCCATTGCTGTCCCGGCGGATAGGCGCCGACGACCAGTAGCGGCCCGCTCGACGATTCGAGGCAATGGCCCGTGCCTGCAGGCAGCAGGATCACGTCGCCTGTTTCCAGATGCACGACGCGCCCGCCCGGCCCGCCGACGATCACATCCGCGGTGCCCCCTGCGATACCGAGCACCTCATGGGCCGAAGAATGAAAGTGGTGATAGTCGAAGATGCCGTTGCGCCATTTCGGCGGCCAGCCGTTGCGCATGAACATCGCTTCGAACGCGGAGGCGAGTTCGTCGCCGTCGCCCGGATCGTCCCGCACGTCGCGATACAGGATGACGGGTAGATGCCCGTTGTTCGGCACCCAGTCGCGCGGGCCGAGCCGGAATGCGTCGGCGTGCACCGCGCCCCTCGAATGTGCTTGCATGTCTGCTCCTCGAAACGGTGCGCCGCGCAAGCGAACGGAAAGGATGAGTCGCCCGAGCGGCACGGACGTTAGCTAAACAGCAAGTGCCGTTCCGCAGCAATCAGGGCAAAACCGAATCGCGAAAGCCTGCGTGCAAACGTTTCCGGGCTATGAGACCGATGTTATTTGCGGGTCAGATACATCAAGTTTGCTTTCGCTTTCGTCGATATAACAGGCTTGCATGGGACGGGGACAAAGCACTGAAGAGCAAACTCCCGTCGATACCAACGAACAAAAAATAATCCAGGACGGCGCGAGGGCTGATTTATGTGGAATGCCGGTCTGTCGGCAAGCGGAACCCAGGCGCAATCGATCGACGACGCGGCGCGCGCCGTCGACGCGCTCAGCGCATCATGGGCGTGGTATCGCGCGGGCCAGCAGCTCGAACTGGTGCGCGAGGGCGCGACGCGTTTCGACTGGCCGCGCACGATCGTGCCCGGGATGCTGCACGATGTGTGCGCCGGGTATGGCTGGGTCGCGTGGCCCACGGGGCGCAGCGAGCTTGCGCTCGGCTGGCTGCTTGCGCCTGCCGCGTTCGCATCCGATGCGCGGCTTGCCGCGCTCGCGCGCGCGATCGGCGAACAGATGCAGACGGATGCGTTGCTGCGCGCGCAGAACGTGCAGCGCGTGCTGTACGACATCGCATACCTCGCCAGCTCGATCAGCGAGCGCACCGAATTCCTGCAGGCGATTCACGAGCGACTCGGCACGCTGATCGACGCGGAGAACTTCTATCTCGCGCTATACGACCGCGAGACGGGCGCCGTCACGTACCCGTACTACGTCGACCTGATCGACACCGAGACCGTCGACGCGAACCATATGGACATGGTCGACCCCGAGCGGCTGTCGCTGACGGGCTACGTGCTGACCACAGGCCAGCCGCTTCTGATCGACGAGAAGGGCATCGTCGAGGCGGCTGCGGCGGGGCGCTTTCACTGTGTCGGGCATCGGCCGAAGTTCTGGATGGGCGCGCCGCTGAAGAATGCATCGGACGAAGTGTTCGGCATGTTGACGATGCAGGTCTACGACGCGTCGCGCATCTACAGCGCGGAGGACCGTGCGCTCTTTCTCGTCGTCGCGCGGCATGTGGCGATGGCGCTCGACCGCATTCTGCATCGCGTCGGACTCGAAGCCGAAGTGGCGCGACGCACGGCCGAGCTTTCGCGTCTGAACGATACGCTGCGCGCCGAAATCGCCGAGCGAGAGCGCGCGCAGCACTTGCAGGCGGCGCTCTTCGAAATCGCGGAACTGTCGAGTCAATCCGTCGAGATCGGCAAGTTCTTTCGCAGCCTGCATGAGATCGTCGGCGGGCTGCTGTATGCGAAGAACTTCTATATCGCGCTGTTCGATCCCGCCACGGCCGAAGTGTCGTTTCCGTATTACATCGACGAAACGCTGCGCGACGTGCCCGCGCCGCGCCGTGGCGAGCGCGGCCTCACCGAATACGTGATCCGCGAGCGCGTGCCGTGCCTGTTCGATACCGACGACGCCGTGCGCCTCGTCGAAGCGGGTGAGATCAGCCTCGACAGCGAGAATATCCGCTTGCGCTCGTGGCTCGGCGTGCCGATGTTCGACGGCGATGTCGTGCGCGGCGTGCTCGTCGTACAGAGCTATTCGTCGAGCGTGCGCTACGACCGGCGCGATCAGGAGCTGCTGACGTTCGTCTCGCGCCACATCGACACCGCGCTGTCGCGGCGGCGCGTCGCGGAAGCGCAGCATGCGGCGAATCTCGAACTCGAAGCGCGCGTGCTCGCGCGCACGCAGGAACTCGACGAGGCCAACGCGCGGCTGATGCACGAGAACTATCACGACGCGTTGACGGGTCTGCCGAACCGCACGCATCTGTACGAGCGGCTCGAAGCGGCGTGGCATGGCTACAGCCGGCGCGGCGAGCCGCTGTCGGTGCTGTTCATCGATCTCGACCGCTTCAAGGTCATCAACGACAGTCTCGGCCATCTGTTCGGCGATGCATTGCTCGTCGAAGTGGCGGCGCGCCTGCGCAAATGCCTGCGGCGCGACGATCTGCTGGCGCGGCTGGGCGGCGACGAGTTCGCCGTCATCGTGCCGGGCGCGAGCCTGCAAACGGTGACGTCGCTTGCGGAGCGGATCCTCGTGGCTTTCGATGTGCCGTTCAACATCGACGAGCAGACGGTGTTCACATCGTGCAGCGTCGGCGTCGTGAGCGCCGACAGCGCGTTCCATCTGAAGCCCGCCGATCTGTTGCGCGACGCCGATGCCGCGATGTATCGCGTGAAGAATCGCGGCCGCGACAGCTTCACGGTGTTCAACCAGCAGATGCGCCGCGAACTGTCGGATCAGATCGAAACGGAAGGCGCGCTGCGCAACGCGCTCAAGCGCGACGACGAACTGGTGCCGTATTTCCAGCCGATCGTCGATATCGCGACGGGCGAACTCGTCGCGCTGGAGGCGCTGATCCGCTGGCGGCAGCCGAATGGCGAAGTCTGGACGCCGGGCCGCTTTTTGCCCGCCGTGGAAGGGCTCAAGCTGATCGGCCGGCTCGACATGTACATGCTCACGCGCGTGGCCGAGATTCTGGCGCAGCGCGAGCATATTGACTGGCCGCTCGTGCAGGTCAATCTGTCGAGCTATAGCATCACGCGCCCCGAGTTCGCGAACGAACTGCTCGAATTGCTCAAGCACTACGACGTGCACCCGTCGCGCATCTCGCTCGAACTGACGGAAGGCGCGCTGATCGCCGAACCGGACCTTGCGCGCAACACGATGCAAAGTCTCGCGGACAACGGCATGTGCGTCGTGCTCGACGACTTCGGCACGGGCTTTTCGTCGTTGAGCTATGTGCACCAGTACCGCTTCAGCGGCCTGAAAATCGACAAGTCGTTCGTGCTCGAACTGACGCAGAGCACGCGCAGCCGCGCGATCGTGCGCGCGATCGTGCGGATGGCGGAATCGCTCGAACTGACGGTGGTCGCCGAAGGCATCGAAGACGAGCCGACGCTCGAACTGCTGCGCACGATCGGCGCGGCGCATGGGCAGGGCTATCACCTCGCGCGGCCGATGTCGCTGGAAGACCTGATGTCGTCGCCGCTTGCACCGCGCTCGAAGGCGCTCGAAGCGTAGCGCTGTTTTATGTGCGCGGGACGCGGCCCATCAGATAGAACTCGTCGTTGGGCCGCATCGAAATCACGTTCGCCATCCGGTTCGACAAGCCGAAGAATGCGGTGATCGCGGCGATGTCCCAGATGTCGGCATCGCTGAAGCCGTGGCCGCGCAGCGTGGCGAAATCGTCGTCGTTCACCGACGCCGAATCGCGGCACACCTTGACTGCGAAATCGAGCATCGCTTTCTGGCGCGGCGTGATGTCGGCCTTGCGGTAATTGACTGCGACCTGATCCGCAAGCAGCGGCGCTTTTTCGTAGATGCGCAGAATGGCGCCGTGCGCGACGACGCAATACAGGCACTCGTTCACGGCGCTCGTCGCGACGACGATCATTTCGCGCTCGGCTTTCGTGAGGCCGCCTTCCTTCAGCATCAACGCATCGTGATAGGCGAAGAACGCGCGGAATTCGTCGGGCCGGTGCGCGAGCGTCAGGAACACGTTCGGCACGAAGCCAGCCTTGTCCTGGACTTCGAGAATCCGCGCGCGGATGTCGTCGGGCCATTCGCCCGGTGCGGGGACCGGGTAGCGGCTGATGGGGGGTGGGGTTGTCATGGCGTGTCTCCTTTCTGTTCTGTCTGCGACGCTGGTGTTTGCTCTTTGCTCTTTGCTGTCTGCGACGCTCTATTGTCGGTGTTTTTTGGCTTGCCGCTGGCATTCGCGTGTGCGGTTTGTGTCTGCGACGGCTTTTTGCTTTTGCTTGCCGTTGGCATCCGCGATTGCGTCGTTGTTTCAGCTGCCGCTGGCATCCGCGATGCGCCTCGCGGCGCGGGCGTTGCCCCTGTGCGGGGCGGCACCTACTCTTCTTTGCCGCGGCAAAGAAGAGTAGGCAGAAGAAAGCCGCTCACACCGCCAGTGCTTGACCTTTACCCACGGGCTCTCAACGTCCCCACGCTTCGCACACCAGTGTGCCGGCTTATGTTAGATGCCAACTTGCTGGCTAAACGCCTCACCTACTTCATGCACGTGTGGCACGGCCAAGCGTATCGAACGTTTCAGTGCCGAATGTCGGTAGTGAATGTGGGTTGTTGTGTCGTACAGGGTAACGCCCGCACTATGCAGGGTGTCCTGTGTGGTGCGAATGTCTACACACAGTTTGCCGCAAAGGGGCGCGGGAATGTTCGCTGTCGCGGGCCGCAATGCGGTGCATGAAGCAGGTGAGGCCTCGAATAAACGCGCTGGCAACGCGCATGAGATATCACGCTGCCGCATGAAGGATGGGGACGTTGAGAGCCCGTGGGTAAAGGTCAAGCACTGGCGGTGTGAGCCCGCTTTCTTTGCTTACCTGCTTTGCGCCGGCGCCCCGAAGGAAGGCCCCTTGGGGGACAAAGAAAGTGAGTGCCGCCCCGCACAGGGACAACGCCCGCGCCGCCGCGATGCGCCTCGCGGATGCCCGCAACGAGCGGAGCAAGCAAACGCCATCGCAGGCAAAAAAACCGCATCGCGGATGCCATCGGCAAGCAAAAGCAAAAGCAAAAGCAAAAGCAAAAGCAAAAGCAAAAGCAAAAAGCCGTCGCGCACCAAACAAACAACTCAAGCCTTCGTCGTCACTTCCCGCTTGCCCCGCACGATCTCATCGCCGGCATTCGGCGACAACCGCCTGGTAACGGGAATCGACGCGAACGAACACAACCCGACCACCAGAAACGCAGGCCAGAAATCCGACCATTGCAGCGCCGAATGACCATGCAACGCCCGCGTGATCTGCAGCACGATGCCCGCGACCGTCACGCCGAGGCCCAGCGAAATCTGCTGCACGACACTGCCGAGGCTCGTCGCGCGGCCCACGTCGCGGCTTTCGATCTCGGCGTAAGTCATCGAATTGAGGCTCGTAAACTGCAGCGCCGGGAAGAAGCCGCCGAGCAGCACGATAAGCCAGATGAGCCACGTCGGCGTGCCCGGAAAGAACACGCCGCACGCGGCAATCGCAATGCCCGAGCAGGCGGCGTTGTACATCAGCACCGTGCGGAAGCCGTAGCGGCGCAATACGGTGGCCGCGAGCGTGCGCATGAATATGCCGCCGAACGCCGACGCGCAAGTGATCAGCCCCGATTCGAACGCGCTCATGCCGAGCCCCTCCTGCAACACGAGCGGCAGCAGAAACGGCACGGCGCCAAGACCGATGCGAAACAGCGATCCGCCCAGCACGCTCGCCTGAAACGTCGGCACGCGGAAAAAACGCAGATCGAGCAGCGGACGCTCGGCACGCCGCGCATACAACACATAGATGCCGAGCATCGCGGCGCCGACGAGCGTCATGATGACGGCGGTCGTGCCCGTCACGAGTTCGCCATCGGTGAGCGACAGCCCCAGCAAAAACAGCGACGCGCCGCCCGCCGACAGAATGAAGCCCGTCCAGTCCAGCGGCCCGGGATGCGGCTCGCGCGTGTTCTTGATGTATTTGTTCGTGAGCCAGATGCCGAGAATGCCGACAGGAATATTGATGAAGAAAATCAGCCGCCAGTGCAGATACGTCGTGATGAAGCCGCCGAGCAGCGGCCCCGCCGCGGGCCCGAGCATCGCGGGCACGCTCAGGTAGTTCATCGCGCGCACGTACTCGGAGCGGTCCACGACGCGGAAGATGATGATCCGCCCGACGGGCACCATCATCGCGCCGCCCACGCCCTGAATGAAGCGCGCCACCGTGAAGGGCGCGAGCGACGTCGACGCCGCGCACAGCAGCGAGCCGACCACGAAGATGCCGATCGCCGTGCGAAACACCGAGCGTGCGCCGAAGCGGTCGGCGAGCCATCCGCATACGGGGATGAACACGCCGAGCCCGAGCACGTAGCTGGTGACGGCGATTTTCAGCGTGACGGGGTCCCGGCCGAACGCGCGCGCCATTTCCGGCAGCGCAGTGACGATGACGTTCGCATCGACGCTCTCCATGAACATCGCGCAGGCGACGATGATGGGAGCGGTAAAAGCCTTGAGGGCAAGCGGCACGGGCAGCGAGCGATGTAAGTGACCGCTGATTATTGCATAGCGCGTCCCGCGAGCGCCACGACGTTGTGGCTGCAACGGTGCGGCTTACAACACGGCAAGCCAGCCGCCGTCGACGTAGATGATCTGCCCGTTCACATAGCTCGATGCCGCCGACGCCAGATAGACGGCTGTGCCTACCAGCTCTTCCGGCTTGCCCCAGCGCTGCGCGGGGTTGCTGCTCTTCACCCACGCATCGAACGATGCATTGGCGACGAGGGGCGCGTTCATATCGGTGAGGATGTAGCCGGGGCCGATCGCATTCGCCTGAATGTCGTGCGCGGCCCATTCGGCGCTCATCGCGCGCGTGAGCATCTTGATGCCGCCCTTGGCCGCCGTGTATGCGCCCACCGTCGCGCGCGCCGCTTCGCTCGTCAGCGAGCCGATGTTGATGATTTTGCCGCCCGCGCCGCGCGCGATCATCCGGCGCGCCGCCTCTCTTGCGACGATGAACGCCGCCGTGAGATTCGTGTCGATCACGCGCTGCCAGTCGGCGAGCTTCAATTCGACGAGCGGCTGCCGGAACTGGATGCCCGCGTTGTTGACGAGAATGTCGACGTGGATGCCCTCGCTGTCCCAGTGCCCGAATGCGGCGCTGACGGCGGCTTCATCGGTGACATCGAATGCGCGGCCAATTACACGCTCGACCGTGCGGCTATTTGCACGGCCGCTAGCGCGCTGCGTATCGTGCAGTTTCGCATTGAGCGCGGCGACGGCATCCGCGACGGCCTGCTCGCGCGTGCCGTTGATGATCACACGCGCGCCCGCCTGCGCGAGTCCTTCGGCGAGTGCAAGGCCGATGCCGCGGGTCGAGCCTGTCACGAGAGCAGTGCGTCCATCGAGGTCGAAAAGTGACGGCATGCGGGTTCCTTCCTGCATAGGGTGATGTGGTGATGTGGCGATCCCGCAGGATAACGCGATCGCCCGCAGCGATGCTGTGCTCGCGGCATCGGCCTCGCGGCGCGCACCGGCTTGAATGGAATGCTGGCATCCCATCATTGAGGATTTTGCGCGGATGTAATGGATCAAACATTAGACGGCGTTGCCGCCGCGGGCTGCCGTGGTCGAGAAAGGGCGCTGGGTCCGGCAGCGCGGCATCGCCCACCGCGGCGCGCCCGTCGATGAGGGCGTGAGCCCGGCGGAGTGCATCATGAACGATCTGCGCGAGAAGCGAATCGAGACGCTTGGAATCACCGTGTTTATCGTCGTCGCCGTGTGGTTGCTGATTGCGACGATCCTGTACAACTCGATCACCGAAAAGCGTGAGTACAAGCTCGACAATTCCGCGGCTGTGACGGCGTCTGCGGCATCGGCTGTGGCTGCAGCGGCTGCGGCGGCGAACGCGGCAGCGAATCAGGGGGCGAATAGAGCCAAGGGCGCGTCGCAGTAAAAATCCGTGCCAGACGGAAAGTCTGCCGGAAAGTCTGCGCGAAGGCAGCCGTCCCGTTCATTAGCGCGATGAAATCCGCACGGTATTCCGCTTCGATGAAGTCGATGATCGACTCTCGAATCGTCTGATGGCCCGCGCCGTGCGTCTCGTGCAGCGCATTTCCGGCGAATGAAGCCTCAATGGTCCGCTATGCGCGCGACGCCGATGCGGACGAGGCCTTGCCGTCCGCGTGACCGATGTGATGCCGCGCGTATTCGATCGCTTCGATCAGCACAGGTGCGATTTCGCCGACCCGTTCGCGCGGAATCCGTATCTCGATCCATTCGCGCATCGCCGAGCGCCCATACGGCTGGAAGGCGAATGCACGTCCGGCGTCGACGAGCATTGCGGCGCGTTCGGCGGGCAGCTTGATGCCGATCCCGCTGCCGTACACACAACACGCCAGATGCGAGCCGACGAACACGGCCGGGCAGCCGAACATCGCGCCCTTGCGCACGGAAGAGTCCTTGTCGTGGACGCATGCGAACACCGCTTCGAACAGTCCGACATCGTGCAAGAGTCTTGGCACTGTTTTCATCGCGATTCTCCTGATATCGGCATGCTGCGCGAAACTGCTGTCGCGCTGCATCGCGTGTCGAAAAGCGTTTGCGTGTTCTGTTCTGTGTGACCGCGCCTGTTTGCACGCCGTCGTCCGGGCCCGTGCGTCCGCGTGAAGCAGATTACGCGCTTTCACGGAACGTCGCCGCCTAGCACCTCGAATTCGACTGGACAGCGCGTGTAGAAGAGCGGCACGCCGCCGTGCCGCAAGCGATCGAGCAGCGCATCGACGCGCCCGTCGTCGCCCGCGAGCGTGACGGCGCGCGGCTGGTCGGCGAGTTCGAGAAAACGCGCGGCGTGATATTTGCCGTGTATGTCGATGCATTCGCTGATTTCGATGACCGTTGCGCCGTGAAGGCCCGCTTGCTGCGCCTCGTCGAGTATCCAGTCGACGGTATTCTTGTAGTGCTTGCACGGGCCGGTGGTTGCCGCGTAGACGGTTAGCTGGCTGCCTTGCATCGCCGACTCCCTGCGCGTTGCGCTGACGGATGCCAACCATTATCGCGCTGCGTGCGCCGGCGCGACAGTCTGGCAAGAGCGATGCCCAGTGCAGCAGTTGATGCGCGCAATGCACGCAAGCGGATGCCGCAGCGCGTCATCCATCGCCGTGTCCGCCGGCACGCGCATTTGCACGTGCGCGAGCGGATCGTTCACAATCAATCTCTTCGATATTCCGGGTTGCCGACATGACCAACAGCAAGACGGATGACGTTCACTACGCCGCCGCGAAAGGCTATACGAAGGGCGCGGACACCTACGCGAAAGGCCGCCCCGACTATCCGTTCGAACTGGCGGGCTGGCTGACGGGCGATCTCGGGCTCGGGCCCGGCAAGATCGCTGTCGATCTGGGCGCTGGCACGGGCAAGTTCACGCCGCGCCTGATCGAGACGGGCGCGCAGGTGGTGGCCGTCGAACCCGTCGCGCAGATGCGCGCGCAGCTCGCCGCTGCGTTGCCGCAAGCCGACGTGCGCGAAGGCACGGCGCAATCGTTGCCGTTCAGCGATGCCTGCGTCGATGCAGTGCCTTGTGCGCAGTCGTTCCACTGGTTCGCGACGCGCGAGGCGCTCGCCGAGATTCGCCGTGTGCTGAAACCCGGCGGTCATCTCGGGCTCGTATGGAACGTGCGCGATGCGCGCGTCGACTGGGTTGCGCGGCTCGATGCGATCGTCGGCGTGCGCGAAGGCGATGTGCCGCGCTATCACACGGGCAAGTGGCGCAACGCGTTCCCGTTCGAAGGCTTCACGGAACTCGAAGAGCGGCACATGCCGCATGGGCACACGGGCTCCATCGAGGATGTGGTCGTGAAGCGCGTGCACTCGACGAGCTTCATTCTCGCGTTGCCGCCCGGCGAATGGGCCGAAGTGGAACGCGAGGTGCGCGCGCTGATCGCATCGGAGCCTTCGCTTGCGTCGCGCGATGTCGTGACGGTGCCGTACGTCACCCATGCGTGTCGCGCGACGCGGATTAACTGAAGGGCTCGGCTGAAGGCGTAGACCACGACGCGATCGACGGAAAAGGCGCACGCGGGCGGCGCGAAACGCGATGCCTGATGAAACGAAACGCGATGAAATGCGCTGCCTAGTGCTTGCGCACGAGCGCATCGACGAGCGCGACCGCCGTCTGCCTGAGCTTCTTCGGATCGCCGTAGACGCGCTCCATCACCGCGATGCCGCGCGTCGTCGTGACGATCAGGCTGGCCGCCTGCTGCGGCGGCAGCGTCAGTTGCGCGCGCGCTTCCTTTGTGTCGAGCACGGCCAGCAGCGCCGCTTCCAGCGCGTCGAGCATGGTCTGCAAGGCCTCGCGCAGACGCGGCGACTCCGGCTCGATCTCGACGGCCGTCTTCGTCGACAGACAGCCGCGCGTCGGCGAGCCTTGCGTGATCGAACGGATCGCGAACGTGAAGAACGACGTCAGCGCGTCGTGCAGATCGGGCTTGTCGAGCGCCTTGCGTGCATCGGCGACGAAACGCTCCGCGTAGCGCTCGAATACGCGCATGAAGATCTCTTCCTTGTCGCCGTATGCGTTGTACAGCGAGCCGCGCTGCACGCCCGTGGCCTCGGCGAGATCGAGCATCGATGTCGCGCGATAGCCCTTGCGCCAGAAGACGTCCAGTGCGTGCACGAACGCGTCGTCCTCGTTGAATTGACGAACTCCTGCCATGTTTTCCCTCAGTCTCAGTCGTGAAATGGCCCGAGACGTTATTTTGACACCAATGGCTAGAATGCACAAAAAGCGGCGACGGTGGCCGAAGGTCTCGGCCTGCCGAAGCCGGGCAAGGGCGCGTGTGCGGCCGGCAAGCAGACGCCTTCGCCCGCGTTGAGCCTGCTCAATCGCGTGAAGCCCGGCGTCAAGACGCGCAAGATTGCCGTGGTCGGCGCGCCGGGCAGCGACGGCGCGGCCATCAAGAGCGTGCAGTCCGCGTTGAAGGCGCAAGGCGCGACGCCGCTGCTGATCGCGCCGACGCTCGCCGCGATCGACGGCATGAACCCCGATGCGACGATCGCCGGCATGCCGTCGATCATGTTCGATGGCGTTGTGATTTGCGGCGGCGAGCAGGGAGCGAAGACTCTCGTGCAATCGGGCGATGCGCGCCACTTCGTGTTCGAAGCGTTCCGGCATCTGAAGGCGATTGCGGCGCTCGGCGCGGGCAAGGAACTGCTGAACGCAGCGCATCTGCCCGACAAGGCCGATGGCTTGTCGACGGGCGATGACGTCGATGCGGTGCTCAAGCCGTTCATCGATGCCGTCGGTCAGCATCGCGTGTGGTCGCGCAGAAAGTTGGCGGAGTCGGTGCCGGCTTGAGGGACATCAGTGCGGATTGAGCGCGCGTTCGAAGTAAAGCGCTGTTGCTGTGACTGTTGCAGCAACGGCGCTTCGATTTTCAACCAACAGTATGCGTATCGGGCAAACGTACGCGCGCGCGAGTGCTATCGTCGCGTCGTGCGCGAACCTTCGCGCTCGACGGCCTGCAAACGCCAGAAGCCCGCGACGGGATCGGCGCGCGAGTGTGAGATCCACGTCGCCTGGCCTTGCGCCGACGTCATGTTGCCGTGCCGGTCGAAGCGCACGCCGTACAGCGTCACGAGCGGCTCGTCGGCGCCGCGCGCGCACAGCGAGACGATGTGCCCTTCCTCGCGCATCTCGCCCGACAACGGCAATTCGACGCCGCGCCGGTCGTGCGATGTCCACGCGTGGCTGAGCGTGTCGAGCCACAACACCGCGTAGTCGTGGTTGACAGTGGGGTCGGACGTATTGATCAGGATCGACAGACGCATGCAGCCTCCCGACAGGCCAATGGCTTTCGCCGTTTGTAGCAACGCCTGTTCCAACAAGCGCGCGACGCATGCGATTGCGTTGCAGCAAGGCAGCGCGGCACGGCGTGCCGAATGGCGCGCGCCACTGCGCCTGTACAAAGTGCAAGCGCTGTGCTCGTTTTTACGCGGCACCTTTAACCGGGCACCTCAGGCGATCCATTGCGCAAAAAAACGTACACTTGGACTATCAGAAGGGGCGGTCCGTCGTGCATTGCAGCAATGAAGGGACGGTCTGCCTATAAGGTCAGTTCTGCATGGGATCGGAGCAAGTGCTCTGCATGGGGCTGGAGTAGGTGCAAAAGCACTAACTCCAGCCGACAGCTAAAGCGCCAACTCCGATCGACAGCTTTGCATGGGATCGGAGTAAGTGCTCTGCATGGGGCTGGAGTAAGTGCTAAAGCACTAACTCCAGCCGACAACTAAAGCGCCAACTCCGATCGACACAGGAGACAGCATGGATCTTTTCATGTCGATGGAGGCGTTCGTGCGGGCCGCCGAGGCCCAAAGTTTCGCCAGCGCCGCACGCCAGCTCGGCGTGGCGAAATCCGTCGTCACTTCGCGCGTGAAGCAGCTCGAAGAGCACTTCGGCGTGCCGCTCTTTCATCGCTCGACGCGCGCCGTGCGCCTGTCGGAGATCGGCGAGACGTACTATCGCGAGTGCGCCGAGCTCGTCAACAAGGTCCACGACCTGTCGGGCCGCTCGATCCAGCAGCACGAGTCGCTCGCGGGCACGCTCAATGTCCACGTGCTGCCCGGCTTCGCGCTCGGGCATTTCTCGCAGGCGTTGATCGAGTTTCGCGAGGCGCATCCGCGCATCGAATTCGTCGTGACTGTCAACGACCGTGTGATCGACCCCGTGCAGGAAGGCTTCGATCTCGCGTTGCAGATCTATCCGCCTGCCTCGAACCTGCTCGTCGAAAGAAGGCTTTTTCCCGTGCGTGGCGTGCTGTGCGCGGCGCCCGGCTACCTGAAGGAAGAGCCCGTGATCGAGACGCCGCTCGATCTGCTGCGGCACGACTTCGCGCGCTACTCGTACTATCCGTGGGGCGACAAGTGGCCGCTGATGAAGGGCAACGAATGCTTCGAGATCGCGCTAAACCCGGTGCTGAAGACCAATAGCGTGCATCTGCTGCTGGAGTTCGCGCGTGCGGGCGCGGGCGTCGTCTATCTGCCGACGATGGTCGCCGCCGCCGATCTGCTCGAGCGCCGGCTCGAACGCGTGTTGCCCGACTATGCGGCGCCGCCGCTGTGGCTGTCGGCCGTGTACCCGGCGTCGCATCGCTCGACCGCGAAGGTGAAGGCGTTCGTCGACTTCCTGCGCGCCCGCTATCTGCGCGAGCCGCAATGGGACAGGGCGCTCGGCATCGTCCCCGATGACGACGACATGAAGAGCGTCGGCGAAGAGCTGGCCGACCAGTAGCCCGATGCCCCAGGTACTTCCCCTGGGGTCCTTTGTCCGCACCCGGCGTTCTGATTTGCCGAACCTCGGATCATTGCTGTTGAGCTTTCCGGCACTTACTCTTGCGTCCATGGAAACACGCACGACGTGTCGAAGATCAACGGAGATCCAAGGAGGCAATCATGCAGCAGACCTGGTTGGCGAGTCTCGACAGCTACCGTAAAGGCTCGATCGAAATCATCAAGGGCAAGCCCGAACACTATGCGATGTCGAACGTGTTCGAAGTCGCGAGCCATGCCGCGCCGTACGAGAAGATCGTCGTCGGCAAGAACCTCAAGTACGTGATCGAGACGCTGCGCGCCGAAGGCACGTCGCCGTGGTTCACGGCTTCGCACGACGAATTCTGCGTCGCGATGGACGGCGAGATCGACGTGCACTTCATCAAGCCTTCGGATGGTCCCCTCGTCGATGGAGAGACGGAAGGCAGCGTGCGCCTCGAAGGCACGCCGCCCGGCAAGAGCATGGGCTTCGTGAGGCTGCGCCGCGGTCATCAGGCGCTGCTGCCCGCAGGCGCCGCGTATCGTTTCGAAACGGCAGGAAAGGGCGTGCTGCTCGTGCAGACCATTCTGGGCCGCTACTCGGTCGAGAAGTGGCAAGACATCTGCATTCGATAACCCGTCGCGCACATTCTCTTTTCTGGAGCAGGTCATGAGCACCGTCAACACACTGCAAAACATCTGCGCGAGCGAGCCGGATGCCGTCACGGGTTATCGCACGTTCAAGCTCGGCGATTTCGAGTTCTCGCGCGATGCGTATTTCGTTACCCTCAAGTGGCCCGCGAAAGGCCAGCAGCGCTCGCATCAGATGCATGCCGACGACTTTCTGCGCGCGATGATGCGCGACGTCGCATGGGGCTTCTTCTACGGCTGGGTCAACTTCGACGAAGTGATCGGCACGCGCAATCACTACGGCAAGGTCGACATGTATGCGGGCGCCTATAACGCGAGCTTCCGCGAGGCAGGCGTCGATCATGTGCAGCAGTTCGACACGCCCGTCATCATGGCGACCTTCAAGGCGATCCTGAAGGACTGGGTCAACGAAGGCTTCGATCCGTTCGCGGCCCCCGAAGAAACGGGCTCCGCATTCGGTACCAAGCATGGCGACAATGTGGCCGCGATCGAGCGCACCCGCATCGCGACGAAGCGCATGCCCGGACTCGAAGGCGATTCGCCGCTGCGCGACGACTTCCCCGTCAACCGCCAGTTCGCCGACGTCGTGCAGGACGAGCCCGAGATTCACGCGGCGCCCGGCTTTGAAAACGAACTACACGCGTTCAATCTCTTCAAGTACCTGTCGCGTTCGGATGTCACGTGGAATCCGTCCGTCACGTCGGTGTGCAAGCAGAGCCTCTTCTGCCCGACCACGGAAGAATTCGTGCTGCCCGTTTTTCATGGCAACGATCGCGTCGAGTGGTTCCTGCAACTGTCGGATCAGATCGTCTGGGACGTGGCCGACAAGGACACGGGCGAGCCGCGCGCGCGTATCACGATGAACGCCGGCGATATCGCCGCGATGCCCGCCGACATCCGTCACAAGGGCTATTCGCAGAAGCGTTCGATGCTGCTCGTGTGGGAGAACGCAACGCCCGATCTGCCGAAGCGCTATGAGAGCGGCGAACTGCCGCCTTACCCGATCCAGTTCTAAACACTTCCGACTGTTCCCGATCGTGCTGCGAACGGCGCCAGACAACCGGCGCCGCGGGGACGCTCACGCCCAAACGTCTCATCGAGCAGGACTGACATGCAAACGCAACTCTTCATCGACGGCCGCTTCGTGCCATCGCTCAGCGGCGAAACCCTCGCGACGCTCAACCCTCACGACAACTCCGTGATCGCCGACGTGTCGATGGCGAATCACGCCGACATCGATCGCGCAGTGGCCGCGGCGAAAGCGGCGTTTCCGAAATGGAGCAACCTCGCGGCTGCCGAGCGCGGCCGTCTGCTGCTGAGGCTTGCCGACGCGATCGAAGCGAACGCCGACAGGCTCGCGCATCTGGAATCGATCGACACGGGTCATCCGATTCGCGACACGCGCTATCTCGACGTGCCGCGCACGGCCGCCACGTTCCGCTATTTCGGCGGCATGGCCGACAAGTTCGAGGGCTCCGTGATTCCCGTCGAGCAGGGCTTTCTGAACTACCTGACGCGCGAGCCCGTCGGCATCGTCGGACAAGTGGTGCCGTGGAATTTCCCGCTGATGTTCACGAGCTGGAAGATGGCGCCCGCGCTCGCCGCCGGCAACTGCGTGATCATGAAGCCCGCTGAACTCACGCCGCTGTCGAGTCTCGCGATTGCGGAACTGATGGCCGAAGTGGGCTTTCCCGCAGGCGTCGTCAACATTCTGCCGGGGCTCGGGCACGTGGCGGGCCAGTACATCGCCGAGCATCCGGAGATCGGCAAGGTCGCGTTCACGGGCTCGACGGCCGTGGGGCGCAAGATCGTGCAGGCGTCGAGCGGCAACCTGAAGAAAGTGCAGCTCGAACTGGGCGGCAAGGGCGCCAACATCGTGTTCGGCGACGCAAATGTCGATGCCGTCGTGCAGGGGTCCGCGTTCGGCATCTTCCACAACCAGGGCCAGGCGTGCATCGCCGCGTCGCGGATGATCGTGCACGAATCGATCGCGGACGAAGTGCTCGAAAAGTTCGTCGCCCTTGCTCGCACGATCCGCATCGGCGATCCGCTCGATCCGTCGACGGAAATGGGCCCGCTCACGTCGCGCCAGCATCGCGACCGCGTGCTGTCGTATGTGGACGTCGCGCGCGAGCAGGGCGGACGCGTTCTGTCGGGCGGCAAGTCGCCGGATAGCGCGGCGCTCGCGGACGGCTGCTATGTCGAGCCGACCATCGTCGAAGCGAAGCCGACCGACCGCGTGTCGCAGGAAGAAGTCTTCGGCCCGTTCATGACGGTGACGACGTTCCGCACCGACGAAGAAGCGCTCGCGATTGCGAACGGCACCGAATACGGCCTCGGCGCGGGCCTGTGGACGCGCGACCTGCAACGCGCGCATCGGGTCGCGCGCGAAATTCACAGCGGCATGGTGTGGGTCAACTGCTACAAGCGCGTGAGCCCGGGCTCGCCGTTCGGCGGCGTCGGCGCGAGCGGCTATGGACGCGAGATGGGCTTCGAAGCGATGCGCGAATACACGCAGGCCAAGTCGGTGTGGGTCAACGTGGATGCGCAGATTCCCCCTTATTTTCCGCGCTAAAGCGCATTTGCACGCACACGCCATGAAACCGTTCGTCTATCAGGGCTTGCCTTCGCGCGTCGTGTTCGGCGTGGGCAGCCTGGATCAACTGGATCGCGAGATCGAACTGCTCGGCGCGAAACGCGCGCTCGTGCTCGCGACGCCGCAACAGCGCGCACAGGCCGAGCGGCTTGCCGGGCGCATCGGGCCGCGCGCAGCGGGCGTGTACGCGGAAGCCGTGATGCACGTGCCCGTCGAAACCGCGCGTGCGGCACGCAATGTCGCGGCGCGACTCGGCGCCGATTGCGCGATCGCGATCGGCGGCGGCTCGACGACGGGTCTCGGCAAGGCGATCGCGCTCGAAACGGCGCTGCCCATCATCGCGATCCCCACCACCTACGCCGGTTCGGAAATGACGCCGATCTACGGCCTCACGGACGGCGGCGTGAAGAAGACGGGCCGCGACATGCGCGTGCTGCCGAAGACGGTGATCTACGATCCGTCGCTGACCGTATCGCTGCCTCCCGCGCTTTCGCTGACGAGCGGCATCAACGCGATCGCGCACGCCGCCGAGGGTCTCTATGCGCAAGACGCGAATCCCATCACGAGCCTGATGGCGGAAGAGGGCATCCGCGCGTTGGGCGATGGGCTGCCGGGCGTGATCCGCAAGCCGGACGATCTCGATGCGCGCGCCGCGTGTCTCTATGGCGCGTGGCTGTGCGGCGCGGTGCTGGGCAGCGTCGGCATGTCGCTGCATCACAAGCTCTGCCATACGCTCGGCGGCACGTTCAACCTGCCGCACGCGGAGACGCACACGATCGTCTTGCCGCACGCGCTCGCGTACAACCGCGACGCGGCCCCTCACGCGATGCAGCGGATCGCGCGCGCTCTGCATGCGGACGATGCCGCGCAAGCCGTATTCGATCTCGCGCGCGATCACGGAGCGCCGACCGCGCTGAAGGACATCGGCCTCAAGGAGGCGGATATCGACGTCGCGCTGGATCTCGCCTTGACGAGTCCCTACTGGAATCCGCGCCCGGTGGAACGCGAGCCGCTTCGCGCGTTGCTGCGCGATGCATTCGAAGGGCGCAGGCCCGGATAGCGCGGCGATACATACAGCGATAAGCACATGTACAAAAGCAGGAGACAGCAATGGATGGAGATCTCATCGACGGAGGAAGACGCCGCTTCGTGCGCCTCGCCGCGGGCGGTGCGCTGGCCGCTGCGGCGCCGATGTTCTCGCCGCTCGTGTTCGCGGCGGGCGCGCGCACGCTGAAGATCGGCTACGTGTCGCCGCAGACGGGGCCGCTCGCGCCGTTCGGCGAAGCGGACCGCTTCACGATCCAGCAGATGCAGGGCGCGCTGAAGAACGGCGTGACGATAGGCGGCAAGACGTACCCCGTGTCGATCGTCGTGAAGGACAGTCAGTCGAATCCGAATCGCGCGAGCGAAGTGGCGAACGATCTGATCCTGAAGGACAAGGTCGACATCATGCTCGTCTCGGGCACGCCCGAAACGGCGAACCCCGTCAGCGACGCGTGCGAGCTGAACGAGATGCCGTGCGTGTCGACGGTGGTGCCGTGGCAGCCGTGGTTCTTCGGACGCAAGGGCGATCCGAAGAAGGGCTTCAGCTACACGTATCACTTCTTCTGGGGCCTCGAAGACGTGATCGCCGTGTACACGGGCATGTGGCAGTCGGTGCAGACGAACAAAAGCGTCGGCGGCCTCTTTCCGAACGACGGCGACGGCAACGCGTGGGGCGATGCGAAGCTCGGCTTTCCGCCCGTGCTCGCGCAAAAGGGCTTCGCATTGAAAGACCCGGGCCGCTTTCAGAGCATGACACAGGACTTCTCCGCGCAGATCTCCGCGTTCAGGCAGTCGAATGCGCAGATCGTGACGGGCGTCGTGATTCCGCCCGACGCGAAGAACTTTCTCGTGCAGGCGCGTCAGCAGGGCCTGAAACCCAAGGTCATTTCGATCGGCAAGGCGCTGCTCTTTCCGACGTCGATCGAAGCGCTCGGCGATCTCGGCGAAGGGCTGTCGACGGAAGTGTGGTGGTCGCCGTCGCATCCGTTCAAATCGTCGCTGACGGGGCAGAACGCGCGCCAGGTCGCCGACGAATACGAACGCGTCACGTCGAAGCAATGGACGCAGCCGATCGGCTTCGCGCACGCGCTCTTTGAAATCGCCGTCGATTCGTTCAAGCGCGCGAAGGACATCGACTCGAACGAAGCGATCCGCGATGCGGTGGCGTCGACGAAGCTCGATACGCTCGTCGGTCACGTGGCATGGGGCAACGGGCCGGTGAAGAACGTCGCGAAGACGCCGCTCGTCGGCGGGCAGTGGGTGAAGGGGCAGAAGCATCGCTTCGATCTCGCCATCGTCAACAACCAGCTTGCGCCTGCCGTGCCCGTCAGCGGGCCGCTCAGGCTGATCGCGTGACAGCGCATCAGCGGCATCACGAGGAGAGTTGCGATGAGCGCATTGCTCAGACTCACGAACGTATCGAAGCGCTATGGCGCGCTCACGGTGACGGACGCGATCAGCTTCGAAGTCGGGCGCGGCGAGACGTACGGCATTCTCGGGCCGAACGGCGCGGGCAAGACGACGCTGTTCAATCTCGTCAGCGGCGACGCGAAGCCCGATGAGGGCACGGTCGAATTCGACGGCGCCGACGTCGGGCATCTCGCGCCGCATCGTCGCTGCGTGGCGGGCATCGGACGCTCGTATCAGGTGCCGCGTCCGTTCGGCGGCATGACGGTTTTCGAGAACCTGCTGGTCGGCGCGCGTTTCGGCGGCGCGCTCGACGAGCGCGCCGCCTGCGACGTGTGCGTCGACGTGCTGGAGCGCACGGGCCTGAAGCGCCGCGCCAACCAGCTTGCGGGCACGCTCGCGCTGCTCGATCGCAAGCGGCTCGAACTCGCTCGCGCGCTCGCGACGCAGCCGCAATTGCTGCTGCTCGACGAGATTGCGGGTGGACTCACGCAGGGCGAGACGCATGAACTCGTCGACGAAATCCGCCGCGTGAAGGAGCACGGCGTGACGATCGTGTGGATCGAGCATGTCGTGCATGCGCTGCTCGCGGTGGCGGACCGGCTGCTCGTCATCAACTTCGGCCGCAAGCTGGCCGAGGGCCAGCCCGCTGCCGTGATGGACGACCCCGACGTGCGGCGCGTGTATCTCGGACTGGAGGCGTGACATGGCGGCACTACTGCAGACGCACGGGCTCACTGCGTTCTACGGCGATTTTCAGGCGCTGTTCGGCGTCGACATCGACGTGCAGCCTGGCGAAATCGTTGCGCTGATCGGCTCGAACGGCGCGGGTAAATCGACGTTTCTGAAAGCGCTCGCGGGGCTGACGAAAGCGAAGCGCGAGCAGATCGTCTATCGCGGCGAAGCGATCGGCGGCACGCCGGCGGCGAGCATCGTCGGCAAGGGCATTGCGCTCGTGCCGGAAGGGCGCAGGCTGTTCGCGAGTCTTTCCGTCGAGGAGAACCTGCTGCTCGGCGCGTATAGCGGCCGGCCCGGACGCTGGAATCTCGAAGCCGTCTACACGCTCTTTCCGGCGCTGCGCGAGCGGCGGCATCATGCGGCCACGGCGCTGTCGGGCGGGCAGCAGCAGATGGTCGCGATCGGCCGCGCGCTGATGAGCAATCCCGATCTGCTGATGTGCGATGAGCTGTCGCTGGGGCTCGCGCCCGTGATCGTCCGCGAGATTTATGCGGCGTTGCCGGACATCGTGTCGGACGGCATGAGCGCGATCGTCGTCGAGCAGGACGTGCAGCTCGCGCGGCGCGTGTCATCGCGTTTCTATTGCTTCCAGGAAGGGCGCGTGTTGCTCTCGGGCGTGTCCGCCGATGTCTCCGACGAAGCGATCACGCAAGCCTATTTCGGAGTGGCCGCATGAATACGCTCGCCAATATCGTCATGCAAGGCGTGCTGCTCGGCGCGCTGTATGGTCTGTTCGCGATGGGGCAGTCGCTCGTGTTCGGCGTGATGCGTCTCACGAATACCGCGCACGGCGACTTCATCGTGCTGCTCGTGTTCGTGCTGTTCGCGCTGACGAGCCTGCTGCATGTGCCGCTCGCGCTGTCGCTCGTGCTGTTGCTCGTGATCGCGTTCGGCGCGGGATACGCAGTGCAATACACGGTGCTCAACCGCGTGAGCAGCCGCGATCCGCTGCCTTCGCTGATCGTCACGTTCGGGCTGTCGATCGTCATTCAGAACGTGTTGCAGCAACTGTTCTCCGCCGATCCGCGCTCGATCGCGACGGGCAGTTTCGAAGCGCAGAGCGTGACGTTCGCGGGCATCACGGCCGGCTATCTGCCGCTCGTGACGCTTGGCGCGACGGTGGCGCTCGCGTTCGCGATGCAGTGGCTCTTCGGACGCACGCCGCTTGGCCGCGCATTTCGCGCGACCTCCGACGACCGCGAGATCGTTCAACTGATGGGCGTGTCGTACCGGCGCACTTACGCGCTCGCGATGGGCATTGCGTTCGTGCTGATCGCGGTGGCGGCGGCGTTGTATTCGATGCGCACGGCCGTCTCGCCGACCGATGGTCCCGCGTTGCTGCTGTTCGCATTCGAGGCCGTGATCATCGGCGGCATGGGGTCGTTCTGGGGCACGTTCGCGGGCGGCATGGCGCTGGGCATCGCGCAGCAAATCGGCTTTTACTTCGATCCGGGCTGGGGCATCTGGTTCGGCCATATCGTGTTCCTGTGCGTGCTGGTCGTGCGGCCGCAAGGCCTGTTGCCGAAAACGGCATGAGAGGGTTGTCATGACGATGCATCTGAATCAGGCGCGCGCATTCGAAGTCCATCGCGCGACGCGCGCGAGCAAGGTGACGCTGTTCGCGTTGCTGGCATTCGCCGTTGCGGCCGCGAGCGCGCCTTGGTGGGCGGGGCGCGAAGCGTTGCACGATTTCGTGCAGCTCGCCGCGTATCTCGTGTTCGCGATGATGTGGAATCTGCTCGCGGGCTATGGCGGCATGGTGTCGATCGGGCAGCAGGCGTTCTTCGGCCTGGGCGGCTATGCAATGCTCGTGCTCGCAAACTACTGCGGCGTGTCGCCGTTTCTCGCGGTGCCGCTCGGCGCGCTGATCGCGACGGTGATCGCCGTGCCCGTTTCGATGATCGCGTTTCGTCTTGAAGGCGGCTACTTCGCGATCGGCACATGGGTAATCGCGGAGGTATTCAGGCTCACGTTTGCGAATATCAGCGCGCTCGGCGGCGGCTCGGGCACGAGCCTCATTGCGCTGCGCGGCATTCCGCGCGCGCTGCGCGAATCGCTGACGCTATGGCTCGCGCTTGCGATCGTCGTGGCGGCGATCGGCCTGCTGTATCTGTTTCTGCGTTCGCGAGCGGGCCTCGCGCTGACGGCGATGCGCGACAACGCGGTGGCGGCGAGCAGCCAGGGCGTCGACGTGAAGCGCGCGCGGCTCATCGTCTATCTGGTGTCCGCGTGCGGCGCGGCGCTCGCGGGCGGCCTGTACTTCGTCGGCAATCTGCGCATCTCGCCGGATGCGGCGTTCTCCGTCAACTGGACGGCGTTCGGCATCTTCATCGTGCTGATCGGCGGGCTCGGCACGCTCGAAGGGCCGATTGTCGGCGCGCTGATTTTCTTTGTGCTGAACAAGTTTTTGTCGGACTATGGCACCTGGTATCTGATCGGTCTCGGCGCGCTGGCCATCGTCGTGACGATATGTTTTCCGCAAGGGCTGTGGGGCTACGTGTCGCAACGCCTGCATCTGCAGCTCTTTCCCGTCGGGCGGCGCGTCGTGTTCCGCGATGCCGCCGTGCCGCGTCAGCAACCACTGCCGGACGAGATCGCGCAGGCTCTCGATCCGCATTCGACCAACGCCCATAGAGCGTGAGGACATCATGAGCGAGACACCCATTCAGCGCGCGGCTGATCGCGCGGTTCATCCCGTCACCGAAACGGTGCTGGCAACGCTTTCCGGTTGCGGCGATGCGCGCCTGAAGGAAATCATGGCAGCGCTGATCCGGCATGTTCACGCGTTCGCCGAAGAAGTGCAGCTGACGGGCGACGAATGGCGGCGCGGCATCGACTTTCTCACGCGCACAGGCAAGAAGTGCGACGGCATTCGCCAGGAGTTCATTCTGTTGTCGGACACGCTGGGCCTGTCGATCATGCTCGATGCGATACATCGCAAGCAGGATGTGACGGAGTCGGCGGCGACGGAGAACAGCCTGCTCGGTCCGTTCTACCGCGAAGGCGCGCACGACGAAGCGTATGGCGCGAACATCGCGCGCACGGAAGGCGAGCCGGCGCTGTTTCGCGGCCGGCTGATCGACGAGACGGGCAAGCCGGTGCCGGACGCGCTGATCGAAGTATGGGAGACGGCCAACAACGGCATGTACGAAGGCCAGGACCCGGACCAGCCGGAGAGCAATCTGCGCGGCCGTTTCCGCTCGGGACCGAACGGCGAATACGCATTCCGCTCGATCAAGCCGACGCCGTATCCGATTCCGACGGATGGTCCCGTCGGGCAGATGCTGCTTGCCGTCGGCCGTCATCCGATGCGCCCCGCGCACGTGCACTTCCTGATTCAGGCGCCGGGCTACGAGACCGTCACAACGGCGCTCTTCAGCTCCGACGATCCTTACGTCGAATCGGATGCGGTGTTCGGCGTGAAGGCTTCGTTGGTCGTCGACTACGTGAAGAACGACAGCGCAGCCGACGCGAAAGAGTGGGACTTGCCTCGCCCGTTCTTCGACGTGCAGCGCGATTTCGTGCTGGTGCGCTCGCAGGGAACGGCTCGATGATGACGGCCACGGTGTTGTGTCCGCTCGATGAAATTCCCGATGGCGGCGGCAAGGAAATCGCATGCAGCGGCGCCGACGAACGCGCGGGCAAGCCCGCGATCGTCGTGCTGCGGCGCGGCGACGACGTATGGGCATACCGCAACGTGTGCCCGCATTTCTCGATACCGCTCAACTACGAAGCCGACACGTTCTGGACATACGAAGCCGAGCATCTGATGTGCGCGCATCACAGCGCGATGTTCCGCTTCGAAGACGGCATGTGCGTCGACGGGCCATGTCTCGGCGCCGCGTTGACGCGCGTGGCCGTGCGCATCGAAGCGCGCATGGTCGTCGAGGAAGATGCGCACGACAGCGACGTCGTTTGACAATTCAACGTCGATTTACCGCGCAAGAGCGGCAGATTGAGCAGAGTAACGGCGTTTCGCAGCGGCATCTGCTATCGTCGCGTCTATGCAACCCATCATCTCCGTTTCGAATCTGTCCAAGACATACGCATCGGGTTTTCAGGCCCTCAAGCGTATCGATCTCTCCATTCGCAAGGGCGAAATCTTTGCGTTGCTCGGGCCGAATGGCGCGGGCAAGACCACGCTCATCAGCATCATCTGCGGGATCGTCAATGCGAGCGAAGGCAGCGTGACGGTCGACGGTCACGATATCCGCAGCGACTATCGCGCCGCGCGTTCGCTGATCGGCCTCGTGCCGCAAGAGTTGACTACGGATGCATTCGAAACCGTCTGGGCCACGGTCTCGTTCAGCCGGGGCCTGTTCGGCAAGCCGAAGAACCCGGCGCACATCGAAAAGGTCTTGCGCGATCTCTCGCTCTGGGAAAAGCGCAACAGCCGCATCATTCAACTGTCGGGCGGCATGAAGCGGCGCGTGCTGATCGCGAAGGCGCTGTCGCACGAGCCGCGCGTGCTGTTTCTCGACGAACCGACGGCGGGCGTCGACGTCGAATTGCGCCGCGACATGTGGAAGCTCGTCAGATCGCTGAGCGCGAGCGGCGTGACGATCATCCTGACCACGCACTATATCGACGAAGCCGAAGAGATGGCCGACCGCATCGGCGTGATCAACGGCGGACAGATCATGCTCGTCGAAGAGAAAGCGGAGCTGATGCGCAAGCTCGGCAAGAAGCAACTGGCGCTGCAACTCGAAGCGCCGCTCGCGAGCGTACCGGCCGTGCTCGCGCAGTACCGGCTGGAACTCGCGAACGACAATAGCGAGCTCATCTATACGTACGACGCCGAGCGCGAAAAGAGCAACAGCCTCGTTGCGCTGCTCAACGATCTGAGCGGAGCAGGCATCCGCTTCAAGGACCTGCACACGACGCAAAGCTCGCTCGAAGACATCTTCGTGAGTCTCGTGCACCGCAAACAGGAGGAGAACGCGTGATGAACGTCCATGCTATCCGCGCGATCTATCGCTTCGAAATGGCCCGCACGGGTCGCACTCTGATGCAGAGCGTGATCGCGCCCGTCATTTCCACTTCGCTCTATTTCATCGTGTTCGGCTCGGCGATCGGTTCGCGCATCCGCGAAGTGGAGGGTATCAGCTACGGCTCGTTCATCGTGCCGGGGCTCATCATGTTGTCGCTGCTGTCGCAGAGCATTTCGAATGCGTCGTTCGGCATCTATTTCCCGCGCTTTACGGGCACGATTTACGAACTGTTGTCGGCGCCCGTGTCGTATGTGGAAATCGTCATCAGCTACGTGGGCGCGGCCGCGACCAAGTCGATCGTGCTCGGCCTCATCATTCTCGCGACGGCGGGCCTCTTCGTGCCGTTGCAGGTCCAGCATCCGTTGTGGATGGTTCTCTTTCTCGTGCTGACGGCCGTTACGTTCAGTCTGCTCGGGTTCATCATCGGCATCTGGGCCGACAACTTCGAGAAGCTGCAACTTGTGCCGCTGCTCATCATCACGCCGCTGACGTTCCTTGGCGGCAGCTTCTATTCGGTCGCGATGCTGCCGCCCGGATGGAAAGTGGTGACGCTGCTGAACCCGATCGTCTATCTGGTGAGCGGCTTTCGCTGGAGCTTCTACGGGCTCGCGGACGTGAGCGTCGGCATCAGCCTCGGCATGACGGCGATCTTTCTGTGCGTCTTTCTTGCCGTGATCGCGTGGATCTTCAAAACGGGCTATCGGCTGAAGTCGTAGTGCGATGAATGCCGTCGGCGGGAAGCCGACATGGGCGTGCCCTGGCATGCAGCGTGTGCCGGGCCGGCCGTTCGATATCGCATCACGGTACTTTCGAGGCGCCAGGCGATGAGCCTCGCAACGCTCGCGTCGATCTGCGAAGTCGTGACCGGCTCGTCGCGAGATCGACGAATACGCGGGCGGCTCGCAAGCGCGCAAATCACGAACTGGTGCTCAGGCAACGGCTCGTCAGCCAACTGTACGAGCCGCGCATCCAGATCACGCGCGGCGTCTTGCATGACCTGCGTCGGGACGACCTTCGAGATCACGTTTCCATTGCAACTGCGTCCGGGGCCAGCCTGGCTGACGCGCGATGCGCGGGCGTTAAAAAGCCGGGCATTGCATGTGCAATGCCCGGCTTTTCGTTTCGGCCTTCCGTGCTGGCTCGAACAGCTAAAGAGTCTAGCTGAACAGCTTGATCGCCTGCAGCAGCGTGTTCACCACGCCCCACGTCAGCGGAATCAGCACATACAGCCAAAACACGGCGAGCAGCCCCTTGTTCGTCGGATGAGCGGTTTGGGTCGACATTGCGTTTCTCCGTTGTCTGGTTTCAGTTGCCGGCCGCGAGCTGCGCTTCCGTCATGTGATGCTTCTCGTGCACGTGCTTGACCAGCAGATTGCAGATGAAGCCGATCACGAGCAGCACGGTCATGATGTGAACCGTCATCGTGTACGCATCCGCTTTCGCGACGCCGTTCGCCACCTGATACGCGCGGATGTAGTTGACGAGCACGGGGCCCGCGACGCCCGCCGCAGCCCATGCAGTCAGCAGCCGTCCGTGAATGCCGCCGACGTATGCGGTACCGAACATGTCCGCGAGATACGCGGGCACGGTCGAGAAGCCGCCGCCGTACATCGACAGGATCACGCAGTAGCACAGTACGAAGAGAGCGATGTTGCCCGCCGATGCGAACGTCGGCACGAGCCAGTACAGCACGGCACCCAGCGCGAAGAAGATGTAGTAGGTGTTCTTGCGGCCCACGTAATCCGATGCCGATGCCCACACGAAGCGGCCGCCCATGTTGAAGAGCGACAGCAGGCCGACGAAGCCCGCGGCAGCAGCGGCGCTCACCGTGTTCTTGAAGCTCTCCTGGATCATCACCGACGCCTGGCCCAGAATGCCGATGCCCGCCGTCACGTTCAGGAACAGCACCAGCCAGATCAGATAGAACTGGGGCGTCTTCAGCGCCTGATCGATGTGCACGTGATTGCGCGTGATCATCTTCTGCTTCGTCTCGACGGGCGGGGTCCAGCCGGCCGGCTTCCAGTCGGCGGGCGGAATGCGGATCGCGAGCGCGCCGATCGACATCGAAATGAAATACGCGATGCCGAGCACGACGAACGTCTCGGCCACGCCGACGCTCGTTGAGCTCTTGAAGTGGTTCATCAGCGCGACGGACAGCGGCGCTGCGATCATCGCGCCGCCGCCGAAGCCCATGATCGCCATGCCCGTCGCCATGCCGCGGCGGTCGGGGAACCAGCGGATCAGCGTCGACACGGGCGACACGTAGCCGAGCCCCAGGCCGATCCCGCCGATCACGCCATAGCCGAGATAGAGCAACACGATCTGGTGCGTCCACACGCCGATCGCCGACACGATGAAGCCGCCGCCGAAGCAGCACGCGGCCGTGAACATGGTGCGGCGCGGGCCGACTTTTTCGAGCCACTTGCCGGCGAACGCCGCCGACAGGCCGAGAAACACAATGGCGAGCGAGAAGATCCAGCCGAGCGTGGTCAGCGACCAGTCGTCGGGCGCGGACTGGCTGATGCCGATCACCTTGGTCAGCGGTCCGTTGAACACGGAGAACGCATAGGCCTGGCCGATGCACAGATGCACGGCGAGGGCGGCAGGCGGCACCATCCAGCGGGAAAAGCCGGGTTGGGCGATCGTTGCCTGCTTTGAAAAGAAGGACGGCGAGCAGGCGTTGCCGCCCGGCTCAGTAATGCTGCTCATGGTCGGTCTCCGATCAGGCTGAACGTACGTAGTTATCGGTTGCAATTGCCGAAACTGGAGCGGCACCTGTTCAAACGGATATTCTGGCCCGCAACATATTTGACAATGTGCCGCTTGTCAGGCGAATTCGGCAATTGGCGAGACGATAGGCGGCCCGATGCGGCTTGGCAATATGAGAATTGAATGCATATAGAAATCGCTGGCAGCGTTGTGCGAAGCGGGATGCAGCGGCGCCAAGCGACATGAGGCCGCAGGCGATGGCGTGACGCACCGGTTGCGTGCATCGGCCATGCGGAAGATGAGCCAGCGACATGATTCTTGCTGCGAATGCACATGAAAGGAGGATCGCGTGGTTTTTCAAACCGTCGTCGCGTAGCCGTTTTTTGTTTGAAGAACGCTTCCACCAGTTCAGTTTGCCGACGCCGCGCGAAGCACAGTATTCGTCCGAAGCTTTATCCGCTGTGGGTTTGCAGTCGCCGTGCTACGTTTGCACTATTGCTGCTTCTGAACAACAGTATTTGGTATATCACATACAATATACTTGATTTTTGTCGCGACGCAGCATATGATTGAGTCATCCAATCACTCAATGACCGGAGCAACAAATGGATTTCGTGTCGCTTGCTTTCTTTGCCGTCGCTGTCGTGGGCCTGGGTTCGGCCGCAACCGTGCTGATGACTCGCTGGGTGCCGCAGCATGTCGCCGAGCTCGCATCGAAGCACGGCCGTTATGTCGGTCTCGCAGCCGCTACCGTTCGTGAAGCCACGCCGTACCGTGCGCGTGTCGAAGCGGCGATGAACGCGGTCGGCTCGTCGAACTAAGCTGTGGCTAGACCTGCGTTGAACCTGCCCCTGGCGTTGCAGCCCATCGGCAACAACGCCAGCCTCCGCGACCAGGCCTACGCGATGTTGCGTCAGGCCATCGCGGATGCGGACATTTACGCGTCGCGCGAAGAGATCCGTCTCGACGAGCGCGCGCTGAGCGAGACGCTCGGCGTGAGCCGCACGCCCGTGCGCGAGGCGATGACGCTGCTGGAGCAGGAAGGTTTTCTGCGCATGGTGCCGCGCCGCGGCATCTATATCGTGCGCAAGAGCAAGCGCGAGATCGTCGAAATGATCCAGATGTGGGCCGCGCTCGAAAGCATGGCCGCGCGTCTCGCGACGCTGCACGCGACGGACGAAGAGATCGCGCGGCTGCGTCACATGTTCGATCAGTTCCGCGATTCGACGCCCGCCGAGCATATCGCCGAGTATTCGAACGCGAACATCGCGTTCCATCAGGCGATCGTCGAGCTGTCGAAGTCGAAGATCATTCTCGATACGATCAAGAACATCTTCATTCACGTGCGCGCGATCCGCCGGATGACGATTTCGCAGAGCGACCGCGCGTCGCGCTCGATCGTCGACCACTTGCGGATCATCGAGGCGCTGGAAAAGCGCGACACCGAACTCGCCGAGCGCCTGGTGCGTGATCACTCGCTGGGGCTTGCGGCGTTTGTCGAAGCGAATTGCGATTTTCTCGACTGAGCTGAGCGCTGGCGAAATGCGTTGAGCCGGAAGGCCAGCGGACCTGAATGTCCGCTGGCCTTTTTCATGGCCCGGCGCGTACCGTCAGCGCATCGCGTGGAGCATCGTCTCGCCGAGCGCCGCCGGCGATTGCGCGACATGAATCCCCGCCGAGCGCATCGCGTCGATCTTCGCGTCCGCCGTTCCCTTGCCGCCCGAAATGATCGCGCCCGCGTGACCCATCCGCCGTCCGGGCGGCGCGCTCGTGCCGGCGATGAATCCGACCACCGGCTTGTTCGTGCGTGAATCTTTGAGGAACTGCGCCGCGTCTTCCTCAGCCGAGCCGCCGATTTCGCCGATCATGATGATGCCTTCCGTGTCGTCGTCGGCGAGGAACATTTCCAGGCAATCGATGAAGTTCGTTCCGTTGACGGGATCGCCGCCGATGCCGATGCACGTCGTCTGGCCGAGGCCCGCCGCCGTGGTTTGCGCGACGGCTTCATACGTCAGCGTGCCCGAGCGCGACACGACGCCGATCTTGCCCGGACGGTGAATGTGTCCCGGCATGATGCCGATCTTGCATTGCCCCGGCGTGATGACGCCGGGACAGTTCGGCCCGATCAGGCGCGTCGCCGAGCTGGCCAGCGCGCGCTTGACGCGAACCATGTCGATGACGGGAATGCCCTCGGTGATGCAGACGACGAGGGGAATTTCCGCATCGACGGCTTCGAGAATCGCGTCGGCAGCCATCGGCGGCGGCACGTAGATCACCGAGGCGTTCGCGCCCGTCGCATCGACGGCATTGGCGACGGTATCGAAGACGGGCAGTCCCAGATGCGTCGCGCCGCCCTTGCCGGGCGTCACGCCGCCTACCATCTGCGTGCCGTAGGCGAGCGCCTGCTCGGAGTGAAACGTGCCTTGCGATCCCGTGAAGCCCTGGCAGATCACTTTGGTATTGCGATCGATCAGAACGGCCATGTCAGTTCGCCTCCGACGTTGCAGCCGCCTTGGCCTTGTTGTTGACTGCCGCGACGACCTTGCTGGCCGCATCGGCGAGATGATCGGCGGAGACGATGGGCAGTCCCGAATCGCGCAGAATCTGCTTGCCGAGTTCGACGTTCGTGCCCTCGAGCCGCACGACGAGCGGCACGCGCAGATCCACTTCGCGCGCCGCGCTCACGACGCCGTCCGCAATCACATCGCAGCGCATGATGCCGCCGAAGATGTTGACCAGAATCCCTTCGACTTTCGGATCACGCAGGATCAGCCGGAATGCGGTCGCGACGCGCTCTTTGGTCGCGCCGCCCCCCACGTCCAGAAAGTTCGCCGGCTCGCCGCCATAGAGCTTGATGATGTCCATCGTCGCCATCGCGAGACCCGCGCCGTTCACCATGCAGCCGATGCTGCCGTCGAGCGTCACGTAGTTCAGGCCGTGCTTCGCGGCTTCCAGCTCGGCCGCGTCTTCTTCCGCCTCGTCGCGCAGCGCCTCGATGACGGGGTGGCGGAAGAGCGCGTTGTCGTCGAAATTGATCTTTGCATCGAGGGCGATCACGTCCCCTTGCTGCGTGACGACGAGCGGATTGATCTCGACGATCGACGCATCCAGCTCGACGAACGCACGATACGCGTTGGCGATGAACTGCGTCGCCGACTTGATCTGCTTGCCCGTCAGCCCGAGGCCGAACGCGATCTGGCGCGCGTGAAAGGGTTGCAGGCCCGTCGCGGGATCGATTGCAACCTTGAGGATTTTCTCCGGCGTGCGCGCGGCCACTTCTTCGATCTCCATGCCGCCTTCCGTCGACGCCATCACCGTGATGCGCGACGTGCTGCGATCGATCAGCATGCCCAGATACAGCTCACGTTCGATCGCACAGCCTTCTTCGACATAGACGCGCTTCACTTCGCGGCCCCCCGGCCCCGTCTGTTTCGTGACGAGCACATGCGACAGCATCTGCGAAGCGTGCAGGCCGACATCGCTGACCGTCTTGACGACGCGCACGCCGCCCTTGTCGCCCTGATCGTTCGCGAAGCGGCCCGCACCGCGCCCGCCGGCGTGAATCTGCGACTTGACGACCCACACCGCGCCGCCGAGCGCGAGCGCCGCGTCTTCCGCTTCCTGCGGCGTGAACGCGACGCGCCCGTTGGGCACGGCGACGCCGTAGCCCTTCAGCAGCTCTTTCGCCTGATATTCGTGAATGTTCACCTGTCTCCTCGCTGGTTGAATCGACGCCTGATGGCGCAAAAAGTGGGCGGTCGGTTCAGGGTGGAAATATGGTATGTGATATATCATATATTCTCAAGCGGGCAATTTGATCGGGGTTTTCCCTTTACGAGACGCGCGCCGGTTTTGTTGTTCGCGCCGGAAGCCTTATTTTTAAAGGCTTATGGCGTTTCTCGGGATTATCCTTACGAGGCTGAAAGCGCTTGCGGCGTTTTGATATATCACATACCGTATTGAACACGGACGAACAAAACCAGACTTGCAAAAGATAGTCAGGCGAATTGCTCGGAGGGGACAACATGGGCAAAGCACTCGACGGTGTGCGCATTCTCGATTTCACGCATGTGCAGTCGGGGCCGACCTGCACGCAGCTGCTGGCGTGGTTCGGCGCGGACGTGATCAAGGTGGAGCGCGCGGGCGCAGGTGACATCACGCGCGAGCAGTTGCGCGACGTGCCCGGCGCCGACAGCCTGTACTTCACGATGCTCAACCACAACAAGCGCTCGGTGACGATCGACACGAAGAACCCCGAAGGCAAGCTCGTGCTCGAAGCGCTGATCCAGAAATGCGACGTGCTGGTGGAGAACTTCGCGCCGGGCGCGCTGGACCGCATGGGCTTCACGTGGGAGCGCATCCAGGAGCTCAATCCGCGGATGATCGTCGCGTCGGTGAAGGGCTTCGGCCCGGGGCCGTACGAGGACTGCAAGGTGTACGAGAACGTCGCGCAGTGCGTGGGCGGCGCGGCGTCGACCACCGGCTTCGACGATGGCCCGCCCGTGGTGACGGGCGCACAGATCGGCGACAGCGGCACCGGTTTGCATCTGGCGCTGGGCATCGTCACGGCGCTCTACCAGCGCACGATGACGGGCCGCGGCCAGAAGGTGCTCGCGGCGATGCAGGACGGCGTGCTGAACCTGTGCCGCGTGAAGCTGCGCGACCAGCAGCGTCTGGAGCGTACGGGCGTGATGAAGGAGTACCCGCAATATCCGAACGGCACGTTCGGCGAGGCGGTGCCGCGCGCGGGCAATGCATCGGGCGGCGGCCAGCCGGGCTGGATTCTCAAGTGCAAGGGCTGGGAGCACGACCCGA
>NZ_WHNP01000063.1 GCF_009362735.1 Paraburkholderia franconis | reverse complement strand
GCTACGGCCGGCTTCGTGCATTAACTCGTCGATGCTGGCGCGGGTGTTCTGAATCAGATCGAGCATGGGCAACAGGAGCTGACTGTTCTCGGCAAAACAGGCGCGCAGCCCGTCCGGGTCCTGCTTGGGCACCACGTGCAACGGCGCGCTGGCGCTTTGGGGCTTCTTCTTGGTACGCTTCATTTGGCGGTTCTCCTTGGTCCCCTGTCCGGGAAGTTGGTCGTCGAAACCCGATTCTCTCGGATTTCCAACGGGGAACCGCCGCCTTCAACCTTCAACTACGCCCGGGACATTGCCTGGCGCAGACCTCATAGCTCCAGTGCAGCGGCTGGTATTCGGTGCGCGGTTCCTTCCATAGCGAGGAGCGCTTCTTGTGCCAGCCGGGGGTGGCACGCAGCCCGGCCAGCACCGGGTAGATCTCGTCGAGATTGCCGGTCGCCTCGAGACGTCCGATCGTTTCGGCGTTGGCCGGATGTGCCTGCTTGCTCATCGACGTTCTCCTTAACGGGCACGAACGAATTCGTAGGGCTTGGCGAACACGATGTTTTCGCCGAGCTCGCCCTGGACGACCGGTATCGACATCCTGCCGATATTGGCCACTTCGATCGTAATGACGTCGCCGGGCACGACCTTGTCGACGCCCGCTGGCGTACCGGTGGCGATGATGTCACCGGGGTAGAGCGTGGAGGCCGACGAGGCGATCGAGATCATCTGGCGGATATTGACGATCAAGTCCCGGGTGTTGGCCTTCTGGCGCGGCTGGTCATTGACGCACAACTGCATGTCGATGTCCTCGATGTCAGGCACCTCGTCGGCGGTAGTGATCCACGGACCGACCGGCGTGAAGCTGTCGTACGACTTGCGGAACACGCGCTCTTCCTTGCCGCGCACGGTCATGTCGAGCAGACAGGCGAAGCCGAAGACGTGCTCGAGCGCGTTTTCCGGCGCGATCTGGCGGCCTTCCTTGCCGATGATCAGGCCGATTTCGCACTCTTGATGGATTTCGCGGCCGCTCTTCAGCGCCGGCAGCACGACCGGATCCTGCGGGCCGCTCAGCGACGAGTTCGATTTCAGGAAATAACCCTGCACGCTGGCCAGGCCTTTCGAGGCCATTTCGGTGGCGTGGTCGTGGTAATTGACCGGATAGGCCATCAGCTTGTTCGGCCACGGCACCGGCGTTTCGAGGCGCACCGAGCTCAGCGGCACGCCCGCTTCGTTCTCCAGGCGGCGCGAGAAGTCGGCGCGGTGCCGGGCGAAATCCCGGATCAGCCGGTTCATGCCGACCGGCGGCCATTCGCCGGGACCGGCGCCGAACAGGTCGGTGACGTCGATGACTTTCTCGCCGTCGCTGATGCCGAGGCGATTGTCGTTGAAACGGACGACTTTCATGCTTTCCTCTGTGCCGAAGGTGTGTATGGAGCGATTGGATCAGCAGTGGGTGTTTCGCGCCGACAAAAAGTGAGATAACTGATATCTCGAAATGGACCGATGAGCCTATACTGTCTCGCCGGTCGAGATTTTCTGGGGCATGCGCGTCCCGTTTCGAGTCCAACATGCTCATAGAAGACGTCCACGCCTTTATCTCCGTTGCCCGCACCCGGAGTTTTTCCGCGGCGGCGGTGCGTCTTCGCGTCGCGCAGTCGTCGCTGTCCAAGCGGGTGTCCCGCCTGGAGCAGCATTTCGGCACGGCCCTGTTCCTGCGGCACGGGCGCGGCGTCAGCCTGACCGCCGCGGGCGCGGTCCTGTTCGCCAATGCAGAGGCGCTGATCCGGGAGGTGGAGCGTATCGAGGCCGATGTCCGGGGTATCAATTCGGAATCCGAAGGACTGGTCAGGATCGCCATGCCGCCGGCGACCGGGCCGGTGCTCGCGCCGATGGTGCTCGAACGTTGCGTGGTCGACTATCCGAAGATCGTGCCCCAGATCCGCGAGAGCACGGCGGACGTGATCCACCAGTGGCTCAGTAACGGGGAAGTGGACGTGGCCCTGATGTACAACCCGGAACTCGGGCCCAATATGGAGGTCCAGCCGCTCGTGACCGAGCCGCTGTTCCTAATCACGCCGGGGACGCCGCGGGCCAGGGCGCTGGCCCGGACCGAATTTCCCGACGCATGCGCGGTCGAGGATCTGGCGCGGCTCCCCCTGATCCTGCCGCGCTCGCCGCACAGTATCCGCGTGCTCGTGGACCGGCTGTGCGCGGGCCATAACATCCATCCGAATGTCGTATTCGAAAGCGACAGCATCCGCTCGACCAAGGGCATCGTCGAGCGCGGTCTCGGCTGTACCGTCTTCAGCCGCAGCTTTCTCTCGCATGAACTGTCGGCGGGGCGTCTGATCGCCGTGCCGTTCAGAAGCGCCCTGGCTTCGTGGCGGCTTTGCCTGGTCATGCCGCGCCGCGACACGCTCTCGATGGCGATCCGCACCGTCAGGCGGATCATCCTGGAACAGGCGACGCTGCTGTACCGGGACGGCTTCTGGCTCGATGCCCGTTGTCATGTCGAGCCGGGCGAGCCTGGCCCGGCGGATCCGCCCTCCGATATCCGATAAGCGAGATGGCTGTTATCTCGAAACGTGTCGGCTACCGCTGCCCGTTGCTGATTTAATGGCTTCGCCGCGTGGATATTCGAATCAAGAACAGGATGGGCTATGGAGACGACGGGATCGGTCACCGACCGGGCCGGCATGCGCCAATCGATCGGCCGGGACGGCCGGCCGTCGCACGCCGTCTATCGCTGGTTCGTGCTTTTGCTGGTCTGGGGCGCCTTTCTCATGAGTTGCGTCGATCGTGTCGCGTGGAGCACGATCGCGGCGCCGGTGGGCAACTCGCTGAGCCTCAAGGTGGACATGCTGGGCTCGTTCGTGACCGCCTTCTATATCGGCTACGTGATCGCCAATGTCTTCGGCGGACTGGTCACGGACGTCATGGGCGGACGCAAGATGCTGGCGCTCGCGATGATCCCGCTGGGTATCGCGACCTTCGGTTTCAGCTTCACGCGCAATCTGCACACCGGGCTGGCGATCCAGTTCGTGATGGGCCTGGCGGGCGGCGCGGACTATTCGGCCGGCGTCAAGCTGATATCGTCGTGGTTCGGCAGGGAACGCGGACGCGCGCTGGGCATTTACGCCACGGCCACCTCGCTGTCGGTCGTGCTGACGAACGCGACGGTCCCCTCGATGTCCGCCGCGCATGGCTGGCAGAGCGTGTTCCAGGTACTGGGCGGCGTGACGCTGTGTTGGGGAATCGTTTGCGCGGCGCTGCTGCGGGACGGCTCAGCCGCGAGCGAGAATGGCAGCAAGATCACGCGGGCCGAGATCAGCATCCTTTTGCGTAACCGCAACCTGATCTGTCTTGCGCTTGCGGGCTGCGGTGCGCTGTGGGCGACGGTGGGTTTCTCCGCCTGGAGCAACGCGCTCATGACGAAGGCCCACGGCATCTCGCCGATCCTGGCGGGTTCGATCATCGCCACGTTCGGTCTGGCGGGCGCGATCGGGAAACCGCTGGTGGGCTGGCTGCTGGATATCTTCCACGGCTCGGCGAAGGTGTTGTCGATCGTCTGCATGATCTGCTTCGCGGGAACGATGGTGATGTTCGGGCAGTGCTCGACCATTCCGGCGTTCCATGTGCTCGCGCCGGTGCTTGGGGTGGTGGCCTTCGGCACGACACCGCTGTTCCTGACGCAGGTGACTTGGGTGTCGGGGGAGAAATACGCGGGCGCCGCCGCGGGGCTGACCAACGCCGTGCAGCAGTGCGGCAGCGCCCTCGCGCCGATCGTGGTCGGCGGCGTGTTCGCGATCGGGCATTCGTTTCAGATGGCCTTCCTGACGCTGGCGATGGGGCCTCTCATCGGCCTGATCGCGCTGCTTTTCCTGGCCGGCCAGACGCAGCAGCGGCGGTGAAAACCGGCGCGGGCCGGCGGGTCATTCGTCGCCTTGCCGTCTGGCCACTTCCAGTTCGCGTACCAGGGCGAGGCTGCCGCGCACGCGTGCGAGCTCCATCGGGGGGAGGCACGAGAAGAAATCCTCCTCTGCCTGTTGAACCGCACGATTGCAGCGGATGTACGTTTCCCAGCCCAGCGCGCTGCGGCGAATCAGCAGGGTGCGGCCGTCGTCGGGACTGCCGGTCTTGTCCAGGAGCCCGCGCTTTTTCAGCGCCTTGACCGATTCGCCCATGGCCTGCGCGGTCATACAGGCGAGCCGCGCCAGATCGGCCGACGAGCAGGGCTCATGGGACGCCAGCAGATCGAGCAGCAGGAAATGCCGCGCGGTCATGCCTTCCTTGTCGAGCGCTTCTTCCACCCGGGTCGTGACCAAACGGTATGTCTGCTGAACCAGAAAAAAAATACTCAGTGAGGTACTCATACGTTGCATTGCCGGCAGTGGCGATGAAGCCGCGTTTCGCGGTATGGCGGCTGTCGGGTTGTCTAGCATAACAAAGTTCCTTGCAGGCGCCGCCCGCATTCCGCTGGTACGGAAACGGCGGTGCGGCGGCTGTCGGCGGTCTCTCCGGAGATCTGGGTCATAAGCGGAATTGTAAAGTGGCCTTATCGTTTTTGGAGCTGATGGATGCAATATAAGGGAAACTACCAGTTTTTATAGTAAGGGTGACTGATATTATTTGACGGGACGGCTGACGGGCGAATTCATTTGCTGGTGCGGGCGTCGAGCTTCGGTGCGAGACGGCCCGGCAGTCGGCAAGTGAGTTCAGTCGAAGTTTTGCGCCGTGCGGGTCAGATGGCCTGCGGTGAACAGATAATCAGGTGGCATGATGAATCGAGCAGGAAAGCGTTCAATCGAGGTGCCGGGCGTCACGCACGGGCGGACGCCGATTCCGATGGGTGCCCGCAAGGGCAACATCATCTGGTCATCGGGGATCGCCGGCAAGGATCCCGAGACAGGCACCCTGCCGCCCGACGCCGAATCGCAGGCGCGATTCGCGTTCCAGCACCTGCGCACGCTGGTCGAGCGGGGCGGCGGCACGGTCGAGGATATCGTGCGCGTCACGGTGTTTCTCAAGGACGGTTCGCTGCGTCCGGTAGTCAACGGACCCTGGCTCGAACTGTTCCCGGATCCCGAGGATCGTCCGGCGCGTCATGCGCTGATTGCCGATCTGGCGGGCGACATGCTGATCCAGCTTGAAGTGGTGGCGGTGGTCGGGAGCGACTGAGCCGGCCCACAGTCACCGCAACGCGCTGCAGCGGGGCGCCGGACGACCGGCGGGCTGCAGCAGGCATCGAATCGAGAGACACCGGATATCATGGCAACTATTGAGGATAACGAATTGTTGACGCGGGTCTGCGGCGATGCGCCGATGGGGAAGATGCTGCGTCAGCACTGGTGGGTGCCGGCGCTGCGTTCGCAGGCGCTGGAAGCAGAGGGTAAGCCGCAGCGCGTGCGTCTGTTCGGTCACGACTACGTCGTGTTCCGCGCCACTAACGGCAAGGTCGGCTTTTTCGACGAGGCCTGTCCGCACCGCCGCGCCTCGCTGGCGCTCGCGCGCAACGAGGACAACGCCCTGCGCTGTATCTTCCATGGCTGGAAGTTCAATGTCGAAGGCGTCACGGTAGCCGTGCCCACTCAACCGGGCAACGAGAAGGAATATTGCAAGCACGTGCCGCTGAAGCACTATCCGGTGCGCGAAGCGGGGGGCGTCGTCTGGGTGTGGCTGGGCGAAGGCGACACGCCGCCGAAGTTTGCCGACCTGCCGTTCACGGATCTGCCCGAGGCCAACTGCGTGGTGCATCGCCAGCGCCTCGAGTGCAACTGGCTGCAGGCGGTCGAGACCACCATGGATTCGGCGCACGTAGGTGTGCTTCACCAGTCGTGGCTCGAGCACGAGATGTCGAACGCCTCGGTCAACCAGGCGCCGGTCTACAAGATCAAGCCGAAGGAATACGGTTTCCGCTATGCCGCGGTGCGCGCGCTCGAGGGCGGCAAGTCTTATGTCCGCACCAATTCGTTCGTGATGCCTTGGTTCGGCGTGATTTCGCCGCGCAAGGCTACCGATGTCACGCGCGCCCAACTGTTCTTCTCGGTGCCGATCGACGACGAGAACACCTGGTACTGGCACATGACCTTCATTCTCGATCAGGCCGTGCCGCATGAAGCCTACCTGTTCCCGGAGAACCGCGACAACTGGCCGCCGATCCCGTCGCGTTCGGGCGAGGACAACTGGGGCCAGGATCGCGAGGCGATGAAGGACGGGCACTTTTCGGGCTTCCCGCAGACGCTCGGCACCGAGGATTTTGCGATCCTGCTGAGCATGGGCACCACCACCGACCGCACCAGGGAATTCCTTGGCGCCGGCGATGGCGCGGTGATGCAGGTGCGCCGCTGCCTGCTCAATTCGCTGAAGGAATTCGCGGACGGCCGTACGCCGGCGCTGGCCCGGCACGAAGAGGTCGACTACCGCGCCATCATGCCGATTTCCGGCCTTTACGACAGCGATGGCGACTGGCAGGCATCGCTGTAACGCCGGACCCGCCACGATTTGAACAACTTCACAGGATAACGAACAGATATGTCCCTGATCATCGATTCCCACGCGCACGTGGTGCTGCCGGCGGAAAGCTATAAATTCATGGCCGAGCTGGCTTCGAACCGTGGCAACCCCACGCTGGGCGTGCCGAAGCTGAACGACGAGGCGGTGCACAAGGCGGGGCAGAGCATCGTCGACATCATGGACCGGGTGGGTACGGACATCCAGTTCCTGTCGCCGCGCCCCTATATGCAGATGCATTCGGTCAAGCCGTCGAAAGTCACGGCGCTGTGGACGCGCCATATGAACGACCTCGTGCATCGCACGGTGGAACTGTTTCCGGACCGCTTCCGTGCCGTGGCCGGCCTGCCGCAATACCGCGACAGCAGCCCGGTGAACTGCCTGAAGGAACTGGAATTCCGCGTCAAGGAGCAGGGCTTCATCGGCTGTCTGCTAAACCCGGATCCGACCGAAGGCGATGGCGCTCCGCCGCCGGGACTGGGCGACGAATTCTGGTTCCCGCTGTACGAGAAGCTGTGCGAACTCGATATCCCGGCGCTGATCCACTCGGCGGGCAGTTGCAGTCCGCGGGAGAGCTACACGCTCAAGTTCATCAACGAGGAAAGCATCGGCATCATCTCGCTGACGGAATCGGATGTCTTCGAGCGCTTCCCGAACCTGAAGCTGATCTTCCCGCATGGCGGCGGCGCGATTCCCTACCAGATGGGCCGTTTCCGCGCGTGGAACCTGCGCCGCGGCGTGACGCGATTCGAAGACCAGCTGCGCAAGCTGCATTTCGATACCACGAACTACGACCAGGATTCGTTGGAACTACTGATCAAGAAAGTGGGCGCCGACCGTGTGCTGTTCGCGACCGAGAAGCCGGGCACGGGCAGCGCGATGGATCCGGAGACGGGCCGTGACCTCGACGACCTGAAGCCGGTGATCGAGAGCATCGAGTCGCTGTCGGCGCAGGACAAGGAAAACATCTTCAGATGCAACTGCATGAAGCTGTATTCCCGCTTCAAACTCGACTGATGCCTCACCATGGCCCGAATCGTTTCCGGCATTGCCACCTCGCACACGCCGCTCCTGACACTGGGGGCGGCGCAGTGGATCCATCGCGCGAACATCGATTACGAGAATCCGAAGCTCAACCTGTCCGACGGGCGCCTGATTCCCTATGCGGACCTGCTGGCCGAGGTCGGGCCGCGCTATGCCGGCGAGATCGACGTTGCATCGCTGAGCCTCAAGGAGCAGGCGTGCAACGCGGAGCTCGACAAGCTGGCGGCGGCGCTGGCCGAAGCGAACCCGGACGCGGTGGTCATCATCGGCGACGATCAGGCCGAACTGTTCAACGGCGCGAATCAGCCGGCTTTCGCGATCTACCACGGCGCGATCGCGCATACGATCGACAAGCTGCAGGATCCGGCCACGCCGGACTGGCTGCGCACGGTGCGCCGCGGCTACATGCTCGACCGGGTGCACGAACTGAAGTGCGCTCCCGAGCTTGCATTGCAGCTGATTACCGGCCTGATCGACGAGGATATCGACGTTGCCGCCTGCGATCGCGTCGAAAATCCACTCAAGCAGGGCTTCGGGCACGCCTACGGCTTCGTCGTGAAACGTCTGTTCGGCGACCGCCAGATCCCGATCGTGCCGGTGCTGCTCAATACGTATTTCGGGCCCAACGTGCCGTCGGCACGGCGCTGCCACGACATCGGCCGGGCGATCCGGCGCGTGGTCGAGTCCTGGCCGGACGATCTGCGCGTGACCGTGGTGGCGTCGGGCGGCCTGAGCCACTTCGTGGTGGACGAGCCGCTGGATCGCAAGATCCTCGCGGCCCTGGAAAACAGGGATGCCGATTTCCTGCGCAATCTGCCGCGCGGCGCACTGAATTCTGGATCGTCGGAGATCCTGAACTGGGTGACGGCCGCCGGTGCGCTGGAAGGGCTGCAGGTACGGAGCTGCGAATACCTGCCGCTGCGTCGCACGCCCGCTGGTACCGGCGTGGGCGCGGGTTTCGTGACCTGGTTCTGAAGACGGACAGGGCGTCCCCGGTACGCGGCTTCATGAAAAATAATAAGAATACCTAAATAACAGGCATGTGTGACGGGCGGACCGGCCCGGATACAACAGGAGACGGCGAGATGAGCGAGTTGGTCGGAGGGACAAGGAGCCTGGCGGGCGCGAGAAGCCGCTGGTATGAGCGGTGGCTGCTGCTGCTGCTGGTGCTGGTGTATGCGTCGAGTTTCGTCGATCGCATCATCGTCGCGGTCGTCGGACCTGCGCTCAAGGTACAGATGGGCCTGAGCGATCTGCAGGTCGGCCTGCTGAGCGGTTTCGCCTTCTCGGTCTTCTATGCCACGCTGGGCATTCCGATTGCCCGCCTGGCCGAACGGTACAGTCGCGTCGTGATGATCGCGATCTCGATTGCGGCATGGTCGGTGATGACCCTGCTGTCCGGCACGGCCACCAGTTTCGGCTGGCTGATGGCCTACCGGCTGGGCGTTGGTATCGGCGAGGCTGGCAGTACGCCGACCTCGCACTCGCTGATTTCCGACCAGTTCCCCGCCCATCGCCGCGCCACCGCGCTCGGCATCTATGCCCTCGGGCCGCCGATCGGCGTCGTCCTGGGCGCGCTCGGCGGCGGCTTGATTGCGCAGCATTACGGGTGGCGCGCGGCATTCTATGTCGTCGGCATCCCGGGCCTGGTGCTGGGGGCGCTCGCTTATCTGACCATTCGCGAACCGCAGCGCGGCCAGGCCGACGGGTTGAGCGCCACCGCGAGCGAAGCGGTGCCGTCGCTGGGCGAGGTGCTGAAGGTCTTCTTCCGTGAGAAGGTGTTCTGGCAGATGTCGGCGGGCGTGATGACTGCTGCCGTCGCGCTCTACGGCACCTTGATGTTCCTGCCGATCTACCTGGGCCGGGTGTACGGCATGAGCATGGAACACGCCGGGCTGGGTTTCGCCTTCGTCAATGGCGGCGGCGCGATCGTCGGCGGCCTGATCGGCGGCTACGGTTCGGACTGGGCTTCGCGCCGGGACCGCCGCTGGTACGCCTGGATTCCCGCGCTGGGTTCGCTGTTCGCGATCCCGTTGACGGCGGTCTCGTTTCTGACGTCCACCTGGTATATCGGCATTCCGCTGCTGCTGCTGACGACTATCGCGCTCAATGTCTGGAACGGACCGACGTTTTCGATCGTGCATGGTCTGGTCGAGCCGCGCATGCGTGCCACGGCTTCGGCACTGGTGTTCCTGCTGATGAACCTGGTGGGGCAGGGGCTGGGCCCGGCGATGGTCGGTTTCCTGAGCGATCGTTTGGCGAAATACGGATTCACCGGCGGTGACTATCACGCCATGTGCGTGCTGCCGCACGGCGCGGCGCCGGCAGCCAGCATACTGATGAGCTGTCACCAGGCCGCGGCCCAAGGCCTGCGCTATGCGCTGCTGGTGCCGATCGTGATGGTGGCGGCCTCGGCGGTGTGCTTCTTCCAGGCCTCGCGAAACATCAAGCGATAGACGGGGCCGCCCGGCGCAGGGGCTGTGCCGAACGCCTCCGATCATGGAAAACAAGGATAGATAAAATGACTGATTTCCCCGCAGAAATATCGAGCCTCGGGTATGTCGTGCTGGGCGTGAAGGATTTCGATGCCTGGACCGTGTTCGCCCGCGACATCCTGGGGTTCCAGGTCTGCGAGCGTGAGGACGACCAATCCCTGGCGCTGCGCATGGACGAACGTCTGCAACGCGTGGTGCTCGAGAAGAACGACGCGGACGACCTGCTCGAAGCCGGCTGGGAATTCGACACGGAAGAGCAGCTGACGCGTTATGTCGAGCAGCTGCGCGCCTACGGCACCCGTGTGGAACAGGCAAGTGCCGAGGAATGCAGGCGCCGCAGCGTCGAGACACTGTATTGCTGCGACGATCCGAACGGCTTCCGCCATGGCTTCTATTACGGCCCGTGGATCGCGCTGATGAGCGATGGCTTCCGGTCCACCGTCATGCGCGGCGCGGGCTTCGAGACCGGGGTACTGGGGCTCGGGCATATCGTCACGCGGTCGGCCGATGCGAAGAAGACGATCGAATTCTATCGTTCGGGCCTGGGCCTGAAGATCAGCGACTACATCCGCGCGGACGTGATTCCCGGAAAGACCTTCGACGTGACCTTCATGCACACCGCGAGCGGCCGCCATCACTCACTGGCGACCGGCGAGCTGCCCGGCGAAAAACTGCTGGGGCACCTCATGGTGCAGGTCAAGGACATGAACGACGTCGGACTGGCCTACGACCGCTGTCTGGCCGCCGGCCTGCCGATCGTGATGCATCTGGGCCATCACCCCAACGACCAGATGTTCTCGTTCTACGTGCGTTCGCCATCGGGCTTCGCGATCGAGTACGGCCACGGCGGCATCGTGATCGACGATGCGACCTGGAAAGTCACGACCTACTCGCGTCTGAGCGATTGGGGGCATCAGCGTGGAGAGCCGCCGCGCGGCTGACGGAGTCAATGGATATATGTCGGAAGCATCGAGTCAATCTTCATTGAATATGAGCAATCCTAATTTATTTGGCATGGCCCGCGCGAGCGTGGACAGTGCATCGTTCGCGGCCGGCATGCGATATCTGGCGGGAAGCTGTTCGGTAATCGCGACGCGCAGCGGTGCGCTGCGCGCAGGACTGACCGCCACGGCGGTGTGTTCGGTCAGCGCCGATCCGGCGCGCCTGTTGATCTGCGTCAATAAGTCGGTCTATGCGCACGACGTGATTCACGAGGCCGGCCTGTTGAGCGTGAACGTGCTCAGCGAGCAGCAGGAGGAAACGGCCCGCCGATTCGCGGGCATGGTCATGGAAGCGCGTGGCGAAGATCGTTTCGTCGCCCCGGATTGGGAGGACGGCAAACTGGCCATCCCCCGGCTCAAGGACGCGCTGGTGTCGTTCGGCTGCCGGGTGGTGGACGCCATTCCGGGCGGCAAGTCGCACACGGTATTCATCTGCGACGTGATCGAAGTGCGCTGCACGCAGGAAGCGCAAGGGCCGCTGATGTACTTCAACCGAAATTTTTCCAAGCTGAAGATGTAACCGGCCTGGGCAGAGGAAGAGGGAATAGAGATGAGCAGTGTACTGAAAAGCGATATCGGGCACGCCGTACCGGGCGAAGACGAACTGATCGAACGTGCCCGCGCGATGGTGCCGTGGCTGCGGACCCGCGCGGCGGAAGTCGAGGCCGCGCGCGGCGTGCCGGCCGACATCATTGAGAAGTTCCGCGAGGCCGGTTTCCTGCGCGTGCTGCAGCCGCGCCGCTGGGGCGGGTATGAAATGAATCCGTCGGTGTTCTTCAAGATCCTGATGGAAGTCGGCCGCGGCTGCAGCAGCAGCGCGTGGAACCTGATGATCCTGGGCGTGCATCCGTGGGAATTCGGCCTGTTCGACCCGCGCGCCGGTGACGACGTCTGGGGCCGGGACGACAGCGTGATCGTCGCCTCGTCGTATGCGCCGGTCGGCGCATGCCGCAGGGTCGAGGGCGGTTACGTGATCAGCGGTCGCTGGCCGACGTCGAGCGGTACTGATCACGGCCAGTGGGCGATTCTGGGCGTGATGGCGCCCGGCGAGGAAGGCAAGCCGCCGGTGGACCGCATTGCCGTGCTGGTGCCGCGCTCGGCCTATACGATCATCGACGACTGGCAGGTCTGCGGGCTCGCGGGGACAGGCAGCAAGAGCCTGCAGGTCCAGGAAACGTTTGTTCCGGAATGCCATACCCACAGTCTTGCCGATTACTCGATGAGCGATCGCGGCAGCATGTACCTTTTCCCGTTCACGCAGGTGTTCTGCGGCTCGGTATCGGCCGTGATCGTCGGTATGGCGCAGGGCGCGATCGACCTGTTCGTCGAACAGATGGCGACTCGCCGCAATTCGGGCAACGGCAAGCAGACCAGCGCCAGCCCGTACGTCAAGGACCGCCTCGGCAATGCCACGGCCCTGGTGCGTTCGTCGCGCGCGCGGCTGCTGATGATGCAGATCGAGACCACGCCCATTGTCGAGCGCCGTGAACTGATCCCGCTGGCGAGCCGGGTGGCCTATGCGCTCGATATCGCGCGTGTGGGCCGCGAATGCGATCAGGCCGTGCAGCTGCTGTTCAAGGCACTGTCCGCGCGCGGCATCTATCTCGACAACCCGATCCAGCGCATCGTGCGCGACGTGATGGCCGCGTCGAACCACATCACGCAGAACGCAGACGACAACGCCGGCAATCTGGGCGGTTTCCTGATGGGAGAGGCGTTGCCGCCGTTGCAGTACGCCCGTTAAGCGCCGGCAGGGGCACACCGTCCCGCCGTCCGGCGAATTTTTTTACACCTTGACACGCATGATTGGAGCGCATTTATGTCTCTGACTGAAGCCGGCACCAGCAAGTTCGTTACGATCAACGAACCGGGCCTCGAGAATTTCCGGATCCACCTGAACGAGGCCGGCAGCGGCCCCGCCGTACTGATGCTGCATGGCGGCGGCCCCGGCGCCAGCGGCTGGAGCAATTATTACCGCAACATCGAGGCGCTGGTCGGCGCGGGCTTCCGCGTGCTGCTGATCGACAGCCCGGGTTTCAACAAGTCCGACGAAATCGTGCCGAGCACTCCGCGCAACTTCGTGAACGCGCGCGCGACCAAGGCTGTGATGGACGTCCTCGGTATCGACAAGGCTCACCTGGTGGGCAACTCGATGGGGGGCGCCTCGGCGCTGGCCTTCGCGCTCGAATTCCCGGAGCGCATGGACCGCATGGTGCTGATGGGCCCGGGCGCGCAGGGCCCGAGCATCCTCCAGCCGCAGCCGGGCGAGGGCATCAAGCGCATGGGCAGGCTCTATGCGCAGCCGACCTACGAAAACTTCGAGGCCATGCTCGACGTGTTCGTCTATAACCCGTCGGCGATCACCGAAGAGCTGCGCCAAGGCCGCTGGAACAACATCCAGTCGAACCTCAACCATCTGAAGAACTGGGTCGAGAGCGGCAAGCTCTGCCCGTCGACGACCTGGGATCTGTCGGCACACTTCCATCAGATTCCGCACAAGACCCTGATCACCTGGGGCCGCGACGACCGGTTCGTGCCCATCGACCACGGCCTGCGCATGATCAACACGCTGCAGGATTCGCGTCTGCATATCTTCGCGAAGTGCGGTCACTGGGCTCAGTGGGAGCACGCGGACGAGTTCAACCGTCTGGTCGTCGACTTCCTGACGCACTGATCTTCCGGCAGACGCACGCGGGATGACCGCGTGGTGCCGGGGGCCGTCGTTGCACGGCCCGATGAAAAAGCGCCGGCACCCTGAAGGGTGCCGGCGCTTTTCGTTGTCCGGCCGGTGTCAGTCGATGCACACGAGATTCGGGTGATCCGCTGCGGCATAGAGCGAGCGAACCGCGTCGCTGCGCTGTTCGAGCACCTTGCGCTGGTTGATATAGCCTTTGTCGTTGGTCTCGCCCTGGTCCAGCGACGCGGGCTTTTCCAGCAGCCACAGCCGGCGGACGCGGGTACTGCTGCCCGGATGCCGCGCGTTATGGGCGGCGAACGCATTCTGCAGCGCGGCGCGGAGCGCCGGATGAGCGGCGAGGCCGGCGAAATCCAGGCCGGCATGTCCGAGGAAATCCCGGCAGGCCGCCACGTTCAGCCATGCGAGCGCGCCGACGTAGTCGCGATCGGCGCCGGTGATGACCAGATCGCTCAGAAGCGGCGCCGCCGCGTTGAGGCAATCGACTCTCAGGCTGCTGACCCGCACGAACACGCCGGACTGCAGCTTGAATTCCTCCGCCACCCGGCCCGCAAACCTGAAGCCTTCCTCCGGACGATCGGCATCCACGAACGCGGCGGCATCGCCCATGCACAGGAATCCGTCCTCGTCGAAAGCCTCGCGGCTCAGCACGGGCTGTTTCATATAGCCCCGAGTGACGGCCGGGCTGCGGACCCGGATTTCGTATCGGGCGTTGTCTCCCAGGGGGATCAGCTTGAGATCCACGCCGGGATGCGGCAGGCCGATCAGGCCCGTCTGCTCGGCGGCCCAGTGGACGTAAGTGACCGCGGCCGAGGTTTCGGTGGAACCGTAGGCCGAGACGAACGGAATCCGGTGTCCGGTATGCCGCACGGCCTGTTGCTGGATCGCGTCGTGGACGGCATCCGGCAGCCGCGCGCCCGAGTATGTCAGGCGATGCAGGTGGCGGAACAGCGACGCGCCGAGGAGATCGTCCTTTTGCAGCGCCTCCGCCAGCATCGCGTAGGCCACCGGCACGCCGCTGAAGCGTGAGGGCGAGATAGTCCGCAGATTGCGCAGCGTCCTGTGGAATTCGGCGGGCGTCGGCCGGCCGTCGTCGATATACAGCGTGCCGCCTTCGTCGAGGATGCAGTTGAAGACGCTGTGCCCGCCGGCCACGTGGCTCCAGGGCAGCCAGTCGAGCAGAACGATTTCCGGCGTGTCGCCGGCCTCCCACTGGATCATCTGCGTGGTCATGGCCAGCGAGGTGGTCAGCATGCCCTGCGTGACGATCACCGCCTTGGGCGTGCCGGTCGAACCCGAGGTGAATTGATATTTCGCCACGGTGTCGGGCGTGAGCGAATCGATCGCGGCCTGTACCGCGGCGGTCGGCACGGTGCCGGTGACCTGCGACCAGGTTGTCACGCGCGGATGGTCGATGGGATCGTCCGCGCAGATGATCATGGCGTCGCCGCCGATCGCGCGCAGCGCCTTCTCGTACCGGGTTCCGCTCTGCGCGAAGATCACCGCCGGCTCCAGCAGGCGGACCATGGCGCGCAACTTCTCGTGATCATGGCTTAGCAGCGAGTAGGCCGTTGTGATCGGCGAATAGGGCATGCCGGCCTGCATGGCCGCGACTTCCAGCACGCCATGCTCCAGGGAGTTCTCGCTGAGCACCATGACGGTCCGGCCGGGGCGGTCCAGATCGAGCAGGAACTGCGTGGCGGACTGGACCTGTGCCAGTCCGTCCCGGTAGGTCAGGCTTTGCCATTCATCGTCGGCGCCGCGCCGCTGCACCAGCCAGGGATGTGTCGGGCGGTTCCGCGCATTGCGGTGCAGGAGCGAGGGAATGTGAGGCGCGCTGGGTTTTAGCGGAATCCTGCTGCGCACGATCAGGGATCCGTCGGGCTGGTGCTGCAGATCGATATCCCGCGGCAGGAACGGGACCGGGCGGAAGGGAAAATCTTTCGGGTCGAGGGGCATGGTCGATGATGTCATGAGGATGGCGCTCTGCACACCAAGGAAAAGTACCCATGAGCAGACTGCCCATGGGTATCTGATGGCGGACGAGCCGGCGTCCCGCCGGTTCAGGCCGGCTGCGCCTTGAGCGCGGCGAACTTGCGGCCGGCGATCCGGTAGTGAACCGCCGCCCAGAGCAGGACCGGCGCGATCGTCAGCATGGCGTACTGGAGGCCGGTGGTGGTCGCCGAATGGCAAAGCGCAGCGATGTCCGCCGGCACCTGCGCCGGCGTGCCCGGCGCTGCATGCCGGGCGAGCACGCACATCTGCGCGAAGTCGGGCCGGCCGAACAGGTGCCGCGCGAAGACGTCGCTGATCACGCCGGAGTACCACGGGCCGAGGCCCTGTCCGAGCAGCGCCATCGCCGACAGCGTCAGTGCGGACGCGGTGGCGCGCATGCGCGGTTCGAGCAGCGACAGGATCACCGCGAACGAGGGGCCATTCCAGAAGTTCATGCAGACCGCGAATACCACCAGGAGCGCCACGCACGGGGCGGCCTGGGGCTGAAGGAAGGCCAGTCCGGCCAGCACGCTGGCCGCCATGCAGCCCAGCGCGGGGATGCGGCCGTTCCAGACGGGGTTGCGCTTGCCGAGCCGGTCGGCCAGATAGCCGCTGATCACGTTGCCGATGATGCCGCCCACACCGCCGATCAGGCCGAAGGAGATGCCCGCCTGGGCGAAGTTCATGCCATAGACGCGCGCGAAGTAGATCGGCAGGAACAGGATGATCGCGGACATTGCGAACATGCCGAGGATCACCGCCACGATCATGTGTCGGGAGGCCGAGGTGGATGCCATAGCGCGGAGCACGGCGGAGAACTTCGGCACGCTGTCGCCGCCGGCTTTCGTCGCGGCGGCGCGGGCCGGTTCCTTGATGGTGAGGTAGGCCAGCAGGCCGAGAACCACGCCCGGGGCGCCGACGTAGAAGAACGCATGCTGCCAGCCCTGGCTCTTGACGAGCGGCGCGGCGACGAACGATGCGATGAGTACACCGAATGGGACGCCCGCCGCGTAGAGGGCGAACACCAGCGAGCGGCGCTTGTCGGGGAAGTAGTCCGACAGCAGCGAATAGGCGGCCGGCGTGGCGCCTGCCTCGCCGATGCCGACGCCGGTGCGGAACGCGAGCAGCTGGACATAGCTGGCCGCCGTGCCGCATCCGACGGTCATGAGCGACCAGATGGTGGCGGTCACGGCGACGATGATCACGCGGTTGAAGCGCTCGGCGAGCCGCGCGATCGGAATGCCCAGAAGGGTGTAGAGCAGGGCGAACGCAAGACCGATCAGCAGGCCGAGCTGGGCGTCGCTCAGGTGCATCTGGGCCTTGACCGCGGGTGCGGCGATCGACATCAGCACGCGGTCCATGAAGCTGAAGGCGTAGATGACAGTGACGAGCAGTAGTACCCACGCCTTGTACGGCCCGCTAAGCCGGGCGCTGGATGCTATCGGTGCCTCGACAATCGTTACCATGCATGTCTCCAATATCGGTTATGACGAGGGTGAACGCGGCGCGAGCCTGGCCCTTCTCCGGGGCGGTGCCCACGCCGTGGAAATCAGCGTGCGAGGCCGAATAACTTGCGCGCGTTGTCTTCGAAAATCAGCTGCTTCTCGTGCTCGCCAAGCCAGTCGAAGCTGGCGATGACCGGCCGCAGGTCGTCGCGCGCGCGTCCCGTGGACGGATCGACGGTCGAACCCACGCCCGGGCATTCCGAGCCGAACAGGCAGCGGTCGGCACCGACCGTCTTGATCAGCAGGCGCAGCGATTCCTCGGAGTAGAGCACCGTGTCGTAGTAGATGTTGCGCATGCCTTCGAGGAAGTTCTTCCCGGCGCGGCCGGCGGCCGACTGGAAGCGGCCGATCTGGTACGGAATCGAACCGCCGCCGTGCGAGCAGATCACCTTTAGCTGCGGGAAATCCTTGAACACGTCGGAGTGCACGAGCCCGTAGACGGCGATGGTTTCCTCATTGACGAAGTGCAGGGTATAGGGCGAACGCTCGGAATGCGATCCGGTGGCATGGATATGCATCGGGATATCGAGTTCGCAGAGCTTTTCGTACAGCGGGTACCAGTAGCGGTCGCCGAGCGCCGGCGCTTCGGTGCCCGTGTTCTCGTACGGATCCGGGTTCAGCAGAACGCCGCGGAAGCCCATTTTCACGCAGCGCTCGAGTTCCGGCAGGGTCTCCTCAACCGGCGCGCCGGCAACTTGCGGCAGACCGGCCACCGGAATGAACTTGCCGGGAAACAGCTCGGCGGTACGCGCGACGATATTGTTGGTCTCTTCCGTGAACCAGTGGACGATGCGTCCCGGTTTGGCGCTGTGCATCATCTGGAACGGGCGCGGCGAGAGCGCCTGCATGTCGGTGCTGACGCGCTCGAGCGCCTCGACGTGACCACAGGGGCCCATTTCCTTCTTGTTCATCGCACGGATGATCTCCTCGTCACTGACGTCGGGCATCTTGCGGCCGTGGGCGCCGAGGTGGGAGACCAAGTTCGCCTTGTAGACCCAGAGCTGGGCGGGCGCGCTGACGTGACCGTGGCAATCGATAATCATGGCTGTGATGTACTTGGAAAAATGTGATCGAAACTCGCGGCAGGAGCGTCCGTCACTGCCAGGCGGCGAAGCCCAGGCCGATGCCCGTGCCGGCGGAGGTGCGGTAGACCGGAATGTACTGGTCGTATTCGCACTTCAGGTCGCCGAGGGCACCGGCCATCGTGATCCAGTTGCGGATCTCCGACGAACCGGAGCACAGCGACGCCTGCGGGATGCTGGTCAGCACGTCGGTATCGCGTGTCTTGATGGCCTCGAGGATCTTGCGGTCGAACTCGGCTTCGCAAAGGAAATGGCTCAGGCCGCCCGAGGCGACGATCGCGACGCGGGCGTCGATCGGCGACTCGGCCAGGGCTTCCGCGATGCACTTGCCGATGTGATGGCAGCGTGACGCCGTCGGATTGTTGGGCGGGAAATACGTATTCAGCAGGATCGGCAGCATCGGTATCCGCAGGTTCTTCATCAGGCGCTGATAGATGAAGCCGTAGGCGTGGCCGAATGCGCGCCGCTCGGGATCGGGCACGCTGTTGCTGGTGGCGACGTCGACACCGCGTGCGATCAGCCGGTGGATCAGGTCGTTGGCCAGCGCCGGAGCGCCCGGGAAGCGGCGCGGCAGGTCCATCGCGTAGCCGGCCCAGAACTCCTTGTCGCTCCAGGTCAGGCGCGGATGCGGCAGGTCCATCTCCTTCATGACGACTTCCTCGCCCCGGTAGATGGAGATGGCGGGCAGGTTGTCGTGGCCGAAGAGTTCGTCCTGATCGTCGCCGATCACCAGCACCACGTCCGGGCGCGCCGCATGCAGGTAGGCTTCGAGGCGGTCGAGCGCGGCTTCGGCCTCGCCAGCGAGGCGGGGGAAGTCGCGCGGATCGTTTTGCGCGGCATAGGGCGTGCCGCGCATTGCGGCAAGTTCGTCGTAACTCACCTTGCGGCCGTCCAGCAGGTAGAGCGAGCGATTGCGGAGGTCGTCCTGGGCGCGCCGCTGCCATTGGGCGCCGGGCAGGATCAGGATCGGACTGTGGGAGGTGCCGATACCAACGGTAATGCGGGCCATATGATGTTTCCTGATTGAAGGGAGGTGGCCTACTGCTGCGCGGCGGAAGGAGCGCGCCCGGTCAGGGGCGGTCGCTCCCCAGGGTGGCGCCGCTCAGAGCAGCGAGCGCCATTCGGCCTCATCCTTGAAGACGCCGGAAAACGGTTCCATCGTGCGGCGGTCGATGTCGTCGTGACAGGCGAGTTTCGGCACGCTGTTGCCCATGAATTCGCGCACCGACTTCAGGAGGCAACGGCGCACCGACAGCAGGGCGCCATCGCCGGCACCGAGATATTCCTGGGTGCGGTCGACGATCTTGCCCATGCTCAGCAGGACCGCGAAGTCCTCCGTGCCCAGCATCTGCGTGAAGCCGGTGAAGTGTCCGTTCTTCATGGCCTCGCGGTCCTGGCCCCAGTTGTCGTCGGCCCCGCCGGGCGGCAGCGGCGGCCAGGAATCGGCATCGTCGTGGACCAGGGTATGGTTCAGGGTGAGCGGGCCGTCGGCGCGGTAGGTCAGCTGGTAGTAGTAGATGTTCTCGTCATCGATCGGCACCGAGAAGAAGACGCTGCCGCCCTGGGTGCCGGCATTGCCGGTAGCGATGACGCCGTACCACGGCATGACGAACGAATTGGTCCGAACATAGGACTGGCCGTTCTCGAGCGCCCGCACCGCGGCGTAGCGGAAGCCGAACGGCTTCTGCTGCAGGTGATACACCGGGGCCATGTTGACCGACGAGAAGGTGACATCGCCGCCGAGGCCACCCAGCCAGCTCTGATGGAGCACGCCGAGGTGCGCGGAATCCATGGTGGTTTCGACGCCCTGCAGCCAGTTGCAGTTGACCTTCTGGCGGAACACCACGAAGTTTTCGCGCGGCAGGCCGACCATGGGCAGTTCGGGGAACGCCGGCGGCGTATCGCCTTCGCCCAGCCAGACCCAGACCATGCCGCCTTCCTCGCGCACCGGATAGTGCTTCAGGGGAACGTGCTTGCAGTATTCCGCTTCATTGACCGGCTGGGTGGGCACCGCCACCGTGACGCCTTCGACGTTGAATTTCCAGCCATGGAAGATGCAGCGCAGCGCGTTGTCTTCGTTGCGCGCGAGCGCGAGCGATGCGCGGCGGTGCGGGCAGGCCTCGTCGAAAAAGCCGACCTTGCCGCTGGTGGCGCGGAACGCGACATAGTCTTCGCCGAACAGGCGTACGCGAAGCGGCTTTCCGTCGGCCTCGAGCTTGTCCGACAGCGCGGCGGGGATCCACCAGTGCTGCTTGAGCATCTTGCCCATCGGGGCCCCGTTGCTGACCCGGGTCAGCAGATCATTTTCTTCTTTCGATAACATGTTGGCACTCCAGACAAAAGGCGTGCGTCGCCGTGGGCGGGAATCGGATCGGTGTCAGTCCGCTGTCGCGGACGCCTGCCGGCGGCCGTCGAAAAATTCGGAAATGCGTTTGGCCGCGTCCGTATTGGCGGAGCGGGTCATCGCCGTGACCATGGTCTCGGCGAACAGGCCTTCGCCGAGCGGCATTTCGGAGATCCTGCCGATACCGTTGATGATCGCGTAGTTGGTGGCCGGCGCATTGCGGACAATCGCGCCGGCGAGTTCGCGCGCCCTGGCGAGACCTGCGCCGTTGTCGGTCACGTGGTGCGCGAGCCCGATCCGGTGGGCGGTGTCGACGTCGAGCACGTTGCCCGTCAGCATCATCTCGATCACGCGCGAGGCGCCGATCAGGCGCGGGATCCTGACCGAGCCGCCGCCGCCGAGGAAGATGCCGCGCTGTCCCTCGGGTAGCTGGAAGAATGCCGAGAGCTCGGCGACGCGCACGTGCGTCGCGGCGGCGAGTTCGAAGCCGCCGCCGATCACGCCGCCTTTCAGGACGCTGATGACGGGGAGTTCGCCATACTGGATCAGGTCGAAGGTGCGGTGCCATTGCCGGGAGCGGCGCATGCCGACCAGTACGTCGGGGCTGCGCTTGCTCAATAGTTCGAACAGATCCAGGCCGGCGCAGAAGTGTTCGCCCTCGCCGTGCAGGATGACGGCGCGCGCGCCATTGAGGCCGTGCGAAAACGCCGCGTCGAGTTCGGCGAGCAGCGCGTCGTTGATGGCGTTGCGTTTGGAGGCCCGGTTCAGCTTCACGAGCGCGATCTCGTCTTCGCGTTCGATCTGGATCAGCGGTTGGGCGGCTTCGGTGTTCTCGGTGTGCATGGGGATGTGGATCCGGTAGTGGGGCGGTGTGAACGTCACGCTTCGATGATCACGATGTCGGCGGACGGCGGTTCGGCATACAGCGCTTCCACCGCGCCGCTCCGCCGCGCGAGCACCGCGCGCTGGTTGACATAGCCCTTGTCGGTGATTTCGCCGGCATCGCTCGAGGGCGGTTCGCGCAGCAGCAGCACGCGGCGCACGCGCATGCTGCTACCGGTGTGGCGCTGGTTATGCACTCGCAGTGCTTCGCGCAGCGCATCGTGGAACGGCGCGTGGCGCGCCAGCTCGGCCGCGTCGCTCAGGCCGAAGCGGTCGCGGCATGCTTCGGGGTTGTGCCAGGCGAGCAGGCCCACGTATGGCAGGTCGGCGCCCGCGACCACGACATCCCGCAGCAGCGGCGCAGTACAGCTCACCACTTCGACGCGCAGGGTCCCGACACGCACGAAGATGCCCGACTGCAGCTTGAATTCCTCGGCGACGCGACCGGCGAAGGCCAGCCCTTCCTCGGGCCGCTGGCGGTCTACGAACGTCACGGCATCGCCCATACGGTAATAACCGTCGTCGTCGAACGCCTCGCGCGTCAGTTCCGGCTGCTGCAGATAGCCGGGCATGACCGAAGCCGCGCGGGTACGCACCTCGTAGCGTTCGTGATCGAGCGGTACCAGTTTCAGTTCGACGCCGGGCTGGGGAAGACCGACCAGGCCGGCACGTTCGGTCGGCCAGTGCACGACGGTCGTGGCCGCGCAGGTTTCGGTCGACCCGTAGCCCGCGACGAAGGGAATGCGCCGCCCCAGGTGCCGGACCGCCTGATCCTGCAGGCGCTTGTACAGGCTGTCGGGCAGTTTTGCGCCGGAGGAGGTCAGGCGGCGCAGGCGGCGGAAGAAGTTCTGTCCGAGCGACTCGTCGTTCTCCAGCGCGTCGGCGAGCATGGCGTAGCCCGCCGGTACGCTGCTGAAACGGGTCGGGGAGACTTCCTTGAGGTTCTCGAGCGTCTTGTCGAACTGTCCGGGAATCGGACGTCCGTCATCGATATACATCGTGCCGCCGTCGTGCAGGATGCTGTTGAAGATCGCCGTGCCGCCCGCGACGTGGCTCCAGGGCAGCCATTCGAGCAGCACCGATTCCGGGGCGGCGTGATCGTAGCCGACCGTCTGGGCGTGCATCGTCATCGATACGCAGATCATGCGCTGCGTGACCGGGACCGCCTTGGGAACGCCGGTCGATCCGGACGTAAACAGGTACTTGGCGATCGTGTCGTGCGCGATCACATCGACTGATGCCTGAACGGCCGGTCCCGCCGGCGTGGCGATGATCTCGCTCCAGGCCGTGGCGCCGAGGCCCGCCACGGGGTCGTCGACGTAAACGACCTTTGCGCCGCCGCTGCCGATGGCGCGCAGCGCCGCCTCGAATTGACGTGCGTTCTGGACGAAGACCACCGCCGGCCTGATCAGCTCGACCATCGACCTGAGCTTGGCGTGGTCCGTGCTCAGCAGCGAGTAGGCCGGCGTCACCGGCACATAGGGCAGGCGCGCCTGCATGGCGGCGAGCTCGATGACCGCATGTTCGAGCGTGTTGCCGCTCAACACCATGACGCTGCAGCCCTCGATGTCCTGCGACAGCAGCCATTGCGTCGCGGCGTCGACCTGGCGGCCTGCCTCGCGATAGTCGAGCGCGCGCCAGTCGCCGGTCCGGGGGCAGCGCTGCTTCAGCCACGGCCGGTCCGGCCGCTCGATCGCATGTTGCCGCAGCTTGGCCGGAAGATGATCGGCCACCGGGCCGAGCGGCACCTTGCTGCGCATCAGGATCGTGCCGCCGGTCTGCTCGACGACCTCCAGGCTGCGTTCCAGAAAGGGGATGTCGACGAAAGGGGCGTGAGCGGTCATGTCCAACGAGTTGCCTGTGAAATTGGGTGCGGGTGCAAGCATTTCTGTAAATAAGGCTACCTTACATAAAACGCACGCTGATATCCACGCCGTATAAACCCTAGTTACCGTGTTTTATGGGTTTGGTGGTAAATTTAAATATAAGACTACCTTATACTGTGACGCGTAGGATCAGCTGGGTGGCCTCGATACCGGGGCGACGTGGCGCTTCGACGTTGTGCAGGCCCCATGGAGGAAGCTCGCGCTATGAGCAAACCTGGTACCGCATACATTGCGGGCATTTATGAACTTCCCGTGCGGCGCGCCGATGGCCTGTCGACGGCCCAGATGCATGCGCAGGGCGCGCTGGGCGCGCTCGAGGACGCGGGTCTCACGCTCGACGACGTCGACGGCTATTTCTGCGGTGCCGACGCGCCCGGCCTGGGCGGCCTCACGATGGCCGAGTACATCGGCCTGCGCAACCTGCGTCACGTCGACACCACGGAGTCGGGCGGTTCCGCATATCTACTGCATGTGGAACATGCCGTCGAGGCGATCCGGGCGGGGCATTGCGATGTCGCGCTGATCACGATGGCGGACCGGCCGCTCTGTGCCGGGGCCGGCACCATGCTTGCCGGCGTGGACCGCAACACGATGCCCAATCTGCCGTTCCAGGCTGCCGTGCCGCCGCCGCCGATGTACGGCTATGCCATGGTGGCGCGGCGCCACATGCACGAATTCGGCACGACGCCCGAACAGCTCGCCTGGGTGCGTGTCGCTGCGTCCCACCACGCGCGGCACAATCCGCTCGCGGTGCATCGCGAAGCGGTGTCGGTTCGCGACGTCCTCGATTCGCCGCTGGTGGCCGATCCCCTGCATCGTCTCGACTGCTGCGTGGTGACCGACGGCGGCGGCGCAGTGGTGATCGTGCGGCCCGAAATTGCGCAGCGTCTGCGGCGCCCGAAGGTGAGCGTTATCGGGACCGGTTCGGCGGTCAAGCATCCCGACGCGGGACGCATCGACCTCCTGACGTCGGCCGGCGCCCGTTCTGGCGCCGCGGCGTTCGCGGAAGCGGGCATCGGCCCGTCGGACATCGGCTACGCGTCGCTGTACGACAGCTTCACGATCACGGTTATCGTCCAGCTCGAAGACCTCGGGTTTTGTGCCAAGGGGCAGGGCGGGCGGTTCGTCGCAGACGGCAATCTGATCTCCGGTGTCGGGCGCCTGCCGTTCAATACAGACGGCGGCGGCCTGTGCAACAACCATCCCGGCAACAAGGGCGGGATGACGAAGATTCTGGAAGCCGTGCGGCAGAGCCGGGGCGAGGCTCACCCCGAGGTGCAGGTGGCGCGGCGCGAGTTCGTGCTCGCGCATGGCACCGGCGGCAACCTGGCTGGCGCGCATGCGGCCGGCACCCTCATCCTGCAAGCGGAGTAAGCGATATGAAGGACAACCGGAGTTTCCCGGCGGCGCCTGTGATGTTCCCGGGCGACGAGCCCTTTTGGGAAGCGATGCGTGCCGGCGAACTGCTCGGCAAGCATTGCCCGGCCTGCGACGCGCTGCACTATTACCCGAGAATGCACTGCCCGTTGTGCGGTCATCGCGAGACCTCGTGGCGGCGCCTCTCCGGGCGCGGCACGATCTACTCGTACTCGATCGTCGAACGCAGCCCGCGCCCGACGGCGCCCGCGCTGGTGCAACTCGAAGAAGGCCTGCTGATCCACTCGGTGATCGTCGACGCCGACGTGCGGGCCCTGAAGATCGGCGATCCCGTGGTGCTGCGTGCCCAGCCGACGCAGGACGGCCCGCCGGTGCCGGCCTTCACCACGCCCGACGCCGAAGCGGCGAGGGCATACACGCAGGCCGCCCGCGCCGCGCTGGCGAACACCACGGCACGCAGCGAACGCGTGTTCGGGTGCGGCGCCGTGATCGGCGCCGGCAACATGGGTGTCGGCATCGCGATGACCCTGCTGGGGAGTGGCCTGACCGTGCGCCTGATCGACAATGCCGAGGCCTCGCTGGCCAAGGCGGTGCAACGCATCGGCGAAGCGTACGGGCGCGACGTGGCGCGCGGACGCCTGACCGCCGACGAGCGCGATGCACGCCTTGCACGCCTGACGACCGGCACCGACATTGCCGGCGTTGCGGAAGCGGATGTCGTGATCGAAGCCGTCTGGGAGGATCTGGCGCTCAAACAGCAGCTGTTTGCCGAGATCGACCGGTTTGCGCCGCCCGAGGCCCTGCTGGCGACCAACACCTCCACGCTTGACGTCAATCTGATCGCGGCTGCCACCCGCCGGCCCGCGTCCGTGGTCGGCCTTCATTTCTTCAACCCCGCGAACGTGATGCGGCTCATCGAACTGGTGCGCACGTCGTCCACGTCAGCGCAAACGCTGGCCGCGGCCAGGGATTTTGCCGCGGCGATCGGCAAGACCGCGATCGTGGTCGGGGTCTGCGACGGTTTCGTTGGCAACCGTCTGATGATTGCCCGCGAGCGGCAGGCAGGCCGTCTGCTGCTGGAAGGCGCACAGCCGGAGCAGGTCGACCGCGTGCTGCGCAATCTCGGCCTGCCGATGGGCACGTTCGAGCTGCAGGACATGGCGGGCGGGATCGCGCTGATGTACCGTTCGCGCCAGCGCATGGGACAGCGCGATTGGCTGATCGAGCAGCTCCACGAGCGCGGCCGTCTCGGCCAGCGCGTGGGGCGCGGATTTTACCGTTACGAACCCGGCAAGCGGCGGCCGCTCGTCGATCCGGAAGTGACCGCGCTGATCGAAGAGGCTTCGCGTGTCGAAGGGATCGAGCGCCGCGAGCTGTCGGACGAGGAAGTCCATGACCGCCTGGTGCTGCCGATGATCAACGAGGGCGCCAAGCTGCTCGAGGAGGGTATCGTCGAGCGGGCCAGCGACATCGACCTCATCTGGCAGCTTGGCTACGGGTGGCCCGACTGGAAAGGCGGTCCGATGCATTACGCCGACGCGATCGGATTGCCGGCGGTCGTCAGCAAACTGATCGGACTTCATGCCCGCCACGGCGAAGTATTCCGGCCGGCCGCGCTGCTCCTGCAGCTTGCCGGCGCGTCGGTGCAAATTTCAAACCTCAGGATCCCGATCTGACCATGCCGAGCTACCGTGCGCCCGTCAAGGACTGGCTTTTCATTCTTCATGATCTTCTGCGCGTCGAGGCGCACGGGCATCTGCCCGGCTTCGCCGAGCTGACGCCCGATCTGACTTCGGCCGTCGTCGAAGCGGCGGCGAAATTCCATGAGGAAGTGCTGCACCCGATCAATCAGCGCGCCGACGCGGAAGGCGCGCATTTCCATGACGGCGAGATCCGCACGCCCGCGGGCTACAGGGAAGCTTGGGCCGCCTATCGCGCGGCGAAATGGCATTGCCTGAGCCTCGCCGAGTCGCTGGGTGGCGGGGGCTTGCCGCCCGTGATGTCGGTGCCCATCTCCGAAATGCGCGCGGCCACCGGTCATTCGTTCTCGATGTACAGCAGCTTCTGCACGCCCGCGGCCAGCATGCTGGCGGCGCTGGCGCCGGAATGGATCAAGACGCACGTGGTGCCGCGTCTGGCCGCCGGCGACTGGACCGCGACGATGGGCATGACCGAACCGCAGGCGGGTACCGATCTGCGCCAGATCACCACGCGCGCGACGCCGCAGGCCGATGGCACGTGGCGCATCAGCGGCCGCAAGATCTTTATTTCCGGCGGCGACCACGACCTGACCGAGAACATCATCCACATCGTGCTGGCCAAGGTGCCGGATGATGACGGGCGCATCCCCGCGAGCCTCTCGGCCGTTAACGTATTCCTGGTATCGAAGCGGATGATCGATCCGTCGACGGGCGCCCTCGGCGAACGCAACGGCGTTCACGCGCGCTCGATCGAGCACAAGATGGGCATCGAGGGGAGCGCCACCTGCGCGCTCGATTTCGAGGATGCGGTGGCCTGGCGCATCGCCGGGCCGGAAGGCCGGAGCACCGCCGCGAACATGGCGCCGATGTTCCACCTGATGAATTACGCTCGCGTGGGGACCGCCGTATCGGGAATCGGCTATGCCGAAATCGCCCGGCAGAACGCCGCGGATTACGCGCGTGAACGTCGTTCGGGCCGCGCCAGCCGTGCCGCATCGGCGTCGCAGGCGGCGGCCGGCATCGCCGATCCGATCATCGCGCACGCCGACATACGGCGCCTGCTGCTCGAGTCGGCCGCCTTTGCGGAAGGCGCACGTGCGGGCGCCCTGCGGGCGGCGCTGTGGCAGTCGGTCGCCCAGCTGGAACCGAACCCGGAGGCGCGCGAAGCGGCCGCCGACATGCTCGACATCCTGACGCCGGTAATGAAGGCGTTCTTCACGGACCGGGGGTTCGAGGCCACGGTGGCTTGCCAGCAGGTCTTCGGCGGCCACGGCTATATCAAGGACTACGGCGTCGAGCAGTTCGTGCGCAACGTCCGGGTCGCGCAGATCTACGAAGGCGCGAACGGCATCCAGGCGGCGGACCTCGTGCATCGCAAGCTGTTCGCCCATGGCGGGCGTCCATGGCGGCATTTCACTCAGGCGATTTCCGGATTTATTGCCCGTCATCGCGGCAATCCCGCGCTGGCCGGCTATACGGCGCCTCTCGACGAGGCGCTGCAGCGGCTCGACAGCGCCGTCGCATCGCTGCGCACGACGGACCCGGCCCAGGCCGGGTATGCCGAAGCGGCTTCCTACGACGTCCTGACGGCCATGGGGATCGTCTACATCGGCTGGATCTGGGCCGAGGTGGCGGCGGTCGTGAACGGCGGCACCGAATGCCGCTTCCTGGACGACGACATGCGTATCCGCAAGCTGGCCCTGGCCGATGTTTGGATGCAGCGGCAGATGTCGATGGTGGAAAGTCTATGCCGGCGCATCGAAAGCGGAAGCAGCGGGCTGCTGTCCATTCCGGACGAACTGATCTGAGCGTATGGCGGTGCCCGGCCGATGCCGGGCATCCCGGATATTTTCAACAGTAGCGTAATTGTGTAGGTGTGGTGTGAGCGAATCATCCTGGATAGATGTCCGCGTCAAGTCGATGACCTGGCTGGCGCAGAACGTGGTGAGTGTCACGCTGGAAGCCATTGATGGACATGATTTGCCCGATGCAGAGGCCGGCGCGCATGTCGATGTCAAGCTGAACGACACGCTGTCGCGCAGCTACTCGATCGTGCGATGCGAAGGCAAGCCGGTGCGCTACGAAATCGCCGTCGCGAAGGACGCAGGCGGCCGGGGTGGATCGCGCCACGTGCACGAGACCCTGCGCGCCGGCGACACCGTGCAGATCAGCGCGCCCCGCAACCTGTTCCCGATCGACAGGGACGCACAGCTGAACGTGCTGATCGCGGGCGGCATCGGCATCACGCCGCTGTGGTCTATGGTCCGGCAGTTCGAGGCGCTCGGGCGCGCATGGGTGCTGCATTACGCGGCGCGCGACCGGCATCACGCGGCGTATCTCGCCGATATCGAAAGCTTTGTGGCGGCGTCGGCACACGGCCGGATCGAGACGTATTTCGACAAGGCGCCGGACGGCCGGCGCATGGACGTGACCACGGTCGTCCGCGAGGTGCCGGCGGGTGCGCACGTGTATTGCTGCGGTCCGAAGTCGATGCTGGATGCGTTCGAGGCCGCGGCCGCCGGGCTGCCGGCGGAGACCGTCCATCTCGAACGATTCGCACCGCTGCAGGAGGCATGCGCCGCCGGCGAGTTCACGGTGGCATTGGCCCGGTCCGGACAGTCGTTCCGGATTCCGGCCGACCGGTCGATTCTCGATGTCCTGCTCGAGAACGGCGTCGACGTCCCGTTCGGCTGCATGCAGGGTGCCTGCGGCATGTGCGAGGTCGGGGTCCTGGATGGGAAACCCCTTCATCTCGACATGCTGTTCTCGGACGAGGACAAGGCAACGAAGCAAAGCATGCTGATTTGCTGCTCGCGCAGCGCGACCAACGTGCTGACTCTGGATGCCTGACGTGCCAGCCGCGAGGCACACGTCAGGCATCGCCCGAACCTGTTATTCAACTCATTTCCCGACGGAAAACATCATGGCTGACCAAAACGTACAGCGCTTGCGGCGGCTCGACTGCTGCGCCGTGTCGGACGCGCTCGACAAACTCAAGCTGACGGGGGCGGTGAGCGGCCTGCCGCAGCGCTCGGGCGCGGGCCGCGTGGCCGGCCGGGCGATCACCGTGAAGCTCGGCACGGGCGAAGGGCCTCCGGGGCCGCCGGTCCATCTGGGCTGCACGGCCATCGAACAGGCCGGCAGCGACAACGTGATCGTGGTCGAACAGCGCAGCGGGGTGGAAGCCGGCTGCTGGGGCGGCCTGCTGTCGCTCGCCGCCAAGGTGCGCGGCGTGGCGGGCGTGGTGGCCGACGGCCCGGTGCGCGATATCGACGAAGCCGTGACCTACGAGCTGCCGGTGTTCAGCCGCGCCACCACCGCACGTACCGCGCGCGGCCGCGTGGTCGAGAAGGGCACCAACGTGCCGGTCGAGATCGGCGACGTGACCGTGGAAGCGGGCGACTACGTGGTGGCCGACGACAGCGCCGTGATCTTCATCCGCGCCGCCGACATCGAGGACGTGCTGGACGTGGCCGAAACCATCGCCAACAAGGAAGCCGTGATGGCCAAGGCGATCCTGGCCGGCACGCCGGTCGGACAGGTGATGGGCGGCAACTACGAGCATATGCTCAAGTAATCCTAAAGAATTCAGGCAGGAATAGAAATTATGACGACTCAGGACAAGAACGTCGAGCGCGCCTCGAAGCTCGATACCGCGACCCTTTCGGACGCCCTCGACAAGCTCGGCATTGTCGGCCAGTGCTACAGGATCAAGCCGCGCAGCAGCGACTTCCGCACGACGGGCCGCGCCTTCACGATCAAGTACGGCCCGCCTTCGGTGCCGGTCGGCACTGTGGGCGACTTCATCGACGACGTGCCGGTGGGCAGCATCGTCGTGCTCGACAACGGCGGCCGCGAGGACTGCACGGTATGGGGCGACATCATGACCGAGATCGCCCATCGCCGCGGCATCGCCGGCACCGCGATCAACGGCATCTGCCGCGACGTCGCCCTGTGCATGAAGCTCGGCTACCCGGTGTTCGCGCGCGACCACTGGATGCGCACCGGCAAGGACCGCGTGCAGGTCGAGGCGATCAATATCCCGGTCAATCTGGGCGACGCGCGCGTGGCGCCGCGCGACCTGCTGCGCGGCGACGCCGACGGCATCGTCGTGATTCCGAAGGAACACGAGGAAGCCGTGCTCGAAGCGGCCGAAACGATCCACCACGCCGAGGAAGCGATCCGCGAAGCCTGCCGCGGCGGCATGCGTCTCGACGAGGCGCGCAAGCAGTTCAAATACCACCAGCTGCAGACCCGGAGCAAATGATGACGGCGAACATCAAGGAACACGACGCGCCGACCACGACCCGCGTCGACATCGAACGCGTCGACGCCGCCGTGGTGGAACGCGCCCGCAACATGCCGACCGCGACGCTGCACGAAGCGGGCGGCAAGATCGGCGCGCTGCCCTCGGCGATCAAGCCGGTGGCGCCGGGCTTCAGGATCTGCGGCACTGCGTTTACGATCCATTCGTCGGGCGGCGACAACCTGTGGCTGCACCGCGCGCTGGTGCTCGCGCAGCCGGGCGACGTGCTGGTGGTGTATGCGAACGGCGCCTACGAGCATGGCTACTGGGGCGAGGTGATGACCACCCAGGCCAAGACGCGCGGCCTGAATGGTCTGGTGATCGATGGTGGCGTACGCGATGCCGACTTGCTCGAACAGATCGGCTTCCCGGTCTTCTCGCGCGGTCTGTCGATTCGCGGCACTGGTAAGGACTACGGTGCGATCGGCTGGCTCAATGCCCCGGTGCGTATCGGCAACGTGACGGTGTCGCCGGGCGACCTGATCGTGGGCGATCGCGATGGCGTGGTGGCGATTCCGCGCGATCAGGCCGCCGAAGTGGTCGAGAAGGCAATGCAGCGCGAAGCTGACGAGCAGGCGATCTGCAAGCGCCTCGAAGCCGGCGAGAACACCATGCGGATCTACGGCTTTCACTAAAGCATGTGATCGAGTCGAGCGGCGTGCTTGCGTTGCTGCTCGGCTTGCCGCACGACAGCTCGCCGTAGCCGGAACGTTGATTCAGGCAGGCCGGACATCAAAGGTTCAAGGCCGGCAAGTCGGCTTCCTTGGCGCGCTTGGTGAGCTGGGCGCTGCGGATCCGGCTCAACAGGAAGCGCAGATGCGCCACATCTTCGCCACTCAGGCAACTGAAGAAGTTGCGTTCGACTTCATCGATTGCCGACTCGCACTGAACAAGAAGCTTGCGTCCGGCCGCCGTCGACGATATCAGGATCGTACGCTTGTTGAGCTGCCCGGATTGCCGTTCGATAAGCCCCCTGGCTTCCAATACTCGAATGTACTCGCCCATCGACTGAGCCGTGATCATGGTCCGGCGAGCCAAACTCGCCGACGTCACGGGTTCGAGGTGGGCAATCAAGTTGAAGACCATGTACTGGCCGGCAGTAATGCCGATGGCCTGCAGGCATTCGTCGAGTTCGCGATGAATCAGCTGCTCGACCTGCTGAATATAGAAGAAGGTGCGACCGCTAACGGACATCAGGTCTTCCTTGTTGTCGGGGATTATGCCGAGTACCCGAACGTCGGGTGGGCGAATCTCAGGGGAAAGATAACCGTCATTATTTCATATTGATGGAATGCAGGCTTACATATTTTTTGTATCGGACGAACTGCAGGCGTTCAAGCCAAGCCATGCGATTGAGCACGCTCGCGCGGATGGCTACCTCGGTCGCCTGGGATCTAACCTTGCGTGTCCACGGCGAATGACATGTAAGGTCTCCTGCATCTCATCCATTCCGCGCATCGTATCTCTGTCCAACATCATCGCCCACCAACGCCGCTTACGTGGGATCGAAATTCAACAGATTGCTAGGGGAAATCACCAGTTTTTGATGTAAGGCGTCCTGATATTATTGCTGAACGATAAAGCGCCTTGAATATTCCTCGATGAGGCAGGTCGACTTGAAACGCGGTTGATCTGCTGGGGACAGACGCGTCAGCTAGGCGACGTTCTTTTCACGAGAACTATCCTGCGCGGCCAAGCTGATCGCCGATCCAGTGGGTGGCATGGGAGCGAAGTTGGATGTCATGGTAATTGCTTAGGTAAACGAATTAATTGCGTCTTCGGCGCTCCGTCGATGAGGAGGGTGCCGTCTGTGCTGACGCGCTTTGCAAGTTGCTGAAGTGACGGCGGCTTACGCCATCGCGGAAGACCCCTGTGCGTGATGTTAGACCCCTCACTCAATTGCTCGCGATTCTTCGCAAAGACCGCGAGCACCCACCGCACCAAGCACGACGCGATCATCGAGTTCGTCAACGAAGTGTTAATAAAAAAAATAGCTAGGAGACTTAGAAGGTATGAAAAAAGTTGTCGCTCTCGCAGCGCTCGGCGCTTTTGCAGCAGCAGCACACGCTCAAAGCTCGGTGACGCTGTATGGCATCATTTCTGAAGGCGTCCAGTGGTCTAGCAATCAAGGCGGTCACTCGGTCGTTAAGCTCGACAATGGTACCTCCCAACCCCCGCGTTGGGGTCTCAAGGGCACCGAAGATCTGGGCGGCGGTCTATCTGCGATATTCACGCTGGAAGGAGGTTTCGACGTCACGAACGGAAAACTGGGTCAAAGCTCGGCCGCCACCCAGCGTATCTTCGGTCGCCAAGCTTTTGTCGGCCTGTCCTCGAGGGACTACGGCACGGTCACGATGGGTCGTCAGTATGACTTCGTCTACGACAACTTGGAGCAGTTCGAAGGCGTGGTCGCCAACAATTTCGCGGTCAACGTGGGCGACAGCGATAACGCGATGGGCGGTTTCCGCTACAACAACGCGATCAAGTACCTGAGCCCGACTTACAACGGTTTGACTGCTGGCGCAATGTATGGCATGAGCAATGCTGCGGATGCCTTCTCGATCAACCGTATGCTGGGCTTGGGTCTGTCGTATAAGAGCGGTGGGTTCCGTGCTGCGGCAGCGTTCACCAACATCGACATGCCGAACGCGAACACGACCGGCTCCGTTACCGACGATTATCTTGGTACGCCGTTCATCCTGTTCCATACGAGCCCCAATGGCAAGAATGTTGATCGCCATCGCAGCATTGGTGCTGGCGCGGGCTACGACTTCGGCAAGATCATAGCGAACGTTCTGTGGTCCGATGTTCGCTTCAACTATCTCGATAACACGAGCGTGCATCTCGACAACTTCAATGCATCGCTCATGTACCGCCTGAGCCCGTTCACGACGCTCGGCGCAGCCTATGTCTATACGACCGGCAAATTCGGCGGTGTGGCCTCGAATCCGTCGGTGCACTGGAATACAGTGTCTCTGAGTGTCGATTACGCGTTTTCGAAGCGTACCGACGTCTACGTCTTCAGCGATGCCCAATTTGCATCGGGGCCGCGTGCGATACCCGTTTTGTGGACGTCTTTGCCTTCGACGTCGCGTTCGCAGATCGACGTGGTTGCGGGCATCCGTCACCGGTTTTAAGTCTGAAGCTCGCCTTTAACGTCTAGCAGGCTGTTGAAGAATCTCCTGCACAGGCCATCCGTGCAGGAGCGGAAAACGCTAAAACAAGGAATCGAGCAACCCCAAGACAGTAACGATGCGCGATGCGTCATCTGGCCAGAAATCTTGGCATCGCTGTTTGAGCCCAGCTACCGCGATGAATGCGCCGCGATACGTAGAAGGGCATTGCAGTAGCCGCGCTGCCATGGAAATTATGCGATCTTTTTGCGACGTTGGTTCGCCTGGGTCCATCGGAATCTCGGGCGGAGCATCGTAATGTGTGGTGACAGTGTCCGCGTGATGACCGTCGTCCGCTCCCCAACGTTAGTTTCTTTGCAATCGATATCTCAGGAATACAAGCATGCTGACTGAGGCGCAGAATCGTCAATTGACGGAAGTGGGTCCCGGCACGCCGATGGGTGAAGTGTTGCGACGCCATTGGCATCCGATTGCCGGTATTGACGAGCTCGAACGCGAGGCTATCAAGCCGGTGCGTCTGATGGGTGAGGATCTGGTGCTGTACAAGGATTTGAGTGGTCGTTATGGCCTGATCGAGCGCCGGTGCGCTCATCGCGGCGCGGATCTGGCTTATGGCTTTGTCGAGCGGGACGGCCTGCGCTGTAACTACCACGGCTGGCACTATGGTCCGGACGGCCGGTGCGTGGCACAGCCTTATCAGGATCGGGTCGCACCACACGGGAGGATGCGTGACCGGATTCGTCTGGCGTCCTACCAGGTGCGTCCGCTCGGCGGCCTGTTGTGGGCTTATCTTGGCCCGCTACCCGCGCCCGAACTGCCGGACTGGGAGCCGTTTCACTGGCGTAATGGTTTTGTCCAGATCGTCTGCGCCGCAGTGCCGTGCAACTGGCTGCAAACTCAGGAAAATTCGATCGATCCGCTGCATTTCGAGTGGATGCATGCGAACTGGGGAAGGCGTTTGCGTGGTGAACAAGAATATGCGCCGGAGCATCTCAAGATGGCCTTCGACGAATTCGATCATGGCTTCATCTATCGGCGCGTCACGGCGGACACCGACGAGTCACATCCATTATGGACGACAGGTCGGGTCTGCCTGTGGCCGAATGGCTTTTTTCTGGGCGATCACTTTGAATGGCGTGTGCCAGTCGACGACGAGAATACGCTCAACGTGACCTGGTCGTATATCCGTGTACCGCGCGAGTCCGAGCCCTATGTACAGACGTCGATTCCTACCTGGTATGCGCCGGTTACTGATCCACGCACCGGCCGCTGGATCAACAGTCACGTGATCAATCAGGACATCGTCGCGTGGTGCGGACAGGGGCGGATCGCTGACCGTACGCGGGAGAATCTGGGCGCCAGCGATGCCGGTGTGGTGATGATCCGGCGTCAGTATTTCAAGGATATCGAGGCAGTGTCGCAGGGGCGTGATCCCAAGGGCGTATTGCGTGAGCCAGCCGGACCGGACGGGGTGATGCTGCCGTACGGCGACTGGCGGGACTTCTATGCCAACAGCCTGCCGCGCGTTGAGTACGAGAGCCATCCTAAATGGAGCAAGCTGCTGCATCATTTCCTGTTTCATCCTGGACAGCCCGAGGCTGTGCGTCGTGCTTGCGAGGAGGCGACAGGCGTTCCCATGCGGGATATCGATGGTGCAGTTGCGGTGTGATGTGATGGGCGGTTGGCATTCGCGTAACCTGCAGAGCGTTCTTGACTTCATTTAGTTCAGGCGCTTGGTGTAGGGCTTACTCATGCTGCTGAACTTGCTGCGCCACAAGCAGTAACTGGAGTCCGGGAAGCCGCGCGCGCAAAGCGAAGGTTTGTCACCCTACGCGGTGGCGAAAGGGATGACTGCACCTCCTGATCGGTAGGTTGTGTTTGCAACATTATCGACGAAGTATGGGCAATGGGCGACCACGGGTATGTATGAGTACACGCTCGGGCGTAGCCGCGCACTCATCGAAAGAAGAACCGACGAATGACCGCCGGGATTCGTCTGTGTGTGCGCAAAATCCTCGACGGCGAGCGTTCTCTGCCGTCAATCGGCTTGACCTTGGGCATCCGGATTCTCTCGCTCAATGTCGAGCTGGCTGTGTTGACGTTCAGTATCAGGGTGCGCCGGGGCTTCTCAATCCTGAGGGGGAAATGCAGGGAGGGATGTTTGCCGCCATGCTGGATCTTTCCCCGGCGCGCACCGTTAGTGCTCCCGTTCAACAGCAATAGTTCATGTTGCGTCTGCAACGTGATCTGCTTTCGGTGGATACGATGAGCACGATGAGATCAAGCACGACGGTAGCAGGCCGTCATACGAGATCCGTACCTGGATTGCCGCATTTGGTGCGCTGGAAGCGTTCGGTGAGTACGAAGCACACCTTGATTTTTTGCGGGGCGATTCAGAAGTGGATCGCGGGTTTCGCCACCATGCATTCGCAGCTGGTGACACGATAATGAGGAGACGTAGGATGGAGAAGGAAAATATACAGGCCATTGCTGCGCGTCTGCGTGAAGCGGAGCGTACGCGCGAGGCGATCGACCCGGTGCGCAGCGAGATCGCGCTCGACGACATGGCATCCGCCTATGCGGTGCAGCAGGCCAACGTCGATGCGCGCGTGACGGCGGGCGGGCGCATCGTCGGCCGCAAGATCGGCCTGACCTCGCTGGCGGTGCAGAAGCAGCTCGGCGTCGACAAGCCCGACTTCGGCGCGTTGTTCGCCAGCATGGCCTACGGCGACGACCAGCCGATGCCGCTCGCGAGCCTGATCCAGCCCAAGGTCGAAGCCGAGATCGCGCTAGTGCTCAAGCACGACCTTGTGCGCGAGAGCCACACCTACGCCGACCTCATCAGCGCCACCGACTACGCGCTGGCCGCGATCGAAGTGGTGGACAGCCGCATCCGCGACTGGGACATCCGCTTTGTCGACACCGTGGCCGACAACGCCTCGAGCGCGCTGTTCGTGCTGGGCAGCCGCCCGGTGCCGCTCGCCGCGCTCGACCTGCCGGCCGCCGAGATGACGCTCGAACGCGACGGCGAAGTGCTGTCGCGTGGCAGCGGCGCGGCCTGCCTCGGCAATCCGCTCAATGCCGCGGTCTGGCTGGCCGACCGCATGGCGCAGCTCGGCACGCCGCTGCGCGCCGGCGACGTGGTGCTGACCGGCGCGCTCGGTCCGATGGTTGCGGTCACACAACCGGGCACCTATATCGCGCAGATCGAAGGGCTGGGCAGCGTGCGCGCCACCTTCGACTGACCCACGAACCTCCTTAAGCAAAGCACTCAGGAAAACGAAATGACTCCGGAAAAACTCAAGGCCGCGATCATCGGGTCGGGCAATATCGGAACCGACCTCATGATCAAGATCATGCGGTACAGCAAGCATCTGGACATGGGCGCGATGGTCGGCATCGATCCGAACTCAGACGGCTTGGCGCGCGCCGCGCGCCTAGGCGTGGCGACCACGCACGAAGGGGTGCAGGGCCTGGTGAACCTGCCGGTATTCAAGGACATCGAGGTGGTGTTCGACGCCACCTCGGCCGGCGCGCACGTGAAGAACGATGCGTTCCTGCGCCAGCACCAGCCCGGCATCCGCGTGATCGACCTCACGCCGGCCGCGATCGGCCCGTACTGCGTGCCGGTGGTCAACCTCGAGGCCCAGCTCACGGCGCCCAACGTCAACATGGTGACCTGCGGCGGCCAGGCCACGATTCCGATGGTGGCGGCCGTGTCCCGCGTGGCCAGGGTGCATTACGCCGAGATCGTCGCCTCGATCAGCAGCAAGTCGGCCGGCCCGGGCACGCGCGCTAATATCGACGAGTTCACCGAAACCACCTCGAAGGCCATCGAAGTGGTGGGCGGCGCGGCCAAGGGCAAGGCCATCATCATCCTGAACCCGGCCGAACCGCCGATGATGATGCGCGACACCGTCTACGTGCTGTCCGAAGCCGCGAGCCAGGCCGAGGTCGAAGCCTCGGTCGAGGCAATGGCCGCGGCCGTCAATGCCTATGTGCCGGGCTACCGCCTCAAGCAGAAGGTGCAGTTCGACGTGATCCCCGAGAGCGCCCCGCTCGATATCCCGGGCCTGGGCAAATTCGGCGGCCTCAAGACCTCGATCTTCCTCGAGGTGGAAGGCGCGGCGCACTACCTGCCGGCCTACGCGGGCAACCTCGACATCATGACCTCGGCGGCGCTGGCGACGGCGGAGCGCATCGCGGGCATGGCGGTGGCGGCGTAATGGTAGAAAGGACTGCGAACTATGAACAAGAAACTGTATATCTCCGACGTGACGCTGCGCGACGGCAGCCACGCGATCCGCCATCAATACTCGATCCAGAACGTGCAGGACATCGCACGCGCACTGGACAAGGCGAAAGTCGACAGCATTGAAGTCGCCCACGGCGACGGCCTGCAGGGCTCGAGCTTCAACTACGGCTTTGGCGCGCACAGCGACCTCGAATGGATCGAGGCGGTGGCCGACGTGGTCACGCACGCGCAGATCGCCACGCTGCTGCTGCCGGGCATCGGCACGATCCACGACCTGAAGGTGGCGTATAACGCCGGCGTGCGCATTGTGCGGGTGGCCACGCACTGCACCGAGGCCGACATCTCGAAGCAGCATATCGAGTATGCGCGTGAACTGGGCATGGACACGGTCGGCTTCCTGATGATGAGCCACATGACCACGCCGGAGAACCTGGCGCTCGAGGCGAAGAAGATGGAAAGCTACGGCGCGACCACGATCTACGTGGTGGATTCGGGCGGCGCGCTGGGCATGAACGACGTGCGCGACCGTTTCCGCGCGCTCAAGGCGGTGCTGAAGCCGGAGACTACCACCGGTATCCATGCGCACCATAACCTGAGCCTTGGGGTGGCGAACTCGATCGTGGCCGTGGAAGAGGGTTGCGACCGGATCGACGCGAGTCTGGCGGGGATGGGCGCGGGGGCGAGCAATGCGCCGCTGGAAGTGTTCATCGCCGCGGCCGAGCGCTTGGGCTGGGACCACGGCACCGATCTCTACACGCTGATGGACGCGGCCGATGACATCGTGCGTCCGCTGCAGGACCGCCCGGTGCGGGTGGACCGCGAGACGCTCGCGCTCGGCTATGCCGGCGTGTATTCGAGCTTCCTGCGCCATTCGGAAGTTGCGGCGAAGAAATACGGCCTGCGGGCCGTGGACATCTTGGTCGAACTCGGTAAGCGCCGCATAGTGGGCGGCCAGGAGGACATGATCGTCGACGTTGCGCTTGATCTGCTCAAGCAGCAAAGTGCTGCTGCGCAGTAAGGCCGACCGCCCACTCGGGCGATCGGCCATTTTTTGGGTGCGCCCAGCATGGGCGCATTCCTGCGGGTGCAAGTCCTGCCATGAGTTGGTCACGGCAAATGAGGTGATCTTCTCCGACGGCATGGAGCCTGACTATCTGCGGTTCACGGCGGGAATGGAAGCAACAGTGACCCTCGCCGGGGACGAGGGGTGTCTTGTGGTGTAGCTCGCCCGGGTCGGTTCAGGCTGGAACAAGCCGACGCGGTGGCACCCCGTTCCCGGTTGTTTCCGGAGAAGTAGTGGGAAGATGGAGCATTACGTTGCCGTGATAACCGGGCATTATCACGGCAAGCGCTGGAGGAGCAACGTGAGCGCGGGAGGGCAGGGCATAGCTGCCGGCTTTTCGGCCAATGCTGACATTGGAGCAGACGTGGGGTCCACGTCAGCAATGTGACGGATTGCCGACGTTGGCGGCATCGAGCGGCGAAGCGCCGGTTTCCTACACCGGCGAACCCATGCGCTCGGCCCGCTGGTGACAATCGACGTGGGTAGTGAAGCGCCCGGCTTTGATATCTCATCCAGTTTGCGGTATCCATTTAAGCTCAACGCGAACAGGAGGCTCGATGGAACAGCGGTTCCGCATCTCCCAAATATATTGGCAAAGTACGCGAAGAAGCAAGCACTGGCGGCTGTTGCAGGTTTGATGACGCTGTCTGTCGATAACAGTTGTAAGGCGTTAAACGCTGCCGTTACGCACCTGATGGGTAAGGTAGTCGGGAAGCTGCGCCTGTTCAACAAGCGACATCTAGTCTCGCACCTGCTGTTCTTGCATGAGACTCTCTTGAATGATAAACAGCGGTGGCGCTCCACAGCACGTGCGGTGCAAGCCCCGTATGGGGCTGAAGACGGTCTCCGGGCGGCAAGCAACGCCGATGCCGAGCGTACGGAAATGAGCGTGACCCTTCGCGCCGACATATGAGCGCATCTCTCTGGACTCAAAGACGTCTTTATCGAAACGACCGCTGACCGTCGAATCGAGGAGGTACGTCAATGAATCTCGAAGCGTCCCCAACCCTGCAACATAGTAAGTTTCCTCCCCGTCCTTGCATGCAATCAAGGGGCGCAACATGACTGATACCTTTGGACGAAAGGCTGTGATAGATCGTTTCCGAGTGCCTGCCAAGCGATATCAGGGCACACATCAAACCATACAGTTCGTCCACCGAGAAGTCGTCGGGCTCTGCTCCCCCGGACACCTCGCATTCACACACAGCGGCCTCAACCAAAGTCCGTAATGCTTCCATGTATGATCTCGATCAACTCAGCGATTTTGAAATTCACACGCAGGGGACGGCTCAACTCGATTGCTTCAGTAGTCTTGCTTCGTAGCCTTCTTTGCCTGCCAAAGCCTAAACGTCCTGTTATCAGCTCTTAGCCCAACAAGGACGGATTTGACTCCGCTTGAAAGGTCGTAGTGACGCGACGATCGGTACTTCCTTAGACCGTGTTATGAACTTTGAAGTACTGGCACTGCATGCACGAGCATAAGCATGGCGAAGACCACGAAATGAAGCCCGGCAAGCGTTTCAGGTAATCGCTCATAGTCCCGCGCGAGGCGGCGAAAGCGGTTGAGCCAGCCAAAGCTGCGCTCGACCACCCATCGCCGGGGCAGCAGCACGAAACCTTTCTTTGCTTCCTGCAGTTTGATGACCTGCAGATCAATGCCTTCATTGCTGGCGGCCTGCGCAGCGTCTTCACCTGTGTATCCTTGATCCGCGAAGGCCACCTTGACCGTT
>NZ_WHNP01000062.1 GCF_009362735.1 Paraburkholderia franconis | reverse complement strand
TTCAGTTCAAACCTGTTACTGTTTTCGGGTTCTCTCGAACCCGGTCGCTCACTCAAAATCACTGACTGATGGTTCGATTTCTCAAACCTTCCTCAATTTCTTTCTGTGTGAGTCTCGATTACTTTTGCCTTCGGCAGCTCCTGAGAACCACCGCGCGCCGTCATCGAGCACCCACATCTGTCGGCTGTTAGTTTTTAAAGAACATCGCACGAGGCGCCTTGCCTTCGTTGCGTTGCTGCATCAGCAGCAGAGAAATGAGATTATGAAGAACCTTCCGGCATCCGTCAACAGGTTTTTTGCATCATCGCCTGAAACTGAAACCCCTGCCGATTCCGCCACCGCGCCGTTTCTGCCGCGGCCCCCGCTGCGTCGCGCCGCAAACGGCGCACCCGAACGAAGGACGCGAATCTTAGGCCATCCACGGCTCAATGACAAGGGTGTGACGGAAGTTTTTTAACAAATCACTTTTGGGGCGCGCCCAGCACCGCCGGCAGCGGGATCGCGGCGGCCATCGCCGCATAACCCGCATCGCTGGGATGGATATGATCGCCGCTGTCGAACGAACGCTGGAGGCGCGTCGGCTCGACTGGATCACGCAGCGCAGCATCGAAATCCACGACCCCGTCGAACGCCCGGCTCGTCCGGATCCATTGATTGACCGCCGAACGGATCGCCTCACGCTGCGGCGGCAAATCCGCCGGCGTCAATGTGGCCCCGAAAATGTGCATACCTCGCGCGTGCGCCGCCGCAATGACCTGCTTGTAGCCCGCAATCAGACTCTCCGATGTAACAGCCGTATGCGGAAAGTCGCAATCGAGTCCAGCGTGCGCCGGCATCGCAGCAAAGTTGATGTCGTTGATGCCGATCAGCAAGATCACGGTCTTCACGCCGGGCTGGGCCAACACGTCGCGTCCGAACCGCGACGCGAGCGCGTCCCCGTAGCAAGGCGAGTCGCTCAGCAGCCGGTTTCCGCTGATCCCAAGATTGACGACCGCCGTCGTCTTGTCGCCGCTCTGAACCACCCGACGCGCAAACGCGTCAGGCCAGCGACGATTCTGATTCAGGCTCGAGCGCATCCCATCCGTGATCGAATCGCCGATTGCCGCGACCGTCGCCGACGAAGGCGCCTCCACCTGGAACCCCGTCACCCATGCGAATTGGGTAAATCGCCGGCGATAAGCATCAGCTGACGCGTCGCCCGCGTGGTTGCCGGGCATCGATACATAGTTGACCTGATTCGAAACCCGATGCCACGAGACTATCCGTTGCTCACGCCCCATATAACTGCTGACGGCATACGGCACGCCGGCCCAGATGCCGATCCGCACGGGATCGCTGTCGATCTCCCCGCCGGCAGGCAAGCTCACCGCCTCTTTTCCGCCGAACGTCACCCGTGCGTCCGTACCGCTTTGAACGGCCGCGCCTGCTCCCACACCCGAGCGCGCGATCCGCAGATCCTCGATGACGAGCGGCGTCTTTCCATATGCGTTGCTGATGTGGATGCGAACAACGTCGCCCGACAGCGTCGGATACACGATCTGCCGAACCGTGCGTCCTGCGACGTCGGGCGTCCGGTACAGCGCGGGCGGATTGGGCATTTGCGGGATCGGCTGGAGCGCCGTGGCCCAAACCGTGACCCATGGCGTCTGCGCGCCGGCGGCGAAGACGGGCGCCGATGCAAACACAAGCGAAGAAACAACGGCGCCGCAGAGAACGGCGAGAGGACGAGTGATCATTTCGACTGATTGCTGGAAAACAGGTTAAGGACGCAAGCCGCCCATTGTGCACGATCACATAGTGCAAACCCCTATCAAACCATCTCAAAAAATTGATTAACCGACCGGACGGTTGGTTTATACTGCCGAACACACACCACTAGGACGAGAGCGTTCGACATGTACACGCAATCCCTCGACATTCCTGGCAACGTCGCGCCGCTCGACGCGGCCAACGGCTCTTCCGAACAGGCCCGCTTCGATGAAGTGATGGCCGCCGACGGCAAGATCGAGCCGCAAGACTGGATGCCCGACGCGTACCGCAAGACGCTGATTCGCCAGATATCGCAGCACGCGCATTCGGAAATCGTCGGCATGCTGCCGGAAGGAAACTGGATCACGCGCGCGCCGAGCCTCAAGCGCAAGGCCATTCTGCTGGCCAAGGTGCAGGACGAGGGCGGCCACGGCCTCTATCTGTATAGCGCGGCCGAGACGCTCGGCGTGTCGCGCGACGAAATGATCGACGCTCTGCATTCGGGCAAGGCGAAATACTCGAGCATCTTCAATTACCCGACGCCGACCTGGGCGGACGTCGGCGTGATCGGCTGGCTGGTCGACGGCGCGGCGATCATGAACCAGATTCCGCTGTGCCGCTGCACGTACGGTCCGTACGCGCGCGCCATGATCCGCATCTGCAAGGAAGAGTCGTTCCATCAGCGCCAGGGCTTCGACGCGCTGCTCGCGATGATGAAGGGCACCGACGCCCAGCGCGAACTCGTTCAGCAGGCCGTCAACCGCTGGTGGTGGCCCGTGCTGATGATGTTCGGCCCGAGCGACAAGGATTCCGTCCACAGCAATCAGTCGGCGCAGTGGGGCATCAAGCGCATCACGAACGACGACCTGCGCCAGAAATTCGTCGACGCGACCGTCGAGCAGGCGAAGGTGCTGGGCGTCACGCTGCCCGATCCGCAACTGAAGTGGAACGAGGAGCGCGGCCACTACGACTACGGCGACATCGACTGGGAAGAATTCTGGCGCGTCGTCAACGGCGACGGCCCATGCAACCGGGAACGCCTCGCCACGCGCGTGAAAGCGCATGACGACGGCGCCTGGGTCCGCGAAGCCGCCCTCGCCCACGCCGAAAAACAGCGCCAGCGCGCGCAGCAACACGCCGCCTGAGCGGCGCCCCCGAATCTCGAAGGACAGGAAGGAGATAGCGATGAACAAGGAATGGCCGATCTGGGAAGTCTTCGTGCGCAGCAAGCAGGGACTCGACCACAAACATTGCGGCAGCCTGCATGCCGCCGACGCCGCGATGGCGCTGCGCATGGCGCGCGACGTCTACACGCGCCGCCAGGAAGGCGTGAGCATCTGGGTGGTGCCGTCGTCGGCGATCACGGCATCGGCGCCTGACGAAAAAGCCGAACTGTTCGAACCGGCTGGCGACAAGATCTATCGCCATCCGACGTTCTATCAGCTGCCCGACGAAGTCAACCACATGTAAGCGCGCGTCATGGATATCACGCCCCAACACCTCGCCTACGTGCTGCGCCTCGCCGATACGGCGCTGATCCTCGGTCAGCGCAATGCGGAATGGTGCGGCCACGGCCCGATTCTCGAAGAAGACATCGCGCTGTCGAACATGAGCCTCGACCTGATCGGCCAGGCGCGTCTGCTGTACACGCACGCCGCCGAGCTGGAAAAGACGCTTACAGGCAAAAGCCGTACGGAAGACGACTTCGCATTTTTCCGCGCCGAGCGCGAGTTCGCGAACTACACGCTCGCCGAGCTGCCGCACGTCGGGCCGCTCGCGGTCACGGCGCACGCGGACAAGGACTACGCGGTCACGACCGTGCGCAACTTCCTGTACTCGACGCTGATGCGGCACGTCTGGTCGGCGCTGACAGGTTCGTCGGACGCGCAGCTCGCCGCGATCGCCGCGAAGTCGATCAAGGAAACGCAGTACCACGTGCATCACGCGCGCGAATGGCTCGTGCGTTTCGGCGACGGCACGGACGAATCGCATCGCCGCGCGCAGGACGCGCTCGACTATCTGATGCCGTACACGCGCGAATTCTTCAGCGCCGACGCGACGGAAGACACGATCGCCGCCGCCGGCATCGGCCCGAAAACGGCCGAACTGGAAGCGCTGTGGCTCGAAGACGTGCGGAGCACGCTCGACGAAGCGACGCTCACGCTGCCGGAGCCCGTCAAGCACATCACGACGGGCAAGCACGGCGAGCATTCAGAGCACATGGGCTTCCTGCTCGCGGAAATGCAAAGCCTCGCGCGCCAGCATCCGGGCGCAAGCTGGTAATCCAAAGGTGAGTGAGACGATGACTTCGACCGCCCAAACAGCAGCCGTTGCAACGGATCGCGCGCTCGACAAGGCGTGGGCCGTGCTCGAAGCGGTGCCCGATCCGGAAATTCCCGTCGTGTCGATCCGCGAACTGGGCATTCTGCGCGACGTGCGCCGCGCCGCCGATGGCGCGCTCGAAGTCGTCATCACGCCGACTTACTCGGGCTGCCCGGCGATGTCGCAGATCGCGGAAGACATCGGCCATGCGCTCGACGCCGCCGGCCTCGCGCCGTACCGCGTGCAAACCGTGCTCGCGCCCGCCTGGACGACCGACTGGATCACCGACGACGCCCGCGAAAAACTGCGCGCCTACGGCATCGCACCGCCGACAGGCAACTGCGGCAGCGCCGAGCCCAACGCCAATACAGGCGCGAACGCGAAACAGAAAGTGATCCGCTTCGTCCCGCGTTCGCTGCCCGCGCCCGCTTGCCCGCGCTGCGGCTCGAAGCACACCGAACGCCTCGCGCAATTCGGCTCGACGGCATGCAAGGCGCTGTATCGCTGTGTCGACTGCCGCGAACCCTTCGACTATTTCAAACCCTACTGATATGGCCACTCCGCAATTTCATCCGCTGCGCATCCGGGAAGTGCGGCCTGAAACCGCCGACGCGGTCTCCGTCGCCTTCGAAGTCCCCGTCGAACTGCGCGAGCAGTATCGCTTCACGCAGGGCCAGTTCGTCACGCTGAAAACGCACATTGACGGCGAAGAGACGCGCCGCTCGTACTCGATCTGCGTCGGCGTCACCGATTACGATCGCGACGGCGAGTTGCGCATCGGCATCAAGCGCGTGCGCGGCGGCCGCTTCTCGAACTTCGCGTTCGATACGCTGCAACCCGGCCACACCATCGACGTGATGACGCCCGACGGCCGCTTCTTCACGCACCTGAACGCCGACCACGGCAAGCAGTACGTCGCGTTCTCGGGCGGCTCGGGCATCACGCCCGTGCTCGCGATCATCAAGACGACACTGGAGATCGAGCCGCGCAGCACGTTCACGCTGATCTACGGCAACCGCAGCATCGACCAGATCATGTTCGCCGAAGAACTCGAAGATCTGAAGAACCGGTTCATGAACCGCTTCGTGCTGTACCACGTGCTGTCCGATGACATCCAGGACGTCGAGCTGTTCAACGGCGTGCTCGATCAGCAGAAGTGCGCGTCGTTTCTCGAAACGCTGGTGCCGCCGGGCACGATCGACGAAGCATTCATCTGCGGTCCCGCGCCAATGATGGACGCCGCCGAAGCCGCGCTGAAGGCGGCGGATGTGCCACAGGAAAAGGTGCACGTCGAGCGTTTCGGGACGCCGCTGCCGCAGGCAGGCGTGCCCGCCACCGAAATCAGCGACGACACACCGACAGCCGACCTCGAAATCGTCCTCGACGGCAAGAAGCGCAAGCTGCGTCTGCCGTATCAGGGCTTGAGCGTGCTCGACGTGGGCTTGCGAGCCGGGCTGGCGCTGCCGTACGCGTGCAAGGGCGGCGTCTGCTGCACCTGCCGCGCGAAAGTGCTGGAAGGCGAAGTGAAGATGGAAAAGAACTACACGCTGGAAGAAGAGGAGATCCGCGACGGCTTCGTGCTCACCTGCCAGTGCCATCCCGTCAGCGACAAGGTCGTGGTCAGCTACGACGAACGCTGACGGTTGCGCGAGCCGCGGCGCGCCTGCCATGCAAGCGCCGCGCATGGTTTGTGCGCGCCAGTCGCTTTCAGCACGTCCGCGATCCGCTTACACTAGGGGCCGCTCGTCATGGGAAAGTCCTTTCCTCGACGAGCGGCCTTTTCCGTTGTCCGGGCGAAGCACGCCTGAACTGCAATCGAGCGGTGAACGAACCGCCCCGTCAATCACGATGAGCACGATCCACATTACCAACGGCGATGTTGCCGCCGACTCCCTGCGTCAAGCGCTCAGCCACGCGGGCCGCGCCGACGCCGTGCTCGCGTTGCGCGACGACCTGGCCGTCGGTCCGTTGCGCGGTATCGATGAAGCGCCGCATCCGCGCGCCGACTTCTGGCGACGCGTCACCGGCGACATCACACGCAATTTCGCGGTCGAATTCGACGCCCAGGCGAGCGAACTGGAAGCGGTGGTCGGCGCGACGACACACGTCGTCGTATGGCATGGCCAAAGCTGCGCCGATCAGCTGACGCTGCGCCGCGTATGTTTCCATCTTCGCGAGATGCCGCAACGGCTGAACGAAGCGCGTGTCTGCGTCGACGATCTGACGGGCGACAGCGCCGCGCACCGCCGCGCCGATCGGGCGACGTCCGTCGGCATGTTCGCTCCGGCTGTGCTGCGACAGCGGCTCGCCACGGCCGCGCCGATTTCGGTGCTGCGCATCGGGCGTCTCGCGCTCGAATGGCAGGAGGTGAAGCAGGCCAACGCGGAACTGCGCCGCTGGCACGACAACACTTTTTCAAGTGGCACATTCGCCGAACTGGACGCGTCGATCCTCGAACACGCCGCCGAAGGGTGGCAATCCGTCGGGCGCGTCGCCGCTGCCGTGATGACGGCAAACAACGGCTTGCTGGTCAGCGATGGCATCGTGCTCTGGCGTCTGCGCGAGCTCGCCGCTGACGGCCAGCTGCAGCTACGCGGCGATCCGAACGCCTGGCGATCACTCGAAATGAATGTCGCGCGCGACACCTTTTCTCCTGCTTGAGACAAACCAGAACAATCATGGCCCGTACACGAGCCCCAGATCACGAGAGCCAGCGGGACCAGATCCTCGAACTGGCCGCTGCGAAATTCGCTCAAACGAGCTATCCGAGCACGTCGATGGCCGACCTCGCCGCGGCGAGCGGTACATCGAAAGCGCGTCTGTACCACTACTACGAGAGCAAGGAAGCGATTCTCTTCGATCTGCTCGATCGCTACACGAAGCGGCTGATGCTGATCATTGCCGAGGTCGAGGGCGCGAGCCAGCGGCGCGGACTCACCGAACGCGATGCGTTCGCCGAACTGATCCGCGCCTTTCTCTCCGAGTACGAGACGTCGCATAGCCGGCACGTCGCGCTGCTGAACGACGTCAAATATCTGGTCGAAGCGCAGCGCGAAATCGTCCTGAACCGCCAGCGAGACGTGGTCGCCGCGTTCGCGCGACAACTGGCGCGCGCCTATCCCGAGCGCGTCAACCGCGAAAACCAGACCGCGCTCACGATGATGGTCTTCGGGATGATCAACTGGACCTTCACCTGGTTGAAGCCAGGCGGCCGGATGGGCTATCGGGAGTTCGCCGAGCAGGTCGTCGAGATGGTGGATCACGGGCTGCTCGCATCGAAGGCCGCCGGCGCGGATCGCAGCTGACGCGCGGCCGTTGCGCTCACGAAGACAGCAGCATCCGTACTTTCGATGCGCGCGCCCGCCCAGACGCACACCCTCCTGTGATGACAAAACGATGTCGCGACGCAGCAATATACGTGCCTTCGTTGCGGCACGGCGACGCAGCGTTATCGCACGTTCATTCTATAAATTTTATTTAAAAATCAATAGATTAAAAAAATAGAGAACGCAATTTTAGACTGCGTACTCGACTTCATTCCGGGTTTTCCCTAGGTCAACCTCGGGTTTTCCATTAGAATGCTTATTGCGGCGCGTCATGCCGCCTAGCTAAAGGAGAACCCACCATGAATAAGCAAACTGTCCGCGCCACCAAGCCGATCGTCGTCAATCGCTTGATGAACGTCGCCGGCCGCGCGCCTGTTCTGGTCCGGGAACTCGGCGAGAAAGACCGCAAGCGCCTGCTCGCTCACTTCCTCGAACTGGGTGAAGACGATCGTCTGCTGCGCTTCGGCCAGATCACGCCGGACCACGTGATCGAGAACTATGTCCGCACGCTGGATTTCAGCCGCGACACCGTATTTGGCGTGTTCGACTGCCATCTGCGACTGGTCGGCGTCGGCCATCTGGCCTATCTGCCCGCCGAGGGCAACACCCGCACCGCTGAATTCGGCGTGTCGGTGTCGGAAAGCGTGCGCGGTCAAGGCATCGGCACGAAGCTCTTCGAGCGCGCCGCCATCCGCAGCCGCAACACGCACGTCACGACGCTGTACATCCACTGCCTGTCGCGCAATATGACGATGATGCACATCGCCAAGAAAGCCGGCATGAAGATCGAATACGCATACGGCGAAGCGGACGCGTATCTGACGCTCGCGCCCGCCGATCAGAACAGCATCATCGCGGAGATGCTGCAGGAACAGGCAGCCGTCTTCGACTACGTGCTCAAGCGCCAGGCGCGCAGCACGTCGAAGCTGATCGAATCGTTCATTCCGACTGCGATTGCCGCGTAAGCATCGCGAACAAGGAAATCCCAAAGGGCGGCTCTTCAACGAGCCGCCCTTTTTGTTTGCGCGTGCTTCTGCGTGCTTTTGCGTGCTTGCGCGCGCCGCCCCTCACAGCGGCAGCGCAGTGGTCTCCTTGAACTTCTCCAGCGAGAAGCTCGACTTCACGTCGATCACCGACGGATGCCGCAGCAACTGCTCCTGCACGAATCGCGAGAAATGCGCCATGTCGCGCACCTGCACGCGCAGCAGATAATCCATGTCGCCTGTCATCGCGTGACAGGCGACCACTTCCGGCCAGCCCTGCACCGCCGCCCGGAACAGTTCCGAATGCGTCGCGCCCGCGCGCCCTGACGTGCCGTCGGCGCGCGCGCTGAGCACGGGACCGCCGCGCTTTTCCAGTCGCACGTTGACATAGGCGAGCAGATCCAGCCCAAGCATCTGCGCATCCAGAAGCGCAACATACCCACGAATCACGCCGATTTCCTCCAGCCGGCGAATACGGCGCAGACACGGACTCGGCGACAGATTCACCCGATCCGCGATCTCCTGATTCGACAGCCGCCCATTCTCCTGAAGGATTGCGAGAATCCGCCGGTCGATTGCATCTATCTCAATTTGAGCCATGTTCTGCCATCCAAAGGCGGCGAAGCGCCAGAAAGTAGCGTCAGCGTAGTGAGCGGCGATTAATTTCGCAAGTATTCTTCCAGCACGGGCAACTACACTGTTCTTCATCGAATCGCGCAACGCGCATCGGAAATCCGCATTTGAGGAGACAGATATGAAGGTTCCTACCTGGGAAAATCCCGTCGGCACCGACGGTTTCGAATTCATCGAGTACACGGCGCCGGACCCCGTCGCGCTCGGCAAGCTGTTCGAACGGATGGGCTTCACGGCGATCGCGAAGCATCGTCACAAGGACGTGACGCTGTATCGCCAGGGCGACATCAACTTCATCGTCAATGCCGAGCCGGATTCGTTCGCGCAGCGCTTTGCGCGCCAGCATGGCCCGTCTATCTGCGCGATCGCGTTCCGCGTGCAGGATGCCGCCAAGGCGTACAAGCGCGCGCTCGAACTGGGCGCATGGGGCTTCGACAACAAGACGGGCCCAATGGAGCTGAACATTCCCGCGATCAAGGGCATCGGCGATTCGCTGATCTATTTCGTCGACCGCTGGCGCGGCAAGAACGGCGCGGCGCCCCACAGCATCGGCGACATCAGCATCTACGACGTCGACTTCGAGCCGATTCCGGGCGCCGATCCGAACGCGACCGGCCACGGACTCACCTATATCGATCACCTGACGCACAACGTCCATCGCGGACGCATGCAGGAGTGGGCCGAGTTCTACGAGCGCCTGTTCAACTTCCGCGAAGTGCGCTACTTCGACATCGAAGGCAAGGTGACGGGCGTGAAGTCGAAGGCGATGACGTCGCCATGCGGCAAGATCCGCGTTCCGATCAACGAGGAAGGCTCGGAAACGGCTGGCCAGATTCAGGAATATCTCGACGCGTACCACGGCGAAGGCATTCAGCACATCGCGCTCGGCACGAACAATATCTACAGGACGGTCGACGGCCTGCGCGCGTCGAACATCTCGCTGCTCGATACCATCGACACGTACTACGAACTCGTCGACCGCCGCGTGCCGAACCACGGCGAGCCGCTGGAAGAACTGCGCAAGCGCAAGATCCTGATCGACGGCGCGCACGACGACCTGCTGCTGCAAATCTTCACCGAGAACCAGATCGGACCGATCTTCTTCGAGATCATCCAGCGCAAGGGCAATCAGGGCTTCGGCGAGGGTAACTTCAAGGCGCTGTTCGAATCGATCGAGCTCGATCAGATTCGTCGCGGGGTCGTGCAGGACAAGGCGTAACGCCCATTCTGGCGGCTAACACCAAGCAAAGAAAAAGGCGAGGAATCATACGATCCTCGCCTTTTCATTTCTGGATTTAAGAATCGGCGCCCCTCGGTCCGCCGACTCTCGCTGTTCGTTCAGACGCGTGCGGCCCAGCCGGCCGCTCGCCATCGCGCGTCAGCCACGCTGCTCCGTGTCGTCGGACGAGCGCTGCCGGTTCACGGCGACCGTTGCCGCAGCCACCGGCGCGGTGCGCGTAACGGCATTCACGAGCGAGCTGGCGCTGCTCGAGTGCACGGGCGCGCTCATCGCGAAGAATGCTGCCGAGACCATCAGGAAGGTCTGGATGTGTTTCGTGTTCATGCGTACTCCTTTTTCGACTCCTGCACAGCGAAGCTCCGCGGCATGCGGAACGTTGCGATTCGTGCAGGTGGGGAGTTTAGACCGGCATTTCAAGTCCCGTTCCTGTCGTTTCAAGCTTTTACACGCTGTTACAGCGGCACACTAAAAAGATTCCGCCACGTCATACGCGCGACATTTTTCTGCGTGAGTCATCCCGCATCGTGGTGTTTTCAACGATTAGCGGCGGGTTTTTACCAGTGCTACCATCGCAAAAAAGCCGTCAATATGGCGACCCCGGCCGGAGCATTCACAAGATGCCGAGGCCCTGAAGGTTTTGGCGATCCCAACCTGGGTGGAGGAGTACACATAATGAATGCCCCGCTAGACGCTGGTCAGCGAGCCTCGCTCGAAGCCGCGTTGACTTCCGTCACGCTCGACGACAAATACACGCTCGAACGCGGCCGCGCGTACATGAGCGGCATCCAGGCGCTGGTGCGTCTGCCGATGCTGCAACAGGAGCGCGACAAGGCCGCCGGACTCAATACCGCCGGTTTCATCTCGGGCTATCGCGGATCGCCGCTGGGCGGTCTCGACCAGGCGCTGTGGAAGGCGAAGAAGCACCTCGCCGGACATCAAGTGGTCTTTCAACCGGGCGTCAACGAAGACCTCGCCGCGACGGCCGTGTGGGGCTCGCAGCAGGTCAACCTCTATCCCAGCGCCAAATACGACGGCGTGTTCTCGATGTGGTACGGCAAGGGCCCCGGCGTCGACCGCTCGGGGGACGTGTTCAAGCACGGCAACTCGGCCGGCTCGTCGCGTCACGGCGGCGTCCTCGTGCTCGCCGGCGACGATCACGCCGCCAAATCGTCGACGCTCGCGCACCAATCGGAACACCTGTTCAAGGCATGCGGCCTGCCCGTGCTGTTTCCGTCGAACGTGCAGGAATATCTCGACTTCGGCCTGCACGGCTGGGCGATGAGCCGCTACTCCGGCCTGTGGGTCGCGATGAAGTGCGTCACCGACGTGGTCGAGTCGTCGGCTTCCGTCGATATCGATCCGCACCGCACGCAAATCATTCTGCCGTCCGACTTCGAGATGCCCGAAGGCGGTCTCAACATTCGCTGGCCCGATCCGCCGCTCGTGCAGGAAGCACGTCTGCTCGACTACAAGTGGTACGCCGGACTCGCCTACGTGCGCGCGAACAAGCTCGACCGGATCGAGATCGATTCGCCGCACGCGCGCTTTGGCATCATCACGGGCGGCAAGGCGTATCTCGACGTGCGTCAGGCGCTGACCGATCTCGGCCTCGACGACGAAACCTGCTCGCGCATCGGCATTCGTCTCTACAAGGTCGGCTGCGTGTGGCCGCTCGAAGCGCAAGGCGCGCAGGCGTTCGCGCGCGGACTGCAAGAGATTCTGGTGGTCGAAGAGAAGCGCCAGATTCTCGAATACGCGATCAAGGAAGAGCTGTACAACTGGCCCGATGCGCAGCGTCCGCGCGTGTTCGGCAAGTTCGACGAGAAGGACGGCGCAGGCGGCGAGTGGTCGGTGCCGATGGGCAACTGGCTGCTGCCCGCGCACTACGAACTGTCGCCTGCGCTGATCGCGAAGGCGATCGCGACGCGTCTCGACAAGTTCGATCTGCCGTCCGATGTGCGCGCGCGTATCGCGGCGCGCATCGCCGTGATCGAAGCGAAGGAAAAAGCGTTGGCGCGTCCGCGCGTCGAAGCCGAACGCAAGCCGTGGTTCTGCTCGGGCTGTCCGCACAACACATCGACGAACGTGCCCGAAGGCTCGCGCGCGATGGCGGGCATCGGTTGCCACTATATGACCGTGTGGATGGACCGCAGCACGAGCACGTTCAGCCAGATGGGCGGCGAAGGCGTCGCGTGGGTCGGCCAGGCGCCGTTCACGAACGACAAGCACGTGTTCGCCAATCTCGGCGACGGTACGTACTTCCACTCGGGCCTGCTCGCGATTCGCGCGGCGATCGCGTCGAAGGCCAACATCACGTACAAGATTCTGTATAACGACGCCGTCGCGATGACGGGCGGCCAGCCCGTCGACGGCACGCTGACCGTGCCGCAGATCACGCATCAGCTCGCAGCGGAAGGCGCGAACAAAATCGTGATCGTCACCGACGAGCCCGAGAAGTACAGCGCGAATGTCGGCCTGGCTCCTGGCATCGCGGTACACCATCGCGACCAGCTCGACGATGTGCAGCGCGAGTTACGCGAGATCGAAGGCACGACGATCCTGATCTACGACCAGACCTGCGCGACCGAGAAGCGCCGCCGCCGCAAACGCGGCGCGTATCCCGATCCGGCGAAGCGCGTCGTGATCAACGAAGCGGTGTGCGAAGGCTGCGGCGATTGCTCGGTGCAATCGAACTGCCTGTCGGTCGAGCCGCTTGAAACGGAGTACGGCACGAAGCGGCAGATCAATCAGTCGACCTGCAACAAGGACTACTCGTGCCTGAAGGGCTTTTGCCCGAGCTTCGTGACCGTCGAAGGCGGACAGCTGCGTAAGCCGAAGGCGTCGAGTACCGGCAGTGACACGATGCCGCCCGTGCCTGATCCTGAGATTCCCGCGATCGGCAAGCCGTACGGCGTGCTGGTGACGGGCGTCGGCGGCACGGGTGTCGTGACGATCGGCGCGCTGCTCGGCATGGCCGCGCACCTTGAAAGCAAGGGCGTCACCGTGCTCGACGTGACGGGCCTCGCGCAGAAAGGCGGCGCCGTGATGAGCCACGTGCAGATCGCGAACCAGCCCGCCGACATCCACGCGACACGCATCGCGATGGGCGAAGCGAATCTGGTGATCGGTTGCGATTCGATCGTGACGGCAGGCGACGAATGCGTATCGCGGATGCAGAACGGCCGCACGCACGTCGTGCTGAACAGCGCGCCGACGCCGACGGCCGAGTTCATCAAGAACCCGAACTGGCGCTTCCCTGGCGCTAGCGCCGACGCAGACGTGCGCGCGGCTGCCGGCGACGAGAACGTCGCGGCTGTCGATGCGAACCATTTCGCCGTCGCGCTGCTCGGCGATGCGATCTACACGAACCCGTTCGTGCTCGGCTACGCGTGGCAGAAAGGCTGGCTGCCGCTCACGCACGAGTCGCTGATTCGCGCGATCGAGCTGAACGCGGTGCAGGTCGAGAAGAACCGCGCGGCATTCGAATGGGGCCGCCGCGCGGCACACGATCTCGACGCCGTGCGCAAGCTCGCGCGACCGCAGAACCGCACCGACGACGACAACACGTCGAATGCCGCGAAGATCATTTCGCTGCATACGCCGAAGGCGCTCGATACATTGATCGACAAGCGCGCGCAGTATCTGGCCGCTTATCAAAACGACGCGTACGCGGCGCGTTATCGCAAGCTGGTCGACGAAGTGCGGGCCGCTGAAACGAAGCTCGAAGCCGCCGACGGCCAGATGCCATTGACGGAAGCCGTCGCGAAGAACCTGCACAAGCTGATGGCGTACAAGGACGAATACGAAGTGGCGCGTCTGTATTCGGACCCGGCGTTCGTCGAGAGGCTGAAGGCGAATTTCGAAGGCGACTGGAAGCTGAAATTCCATCTCGCGCCGCCGTCGACGGCGAAGAAGGACGCGCATGGCCATCTGGTGAAGAAGCAGTACGGTCCGTGGATGCTCAACGCGATGCACGTGCTCGCGAAGCTGAAGTTCCTGCGCGGCTCGGCGCTCGACGTGTTCGGCAAGACGGAAGAGCGCCGCGCCGAACGTGCGCTGATCGTCGAGTATGAAACGCTGGTGCGTGAGCTGATCGGCGGATTGACGGTTGAGAAGCGCGCGCTGGCCGTCGAGCTCGCGAACCTGCCGGACGGCATTCGCGGCTACGGCCACGTGAAGGAAAACAATCTGAAGGGCGTGCGCGCAAAGTGGGCTTCGCTGCTCGCGAAGTGGCGCTCGCCGGCGGGCAGCGTCGAGCAGCAGCACGTCGCGTAACGCTGTAGTTTTCCGGGCGGGCCGGCAGCACAAGACCGGCAGCAACAAAAAAGGGCACCTCGCGGTGCCCTTTTTTCATCAAGCCACTATCGGGCCGGAAAGCGCGCTTAGTTCGCGGCTTGCCGCTCCGCATTGGCGTTCGCCGAAGCGATTGCCGTCATGTTGATGATCCGGCGCACGGTCGCGGCCGGCGTCAGGATGTGCACCGGCTTCGAGGCACCGAGCAGGAACGGACCGACCGTCACGCCTTCGCCGCCGATCATCTTCAGCAGGTTGTACGTGATGTTCGCCGCTTCGACGTTCGGCATGATCAGCAGGTTCGCTTCGCCCGTCAGCGTCGTGCCCGGGAAGGCCGCCTTGCGCACCGCTTCCGACAACGCCGCGTCGCCGTGCATTTCGCCATCCACTTCGAGATGCGGCGCGCGTTCGGCGATCAGCTTGCGCGCCGCCGACATGCGTGCCGACGTCGCCGACGGAATGCTGCCGAAGTTCGAATTCGACAGCAGCGCGACCTTCGGCACGATGCCGAACTTCTCGATTTCGCGCGCAGCGAGAATCGTCATGTCGGCGAGCTGTTCGGCCGTCGGCACTTCGTTCACGTACGTGTCGCTGATGAAGAGGTTGCGGCCCGGCAGCATCAGCAGGTTCATCGCGGCGAAGTTGTCGACGTGCTCGGCCTTGCCCAGCACCTGCTCGACGTATTTCAGATGCTCGTGATACGTGTCGATCAGGCCGCAGATCATGCCGTCCGCGTCGCCGAGATGCACGAGAATCGCGCCGATCAGCGTGTTGAACTTGCGCATCGCGGCCTTCGCGACTTCCGGCGTGACGCCCGAGCGCGCGCCGATCTCGTGATAAGCCTGCCAGCTCGTCTGATAGCGCGGATCGTCTTCCGGATTGACGACCTCGAAATCCTCGCCGCACTTGAGCTTCGAGCCGATCTTCTTCAGACGCATCTCAATGACGCCGGGCCGGCCCACCAGAATCGGCTTCGCGATCTTTTCGAGCAGCACGAATTGCGCGGCGCGCAGCACGCGCTCGTCTTCGCCTTCCGCGAACACGATGCGGGCCGGCTGCGCCTTCGCGGCAGCGAAAACAGGGCGCATCACCATGCCCGAGCGGTAGACGGTCGCGCCCAGTTGCTCGCGATAGGCGTCCATGTCCTGAATCGGACGCGTGGCGACGCCCGAATCCATCGCGGCCTGCGCGACGGCGGGCGCGATCTTGATGATCAGACGCGGATCGAAAGGCTTCGGAATCAGGTAGTCGGGGCCGAATTCCAGCGAATGGCCTTCGTAGGCCTTCGCGACTTCATCGCCCTGATCGGTTTCTTCCGCGAGTTCGGCGATCGCGCGCACGCACGCGAGCTTCATTTCTTCCGTGATCGTCGTCGCGCCGACGTCCAGCGCGCCACGGAAGATGAACGGGAAGCACAGCACGTTGTTGACCTGGTTCGGATAGTCCGAACGGCCCGTCGCGATGATGCAGTCCGGACGCACCCTCTTCGCTTCTTCCGGGCGGATTTCCGGCTCCGGGTTCGCGAGCGCGAGGATCAGCGGCTGCGTGCCCATCTCCTTGACCATTTCCGGCTTCAGCACGCCGGCGCTCGAGCAGCCGAGGAACACGTCGGCGCCCTTGATCGCGTCGGCGAGCGTGCGCGCGTCGGTATGCGCCGCGTAGCGCTCCTTCGACGGGTCCAGATTGCCGCGCCCTTCGTAGATCACGCCCTTCGAATCGACGACGAGCACGTTTTTCTTCGACAGGCCCAGGTTCACGAGCAGATCCAGACACGCGATGGCCGCCGCGCCCGCGCCCGAGCACACGAGCTTGACTTCCTCGAGCTTCTTGCCGACCACCTTGAGGCCGTTGAGAATCGCCGCCGATGCGATGATCGCCGTGCCGTGCTGGTCATCGTGGAAAACGGGAATCTTCATGCGCTCGCGCAGCTTCTTCTCGATGTAGAAGCATTCGGGCGCCTTGATGTCTTCGAGGTTGATGCCGCCGAGCGTCGGCTCCAGCATCGCGATCGCCTCGACGAGCTTGTCGGGATCGGATTCGCTAAGCTCGATATCGAACACGTCGATGCCGGCGAACTTCTTGAACAGACACCCCTTGCCTTCCATCACGGGCTTCGCGGCGAGCGGTCCGATGTTGCCGAGACCCAGCACAGCCGTGCCGTTCGTGACCACGCCGACGAGGTTGCCACGCGACGTGTACTTCTGCGCGTCGAGCGGCTCGTCATGGATGGCCATGCACGCGGCTGCGACGCCCGGCGAATACGCGAGCGACAGATCCAGCTGGTTCGAAAGCGGCTTGGTCGGTGTGACCGAAATCTTGCCGGGCTTCGGATTCTGGTGATACGCGAGAGCGCTTTGCTTCAGTTGTTCGTCCATTTTCTAACCTGCGAGACGTTAATAATTGGGCCCGGCTCGATACATCAGTACGTCACGTGCTGCGCTGGCCACTGGCGGGACGATGCCCGACTGCGGCGTTTCTCGCGTGCGTCCGTTGGGCGCGGCGTCAAACCTCAGCGGAAAGCAGGCGGCGCTGAGCTTTTTCGGGTCGGTTAGTGTACACCCCGGATGAGTCAGTTCGGGCCAGGTTTTGTACCGGACGGATAAGCCGGAGCCGCGCCAGCTCGTGCTGCGGCGCGACATGGAAGCACTCTCGGCTCGCGCGCGGACGCTCGCGAGGCGCCGTCATTCGAGCGCTGCGCCGCAGCGTTCGGGAATCAGAAACACCGTCGCGAAGGTGTCGAGCACATAGATCGACGCGAGCGCGACGAGCGCCGCGCCGAACGAAAAGCGCGCAGCCAGCGCGCCGACCGCGACGGGACCGAAACCGCCCACCGCCCGGCCGATGTTGAACAGCACGTTTTGCGCGGTGGCACGGGCGTCCGTCGGGTACAGCTCGGAAATCAGCGCGCCATAGCCGCCGATCATCCCGTTCACGAACACGCCCATCAACGCGCCGCCGATCAACAGCGCGACGGGCGTGCTCAGGTGCGCGTAGACGAACACCATCACGACCGCACCCGCCTGGTAGAACAGAAACGCCGGCTTGCGGCCAAAGCGGTCGGCAGCGACGCCGAACAGCCAGATGCCGACGGCCATGCCGAGCACCGTGACGGCCGTCCATAGACCGGAGCGCGTCAGCGAGTAGCCGAACGTTTTCGACAGATAGGTCGGCAGCCAGATCATCAGGCCGTAGTAGCCGAAGTTCTGCACCGAGCAGAGAATCGCGACACCTGCGCTCGCGCGCGTCGCGCGGCCATCGGCGACGAGCAGTTTCATGGGCGCCTTGCTCATGCCGCGCGCGACCCGCTCGGTGAAGAGCGCCGGTTCCTCGACGCGCCGCCGCACGAAAAACGACACGACGGCGGGCAGCAGCCCGAGCGCGAACATGCCGCGCCATCCGATCAGCGGCAGCAGCAGCGGTGTCAGCAACGCGGCGGCGAGCACGCCGATCTGCCAGCCAAGCCCGACATACGACGACACGCGCGCCCGCTGCGCCGCCGGCCAAGCCTCGGCGACGAGCGTCATGCCGATGCCGAACTCTCCACCCAAACCGACGCCCGCGATCGTCCGGTACGCGAGCAGGTCGCCGTAGCCCCGCGCGAGCGCGCACAGCCCCGTAAAGATCGCGAAGATCAGGATCGTCCACGTGAGCATGCGCACGCGGCCGAAATAGTCGCTCAAGACGCCGAAAATCAGACCGCCTGCGACTGCGCCGATCAGCGTCCACGTGACAAGCGAGCCGGCTTGCGTCGACGTAAGGTGCAGATCGGCGGCGATCACGGGCAGCATGAAGCCGAGAATCAGCAGATCGAAGCCGTCCATCGCATAGCCGAGCACCGACGCGATCAGTGCCCGCGCGGCATAGCCGGGGCGTGTATCTTGCGAGACGGCGTTCGGCGAAGAGGCGATGTTCATGTGCGGCTGTCCTTGCGGGCGTAGCTGGGTGCAAACGGCCGATGGCCGCGCGCGGCCATCGCTGAAACTTGTGTTGGAAATGTCGCGTGAGTGTAAAGGCCTCGATCTGCCGTCACAACCTGGCCAAAAGGCATAGGCGAAGCGCCCGGACAGCCAGTGCGACGGCGGGCTCGCGTGTCCGGGCGCCCTGGGACAAGTCCGAATCGGGTAAAATAGCCGGCTACGCGCGCAGCAATCCCGTCAGTTTTTCAACTTTCCGGCGTGTTTCGCCCAAACGGGCGCCGGATGTCACATCTGGTCACGCCACGCTTGCTGCGCCATCGGGCCGCGCGCCCGTCTCCCAGATCACCACCCAAGGATTCGCCCATGACAGGCTTCGATCGCCAGACGATCTCCGACACGACCGCCAAGATGCTGCTGGAAGTCCAGGCAGTGCATTTCAACGCGGAAAAACCGTACATCTTCACCTCCGGCTGGGCGAGCCCGGTGTACATCGATTGCCGCAAGCTGATCTCGTATCCGCGCGTGCGCCGCGGCCTGATGGAGATGGCGGAAACGACGATCTTGCGCGACGTCGGTTACGAGCAGATCGACGCCGTCGCCGGCGGCGAAACGGCGGGCATTCCGTTCGCCGCATGGCTGTCGGACCGCCTGATGGTGCCGATGCAATACGTGCGCAAGAAGCCGAAGGGTTTCGGTCGTAATGCGCAGATCGAAGGTCTGCTGACGGAAGGCCAGCGCGTGCTGCTGGTGGAAGACCTGACCACCGACAGCCGCAGCAAGATCAACTTCATCAACGCGCTGCGCACGGCGGGCGCGCAGGTGAACCACTGCTTCGTGCTGTTCCACTACAACATCTTCAAGGAAAGCGTGTCCGTGTTGAAGGACATCGACGTCGATCTGCACGCGCTCGCCACATGGTGGGACGTGCTGCGCGTCGCCAAGGAAAAGGGCTACTTCGATACGAAGACGCTCGACGAAGTCGAGAAATTCCTGCACGCGCCCGCCGAGTGGTCAGCGGCGCACGGCGGTGCGACGGCTGCTCCGCAGTAATTGTCCACATCATGCGCCGGGCCGAGATCGTCAGGGCCCGCGCGCAGCCGGTGACGCCAACAAGAAGGCCGCCTGTCCGCAAGACAGGCGGCCTTCTCCTTTGGCACGCCAAGATTCGCGTCGATCTGATTCAGAAGCGCCACTCCGCCTCTGACGACACGCTTAAGACTGTTGCGCCGCAGCGCCTCCGTCGTCCGCCTCGCCCGGCGCATACGACGACAGATTCATCAAGCCGTTACTCTGCGCATACTGAAATAGTTCGGAATCCCGTTCGAGTCCGAGCTTACGCATCGCCGTGTTCTTTTGAGTACTGATCGTCTTAATGCTGCGATTCAGTTGCTCAGAAATTTCCTTGATGGTCATGCCCGAAACGAAGAGCCGAACCACTTCGAGTTCGCGCTTCGACAGAATCACCTCGTCGCTCTTGCCACCCGCGTTCATGCGCAGCGTGTCGAGCGACGCCTTCACTGACGGACTCATGTATTCGAGATGGCGGCTGACGTGCTGCACGGCAAGACCGATATGGCTCAGATCGTCCGATTTGTTCACCACGGAAGTCACGCCAAGCTCACTCAGCCGCTTCAGCAACGCGGCATTTTCGAGCATCGTCAGGACAACGATAGGCAGGTCGGGAAAATTCCGACGCAAATAGCCGATCAACGGCAGACCGTCGCCATAATGTCCGCCGGGCATGGCGAGATCGGTGACGAGCACGTCGCAGGGCGTCGTTTGTAACAACTTCACTAGCTCGGTGGATTGCTTTGCGCGCGCGACCACGCGAATACCCTGGAACTTGAGCAACGCCTGCTCGGCGCCAAAGAGAATGACCGGATGGTCGTCGGCAACCACGACCCTGATGGGATCTTGCATGGCCCTCCCTTGATCTGACAATCCACGCTCCGAAACTTCAGTCATGAAACTGTTTCTTAGTTCTAAATTTCTAGGACTTGTCTGCTTGCTTACGGCTGCAGACGATTGCAGCGACTATAGCCGATTTCAGGCCATCCTGGCCGCTTACCAGGCACGAATGCTTTTATAAGATGTAATGTTAGACTCGATTTGTCGCTTGGGTATAAAAAAGGACAATAATCCTTCGTAAGGACAATTCTTTACGAGCCTGACAGGAGATTCGGCACATGCGCTTGCGTTGCCCGGTCGTTACGCCCGCTTCGTCCCGTTCGTTCCTGCCGTTTCTGTCTTTCGCGCCATCGCGCGTCGCGTCCGTCATAGCGTTTGCGTGCGCGGTTCACGTGTCCGCGGCCTTCGCCGACAACGCGTTCACCGTCACGAGCACCAGTTTTCGCGCGGGCGGCACGGTCAACAACGCGCAGGTATTCGATCGCGACGACTGCAAGGGCAACAACCATTCGCCGCAACTCAGCTGGCATAATCCGCCAGACGGCACGCACAGCTTCGCGATCACGATCTTCGATCCCGATGCGCCTGGACGCGGCTGGTGGCATTGGGCCGTCGTCGGCATTCCCGCCAACGTCGACCGGCTGCCGGAAAACGCCAGCGCGTCCGGCTTTCTTAAGAAACTCGGCGCCGTCGAAGCGCGCAACGACTTCGACATCGACGGCTACGGCGGCCCATGCCCGCCGCCCGGCAAGCCGCATCGCTACGTGATCACCGTCTATGCACTGAGCTCGCCCAATCTCAGGCTCGCGCAGGGACGCCCTTCGGTGATGTTCGACCACGAGATCAGCACCGCGACGCTCGGCTACGCCCGCATGACCGTCATGTACGGCCGCTAGCCTTATTCGAAGCGGTTAAGAAAGCAACCAGGGCGACGCCGCGCTTGCTCACGGCGTCTGAAAGAACTTGCTCACGATGACAGAATGAACCTGCAACGTTCTGCCCCTGCCAATCATTTCTTGCAACGATGGAGTTGTCCATGTCGAAGATCATCATCGTGTATCACAGCGGCTATGGCCACACGAAGAAGCTCGCGGAAGCGGTGCTCGCCGGCACGCTCGACGGAGGCGCCGACGCGAAGCTGGTCGCCGTCGGCGAACTCGACGACGCGGGCTGGGCCGAGCTGGACACAGCCGATGCGATCATCTTCGGCGCGCCCACGTACATGGGCGGCCCGTCCGCCGACTTCAAGAAATTTGCCGACGCCAGTTCCAAGCCGTGGTTCGGCCAGAAGTGGAAGGACAAGGTAGCCGCGGGCTTCACGAATTCGGCGACGATGAACGGCGACAAGTTCATGACGATCCAGTATTTCGTCACGCTCTCGATGCAGCACGGCATGATCTGGGCGGGCACGGGGATCATGCCGTCCAACACGAAGGCGGCGACGCGCAATGACCTGAACTATGTCGGCGGCTTCACCGGGTTGCTGTCGCAGTCGCCTGCCGACGCCACGCCCGAAGAAGCGCCGCTGCCCGGCGACATCGAAACGGCGAAGGTATTCGGCGCGCGCATCGCGGCCGTGACGGCGCGCTGGAAGGCGGGATATCCGACGTAGGCGGGCCCGGCGCGCGCTGGCGGCGTGCTGGTCGTGTCCTTGCAGCACGGTCTGTCATGCCGCTGTCACCGTTGCGGCGCAACGTGTTTTTCGCCGAATCTGCACACGCGCTGCACGCACGCCGCCAAGCAGCCTTAAAATGGCGTTCCGGCGCAGTGAGCGCCCCGTTTTCCGTAAGCCAGCGAGATCCAGATGAGCACGAAAGTTTTTGTCGACGGACAGGAAGGCACGACCGGCCTGAAAATCTTCGAATACCTGTCGCAGCGCGCAGACGTTGAAATCCTCCGCATCGAAGAAGCGAAGCGCAAGGACATCGACGAGCGCCGTCGTCTCATCAACGCGTCCGACGTGACGTTTCTGTGCCTGCCGGATGTTGCGTCGCGCGAATCGGCCTCGCTCGTCGAGAACGACCGCACCGTGCTGATCGACGCGAGCACGGCATTCCGCACTCATGCCGACTGGGCGTACGGCCTGCCCGAGCTGGCCCGCGCGCAACGCGAGCGTCTGCGCACGGCCAAGCGCATCGCCGTGCCCGGCTGCCACGCATCGGCGTTCGTGCTGGCAATGCGTCCGCTCGTCGAGGCGGGCGTGGTGTCGGCGGGTTTCGCGGCGCACAGCTATTCGATCACCGGCTACAGCGGCGGCGGCAAGAAAATGATTGCGGACTACGAAGCGGGCGGCAACGCGAAGCTCGACAGCCCACGCCCATATGCGCTCGGCCTCACGCACAAGCACCTGCCGGAAATGGCCGCGCACACGGGCCTGAAGCACCCGCCAATCTTCACGCCGATCGTCGGCAGCTTCTTCAAAGGCCTCGCCGTGACGACGTACTTCACGCCGAGCCAGCTCGCGAAGCCGGCGACGCCGCAAGAAGTGCAGGCGCTCTTCGCCGAGTACTACAGCGGTGAGCAGTTCGTGCGCGTCGCGCCCTTCAACGCGGACGACAACCTCGACAGCGGCTTCTTCGACGTCCAGGCGAACAACGACACGAATCGCGTCGACCTGTTCGTGTTCGGCAGCGAAGAGCGCTACGTCACCGTTGCGCGGCTCGACAATCTGGGCAAAGGCGCGTCGGGCGCGGCGATCCAGTGCATGAATCTCGCGATCGGCGCAGACGAAGCGACGGGATTGAAACGCTAACCAATCGCTCGCGGACGGCACCACCCGTCCTTACGCGTAACAAAGCCGGCCATTCAAACGCCGGCTTTTTCTTTTGCACTTGCCGATTCGCGATTTAAAACAGCTAATTAAACGCGGTGTAATTCCTTTCGTTTTTCCCACTATCTCCAGCACTCCTGAAATCAGGCATTTACTGCTTCCCTCCTTTCTGTATTGCGCATCTATTACCGCATAGGGAAACTCCGGATTTTTTTGCGAACGAGCGTTCGAAGATGATAGAGGCATTTTGCCGTACCTCCCCGCCAGTCAAGGCGAAGCGGCAGCAGGCAGAAATCCGCCCACGGTCGAAAGAATCCGTTTTTGTTTAAAAACGCGCGCCTCGAAGCGCCATGCGACTCTCGACGAAAAATGAACTGTTTGAATCGGACTTTTTAGACGATTCGTTCAATTGACAGTCTTAAATCGCGCAGCGAAATTAGCTCGCAAATTAGATCAGTCGGCAAACATGGATCGGAGTAAGGCGCTAAAGCCGCAACTCTGGCCAACAGGGAGACAACAGCATGTACGCCATTTCGAAAGGGCTGGCATGTGCCATTGCCAGCGCGCCTTTTTTGCTCGCCTGCGGCGGAGGGAATGCGGATAACCCCGGTTCGATCCAGACGAGCCAGTGCTCGGGATCGAGTTGCGGCGTGCAGGGGCCGCCCACGTCGACGGCCAGCGCGAGCATGCTCTGCCCGGCCGATGCCGACATCGGCAAGAGCACCTACCTGGGCGGAGCCGGCAGCGGCGAAGTCGTGTCGCTGAACATCGACGCCGTGAAGATGACGTACACGCTGACGTTTCTGGAATCGCCGATTCCTGTGTCAACAGGACAGGTCGACGAAACGCGCGCCGGCACGACCGTCACGGGCGCCGTCATGCATCCGCCCGCAGGCATGCTGCCCAACGCCGAGCAGACGCGCTGCGCGTTCATGCTGACGCCTGCCTCGGGCACCGCGCCGTCGACGGGCTCGACGTACACCACATCGTTTTCATCGGCGAACCCGCCGATTGTGTTCGTCGGCAAAGGCGTCGCGGGCGGCGGCATTCCCGGCGCGGACATCTCGTACGCCGGCAAGAACATCCTGATCTACCAGAACGTCGGCGCCGTGCCGAGCCGGCACTTCGACTTCTATCCGTTCCTCGGCTTCGCGAGCACGACGACCGATCTCTCGAAGCTCGCCGGCACCTACAACGGCCTGCTGTATCACATCGAGCCATCGGCGAACTACGCGGTGGCCGCAACCAGCACGTCCGAAACGTTCGACGCAACCGGCGCCTGCTCGTCCACATCGAATCCGACGCCCACAGCCGGCAACGCGAGCTCGACGGGATGCCTGTCGACGGGCGACCCGCTGACGCTCAACGCCAATGGCTATTTCGACAGCAACAACGCGCCGCGCATCGAAAACCAGTTCAGCTTGCCGCTGCTCGGCCAAAAGGGCACGTCGAAAGCCCATATGATCCTCGGCCAGTTGAACGGCATCACCGTCCCGGTCGTCGTGAGAACGGGCTATGTGTTCACCGGCACGGGCGCCATTCCGTTCGATGCGCAGGTCGACGACGAATCCGGCATCGCGATGCTCGCGAGCGCGACGCCGCTCGCGTCGGGTGGCTTCGACGGCGGCTATGTCGGTGCGGACTCGAACTTCAGGTACACCGCGTCGCTGATCCAGGGCGGCCTCGGCACCTTCATCAATCCGACCACGCAAGCAGCCGAAAGCGGCTTCGCGCTGAAGTACGGCCTCGGCAATCCCGGCGTCGTGAACGTCGGCGACACGCAGGGCAAGTCGGGCCTCGCCATCGCCGCGGGCGGACTCTACGCAATCTTCATCGAGGGCACGGAAAACGGCGGCATCGCGCCGACTTCGGCCAACGCCGACACGGCCAGTTCGCCGTACTTCAGCGTCGGCGCGCAGATCAGCAAGTGAACCAAGTGGGCAACCCACCGGAACGAGCACAAAAGGCAACCCGACAACAACGCGTGCAGCAAGACGCAACCAATGCAGTACGGCAGCACCGCTAGATCACAAGACCGAAAAGCGGCTGGACTGGGAGCCGGCCGCCCACAACAAGACAGGGAGGCACAATGAACTGGAAGATTCTTTCGGCGCTGGCTTTTGCTGCGCCGTTGCTCGCGGCTTGCGGCGGTTCGGGCAGCGAAGGCCCGTCGCCGACGGAAGCGCGCCTCTGCCCTTCGTCGCTCGACTACGGCACGACGTTCACGGGCGGCGGCGGCGACGGCGAACTCGTCAAGCTGCAACTCGACACGACGAAGATGACGTGGCAAGTCACCTACGTCGAATCGCCGATACCTGCGACGAAGGGAACGGTCGCGCCCACCCGCAAGGGGCAAACGGCATCCGGCACGCTCACACAGGAAACGCAGCTGCCCACCAACAAGCTCAACCAGTGCGCGTTCCGTCTGAACGGCGCAAGCCTCGATCCGAACCGTCCGGCGCGCATCTTCGTCGGCGAAGGGGTGGCGGGCGGAACGATTCCGGGCGCCGAAATTCAGTTCGGTGGGGTTCTCGGCCAAGGCACGGTGCCTGATACGACATTCCCGTATTACCCGTTCATCGGCTTCTCGTCGATCGAGACGAATCTCGCGAACGTCGCGGGCACGTACAACCAGCTCGGCTATCACCAGATTCCGTCGCAAAACTTCGCGCCGACCGTCGTCGATACCAAGATCACGATCAACGCCGACGGCACCTGGACCGAATGCGACAACGCAGGCGTCAACGCCGGCAAGTGCCAGCAGCCGGGCACGAACTGGGCGCAGTCGTCCGATGGCAGCGGCGCATTCGAAACCGACAACTTCCAGGGCCAGGGCAAACCGACGCTCGCGACATCGCCCGTCGCCAAGGGCTTCATGATCGTCGGCAAGCTGCGCAACCAGAACGTGCCGATCCTGATCCGCACGGGCGTCGCGAATTCCTCGCTGACGCCGAATCCGCAGAACGGCCTGAGCGGCCCCGTCGCCGATGACGAATCGGGTATCTCGATCCTCGCGCCTCAGACGAACATCGCCGTCAACTCGCAGAACGGGGAGTACATCGGCGTCGACAGCGAGTTCGACTACCGGACGAACGCGCTCGTCGGCACGCAGGCGACGCTGCTCGATCCGTTCAACCCGTCGCAGGCCTCGCTGACCAAGGCGCTGAACCTCGATTTCACGCAGACGGTGCCCGGTGTCGTCACGTCGACCTACGCGAGCGCGGCCGCAGGCAGCGCGCCGACCGGCAAGTTCATTTTCACGGGAGGCGTGTTCGGCTTCCTGGACTTGTCGAACGCGTCGTCGCCGTACTTCACGATCGGCGCCTTCGTCCAGTGATGGGCGCGCGCGCCGCACCATAAAACGCAACGAGGCGACCGCCCCTTGGCCCGTCTCTGCCCGCGCGGCAGAGCGGACGGCCGGGGCGCGGAGCAGACGGCATCAATAACGCCGTCGCCCGCGCGGCAGGCCGCCCGCTCAGGAGGAACAAAATGAAAAAGCTCTTGGTCGCGGCGTCGGCTGCTGCATTGGGCGCGCTCGCCACTCAGAACGCGCATGCGCAAAAGGCCGGTGACAACCTCGTCACGCTCGGCTGGTTCCACGTGATGCCGCAGGATTCGAGCACGCCGCTCACGACACACGTCGCGCCCGTGCCGATCAACACGCCATTGCGGCTGCCGAGCTCGTTCACGTCGCCGGGCACGAGCCTGTCGACGACGAATGCCGACACGGCCGGTCTCGTCTTTTCGCACTTCGTCACAGACCATGTCGCGGTGACGTCGGTGGCGGGCATTCCGCCGAAGTTCCAGATCTACGGGCACGGCACGATCCAGCCGCCCGGCCCGGCGGGCGCGCTCGGCAAGCAGGACATCGGCGATCCCGCCGTCAATCCGATCGTGAAAAGCGTGCGGCAATGGAGTCCGGCGCTGATCTTCCAGTATTACTTCGCGTCGGCGACGGCGAAGTTCCGGCCGTTTCTCGGCATCGGCGTGTCGTACAACTGGTTCAGCGACATCCAGCTGAACAACAACTTCGTCACGTCGACGCAGGACAACCTCGGCGCGATTCTCGCGGCGGGCGCGGGCAAGCCGGGCAAGACATCGGTGGAAGCGAAGGCGTCGTCGTCATGGGCGCCCGTCTTCAACGCCGGCGCGATGTACAACATCACCGATCATTGGGGCGTGACGGCATCAGTCACCTATATCCCGCTGAAGACAACTTCGTCGGTGATCATCAAGGCGGCCGACGGCACGGAACTGGGCGTATCGAAGGCTGAGCTGAAAGCCGATCCGATCATCACGTACCTCGCTGTGTCGTACAAATTCTGACGACGCTGGCGCGATAGGCCTTGATGGGGCGGCCGCGCTCAACAGCAAAGGCAGACAGAAAACAGGCAAAAAAAAGCCCGCCAGGTTGGCGGGCTGAATCCATATCAGAGGAGACATGGAGGAGACAAAAACAACTATAGCAAACCCTGTGATGCGACGCAACATTTCAATTTAGAGACCACACTCTACGCAGCATATGGGCGACATATCGCCATGCTGCACCTTTCAGGTGCGCTTATTGTGCTTCGCATCATGCCGTCGAGCCAGCCAACGGCCAGCAGGCGGCATCCTTTTCCAGCTTTTCGATCAGCGCGTCGCGCATCAACGCGATGGGCCGCATCAGGCGCCCAGGCAGCGCGCCATGCACCAGCCACACGTTCAGGCCGCTGCGAAAATCCGGCACGTCGAGAATTTGCAGCGACTCGCGTTGCGGGCTGCGTGCGAGCACTTCCGGCGCCGCAAGCCCCACGCCCAGGCCGCGCGCGACGAGCGACAACTGCAATTCCGAGCCGAACGCCTCGACGGCGACATTGAACGGCAACCCCGCAGCCGACATCGCGCGGCTCAGCGCCGAGCGCATCCCGCAGCCATCCTGATTCAGCACCCACGGATGACACGATAGTTCGGCGAGCGTCGTCGGCTGCTCGGTGAAGCCGAACGAGCGCGGCGCGACGACCACCGTCGGCTTGTACGCGAGCAGCGTCGCGGTGAGCGCTTCCGGCAACGGGACACCCTCCGGCAGCAGCACGACGGCGGCATCCGCCGACGCGCGCTCGACACCCTGCAGCAACCCCGGCGACCAGCCCGCCGTCACGCGCAGCGTGAGCTTCGGAAACGCGCTGCGCAGCCGGTCGATGGGCTGCTCCAGCGCGAGTTCGGACAGAAAGGGCGGCACGCCGATTTTCAGCTCGCCCGTCGGCTCGCTGTCGGGCGACGCGACGGCCATCAGGTCGTCGACGGCGCGCAGCACCGTACGCGCAAGCCCGTACACCTCGTTGCCCGCTGCCGTCGGCTTGAGCGGCTTGCTCTGCCGGTCGAGCAACTCGATGCCGAGCATCGTCTCCAGGTTCTGCACGCGGCGCGTGAGTCCGGGCTGCGTGAGAAAGAGCTTCTCCGATGCCCGCACCATCGACCCGCTTTCGACGACCGCGACGAACGCCTGCAAGTCTCGCGTGTTCAAAACAACCTCGCATAAACATTATCGAGATAATTCAATTGTCGCATAACGACGGCATCCCTACGATAGACCGGACAGAAAACTTCCGGAGCCAATCGATGAACCGACCCGCCGACACGTGTCCGCGCGCCGTCACCACACCGCCCTCGCCGTCACTGGCGCGACCGCCCGCCACGCCGGGGACTTTGACCACGCCGTTGACGCTCTTTTTCGCCGCCGCCGTCGGCGTGATCGTCGTGAATCTGTCGGCGGCGCAGCCGTTGACGGGGCCCGTCAGCCGCGCGCTGAACCTGCCGCCGGAGCTGGCCGGACTGATCGCGATGCTGCCTCAGCTCGGCTACGCGGCCGGTTTGCTGCTGCTCGTGCCGCTTTGCGATCTGCTCGAAAACCGCCAGCTCATCGTCAGGACGCTGGCGTGCTGCGCTGTTTTCCTCGCGTTGTCGGCGCTCGCGCGGTCAGGCTGGCTGTTTCTGGCGTCGGTATTTCTCGCGGGCGCCACGTCAAGCGTGATCCAGATGCTTGTGCCGATGGCGGCGTCGATGGCGCCGGAAAGCCGGCGCGGGCGCGCCGTCGGCAACGTGATGAGCGGCTTGATGCTCGGCATTCTGCTGTCGCGTCCGCTTGCGAGCATGATCGCCGGGTCGTTCGGGTGGCGTTCGTTCTACGGCATCGAAGCGGCAGCCGATGCGTTGCTTGCACTCGTCTTGTACGTCCAGTTGCCGAATCACAGGCCTCTCGCTCACGCGCGCTACACGGAATTGCTGCGCTCACTGTGGACGCTGCTGCGCACCGAGCCCGTGCTGCAACGGCGCGCGACGCTCGCCGCGCTTGCCCTCGGCGCGTTCAGCGCATTCTGGACGGCTATCGCATTGCGGCTCGCGCAACCGCCGTTTTCGCTCGGCATGCAAGGCATCGCGGCGTTCGCACTGGCGGGCGCCACGGGCGCGATCGTCACGCCGCTCGCAGGCTATCTCGGCGATCGCGGCGCGGAACGCGCGACGCAGATCGCCTCGCATCTGGTGATGATCGCCGCCGTTCTCGTGCTGGGCGTCGCGGGTGCGGGCTGGGGCGGGTTCTCACCGGCCGCGCATCCCGTTGCGGCGCTCGCGCTGCTGGTCGCCGGCGCCGCGGCGCTCGATGCTGGGGTGATCACCGATCAGACGCTCGGACGACGCGCGATCAATCTCATCAACCCGACCGCACGCGGTCGGTTGAATGCGCTCTTCGTGGGGATTTTCTTCGTCGGCGGGGCGATGGGCGCCGCGCTCGCGGGCGCGGCATGGGCGTGTGCCGGATGGAGCGGCGTGTGCGCGATCGCCTTGGGGTTCGCGGTTGCCGTTTTGCTGTTCGGATTCGTCGACCGCGTTGCCCGCCAGACCCGGCATTGAGATTGAGTTGCTCGCCGCAAGACCGGGCGAGCGCACCGAACGATCGATGGCCGGCTCGCCACGCTGAACGGCGTGGCGAGCGTGAAGCGTCAGTGCCGCACCAGCGCCATCATCGCGCCGAAGCCGACGAACACGCCGCCCGTCAGCCGGTTGAACGCCTTCGCAACGCTGCTGCTCTTCAGCTTCGCGCCGATCTGCGTGCCGCAGCCCGCGTACACGATGTACCAGCTGATTTCGAGCACGGCCGTCGTCGCGACGAGAACCGCGAACTGAGGCAGCGTCGGGCGCGAGGCGTCGATGAATTGCGGCAGCAGCGCAGCCGAAAACAGAATCGCCTTCGGATTGCTGCTGCCGACGAGAAAGCCGTTGCGAAACAGCGAGCCGCGTGAACGGGTGAGCTTGCCGCCGGCGTCGTCGGGCGAAGCCTCGATTTTCGCCGCAGCGATTTCGCTCGCGGGCGAGCGCCATGCCTTCACGCCGAGATAGATCAGATACGCCGCGCCGAGCAGGCGCAGTGCGTTGAACATCGTCGGCCAGGCTTTCAGGAATACGCCAAGACCGGCGACGGACACGGCCAGCATCAGCATCAGCGACATCAGACAGCCGGCCATCGTGGCCGTCGTTGGACGCATGCCGTAGCGTGCGCCGTGCGTCATCATCAACAGCATGTTCGGACCGGGGATCGCGCAGACGACAAAAACCGTGGCCACGTACAGCCACCAGGCGTGCAGACTCATGATGCTTCGTGCTCGATGAAATGAAAAACGGACGGGACGGACATTATGCCCGTCCCGTCCGTCGCGCGCCGAAAGCCCGCCGCTTGCCGCCGCGAATGACAGCAAGGATCGACAAGCGACGGCGCCGTTCCAGTCGAAATCAAAAAGTCAGCTGGCCACTATCGAGCGTCAGCGGCCCGCTCGCCGCGACGCGACCTGCCCCAGCACGGCGAAATCCTTCTCGCCGTCTCCATGCGCGACGGCTTCGATCAGGCTGTCGCGCACGACGCTCGCCACCGGCAGCGGCGTCGAGACGGAGTCGGCTGCCGCCAGCGCGAGCCGCACGTCTTTCAGGCCAAGCCGAGCCTTGAAGAGAGCCGGCTCGTAGCGCCTTTCCGCGATCATCTTGCCGTAGCCCTGATACACCGGCCCGGGGAACACGCTATTCGTGATGACATCGAGAAAATCCTGCATCGCGACGCCATGACCGCCCAGCAGCGCCGATGCTTCGCCGAGCGTCTCCACGGCGGACGCCAGCATGAAGTTCGCCGCGAGCTTCACGACGTTCGCCTGCTGCGGCAGTGAGCCGATGCGCCAGGTCTTCTGACCGATCGAATCGAATACCGGCTGCACGCGGTCGATCGCCTCGGCGGGTCCGGCGGCGACGATCGTCAGCTTCGCGGCGGCCGCCACGTCGGGCCGTCCCATCACGGGCGCCGCCACGTAGTGCACGCCGCGGCTCGCGTGCGCCGTCGCCAGCTCTTCGGCGAGCGAGACGGAAATCGTCGCCATGTTCACGTGGATCAACCCGCGCGGCGCATGTTCGAGCAACGACGCGCTGATGACATCGCGCAGCGCGGCATCGTCGGCGAGCATCGAGAACACGGCGTCCCCGGCGAAAGCCTCAGCGGGCGAACCGACCACCTGCGCGCCGAGTCCAGCGAGCGGCTGCGCCTTGTCCGGCGAGCGGTTCCACACGCGCACGCTATGCCCGGCTTTCAAGATGTTTGCGACCATCGCGGCGCCCATCTCGCCGAGACCGATAAAACCGATGTCCATCAATAGCTCCTGTTCAACAGAACCCGCAGTAGAGCACAGTCGCACGAGCCGTGCTCGTAATTGCCCATCGGCACTGCAACGGACGCAGTGCGATACTCGCACCATGGTCACCGCGACTTTCCGCTTCTACGAAGAATTGAACGACTTCCTGGCGCGGCCGCTGCGTCGGCAGTCATTCAGTTGCGAGTGCGCGCGCGCCGCCACGGCCAAGCATATGATCGAAGCGCTCGGCGTGCCGCACACGGAAGTCGAGTTGATCCTTGTGAACGGCGAATCGGTCGGCTTCGAGCATCAGTTGCAGGAAGGCGATCGCGTTGCCGTCTATCCGAAGTTCGAGGCGCTCGATATCCAGCCGCTGCTGCGCGTACGCGAGCACCCGTTGCGCGTGGTGCGCTTCGTCGCCGACGCGCATCTCGGCGGGCTCGCGCAATTGCTGCGCCTGGCCGGCTTCGACACACTCTACGACAACCACTACGCCGATTCGCATATCGAGTCGATCGCCTCCGACGAAGACCGCATCGTCCTCACGCGCGACCGCGAACTTCTCAAGCGCCGCACGATCACGCATGGCTGCTATGTGCGCGCGTTGAAGCCCGAAGCACAATTACGCGAGATTTTCGGCCGGCTCGATCTGGCGCACAGCGCGCGGCCGTTTCGCCTGTGCCTGACGTGCAACGCGCCGCTGCGGCGCATTGCAAAGGACGAAGCGATCGGACGCGCACCCGCCGGCGTGCTCGAGCGGCATTCGCAGTTCGTGACTTGCGACGTCTGCCGGCGCGTCTTCTGGGAAGGTTCGCATTGGCGGCGAATGCGCGCGCTGATGGATAGCGTGACGGGCGCGCAGACCGCCGCGCAATGACCGCCACCCTGCCGCTGCCACCCTGCTGTCCTGCCACCCTGCTGCCCTGCTGCCCACGCACGGCGTCGTTTAACCAGCATCCAAGCGGCTCGCGGTGCGTACAATGGCGGATTGCTTATTCGTTAGAGGCCGTCAGCATGGCAATGAAGAAATTCGACCTTGAGAAGAACAAGGCGCTGAAACTGGGCAACCAGATGAAACAGTCCCTCGCCGCCGACCGTTTCGGCAAGGCGTCGTCGCAACAGCCGCAACTCGACCGGCGCGAGCAGCGCAAGCTCGATCAGGCGATGGGCCTCGTGCCGTTTGCGTGCAAGCTGCCGCAAGCGCTCGTCGATCAGTTGAAGGAGCGCGCCGCGACGCATCCGGAAGGCATGAACGCGCTGATCGCCGAATTGCTCGTCAACGGACTCGCAGCGAGCGCCTGAACGGACGCAACGCAACGGCGTCGACGCAATTCATTCAGGCACGTGACTCGGGCACGACTGCCCGCGCTGAAAATGCAAAAGGCCGAAGCATTCGCTTCGGCCTTTCTTGTTGCGACGCCAGCAACGCTGCAAAGACGCCGGGGCCATCGAAGATGGCGCGCCGGCAAACCGCTCGCGGCTGGCGCGACGATCGGGCTGCTTAGTTCGTCGTGCCCTTGTCGTTCGTACCTGCGGCCGACGCGGCGCTCGACACGCCAGCGCGCTTGCCGTGCGTCTTCAGTTGCTTGTGGGCGTGCTTCGGCTTGGCGGCGCTAGCGGCTGCCGGTGCTGCGTCGGATGCCTGTGCGAAAGCCTGAACGGACACGAGTGCGAGCGAGGCGGTGATGAGCGAGGCGATGATCTTCTTCATGTGTGTTTATCCCCAAAACCTGACGACTTTTAAGTCAAATGTTGAATTGGAACGGCATGACGGTGAAGCCGGCCGGGCCACACAGCGCCTCCCGGCTCCCCGCGGGGAGTATCACGCAGCGTAGGCAGTTTGTCATCCCATAAAGTTGGATTGTATTTTCGGGGACACATTTAGCTTACCCGATGCTTTCACTCCGTCGACGCTTCGCCGACGGCGCGCCCGGGTATCATGTCGGCTACCGCCAATGCCGTCATGAATCATCGTTTCGTCTGAAGAGACACGCATCCTATGCGCCGTGGATCGCGCGAAACGAGTTGCTTGCAGGAAATCTCCGCTTGAAAACCGCCACTCGCCAACATCTGCGCGCGAATCTTCTGATGCTCGTCGCCGCCATGATCTGGGGCAGCGCGTTCGTCGCGCAGCGTCTGAGCCTCGATGCAATCGGACCGTTTCTCTTTACCGGGCTGCGCTTTCTGCTGGGCGCGTTTGTCGTGCTGATCGTCTGGTCGGTCGCGCGACGCCGCAAGCCCGGCATCCCGGCCGCTACAACGCCCACGGTCTCGACTTCAAGCACGCGGACGCTATGGCGCGACGGCGCGCTGCTCGGCTTGCTTGTCGCCGTGTCGATTTCGTGCCAGCAGATCGGCCTCCAGTACACGAAAGTCGCCAACGCGGGCTTCATCAGCTCGCTGTACGTCGTCATCGTGCCGTTGATGGGCGTCGTGCTGCGCCATCAGACCGGCCTCGGCGTGTGGCTCGGCGCAACGCTGGCCGCGCTCGGCATGTACTTCCTGAGTGTCGACGAGCATTTTTCGATTCTGTACGGCGACTGGCTCCAGCTGGCGGGCGCCATCGTGATTTCCGCCCAGGTGGTGCTGGTCAGCCGTTTCGCGCGCCGTCACGATCCGCTTGCGCTCGCGCTGGTGCAGTTCGTCGTGTGCGGCGTCGTGAGCCTCGCGATCGGACTCGCCGTCGATCCGCTGCGCCTCACCGACATCGTCCGCGCCGCGCCGACGATTCTCTATGGCGGCGCGCTGTCGGTGGGCGTCGCGTACACGATTCAGGTTGTCGCGCAAAAAGATGCCGCGCCCGCGCACGCCGCCGTTATTTTCAGCATGGAAGGCGTGTTCGCCGCGCTGGCCGGCTGGCTCGTGCTCGGCGAAACGCTCGCGGCGCGCGCAATGCTCGGCTGCGCGCTGATGCTCGCGGGACTGATCGTCTGCCAGGTGATGCCGATGTGGAGCGGCCGGCGCCAGCTGTCGTCGGACTCAGCGGAAGCGGCCTGACAAACGGCCCGCTGGGATCACGCTGCGCGAGCGATCGCGAGCGATCACGAGCGATCACAAGGGATCACGAGCCGCTTCAGGCGACCGCCTGACCGGCAAACGCGCTCTGCCAGCTTTCGTCGTCGGAACGACGTTTCTTCGGCGTCGGCGGAAAGACGCACCAGCAGCCGTCGTCGTGACGAAAGAAGAAGAGCGAACGCCGACTGTCCGGCAACGATGTCTCGACGCGCACGTAGCGCGTGTTGTCCCATTTCGTGCGGCCGACCTGCGTGACGCGCACAGGTGTGGAAACAGGCCCCAGCCACTTGTCGACCAGAAAATGCAGCGACTGCTCGGTGGCGGGTTTCATGACGTTCTCCACGTCGTCTTGTCGCGGGAGCCTTCGCGCGCTGTATCCGGCTTGTCCTGCTCTTCCTCGGCTGCTTCTGCTGCTGCAAGCTCGATCGCCCGTTGCGTCGCAGCTGCGCGAAGCGCCCTGCAATCCGCCGCGTGTCGCATGTCCGACAGTAGCCGAACCAGTTGTCGCGCGTTTCTACGTTTCATAGCACCCCCGCACTGCACAAAAGACTTGAGAAAGCACTTTAACTTTAGGCCTTGATCTCTCGTCTCTCTAGTTGTTTTGACGAAATAGCAACAGTCAGATTCGAATGGGAGCACTGAGTGTTTCGTCGGTTTTCATCGTGTCCCCGCCGATGCACGCAGTCTGTGCGCTGGCGACCGCAATCCGTGCGGCGTGCGGCCCGCGCAACACTTGGCGTGGCATTGAATATGCGGTTGCGCCGTACACGCGCGTCGACGAAAACGATCAGTTGACCGAATCGGCCATTTGCGTCCATGTCCTCTGACATCCCGCAAGCGCTGCGCCCGCGGCAAACAGGCATGCCGAATAGATGAGGCCGCGCTCGAGACCGGCGCCGTCCGAGACCCAACCGATCACCGTCGGCCCGACGATCTGCCCGAACGCGAACACGATCGTGAAAGCGCTGATGCCGCGAGCCCAATACGCGGCGGACAGGTTGTGACGCACGAACGCTGTCGTCGATGCGACGGCGGAAAGGAACGTCGCGCCGAACAGCAGCCACGACGCAAACGCGGCGACGGGATGCGCGATGAGCGCCGGCAACAGCGTCGCGAATGCAAGCAGCGCATTGAGCACGGCCAGCGCCTGACCGCCGCGCATGCGGTCAAGCAGCCGCGACAAGGTGCGCGCGCAGGCGCGCCTCGCCGAGCTCGCTGCCACTGATCCGCTCACCAAGCTGGGCAACCGCCGCGCGCTAGACCTGCATCTCGACGAGGAATGGCGCCGCGCGCGGCGCAACGGCGCGCCGTTGTCGGTGCTCTTCATCGACATCGATTATTTCTAGCGCCTCAACGACACCTATGGCCACGCAGCCGGCGACGAAGTGCTGGCGGCCGTCGCGGATTGCATCGCGTCGGCGGCGCGGCGCTCGATCGATATGGTCGCGCGATATGTCGGCGAAGAGTTTGCCGTCGTGCTGCCGGACACGGCGTCGAATGCGGCGGTCCATATCGCCGAGAAAATCCGCCGCGTTGTCGAGACGTTGCACGTGAAGCGACTGCCACCCGATCACGGCGGCGTGACGGGGAGCACAGGTGTCGCGACATGTCGCCCCGCCGACGGCGGCACGCCGCCGGAACTCGTCGCCGCCGCCGACGCGCAGCTCTATGCGGCGAAGGCGGCTGGGCGCAATCAGGTGAAATCGGCGGAATGGATGCAGGCACAAGCGCCAACGGACAAGGCCAACGATCATGCGAATCATGCGAATCGTGCTGATCCGGCGAAACGGCGTACCTGAACCGCAATGCGCGAGACGCACTTGAATTGCGGGGAAAAACGCTCACTGTTCGCGCGATGACCGCGTGTCGCGTCGACGTAGACTTGTTCCTGTCTCCAGGTTCTCCATGATTCTCCACGCAGTCGGAATCATCGGGACGATTTGCGCGCCACGGCTTTTGTCCGTGGCGTTTTTCTTTTTCTGGTTGAAGCCGAGAGCACCTGGTGAGGCAGGCCGCGCCCCTCAAAGGAACCATGGCCGCCAGCTCTCGCGCCGGTCGCGCTCATCGCGCCCGGCAAATCGCTGCACCACTTCGTGCGGAAGATTCTCCGGCGTCACCACCACCACCGACGACGACGCGCTCACCGCCGACCTCGGCAGCAGCTTGTGAAAGCACATCACGTGCTGACACGCCGAGCGCATGTCCTGTCGCAAATCGTGATGCAGCACCGCCGTGATCGCGCGATCGCGCAGCAACTGCACGTTCTCGCGATCCAGGTCGTGTCCGATGAAGCACTTCGGATGCTGGTTCAACGACCCGAGCGCGCGCAGAATCGCCGCGTTGCCGCCGCCCATCGAGTAGACGGCGACGATCTTCTGCCCCGCTTCGACCGCCTCGCGCACGCGGCCTTCCGTCTGCGCATCGAGTCCCTGTCCGCCGCTCGCGTCGATCAGCGTCAGATGCGCGTAGCGTTCGCGCAGCGTCGCGCGAAAGCTCGCCTCGCGCTCTTCTTCGCCGCGAAAGCGCTCGTTGCTCATCGTCACGAGCACGTTGCCCGCGCGCCTGCCGAGCCAGTGGCCGATCAGATACGCAGCCGTCGCGCCGCCGACGCGATTGTCGAGTCCCGCATACGCAATGCGCTCCGACGCCGGAATGTCGGTGAACATCGTCACCACGGGAATCTCGCGCTGCTTCAGCTCGGCGATCGCCCGCGCGATCTCGGGCACGTCCTGCGCTTTCAGAAGCACGCCATGACTGCCGCGCCGCGCGATCGCGTGCAACGCATCGACGACTTGCGCCTTCGTCATCGTCTCCTGCATCAGAAAGCGCGGCCGGAAAATCGCCGGATGCAGGCTCGGGATCGTGTCTTCGAGCGCGTCGCGGATCTCGTCGGCGAAACGGCGCGGCGCCTCCACGACGACATCGACGACGAGCTTGCGCCCGCTCGTCGCCATCGTCATCTGCTGCTTCTCCAGTTCCTTGATCGCCTGCATCACGCGACGACGCGTGTGCTCGCGAACGTGCGCGCGGCCGTTCAGCACGCGGTCGACGGTGGCCGTGCCGAGCCCCGCCTGCAACGCGATTTCCTTGATCAGAAAGGGATGACTCATGGATCACCGGGCGAAAACGGGCGCCCGTTTTTGATGTGTTTTTGATGTTTCGATAGTAACGCAGCGCCAAAGTTTGGCGATAAGCTGGTTCGAAACATCCGGCAATCGGGCTGCATGGAACGGGAGACGACATGAGCCAGAACCCTCGACGTTTTGCATCAGCAGCGCACGCCTGGTTTCGCGAAGCGGACTGTTCCGTCGACGACTTCGCGACGCTGATCGACACTTCGCGCGAAGCGCATGCACGGCCACGCTTTGCCGCTGCCGTCGAACAAGCGATTCCTGTGTACGACTGCGACGCGCTGCGGCCCGTCGTGGCCGATGCGTCGCGCCGTCCCGAGTTGCTCGCCGAATGGGCCGACGTGTTGCTCGACGGCGCCGGCGTGTTCGTGCTCAAGCGCGCCTACGAAGACACATTCGCGATCGACGATGCAACCGCGATCTTCGAATCGATCATCCGAAGCGAGCGCAAGGCAGGCAGCGGCGCCGATCACTTTGCGAAGGCAGGCGCGAACGACCGCATCTGGAACGCGCAGGAAAAGCTCTGCCTCGCCGCGCCGGAAGTGTTCGTGCGCTACTTCGCGAATCCGATCCTGATGGCGGCCGCCGAAGCGTGGCTCGGCCCCGGCTATCAGATGACGTCGCAAGTCAACGTCGTGCGGCCGGGCGGCGAAGCACAACAGGCGCACCGCGATTTCCATCTCGGCTTTCTCACCGTCGACGAAGCGCAGCGCTTTCCTGCTCATGTGCATTTGATGTCGGCGCTGCTGACGCTGCAAGGCGCCGTCGCGCACAGCGACATGCCCGTCGATAGCGGGCCGACCAAGCTGCTGCCGTTCTCGCAGCGTTATCCGCGGGGCTATGTCGCGTGGCGCCGCGCGGATTTCCGCGAGTATTTCGAATCGAACCACGCGCAGTTGCCGCTGCAAAAGGGCGATGCGATTTTCTTCAGTCCCGCGCTCTTTCACGCGGCCGGTTCGAACCGTACGCGCAACGTGCAGCGGATGGCGAATCTGCTGCAGGTGTCGTCGGCTTATGGGCGCGCGATGGAATCGCTCGATCGCACGCGCATGTGCAACGCCGTGTTTCCCGCGTTGCGTGCGATGCGCGCGCAACGGCAGATCGGCGCGACGGAAGCGGCGGCCGTGATCGCATCGTGCGCGGAAGGCTACGCGTTTCCGACCAATCTCGATCGCAATCCGCCCGTCGGCGGACTCGCGCCCGCGAGCCAGCAACAGATCTTCGCGACTGCGCTCGACGAAAACTGGTCCGACGAGAAATTCGCGGAAGCGCTGCGCGATCTCGAAGTCCGTAACGCGACGCACTAACTATGCACTCACTCGAATGACGGAGACGACATGACGATAAGCACCATCGGCAGACGCATTCGGCTTGGATTGATCGGCGGCGGCCCGGGCTCGATCATCGGCGAGACGCATCGCATTGCGGCGCGACTGGACGGCCATTACGACATCGTCGCGGGCACGTTGTCCTCCGATCCCGAACGCGCCCGGCAGGCGGCGTTGAATCTGGGCATCGACCATGAGCGAGCGTATCCGTCCTGGCAGCAGATGATCGAAGCGGAAGCCGCGCGGCCCGATCGCGTCGACGCGATCGCGGTGATGACGCCCAACGACTCGCATCACGCGATCTGCATGATGGCGCTCGACAATGGCTTTCACGTGATCTGCGACAAGCCGCTGGCCAACGATCTGGCGCAGGCACGCGAGATCGCGGCGCGCGTCGAGGCGACTAACGCGGAGTTCTGTGTGACGTACTGCTACTCCGGCTTCCCGATGGTGCGCCAGGCGCGCGATATGGTCCGTGGGGGCGAACTCGGCGAGATTCGCCAGGTGCATCTGCAATACGTGCAGAGCTATCTGGCTGCGCACGATCTGCCCGCAGGCTGGCGCACGGAAGCGGGACGCGCGGGCCACTCGCTCGTGCTGATGGATATCGGCACGCACGCGTTTCATCTGGGCGCGTATGTCACCGGGCTCGACGTCACGCGCGTGTGCGCGGACGTCGGTTCGGCGATTCCCGGCCGCACCATCGACGATTATGTTTCCGCGCTGCTGCGTTATGAGAACGGCGCGCGCGGCTCGCTCTGGGTGACGAATGCGGCGGCGGGCTCCGAGCATGGGCTGAGCTTTCGCATTCACGGCGACAAAGGAGGCCTCGAATGGCATCAGGAAGAACCGAACCGCCTGATTCATCGCCGGCATGACGGCTTCGAGCAGATCGTCACGCGCAGACTGGGCCCGACGGTGAGCGAAGGCGCGCAACGCTCGACGCGCATCGCCATCGGCCATCCCGAAGGTTATCTGGAAGCGTTCGCGAATCTTTATACGGAGTTCGCGGAGCGCGTCGCCGGGCGGATCAGCGAAGGCGAACGGGATGACAGGCCCACGCTCTTTCCCGGCGTGCGCGATGGTGTGAAGGGACTTGCGTTCGTCGATGCTTCGGTGAAGAGCATGGCGGCGGGCGCGTGGCAGGACGTCGAGCGCGCTTGATCGGCGGATCGTGCGCGCCGAAAAAAGAGCCCTGTTCCGCGGGGGAACAGGGCTCGGTGGATGAGTCATATCGTACAGGCGCGTGGATGCTTGCCGACTGCTGCTCATCACATGAAGCTGTTATTGGTCACGCTTCTTTTTGCTTCGATTTGGCCCCGCGCCTACTCCTTGCTGCTAACCCCAACTGCATTCTGTTGAATCGGTGAATCGACTGCTCGTTTGCCGCTGCTACGACTGCTGTTGCCGACTGCATTACTTCGCTAGAGCTGTACTTCGCTAAAGCTGTACTGCCCTACTGCTGTACTGACCTACTGCTACTGCTACTGCAACGAGGACTTCAAACTGCTGATCGAACTGCAGGCAACCTACGGTCATGCACGACGCGGAGGGGAACCGCATCGATGGGGCTCGTTGAATCGTCGCTCCATGGAAAGAAGTATAGGAGCGGGCGCGCGCAATCAATTGGCTGAAGCGAGGGCGATTCGTGGCGCTGTTCGCCCGTTTGCGCCGTTCGTTCGCGAGCGGCCAGCGTCGCGCGATACCTTCACGTTGCGAAGCGCGTGCTCGCCGCGTGCGAACGGTAGACGCTGCCGAACAGCACATCGGGATCGGCGCGGTCTTCGTCGGCCGTTTCACTGAGTTCGCGGAACGTCGCGACGAGGCTGTCCCACGAAGCGGACCAGCGTGTTTCTCTCAGACGGCTGCCCGTGCTGTCCGTGATGCGCAGGACGCCCGTGTCAGGAAAAAAAGTCAGCGTAACCGCGATTCCATCGATGACACACGTCGCAGTACAGGGTTTTGCTGCAAGCACGATCGCCTCCGGTTGATATGTGGTGAGGCCCGCTTCATTGGCGGGCGCGCAGTAAAAAGCAATGGGCATGCCTATGAAGCCTTTGCGGGCCGCAAGGCTTGCTGGACAGGGCATGCCGGCGCTCGCGCGCGACTCATGAGCGAACCTCACGACGATGTGTGTTGGCGTGCTCCGCACACAATGCGTTCGCACTGAGAGGTGGCTCCGGAAATTCGGACAGTTCATTGAGTGGAAAAGCTGGGGCGTGAGTCGGTCATAATGGCCGGCGACAAGGAACCAGAAGATGACGAAACGAAACCGACGGACACACTCACCGGCATTCAAGGCAAAGGTGGCACTAGCGGCGCTTAAGGGCGACAAGACGCTGGCAGAGTTGGCCCAGCAATTTGATGTCCATCCGAACCAGATCACGGACTGGAAGAAGCAGTTGCAGGAGCGGGTTGCCGATGTGTTCGACGCGGGCAACGCGCCCCCAGCTGCACCGCCAATCG
>NZ_WHNP01000061.1 GCF_009362735.1 Paraburkholderia franconis | reverse complement strand
CTCCTGATCTGCGCTCAGGCTGCGTCCGGTACCCGACGGACGACCGCGAGGCCCGACATCCACGGCACGCCAGCCGCCCGCCTCGTACGCCTTGCAGGCCGCAATCACCGTCGTGGGCGACATCTCGCAACGCAGCGCCACCTCTTTCAACGCTACGCCTTCGATGCGCATCTTCACCGCGCGGCGACGGCGTTCATTCAGTGCCGCCATCGGCAAGGTTCGGGAGTCGATTTTTTCCATAACACTTCCGACCATGTGTTGCGCTCAAAGTTTCAATATTTTATTGCCGGATCAATAACTGACGGGCTGGTCGTCTTGAGGTTTGTTCGACGCCTGCCTATGTCTGGCGACACGGAAGCGCGCGACGGCGCGTGCGGGCAGGCGTTGGAAAAGGACGAATACCCCTGGTCGAAACCTCCCGCGTCTGCGACCGCGACCACGTGAGCTCATTGAAGAGTGCGGCCAGCAATGATTCTTGGGATCTGCGCCGCATTCTTGCGATCGACGGTTATTGGAGACGACACGGCGCGTCCGTCAACGTATCCGGAAATCCACTCCCATACTTCGAAGCCCCAGTACGGGCAGGCTTCAAGCGGTTTGCCCAGACGTCCAGCGAGGAAGCCGTTTTGCCACGGTGTGCTGTTCATCAATCGCCCTTGATGAAAAGTTCGGGGCAGTGTTGCAGCGATCCTTTTCTTGTGTTGTGCGTTGCACCACGAAGATTGTTAATTTAATTTGAGCGCGCTTCATCGCTTTGAGCGCCTTGTCTTTCATGGCGAGAGAGCCAGGCATTTATCGTGGCTTGAGTCTGGGCGCAACAGCGCATAAAAAAACAACCGCCGTCTCCGGGAACTGCGGGCGTTGATCGCTTAATTTATCGCGATGAAGATCTTATCGCTCGTTGCGCGGCTGCATGTGAACGGCCTGTTACTTCGTTCGCGCACTCCTGACACGCCGAACATAAGAAATGTGACCCGCGCGGGGCGGGTTACGCGCCAGGATGATGTGCGTCCCGATTACACAGGCTTGATATTTGCGGCCTGCTTGCCCTTCGGTCCCATCTTCACGTCAAAGCTTACTTTCTGGTTTTCCTGCAATGACTTGAAGCCTTCAGTCCTGATTTCCGAGAAGTGGGCGAACAGGTCTTCGCCGCCTTCGTCCGGAGTGATGAAACCAAAGCCCTTCGCATCGTTAAACCATTTCACTGTACCAGTTGCCATTTTTGAACCTGTAAACGTTGAAAACCGCATTCGCGAACGCGGTACTGCACGGAGCGGCCGCCCGCGACGGAAGACTTTTTACCATGCCGTGATGAGACCTGCCAGTCAGCAGGTCCACGGACAGCACACGGTCTGCTTTCCGGTGACCCTGAACCGGCTCAGGCGCTGGTTGTTCAGGCCAGCGGCGGCTGCATCGGCTCAGCGACGGAATCCGTCGTCGATCGTCGATCCGAAATGGAACTATTTTTCGCGCACCGGGCCCATGCCACCCCGATGCGCTTTTATCGCTTTATGCGTCATGGCACGCGGGGGCTTGGCCCCGCTACCACCGGCTCACAACAGGACCGCTCGCTGCAAAAGTTCCAGCGCTTTCAATTCGTCCAGTCGACCCGTGCGTGCTTTACCTGCCAGTGTCTTGAGCAGTGCTTCCGCTATCGGTTCAATACCGTGAAGATTGTCCAGGCTGGTTACGGAAGAGAATGGGCGCGGTACCGGGGTTTGCTGCGGAAGGGCGGAGGCGGGGAACGACTCACGGGTTGCCGGTGTGGCTGCCGGGGCCTCGCCATCACTTTCTCCAGGTGAGCGACCGGCAAGATCGTCGCGGAAATCACTTACATGAACCTGCGGGCTGACGACGATCGTCTCTTTCTCGCCTGCCACATCCGCCGAAACAGGCGAGAGGTCTTCCGGATCGCCCAGGGCACCCGCTCGCGCGCGCGCCGCGTGCGCCTTCGCATCGACCTTCCCTGGCACGCCATCGTTTGTTGCGGCCACAACCGGCTCGTGTTGTTCGGATACGCGACCGCGCGAAGCAGGCGTAAGCCTACGCGACACCGACTCTGGAATCTCGGCTTCGGATCGCGGCGTATCCAACCAGCCAACTGGCAAACCAAGTCGCTCCGTGAACCGGTTTGCCTCGACGCTGTCCATGCGTTTCTTGCCGTATAGCCGATGGTTCATGTTGGATCCACTCATCGCCATGACCACACCCAGTGTTACTTTCGATCCCTTGCGACTCGTGAGAACGTGGAGATTGGCGCGCCGGATGCTTTCTATCTCGGCGCTGTCGCTTAATGCCAGCGGTTGCTGTTGGGGCGTTTCAGGAGACGTCTTGCGTTTCGACGGCGAAGCTTTTAGCGGCGCAGGTGGTTCCTGCTGTCCGGCCATTTCGCTTCTACTGTTCTTGACGGCTCTGGGTGACCCGCCAGCTGCTTTCCTTGGCATTTGCGCTTCCTCGGACAAACTAAGAAATGGTTGTTGATCGACGTTCAGGGCAGAAGCCGGCTCAGGTGCTTCCGACTCCACGTCGGGTCCGTCGTGCGCTTGAATGAAGTCGAGCGGCGACTTCAGACGAGCGATGGTCTCGGCCGCGAGCGCGGGATTGGGATGGTCAAAAAACCCATGCGGCAACCCAAGCGTGGTTTCCATATGAAAAGCGGTCTCGGGCGTGAACCTTTCGCCCTTCATCAGTTCGGCCACGCGCGTCATGTTCGATTCAAGTGCTATCGCGATATTCTCTGCGCCCACCGCATCGACGAGGAACTGGAACGATCGGGTTTTGAAAATGGAGGCAGTCTGGGTGAAGTCTCGAGGAGGGGGCTTAACATACGGTTGTCCCTGCCGGTTGGGCGGGGATTTTATTTCGTGGCGAGGTTGACGTTGGCCGCTATCCCGGGATCCCGCATATCGCCCGCGGGCTTGACTCATAAGGTAGGGCTCCATGGAATCGTTGGTCTGCTGAATCTTTTCATTATAGACGGGGCTGTGTCGGCATTTGATGTATCAGTAGCGGTGACATAAGCAGCCGTGGACAACTATAACGTACCAGGGGACATCTTTGAACACTCGATTTGCGCGGCCCGGGATCGTGAAAACAACTGCGATCGACGCGTGGCAGCGATGCATCGCATTCGAAAGAGCCAGTTCGCCCTCGGAAGCACGGCCATCAAAGATGGCGCTGCATGCCCGATAAGCACACCTTTCTATATCAACGATATCTTCCGATCCCCCTGTTTGCACCAGGGCCTCCATCGGCTGGTCCTGGTGCGCTCCGGGCATCGGGTGGGGCGTGGATTTATCGCGCGCTGGTTGTGCCGCCTGTTCTACTGGCGCGCACGGCATCCGATGGTACCGGATAGCCCAATCTGTGGCAAACCCGTTGTAGACCGGCAAGGAGGAGAGTCGCGCCAGACCTCAGTGGCGAAAAAGCGGATCGGTGTCAGACACGAAACGAAAGGTGAGCGTTATCAGGATCCCTCACGAAGGCTGCGGCGGTACCGTACGTCATGGTTGCACATAACCGCTTCGCAGTTCATGCCGTTACACTTCGAAAGTGACGACTCTATTCAGACACGAAAAAAACGTGCACCGGGTTTGAAGATTTTCCTGACACGCAGTGGTCACCTCAAATCCACACTGATCCTCACGACGGTTAGCATTATTTAAGACTTGAGCAGGCTAACCGATGAAACGACATTCGATCTCGCCAATCATTCCCTTATCACCCGCGCGAATCTGGCTCTATAATTCAACTACTGGCGCAATGGAGCGCTGTATAAAAAAGGGGGAATACATGGCCACCTTAGCTGCTATCGAACGGCAAATTGCCAGGTTGAAAAGTCAGGCCAATGCGATGGCCAAAAAGCAAGACGGTGCCGTCAAGAAAATCCTTAAACAGATGAAAGTTGCGGGCGTAACGGTTGAGGAAATTGTTGGGGCGAGCGGGGGTAGAGCTAAACGAACCCCAATGGCCGGAAAGCATTCCTCTGCTAACGGGAAACCCGGGAAACTGCCACCGAAGTATCGCGACCCGGTCTCGGGCGCGACCTGGAGTGGTCACGCTCGTCCTCCCGCCTGGATTAAGGATGCGAAAGATCGGTCCAACTTTCTGATCAGTAAGGACACTTCAGCTGTTTCGGTTCAGAAAGCAAAAGCTACAACTGCGCTGAAGCGTGCAAAAAACAAAGGTAGTAGCTCACTCAAACCCAAATATCAGGATCCTGTTTCGGGCGCTACGTGGTCGGGAGCCGGACGACCGCCAGCGTGGATCAGTCAGGCAAAAAGCCGTGACGCTTTCCTGATCGGCGCCACGGCAAAGAAAGCAGGGCGAAAAAGCGCGGCGAAGCCGAATTAACGAAGACACCGCGCCAGTTCGATTCGCGGCGGCAACAGCGTCCGCGCGGCAGCCTGATCTGGTGCCCTCCAAAGGCATCTATTTGTAAGTGACCAGTACCGCCACGGCCCGCCCTTACCAAAGGGAGCCGTAGACGGTGCCGACGCTCATCGAGCGCTTTTGAAAAAGCGGCGAGCCTCGATGGTCCGGCCAAGGCAGACTGCCCGGCTCGTGTTATGCCGACGTTCGACTCGAGAGCAGGCCCTCATCTGGTCGACCCCGCCGTGACCATTGCACATGGTCACGGCGCCAGGTGGCAGCGAGTGACAGGGCATGAACTTTTGGGAGAGGCATCGGCGATAGCCGCGCCTTGGTGACACGCCTTCCGGTCTGCCTTGCACAGGATGCGACTCGGTTGCGACGAAATTGCCATGCATCAGGCGGAATCTAGCGTGATGCGATCGTACCAGAAGAGCCGTACGCGCCGCTGCTGGTCTGGGAGTCGGCGTTTCATTCAGGATTACGTGGCTTCGACGCTGCCTGTCCGGAGAGCGCGTGGCTCGCCTGATCGATCAGCGATTTCGCGGTGCCCACAACAATCGAGCGGTCGATATCGGCGGTTTGCCAGCGACCGCCGCTGTCCTTTGCGAACTGTAGTTCCGCGTGAAGGGTCGTGCCCTCATCGCCAGTCTCATCAGGCCGTAGGACAATGCTGACGTTGCAGGTGAATGCACGGCTACCGCCCGTGCTCCGTTGTTCAGCGCAGTCACCATCGGGCTTCACCAACGCAACCCTGTCAGCCGTCGGCAACGGATTACCAGCGAGCGCATTCAGCCCTCCTTTGTTAGCCGCATCCAGCGCCCGACGTACTGCACTGTCGATGTCCGATGCGTCCGGACCTTCACGCAGCCACCCACACGCTGTCAGAGTCAGGCACGCCAGGGCTAGCGCCACAGGCAAAATATTTTTACTGTCCATCCTTATTCTCAATCCCGGGCAATATTGCCTGCCTCAATTGTCGCATTTTGCCCGGAACGTGCCGGAAGTTAACCCGTCCTCTCGACAGATCGTAGACCGACGACTCCAGCGTAACCCGGTCACCGGCAAGAATGCGAATGTGATTCTCCGCATGCGGCCCGATGCATAAAACAACGACGGTCGGCGGGATGAAACACTAGGTCCCGGTCACCAGTCACCACACCTGGAGCATCTGTTCACTTGCAGCCCGAGACTGGAGGGCTTGCTTTCAGCCGTGCGGCTTCTTTTATTCCCTCCATAAACTGGACGGTCTCATAGTTTCGCACGAGTTTTTCGAAACCGTGGACGATATCGGCTTCCATCGCGAGAAGGCCTTTTTCGCCGTGAAAGTTGGATCTGAAGGCCTGATTGAACCGGTTGCTCAAATAGGAACTGACTTCCTCGATTTTCTCAGGGCTCCCTGAATCCGTGAACAGAACCGAGCTGGGCGAACCAGCGTCATAGAACAGGTTATGCCGCCGCTTGGGCACGAAGTTCGCGGGCCGGTCGTCGGTAATCCACATAGAACCGATAACCCTGATCTTCCCCTTCATGCCCTTGGGCGTTATGAAGGTCCACACCTTGCGCGGCAGCCGCCCTTGAAGTTCAGTCAGCTTGTCGGTATCAGTTCCAAGTGTGCCAATACGCCCTTCGTTTACATCCGATACGAAGTCTTTCCAGTAGTAGAAGATGTCCAAATTTGCTCCGTTCTCAAACTGGCGATCTCAATTCAAATGCCGTGACGGCCAACTGGGGCGAAGCTCGGCGACAAACGCGATACCTCATAGCGTGGACGCGGACACGCTACAGGTCGCTACCAGCAGTCATGACACGGCCGACGGTCTCTACGCGCGCCTTTGTCCAGGACAAGCGCGGGTCTATGGCAGGCTGACAGTCACCTCGCGGCGCCAGCTTGTCGTGACGCAGCCCGAGAAATCTTGCTTCCCGTAGTTCGCCGCGGGGCGTCCATTCATGAAATGATACCTCGACGACGATCTCGGGCTTGAGCTGCGAGATGTCCTGCGGCGTGGCGTGCGTCAAACGCGAGCCTGAAAAAAACGAATCTGCCGGTTGGTCTCTCGCAAGACGTACGCGCCAACCTGCTCGCCTACCAGCGGGCCTATCAGGATATGAACAGTACCGAGGTGTCGCTCGACTTCATCATCGAGCATGTACTCATCCATGACAAGGCATTTCAGGCGTGGAAAACAACGGCACCAAAGGCAGCTTCCCAGACCTGACCACAACGACCGGCGCATCCCGCGTCCGATCTTCGGCCGGTAGCCGGCGAGCATGACGTCACACCGCGCTACGCGGGAGCGAGCGCATCAGGTGTTGTTTTTTCTCTAACGTGACGGCGCCTGACTGGTACCTACGAGTCGCACGATCGGTGCCGATGTCGGCACCGCTTTCACCCTGCGCTCTCTCGGTGTTTACACCTGGCGTCCGTCACGCCACGCATGAATCCTTCTCCGGGAGATATCCACTCGGGCCTGCCAACGTTCACGTCCGTGAATTAATGCGATTTTAGACAATAATCAATGGCAATAAAGCAATAGACAAGCAAATATTGGGCGATCAAATTTCCTGTCAGAGCTTCACGCTTGCATTGCGGCCGACAGGGAGACAGCCGGCCGCGGATCTAAGCGGTCTGTCATCGGGCAGGCCGCATTCATCGATGGTTAGACAAGGAAATGACCATGGCAAGAATCGGAGTCGACGTGGGGGGGACCTTTACCGACCTGGTCCTCGAGATCACCGGTAAGTCTGATCGCGCCGGCGTATTTGTTCACAAGGTGCCGAGTACGCCACACGACCAGTCGGTTGGCGTGCTGCGCGGTGTACTGGAGATTTGCGAGTTGGCGGGCGTGCATCCCCGCGACGTGACGATGATCGTGCACGGCACAACTGTGGCGACCAATATCACCATCGAGCACAACGGCGCCGATGTCGGCATGCTGACGACCCGCGGCTTTCGCGACATTCTTCATATAGGGCGTCACAAGCGGCCGCATAACTTTTCGCTGCAGTTCGACGTGCCGTGGCAGTCGCATCCGCTTGTCCGGCGGCGTAACCGGATCCCGATCACCGAACGCATCATGCCGCCGGACGGCACGGTTGCGATCGCGCTCGCGGAAGACGAAGTACTCGAAGCCGCGCACCTGTTTAAGGCCCGCGGGATTGGCTCGGTGATTATCTGTTTCCTGTACTCGTTCCTGAACGATGCGCATGAGCGTCGTGCGAAGGAAATCGTGCAGTCAGTGTTGCCCGATGCGTACGTGTCCTGTTCGTCCGAAGTGGTAAACGTGATCCGGGAGTACGAACGGTTCTCGACGACCGCGATGAACGCATTTGTCGGCCCGAAGACGGCGCTCTATCTGAACAACCTCGAGAACAAGCTGCGCGAGGCGGGAATCAACGCGCATCTGCGCATCATGCAATCAAACGGCGGTGTCTCGACCGTCGAGATGTGCGCGAAGCGCCCGGTCTCGATCCTGATGTCCGGGCTGGCAGGCGGCGTGATGGGTGGCCGGTGGGCAGGCGCGATGTCCGACGCGCGAAACGTCATCACGGTCGACATTGGTGGCACATCGGCGGATTTCAGCACGATCCCGGACGGACAGGTGAAGATCATGAATCCGCGCGACACATATGTCGGCGCGTATCCTGTGCTGGCGCCGATGATCGATATGGCGACGATGGGCGCCGGCGGCGGCTCGATTGCATACATCGACGAAGGGGGCGCTTTCCGTGTCGGTCCGCGCTCCGCAGGGGCGGATCCGGGACCGGCCTGTTATGGACGTGGAGGAACAGAGCCGACCGTCACGGACGCGCAGGTCGTGTTGGGCCGGCTCGACCCGGACCAGTTCCTCGGTGGCGGCATCAGAATCGATGCTGAGCTTTCACGCCGGGCCATCAAGGAGAAGATTGCGGGTCCACTCGGGATGACCGTCGAGGAAGCGGCACTCGGCATTATCCGCATCCTGAATTCCAACATGTCGCTGGCGATCCGCGCGAATTCCGTCGCGAAGGGTTTCGATCCGCGCAAGTTCGCGTTGCTGCCGTTCGGCGGAGCGGGGCCGCTGAATGGCGTCGCGCTGGCGGAAGCGGTCAGCGCACGCGAAGTCATCGTGCCGCCAGCGCCCGGTATCACTGCGGCCATCGGTCTGCTCGTGACGGATATGCAGTACGAGTTCACGCGCTCGGTGCTGACGGTGCTCAAGGACGTGACGCAAGAGGCGGTCGGGCGGCTCAATGGCGTCATAGACGAACTGACGACCCAATGCCGCACGAGCCTTGAGGACGATGGCGTGCCTGCATACCGGCAGCGGTTTGTACGCATTGCCGAGTGCCGCTACCACGGACAGGGCTTCGAGTTGCGCGCCGAGATTCCGGACGGCGCCGTGACGCTCGAAAACGTCGAGCGGATCAAGACGAACTTCCACGCCCAGCACCGGCGGGATTACGGATGGTCATTCGACGATGTCGATGTGGAAATCGTCACGGTCCGTATCATTGGCATCGCCGATACGCCTGCACTGCAATGGCCGGAGCTGCCGGCAGGGGCGGTTGGCCCTGATGCGGATGCGCTGATGTTCGTGCGCAGAACGACCTTCGACGACGGCAAGACCTACGACACGCCGCGCTACGACCGCAGTCATCTGAAAGCCGGCAACACGCTGGCAGGCCCGGCCATCGTGGTGCAGCGCGACTCGACGACGCTTGTGCCACCGGGCTATCGCGCCCGGGTGGCGGCCAACGGCAATATCCACATCAATCGCCACACTGCCTGACAAGGAGCAGATCATGGAAAACGGACGTGTCGATCCTGTCACGCTGCAGGTGATCAGCGGAGCCCTGCATACGATCGCGGAGGAAATGGGCCATGTGCTGTACCGCATGTCTTTCTCGTCGATCATCCGCGAGTCACAGGACATCGGTGCAGGCCTGTTCGATCTCGAGTTCAACACGCTGACCGAATCGGAAGGTTCACCACTGCATATCGGATCCATACCGGGATACCTCCGTGGTATTGACCGATGCCTTCAGGGCGGCGCATGGGCTGAGGGCGATGTGGTTATCCACAACCACCCCTACTATGGCGCAAGCCATAGCCCGGATCTGTGCATTGTCGTGCCCGTGTTCTGGCGTGGCGAACTGGTCGGCTACGCGGCCAATACCGCGCATCATGTCGACATCGGCGCGGCGACGCCGGGTCTCATCATCGACGTGCCTGACGTGTTTGCAGAAGGCATGCTGTTCGCGGGGATCAAGCTCTATGAACGGGGCAAGCGCAACGAGGGACTCTGGCAGTTTATCAATCACAATAGCCGCACGGCGCGGCAGACCCGGGACGATATCGATGCGCAGATCGCCTCGGCCCAGCTGGGCGCTCGCCGCATGCAGGAACTGCTCGATGCCTATGGCCGCGAAACGGTATTCGGCGCTGCCAACCAGCTGATGGACTACACCGAGACGATGATGCGCAACCGCATTGCAGAGATTCCGGACGGCGACTACTTTGCCGAAGGATTTCTCGACGATGACGGCGTGCATCGGGACAAGCGCTTGCCGATCAAGGTGTGTGTGAGGGTGCGCGGTGACAGCGTCGAAGTCGATCTGACTGGCTCGGCCGACCAGGTCCCGACGGGATTCAATGTGCCGTTTGAAGGTTCGACCAAGCCGGCCTGTTATTGCGCGTTCCGTGCACTGCTGACGGACACGGCGCTCATGGAGGTCGCGCTGCCACCGAACGAAGGCTCGTTCCGGCCGATCTCTGTCGTGGCACCCGAGGGGTCGATTTTCAATCCGATCTATCCTGCTGCGGCCGAGGCTCGTTTTACCCAGTGCAACCGGATGATCGATCTGATCATCAAGGCACTGTCGCCCGTCCTGCCGGAGCGCACAACTGCCGGCAATTCAGCCACCCTCTCGTTTGCGGCCTACTCAGGTCTGCGCCCGAGCGGCGACTACTGGGTGTTCCTCGAGGTCAACGAAGGCGCTTATGGTGGCCGGCCAACATCCGACGGTCCCGATTCTATCGACAACCTGATGGCTAACACCCGCAACAACCCGATAGAAGACCTCGGCATGCATCTGCCGATGGTGTGCGACCGGTACGAATTGCGCGACGACGTGTTGCCGGGCGCCGGCCGCCATCGTGGAGGAATTGGCGTTGTCAAGACGCAGCGTCTGCTGGAAGGCGGCACTGTCACGCACGAATCAGAGCGGCATCTGGATGTGCCGTGGGGTGCCTTCGGCGGTCATGCAGGACAGGTCGGCAAGGTGGAGATCACCGATGCAGAGGGAACGGTCACGCAGATGCCAGCCAAGTTTTCCAACGTGGCATTACCCGCTGGCGGCAGCATGGCCTATTACGCGCCGTGTGGGGGAGGCTACGGCGACCCGCTTGAGCGCCCCGCGGAACAGGTGCTGGACGACGTGCTCGACGACTTTTGCACGCGCGAGCATGCATACGCCGCCTACGGGGTCGTGATCACGCCCGGGCTGACGCTCGACAAGCAGGCTACGCTCGAACGACGCAGGCAACTCCGCGGTTAACAGGAGCGCCTATGCGGCGCGGAGTGAATGCGACGCGCCGCTTCAATACCTTGATGTCCCGATGCTTTCGGGCGAATTCACATTAAATGTAATTAGGAATACAAACTACAACATTGATGAAGAAAGTCATCCAATTCAGTGCAACGTACGTCGTTCAGCCCCATGCATGGGTCGAGGAGAGTGGTGATGAAACGCGAGGAAGCGATGTTGCAGGACATATGGACGCCTCCGGGTGTCGATGCGCGTGATGTAAGCCGGGCGAGCTGGACGGCTTTTTTCGCATGGATCTTCGCAGTCTATGACTTCATTCTGTTCGGCACGCTCCTTCCCGAGATTGGCCGGCACTACGACTGGAGCGAAGCACAGCAGGCCGAAATTGCCACGCTGGTTGCCGTTGGCACGGCGGTCATTGCATTCCTGATCGGCCCCGTCGTTGATCGTTTTGGGCGACGGGCCGGGATGATCACGACGGTCGCCGGCGCCGCGTTGTGTTCGGGGTTGACGGCTGCGGCAGGCGGCGCAGGCCAGGGCGCATTGGTTCTCGTGCGCTCGCTGGCTGGTCTTGGCTATGCCGAGCAGACCGTCAACGCGACCTACCTGAACGAGATGTATGCCGCACTCGATGATCCAAAGATGGAGCGGCGCAAGGGCCTTTTCTATAGTCTGGTTCAGGGGGGCTGGCCCATCGGCGCACTGGTGGCGGCCGGACTGACTGCTGCGCTGCTACCCCTCGTGGGTTGGCGTGGCTGTTTCATCTTTGCGGCATTTCCAGCCGTGCTGATTCTCGTCATGACGCACAGGCTCAAAGAGAGTCCACAGTTTCTCCTGCATCAGCGCATCATGGCAATGCGCCGCGCGGGCGACAGCAAAGGTGCGCGCGTGCTCGCAGATGCGCATGGTCTGGACTACGAAGGACACGGTGGAGCAGGCTTCGGCGCTGCGTTTCATGGACCGGCACTACGCAGCACACTCGTGCTCGGGCTGAGCTTCATGCTCAACTGGTTCACGATCCAGGTCTTCAGCGTGCTGGGGACGACCGTGATCACGAAGGTGCACGGCCTGTCCTTCCAAAGCTCCCTGTTTGTACTCGTCCTGTCAAACGTGGTCGGTTATGCGGGCTATGTCGTGCATGGCTTTGTCGGTGACCGGCTGGGACGGCGCAACACCATCGCCGCCGGCTGGATGCTGGGCGCGCTTTCCTTCATGGGGATGCTGTTCGCCCCGAGCGACTTCCCCGTGGTCGTCACGTTGTACAGCGCAGGATTGTTCTTCCTGATCGGCCCTTATGCGGCCGCGCTGTTTTTCATCGGCGAAAGTTACCCAACGGCTATCCGCGCGACGGGCGGTGCGATCGTGACCTCGATGGGGCCGATCGGCGCAATTGTCGCGAGCGCAGGTGTGAGCGCTCTGCTGGCTCACGGTGGCAGCTGGAAAGAGGGGGCGCTCTATTTCGGCGTATTGCCTTGTCTTGCTTCCGCGGTGCTGGTTCTCTTCGCCCGAAAGCGCGGATATGGCGCATGACGCGGCACACACATGTCACGGGAGCGTCATCTGATGAGATCAAAACACTACATTGCATCGCTTGGTGTGGGTGCACTTCTGGCAGTGAGCTCACATGCGGCACATGCGCAATCACGGGTGGAACTTTATGGGCAGGTGGATGCATGGGCGGGATCACAGCGGTTGCTGGGCAACAGTGGCGCGTGGGTGATCGGCGGTGGCGGGATGTCCACATCGTATTGGGGACTGCGAGGCAGCGAGGACCTTGGTGGTGAATGGCGCGCTACCTTTGGGCTTGAGGCGTTTTTCCGCCCCCAGAACGGTCGCTCTGGCAGTTTCGATGGCGAACCGTTCTTTGGCCGCAATGCCTATGTTGGCATCGGTGGCCCGTATGGCTCCATTGACCTTGGGCGCCTCGTCACCCCGTATTTCGTGACCACGGTGATCTTCAACCCGTTCGTCGACTCCTACACGTTCTCACCGATGGTGCTGCATACGTACGTCGGTGTCGACAATCAGGGGCTGGTCGGCGGTTATGCGTGGAACAACGCGGTGGTCTATCACTCACCGAAAGTGCGAGGCCTGACCGCGGACGTCATCTATGCGCTGGGTAATCAACCCGGTGACGGCAACGCGCACAAGTGGGGTGGGGCGCTCAACTACACGATTGGTCCATTCGCAGCGAGCGTTGCCTATCAGAGCCAGCCTTTTGACACGGTCCCGGGAGACCTCGACATTGTCACACCTGGATTCTCACGTCAGACCGCCCTGCAGGTCGCGGCGAGCTGGGACTTCAACGGCATACGGCTCTACGGTCAGTACCAGCGCATAGCCGACCGCATCACGATGGGCGATCTGACCACGAATGGAGGACAGGTCGGGATCTCGTTACCGCTTGACGGTGGCAATGTTCTCGCGTCTTTCGTTCATTCGAAGACGTCGGGAGGTAACGGAGTCAGCCGCAACACACTGGCGGCCGGCTATGACTACAACCTCTCCAGACGGACCGACGTGTACACCGCGATTCTCGCGGACCGCGCGACTGGTATGTCGTCCGGATTGACGTACGGCGTGGGTATTCGAAGCCGGTTTTGATGCCGAAACGGAGTTGTGCCACGTCGCAACGCGTGCCTGGCGCACCCTTATCCATTCATAGGATGCCGTTAATTGATGCTTTCCGTGGTAACAATAGAGGCTGAATTGTAATTGGACGATCAATAATTTCCTTAATATAGTTCGCAGTGCCAACACGAATGGCACGTACAGAATCTGCAAATCCTTACCGGAGGTAATTCGAGATGAACGCAAGTTTGAATGACATGCTGGCACAAGCATTCGCCCAGGCAACCGAACTGTACCAGGCTCGCGGCTTTCAGCGGCGCGTCGGATTTGGCAAGAAGCCAGCGCTGATTAATGTCGATCTGGCTAACGCGTGGACCCGCCCCGGCAACCCGTTCACGTGCGAAAAAATCGACGAGGAGATCATTCCCGGTGTGCAACGACTGCTGGCGGCATGCCGCGCAAACAATCATCCGGTGGTTCACGTGACGACCTGCTATCAGGTCACTGACCGCAAGAATCCGCACACCGACATGGGGCTGTGGCACAACAAGATTCCGGTGGATGTGGTCAACCAGGCTGACGAAAATCTCTGGGCGATCGATTCGCGTATCGCACCAATCGAGGGCGAACAGGTGCTCATCAAGAAGCGCGCGAGTTCGTTTCACGGCACCTATCTGGCCGGCTTCCTGCGCGCCGCGGGCGTCGACACGATCCTCGTGACGGGTGTGACTGCGTCGGCCTGCGTGCGCACCACACTGTGCGACGGTCTGGCGGAAGGCTTCCGCACGATCGCGGTACGCGAGTGCATCGGTGACCGCGTGCCGGGCGCCGTCGAGTGGAACCTGTTCGATATCGACGCGAAATTCGCCGATGTCGAATCGGTCGATCGCTGCGTCGACTATCTGAAGTCGGTGAAGGGCTAGTCTGGACAGCGTCGGCCGCCAGCGGCAGTTCACCCGAGCGACAGACAGCGCTCAGGGTGGACCGCCGGTACGCGGGCAGCAATACATTGCGACTGCGCGAATGATGGGGCAGGCGACAACGGAACTATCGGAGGTTGAATTGTTTAACGACTTGCAGTCGATCAATGAATTCGATCCGGAACTGGGTGTAGCGCTGGAGCAGGAGCGTCAGCGGCAGGAACAGCACATTGAACTGATCGCATCCGAGAACTATGTGAGTGTCCGTGTGCTCGAGGCGCAGGGTTCCGTGCTGACCAACAAGTATGCGGAAGGGTATCCGGGCAAGCGTTACTACGGCGGTTGCGAATACGTTGACCGGGTGGAGACGATCGCGATCGAACGGGCAAAGAAGCTGTTTGGCGCGGACTATGCAAACGTGCAGCCACACAGCGGATCCCAGGCGAATGCTGCCATCTATCTGGCGCTACTGACCCCGGGTGACACGATTCTTGGGATGAGCCTCGCGCACGGCGGCCATCTCACGCACGGTGCGAAAGTGTCGTTCTCGGGAAAGGTGTTCAACGCTGTGCAGTATGGCGTCAACGCGCAGACCGGCCTGATCGATTATGACGAGCTTGAGCGTCTCGCGCTCGAGCACCAACCCAGGATGATCGTGGCCGGCTTCTCGGCCTATTCGAGGGTGCTCGATTTTCCACGGTTTCGCGCCATTTCGGATCGCGTCGGCGCGTGGCTGTTCGTCGATATGGCGCACGTCGCCGGACTCGTGGCTGCTGGCCTGTATCCGAACCCCATGCCGTTCGCCGACGTGGTTACCTCCACAACGCACAAGACGCTGCGCGGTCCACGTGGTGGTCTCATTCTCGCCCGCGCGAACGATGCGATCGAGAAGAAGCTCAACGCAATGGTCTTTCCAGGTACCCAGGGTGGGCCGCTGATGCATGTGATTGCGGCAAAGGCCGTCGCGTTCAAGGAGGCACTCGAGCCTGCCTTCGCGCGGTATCAAATCCAGACTCTGGCCAATGCGAAGGCAATGGCTGCTGTGTTCCAGCAGCGGGGCTACGAGATCGTGTCGGGAGGCACCGATGATCATCTTTTCCTTGTGAGTCTGGTGGGGAAGGGCATTACTGGAAAGCAGGCTGATGCTGCGTTAGGCGCTGCCCGCATCACGGTCAACAAGAATGCGGTGCCCAACGATCCGCAGTCACCGTCTGTGACAAGCGGGATCCGGATCGGCTCGCCCGCCATCACCACTCGAGGCTTCCGCGAGGCCGAGTCGGCCTTGACGGCAACGCTGGTGTGCGAGGTGCTGGATGCGCCCGACGATCAGGCCGTGATCGCAAGAGTTCGCGGTGAGGTCGCATCGCTCTGCCGACGTTTCCCTGTGTACCAGGCGGCGTCGGCCGAAGACTGTCGTGTATAGGCGGCGGTCGCGCACTGATGAAAGTGGACGCAGACAGGGAGAAAGCAATGTGGAGGGACGTTGGGCAATCGGGTGTCAGGCGTGTGGCCGTGACGGGGCTCGGTCTCGTGACGCCACTGGGAGTGGGCGTTGAACACGTCTGGTCAAGGCTGTTGAGAAGTGAATCGGGTATCGGTCCGATCGACCGTTTCAACGTTGATGACCTGCCGTGCCGGATCGCGGGTCTCGTGCCCACCGGTTCGTTTGACAGTGGCGGGTTCGACCCGTCCGAATGGATTGGCAGCAAGGACCAGCGAAAAATGGATCGCTTCGCGAGGTATGCGATGTGCGCGGCCAGTCAGGCGCTGGATGACTCGGGATGGCGACCGCAAACTGACCGCGAACGGGAGCGCACCGGCGTGCTGGTGGGTTCGGGTATCGGTGGCCTGCCCGGTATCGCCGAGGCAGCCGTGGCGCTTCATGAACGGGGGGCTCGGGCCGTTTCGCCGTTCTTCGTTCCGTCAAATCTGATCAACCTTGCGGCGGGACATATCGCAATCGCGCATGGCCTGCGCGGACCGACGCACGCGGTCGCGACCGCGTGTGCCAGCGGTGCACACGCGTTGGGTGACGCCGCGAGAATGATAATGTTCGGCGATGCCGACGTGATGGTCGCCGGTGGCGCTGAAGCGGCGGTGTGCCGGATCGGCATTGCGGGATTCTGCGCTGCCCGGGCATTGTCGACTAGCTTCAACGACGATCCGCGCGCGGCGTCGCGTCCCTGGGACAGACGTCGCGATGGTTTCGTGATGGGTGAAGGTAGCGGCATGGTTGTGCTGGAGGAATATGAGCACGCGATGCGACGGAGCGCGCGCATCTACGCAGAGCTGGCCGGCTACGGCCTGTCGGGAGACGGGTTCCATATCGCGGCGCCCCCGGAGGATGGCAACGGTGCCGTACGTGCCATGTCTGCAGCGATCGGCCGCGCCGGCATCACGCCAGATGCGATCGACTATGTGAACGCACATGCGACTTCGACCCAGGCTGGCGACGAGATCGAGCTGCGTGCAATCGAAACGGTCTTCGGCACGCACGCAACGGGATCCTTGTCTGTTTCGTCGACCAAGTCCGCGATGGGGCATTTGCTGGGTGCCTCGGGGGCGGTAGAAGCGATCATCTCGATCCTCGCGTTGCGTGACCAGATTGCGCCTCCCACGCTGAACCTGAACGATCCGCCGGACGACTGTCCAGCCATGGATCTCGTCGCGAACACAGCAAAACCACGCCGCATCGGATTTGCATTGTCCAACTCGTTTGGTTTCGGTGGAACCAACGCGGCACTCGTATTCGCGGGGCCGCATTGAGTCGCCGTGGCGCCGTTTTGCTGATGACGTTCGGCGCAAGCACGCACAGGGACACCTGAGATGTCTTGAGAGGAGAAAGGGATGGACGGGAATGCATGGCAGGGAGCTGCAGTTGAAGACGACGCGCACGCGCATCCCGCTTCGGCGGTCGATGCGACCTTTCGCAAGGTGACGCTGCATCTGATTCCGTTTTTGTTCATATGCTACGTCGCGGCCTATCTCGACCGGATCAATGTGGGATTTGCACAGCTGCAGATGAGGCAGGATCTGGCCTTCAGTGACGCCGTCTATGGGCTGGGCGCCGGAATCTTCTTTGCGGGTTACTTTCTGTTTGAGGTGCCGAGTAATCTCCTGCTCGAGCGGGTGGGCGCCAGAAAGACGCTGGTTCGCATCATGCTGCTGTGGGGTGCGACTTCAGCCTGCATGATGTTCGTTCAATCTCCCGCGATGTTCTATGTGATGCGCTTCCTCCTTGGCGTATTCGAGGCGGGCTTTTTCCCCGGCATGATTCTCTACCTGACCTACTGGTATCCGGCAAACAGGCGCGGACGGGTCATGGCGCTATTTCTGACTGCGGTAGCGATTGCGGGCGTCGTCGGCGGGCCAGTGTCGGGATGGGCTCTTAATCATCTTGATGGAGTGCGCGGCCTTAAGGGCTGGCAATGGCTCTTTCTGACGCAGGGACTGCCGTCCTGTGTACTCGGTATCGCCGCATTTTTCTACCTTGACGACCGGCCCCACCAGGCCCGTTGGCTGAGTGCGACTGAAAAAGCCATCCTGCGCGACTCGGTGCAGCGCGACCAGGGTGCCTCGCTGGTTTTCCAGCGCCACTCGTTTGGTGAGGCGCTGAAGGTCGCGCGCGTGTATTCGATGGCGTTCACGTGGTTCACGTTCATCTGTGGCGTGTATGCGATTAGCTTCTGGCTGCCGTCCCTGATCAAAGGAGCGGGTGTGTCGGACGCGTATTCGATCGGTATGCTCTCGGCCATTCCGTATTGCGTGGCAGCCTTGACCATGGTGTGCATCAGTCGGCATTCCGATAGGGCGGTCGAGCGCCGATGGCACGCAGCGATCTGCGCGGCCATCGGGGCGATCACGCTGGCGGCCATTCCGCGAGTGGCCGGCGATCTTGTGCTGTCGCTCGCGGTCGTGAGCGCCGCGACAGCTGCTATTTTTACCTTGCAGCCGCTTTTCTGGGCTATCGCGACCGACTACCTCGGCGGAACGCGTGCGGCGGCCGGAACGATCGCCTTCATCAACAGTCTGGGGTTGATTGGCGGATTCGTGAGTCCCACCATCCTTGGCTGGGTCAAGTCGATGACAGGAAGCCTCGCGAACGGTCTGTATGTCGTCGCTACACTGCTGCTCGCCGGAGCGATTGTCACGCTCAGGTTTCGCAGGAGATCAGGCGTATGATGCCGGCAGAGGCGCGACAGCCTGTGCCGCGCATCCGTGAACAGATCAAGGGAGCCGCTGGCGGCATCATGCGTATCGACGTTCATCACATCCGGGCTTTTCTTGCTGTCGCCGACGCACTTCAGTTCCGGGTCGCTGCAGAGCGGCTTCACATTACCCAACCGGCGCTGAGCCGGATCATCAAGGCGTTGGAGGAAGCCGTCGGTGCAAGTCTTCTGACCCGGACGACCCGCAGTGTGCAACTGACAAATGCTGGACGTGTCTTTGCAGAGCATTGCAACCTGGCGCTGGCGCATCTGGACCAGGCCGTGACGCTCGCCCGGCGGGCCGAAGCCGGTAACATTGGCCACCTGCGCATTGCGTACATGGACTTCGCAATCAACGGTGCGTTGCCTTCGATCATCGAGGAATTCAGCAAGAAATTCCCGCTGATCAGCATTGACCTTGTGCACATGCCGAGCACGACGCAGAAAGAAGCGATCCTCAATTCGACCATCGACATCGGTTTTATGATCGGGCCTTTCTCTGCGCAAAATGTGGAGAGCATGCCATTCGGGCGTGAAAAGATGGTCGTCCTGCTGCCCGTTGGGCATCCGCTGACGAAGAAAAACGCGCTGCGCCTGAGTGAACTTGCGCATGAGCCGTTCGTGCTTGGCACTCACCAGTCGTGGGAAGCGTTTCGCAATCACTTTTTCTCCATGTGCCACCGGTCGGGATTTTCGCCCGACATTGCTCAGGAAGCTTCGACCAGCGACGGGATATTCGGGCTCGTAGCCGCGAACACGGGTATCAGCATCTATCCCGAGTGCGTCCGGAATATTCATCGCAGTGGCCTCGTCATCCGGCCACTAAGCGATCAGGATACTTCTCTTGAAGAAATCGCATGCTGGCGCAGCGATGCGCAGAATCCCTCAACGGAAGCTTTCGTAGGTGAGCTTTCACAGTTGATCGGTGCTCGGGAGCGGGTTCGCACGCGACGTCAGGAACCATCTGAGAACAGGTTGTACGGTTCACATCGCGATGTGCCTGCCAAATGAACAACCGAAGGGGAGACTCGGGAGCTGGCACCAGACGGCAGATCCGTTTCGGGATCGTCCTTTTGGCCAATTTCACGCTCACGGCGTTCTCCGGATTCGTCGATCTGTTACGCCTTGCAAGCGACGAGGGCGACTCCAGCAAACCGGTCCGCTGCGCATGGAGTGTCATCGGCGAAACGTTGACCCCGGTGAGGGCAAGCTGCGGCATTCAGATCGCGCCATGGACCACATACGACGACGCGGGTGTATTTGACTATGTCGTCGTGGTAGGCGGCCTGTTGCATTCGGGGCCGCCCGCCAGCGAGGCGACGCTTCAATTTATCCGCCGTGCGGCGGATGACTCTGCCACGATTGTCGGAATCTGTACTGGCGTGTTTGCATTGACACGTGCCGGCGTCATGCGCGGGTACCGCATCTGCTTAAGCTGGTTCCACTACTGGGACTTTGTCGAGCGCTTCCCCAGGGTCGACGAAAGTTCCCTTGTAGCCGACCGCGTGTTTATGATTGACCGTCGGCGTATAACCTGTTCGGGCGGGCGGGCATCCATAGATGTCGCCGCCGCCATTCTTTTGCGTCATATTGATACATCCGCTGTGCAGAAAGCATTGCGCATTCTCCTGGTAGACGACGTCCAGAAGGGGAATGCACCGCAACCGCATCCGCCAGGTCTGAAGCCGGCCGCTCATCCCAAGGTGAAACGGGCGATTCTATTGATGGAGCAGCACATCGAGCGGCCATTGAGCCTGCATGAACTGGCGCGGCGACTCGAAATGTCGCCTCGCCAGCTTCAAAGACTTTTCAAGGCTGAAACAGGTGAGGCACCGCTGACATACGCGCGTCATATCCGTATCCGTACAGCTGCCTGGTTGTTGACCAGTTCCGACAGGACGGTAGCGCAGATCGCCTCGACCTGCGGCTTTTCGGACGCGTCTCATTTGGGCCGCGACTTTCGCAAACAGTATGGAATGTCGCCCAATGCCTACCGCGTCTGTGGCGTAACGGCTGTCGAGGCGGTACCGGTTGCGAACTGAATCTCAGGGTCGACCAGGCCAGCGGATGACACGCGATCCGGATCTTTCGTTTTCGGCAACTCGCCGCTTCGTTATGGCGCGCATCGGGATCACCCGGTATTTATTCTGTTTGCACGCGGAATCAAGGGACCGCTCCAAGCGGCACCTGCGTTGTACTATTTTGTCTCGTGGCGATAACGGTGGGCCGGGAATTTTGTTGGACAGTCACAGCGCCACCCATTTGACGGTTGAATTGGCGTAAATCAAATCGATATATAATAGGACTACTACATAGCGTGGTTTTATGCGCAGGCGTCTTGTTGACGCGTCATATCTACGAATTGCGTCTGGAGCATTCATTTGCTGGCGCCCGGATGCTTGCGCGCATGCCCAGGCGTGAAGGTGCGTTGCCGCGAACCGGGAACGGTAATGCTCGCGTCTCCAGCTTCTTGTTCGCGTTACCCCAGTTCATGCAGCAGTCGACTGTTTCGCGATGCCGCTCGTCGTCTTCCGTGTGCAGGTATAGGCTGGTGGTGTTCAGCGAGGTGGCCAAGTTTGTCATGGATCGTCCGCAGGTCGGCACCGCCATCAGACGGTTACATGTACGGTCCTTCTAACTGTCGCATACGACGCGAGCAATGTCAGCGACAGAGAGGCCACTTCGACTATGGGGCGTTGTCTCCCACCATGTCATCCGTTTCGCCGTTGAGCTGATCGGTCGAACATTTTGCTGACCTTACAGGAAGCGTTTCCTAACCAGGGTTTCTCCCCGGCGGGGATCGGGTTGTCGGACTAACTATATAGGACTATAGTTTACCCAACTTAACGCTCCCGCTGGAGACTGAACCATGAGTACCTTGTACCGGCGCCGTTTGAGCATCGGCTCTCTCTTTTACCCCTGCGACCACTCGGTGATGCCCGCGTGCCGGCGGGGAAGAGAGAGAGCTTGCCATCCGGTCTGTCTGCGCGGGAGGGTCTTCGTATGAACGACGCCTACCCACAGGATCTTGGCCTGCTAATCAACGGGGAATGGCACAGGGGCGGACGTAACGTCCATGTTGTGACTAATCCGGCCACTGAAGCGCCCCTCGCGGAACTGCCGCTTGCGACCGAGGCCGATCTGGATGCAGCGTTGCATGCCGCGCAGCGCGGCTTTCATATCTGGAGCGCGATGTCTGCGCACCAACGTGCTCGCCTGATGATGCGTGCGGCGCAGCTGCTCAAGGAACGCAAGGAATCAATCGCCCGCGTGCTGACGCTTGAGAACGGCAAACCGTTGGTCGATTCCCTCGGTGAACTGGACCGCGCAATCGAGACGATCGAGTGGACGGCGGAAGAGGGCAAGCGTACCTATGGCCGGGTGATGGTGCCGCGGTCGCGTGCCTTGTCTGAGATGACTATCAAGCGGCCTGTCGGGCCAGTCGCAGCTTTTGCGCCGTGGAACTTCCCGGTGGTACTGGCCGCACGCAAGGTCGCGGCGGCGCTGGCAGCCGGTTGTTCCACCGTGATCAAGCCGGCCGAGGAGACGCCCGCGTCGTGCATTGCTCTCGCACAGGCTTTCACAGACGCTGGCGTTCCCGCAGGCGTAATCAACATGGTGTTCGGGGTGCCAGCACAGGTATCGAATCATCTGATAGCGTCGACGACGATCAAGAAGGTGTCGTTCACCGGGTCAGTGCCGATCGGCCGCCTACTCTGCAAATTAGCTGGCGAGCAGTTGAAACCGGTGACGATGGAATTGGGCGGCCACTCGCCTGTGATCGTGTTCGATGATGTCGATGTCGAACGCATCGCCACGATGTGCGCGGCGTTCAAGTACCGCAACGCCGGACAGGTGTGCCTGTCGCCAAACCGGTTCTACGTGCACGAGCGCATCTATGACGCGTTCGTAGCGCGCTTCGTGGCCGCCGCGCAGCGCATCGAAGTCGGCGACGGTTTGCGGCCGGGCACGAAAATGGGACCGCTGAACAACGTGCGACGTCTCAGGGCGGCAGAAGCCTTCGTCGAAGACGCGTGCGCACGCGGAGCGCGGATCGAAACAGGCGGGAAGCGCGTTGGGACGCGTGGCTATTTCTTTGAGCCCACCGTGCTCACCTGCGTTGACGAAGGTGCATCGATCCTGAATGAAGAGCCGTTCTGCCCAGTCGTGCCGATCATGCCGTTCGCCACGACAGAAGAAGCGATTGCCAAGGCCAACGGCGTCGAGTTCGGTCTCGCAGCCTATGCATTTACCGACTCGCTAACGCGCGCCTCGCAGCTCGTCGAGTCCCTGGAGGCCGGGTGGCTAGGGATCAACAGCTTCACACCGTCCCTTGCGGACGCGCCGATTGGTGGCCTTAAAACCAGCGGCATTGGCTACGAAGGTGGTCCCGAAGGCCTTGACGCCTACCTCCACACGAAATACGTCAGTCAGGCCTCGTTGGTCTGACTGCGTCGCAAGACGCAACCCTCACGCGAAACCCCTACTTTTCATGAGGAGCATCATGAGCGAAACGATGAAGCCCGCCGTCATCAAACATATGCCGTTTGGCGGCTACTACCGGCGTGGCGAACTGGTTCCGGACACGGAACTCACGTCCACCGATCCCGGCACGCCAATGGGCGAGTACATGCGTCGCTTCTGGCAGCCGGTGTGCCTGTCAGAGGAACTGACGGACCTGCCGAAAGCGATCCGCATTCTCGGCGAAGATCTCGTCGCGTTTCGGAACAGGAAGGGCGGGGTGGGCGTGCTTCATCGGCATTGCAGCCATCGAGGCGCTTCGCTGGAATACGGCATTGTCACCGACGAGGGCATTCGCTGTTGCTACCACGGCTGGCATTACAGCGCAGACGGCACGTTGCTCGATACTCCCTGTGAGCCGCCCGAGAGTCGCCTGAAGGAAACGGTCTGTCAGGGCGCTTATCCGGCATTCGAGCGTGACGGCCTCGTGTTCGCCTACTTTGGACGTCCTGACGAGAGGCCTGAGTTTCCAGTCTTTGACAGCTATGTGCAGCCTGGAGGTACACGGCTCGTTCCGTTCTCGAACGTCTATCCATGCAACTGGCTGCAGGTATTTGAGAACATCATGGATCATATGCACACCGCGGTGCTGCATAACCACATGACCGTTGAAGGCGTGGACGATGAAACTTCAGCTGGCGTCTCGCTCGATGGCTTCGGCGACATGCCGGTAATGCAGTGGGAGGCCACTCGGGGCGGCAACGGCATGATCTTCATTGCTTCGCGGCGTTTGCCCGAAGACAAGGTGTGGGTGCGCATTACGGAAATGGTGTTTCCGAACTTTCTGCAAATCGGTTCGCTGGTGCCGACCGCAGCGCGCGAGCGTCACTCGACGACGGCCATGACGCGCTGGCAGGTTCCCGTCGACGACACGCACATGATCATTTTCGGTTGGCGCCATTTCAACGATGAGGTCGATCCGGACCATCTCGGCAGCGCGGAGGATTGTGGAGTCGACAAGATCGACTTCCTGGTCGGACAGACCGGCAACCGTACGTACGAAGAGGGCCAGCGTGCGCCGGGTGATTGGGAGGCGCTGGTGAGTCAACGCCCGGTTGCCATACACGCGGGTGAGCATCCTGGCAAGTCGGACATTGGTGTCTACATGTGCCGCAAGCTTCTACGTGAGGGCGCGCGAGGCCTGTTGCCAAAAGATACAACACGTACCCGGGCGCGGGCCAATGGCGACACGCTACCCATGTACGCGCAGGATTCCGTCCTGACCGTCCCGAAGAATGCAGACGACCGCGCGTTGCTGCAACGTGTCGGCAAGCTGGTATTGAGCATCCTCAAGGAAGCCGACGATTTGCCGAGCCACGAGCGTGATGCGCACGTACGCAGGCGACTGGATGAAATCGACGGCCAGGGCGAAGGCTTCGTCGTGCAGTCTGTTGAAATCGCCGCGGCATCGGGCCGCTAGTCGTCTATCGAAGCGAGGCCAATCATGCTAGAACTGCGCGTACGCTCGATCGTGAACGAAGCAATCGGCATCAATGCGTACGAACTCGTCGCGCCCGGCGATGATCTGCTGCCAGCGTTTACCGCTGGCTCGCACATCGACGTACATATTCCGGGTGGATTCGTGCGGCAGTATTCGCTGTGCAACGATCCCCGCGAACGACACCGCTACCTGATCGGCGTGCTTAACGTGGTTGATGGGCGGGGCGGGTCGGCAGCCCTGCACGCGGGCGTACGCGCGGGCGACGCGCTCCGGGTGTCAACACCCCGCAACAACTTCCAGCTTTCAGAACGCGCGCGTCACCATCTGCTGATCGCCGGCGGCATCGGTATAACCCCGATGCTGGCAATGGTTGAAACGCTGGAGGCGCGCGGAGATTCGTACACGCTGCACTATTGCGCACGAGAGCCGCGGCGCGCGGCATTCCTCGACCGCCTCGAGGGGCAGTTCAAGCGGGGCCGCGCGATCGCTCACTACGATCGCGGCGTACCGTCGGACGGGTTGCCGGTTACCGACCTGCTGCGCAAACCCGAACCGGGTACCCATCTGTATTACTGCGGGCCCGTCGGTCTGATGAGTGCGATTGCACGGGCTTCGGCGCACTGGCCGCAGGGCACTGTCCACTGCGAGTACTTTGCGGCACCCCCTGCGGTCTGGCCGCGCGAAACGGGCGAGGCGGCCGATGCGGTGGCGACCGGCGGATTCCGGATCAAGATCGCCAGCTCCGGCCAGTTGCTAAGCGTGCCGGCGGAAAAAAGCATCGTCCAGGTTCTGCGGGAGGCTGGCATGTCGTGTGAAACCTCTTGCGAAGCCGGGGTGTGCGGAACATGCAAGACACGCTACCTCGAAGGTACGCCCGAACACTGCGACTACGTCCTCGACGATGTAGAAAAAGGGGAGTACCTGATGCCTTGCTGCTCACGGTCGAAGTCCGAATTGCTGGTGCTGGACCTGTAACACGCACGACCTTGCCCGACATACGAGAAACGCAAATTGGTAAAGGAGACAGGGATGAAGGAGCGCATCTACGACTACGTGATCGTTGGCGCAGGTTCGGCAGGCAGCACGCTGGCGGCTCGCCTGAGCGAGAACGGCAAGTACTCGGTACTGTTGCTGGAGGCGGGGCCTCCTGATAAGCACCTGTGGATCCACGTGCCGATCGGCTATGGCAAGACGATGTTCAACGCAAAATACAACTGGCAATTTTATACCGAGCCCGAGCCCGAGCTGAACCAGCGGAAAATCTACTGGCCGCGCGGACGCACGTTGGGCGGCTCCAGTTCGATCAATGGCCTCGTCTACATTCGTGGGCAGGCACAAGACTACGACCACTGGGCGGCCGAAGGCAACGCCGGCTGGTCATGGCGCGACGTGTTGCCGTACTTCGTTCGCTCCGAACACAATCATCGCGGTGCCGACGCCTATCACGGTGACAACGGGCCATTGCATGTGTCGTCGATCACCGAGCGACATGAACTGGTTGACGCGTTTATCAACGCGGCCAACGAACTGGGAGTGCCGCGCACGGATGACTTTAACGGCGAGCGACAGGAAGGCGCCGGCTACTTTCAGTTGACCTCCCGCAATGGGCTTCGATGTTCGACGGCTGTCGCTTATCTGAAGCCGGCGCGTGGCCGCGCGAACCTGCACATAGAAACCGATGCGATGACCGAGCGCGTGCTGATAGACGGGCAAGTCGCGACCGGCGTTGTGTATCGCCAGAACGGGGCGACCCGGACGGTGCGCGCAGCACGCGAGGTCGTGCTTTGTGCCGGGGCGATTCAGTCACCTCAAATTCTGCAGCTCTCAGGAATCGGTCCGGCGGAATTGCTGGGTCGCTACGGCGTTCCGCTAAACGTCGATCTGCCAGGTGTAGGTGAGAACCTTCAGGATCACTTGCAGGTACGGTTGATTTACAAGTGCGGCAAGCCGATTACCACCAATGACGACCTGAAGAGTCTGTGGCGGCGCGCGAAAATCGGGCTGAAGTATCTGATGTTCCGCAGGGGCCCATTGGCGATCGGTATTCAATTGGGCGGAATGTTCGCGCGTGCGATGCCGGACGCCAAGACACCAGATATCCAGTTTCACTTCGGCACAATCAGCGCGGATATGACGGCGGGCAAGCCGCACAAATTCTCGGGCTTCACGATGTCGATGTGCCAGTTGCGCCCACAAAGCCGCGGCACCGTGAGGATTCGCTCCACAGACCCGCAGGTCGCACCCGAAATGCGGCCGCACTATCTGAGCGACGAGCGCGATCGGGCCGTCATGGTCGCGGGTGTCAGGTTTGCGCGGGCGTTGGCGGCTTCGCGCGCGCTGTCGCCGTACATTCTCGACGAATACCTCCCGGGGCGTCGCACACTGACAGATGAGGCGTTACTCGAGTTTGTGCGACAGTGTGGGTCCAGCATTTTTCACCCCGTCGGCACTTGCAAGATGGGCCATGATCCGATGTCCGTCGTCGACGATCATCTGCGGGTGCGTGGCGTCGCCCGCCTGCGTGTGGCTGACGCGTCAATCATGCCGACGCTGGTCTCCGGCAACACAAACGCAGCGGCGATCATGATAGGCGAGAAAGCCGCTGACATGATCCTGGCCGACGCCGACAACGGTGTCTGTGTCCTACCGGAAAAGGTCAGTGCCATGGGCGCATCCGGTAAGGTCGCAATGTCTGCCTGAAGCTCGACGGAGCCAGGATGAAACCCTTCAGTGAAATGTGCGCGGGTCGATCGATAACTGGTGAGCCTGCCGGTCAGGTAGTGTTGAAACGGGCCATCCCGTATGATTCTGGGATAGCCGTCCGTCGCGCGGACGATTCCAGGGCTGATCTCATCGACACACACCACATGGCAACCGGGACGGAACACTCAAGGGTTTTTGAGGCACTGCGGCGACCAAGCCGCGACGGTGTACCCAAATATGTCAGGCTCACCGATGCGCTCGTGGAGGCCATTACCTCGGGATACTGGAAGGCGGGCGACAAGCTGCCAACTGAAGAAGAACTTGCGGAAATGACGCCGTTCAGTCTCGGCACCGTTCAACGGGCTTTGCGCAACCTGGCCGAGCAGGGCATTGTGATCCGGCAGCATGGCCTGGGCAGCTTCGTTGCGGAAACGGATCTGCGCCTCGAGGATCCGTGGCACTGCCGCTTTCTCGACGATGACGGGCAGACGATCCTGCCGGTCTACTCGAAAGTTGTCAAACGCGAGCGGGTCAAGATGCGCGGCAGCTGGAGCGAGTACTTTCCGAACAGGACCGAGAGTCTCTTTCGCATCGACCGCGTGATCAACGTGAATAATGAATTCAACGTGTTTACCCATTTCTTCGCGGATTCGCGTATGTTGCCCGCATTGTGGGACACCCCGATCAGCAAGCTCAACGGGGTGAACTTCAAGGCGATGATCGCGCGTGAACTTAACGTTCCAATTACTCGCATCGGGCACATGGTTCGCGCGGAGCCGTTTGACGAGGCAGTTGCTGCAATCCTCAACGTCAAGGTGCATTCGGTCGGCATTTTCATGCAAGCCGCCGCACATATGGGAGAAAAGGCATGCGTCTATTACCAGGAGTTTTTCATTCCGATGACGCGCCGTACGTTAAGCATCCCGGAACAGATGCTCGGCGGTAGTGCGACACTCAGGCCGCAACGCTGAGCGGATTGGGAACACGAAGCGAGGGTGCCTTTGCGCCGGGTCGAAACTGGCGCAAAAATTTTTTGTCTGCGCGAAACTATAGTCCTATATAGGTGATAACGGAGAGTGACCATGGAGAAACCCGCTAGAAACCTGCTCATCATCATGTCGGATGAGCACAACCCGAAGGTGCTTGGTTGTGCAGGGCATCCGATGGTGGAAACGCCGAATCTCGACCGTCTGGCGGCACGCGGCACGCGTTTTACCTCGGCTTATTGCACGAGTCCCGTGTGTATTCCTGCACGAGCGTCGTTCGCAGTCGGCAAGTACGTGCATCAGATGGGCTATTGGGACAATGCAGATGCGTACGACGGCGTCGTGCCCAGCTGGCACCACACGCTGCGCGACCGTGGTCACGAGGTTGTTTCGATTGGCAAGCTGCACTTCCGGCTCGCAGGTGAAGACCACGGGTTCAGCGACGAGATCATCCCCATGCATGTCATCGAGGGCAAGGGCGATCTGATGGGACTTGTCAGGAGCGATCTGCCCGTCCGAAAGGGCGCCTACAAGATGGCCAATCTTGCGGGTCCCGGCGAAAGCCAGTACACGTTTTATGACAGGGAGATCGCTGCCCGCGCACAGGTATGGCTGCGCGAAGCGGCAAAGCGCAAGCACGACAAACCATGGGTACTGTTCGTTTCCTTTGTCGCGCCACATTTTCCGCTAACGGCTCCGCCGCAGCACTTCTACAAGTACTACGACCGGCAGATTCCTTTGCCGAAGCTGTATCGCCGCGACGAGCGTCCGATGCATCCGTACCTGGTCGACTACCGTGGCAGCTTCAACTACGACGATTACTTCGACGACCAGAAGCTGAAAAAAGCGCTGGCCGGCTACTATGGACTGTGTTCGTTTCTCGACGAGAACATCGGCCTCGTGCTGGGAGCGCTCGAGGACGCCGGGCTCGTTGAGGATACGCGCGTCATCTACACCAGCGACCACGGCGACAATCTGGGTACACGTGGCCTGTGGGGCAAGTCGACAATGTTTGAGGAAGCGTCGGGTGTTCCGCTGATCATGGCGGGTCCCGATGTCGCGGCTGGATGCGTGGTCGATACGCCGGCGAGTCATGTCGACGTCTACCCGTACATCCTTGAGGCGACAGGGGAGACGCAGCCCGGGTTGCTCGAGGGATATCCTGGTGTCTCACTCGACACGCTGGCTGCCGGCGAGCATCCTGACCGTAATGTGCTGGTCGAGTATCACGGCATGGGTTCGACCACAGGTGCATTCATGATCCGCCACCGTCACTTCAAGTACGTCTACTACATCGACTATCCACCCCAATTGTTCGACCTGAAGGCCGATCCGGAAGAGTTCGAGGATCTGGCGGCAGATCCGGCCTGTGCCGCCATTCTGGCGGAATGCCACCAGCGGTTGCTCGCGATCTGTGAACCGCATCGTGTGGATCAGCTGGTTCGTGAACGCCAGGCCGTGCTGCTCGCGGCCAATGGCGGGCGCGCAGCCGTCATCGAACGAGGCGACCTTGGATTCAGTCCGGCACCTGGCGCCGCAATCGTCTTCGACTGAATCGCGGCGGAGCGCGAACAGTCCTATAGACGTCGCCTGACGGACGCCGGCTAAAACCTATGGGCAAAGAGCTTGATGCAGCCAAAAGCGTCAGGATACAGTCGGTCTAAGCTATATAACTATATAGTTTTTACCGCCAGACAGCGGTGCTGCAGAAAAGCAGACATCGAAGGAGACAATGATGCATTCTGGTTACAGTAACAACTGTCAGCGGCTTCGGCCGACCGTATTTGCCGGATATGAACGGCTGCAACGCTCGGCTGCCGGGTCCCCAGCGTCGAAAGGTAGCAGCATCACTGCCAGGAGCTGATCATGCAACCAACAACCCCTTCGTCTGTGCGCGCGTGGGCCATCACGATCCTGCTGGCGTTGTTCATGGTCATCAACTTCTGTGACAAGGCGGTGCTTGGCATCGTCGCCGTCCCACTGATGAATGAACTGCATCTTTCGCCCGCGGAATTCGGCATGGTTGCAAGCAGCTTCTTTTTTCTATTCTCGATTTCCGCGATCAGCTTCGGTTTTTTCGCCAATCGCATCGCATCCAGAACGCTATTGCTCTGGTGTTCACTGATATGGGCGGTTGCGCAATTCCCCGTGGCATTGGCGGCTTCCGTTCCACTACTGTTTTTCTCCCGCATCCTGCTCGGAGCGGGCGAGGGACCCGCCTATCCGCTCGCGCTGCACGCGTGCTACAAATGGTTTCCAAATGACCGGCGTAATCTGCCTTCGGCGATCGTGTTTCAGGGCGCTACCTGCGGGATCCTGATTTCCGGACCGGTTCTGAGCTATGTACTGGTGCGTCACGGCTGGCATGCGGCCTTTTTCGCGCTCGGCATGGCGAGCCTCGTCTGGATGGTCCTGTGGTATTTGATCGGCGCGGAGGGCACGATCGGAAGTACGCCATCACGGGAAGGTATCGACACGGCTCATGTGCCCTACTGGACACTACTGACAGATCGCACTTTCATCGGCAACATGGCTCTGTACTGGACCACTTACTGGGTCTTCTCGCTGATCTTCACGTGGGTGCCATCTTATTTGCGCACGGTGATGCACTACGACGCCAACACGACAGGCTGGATGTTCATGTTCTTTACGGCGTTCAACATCCCGATGGTCCTGATAGGTTCCTGGTGGTCCGAACGGATGCTAAAGAAAGGCATCGCGTCGGTGCGTGCACGCGGCTGGCTGGCGTGTGGCTTCTCCCTGTTTGGCGGCGCGCTCATCCTGCTTGCTGTCTACGGCGTCAAGCAGCCGTTGCTCAAGACCGCGTTACTCGCCATCGGATGCAACCTGCCGCAAATTACTTTCGTTCTAAGTTCGGCGATTGTCGCGGAGATCACGCCCGACGGTCAGCGTTCAGCGATGCTGTCGATCAACAGTGCCCTGGCGACGACTGGCGGCCTCATCGCGCCGGCACTCATGGGCTATTTCATTGGACACGCGTCGACGCATTCGGCCGGCTATGACTCCGGTTTCATTCTCGCAGGCGTGATGTCGGTGGTGGCGAGTCTGATCGGCTTCTACACGATCAGTCCGGAGGCCAGTAGGCGTCGGATGGCAAGGCATGTGAGCCAAACCGCGAAGGTAACGTCGTATCCGCGCAGTACGCCAATGTCCGCGGCCGAATAGATGGGCGACGGCAGTTCATCCCAAGGCCCGTCCGCCGATTGCAGGCCCGCTGCTGCCCGTGCGTGCTGGCCGGCATCGCGCATGGAAGCATGACGTCATGGACAAGCGGGCCGGCTGATGGCACTCGAAAGCTGCCTCGCCTGTTCCGGGAGGAACGATGGCGATGGGGCGGAACGCCCTGACGAAAAAGCCGCCGGGGCGGCTTTTTCCAGGGCTTTACTTCATTACTTTGATGCCGAAGACAGATGGCCTTGAAGGAATGTACGACTCGTAATCCTGACCGCCGTAGAACACGCCGAGGAACCATACCTCGTCTTCCTGAACGGAGAAGGCGAGCACCGTAGAGTCGAAGCCGACGATTCGAATACCGGGCATCAGGTCGTCTCGTCTTGTACCGCGCTCCGCTGCGGTTTTAAATGTCTTGCAGTATTCCTTGACCGATTTTGTGTACCTGTCGGCGATTAATTCTGATTTGCTATTCCGGGCAATAAAGTCTTCGACGTCGAGCAGTTGATCGAAAAACTCGGGCGCGAACTTGACCTTGTATTTCTTCATGCAACCGATCGTCTCCGCGCCGCCCGACGTGCTTCCATCTGGGCGTCGAAATCTTCTTCAGGAATGGCTCGCGACGGGTCCGCTTTGAGCTTCTCGTATGCCGGCACCACCTCGTCTTTCAACCATGCCTCTACGGCGCGATCACGCGCTCCGATCAGGCGAAGGCCATCACGGATGACCTCGCTGTCGGTGGCATATTGCCCGCTCTCGACCAGGCGGTGAACCATTTCAGCCAGTTCCGGCGTGAGCGTAATGCTGAACTGTCGTGTTGAGCGCATGATTACCCCCCGACTGTGTATGACTAAATCCTACACCGTTTGAGGCGACAAGTCGATGCGGGTTCTCAAGCGTGCTCTGAAAACCGTTACGAATCCCTTGAGCCTGCGTTCGCGTGCCCTCCGGGCGCAGGGCGCACGATCAAGCGCTCGTAACCGGTATCAGTTCTCCATCGTCGGTCTAACTGGAGAGAACAAAATTTTGTCAGACGGTAGCGAGCAGGAAAGAATCGGACAGAATCGGCATCCTTTGAAAGGAATCGTGCAAAATTGACCTGCTGACATTCGGGTGATTCCCGTACGACCTATGCTTTTTACCCGGTAAGTCGGAATATAAGGGCGTTCATGGGCACACGGGAGACATTCGACGCGTCATCGGGCAGCCTGACTGAGGCGTTTGACGCGCTGTGCGCGGTTCTCAGGACACAAGGGCGCAATTCGCTGGAATTTGCGCGCGCACGTGTGCGCTATGAGGTCGCTCATCTTTTCTGGCGCTCGCATCAGCTCCAGCTCAGGGCCGACGCCGAATCGAGCCGCTTTAAGTCGCCTGGCGCCGGCCGCCAGCTGCTCGTGGTTCACGAGCGCGAGCCGGTTGCGGAGTCCGTGCTGCAGCTGGCGAAGCTACAAGGGTTTGACGCGGCGTCCAGCAGGTGCAGCGACCTTGCGGACAGCCTGTCTGCCTTACGTCCACAACTGGTCTTTCTGGATGACGAGCCGCATCGCGCGTCGAAAATCGAGGCGATCGACCTGTGCAGGCGACAGGCCAGGCGCTGCCGCATTGTGCTGCTGTCAGCGGTGCGAAGCCCGATGCACAGCTGGCCAGGCGTCGATGCGGTCATGACCAGGCCCGCGTCGGTGCAGGCCATACTGGAGCGCTGCTGCGAGCTGGTCCCGATGGCCGGGCTTGCCTGATCAAGGCGGGAAAAGCAGGACAGGTTGCCGCGGTCCGCATGTCGGCCTAAAGTTGACATAAAAAGAATGATCAACGTCAGTGGTGGTATCTTTTGACGTGTTGCGTATTTCTGGCATCCGGCAATGGTTGTTCAAGCCTCGCAGCCGGGTTTTGCGCAACAGAAACGCCATTCCAGAAACGCAACGGTGAGCGACCAATCTGGCTATTTTCGCCCAACCCCCGAAAACTGAAAATCTCCTTTAGCCCCTCACGGACAAGGCTTCCCGGGCCAGATAAATGGCGGAACTGGCGTCCTGAAAGTCGGGTGTCAGCCTTCCTCATCCTCCTCTTCGGCTGCCGCCTGCAGCATGCGGGCCCAGTACTCGGGGTCGGCGTAATACGAGGCGAGCGCGTCGATGTCGACTGGCGCGGTCGCGGCGCCGAAATCCATCGCGCCGAACAGGTTGACGTGTCGCCAGGCGACTGGCGACATGCCTGCGATGAATGCCATCGCGGCCCTGTCTCCCGCGGCCCGCTTGTGCTCGTGGACGCGTGAGAGCAAGGCCGTGTTGTAGTGAATGATGGCGTTCGCGATCAGGCGGGCGCACTCGTTCCACAATTGCTGCTCGGCCTCGGTATGCACGCGCTGCTTGCCGCCGTTGACAAAGGCGACCGCGCGGCGCAGCCGGTGGTACGCCTCGCCACGGTTCAGGGCTCTCTGCACTGATTGGCGCAGATCGACATCGTTGATGAAGCGGAGGATGTGGCGCGTACGGCAGAGGTTGTCGAGTTCCCAGAGCGCCTTTTTCGTCTGGTTCTGGCGCTTGTAGCTCGAGAGCTTGCGTACGATGGTGGCCTGCGAGACCTGCTTCTGCCCGAGCGAGGCCATGATGCGCTGCACGGCGGGCCATTCGCGGATGATCAGTTCGTCATTGGATTTACGCGAGGGTTTGACGAGCCACTTGCCATAGTGGCCCGGGGCGTGACGGCCAACGAGGCCGCCGAGTTTCTTATGGAAGTCGCGATAGCGCGGCGCGAACTGATAGCCGAAGGCATACAGGGTCCAGTAGTTCACCTGGTTGGTGCCGTGCGTGTCGGTGGAATGCAGCTGCGGGCGGATGTCGGAGGTGTTGTTGTAGAGCAGATCGAACACGTAATGGCTCTCGTGTTCGTGAGCGCCGAAGACGGTCAGGTTGAACGGTACATGGTTGGCGACGGCGGTGTTGGCGCTGATGCCTTTGCCGAGGCCGAAGTATCTGGGTGAATGGCGTGCCTGGAAGGTGTCGAACTGGGTCTCGAAGCGCTGACCATCGCTGCTTGAATGGATCTGGTCGCCGATGTTGAAAAGGTGGAAAGCGGGCAGCGCGGCGGTCGCGTTGCTGATCGCATCGTTGGCCGCATGGGCAGTTTCGATTCTAAGATAATTGCGTGCGCAACTCACGAGCGCGGCGTAACTGAGGCCCGAGACTTCGGCCATTTTGCGCAGCCCCATATTGGTGCCCATCGCGATGATGCAGGCGAGGAGCTCCCGTGGATCGGCCTCGTGTTTGACGTACCGGTCGAGCACATGCGTGAATACCTTGAGAAAGCCGGTGCGACCGGCAACGAACCAGAGCAGCCGCGCGATGTCGATGCCGGGGATCTGGCCGTAGAAGGCGTGATTGACGTTCTCATCGGGCTCCGGATAGACCAGGTTCAGGCGAGGCTTGCCGCCCTGGTGCCGAATCCTGATGTAGGGATCGTCGCCTCCGTCGATGTGATGGTTGACATGTTCGAGGAGGCGCTCGATGTCATCATGCAACCCGGCAAGCGTCTGCTCGACGGGCGCGAGCAGGACCGGCAGGTTGAGCTCGTTGAGTATGGCGTCCTTGTGCCGCCAGCGCGCGTCACTGATCAGGTCGTCTTCGAAACGGCGAAACTCGTTGCTGTCGTGACAGAAGACGTCGCCTGCCTCGAGTGCGTTGCGCACCAGCCGGTAGACGAGAAACTCGAAGCGATCCACATCGAGCCGCTTCGCCTTGCCGGATCCGGGGTGATAGAGATGGGGCTTGAGTGTCTTCGGGATGAACGCCGTGGGAAAGGACGATGGATTGCACTGTCGAAGTGGCGTGCCGCTGCGCAGGCACTCCTGCAGAAAGGTGACGGCTTCGAGCAACGGCGTATCTTCGACGCGGCCGGCCACGGCCAGTTCGGCAAACAGATGCCGCAGATTGCGTTTGAACGCGTGTGAGAGAGCCGTATAGCGTGACCACTCGAAGCTGGCCTTATCGAAGGTGACGTTGCACATGTATTGTGAAACGATCTCGATGCGTTCTGGCGCGAGCAGCGCGAAAGCTCTCTGACGCACGCTGGCAAAGGAGGCATGGTATGGAATCGAGCCGTCGACGAACAGGCGCAGGACCTCACCCGCGGCTTTCAGGTGGGTGCCCGCTTCGGTGAGCGCGTTTTGCGCCGCCTCGCCGGCAGCCTGCCGCGCAGTCTGCTCGTAGTCGTCGACGAGACGGATGAAGGCCTCGATCAGGCGGTCGTTGACCTGGCGAAAGCGGTGGCAGGTGAAGCACAGCAGGTACAGGCGCGCGACGCCGGGGTCCATGCGACGCAGCTTGTAGACGGTGTAGAAGGTGACGAGCGAGGCATAGTAGCGGATGCTGTCCGCCGAGATCCCGGTGGTGCCAAGAAACCGCTGGGCGAAGGCGTAAATCGGTGCGAAGAGAGCTCTGCGTTCGGATTCCTGCTGCAGTTCCTTGTAGCTGAAGTCCTTTGGTTCGCGCTTGAGGAGCGTCACCTGATAGATCGAGTCGTCGACCTCGACCATCGCATCGAGTTGCTGCGCGATTGACCTGGTGAGCGCGCGTTCGAGCAGCGCTGAGACGCGCTGGCGTTCCGCAGCGACCGCACGGCCAACCATGTCCTGCAGGAATGAGTAGGTGGGCGCGACGACACGTTCGTGCTTCAGATACTGCAGGCATTCGCGCAGGATGAAGGCGGGCTGTGTGGAAAGCCTCGCGAGGCGCTGTGCCCGCTTTTCGAGGTCGGCTTTCGTGGCACCCTCGCATAGCCGAAAGCCGAACAGATCAAGGATGCTGCGCTGTAGTGCGCGGCGCGTGGGTGCCGAAGGAATCGTTACGGCGGGAGGCGCTTCGTCGGGGAAGTGCCGTGCGACGATGTAGCGCAGATCATCTGCGACGGCCGGTGGATCGTAGTGGAAGAACTGGAATCTGGCCTTGAAGTACCCGAGTTGCAGGATGAGGTGGACCGCGACCGAAAATGTGCGCGCCCGGACGAGCTGCTGTTCGGCGTTGCCGAGCTCGAAGTACGCGTGCCGGTCTTCGTCGTTGAAGCGCGGCAACGCATACAGTTCGTCGATTTCGGCACGTCTGAGGATCGAGAGGCGGTGCGAGGCGGACATGAGTTTATATTCTTGAACGCGCGCAAGTGGGAATCAGGGTTTCGCTTTGCCTGAGCGTGAGCTTGCTGGCAGGGGGCGGGCCTTGAGTTGCCTTGCCGAACGTAGCACAACCGAGCGATCCACCATTTCACAGTAACCGTGGCCTCAGCGGCTTTCATTCTGCAGGAGGAGCAATGTCGAACGAGGGGAATCCGATCGATGCCAAAGCGTCGGCGGCTGTCGGACCAGAAGGCCTGGCGATGCTGCTGGCCGAGGCGGCTATGACGAATCTGTGCATGCGTCGTCGGTTGCAATTCGAGCTGTCCGCACAAAAAGGCGAAAACGTTCCAGATGCCGTTCTCCAGTGGATCAGCGAGTTCGGCGCGCAAACGTCATTTCTCGACGCGGAGCAGGTCGGCGAACTGGCAGAGGAGCTCGACGCCATGCGGGTCACCATTGCCTCGAATGTTTCCCGGGCGGCGCCCGATCTTGCGCTGGATCTGATGTGGCAGCTCTTCACGCTGGCTGGAACAATCTTTGAGCGTACGACCGAAGAGGGATGGGAAATCAGCTGCGTTTTCGACGAGGCCTGCTCCGATCTGGTCACGGTAAGCGTCGACGCAGAAGTCGAACCGATGGAATTCGCCACGAAAGTTGTCGCGGCGATCACCTCCGGCCAGTACGGAGAGTACCGTGCCCTGATTCGGGCTATTGCATCCGCTCAGCCGTGGGCACCTGCCTACGTCTCTGACCTGAAAGTCTTGCTCCATCGATTGCTGGAGGAGCCGCCCGATCCGAATAGCGAACGCAGCAGGGATTTGCGGCGTGCCTTGCAGGAACTCGATTCCCTGTCTCCAACATAGTTTGGTCGGCGATTTTCGCCACCGCGCATTCCCGGCGTGCCTTGCCCGGCAAGCGTTTGAGGAGGATTTTCAGTTTTCGGGGGATGGGTAAAAATAGCCATGCACAGACTTTCGCTCGCAGCGCGGCCGGTGCCGATCTGCTTCCCGTCGTGAGGATTGTCGATGAATTCGGAACCGGCTATCTGCGCTCGCTGGCACAACGGATTACGCCTGAAGCGCAGGCCGATTACGTGATCTCCACGGTGCACCGGGCCAAGGGCCTTGAATGGAAACGGGTGAAAGTCATCAACGATTTTCTGTTCAAATACGTCGCTGGTCGCCTGACTGTGGAGGAGGACGAGCTGCGGCTGCTCTACGTCGCGTGCACACGCGCGCAGCACGTGCTGGACGTATCGGATCTTCGCGACGCGCTCCTGCGTTTGTTCAGATGATGAATCTGATCACGCGGAAGAACTGGATGAGGAGGATGCTCAGATCGTCGGCCGCGATTCTTCGAAGTGCCGCGATGCTCAGAAGAGGGATGGCTGTTCAGTGGGAGCGACGTCGGACCGGACCGCGCTTTTCCGGGTGATTGCCCGGGACCTTGGCGTAGGGCGCACAGCGATGCTGGAGAGCGAAAACGGTTCTTCATCAAGCCGACGGCCGAGCACTTCCCGACTAAAGAGGACGTCGGGAGAAAGGCGAACGAACGGCGAGGGAGCTTCCGTTGGCATCAGGTTTGAGTCCGGCGTCGAAATGATCCGCTGAGGGCTTCGATCATTCTGATTGTACCGGGGCCGCGAGACAAGCCTTTACAGGCTGACCGTGGGACGTCAGCAATTGGTTAAGTTGAACCCTTGTTACGGCGCATTTTCGGACTATCGCGAAGGTGACGCAAATGGTCGCAGTCGACTCTCGTTCGAATTAGTATCCGATTGCGAATCTGTTCATACGGCAAGCAGATTCATTCTATGACGCAGCACAATCGGTGTGTCAGGAAAATGCGCTAAAAGAGGTACTCAAATGACTTTTGCGCAACACCACCTGGCTTGACACCTTCCCAGGGCGGGCGAGCACTCTCCGCTCTTTCGCGTGCTCAGGTCGATAAAGGGGAGAATTTCCAGGAGGTGCGCTGGCTCTATCCTCGAGGTCGGGACGAGTCGGGATGCTCGCGATGCGATTATCGAAACAGCCTTTCCACCATTGCTTTTCTCCACAGACTGGAGGGCAACAGGGTTCCGCTATCGAATCCATCCTGTCGCAGTCGCTCATCCGTAAATTCAGCTTATCCAAAGCCGATGAAGGACCCAATTGTTCGTTTTGAATTGAAGCATTCCTGAATTGTAGCGCTCCACTATCGACCTGCGGCTTACTTGCTGGCATAGTTCGGCCATTACTACATACACAAAAGAGGAAATCATGGCTACGCTCGAAAACGTGCAGGCGAAAATCGCCAGATTGCAGGCCCAAGCCGAAGCGCTTGCCGCAAAGCAGTCGTCCGGCGTTATCGCAAAGATTCGTGACATCATGGAGAAGCATGGTCTGACCGTTGCGGACATCGAAGCACATACCGGCGGCAAGAAGCGTGGTCGCAAGCCAGGCGCCGCAACGACTGCCAAACCAGCGGCGTCGGCAATGTACCGTCATCCGAAGACGGGTGCTACCTGGACGGGGCACGGCCGCGCGCCGGCGTGGATCGCGAGCGTACGTGACCGGACGAAGTTTCTGGTCGACGGCAGCGTTACACAACCGGCCGTTGCCGCGAAGAAACCCGCGAAGGCGGGCAACTACGTGAAGGGCCCCCAGGCGCCGAAATACCGTGACCCAAAGAGTGGGGCGACATGGAGTGGTCGCGGTCCGGCGCCGGCATGGTTGGCTGGTGCCAAAGACCGTTCGAAGTTTCTGATTGTCACCGCGGAAGCGGGCGGTTCAGGCTCGAAGGCCGTTTCGTCCACCAAGGCAACCGTGAAACAGGCCGCGACCAAAAAGGTAAAGGAAAAAACGGTTGTCGCGAAGAAAGCCAAGGCACTGCCAAAGCCAGTATCAGCGAGGAAGGCCGCAGCCAGGAAAGCTGCGGCGAGGAAGGCGCGCGCGAAGCGCGCGCCGAACAATCCGGTAGCAGTTGTACCAGCCAGCGAAAGCGTCTCGGTGCCCGTCGCGGGCTGATTGTCAGTGAGATGACGGTGATGAGCAGGGCCTGCCGGTCCTGCTCGAATCGGTGAACCGGAATGCTACCCCGTGCACCGACTCCCGACACGCTGAACCTAAAAAAACTTGACCGGCACGGGGCGGGTCACTTGTCAGGGTAGCGCGCGCCGCTTAGACAGGCTTGATATTGGCGGCCTGCTTGCCCTTCGGCCCCATCTTCACTTCGAAGCTTACTTTCTGGTTTTCCTGCAATGACTTGAAGCCTTCAGTCTTGATTTCTGAGAAGTGGGCGAACAGGTCTTCGCCGCCTTCGTCCGGTGTGATGAACCCAAAGCCCTTTGCATCGTTAAACCATTTAACTGTACCGGTTGCCATTTTCGAACCTGTAGACGTTTAAAATCCGCGTTCGCGACCGCCGTTCCACACAGAGGGGCCGCCCGCGACAGAAGAATATTTACCACGTCGGGATGATACCTGCCAATCGGTACGTCTGCCGACAGCACGTGGTCTGCTTTTCCCTGGCCCGAACCGGCTCAGGCGCTGGTCGCGCCGACGGACGGTGGCTGCATCGCTGTTGCGGAGTCTTGCGTTAGCGCGACAACGGTCCCCTGTCGCCGCGGAGACTGATTTGACTGGCGCGCGGCAGCCGGTTCCGAAGCTCGCGAGCCATCGACACGTCACAGATTCTCTCAGGGCCACACGCAAGGGGTTGGCAGCGGACGTCGTCTCCACTGCGTCGATAGATCTTCACGGCCTTGCAGCGGTCGGGGATAAGGCCGCTATCTTTAGCGCCCCAATCCTCCCGGAAGTGATCCAGGTCAACGGCCTGCTCGTATGGTGAGCGCGCGGATCACATCAGGCTGCATGCATCGGGAATAGCGGTTCGAGGAAACCGAACCCCGATATGAACGATCAAGTGCGAGGAGGCCCTGGGCGCGACCTCACCGGCTTCCACTTGAGGGTTTTCCTTAGCCTCGGGCAAAGCAACAACGCCGATGATTGGCCGTCGGTACATGCTAGGATTTCTTTCAAACAACTCGGGAAACTGCTATGCCGTTCATCTGCGAAAACGTTGAATGTCGTGCTGTGCTGGCTCGCGGGCAGGTCAGATCCAATCATGAGGACAGCGGGTGGTGCTTCTACTGCCCGGACTGCAAAATCAGGAACGAGTTGAAAGATATTGGCCTGCCTGGCGGTCCAGTAGAGTTGGTTCAGCCAGAAAGATCCGACCTTCCGCACAAGGTAATAGCGACTGCTCGACCACTGGAGGACGGCAGGTACGCAGCGCAACTGCGTGTTCAGAGAGCACTCGGTATGAAAGGAACGTACGCAGTCGAAGAGTACTGGGAGCAACTCGGTGTATTCCCCGACGCGCAAGAGGCCGTAGCGCATGCGAAGTCTATCGCAATAGACATGCTGGAGCGAAAGGCCTAGTCGCGAGTGGGCCGCCGATTGCGCCATACCTGTCAATGCGTGGATTTTACGACGGGCCCACGACCGTAGATCCGCGCAACAACCCGGTGCTGTAGGGTGTGCATGCAGTGCAGAAAGCGGTTCAATGTGTCTAAACGGATACCGCAGCACCACTCCGAATTCTCCATTAAACAAGATGTGACTGGCTTGCAGTCAACCAACCTTGACTCACGAAGCACCGGCAGTCAGCGTGACGAATAGTCTCGCTGCTTCGTTGCCGTGTGACAAAGCGCGAAGTGCGAGGGAGAGCGCTAGCTGTGCGTCGTGGGAGACCGCGCTCCGATCTTGATCGAAGAGCTTGACGGCATGGCGCATATGCTGCGCCGCCTGTGTGTGAAGCTCCACGGCAGCCGCATGATGTCTTGCCACGTCCGCAGCGCTTACGCCTGAGACGCTTGATGGAGGCGATATCGACGGCGTATTGGCGCTGTGCGCCCCAGCGTCGTGGGCCTGATCGATCGCATGCAACGTGTGTCCATGGGCCATCATCGCTTGATGTGCGGCGTGGGCAAAGTCTCGACCGTCCTCGAAATGCCGCGATGCCTCACGATGATGTCGCGCTGCATGCTCGTGGTGTGATGCGGCGGCTTCAAGATGGCCCTTCTTGCTGTGTTTCGTGTTCAAGCCGGCTCCTGTGTGCACTTCAGGACTAACTCCGATGGCGACCGACTCGAAGACACTGTGGCGGGTCGCAACAAGATCCTAATCTACACGCACTTGCGCCTTCTGTGGCGTTCGCGCCTCGTGGAAAATCAGCATCACGTTCGGCCTGCTTTTTCCGAGCTGGGGCGATGCGGTGATCGCGAATATTGAACCGCGCGAACAAAACGTTGGCGATCGACATCATCGTTGATGCGACTTTTGCAAATGTTCATCCAAAGTCCGTGCGTTATCGCGGCAGCTCAGCGGTTCGAGAGCTAAAGTCGGAACTGGTGTACGGGGGAGTTGAGGCGGGAGATTGAAGGCGGTGGAGGTTTCAGCTGAGAATCTGATTGTCGAAGTCGGAAACCAGCAAACAACAAACCATCCACCATGAGCAAGTTTACGGAAAAAGCAGTTGTCGGTCTATCGGAAGTCGGTCTGGGCCTGGACGAATTGGTGCGACACGGAGCGCGGCAAGTGATTCAGCAGGCAATCGAAGCGGAGCTGTCGGCGCTGCTGGAGCGATTCGAGAACGTCAAGACCTTGCATGGACAACGCGCGGTGGTACG
>NZ_WHNP01000060.1 GCF_009362735.1 Paraburkholderia franconis | reverse complement strand
GAGTGCACGTTTGCGCCTGTCACTTCGTACAGACTCCCACACATCTGCTTCGCCCGTCCATTTACGCGACTGCACCGCTTCGTCACCGCATCACGGACCATCTGCCAGACAGTTCGACCACTCATCGGGCAACGTCCCTGAACATTGCGGGCCATCAATCACCATAGCCTTCGCCACTTCGACCACATCGGAGCACTCCGCGGTTTCCTCCCTTCTGGTTTGTCCAACGCCTGCCCGCATGCGCTGACGCGCGCTTGCGAGCCTGCGGACATGGGCAGGCGTCGAACAAACCTAAAGATCAGCGGACTTACCGAAGGCGCGGAAGAGGCCAGCTGCGGCGAGCTGAGCGAGGCCGTTTGACACAAAAACCGTCGTGCTACACCAACAATTCAGCGCGCGGACTAGATGTGGAAAGGTACCCGGTCTCGACCGCTGCTTCTGCCAGCATCGATTCGTCCATCGTGTCCGGATCGAATAGCGAAGAGACCAGCTCGAGGTATGTCTTCTCCTGGAGCGCTTTCGCTTCCGCTTCGATGCCGTCGAAGGTCGGTAGCAGTCGCTGCTCGACCACGCACACTATCAGTTCAGCCGGAAGATCGAGACAGCGTCGCGCAACACATTCGCCTGGTCGTCGAGTGACGCCGCAGTTGCGGCCGCCTCTTCTACCAGCGCAGCGTTCTGTTGCGAGACTTGATCCATCTGTGACACGGCGACACTAACCTGTTCGATGCCATCGCGCTGTTCGTCGGACGCGTTTGTGATTTCCCGCATGATCGTCGCGACACGTGAGATCGAATCGCTAATCTCCAGCATCGTCTCGCCTGCGACCTTGACGAGTTTTGAACCCGAAGCCACGCGCTCGGCCGAATCGTCGATCAGTGTTTTGATTTCCTTTGCGGCCGTACCGGCGCGCTGCGCGAGCGAACGCACCTCCAAGGCGACCACGGCGAAGCCACGTCCATGGTCGCCGGCGCGGGCGGCCTCCACCGCCGCATTGAGCGCGAGAATGTTGGTCTGGAAGGCGATGCCTTCAATGACGCCAGTGATTTCGCCTATCTTCTGCGAGCTACTGTCGATTTCCGTCATCGTATTGACGACATCGCTCACGACCTGCGAACCGCGCGCGCTTCTGTTATGCGCGGATTCGGTCAGCGTTTGCGCGGTGCGCGCGTTGTCCGCGTTCTGCCGGACTGTCGCGGTGAGCTGCTCCATGCTCGCCGCCGTCTGCTGCAGCGACATCGCCTGCTCCTCGGTGCGTTGCGAAAGATCGTTGTTGCCGGCTGCGATCTGCCGTGTTGCGGCGGCAATGGCTTCGGCGCCGCGCGTGACCTGCCGCACCGTCGCTTCGAGGCCGCCCTGCATCTGTTCGAGTCCGTCGACGATCTGTCCCATTTCGTCGCGCGTGCGCGCCTTCAGCGGCACAGTCAGATCGCCTCGTGCGATGCGCTGGAGCGCCGCAAGCAGGCTGGCGAGCGGCACCGCGATCGAACGGCGCAAGCCGTACGCGCAGCCCACGCAGACGATCAGCCCGAACGCGATCAGCGCCATGCCCGCGAGACGCAGCCGCGCATTGAACTGCTGCGCGACGGTGAACACCTGCTTGCCATGCTCGTTCTTCCAATGATCGAGCGCGTCGGTGGTCGTCGAGAGCACTGTCGAGAGCGGCGACATCGTTTTCGTTGCAATACTGTCCGCCGTCTCGCGATCGCCCCGCTTGAGCGCATTGGCCAACGGCACGATGCCACGTTGTGCCAGCGCAGAGCGCGCTTCATCGACGCGATTGGCGAGTACCTGCTCGTCGGGCGCAAGCGGGATGGCCCGATAGGTGCGCCACGCACGATCCGAGTCCGACAGATGGCCGAGTGCCTTCGCGACGGCCTCCACCACATCGGGGGCCTCAGGGTGCATCAGCGCGCGATCCAGCACCACGCGCGCGATCTCCAGCTCCAGATTGGCTCGCCCCACTGCAATCGATGCCGCCAGCTGGTTCGAATAGGCGTAATCCAGCGCATCGTTCGAACGCTCGATGCCGAGCTGGCCGAGCATGCCGATCGCGAGGATGAGCACGCCCAGCACGCCCATCACGGCCGACAACCGGCTTGAAATGGAGAGACGAGAAAACATGTTGCCCCCGATGTTTCAGTTTGGTCCTGAAAGACTTTTTTATCGTGCTGCGAAAGTTTCGCTACCCATCCGAATCAATGACGCTGCATGACGGCGCAGCTTGTCTTTTCGTTCATCGCGATATCCAGCGTCGCTTTAGCTTCTTCGACCCGGAATTCGCTCGGCAATGCCACGCCGTTCTTGACCGCCGTGACCTCGGCAAGTATCGACACGGCGATCTCCGGCGGAGTACGACTGCCGATATAAATTCCGACCGGCCCGCGCAACCGGACGAGTTCGCTTCTGTTGAGATCGAAATGCTTTTCGAGCCGCTCGCGTCGTGCGGCATTGTTCCGGCGCGAGCCCAACGCGCCGACGTAGAACGCGGGCGTTCTGACCGCCTCCATCAACGCGAGGTCGTCGAGCTTCGGATCGTGCGTCAACGCAATGACGGCGCAGCGCTCGTCGAGCTTCATGTCGAGCACGGTGTCGTCGGGCATCGTCCGCACGAGCGTCGTGCCCGGTACGTGCCAGGTGTCGGTGTACTCCTCTCGCGGATCGCAGACAGTCACTTGATAGTCGAGCCCGAGCGCAATCTGACAAAGGTAGCTCGAGAGCTGACCGGCACCGATCACGAGCATCCGGTAACGAGGGCCGTGAACGGTCAGCAGCCGGTGTCCGTCGAAATCGACGCCGTCGGTCGCGTGCGCGGGCACGAGTCGCGCCGCGCCGCTTTTCATGTCGAGCGAACGTGCAACGAGCTGCCCGGCGCCGACCCGGCGACACAGCTCGTCGATGCAGCTCGCGCGCGTCAGCGGCTCGAGTACCAGTTCGATCGTGCCGCCGCACGGCAGTCCGAAGCGATGCGCCTCTTCGGCCGAGATGCCGTACTTCATGGCTTCCGGGCACGTCTGCTCGATACCGAGCTGGCGCACGCGGTCGATCAGATCGTCCTCGATGCAGCCGCCGGATACCGAGCCGACCACCGAGCCGTCTTCGCAGATTGCGAGCATCGCGCCTTCGGGCCGCGGCGACGAGCCCCACGTCTTGACGACGGTGACGAGCAGCACGCGACGACCGCTTTCGATCCAGCGAACGCTCGCCTTCAGCACTTCGAGATTGACGCTATCCATAAAAATATCGACCGGTTGCCTGAGCTTGATGTGGGCTTCGGAAGAAGTCCGTTAATGGCGCGATAGCGCCGAGCGCAAGGTCATTTCTCGCGCTGCTTCCGGCGTGATAGCTCTGTTGAGCATGAAGCAGGCGACACCGGCCGCCAGCAACGGCAACGCACCGAGAAGAAAGATCGTCCCGATCGGCGTTCCGATGGCGATCAGGACACCGGCGAGCAGCGGGCCGACGATAGCGCCGATGCGCGCTACCGCGAAGGACGCGCCAGTCGCAGTCGAGCGGATGAAGGTCGGATAGATCATGCTCGAAATTGCATTGAGGCCGATATTCCCACCCAGAACGAGCAGACCCGAGAGCAGCGCCATCGACATGGTGAGACCGGCGCCCGTGCCGACGGCCAGCCCGAGGGCCGCCACAGGAACTGCGCCGAGGATCATGGTTAGCGTCATCACCGATACGCCCTTCCTGTCGATCATCCAGCCGAAGAACCAGCTGAAGCCGGCACCAAGCTGGAACAGCGCCTGGCTGCGGGCCGCATTGGCATAGCCGATTTCATCGGTCAGCAGCGTCGTCATCCACTGCGACAGGAAGAAGTGCGTGACGAAGGAAAGACCGAGCCCGAGCCACAGGAAGGCGGTCATGGCCGAACGGCCCTCGGTGAAGAGGTGCCTCACGGGAACACCCGTGCGCGCCTTCTCCTGGATGGTGAAGCGCGTGTCGTCCGCGAATTGCGCGCCAGGCTTCAGCTTGCGGGCATAGCCCAGGATGCGTTTGCTGGTAGGGTTGCGCAGCGTCAGGTAGCGGATCGATTCAGGCAGGCCCGCGAACAGAATGAGGCCCGCGACCACGGCGCCCGCGCCGCCCACGTAGAAGACCGAACGCCAGCCATAGGCCGGGATGATCTCTGCCGCGAGCAGGCCGCCGCCGGACGAGCCGGCGGTGTAGCCGAGGTAGAGGAGGGTAATGATCAGCCCTCGCTTACCCGAGCGGGCGTAGTCCGTGATCAGCGAGACGGCCATCGGCATGCCCCCGCCGATGCCGAGCGCCGCGCAGAAACGCAGGATCGACAGTTCGACCAGGTTATGGGCGAACGGCACGGAGAAAGTGAAGACGCCGAACAGCGCGGTCGCCAGCAGGATCGCGCGCCGCCGGCCGATGCGGTCGGCCAGCATGGCGAAGACGACGGACCCCACCATCCAGCCGACGATGCTGATGTTGAACACAGGCGTCATCAGGGCCCGGTTGATGCCCCATTCCTTGATGATGCCGGGGGCGGCGTAATTCAAAGCCTGGTTGTCGAAGCCGTCGGCCAGCATCACGAGGGCGCACAGAATGAAGAGGCTCACAGTGAACCAGCTTCGCTCCTGCGTCTCGACGACCTGGGCGATATCGACGGTGTTGTTTTGAGTCATGAACGTCTCCAAATGCCTCTGCTCCACGGGTTGTTGACTTTCGGCGAGCGCGTTGGCGCTTATTCGCCGTGACCGCCCGAGGCATCGCGCACCGGCGTTTCCGGCTTCACGCCGCCGCGCCGGTTTGCCCACGTACGTTCACCCGTCTTGCGCCAGCCGCCGGAGGTCGCCGCGTCTGCATATTCGTCCCAGCGCGTGTCCCAGTCGCCCAGGTGATAGCCGTGCCATGGCGGCTGCGGCGTGAGGCTGGGGAGTTCCAGCTCTTCCCAGATCTTGCGTGCCGCCGTCATGTATTGCTCCTTCGGCAGAGCGAGCGGCGGCATCGCGTGCTTCAGTGTCGCGTCGATCAGCAGCGTACTTTCGAGCGGCGCGCGACCGGACTTGGGGCCGTGGCCACTGGTGCGATAGGGCGTCACATGCAAGTCGTGCGTGAAGTCCGAGCGATAGGCCAGCGACCAGAAAATCGCATCGGCATTTTCCGGGTTGATGTCCTCGGAAACCGCGATGACGAGCTTGCCGCATTGCGCCTGCAGCGTCGCGGCGCCTTGCAGGCCGCGCCAGACTTCCGCCTGCTGTGTGCCGCGCGCAAACTGCAGGAAGATCACTTTGCGCAGGTTGGTCAGCGGCTCGTGCATTACTACGCGCTTGATGCCGCGCACGCCCATCACCTTGCTCAGATGCTCGAGGTACAGGGGCTCGTAGGCCACTTTCTTCAGCACGGAGCTTTCGCTAGGCGTGACCTGGCTGATGATCGAGACGAAGACGGGCTTCTTCTTCATCGTGATCGCGGTGACGTGCATCGACATGTTGTAGTCTTCGAGGGCGATATGGCCGTGGCTTTCGCCGAACGGGCCTTCGGGCTCGAGCGCGTCGGTGTCGATCAGACCTTCGATCACGATTTCGGCATCGGCGGGAACGACGAGATCGATGGTCTTGCAGCGCACCACTTCGACGGGCGCGCGCATCAGGCCGCCGGCCACTGCCATTTCATCCTGATCGATCTGTAGCTTCTGCGGGCCGGTGAACAGCACGGCGGGCGCGCAGCCCAGCACGATCGCGCAGGGCATCTTCTCGCCGTTGGCGCGATATTTTTCCCAGTGAAGATAACCCCCGGCACCCGACAAACGGCTCGCCATGCGCACACCGAGCCGGTTCTCCGACTTCAGGGCGGCGCGGTACGTACCCATGTTCTGGACGCCGCTTTCGGGATCTTTGGTCACGCAGAGCGTCGCGGTCAGATAGGGCGCTGCGTCGAAGCCGGGCGTGGAAACCGGCACGGGCAGGCGCGACAGACCTTTCTCCTTCAGCGCATCGCCGCTGATCACTACTTCCTGGCACGGCGCCTGTTCGACCATAACGGGCGGAACCGGCTCGGCGATCGCCTCCGTCCAGGCCTTGCCGATCTGCTCGACGGGCAGTCCCAGGCCGGTAGCGTAGATCTCGGGCGAAGCGGCAAGCCCGCCGATCAGCACCGGGATGTCATAAGTCCGGCCGTCGCCGTCAACCACGTTGGTGAACAGGAAAGCGCGGCGCTGATCTTCGTGCAGCCCGCCCTGAAACTGCCAGCGCGCGAGCGGGTGTAGCTCCGTATCCTTGTTGATCGGCCGGTCGATGCGGGTCAGCAGCCCCTTGGCCTCCAGCCGGGCGATATGGTCCTGCAAGTCGCGCGGTGCGCCCTCGGCGGTTGCCGTTCGCGAACGATCGTGAGGGGTTGATGACATTCCGTCTCCTAAATGTAAATTCCAGCGACTGGGTAAATCGGTGTGATTGTATGATTGCATGCCAATACTACAACTGTCAACGCGGCTTTACTGACTGACGCACGGCGCCACTGGTGGCGTCCGGACTGCCGTCATACGACGGCTGGGCGTCGGTTTTGCCACGATGAATCCGGCTGGTAGCCGGCTGCCGAAGCGGCATCGTTCAGACGCCACCCATGCACAGGTATTTGATCTCGAGATATTCCTCGATCCCATACGTCGAGCCTTCGCGCCCGAGTCCGGATTGCTTGACGCCGCCGAACGGTGCGACCTCATTCGAGATCAGGCCGGTGTTGATGCCGACCATCCCGTATTCGAGCGCCTCGGACACGCGCCAGATCCGGCCGATGTCGCGGCTATAGAAGTAAGCGGCGAGACCGAACTCGGTGGCGTTTGCGGCCGCGACGGCCTCCTGCTCGTCGCGAAAGCGGAAGAGCGGGGCGACGGGGCCGAAGGTTTCCTCCGTCGCGAAGCGCATCGACGCCGTGACGCCATCCACCACAGTCGGCTGGAAGAAGAGCTTGCCGGCGGCATGACGCTCGCCGCCCGTGAGCACCCGTGCGCCGTGCGCCACCGCGTCGGCGATATGTGCTTCGACTTTCTCGACGGCGGCCTCGTTGATGAGCGGGCCTTGCGTGACGCCGCTCTCGAAACCGTTACCGACCTTGATGCGGGCGACGGCTGCCGTGAATTTTTCGGCGAACGCGTCGTACACGCCGTCCTGCACATAGAAGCGGTTCGTGCAGACGCAGGTTTGACCGGCATTCCGGTACTTCGAGGCGAGCGCACCCTCGACTGCGGCATCGAGATCGGCATCGTCGAACACGATGAACGGTGCGTTGCCGCCGAGTTCGAGCGAGAGCTTCTTGATAGTCGGCGCGCACTGGCTCATCAGCATGCGGCCGACGGGCGTCGAGCCGGTGAACGAGAGCTTGCGCACGATCGGGTTGCTGGTCATCTCCGCGCCGATCGAGCGCGGATCGCCGACGACGACGCTGAACACGCCGGCCGGCAGGCCCGCGCGATGCGCCAGTTCGGCCAGCGCGAGCGCCGACAGCGGCGTGGCTTCGGCGGGCTTGACGATCATGGCGCAGCCGGCCGCGAGCGCGGGCGCGACCTTGCGCGTGATCATCGCAGCGGGGAAATTCCACGGCGTGATCGCGGCGCACACGCCGATCGGCTCCTTCGTCACCAGCATCCGCTTGTCGGCGGCCGGCGAGGCGAGTACGTCGCCGTCGATCCGTTTGGCCTGCTCGGCGAACCATTCGATGAACGAGGCCGCGTAGCCGATCTCGCCTTTCGCCTCGGCGAGCGGCTTGCCTTGCTCGGCCGACATGATCGTTGCGAGGTCGTCCGTGTTCGCGACCATCAGCGCGTGCCAGCGCTTCAGGATTGCCGCGCGCTGCGCTGCCGTGAGAGCGCGCCAGCGGCGCTGCGCGCGTTCGCCGGCTTCGATCGCGCGGCGCGTTTCGGCGCCCGTCATGAGCGGGACGTCGGCGATCTTCTCGCCGGTGGCGGGATCGTTGACAGTGAAGGTGCGCGCATCGTCGGCGCCGCACCATGCGCCGTCGACATAAGCGAGCGTGCGCAACAGGCTCGCGTCCGCGAGCCGGGAAAGCAGGTTGGATTCAGTCATGATCATCGCGAGAGGCGGCCCGCCGCGCGCGCAGCACGGCGGGCCTGTGAGGATGGAGAAAGCGGCGCGGCGCGCGCGTTACAGATCTTGCTGCGGCTCTTTCCAGCGCCTGACCACGCCGGTTTCGATGTCGAACAGATCGAGCATGCGGCCTACCGTGTGATTAACGATGTCGTCGATCGTTTGCGGCTTCTGGTAGAACGCCGGGACGATCGGCGCGATGACGGCACCCATGTCCGAGAGCTGTACCAATGTGCGCAGATGCCCGCCGTGCAGTGGCGTTTCGCGCACGCCGAGCACGAGACGCCGGCGCTCCTTCAGCACGACGTCCGCCGCGCGGCTGATCAGCGAACTCGTGATGCCCGTGGCGATTTCGCTCATCGAGCGCACCGAGCACGGCACGATCAGCATGCCCTTCGTCTTGAACGAGCCCGACGAAATGGCCGCGCCGATGTCGCCGGGCGAATACCAGTGCGACGCACGCGCGCGCAGATCGGCGGCGCGGATGTCGGTTTCGTAGGTCATCGTCAGTTCGGCGGCCTTGCTGATCACGAGATGCGTCTCGACGCCCGCCTCGGCGAGCAGTTCGAGCGCGCGAATCCCGTAGATCACGCCCGACGCGCCGGTGATGCCGACGATGATCCGTTCCGGAGTCCTCTTATTCGTTGCCACGATCGGCCTCGACGCCACGTACCGGCGAATTCGGCTCGACGCCGCTACGGCGGCGAGCATGGTAGGACGCGTCGCGCTGCATCCATTCGCCGCGCGTTGCCTGCTCGGCGTTGCGGTCCCATTCTTCCGACCAGTCGCCGAGCGAGTAGCCGTACCACGGCGACTCCGGCTTCAGCTTCGGCAGGCCGAGACGTTCCCACAGCAGCTTCGCGTTCTCCATGTATTCCTTCTTCGGCAGCGCGAGCGGCGGCATGGGCGCTTTCATTGTCGCGTCGATCAGCATGGCCGAATCGAGTCCGGTTGCGTGGTCCGAGCGCGGACCGTGGCCCGGCTCGCGGTACGGAATCGTCTTCACGTCCTCGACGGGATTGCAGCGATAGCCCATCGCCCAGAACACTGCGTCCGCGTTGTCGGGATCGATGTCGTCGTCGATCGCGATCACGAACTTGCCGATCGCAGCCTGCAGCGACATCGTGCCGTACAGCGCGCGCCAGACCTCGGTACGCTTCGCGCCGCGCTCGAACTGCAGGAATACGAACCGACGCAGATTCGTGAGCGGCTCGTGCAGCGACACTTTCTTGATGCCGCGAATGCCGAGATGGTCGCGCAGATGGCGCAGGAACATCGGCTCATACGCGAGACGTTTGATGACGCTCGATTCGGACGGCGTGACCTGCGAGATGATCGACGTCAGCACGGCATCCTTGCGGCGCGTGATCGCCGTGACTTCGATCGAGAGGTTGTAGTCTTCGAGCGCGACGTAACCGTGGCTTTCGCCGAACGGACCTTCCGGTTCGAGAAATTGCGGATCGACGTAACCCTCGACGACGACTTCCGCTTCGGCGGGCACCAGCAGATCGACCGTGCGGCCCTTGACGACGCGGATCGGCACGCCGGCGAGGCCGCCCGCGACACTCAGTTCATCGACGTTCGGGCGCAGCTTCTGCGGGCCCTGAAATGCGACGAGGGGCGGTGCGCCGAGCACGATGGCAACGGGCATCTTCTCGCCCTTCGCCGCGTACTTGCGCCAGTGATCGAGACCGCCCGCGCGCAGGTTCACGAGCATCATCATGCCGAGGCGCGTGGCCGACTTCAGGTGGCCGCGATACGTGCCCATGTTCTGCACGCCCGTTTCCGGATCGCGCGAGATCACGCCCGTCATCGTCATGTACGGCGCGGCGTCGAAGCCGGGCGTCGAGATCGGCAGCGGCAGCGATTCGAGGCCGTTGCCGGGACCCTCGAGATCCTTGCCTTCGATCACGATGTCATGCACGGGTCCGCTTTCGACCACGACGGGCGGCACGGGATTGTCGATCGCGCGATTCCATGCGTCGCCGATATCGTCGAGCGACGCCACGTTCATGCCGATCCGGTAGATCTCGGGATTCGCGGCAATGCCGCCGACGATGACGGGAATGTCGTACTTGTGGCCCTTGCTGTCGACGATATTCGTGAAGAGAAACGCCTTGCGATCGGCTTCGGGAATGCCGCCGCGGAACTGCCAGCGCACGAGCGGATGCATCTCGGTGTCCTTGTTGACCGGTTCGTCGATCCGGTACAGCAAACCTGCCGCTTCGAGGCGTGCGATGTGTTCGTGCAGGTCCGCGTAACCCTCGTTCGCGGAAGACCTGGAAGTGATGTCTTGATCAGCCATGGCTAGAGTCCCGTGAAGCGCCGCGTTGCGCGGCGCCCTTATTGCTTGAAGTGTTGCCCGACGCGCGCGAGGCGCGACACGTCGGTGATGTACAGCGTGCAGCGGTGATGTATCAACGGCGCATCGACGTCATCGCGTTCGCGAGCGACGCACCCGCGACTTCGCTCGCGAGCGAGAAGTCGGGAATCGTGATCTCGCGGAAATATGTCTTCAGCGTCGCGATGGCGATCCGGTCGCGTGTGCAGATCGAAGCGATCATCGCGTCCGCACGCTCGGCCAGTTTTGCAGCCGGCACGACTTCGGCGACGATGCCCCACTCGCGCGCATTCGCGGCGTCGATCGTCTCCGTCAGGTAAACCATGTGCGCGGACGCCTTCGGCGGCACTTTGTGGCGCAGCACGGACAGCACGAGCGTCGGCGGGAGGTTCTTCTGCAGTTCAGGAAGATTGAAGCGTGCGTTGTCCGCGGCGATGGCCAGGTCGCACGCGGTCACTAGCGCGCAGCCAAACCCTTCCGCATCGCCTTGCACTTCGGCGAGCAGCGGCACTTCGCTTTCGTGCATCGCGCGGTAGACGTCGAGAATCGGATCGGCGACGTTGCGGCGGAACTGCGCGGACGTCGGTGGCGTGGCCGGCGGCGCGCTGACGGCGCGGCCGCGGCAGAACGCAGGACCGGACGCGCGGATGCGGATGATCTTCACGTTGCTGTCGCGGCCGGCCTGGCGGATGTCGGCGGCGAGCGCGCGCATGGCGTCGAGCGTCAGCGTGTTGCCGAGGTCCGGCTGGGAGAGGGTGAACCGGTATTCGGATTCGTGGAGCGCTGCAGTGAATTCGGTCGTCATGGAGTAAAGGTCCAAACAATGAAAACAGGGAAGGGACGCCCGCGCTGAGCGGGCGCCTGCGCAGGTCAGCGCGCGTAAGCGCCGGCCTCCTTGAGCTTCTGGAACACACGCTGCGGTATGAGCGGTGCTTCGGTGAATTCGACGCCGTATTCCGAAAGCGCGTCCTCCATCGCCGCGACGATCGCCGCAGCGGCCGGAATCGTGCCGCCTTCGCCCGCGCCCTTGACGCCGAGCGGGTTCAACGGCGACGGCGTTTCGAGGTGCACGATGTCGATGTTCGGCACGTCGGTTGCCATCGGCAGCAGGTATTCGCCGAAGTTCGTCGTGGTCGGTTGCGCGTTCTCGTCGTATTGCATCCATTCGAGCGTTGCGTTGCCGATGCCGTGCGCGACCGAGCCGATCACCTGGCCATCGACGATCATTGGATTGATGAGCTTGCCCGAATCGTGTGCCATCACGTAGTTGAGGATCGTGATGTGGCCCGTCTCGCGATCCACTTCGAGTTCGACGACGGCGGTGCCGTTGCAGTACGTCGACTGCGCGGGCGAGAAGTATTTCGTCTCTTCGAGGCCGGCGGTGAGGCCCTTCGGCATCGTGAAGCCGGGCATGCCTTGCGAGATCTTCGCGAGCTGGCCGTAGCTCATGCGCTGTTCGATGCCCGAGCGTCGCGCCACATGACCCTCTACGAGCACGAGCTCGGCGGGTTCGCACTTCCACAGATGGGCGGCGAGCGTGAGCATCTTTTCGCCCACGGCCTGAGCGGCGATGTAGACCGAGTTGCCGGCATTGACCGTCACGCGGCTCGCGAACGTGCCGACGCCCATCGAGATGCCGCCCGTATCGCCCGTAATGACATCGATCGTTTCGAGCGGCACGTTCAGCTGTTCGGCGCAGATCTGCGCGAACGTCGTTTTGTGGCCCTGGCCTTGCGGCGAGGCGCCCGTGATCACGACGACGCGGCCGTTCGCCTGCACGCGCACCGTCGCGCCCTCGAACGGTCCCATGCCAGTGCCCTCGACGAAGCTCGCCATGCCGATGCCGATGAAGCGGCCTTCGCGGCGTGCCGCGGCTTTGCGTTCGGCAAAGCTCGCGTAGTTCGCGCGCTCGAGCGCGGCTTTCTGGCAGGCCGGATAGTCGCCGCTGTCGTAGCGCAGCGGGCTGCCGTCGCGATAGATGAAGCCCGCGTCATAGGGCATCTGCTCCGGCTGGATCAGATTGCGCCAGCGCAGCTCCGCACGGTCCATGCCGATTGCGCGCGCGGCCTTGTCGAGAATCCGCTCCATCGCGAACACCGCCTGCGGACGGCCTGCGCCGCGAACCGGTGAGGTTGCGCACTTGTTCGTGTAGACGACGTCGAGCTTCGCGGCCATCGCGGGGATCACGTAAGGGCCGGGCGTCGTCGTGATCGAGATGTACGGCGTGATGATGCCCCACGGCAGGAACGCGCCGTTGTCGTGCACCATCTCGAGTTTCACGCCGCGAATCTTGCCGTCGTTTCCGAGCGCCATGCGCACGGTCCACCACTGGTCGCGCTCCTGCGTGACGGCGAGGAAGTGCTCGCGCCGGTCCTCGATCCATTTGACGGGACGCTTGAGCGCGACGGCCGCGATCGCGACGAGCGCTTCCTCCGGATAGAACGGCAGCTTCGGACCGAAGCCGCCGCCGACGTCGTTCATCAGCACGCGCAGCTTCTCAGCATCCCATTCGAGCAGTTCGACGAGGTTCTTCTTCTCGTGGTGCGGTGCCTGACCCGACGACCAGACGGTCAACTCGCCGTTGGTCGCGTGGTATTCGGCGAGATAGCCGCGCGTCTCCATCGGATGCGCGGACCCCCGGTTCTGCCAGTACGTTTCCTCGACGACGTGCGGCGCATCGTTGAAGGCGGCGTCGATATCGCCGAAACCCATTTCGATATGCGCGACGACATTGTCTTTTGCGTCGGTGTGGCAAAGCGGCGACTCGGGACGCAGTCCGTCGCGGCAATCGGCGACGGCGGGCAGCGGATCATATTCGATCTCGATCAGACCGCACGCGTCTTCTGCGATATAGCGGTTGTCCGCGACGACGAACGCCACCGCTTCGCCCGCGAACGTCACTTCCGTCGACGCGAGCAGTTCCTGGGTACGCTCGAAACGGATCGCCGGATTCGGCAACATCGACGGCGCACGGCCGCGTGCGCGGCCGCTCAGGTCCGCGTGTGTGTAGACGGCCTGCACGCCCTTGAGTTCGCGGGCCGCAGTGCAGTCGATCGAGACGATCTTCGCGTGCGCGTGCGGGCTGCGCAGCACCGCGGCCTGCAGCATGTTCGGCAGGTGCACGTCGTCCACGTAGGAGCCCTGGCCCTGCAGCAGCTTTTTGTCTTCGGTGCGCGCGACGCGCTTGCCGATGTAGCGCTGGTCGGTGGGCGCGCCCTTCAGGTCGGAAATTTCCATCGTGTTACTCCGTAGCGTGTGCTGCCGGTGCCGCTGGTGTATCAGCACGCTGATCGCGAATGCGCTGTGCAGCGAGCAGGGCCGCAGCCACGATCGGCTGATAGCCCGTACAGCGGCACAGATTGCCCGTGATCGCTTCGCGGATCTCGGCTTCCGTCGGCGAGTCCGTTTCGTTCAGCAGTTCGGTCAGCGTCATCAGCATGCCCGGTGTACAGAACCCGCATTGCAGCGCGTGGGTTTCGCTAAAGGCCTTCTGCAACTCGTTGAGCGTGCCATCCGCGTGGGCAAGCCCTTCGACGGTGGTCAGCGAGCGGCCGTTCACCTGGGCGGCGAGGGTGAGGCAGGCGCGCGCGGTGCGGCCTTCGATCAGCACGGTGCAGGCACCGCAAACGCCGTGCTCGCAGCCGTAGTGCGTGCCGGTGAGATTGAGGTCGTGACGCAGGAAATCACCGAGCATGCGGCGCGATTCCACCTCGTGCTCATAAGCGGTGCCGTTGACGACGACTCTGACGATACGAGTCTCCATGTCCATCTCCTCTGTCACTCTACGATTGTCTTGCGACGCGCGAGAACGCCCGTTTCAGCGCTCTTTCGGTCAGGACGCCGGCGAGATGCTGGCGGTAGTCGGTACTGACGTGCGCGTCTGTCATCACGTCGAGCGCGCGGGCGGCGTCGCTCGCGATACGCAGCGCGCTCTCGTCCAGCGGGCGTCCGCGCAGGGACGTCTCGACCTCGTGCATCCTTACGGGGCCGGGCGCAACGCCGCAGATCGTCAGCGATACGCGGTCGAGGTGCCCTTGCGCATCCGCGGTGCAAAGCGCTGCAACACCGACGATTGCGTAATCGCCATGGCGCCGCGCGAACTCTTCGAATGCATAGCCATGGCCTTCGGGCCAGATATCGAGCGAGATGCTGGCGAGCAGTTCGCCTTCTTCGAGCGCGGGCGTCATGTACATCAGCGCCCAGTCGGACATCGGCAGCTCGCGGTGCGTGACTGCGCCGTCTTCGTAGCGGGCGATCGTCAGCACGCCGTCGAGCGCGGCGGTAAAGCACGGCTGCTCCGACGACGGATCCAGCTGGCACAGGCTGCCGCCGAGCGTGCCGCGGTTGCGGATCTGCTTGTGGCTGACGAGCTGGTATGCCTCGCGGATCAGCGGTGCGCGCTTCGTGACGAGCGGCGACAGTTCGATGTCACGTTGCCGGGCCATCGCGCCGATGTGAAGGCGGCCATTGCGCTCTTCGATGCGGGTCAGTGCCTCGACGCCGTTCAGGTCGATCAGGTGACTCGTCATCAGATACCGGAAGTTCATCATCGGCATCAGCGACTGGCCGCCGGCGAGCACTCGCGCGTCATCGAGCGTGCCGAGCAGCTGCGCGGCCTCGTCGACGGTGGTCGGCGCGTGATACTGGAATTCACTGGGTTTCATGCGTGCTCCGATAGTGCGGCGGTGACTTCTTCAGTGATGCTGCTTGACCCCGAAGAGCCGCGTGAAGAAATTCCGGATCGATTGCCACATCGCCTTGCGCATGAGTGCGCCGGCGTCGAGCGGCGCGACGGGTGCCGGGGCGGGCGGCGGGCGGCGCGCTTCGGTGGCCGGCCTGGGCGCATCCGTTGCCGCTGCAGTGGTGGGCGCACCTGGCTCGCTCGCGGTGTCCGGTGCGGCGGCGGGAGCGGCCTGGGCGGCGTGCGCCGCGTCCGCTTCGATGAGGGCGGCAAGGTTCTTTGCGAACTGGTTCAGCAGTTGCTGCGAGAGCGCCTCGATCATCCCGGCGCCGCGCCCGTACTGCGCGACCGTGCCCGACAGATTGACGTCCGACACGACGTCGACTTTCGTCTTGCCGCCACCCGCGTCGGCGACGGCTGCGTTGATCTGCGCTTCGGCGCCGCCGCGGCCTTTCGTGTCGGTGCCGCTGGCGGACACCACGACCGTGCGGTCGGCGTCGTTCTGTTCAGCAATCTTGAATTTGCCCGCGAACTTCAGCGTGAGCGGGCCAAGCTTGACGGTGAAGCCGCCCTTGTAGCTGCCGTCGGGCTGCTGTTCCTTGAGTTCCGCGCCCGGAAAACACGGTGCGGACCGTTCGATGTCGATCATGGTCGCCCACACGTCCGTGGGCGGTGCATCGACCGTGAAAGACGATCGGATTGTGATTGCCATGCTGCCTCCTGGGAGCGATCGGCCCGTGCGGGCGCCCCTCCATTTATCTGATCACTACTGAGCCGCGTGGCGCGTAAAACTGTCCCAACGCGCGGGCGAGCTCGCGTTTCATTTCATTCAGTGAGCGTCGACAGAAAATCGTCGAATATCGCTGCGAAGTCTGCACGCATGTCGAATGCGCCAAAATGCGCAGCGCCCGGCACCACGACGAAACGGCTGTGCGGCAACGCATCGGCGATCTTCTGCGATACGGCCGGCGGAATGCTCGCATCGGCACCGCCCGCGACGACGAGTGCCGGTGCCGACACGTTTGGCAGTTCGCCGAGATTGTCGAGCAGCGAGATTGCCCGCCAGTTCGCGCTCCAGCTGTACCAGTCGTCCGCGGCGAGCCGCTCGCGACACTTCTGGACGAGGTCGGGGCGCGGCGTGTCCGTGAGGAACCAGCGCGCGATCGTCTCGTCGATCACCTCGGACATCGAACCTTGCCGGCTCATGTCGCCGCGCGCGAGAATGTGCGGGCGCACTTCGTCGCGAAAGCCACCCGCTGTTCCGCAGAGGATCAGCGCGCCAACGAGCGCGGGGAACTGGATTGCAACACGCTGCGCAATCATGCCGCCCATCGATACGCCAATCAGCGTGGCGCCCGTCAGGCGTTCCTGGCGTAGCACGGCGGCGACGTCGGCCGCGTGATCGGCAAGCGTGATGGGGGCGGTGACGGCGCTCGACTGACCGTGGCCGCGAATATCGATCGCGACGACGTCATACGATGCGGCCCAATGCTCGACGTGCTCGTCCCACCAGCTTCGGTCGACGCCGATCGGATGAAGCAGAACCAGCGGCCGGCCCGACCCGCGACGGGAGTAGGCGATGCGGCCGGCTGGGATTTCGCAGAAAGTTGAATGAGACATGGCTTGTACGGGTAAGGCTCGGGGTGCGACAGGTGCTTGGTGCGATTGGCTACCGACTCGGCAACCCACAGCGCGAAACGCCTGCGACCCACTGAACTACCAGGCATGCGCGCCTGGGATGAGATGACGGATCGCCGGGCGACTTCACGAAACGCAAGCCGTTTTCAGGCAGTCGCCGCGGCTTTCGCCTTCAGGTCGAGCACGACCGCCTTCGCGCGACGCAACCCTTCGGCCGCAACAGGAATGCCTGCGTAGACGCCTGCCTGCAGCACCACTTCGGCAATTTCCTCTTCCGTCACACCGTTGTTCACGGCACCGCGGGTATGCACTTCGAATTCGTGCCAGCGGCCGAGCGACGCCAGCATCGCGAGGTTCAGCATGCTGCGCGTTGCGCGCGTGAGGCCCTGGCGGTTCCACACATTGCCCCAGCACGCGTCTTCCGTGTATTCGCGGAAGACGGTGTCGAAAAGATGGGGATCGGCGTTGCCAGCCGTGTGGCTCGCGCCCAGCACTTCCTTGCGGATCTTTGCGCCGATGGCACGACGTTCGGTTAGCGTGATGTCTTCCATGAGTATCCTTTGGGTTTGTCCAGCGGTTGTAGGATTGTATAATTGGAGGACAGTATCCGAGCTTCGTTTTCGAATGTCAATATGATTGTATTACGAAGTTTTGGCGGGGCTCTCCTCAATTCATATGGCAAAGGGATGGAATGAATACCAACAGACTGGTAGTCCGACCGGTAGCAACGCTGCGCCAGCAGGTGATCGACAGCTTGCGCGGGTGTATCAGCGATCTGACTTTCAAGCCGGGCGACCGGCTGGTCGAGCGCGAACTGTGCGAGATGTTCGGCGTGAGCCGCACGCTCGTTCGAGAGGCACTGAGTCAGTTGGTGGCCGAAGGGCTCGTGCAGATCATTCCGCACAAGGGTCCGATCGTCTCCGTAATGACGGGCGACGAGGCGAGAGGGCTTTATGAAGTGCGCGCGGTACTCGAGGCGCTGGCGGGCCGCCAGTTCACGGAACGGGCTACGGACGAGCAGCGCGCCGCGCTGAAACAGGCGTTGAATGAACTCGCATCGTTACGGGACATGCAGGGGCAGGACGGCACGATGCGCTTCCTGAGACAGAAGGCCCAGTTTTATGACGTGATGCTCGAGGGCGCCAGAAACCCGGTACTCACGGAGATGCTGCGGCTGGTCCATACGCGCGTGATGATGCTGCGCGCGACGACGCTCTCGCAGGAAGGGCGTCTCCCGCAAAGCTACGACGAGATCGCGGCGATCGTCGACGCTGTCATGCGAAACGACGCCGACGCGGCAGCTGCGGCGTGCAAGCGACATGTGGAGCAAGCCGAAAAACTGGCGGTTCAGGTGCTGGCCGTAGCGGCCAACGACTAGGTCGACCGAAACGCCGCATCCGCCGGTTTCTTCCTCGTCCGATGTGTTTAGCAGAGGCTGGAAGGGCCGCGTCGCGGCGTGTCGGCTGGCGAACCGGCCTCCGGAACGGCGAGAAGATTCCGCCTGATCTTGCGTCATCCACGATCCGGCGGACGATCATGATCGACGCATTGAGCCGTAATACAATAATCTGTATTGCAATCTAATTGCATTACGCTATACTGCGCCCCATGACGAAACGGGCGCCATGACCCGTACCAATTAAATCGCCCGGTTTCGCGGCGAAAGATCAGGAGACGGGACAATGGGCACAACGCAGTGCGCGAAGCCGGCGTCGGTGGCTTCGGCCGAGCCTCAGGGATTCAGGTTGTCGCGCTATCAATGGCTGGCGCTGATTTCGGCGTTCCTCGGCTGGATGTTCGATTCGATGGACCTGAATCTCTTCACGCTCGTGCTCGTGCCGAGCGTCGGCCAGCTACTGCACAGTGTCGATGCGACCGAGATCAGCAAGATCGGCAGCTACATCATTGCGGGCAAGCTGCTCACGTGGGGCATCGGCGGCGTGCTGTTCGGCGTGGCCGCCGACCGCTTCGGCCGCTCGCGCGTCATGGGCTGGACCATCCTCATCTACGCGGCGTTCACCCTGCTGAGCGCATTCTCAAGAACATGGACGGAACTCGCTGTCGCGCAGGCGATGGCCGGTTTCGGCATCGGCGGCGAATGGGCGGCAGGGGCCGCGCTCGTCGCCGAATCGTGGCCGGGCCGGCAACGCGCCCGCGCGATGCAGATCATGCAGATGGCGTTTGCGTTCGGCTTTCTCGCGGCGGCGCTCGACAATCTGCTGCTCGGCCGCTTCGGCTGGCGGGTCGTGCTCGGCGTGGGCGCCGCGCCCGCGCTCGTCACGATTCTCGTGCGCCGCTTCGTGCCTGAACCGCAACGCTGGGTGCATGTGCGCGACAGCGTTGTCGCCGAATCCGCGATGCAAACCTTCACCGCCATCTTCGCGCCAGGACTTCGCCGCAAGACGATCATCGGCGTGGTCGTCTCGTCGGCGGCCATGCTCGGCTGCTGGGGCGGTCTCACGTTCCTGCCGAGCTGGATTCATCAGCTGTCGGTCACGGCTGCCGATCATCGCGATATCGGAACGACTGTCAGCTACGCGTTCATTCTCATGATGATCGGGGCGACGCTCGGCTACCTGTCGCTGATCTGGATGCTCGACGCACTTGGCCGCCGGATGTCGTATTTCATCTTTTCGGCAGGATCGCTCGTGATATCGCTGGTGCTGTTCATGACGGTGCATGACATCGGCGGGGTGCTGTGGCTGATGCCCGTGTACGGTTATTTCGTGATCGGCGCGTTCGGCACATTTGCTGCCTATTTGCCCGAGCTCTTCCCGACCCGCGTGCGTGCGACGGGGCAGGGCTTCTGCTGGAACATGGCCCGTGCGCTGACAAGCATTGGTCCCATCGCCGGCAACGCCGTGGTCGCGAAGTTCGGTTCGTTTCCGGCAGCATCGGCGGCGGTGTCGCTGCTCTTTATCGTCGGCATGGTGTCGATCTGGTTCGGTCCCGAGACGAAGGGCGTTCCGCTCGACAACTGAGGATCACTGACGATGCGGGCGGCGAGCCGTCCGTCACGGAAATACGGCTGTTTCCTTCGTGCAATGGCGTCTGAAGGGAAAGGGTGCGATGCGGCCATAGTCTGCGTCGCCGGACAGGATTTCGTTTTTGATCTAATGGAACGCACCTTGAGCACAGACATACCGAAACCCGGCGCGGCAATCCGGGAGGCCGCTGCAGAGCATGCTTCTGCGCGCGTCTTCGACGTCGGAATCAACGAGCGGTTGCCACTCTCGCAACTGGTCGTGCTTGCGCTGCAGAACGTTTTCGGCATGACGGGCATGTTTGTGTTCCCGGGAATCCTCGGCCGCGCATTTCATCTGTCCGATCCGCAGATCGCGTACCTGTACGGGACGACCTTCATGTCGTGCGGGATTATCACGATCCTGCAATCGGTGCTGCTGTTGCGCCTGCCCGTCGCGCAGGGCCCTTACGCGGGCAGCTTCGGTGCGCTGCTGACAGTCGGTCATTTGCAGTCGGGCGGGCTTGGCACGGCATTCGGATCATTCTTCGCCGCTTCGCTGATCTGGTGTCTGCTCACGGTGCCGATCCGCGGACGCAGCATCGCGGGCATGTTCGCGCGGCATCTGCGCCTGCCCATCATCTCAGGGATGATCGTGATGCTGATCATGGTGCAGATCTCCAGCGTCGCGCTACCGACCTGGATCGGCAGCCCGAAGAGCCCAGGCTTTCCGGTCGTGAACCTGCTGTCCGGCGCGGTCGCCGTGGCGGGTATTGTGTTCGCGATGTTGTGGGGCGGCCGCCGGCTGCGCCGCGTCGCGATTCTGCTCGGCCTCGCGCTCGGCACGCTGGCCTATACGCTGTTCCAGCCGGCGTCGTTTGCGGCCGTGGCCGCTGCGCCGCTCGTCGTCGAACCGCACATCTTTCCGTTCGGCTTCGGCGTGCGCCCCGATCTCGTCGCAGTGTTCCTGCTCGTGCTGATTCCGGCGGGTATGGGGTCGATGGCCCTCTATCAGACAGTCGCCGAATGGGGCCGGGAGACGCTAAGTCCGGGCCGCATGTCCGAAGGTCTGTTCGGCGTGGCGCTCGGCTCGGTTGTTGCGGCAATATGGGGCGGCTTCAGCACGATCGCGTATCCGGACAACATCGGCATTCTGCGTGCGACGCGCGTCGGTTCGCGCTACGTGACGCTCGCGGCAGGCATTCTCCTGATCGTGCTCGGTGGTTGCGTGAAGTTCGACATGCTGCTTGTCGTAGTGCCGATCCCGGTGATCTCGGCCGCCGCGACGCTGCTGTTCGGTATCGTCTTCATGCACGGCGTGCACATTCTCGCCCAGGTCGAATGGGACGATCAGCGGCTGATCGCAGCGGGGCTCGCGTTTCTCGTTGGCCTCGGTGGTCTCTTCATCTCGCCTGAGGTCATTCATGCGATGCCGCTGATGCTGCAGCTCGTGCTTCAGCAGCCGGTGATCTCCGGTGGTCTCACGCTCGTGGTGCTGCACTCGCTGCTTTGCTCGAAGCAGCAGCCGTCGAAAACATCAGCGGCCGCGCACGCCCGCGCGCAAAACCAGGCTTAGACAAGACCGTAAAACCTGTTCGGGCGAGCTGCCCGCCCGGACCCTTCGACGTGCTGCTGTTCCTGAAGAGTTCGTGCACAGACATCGATACAGCCCGTCAATACAGATTTCATATTTTGTACTACATATTAACAAAATGGTGATCCTACGAAGCCTCGCCAATCGTGCTGCACAGCTACGTTGGCGTGAATGGGCAAGGCGTATTCGGCAATGCGGGCGAGTGGTGGAACTCGGTGTTCTACGCCACGCCGACCTTCAACGGCCTCACCGGGCGGGCAATGTATTCGTTTGGCGGCGCGCCGGGCCATCTCGGCCAGAACAAGTGGATCGGCCAGATCTCCTACAACACCGGCGGTTTCGCGACGTCGGTCGTGTATCAGAAGATCAAGTACAGCCTGAACGCGGGCGACCTCGGCACTGTGCTGCCCGGATTGACGACGCAGTCGGTGGTGAACGTCGGCGCGTTGTACGACCTGAGTTTCGTGAAGCTGTATGGCCAGTACCAGCACGTCTGGGATTCGATCTCGAATGGCGATGTCGGTATCGATACCGGACAGATCGGTTTCTCGATTCCCGTCGGTCTCGGCAGGATTCTCGGCTCGGACGCGTATTCGAAGAGTTCCGGCCATAGCTCGGTTTATCGCAACACCTGGGCACTCTCGTACGACTACGCGCTGTCAAAGCGCCCCGACATGTACGTGGCGGTGCTGTCCGATCGCGCCAGCAGGATGTCGACGGGCACCACGGTAGGCCGCGGCCTGCGCACGCAGTTCTGATCGATTAGCGGCGGGCACGCGAATGCGTATAGCGGGACGCAAGTTCGCGGCACGCAGATCGGGCTGGACCTTCGTGCAATCAACGGTTGACGGCACGGGAAGGGTGCGCATTGGCGCACATTCCCCGCCCTACAAATTTAACGATGTCAATGGAGGAGATATGTTTGAAACTGGAAGAGCAGGTGGTGGCGCACGCAGGATTGGCCTGTGGCGTTCGCTGGCAGCAATGACCTTGTTGGGGCTTTCGGGCGGTGTGGCTCACGCACAAAGCAGCGTTACGTTGTATGGCTCGCTGGACGGCGGGCTGCGCAATCTCGTGAACGGTACGAAGGCAGGCGGCGCGGCGCTGACGATGGCATCGAACGGCGTCTACAAATCGAATCGCTGGGGCTTTCTCGGCGTCGAGGACCTGGGCGGTGGATACTTCGTCCGCTTCGATCTGGAAGCGGGCTACATTCTGTCGACGGGCGCCAACAGCAGCACGACCAATCAGTTGTTTCAACGTAATTCCACGGTCGGGTTCGGCGGACCGTTCGGGCAGGTCGACATCGGCCATCAGTTCACGCTGCAACACCGGCTGATCAGGGACTTCGAACCGTTCAACCTGCGCTATCTGGGCGTTACCGAAGCGGCGGCGATTTCCGGCGGCACCAGCGGCCGCGACGACAACGCGATCCATTACCACGGCGATTTCGGTCCGTGGACGGCGCGCGCGGTCTACGCACCGGGCGGCATCGCAGGTAGTCTTGCCAGCGGGACGATGCTCGCGGGCGGCCTGAATTACCACACAAGAATGTTCAAGTTCGGTGCAGGCTATACGCACCGCTCGAACCCGCTTTCGACCACGGCAGCCACGACCCCGTATTTTGCCAACAATCAGTACACGGCCGGCGGTGCAGTGTCGCTCGGTCCCGTCGAGGCGATGGGTGGGTATTCGCTTGCCATGCAATCCGTTCCCTCGACGGTGCACGGCGCGACGCGCAACCAATACTTATGGGGCGGCCTGCGCTATGAGGCGACGCCGTTCCTGAATGTGACGGCCGCGTATTACGACAACAAGAATTCGACGGCCGGCGTGGATGGCCGAAAGGACGTCGCCATTCTGGGCGTCACGTATGCGCTATCGAAACGGACCCTGCTTTACGCTGACATTGACTACACGCATTTCACTGGCGTCTACGTGACCAATGCCACGCTGAACCCGTCCGGGCACGAGAAACAGACGGGCTTCTCGATCGGTATGAACCATGATTTCTAAGCACCGCTGACACATGCTGCAAGAGGAGGGGGCGCGGACACGCCCCCTCACCGCTACGAACCGCGTTGATTCTCGACCCGGTTAAACGGGCGCAAGGCGTGCGGCGTGATCGAATCCTTGTTGCAGCGGTCAATCAATTCCTGACGCACCGCAAAGGGCAACGCATGCGAGGCCTTACAAAACGCCCTCGTCAGCGATTCAGTCGCCAACGGATTACCGATGTACGAATTGAGCAGGGAGGGATGACTGGGTCGGCCACGGTAGTTTTCGACGTAGGTTTGAACCAGTTGCGCCGTCACCGGACTGACAGGAATTTGGCGCACAGAATGAACGGTATTGATGCTTGGCTTCGAGTACATCGGGTCAATCGGTTCGTCAGCGTCGTCGTCCTCGTATTCGTCTTGCCGCACATTGATCCAATGGCGGAGCATCTGCCGCTTTTTGTCGAAACCGGATCTCACGCAATCGGCCGTCAGCAACAGCAGTTCGCCGCGACGCAGGCCTTGATGCAGCATCAGCACGAAGGCGACGTAAATGCGCCAGCGTGTTTTGGGACCTACATCTCTGTCAAAGCCATTTTGAATTGTCCGCTTGGCGCTGGCACGTTGAGTTGTTCGCGACGCAATGACGGAGAGGGAGCCCGTGCTCTCAGAAAGCGGACGAACCTTGGGTGAGCTCAGTGAAGTGACGCCATGCGACAAAGCGCGCGGCGAGCGGGTTGCGATAAAGGGAGGCGCGTAGCAAATGTCTCTTGAGCGCGAAGAGCTGCCGGATCGGGGCGAAGCTCGACAGGAGCGCCTGGGTGCGTTGAGGGGCTCGGAAACCACGCATCCGACGCTCGCGTTCCCGCGTGGGCTGATGACTGTTTTCGGCGCGGTTGTTCACCCGGGCGCTGCCTTTGACGAATACATGCCTGACGTTCGCCAACTCGGCGATTTCGGCTTTCGCGGCCCGATAGCCGCGCAGTTGGCCGGTCACAATCTTGCGCGGTGCTTCGGCACAGCAGGCCAGAACGCGCTTGAAGAACCGTTTCGCCACGGTCCTGTCGCGGCGCTTCTGGAGAAGAATATCGGGTTCGACGCCGTGTTGGTCGACCGCACGCTACAGCGGCCAGGGTTCGACGCGCAGCGTCACGAACACCTCGTCGAGGCGCCATGTCGCGCCAGGTTTGCGCCGGGAAGCCTTAACGCGATGCGCAAAGCCCGTGCCGAATTTATCGCACCAACGCCGGATCGTTTCATAACTGACCACGACGCCACGCTCGAACAGCAACGCTTCGATGTCGCGCAGGCTCAACTGAAACCGGAAGTACCAACGCACCGCGCAGCTAATGACCGCCGCAGGGAACCGGTGTGACCGTTGGTCTTTGTCATCTGGTCATCTTGACTCGACCGCCCTTGCCAACGTGACAATGCCCTACGAATATATGTCGCACGGCTCGCCGGCCGGTTGGGCCACGCTGGCGCAGGCGGGCGGTATCCGATGCAAGCTCGTAGACGATGAACGCTGCGACTTCAATCGTCGAAATATCCCGCCGCCAGCGCCTCGTCGAAATCGGTGATCCACGGTGCGAAATGATCGGTGTCGTAGATCGCCATCTTGCCGTTGGTGATGCGCGTTACGGAGATCTGCCGGATCGCTCCTTTTTCGCCACCGGAGGGGGCGTTGTCCGTGATCTTGAACTCGCGCAAATCAAGTCCCCGGCTTGCAAGCACAGCCTTGACGTCTTCCTGTTCGTCCCACGAAAACTCGATGAAGTCATGGGCTGCCATGTTCGTCTCTCGGAGCGGTGAGGGAAAGACATCCTAGCATGAGGGCGTGACATGCCTGATACGGTTGTGGTGCGACTCTGCCCCGTCGTCCGTTACGCCCAAGCTCTTGACGGGCGTTGTCAACTCGGGATCGCCGAAAGATAGAATGCCGGCACGAAGAAGAGCAAATCGCCGTACCATGGCTTCCGTTTTCCGGCATCGATCATCGGCTGCGCAGTGCGCTGGTACTTCCGCTTCAACCTGAGCCTGCGCGACATCGAGGAGCTGTTGCTCGAGCGCGGCGTGACGGTCACGTACGAGTCGGTGCGCGGCTGGTGCGACCGGTTCGGCGTGCAGTTTGCCCGTCGTGCCGAGGCCGCATGCAGCAAGCCGGGCTCGACGTGGCACCTCGATGAGATGATGGTCAGTCTGCGTGGCGAGCCGTACGCGTTGTGGCGTGCCGTACGCGTTGTTGCGAGCCGTACGTGTTGTAGCGAGCCGTACGTCTTGTAGCGTGCCGTGGACGAATACGGTACCGAACTGGACGTGCTTCTGCAAAAGCGCCGCGACAAGGCAGCGGCAAAGGGTTTCTCCAGGTGCGTACTGCGTTCGAACCCGGTGCCGCGCAAGATTGTCACCGACCAGTTGCCCTCGAACCGCCAAAACGACCCTGAAAAGTTTCCCCTCGTATGGCGCTCACAATTGAAGCATCCTGCCTGAAGTGAGCTCGAAACCATTCGCCAGCATGGCATCGATAAGGGCGCGAGCCTCGCGGTCAACGCAAGTGAGAGCGATTCTGTCCGAGTCGTATATGACGGGATCGGCAAAGTCACCGATGATCTTTTGTTTTGACGTCCCCGTACGCAACGACCACGAGACGCGGTATCTCAGCGCGATTCCATCGGACGAACGGGCCGTCCGCGGCTCTATGCGCGCTTCAATGACGAATCCACGATAACGCCCGACGATCTGGTGTTTCATTGATTGACTCCAGACTCCACAAATTTCTCGAGCAACGGCATCTACAGCATGGAATTGCCGAGCATCGCCGAGCGCGGCGACGATGGCCGTGGTTGGACCGATGGCACCGCCGGTGTCTTAGTGTCCGTCAGCGTACGTGACCATCCGCACCCGGACGCGCATTGAAGCGCGGCTCGTTGATCCATGCGGCGAGCCAGTCGTGGAATTGCCCCCAATCGTCGGCGAGGTCGAGTTCACGTGCGTGCATTCCGCTGTGCCTGCCATCGTCGCCCTTGCCGATCCACGCGTAGATTGTCCGCGTGCCATTCCACCAGGCGATCATGCCGTCCGTCAGATTGGCTATCGTCCCGCCGGGCATCGTGACCAGCAGGCGCGACAAGCGGGCATCGAACTCTTCGAACCTCATCGCCCGCCTCTCAATGCACGAAGCCGAAGAACGCCATCGCGCCTTCGGCCGGCGTCAGGCCCGCCTTGAAGTACCCCTCGAGCCGGTCCGCAATCGCTTGGTCGAGCGTGAAGGGCGGATGGATGTACCCAACATTGAACGCATGGTCGTACCAGTGGCTGAGCCACGCGCGCAGTTCGATCACATATTGCGGCAATGCATCCGAAGCGTCGTCGTGCATGTGCGTCTCCTTGGCTTGCAGAACGATCAGGCTGCCTTGCGGCCTGTCCCCATCTCCGGTCGGCGCCTGTCTGGCGGAAACACATGCCATGTGCCGTCGGCATGACGAAAGAAGAAGAGGGAGAACGACCCGGTCGGCCGGTCGATCTGAATGCACACGCGGCACGTGCCGCCCGAGCGGGAGCGTTCCAGCAGGCGCACGCGCGCTGTTCGGCCACGCGTCGAGCCGACCAGTTTTTCGACCTGAGAGCGCAGCGATTTGTTGCCCGCCATGACTTTCCCCGCGATGCACGATGAAGCGATGCTACGGGGGATCGGTGCGCGCGCCCAATCGGCGGCGACGGAATGTCGTCTCAGGAAGCGCTGATTTCAGCCGTCAGGATTTCCTGAACCCGGGAGAGCGTGAAGCAATGGCATATAAGGGTTTTCACCCGTCGGCGGGTTTTCTGCATGAATGGCGTTAAGGATCTCCTGACACGCGAATCAGGATGTCACACGACTGTCTTTGCGCTTGCGCTGACTGCGACACGCGTTCTGATCGCAGATGATGAGCCATCGAAACGCGATGTTGAACCGATGCATCATGATGGCCTATCTGTCCGAGCGGGAGAACATTGTCGAGCAGGTCGATTCGCTCTGTCTGCGGCTGTTCGACACCTGGTGCGAGACGCGCAGCGTGACGCCGCTCGCCTATCTGTTGCATTGCTGGCCGCTGACCGACAGCGCGCCGGGTGCTTTGCGGCGAGTGGGTGAAACGATGCGCTATTTGCGGCGCCATCATGCGGATCAGCTCGACGCGTACGGCTTTCACGCGCTGTGCGAAATGGCCGATCTGATCGACGAGCTGATAGAACGTCCGGCTCGCACGGTCCGGCTGATGGCGGTGGGCGAGGTGCCGGAATAGCAAACGACAACGCAGGCAAAAACGAGCAAAGGCATGCGGGCAGGGCGTAGTGACTGGGGGCGGGCGCGCGTTGTTTCATCGGACGTTTGAAACCCGGGTGGGGCGCGGTAGACCGGGCTTTGGCATCGAGTGCAGAATAGGACACACACAACGGCGGCACTCGCGGGAAGATATGGCTCTCGACAGCTTCGACGCATGGTGGAGCGGGCTCCGTTACGTCCGGCGCAGCGTGGTGCTGCGGCTGCTCGCGACGGTGCTCGCCTTTAGCTGCGCGATCACGCTGATCCTGACGGCGGTGCAGCTCTATCGCGACTACGAGCGCGGCATCGCGCAGATTCAGAACCGTCTCGTCGATATCGACCGCAGCTATCGCGACAGTCTCGGCGAAGCGCTATGGCGGCTCGATCAGCCGCAACTGAAGCTGGAACTGGAAGGCATGCTTCGCCTCGCGGATATTCGCGCGGCCGAAGTACGGGAGTCGCCGTCGGCCGGGACACAGATGGTCGTGGCCGTGGGCGAGCGCATGACGGAGATGACGGTCGCGCGGGAGTTTCCGATCCTGTACCGCGTGCAGGACAAGGTGGAACGTATCGGCACCCTGTATGTGGAGGCGACGCTCGCCAATCTCTATCACGAGCTTGCGCGCACCGCGCTCGTGATTCTCGTGAGCCAGGGCGCGAATACGTTTCTGGTCGCGCTCTTCACGTTCTATATCTTGTGGCGGCTCGTCACGCGGCATCTCGCGGCGATCGCGCGCACTGTCAGCGATTACGATTTTCATGAGCCGCCGCAGCCATTCGTCCTGCGGCGTACGCCGCCGCGCGAGGCGGATGAACTCGACCGCGTGGTGTCGGCGTTCAACGCGATGGGGATGCGCCTGCATCGTGCGTATCTCGACGAGCGCGAGGCGGCCATCGAGCGCGAAGCACGGCGCTCGGCGGAAGCGGCCAATCGCGCGAAAGGGGAGTTCCTCGCGAATCTGAGTCACGAGCTACGCACGCCGCTCAACGGCATTCTTGGCTATGCGCAGATTCTCGGGCGCGATAGCACGTTGAGCGTGCGTCAGCGCGATGGTGTCGCTGTGATCCAGCAAAGCGGAGAACACCTGCTGACGTTGATCGACGAGACGCTCGATTTCGCGAAAGTCGAAGCGGGCAAGCTGCGCATCGAGATCTGCGATGTGCCGCTCGCCGGTCTTGTCGATACGATACGGGAAATCATCGGCGTGAAGGTCGAGCAGAGACGGCTTGCGTTCGAATGCACGATTGCGGCCGATGCTCCATCCGGTGTGCGCGCCGACGAACGCCGCTTGCGCCAGGTGTTGCTCAATCTCCTGTCGAACGCCGTGAAATTCACCGACGAAGGCGGCGTGCGTCTGCATATCGGACGAAGCGCAAGCGGCGCAGTCCGCTTCGAAGTGCACGACACGGGCATCGGCATTCACGTGGAACATCACGAGAAGATATTCATGCCGTTTGAGCAGGCGAGCGGTGCGGAACGGCGTGCGGGCGGCACGGGCCTCGGCCTTGCGATCACCCGACAGTTCGTTCGCGCGATGGGCGGCGAGGTGCACGTCGAAAGCGAAGTAGGCCAAGGCAGCGTGTTCTGGTTCGAACTGCCGCCGTCGCATGTCGAACTGCCGGCGTCGCGCGCGCGGGTTCCTGCGTCTGTCGTCACGGGGTACGAAGGCCCGCGTCTCAAGGTGCTCGTGATCGACGACGTGCAGGTCAATCGCGCCGTCGTCGTCGAACTGCTGGAGCGTATCGGCTTCGATACCGTCCAGGCCGACAACGGCCGCGACGGCATCTCGATCGCGCAGGCGGAGAGTCCCGATCTGATACTCACGGACATCGTGATGCCGGGCATCGATGGTCTCGAAGTGACGCAGCGTCTGCGCGCGATGCCCGAATTCGCGCACGTGCCGATCATAGCGATATCGGCGACGCCGTTCGGCGTGGACGGCGCGAAGAGTCTCGACGCGGGTGCGAACGCGTTCATCGCCAAGCCGGTGGATTTTGATGTGCTGCTCGCACGCATGGCGGATTTGCTCGGCATCACATGGATTCAGGGTGCCCTGTGGGCCGACGTTGCGCCGGATACACCTCTGACGTTTCCCGCCGCGATGTCCATCGCCGCAATGAACGAACTGCATCAGCTCGCGCGCGACGGCAACATGCGCGGCATCGTTCAGTGGGCGGAGCGCATCGCGGCAAGCGATCCGGCGCATGCGGCGTTCGCCGCGCGGTTGCATCAACTGGCGCGCGCGTATCAGTCGAAGGCGATCCTGCAACTCGTCGAGCGGTACCTGGAAGGGAACACCGCATCATGAGCCATCTCGCCGCTTCGGTTGAACATACGGGCACGGTCCTGATCGTCGACGATACGCCCGCGAATCTCGGCGTGGTCGTAGACAGTCTCGAAGCGCGCGGCATTCGCGTGCTGGTGGCGCTCGACGGTGTCGAAGCGTTGGAGCGCGCGGCTTTCGCGCAGCCCGATCTGATTTTGCTTGACGTGAAGATGCCGGGCATCGACGGCTTCGAGACGTGTCGCCGTCTGAAGCGCGACGAACGCACGCGCGATATCGCTGTTATCTTCATGACCTCGCAGACAGGCAACGAGGATCGCGTCGAGGGCTTTTCGGCGGGCGGGGTCGATTACGTGACGAAGCCGTTGCGCATCGACGAGACGCTGGCGCGCGTCGGCGCGCATCTTGAGCTGCGCGCGATGCACAAGCAGCTTCTCGTACAGAACCGGCAACTGCTCGCCGAAGTGGCCGTGCGCAAGGAAACGGAGGCTGCGCTATCGCAGGCGCGCGACGATCTCGAACGGCGCGTCGCGTTGCGCACCGAAGAACTGGCGCGCGCCAACGCGAACCTGCAGGCGCAGATCGACGAGCGGCGGCGCGCGGACGCGCGCCTGCAGGCAAGCGAGGCGCGCTTTCGCGCGATCGTCGAAACGAGTCCGGTGCCGTTGTGCATTACGTCAATGCCGGAGGGGCACATCCTGTACACGAACGAGCCGCTGCGCGAACTCTTCGGCATGGACGAAGGGATGTCGGCCAATATCGCAGATTTCTACGCCGATCCAGGCGAGCGCGAACATCTGATACGGCATCTGAGGACGGAGGGCAGCCTGCGAAATGCGGAGGTGCAGTTCCGGCGCCCCGATGGCACGCAGTTCTGGGCGATGGCGACGGCGCGCGTCGCGACCTACGACGATTCTCCCGCGATCTATGTCGGCCTTAACGACATCACGGGGCGCAAGGAGATGGAACAGGAACTCGTCGAATCGCGCGAGCAGCAGCGCGAACTATCCGCGTACATGGAGGCGATCCGCGAAGAGGAGAGAAAGCGCATCGCGATGGAGATTCATGACGAACTTGGCCAGTTGCTGACTGCGCTCAAGATGGACGTGTCGCTGCTCAAGATGCGCCTCACGCACGATCCGGAAGCAATCAAAAAAGCCGACGACATGCGCGAACTGGTCGAAGGCACGATCTGGATGGTGCGCAACGTCGCGAGTCATTTGCGGCCGGCCGCACTCAATTTCGGCATCGTGTCGGCGCTCGAATGGCTCGTCGACGAGTTCAACCGCCGCAATCCGATTCCTTGCGAGTTGCGCATCGTCGGTGGCGAGCCCGCGTTGTCGGATGCGCACGCGACGGCCGTGTTCCGCATCGTGCAGGCGTCCCTGACGAACGTCGCGCGTCATGCTGACGCGACGCGCGTGGACGTGACGCTGATCTCGACGGCGGAGAAGCTCGAACTGCACGTGCGTGACGACGGCCGCGGCTTCGACCAGCAAGTGGTGAGGCGCAATTATTCATATGGCCTGCTCGGCATGAACGAGCGCGCACGGCTGATCGGTGGGTCGCTTTCGATCGGCAGCACGCCGGGCGCGGGCACCACGGTTTCGATTCACATTCCGCTCGATGGCGAACCTCAAACATGATCAGGATACTTATTGCAGACGATCATGCGATCGTCCGTGGCGGACTCAGGCAGATCATCGCAACGACGAGCGACATCGTCGTCGCGGCGGAAGCGGCGCAAGGGGCAGAAGTGGTCGACAAGCTGCGCAGTTGCGTCGTCGATCTGCTGCTACTCGACATGACGATGCCCGGCATCAGCGGCGTCGATCTGATCCGAAGAGTACGGGCGGAGCAGCCTGCGCTGCCCGTACTCGTCTTGAGCATTCACGACGAGGCGCAGGTGGCCTCGCGCGCGTTGCGCGCGGGCGCAACGGGTTATCTGACCAAGGACAGCGACCCGGACGTGCTGCTCGCGGCGATCCGCAAGCTCGCGGACGGCGGCCGCTTCATCGATCCGAAACTCGTCGATGCAATGGTCTTCGAAACACAGCGCGGCGACGTGCCTCCGCATGAAGTGCTGTCGGACCGCGAATTTCAGGTGCTGCAGATGCTCGCGGCGGGCAGGAGCATCAACGAAATTGCCGAGGCGTGCTCGCTCAGCGCGAAAACGATCAGTACACACAAGATGCGACTGATGCAGAAACTCGGGCTTTCCAACAATGCTGAGGTGATCCGGTACGCGATCCGGCACGGATTGATCGTCGAGTAGAGGGATGCTCGCGCCGCGAAATGCAGGGATGACGTGAGTATCGGTGAGCATTCAGTCAGGGGGTTTGTCCGCATTTTTTTGCGGCACGGCCCGTGACAGGATTTCATCAGGCTCGCCGGCAATACGCGAGCCACCTGTACGACCCAGTTTCAGTCACCAGTGGTTATGCATCGCAGGCGCTTTATTATCACGGCGGCGAGTGCCGCCGCGGGCGCGGTGTTTTCCGCGCGGGCCGCACCGGACCAGCATTTCGACATTGTCTATCCACAGATCAGGCCGGGTCGCGACGTGCATGCGGCGTTCGCGCTCGCGACGCTGGATGTCGCGATGAAAGCGGCCAACGCGTCCTATACGACGCGTCAGATCGAGGTCGTGATGGAACGCAGCCGCGCGCTCGCCGAACTCGCCAGCGGAAACACGATCAACCTCCACTGGACGAGCATGGAGGCGCAGGCCGAGCGCGGCCTGAACGTCGTGCATATTCCAATTCATCGCGGTCTGATCGGCTATCGCGTGTTTTTGATCAGACAGGACCGCCAGGTCGATTTCGACCGGATCGAAACGCTGGAGGACCTTCGCTCGATGACGGGCGTGCAGGGGCTCGGCTGGATCGATGCCAGGATCATGCGCGACGCCGGCCTTCGCGTGCAGACACCGTCGACGTACGAGACGATCTTCAAGATGCTGGAAGGCCGACGCGTCGACTATTTCCCGCGCGGCGTGATCGAGGCGTATCCCGAACTGGAATCGCGCCGGGCGACGGAACCCGATCTCGCTGTCGAGCAAAGTCTGCTGCTCGCGTATCGTTCCGATTTTCTGTTCTACGTGTCGCCGAATCATGGAGAGTTGGCCGCGACGATCGCGCGTGGCTTCACAACCGCCTGGCGCGACGGCTCGTATCTGAAATTGTTCAATACACATCCGTACATTCAGAATGGATTGAAGCGCGGGAATCTGGCTGGCAGGAAGGTGATACGGCTGGACAATCCATTCATGTCGGACGAGGATCGAGCAATTCCCGATACATACTGGATGCACCTTTAGACGGCGCGCGGGCGTTGTCAACTTGAGGCGGATCGTTGCACGGCAACGACCGTGTGTCAGCCAGTCGGCGCCCGTTTGTCCGACGAATATGTGATGTATTCTAGGGCTACGCAGGGTGCCTCTTTGCGATGGCGATGGTTCATCGCGGGTCATGTCAGGCACGTGACCAGGAACCATGATGTGGAGGCATGGCGGTCCGGTCGCGTGGTGGAGAACCCCGATGAGACGAATTCGTCACTGGGCATACGTGGCATTGTTTGCCGTACTGATTGCACTGCTTGCCGCATGCGGCGGAGGCGGAGGCGGCGGCGGTGCCAGTGGTGCGAGCAGTCCGCAGGGCGGAGTTCGTCTTCAAGTCGTCTCCTTTGGCGACAGCCTGTCGGACGTGGGAACCTTTGCGCCGATCGCGAGCGCCGTGGGCGGAGGCCGTTTCACGACCAACCCGGGGCAGGTATGGACTCAGGATGTGGCGCAATATTATGGCGACACACTGAGCGCTGCCTTCACGATCAGTGTCGATCATAAACTGAGCGCACACGACGGCTTGGGTTATGCGGAGGGCGGTGCCACGGTTTCGACGCCAGCCAACCTGAATGATTTTCTTGTCGACGTGATCGGCAACGTTGAAATGCCCGTCAACCAGCAGGTTTCGAGCTATCTTGCCGCTCACGGAAGCTTCAATGCCGGTCAACTTATCCTGGTCTGGGCTGGCGCGAACGACGTGCTTCGCGCGGGCTCGCCGCCAGCCGCTGTGACGACGGTGCAAGCGGCCGCAACTACACTGGCCCAGATTGTGGGGCAGATTGTCCAGAACGGCGGCACGCACGTCGTCGTAGTCAATGTTCCCAACGTCGGTGTCTCGCCCAAGGGGCGCGTCTCGTCCGACGGTGGGGCGAACCTGACCCAGTTGTCGCAACTCTTTAACACAACGTTGAACGCTGCCTTGCAGGGCAGTGGCCTGCAGGGCAAGGTGATCCAGATCGATTCCTATAACTGGGTGAACCAGATCATCGCGAACTTCAAGGCCAACGGCTTTGCCGTGTCCAACACGGGGCAGGCCTGCGATCCCGCGAAGACCCCCGATGACACGGCGTTGCTGTGCTCGCCTGCTACATACGTCACACCCAATGCCGATCAGACGTATATGTTTGCAGACGACCTTCATCCGACCACGCGTTTGCATACGCTTTTCGCCCAGTTCGTCGAGCAGCAGATCGCCGGTAGCGGTCTTGGGCGCTGAGCATCGGAAGACCGGCGCTGTGACGACATCAGCCTCGACGAGGTCGAGTGAATCCAGATAGCAATGGCGCATTGGCCTTGAGGATTAAAATTCTCGCTATGCAATCGATGCGCGGGAGGGCGATCATGACGAGGCTTTTCGGCATACTGACTCTAGCGGCAGGCGTTGCTGGATGTGTTGCCGCCCAGCCGTACAGCGGCTACCCGGCTGACGGATACGGCCCAGGCTATTACGCGCCAGGTCCCAGCATTGGCGTCGGCGTCGGAGGTGGCAGCTACGGCGGTGGCGTGGGTGTGGGTATCGGCGTCGGTTTTTAGCCGATGAGATATTCGTCACGCAGTTGCGCGTCCAAAGCGACGCTCGCGGGCCCGGTACGAGGCCAGAGCGGCCTCGAGCGCGGCGTCGTCAAAGTCCGGCCAAAAGGTGTCGGTGAAGTACAGCTCGGTATACGCAAGGTGCCACAGCAGAAAGTTGCTGATGCGCCGTTCTCCGCCGGTACGGATGAAGAGATCCGGTTCCGGCGCGTAAGCGAATGCGAGATGCTGCGCGAAGCTGGCTTCGTCGACCAGCGCGGGCCGTCCGTCGGCCGCAGTCTGCTCGACAAGCTGCCGGGCGGCCTGGAGTATGTCCCAGCGTCCTCCATAGTTCGCGGCAACCGTCAGCGTCATGCGCAGGTTGTGAGCTGTTTTCGCTTCAGCGCGCTGAATCAGCGTCCGGAGGCTCGCATCAAACATCGATAGGTCGCCCACGACGCGCAGCCGGATGCCGTTCTTTTCCAGCCGCGTCGTCTCACGCTCCAGTGTTGAGGCGAACAGGCGCATCAGGAACGACACCTCGTCGCGGGGGCGGCGCCAGTTTTCCGAGCTAAACGCGAACAGCGTCAGGTAGCCCACGCCGCGTCGCGCGCAGCCTTCCACGGTCGTGCGCACCGCCTCGACGCCTTTCGTGTGGCCCGCCACACGAGGCAGCTTGCGCTGCGTTGCCCAGCGCCCGTTACCATCCATGATGATGGCGATGTGCCTCGGCACGGCGCCCACCTCGGGTACACACACAGTCGAACTGGTATAACTCATCGGAGTTGGCTTGTCATTGCAAGCAATCCATGGGTGAGACCGGGATCACGCGCGGCCACCCTGCAAGCATGTTCCTTTCCCAATGGCATTCGCGCGTCAATGGTAAGTACTATTGTCGAAGTGCACGGAGTCGCTTACGCGTGCGATTTCGTTGGCGAATGTAACCTTTGGCGCCTTGCTGCAATCATCGACGATCAGGCCGGCGGGCGCTTCGGCGTCGATGACGAGCGCGCTATCCGTCTTGACGAACTGCCTGTTCGTTCCCGTCACCCGATCCATGAGAACAGGCACGCCGTGATTCGCCATCGACAGCAGGTTCTCGCATTTGAGCGGGGATGAATGAATGATTAGCGTCGACTGCGCAAGCGCAACCGACGATGCGCAGAGCGTGGATACGGTAACGATCATTGATAGGGTTCGCATGATTCTGGCTCCTATGTCGACAGCAGCTGGCGCTCTAGCGCTTACTCTCGCCCCATACAACATGGTTGAAAAGTTTCCGCATTGGCTCGTCTTACGCGTGACCATGCTCGTCCCCGCCTATCGCGACACTATTCATGCTCGCGTAGCGATGACGCAGCATTCCTTTTCTGACGCACGATTCGAACGATAGGCCGTTCATGCTCACGGCGTCTTCGTGTCTTCAATCTAGGTAGGGCGGATTAAACGAGACTTAAACCGCCTGGTGATGGGCGTGCAGCGTGCGAATCGACAAGTGCGATGCGCAACTGCCTGTTTCGCGTCATACGGGAAGCAGGCAGGTGCGTGTTGTGCCGACAGAACGGGTTGTCGTTAGTGGTTACCGCTCAGCAAGCGTGCCACCGAAGGGCAACTGACACAATCGCTGAAGTGGCACCCAAAGGTCAGGTTCGCGGCAAGGTCCGAAAAAAAGCCGCGAGCAGCGTCACCACGGCAGCGCCGACGCCGAGCGGCAGCACCGCCAGCAGTGCTGAGGTCTGCTGCGGCGCGTCGATGGATGAGGGCAGGAGCTTGTAGCCGGTCAGCATCGGACGCAGCAGGTTGTGTCCTTTCGCTTGAATGTATCACAACGTGACATAAAATGAAGGAAGGCCTTCCTGTGACCGCCGCCTCAGTGAAAGACAGGCCACGCAGGCATGTGGACATCGTCGCGCAGGGGGCGGCGCACGACGAGGGGACGACGCGCCGGGTCTCGATCGACGGTAATCCGTCACCCCGAAGGCCGGGGCGACACGATGCGCGAAGCCCGTAACGGAATGTCGACATCATCCCGGGGGCGATGGACGCCATGTTGCAGTGTGGAGCGACGCCTCCCGGGCATAGCCGGAGATCAGGAGGCCGCCATGGCGGAAGTATCAGATGCTAGCGGTACCAAAACCTTGCGCAGGGATGCGGGCATTATTGGGCTGCTGTTCGCGAGCACGACAAGCATCGTCGGCTCGGGATGGCTCTTCGGGGCGTTTCATGCCTCGAAGATCGCTGGCCCGCTGAGCATCTGGAGCTGGGTCGCAGGCGCCATCATCATCATGCTGATCGCGTTGTGTTTCGCAGAACTCGCCGCGCTGTTCCCGCGCAGCGGCGCGCTTGTGCATATGAGCCATGCGAGTCACGGCGATGGCATGGGCAGGATCTGGAGCTGGATGCTGTTTCTCGCGTATGTGCCCGTGCCCGCCGTCGAGTCGGAAGCGATCGTCACGTACGCCAACAACTATCTTCCCTATTTCCTCCAGCCGGGCGGGGAAGGCCTGCTCTCGACAACGGGGTTCATAACCTGTGCCGCAATCCTTGGCATCATGGCGCTGCTGAACCTGATGACCGTCCGCTGGTTGTTGAACGTCAATTCGACCGTCACCTGGTGGAAGCTGTTCGTTCCGCTCCTGACCGTCGTTGTCTTGCTGGCGGCAAGCACGCACTGGAACGTGATGTCGGCAGACCCGAACGGTTATAAGGCTACGGGCATATTCACCGCGCTGCCTGCTGCCGGCATTATTTTCAGCTATCTCGGCTTTCGTACCGCCATCGATCTCGGCGGTGAGAGTGCCCATCCCGGCCGCAACATACCGCTCGCGGTCATCGGCTCCGTACTGTTGGCGGCTATCCTTTACATCCTGTTGCAGGTGGCATTCCTGTATGCGCTGGCGCCAGCCGACCTGGCGCATGGCTGGGCTCACCTCAGCTATACGGGACAAATGGGCCCGTTCGCCGGCCTTGCCGCTACGCTCGGGCTCGGGTGGATGGCGACATTGCTCTACATCGATGCGTATGTGTCTCCAGGGGGTACCGGCCTCATGTACGTGACGGGAGGTTCACGAATCCTGTTTGCGATCGGAGAAATGGAAGCCGGCCCGCGCGCATTGACGAAACTGAACCGCAACCGGGTACCGTGGGTCGCCATCGTAATCATGTGGGTGGTCGGCGCGGTGTTCCTGCTGCCGTTCCCTGCCTGGCAACAGATGGTGAACTACATCACGTCGATCACCGTTCTCACGTATGGTCTGGGCCCCGTCGCATTGCTCGTGCTGCGTCAGAGCATGCCGGATCTCGCGCGGCAATTCCGGCTCAAAGGCGCAGGGGTGATCGCACCTGCCGCATTCATCTGTAGCAACTGGGTGATCTATTGGACGGGCTTTCGCACGAACGCATTTCTTTTCGCCATCGTCGCGATCGGATTCGTCCTTTACGCCGTTCACCATCACTTCGTGGCGCGCAAGCCCGCGAGCGAATTCGGCTGGCCGCATATCGCCTGGCTGTTGCCATGGTTCGGCGGAATGCTGGTGCTGTCCTGGCTCAGCGACATTGGTCACGGACTGGGCGTGCTCGATTTTGGATGGGGTGTCGCATGCGTTGCGATCTGGAGCCTTCTGGTTCTCGCGATGGCCCTGCGAACGGCACTGCCGGCACAGGATACAGCTCGGATGATGGGTCTGATTGACGCGACTGTGTAATGAGTACGGCCAAGAGAACGGAGGATGCAGAGATGAATCGTCGGGCGATGAGGTGCGCGGTGGCCGTCATGCTCGCTCTGGTAGCGGCAGGTCGAGGCTTGGCCGATGCTGCGCCGGGCGGTATGCGCGGGGCTGCCGCGTTGCGTTTCGCCAACGACGCTGAAGACTGCCGCGCGTATCCCGTCACGGGCGCAGCGACAGTGGTAAAACAAGAGGAGGGTGTCGTGGTAGACGGACTATCCTCCGGTCCATTCCGGACTGTCCCGCGACGGATGAACGGATGCAGCGGAGTGAGCGGATCGCGCTCCGGCGTTTCCCCCGTCAATGCAGCGCCTCGTGATCAGCACGTGATTTTCATCTGGCCGATGTTATAGCGACGAGCGCCGATCTTGCGTGGCCGTACTGCGTGGTTATCCTGGCCGTATGCTGCCTTCTGGCTTTTACCGTAATCGCGTTTCCGGGAGCGAACGACGAGCTGGCATTCGTCCTGTTTCATGGCGCAACGCGGTCGTCGGCGCATCTCTCCCTGTCCCTGCCAAAACGAAGAACGAGACGATATGTCGGAAAACCGCCTGCTCTCAAGCGGCGTCGATGGATGCTTTGGCCCACGTAGGAGGGGTCCGGACGGCCGACGACGTCGCGGGTGGCACCTCAGGCTTGCACGCTGCACGAAGAGCGGCGCGCCTGCAATGAAGGGGATGGACAAGAACAGCATCGTTTTGCATAACATACTATTCATCTTATCATTGCGTCATATATGTCATAACGTGACGTAATGCAAACCGATATGGCTAGTAATGAAAGTATCGCGTTTTGGCAGAAGGAGGACCACTAACATTCTGACTCCCCTGCATACGAACCAGTTGCCGTCGCACACCTTCAGGCCCGGATTATGCGTGTCATCGGAATCAATGCAGACAGACATGGTGTTTGCGAAGCAATCGCGCTCAACCATCGGCAGTCAGCTATCGGTCTGACCAGCCAGGAGCAATATGATGCTTACCGTACCAACGTTTCTCTTTCTCGTAGCCCTTTTCGCGTTACTTGTGGCCATGCACCGCGGCGTGACCCGCAGGGCAGACGCGAGCCTTCGCGCGCAATTCGAGGCGGAAGGCCCGGACAGCGAGGTGTCGCGCCACTTGATGCGCGATTCCGGATATAGCGTCTGAGTTCCTGCGCACCTCTGGAACATTGGCCGGACGTACCGTAGGGGCAGACCGGCCTGGAGCATCAAGTCGCTGGTGACCTTCCCGGACGCATTGCGGGCCCGAGCCCATGCCGAACAGAACCCGCCAATTCTCCGCCTCTTTTAAGTAACATCACGGCGCTGGCACGTTGAGTTGTTCGCGACGCAATGACGGAGAGGGAGCCCGTGCTCTCAGAAAGCGGACGAACCTTGGGTGAGCTCAGTGAAGTGACGCCATGCGACAAAGCGCGCGGCGAGCGGGTTGCGATAAAGGGAGGCGCGTAGCAAATGTCTCTTGAGCGCGCAGTGCTGCCGGATCGGGCCGAAGCTCGACAGGAGCGCCTGGGTGCGTTGAGGGACTCGGAAACCACGCATCCGACGCTCGCGTTCCCGCGTGGGCTGATGACTGTTCTCGGCGCGGTTGTTCACCCGGGCGCTGGCTTTGACGAATACATGCCTGACGTTCGCCAGCCCGGCGATTTCGGCTTTCGCGGCCCGATAGCCGCGTAGTTGGCCGGTCACAATCTTGCGCGGTGCTTCGGCACAGCAGGCAAGAACGCGCTTGAAGAACCGTTTCGCCGCGGTCCTGTCGCGGCGCTTCTGGAGAAGAATATCGAGTTCGACGCCGTGTTGGTCGACCGCACGCTACAGCGGCCAGGGTTCGACGCGCAGCGTCACGAACACCTCGTCGAGGCGCCATGTCGCGCCAGGTTTGCGCCGGGAAGCCTTAACGCGATGCGCAAAGCCCGTGCCGAATTTATCGCACCAACGCCGGATCGTTTCATAACTGACCACGACGCCACGCTCGAACAGCAACGCTTCGATGTCGCGCAGGCTCAACTGAAACCGGAAGTACCAACGCACCGCGCAGCTAATGACTGCCGCAGGGAACCGGTGACCGTTGGTCTTTGCCATCTGGTCATCTTGACTCGACCGCCCTTGCCAACGTGACAATGCCCGGCGCGGCCAGGCCACGACGCCTCTACGCTCGCGAATCGCACAAAACCCGGCGTGGGCGAGTCCATGCACTTCAATGTACGCGCGCATTTGCAGCGCTAGCCGGATTGCCTCGCCATCGCTGCCGTACTCGTCGTCACGAATGATCTCTTCGCCGGGCAGGCCTAGCAGGCTGCGGAAATACCTATGATTATTCGCGATGCGCGTTTCGTTCGAGCGACGTTGGACGCACTTTGCGCGGCTTCGCTCGCGTCGCTCGGCGCGTGCAGCGGCGGCGGCTGCAGCCGGACTTCGTGATCGCGCCGATGCCAGCACGTCCCTTGCCCGGCAGCCACGCGAGTCCGTCGATGATCGCCGCCGTCGCGGCAGGGAAGTACATCGACGGCACGCCACTGTACCGGATGGAGGATGTGCTCGCGCGCTCGAACGTCTCGGCTAGTCGCGGCACGCTGGCGTAGCTCGCTCAGACTGTCGAGTGTTCGCTTTTCGCTATCGCGAACGGTCTCTTGAGGATCGATTTGCTGCGTTCGCCGTCGGCCCGGGTTCGCCCAGTTACGGTCGGATCGGGTCCGGCTCGTCGATTGTTCTCACGATAAGGGTGGTATTTCCTTGTTTCGCCCCCGTTAGCCACGTACGCGTTCTCTGCAACAGCCTAGTCTTCCGATTACGCGCCGTTCAATGGTTCAAATGCTCCATTGATATGTGCCACGATGCTTTCTTCAATTAGAAGGGGAGGGGGATGAGCAGGTGAAATGCCGTCGTGCGCGCGCCTTCTATCTCGAACATATTCACGACAGGATTCCTGGCTAACGCGAACATTCAGGAGATCGCTATGCGATATAGAGATGTTTTAAAGTCCATCCGCGAACGCAACCCGTCCTTTTTGCCAGTCCTGCTGATGCTAGCTTCACTGAGTGCGCTCGAGCCAGCCTTGGCGAACGCGCAAGAAGGAAATTCTGCGAATGCACCAAGGCAAAACAAGTCCACCGCTGCGGCATCTTACAAGGTCCCTCCTTTACCGAACGGATCCGCGCAGGTCAATGTCACACCGGGTATGTCGAAGAAAGATTGGGAAGAGGCCTATAAAGAAACGGGCCGCCCCCGATTTGGCCAGAGCACAGTGAACCGCCAAAATGGTAACGTTGAACGGGACTAGCGGAGAATAACCGTGAACAAGACCTTTCTTATTCTTGTGCTTCTGGCGGGATTCTCACAATTGATGTTGCCCGGGAGCGCTCGTGCTCAGGCTACCACTGCGCATACGCTTATTCTGTACGATAGTCCGCAGAATGATCCGTACTCAAAGCTTGGACTGATGTACGCAATCATGCTTCGCAATTTGCTTGGTTGACCTGCCCCCGGTATTAGTCCGGACCGCTGTTAGAGTCCGAGGTTAAAAGCTGCTTCGCTTCATGTGCCTGTGTGAACTGCCTGGGCGTCAGATATCCGAGCGAGCTGTGAGGCCGTTCGGTGTTGTACTCGTTTCTCCATTCTTCAATCAGGCGTCTGGCATGACGCATCGAGACGAACCAGTGCTCATTCAGGCATTCGTCACGGAAGCGTCCGTTGAAGCTCTCGATGTACGCGTTCTCGACGGGCTTGCCTGGCCGGATGAACGACAGCGTRACGCCGGCTTCGTAAGCCCATGCATCCAGCACCTTACCCGCGAATTCCGGGCCGTTGTCTACCGTGATGGATGCAGGCAATCCACGCATCTCGCCTAACCGTTGCAACACGTGCTTTACGCGCAGACCCGGCAGTGAAGTGTCGACTTCGATAGCCAGACATTCCCGCGTGTAGTCGTCGACCACATTCAGGCAGCGAAACCGCTGGCCGTAAGCCAGTCCATCAGAAACAAAATCCATCGACCAGCTCTGGTTCGGGCCTGTCGGCACCGGCAGCGGTTTTCGCTCGACGGCGGCAA
>NZ_WHNP01000006.1 GCF_009362735.1 Paraburkholderia franconis | reverse complement strand
ATCGCGGCAAAACTCGACGTCGCGCAGATCAGCGACATCACGGCCGTCGATAGCGCGGATACGTTCGAGCGTCCGATCTACGCGGGCAACGCAATCGCGATCGTGCAATCGGCTGATCCGGTCAAGGTCATCACGGTGCGTGCAACGGGCTTCGACCCGGTCGCAGCAGAAGGCGGCAGTGCGTCGGTCGGGAAGATCGAAGCGGCGGCAGACGCAGGCATCTCGCAGTTTGTGAGCCGTGAAGTGACGAAGCTGGACCGTCCGGAACTGACGAGCGCGAACATCATCGTGTCGGGCGGCCGCGGTCTGGGCAGCGGCGAGAACTACACGAAGGTGCTTGAGCCGCTCGCCGACAAGCTCGGCGCAGCAATGGGCGCCTCGCGCGCAGCCGTCGATGCGGGCTACGTGCCGAACGACTACCAGGTTGGCCAGACGGGCAAGATCGTCGCGCCGCAGCTGTACATCGCGGTGGGTATCTCGGGAGCGATCCAGCACCTGGCGGGCATGAAGGACTCAAAGGTGATCGTCGCGATCAACAAGGACGAAGAGGCGCCGATTTTCAGCGTCGCGGACTATGGTCTCGTCGGCGATCTGTTCACGCTCGTGCCGGAACTGGTGAACGCACTCGGCTGATAGAACACCGCGCTGCATGACGGCGCACGACAGTCAGGCACCAGACAAAGGGGCGCGAGGATGTTGAATCCGGCGCCCCTTTTTTATCGAAGTCGTGAAGGAGGCACAAATGAGCTACACGGCACCCATCAGGGACATGATGTTCGTGATGCGGGAACTGGCTGGGCTTGATGACGTCGCTGAATTGCCCGGCTTCGAAGAGGCCGGCCTTGAAACGGCCCAGGCCGTGATCGAAGAATCCGCGAAGCTGTGCGGCGAAGTACTGGCGCCGCTGAACGTCGAAGGCGACCGGAACCCGAGCAGCTGGAAGGATGGCGTGGTCACGGCCACGCCCGGATTCGCCGATGCGTTTCGCCAGTTCGCCGCGGGCGGCTGGCAGGGCGTGCAGCATCCCGTCGAATACGAAGGCCAGGGGCTGCCCAAGCTGATCGCGGCGGCCTGCATCGAGATGCTCAACGCGTCGAACCTGTCGTTCGCGCTGTGCCCGCTGCTCACGGACGGCGCAATCGAGGCGCTCCTCACGGCAGGCAGCGAAGCACAGAAGCGCACCTACGTGCCGAAGCTGATCTCAGGCGAGTGGACGGGCACGATGAACCTCACCGAGCCGCAGGCGGGCAGCGATCTCGCGCTGGTGCGCACGCGTGCCGAGCCGCAGGGCGACGGCTCGTACCGGGTCTTCGGCACGAAGATCTTCATCACGTGGGGCGAGCACGACATGGCGGAGAACATCGTCCATCTGGTGCTCGCGCGCACGCCGGACGCGCCCGAAGGCGTGAAGGGCATTTCGCTTTTCATCGTGCCGAAGTTCGTCGTCAATGAAGACGGTTCGCTCGGTGAGCGCAACGACGTGCATTGCGTGTCGATTGAACACAAGCTCGGCATCAAGGCGAGCCCCACGGCCGTGCTCCAGTTCGGCGATCACGGTGGCGCAATCGGCCATCTCATTGGCGAGGAGAATCGCGGGCTCGAGTACATGTTCATCATGATGAACGCGGCACGCTTTGCCGTCGGCATGCAGGGCGTCGCCGTGTCGGACCGCGCGTACCAGAAGGCCGTTGCGTACGCGAAGGAACGCGTACAGAGCCGGCCCGTTGATGGCTCGGCGAAGCAGGCCGTGTCGATCATCCATCATGCAGACGTGCGCCGCATGCTCGCAACGATGCGCGCGCTCACGGAAGCGTCGCGCGCGCTCGCGTACGTCGCGGCGTCGCACTGCGATTTCGCGCACCGCCATCCCGACGACGCGAAGCGTGCCGAACACCAGGCGATCTACGAATACCTGGTGCCGATCGTGAAGGGCTGGAGCACGGAGCTGTCGATCGACGTGGCGAGCCTCGGCGTGCAGGTGCACGGCGGCATGGGCTTCATCGAGGAAACGGGCGCGGCGCAGTACTACCGCGACGCGCGCATCCTGCCGATCTATGAAGGCACGACGGCGATCCAGGCGAACGACCTGATCGGCCGCAAGACGGTGCGCGATGGTGGCGCGGTCGCGCAGGCGCTGCTCGCCGAGATCGCGCAGACCGTCGAAGCGCTGAAGCAGCACGATGGCGCGGCGTTCGCGTCGATGCATAAGCACCTGTCGCATGGACATGATGCGTTGCAATCAGTGGTGCAGTTCGTCGTTCAGAACGTGAAGCGCGATCCGAATGCGGTGTTCGCGGGCAGCGTGCCGTATCTGAAGCTCGCGGGCATCGTGCTGGGTGGCTGGCAGATGGCGCGTGCGATGCTGGTCGCGCAAGCGAAGCGTGAGGATGACCCGTCGTTCTACGGTGCGAAGATCGCCACCGCGCAATTCTATGCCGAACATGTGCTGCCGCAGGCGGTGGCGCTGGAGGCGTCGATCGTCAGCGCGAAGGGCGCGGACGGCGTGCTGGCGCTGTCGGAAGATCAGTTCTGAACGCTGCGGGAAATCAGGGCACATGCCCGGCAAACGACAACGGCGCCCGTGGGCGCCGTTGTCGCATATCGGAGCGGAGAATCGATCAGGCGTAAGCGGGACGCGTCTGACCCGTCGTTTCGCCGAGATAGCGATACACCGACAGGTCGCCCGACTGGATCGCCGGGCGCTTGCCCGAGATCAGATCGGCGAGCAGCTGGCCCGAGCCGCACGACATCGTCCAGCCGAGTGTGCCGTGTCCCGTGTTCAGGAACAGGTTCGACACGGGCGTGCGGCCGACGATCGGCGTGCCGTCCGGCGTCATCGGGCGCAGGCCCGTCCAGAACGTCGCCTTCGACGTGTCGCCGCCGCCCGGGAACAGATCGTTCACGCACATTTCAAGCGTTTCGCGGCGCGCCTCCTTGAGCTTCTTGTCGAAGCCGACGATTTCCGCCATGCCGCCGACGCGAATCCGGTTGTCGAAACGCGTGATCGCGATCTTGTACGTTTCGTCGAGCACGGTCGACACGGGCGCCGATTTCGCATCGACGATCGGCGCGGTGATCGAATAGCCCTTGAGCGGGTACACGGGAATCTTGACGATGTCCGACAGGAACTTCGTCGAGTACGAGCCGAGCGCCACGACGAAGCTGTCCGCGCGCACGATCTCGCTGCCGCACTTCACGCCGGCGATCCGGTCGCCTTCCATCGCGAGCGCGTCGATCGGCGTGTTGTAGCGGAACTTGACGCCCAGTTGCCCGGCGAGCGCGGCGAGGCGCGTCGTGAACAGCTGGCAGTCGCCCGTTTCGTCGCCCGGCAGGCGCAGACCGCCCGTCAGCTTGTGCGAGGTCGCGGCGAGCGCGGGCTCGGCGCGCGCGAGGTCGCCCGGCATCAGCAATTCGTACGGAACGTTCGCTTCCTTCAGCACCGCGACGTCCTTGGCGGCGCCATCGAGCTGCTGTTGCGTGCGGAATAGTTGCAGCGTGCCGCCCGTACGGCCTTCGTACTGGATGCCCGTCTCCGCGCGCAGCGCCTGCAGGCAGTCGCGGCTGTATTCGGCGAGGCGCACCATGCGGCCCTTGTTGACGGCATAGCGCTCGGACGTGCAGTTCTGCAGCATTTGCCACATCCATTGCAGCTGGAACTGCGTGCCGTCGAGGCGGATGGCGAGCGGCGCATGCTTCTGGAACATCCACTTGACGGCCTTGAGCGGCACGCCCGGCGCGGCCCACGGCGAAGCGTAGCCCGGCGAGATCTGGCCGGCATTGGCGAAGCTCGTATCGAGCGCAGGGCCCGCTTCGCGATCGATGACGGTCACTTCGTGGCCCGCGCGCGCAAGATAATAGGCGCTCGTGATCCCGACGACGCCACTGCCCAGAACGACAACACGCATAGCTGCTCCCAAAAGGTCGAAAGGCTCACGGCGTATAAGAGAAAGAAGGGCCTCGTCGTTCGTGCTTTTGTTCGATTAACGAGGCGATATGCCGGATGCCTAGTGTTAACCGCTATACTATTTGCGTCTAGGTAGGTTTTGTTATTGTATTTTTCAGATTTTCAGTAAAAACCATGCGTACACAGCGTCAACCCGTCCGCGCGCTCGACAAGCTCGACCACAAGATCCTGAAAATCCTCCAGGAGGACGGCCGGATCGCGATGAAGGAACTCGCCGAACAGGTCGGCCTGTCGGTGACACCGTGCATCGAGCGCGTCAAGCGCATGGAGCGCGACGACGTCATCACCGGCTACCACGCGCGCGTGAATCCGGCGGAGCTGGGCGCCGCGTTGCTGGTGTTCGTCGAGATCACGCTCGACCACAAGAGCGGCAACATGTTCGATCAGTTCCGGCGCGAGGTGAAGAAAATCCCGGAGGTGCTCGAATGTCATTTGGTTTCCGGGGAATTCGACTATCTGATCAAGGCGCGCATCGGCGAAATGGCCGACTACCGCAAGCTGCTCGGCGACATCCTGCTGCAACTGCCCGGCGCGGTGCAGTCGAAAAGCTATGTCGTGATGGAAGAAATCAAGGAAACGCTGACGATTGCCGTCGGTGAATGAGCGGTCCGGCGCGGCATCGCACGCGCCGAATCGGCCCTGAAAGTCGCGCTCGACAAAAGCCGTAAAGACTGTATATTTGTACAGTATTCTGCGCTGCTTTCGATGTGTGCCGTGACCGATTACGACCGACAGATCCCTGAATATCCAATCGCGCCGCCCGCTCCGCGCAAGGGGCGGGGCGCGGTGACGAACTTGCAGGGCCGCTATGAAGTAGACCAGCGCGAGGCGATCGACGACGGCTGGATTGTGCCGTCCGAAGAGGAGAGCGGCCGGCCCGCGCTGCGCACGCAGATTTTTGAGGAGCGCGCAAAAACCATCCTCACGCATAACCAGTCGCCGGATATTCCGTTCAGCGTATCGCTGAATCCGTATCGTGGCTGCGAACATGGCTGCATTTATTGCTTTGCGCGCCCGACGCACAGTTATCTGGGACTGTCGCCGGGCCTCGATTTCGAAAGCCGGATCTACGCGAAGATCAACGCGCCCGAACTGCTCGCGCGCGAAATGGCGAAGAAGTCCTATGTGCCGGAACCGATCGCGCTAGGCGTGAATACGGACGCATGGCAGCCCGCCGAACGCGACTTACAGCTGACGCGGCGCCTGATCCAGGTGATGAGTGACCGTAACCAGCCGTTCGCGGCGATCACCAAGAACTCGCTGATCGAACGCGATATCGACCTGCTCGCGCCGATGGCGGAGAAAGGGCTGACGATGGCGGCAATCACGATTACGACGCTCGACGCCGACATCGCCCGCACGCTCGAACCGCGCGCCGCGACGCCTTCGAGGCGGCTCAGAACTATCCGCACGCTCGCGGACGCGGGGATTCCCGTTGGTGTCAGCATCGCGCCAGTGATCCCGTTCGTCACGGAGCCGGACATGGAGCGCGTGCTCGAAGCGTGCGCGCAGGCGGGGGCGACGAGCGCGAGCTATATCGTGTTGCGTCTGCCTTGGGAAGTCGCGCCGCTTTTCAAGGATTGGCTGGCAGCGCATTTTCCGGATCGCGCCGACCGCGTGATGAGCCGAGTACACGATATGCGCGGCGGCAAGGACTACGATTCGTCGTTCTCGACGCGGATGAAGGGTGAGGGGCTATGGGCCGATCTGCTCAGGCAACGCTTTGCGAACGCGGTGCGGCGTCTGGGCCTGAACGCGCGCAACCACGGCATTCTCGACATGTCGCATTTCAAGCGGATCGAGCCGCCTAAACCCGTTGCACCAGAAACATCTCAGCTAAGCCTTTTCTGAGGGAGCGACTACTGCGAGATCGCTTTCGCGGCTTCGACCTGAGATTCGAAATACGTCTGGAACGACAGCGCAAGACCCGTCATCAGCAGAAACGCGCCGATCAGCAGCGAGAAGATCACGATGAAGACGACGGTCCATCCAGACTGGCTTTGACGTCCCGTTTGTGCGTTGAACTGCGCGTCCCATTTTGCATCGGGGCGCAGGCCATAGACGATCGCGGCCAGAAACGCTGCCAGTATCGACACGGCGCCGGGAACGGCGAGCGCCCAGCCCGTGATCGACGCGCGTTCGGTCGCGGCGAGCAGCAGGAAGCCCGGAATGCCGATGATCGTCCCGACGATATGAGCCCAGCCCCACACGTCGCGCGCACCGTACAAATAGAAGCGATGCGCGCCGAGCGTGCCGAAGAAAAACGCGAGCGCGGCCGTGACGGTCTTGGAGCGAAAGCGCGGGTGATGCGTAGCGACGGTGGCCATGAGCGGGATCGACAGGGTGACGGGCGGCGTGGCTGCGCATACGATGCACAGCGCGACGCGCATTCTACGCCGCCCGCTGTCAGCGCGGCACTTCCGATGGCTTATGCCCCGGCTTGCGTCCCCGCTGGGCGCTATGTGGCAGAGCGGATCACCAAAAACCGACAGCGCCGCAGCGAAAAGGATCAGAATACGCGTCCGGCGCACGGAATCGTGGCGCGTACGCGACGGCGCCGCGAGCAGTGCGAAATCCGGGTGCTAAGTGGGGCTTCACGGCTCTCCGGCTGGCCTTCCCGGACTGTTTCATGCTCGCGCGTTCAGCCGGTGCGGGCTTCCCGCGCAACCCTGTCGCCGGTTTATCCCGCTAAGTGTTTGTTGCGGTTTCAGTTTCGGGATATAATCGCGTGTTTCAGTAGTTTCGAACCCCGGTTTTCAAGGATTCTAGTATGGTCATCATCCGCTTGGCTCGTGGCGGCTCGAAGAAGCGCCCGTTCTACAACATCGTCGCAACCGATTCGCGTAACCGTCGTGACGGCCGCTTCATCGAGCGCGTTGGCTTCTACAACCCGGTCGCCACGAAGGGTGAGTCGCTGCGTATCGCTCAAGACCGCCTGACGTACTGGCAAGGCGTTGGCGCACAACTGTCGCCGACCGTCCAGCGTCTGGTGAAGGAAGCGCAAAAGGCGCAACCGGCTGCGTAAATGCAGTTTCAAGGTACATCGTCGGCTCGTGCAGCGTTGGTTCTGCGCGAGTCTGGTGTGTACGGTTTGACGTATGCAGGCTTGAGGTTCGCTGATGTCGGAGCGTGATTCGGATAGTTCAGGTCGCGCGAAGGCGAAACCGCAGCCAACCGCGCGCGCGTCGTTCGGCGCGTTTGTCCGCAAGCCAGTCGAACGGCCTGCAGCCAAGGCCGAGGCCGCGCAGGAAATGCGCGATGAGTCGACGGAAAGCTGGCCCGACGATGCAATCGAAGTCGGCGCAATCGTCGATGCATACGGTCTCAAGGGCTGGGTGAAGGTGGCCGCGCATGCGGACGCCGGTCAGGGCGGCGACGCCTTGCTCAACGCCAAACGCTGGTGGCTCGAAAAGGGTCGCGAGCGCAAATCGGCGCCCTGCCTGCAGTCGAAGACTCATGGCGACAGCATCGTTGCGCATCTGGGCAGCGTGGCTGACCGCGATGTCGCGCTCGCGTTGCGCGGTTACCGAGTCTACGTGCGCCGCAGCGATTTCCCTGCGCTCGAAGCCGACGAGTATTACTGGGTCGATCTGCTGGGCCTCGACGTCGTCAACGAGGCGGGCGTCGAACTTGGCAAAGTGGCAGATCTGATCGACAACGGTGCGCAGGCGGTATTGCGTATCGAGTATCCGGCTATCGGCAAAGACGGCAAGCCGGTCGCCGGCGAGCGCTTGATTCCGTTCGTCGGCGTCTATGTCAAGACGGTGGATCAGGCGGCGAAGAAGATCGTCGTCGACTGGGACGCCGATTACTAGAACGTTCGCTTCAACGGAGAGAGCGATGCAATTCGATATCGTCACGCTCTTTCCCGAAATGTTTCGCGCGCTGACCGACTGGGGCATCACGAGCCGCGCAGCGAAGCAGCAGCGTTATGGGTTGCGCACGTGGAATCCGCGCGATTTCACGACCGACAACTACCGCACGATCGACGATCGCCCGTACGGCGGTGGCCCCGGCATGGTGATGCTGGCCAGGCCGCTCGAAGACGCGATCGATGCCGCGAAAGCGGCGCAGGCGGAGCAGGGCATCGATCGCGCACGCGTGGTGATGATGTCGCCGCAGGGCGCTACGCTGGATCACGACAAGGTGATGCGCCTTTCCGCGGAACCCGGTCTGATTCTTCTGTGCGGCCGCTACGAGGCGATCGATCAGCGGCTGATCGATCGTGTCGTCGACGAAGAAGTCAGCCTCGGCGACTTCGTGCTGTCGGGTGGCGAACTCCCCGCCATGGCCCTGATCGACGCTGTCGTGCGTCATCTGCCGGGCGTGCTGAATGATGCGCTGTCGGCCGTGCAGGATAGCTTTGTCGATGGTTTGCTGGATTGCCCGCACTACACGCGTCCCGAGGAATACAACGGCGTGCGCGTGCCCGATGTGCTGCTCGGCGGCCATCATGCGGAAATCGAGCAGTGGCGGCGGCGCGAAGCGCTGCGCAACACGCTCGTCAAACGGCCCGATCTGATCGACCGGGCCAGAAAGAACAAGTTGTTGAGCCGTGCCGATGAGGCATGGCTCGCAAGTCTCGCCAAGGAAGCCGCGAAGCATTGAGTCTTCGTGCGACGAGGCGGGATCCAGGCGGAGCCGTCCATGCGTGGCCGGTTCCAGATGTGAACCCATCCTCTATCGGGGCCGTAGCCCGACGCGCTAGCGCGAGGCAGGTACGAACGCCGACAAGATGGCATTAGGAGTCAGTGATGAATCTGATTGCAAAACTCGAGCAGGAAGAAATCGAGCGCGTGCTCGCAGGTAAGACCATTCCCGAATTCGCTCCCGGCGATACGGTGATTGTGAACGTGAACGTGGTTGAAGGTAACCGCAAGCGCGTTCAGGCCTACGAAGGCGTCGTGATCGCGAAGCGTAACCGTGGCCTCAACTCGTCGTTCATCGTCCGCAAGATCTCGTCGGGCGAAGGCGTCGAGCGTACGTTCCAGACGTATTCGCCGCTGCTGGCAAGCATCGTCGTGAAGCGTCGTGGCGATGTGCGTCGTGCAAAGCTGTACTACCTGCGCGAGCGTTCGGGCAAGTCGGCTCGAATCAAAGAGAAGCTGGTGTCGAAAGACCGCACTGCTGCTCAACAGTAAATGCTGTAAGAAAAGCACCCTTCACGGGTGCTTTTTTCTTTGCCAGGTCAAAATAGCGCTATGTCCCACAAGCGCTGGTTCGAGACTTCCATTGACCGCCCCTTCACGCCCCGCCCGTCCCGTATTTGACCCCGAAGCCTTGCCTGTCGAGGCGACAGATGCCGATCTGCCCGCCGTCGTCTCCGACCGCCTGACGCCCGATGGCCTGCGCGCTCGCTTCGAGCAGAATCTGCCGTGGGAGCAGGAGACGCGCGAAGTCCGCTGGCGCGAAACGGGCGATCCGCGCGTCGCGGCGGTGCTGGTGCCGCTCGTCGTTCGCGATGAGGGCCTGAGCGTGCTGCTCACGCTGCGCGCCGATCATCTCAACGACCACGCAGGGCAGGTCAGCTTTCCGGGCGGCCGTCACGAACCCGCCGACGCCACTGTGACGGCAACCGCGTTGCGCGAAGCGCAGGAAGAAGTCGGTCTTGATCCGTCTCGTGTCGAAGTGCTCGGCGCGTTGCCCGAATATCTGACGGGCACGGGCTTTCGCGTGACGCCTGTCGTCGGTCTCGTTCATCCGCCGTTTTCGGTGAAGGCGGATTCGTTTGAAGTCGCGGAAATCTTCGAGGTGCCGCTGCGCTTTCTGATGGAGCCGAGCAATCATCAGGTGCGCGTGTTGTGCTGGGAAGGCGGCGAGCGTCGTTTTTTTGCAATGCCTTATCCGCGCGGCGAAGCGGGCGGCCATTACTTCATCTGGGGCGCAACGGCGGGCATGTTGCGCAATTTCTATCGCTTCCTCGCCGCTTGACACCAGGCGGGCGCGACGCGCGGGGCCGGCTGTAGTGCGTCTGTAATCGCGGCCTCTCAGCCCCATCCGACCCTGTGCTATCGTTATGACCAATTCCGATAGCTCGGCAAGACAGAACCGCTCGTCAAGAACTCGAATAGCACGGCGCCTCGCATGACTTTTTTCTCCGTATTGTTGGCCCTCATCCTCGAACAGGCGCGCGCGCTGTCGCCGAACAATCCCGTTGCGGCACTCTTTCAATACCATGCGGAATCGACGGCGCACGGCTTCGATGCCGGTAAGGAAAAGCACGGCTTCCTTGCCTGGCTGGTCGTCGTGTTGCCATGGACGCTCGTCGTCGGCCTGATCTACTTCGTGCTGTACGAGATTCACTTCGTGCTCGCGTTCCTGTGGAACGTCGCGGTGCTGTACTTCACGCTGGGCTTCCGCCAGTTCAGCCACTATTTCACGGATATCCATCTGTCGTTGAACAACGACGACGTGCCGCGCGCGCGCGAAATCCTCAACGAATGGACGGGCATCGATACCGTCGACATGCCCGTCAGCGAGATCGTGCGTCACACGCTGATTCATGCCGTGGTCGCGTCGCACCGGCATGTGTTCGGCGTGTTCTTCTGGTTCCTGATTCCCGTCGGCCCGGCGGGCGCGGTGCTGTATCGCACGGCCGAGTATCTGGCACGCGCCTGGTCGCAGCCCGCCGACGACCGGACCGTTGCATTCTCCACGTTCGCGCAGCGCGCGTTCTTCGTGATCGACTGGATTCCGGCGCGCCTGACGTCGCTCGGCTTTGCGATCGTCGGCAACTTCGAGGATGCGATTTACGCATGGCGCAATCACACGCGCCAATGGCCCGATACGAACGACGGCGTGTTGCTCGCCGCCGGCAGCGGCGCGTTGGGCGCGCGGCTCGCGGGCCCGCTTGCCGAAGTGTCGAGCCTCGATGCGCTGGCGACGGGAGACGGCGGCCCGATGACCGTCGGCGACGACTGCACGCCGCGCACGCTGCAATCGGCGGTGGGCCTCGTGTGGCGAGCCGTCATCCTGTGGATGATCCTGCTGCTGATGCTGACCATCGCGGTCTGGCTTGCATAAACGCCGACGCCAATCCCCAGCACGAAAGGCCAAACGCCAGCCAGCGCGCGGCACGCTGAAACGCGCCTTCAGCCTTCCAACGGATCGCGCGCCGTTCCGCAATTCCAGCACACGGTGAACTGCGCTTCGAGCCATTCGCCGCAATGCATGCAGCGCCATCCGGGCGCGTCGGCAGCAGGCCCGTTGCGTGCCGCGTCGATCACTTTCCTCGCGAGCATTTCGTCGCGTTCGTCGACGAGCCACAGTTCCGGCGCGCATTGATCTGCCGGAATCTCGCCGATCGCGCCGCTCAGATAGCGGTTGTGCAACTCGCACGCGATGCCCGCCGCAGCCAGCAGATTGATCCAATGCTGTCCGATCACGACATTGGGCGCGCGCATGAGCTTCATCATGATCAATATCAGCGGACGATCTGGCTCGCCTCGTGCACGAGCTGCGCATAGAGCGCGTGCCGCTCCTTCGCGATGCGGCCATCGGCGATGGCGTCGAGAATCGCGCATCCCGGCTCATGCAGATGATGGCAGTTGTAGAAGCGGCAGTTCGGCAAGAGCGGCCTGAACTCCGGAAACGCGCGCTCGAGCTTGCCTTCCGTCAGATGGTGCAGGCCGAATTCCTGAAAGCCCGGCGAGTCGATCAGCGCGCCTTCGCCGCCGGGAAGCGGGTAGAGACGCGTAAATGTCGTCGTGTGACGGCCGCTGTTGAGCGCCGTCGAGATTTCGCGCGTCGCGACTTCCGCATTGGGAATCAGCAGATTCACGAGCGTCGACTTGCCCATGCCCGACTGGCCGAGCAGCAGCGTCGAATGTCCGCGCAGATGTTCGGCGAGCGTTTCTCGGGCGGCTTCCGGCTGCGTCTTGATCGACACTTCGAGCACGGTATAGCCGAGCCCGCGATACAGTTCGAGCCGCTTGCGCGCGAGCGGCAACGCGGCCTCGACGTCGATCTTGTTCAGCACGATCAGCGGCTTCAGTTCGTTCTCTTCCGCGGCGACGAGCGCGCGTCCGAGCAGGTCTTCGCTGAAATGCGGCTCGGTCGCGAGCACGATCAGCAACTGATCGAGATTCGCCGCGAAGAGCTTCGACTTGTACTGATCCGAGCGATAGAGCAGGTTGCGCCGCTCGCCGATCTCGACAATCACGCCCTGATCGGCGGAAGTCGGCTCGTACAGCACCTGGTCGCCGACGGCGATCTCGCTGCGCTTGCCGCGCGGAAAGCATTGCAGCATCGCGCCGCCGTCCTCGGGCGCGACGATGTAGTGACGGCCATGCGCGGCGATCACGAGGCCGCGCGTGCGTTCCTGCGCGCGCTCGCTGGCGGCTGCCGCGCGCAGCGCTTTCGGTGAGCGGCCGCTCATGCGTGACGCAGCAGCCGGTCGATCCGCTGCGAGGCGGGCGGATGCGAGTAGTAGAACGCCGTGTAGAGCGGATCGGGCGTGAGCGTCGATGCGTTATCCTCGTACAGCTTCACAAGCGCGTTGACGAGATCCCTCGCGTCCGTCTGCGTCGCGGCGAACGCGTCGGCTTCGAACTCATGTTTGCGTGAGAAGAGGCTGCCGAGCGGCGTCACGAAGAACAGGAACACGGGCACCGCGAGGAAGAAGAGCACGAGCGCGAGCCCGTCGTTGCTGCCCGTCATCGACGGCTGCACGCCGAGGCCTTCGAAGAACCACGTGCGCTGCGCGAGCCAGCCGAGCAGCGCAAGCATCGCAAGGCTGATCGCGAACGTGACGATCATCCGCTTGATCACATGGCGGCGCTTGAAGTGGCCGAGTTCGTGCGCGAGCACCGCTTCGATCTCGCTGCCCGACAGCCGCGAGAGCAGCGTATCGAAGAACACGATGCGCTTCGACGAGCCGAAGCCCGTGAAATACGCATTGCCGTGCGCGGAGCGGCGGCTGCCGTCCATCACGAACAGGCCCTTCGCGGCGAAGCCGCAGCGCTTCATCAGCGCGTCGATGCGATGAACGAGCGCTTCGTCCCTCAGCGGCTCGAACTTGTTGAATATCGGCGCGATGAAGGTCGGATAGAGGACCAGCACGAGCATCTGGAACACGACCCAGACGACCCACGCCCACCACCACCAGTACGCGCCCGCCTGGTTCATCAGCCACAGCACGACAAACAGCAGCGGCAGGCCGAAAGCGGCGCCGAGCAGCACGCCCTTGATGCGGTCGACGAAGAAGATGCGCTTCGTCATCCGGTTGAAGCCGAAGCGCTGTTCGATCACGAACTGGCGGTAGTAGTCGAACGGCAGGTCGACGGCGCTCGTGATCGCGATCACGGCCGCGACCAGCGCGATCTGCCCGATATAGCCCTGGCCGAACCAGTCGCCGATGGCGATATCGAGAATCTGCACGCCGCCGAGCAGCGTGAGCACGATCAGCACGGCCGCGCTGACGATGATTTCCATCATCGTCAGCCGCGTGCGTTCGATTGTGTAGTCGGCGGCGCGCTGATGCGCGGAGAGGGCGATCGTGCCCGCGAACTGCTGCGGCACCCTTTCACGGTGCGCCGCGACAAAGCGGACCTGGCGCGACGCGAGCCAGAGCTTCATGCCGACCATCGCCGCCACGGCGATCACGAACAGAACAGTGAAGTACAGAGTAGGCATCCGGGGAATCCGTGGGTTCTATGCGAGAATTATATGTTTGTTCCTGTCTGCGGGCGGGAGCGCGCCATCGTTGGCCCATTGCGGGTGTCGCCTGTCCCGCTCGCGCCGTTCCAAACCAAGGTTGCCCTCAATGACTGACATTATCGAATCCGTCGATCAGCCGCCGCTCGTGCGCAGCGATATGAACCTCGTCTGGCTCGACATGGAAATGACGGGGCTCGATCCCGACAACGACCGCATCATCGAAATCGCTGTCGTCGTGACCAATTCGACACTCGATAAAGTCGTCGAAGGCCCCGTGCTCGCGATCCACCAGAGCGACGAAACGCTCGGCAAGATGGACGACTGGAACAAGAACACGCACGGCCGTTCGGGGCTGATCGACCGCGTGCGCGCGTCGACGGTGACGGAAGCCGACGCGACCGGGCAGATCCGCGCGTTCCTCGGCCAGTACGTGCCGCCCGGCAAGTCGCCGATGTGCGGCAACTCGATCTGCCAGGACCGCCGATTCATGGCGCGCTGGATGCCCGAACTCGAAACGTTCTTCCATTACCGCAACCTCGACGTCAGCACGCTGAAGGAACTGTGCCGCCGCTGGCAACCGGCGATCTACAAGGGTTTCCAGAAGCGCGCGATGCATACGGCGCTCGCCGACATCCACGAATCGATCGACGAACTGCGCTACTACCGCGAGCATTTCTTGATCCCGGCAGCGGGCACGGTCGCCGACGCGCCGTCCACCGACGCGCCAGCCAAATAAATCAACCCTGCCGTGGGGCGCGTATCGCGCTCTTCGGTCGGAACGCCGCCACGACGTCGGCGTTCGTCTCGATGTACGGGCCGCCGATCAGATCGATGCAATACGGCACGGCGGCGAAAATGCCCGGCACCTTCACTTTGCCTGCCTCGTCGCGCAGGCCTTCCAGCGTCTCCCTGATCGACTTCGGCTGCCCGGGCAGATTGATGATCAGCGCGGCGCGTTCGGCCGTCTCGCGGATCACGGCCACCTGACGCGACAGGATCGCCGTCGGCACGAAGTTCAGGCTGATCTGCCGCATCTGCTCACCGAAGCCCGGCATTTCCTTCGTCCCGGCCGCAAGCGTCGCCTCGGGCGTCACGTCACGGCGCGCGGGGCCCGTGCCGCCCGTCGTCAGCACGAGATCGCAGCCCGCTTCGTCGACCAGTTCGATCAGCGTCTTCGTGATGGTCGGCGCGTCGTCCTGGATCAGGCGCGTTTCCGTGCGAAACGGCGACGTGAGCGCGCTGCCGAGCCACTCCTGCAACGAAGGTATGCCCTTGTCCTCGTAGACGCCCGTGCTTGCGCGGTCGCTGATCGATACAAGGCCGACGATCAGCTCGTCGGGATGATTACGCGTGGGAATCGTCATCGTCGTCGTCCGAATCGTGGGTAGCGGCTTCGTCTTCGTCCGCATCGGTGCCGGCGCCGTCCGCGTTCTTGATCCACTGGAACAGCTCGCGGAAATAGCGCGGCGGCTTGCCTTGCTGCACTTCCTTGCGCGCATTGCGGATCAGCGTGCGGCCCTGCTGCGGATCGGCATCGGGATGCACGCGGATGAATTCCGTCAGCGCGGCGTCGTCGGCGAGCAGCTGCTCGCGCGTGCGCTCGATCCAGTGCAGGCGCGCCGTCTCGGCCTTGTTGACGCCCTTGTACGTGTCGAGCGCCTCGCGCAGCGAGCCTGTTTCGTCGTCGGTCAGGCCGCGCATCACCTTGCCGACGTACTGCATCTGGCGGCGCTTGCCTTCGTGATCGGTGATGCGGCGCGCCTCGCGTATTGCTTCGTCGAGCGCTTCCGGCATCGGCATGCGCTTCAGCGCGTCTTTCGGCAGCGCGGCGAGCTCTTCGCCCAGCCCTTGCAACGCGTGCATTTCGCGCTTCAGTTGCGATTTGCTGGGACGGTCATACCCGTTGTCGTCGTCGACGTCAGCGGGTGTTATCGGTTGAATGCGGGTTTTGCGTGTCATGCGCGTTATTGTAACTTGCCGGGCCTGTCGCCAAGCCCGCTGCACGTCGCGTCAGCCGCTTCGCCCGCGCCGTGCATTGTGCCGTACAAGGCGTTTGCGAATGCCAGGTGCAGCGGCGTAGAGCTTGCTATGATCGCGGGATGCGTCGGCGCACAGGCCGGCGAAGCAGGGCAACTTGCGACGACGAACTCTCGCGGGCTTCGGCCCAGACCGCACGGCAACTGAGGACGGCAAACGACAATGGCTGCAGACATGGAAGTCCGGCAACGCTTTTTCCCGCACACGCAGGACGAACTGAAGGAAATCGCCTCCGACATTCTTCGCCACGCAAAGTCGCTCGGCGCAACCGATGCGGCAACCGAAATCTCCGAAGGCGATGGCCTGTCCGTCTCCGTGCGGCGCGGCGAAGTCGAGACGATCGAGCACAACCGCGACAAGATGGTCGGCGTGACGGTCTTCATCGGCAACAAGCGCGGCAACGCGAGTACGTCTGACTTTTCGCCCGAAGCGCTGAAGGACACGGTGATGGCCGCGTACAACATCGCGCGCTTCACGGCGGAAGACGACTGCGCGGGCCTCGCCGAAGAAGAGCTGCTCGAAGCCGATCCGCGCGATCTCGACTTGTATCACCCGTGGAATCTGGATGCGGACGAAGCCGTCGAACTCGCGCGCCGCGCGGAAGACGCCGCATTCGCCACGAGCCCGCTGATCAAGAACTCGGAAGGCGCGAGCGTATCGGCGCAGCATTCGCAGTTCGTGCTGGGCACGTCGCGCGGCTTTCTCTCCGGCTATCCGTACTCGCGGCACTACGTGGCGTGCGCGCCGATTGCGGGCAGCGGCCGCAACATGCAGCGCGACGACTGGTACACGTCGAAGCGCAGCGCAGGCGAGTTGGCCGATCCCGAGGCGGTGGGCCGCTACGCCGCCGAGCGCGCGCTCGCGCGCATGGGCGCGCGCGGACTCGACACGCGCAAGGTGCCTGTGCTGTTCGAGGCGCCGCTCGCGGCGGGCCTGCTCGGCGCGTTCGTGCAGGCAACGAGCGGCGGCGCGCTGTATCGCAAGACGTCGTTTCTCGTCGACAGTCTCGGCAAGCCGGTGTTCGCGCCGCATGTGCAGATCGTCGAAGACCCGCATGTGCCGCGCGCAATGGGCAGCGCGCCGTTCGACGAAGAAGGTGTGCGCACGAAGCAGCGCGCCGTCGTGAAGGACGGCGTCGTCGAAGGCTATTTCCTGTCGACGTATTCCGCGCGCAAGCTCGGCATGCCGACGACGGGCAACGCGGGCGGTTCGCACAACCTGTCGCTGCGCAGCGCGCTCACGCAGGACACGGACGACTTCGAGGAAATGCTGCGCAAGCTCGGCACGGGCCTGCTGCTGACGGAACTGATGGGGCAGGGCGTCAACTACGTGACGGGCGATTATTCGCGCGGCGCGTCGGGCTTCTGGGTCGAGAACGGCAAGATCCAGTACCCGGTCGAGGAGATCACGGTCGCGAGCACGTTGCAGGAAATGTTCCGGCATATTGTCGCGATCGGCGCGGATACGATCGTGCGCGGCACCAAGCAGACGGGCTCGGTGCTGATCGAGCGGATGACTGTCGCGGGGCAATAAGCGGTACACAGCAGGCGGTAAATCGGGGCGTAAGCCGCCTCAAAAACGCAAAAGCCACGGAAGCGATTCCGTGGCTTTTTTCTTTGCGCAGCGCGAGCGTCTCTTGCTCAACGCGCCTTGCGCCGGTACGTCACGAACGCATATTCGAAATGGTTCGGCTCTTTCGCGCGATGCGTCTCGCGCGCGACTTCTTCCCACTGCGCGGGATCGGGCGCGGGGAACGTCGCATCGCCTTCGAAGTCCGCGTGAATCTCGGTGACGATCATCTTGTCCGCGCGTCGCAAGCCTTCTTCGTACAGCTGCGCGCCGCCGATCAAAAACGCCTCGGACGCGTTGTCGCGTGCCGCGAGCGCCAGTGCGTCGTCGAGATTCGTGACGGTGTCGCAGCCGGCGAACCGACGCTGCGCATCGCGCGTGACGACGATATTGCGCCGTCCCGGCAGCACGCGAGCAATCGATTCGTGCGTCTTGCGGCCCATCACGATGGGCGCGCCCATCGTCGTGCGCTTGAAGAAAGCGAGGTCTTCGGGAAGCCGCCAGGGCAGCTGGTTGTCACGGCCGATCACGCCATTGCGGGCGCGAGCGACGATCAGGGTGAGCGTCGTCATGCGAAAAAGTATGGAACGGGTAGCGGAAAGCGGAAGCCGATTCTACCCGAGCGCGCGCCGCAGGGACGAGCACGCCGCGCAGCGTGCGAGGCGGCCCGCGCCGCTCGCATCGCTATAGGTCGCTCAGATCGGGCGCAGAGGGCGCTACTCGCGCGCGTCCTGATCGCTGGCGTACAGCTCTTTCTCGTCCCCTTTGAAGCCCGCCTTGTCGTCATTCGACGTATCGCGCAGACCGTGCGAGCCCATCAGCCTGTAAAGCGTCACGCGCGAAATCCCGAGGTCCGCCGCCGCCTCGTTGAGACGATGCCGGTGCCGCAGCAGCGCGGCCTCGATCGCGCGCTTCTCGGCGGCTTCGCGGGCCTGCGCGAGGCTCGTCGTCTGCTGTTCGCTGAAGTGGGAAAGGTCGAGGTCTTCGGCGGAAATCAGCTTGTTCTCCGCCATCACGATCGCGCGGCGCACGCGGTTGATCAGCTCTCGCACGTTGCCCGGCCAGTGATAGCTGTACATCGCCTCGATCGCCGACGGCGTGAAGCCGCGAATCTTGCGCGCGTTATCGGTCTTGAACTTGCCGAGGATGTGATGCGCGAGCAGCTCGATGTCCTTGCCACGCGCGCGCAGCGGCGGCTCGTCGACGCGCAGCACGCACAGCCGATGGAACAGGTCCGAGCGGAAGCGCCCATCGCTCATCGCGTCTTCGAGATCGACGTGCGTCGCGGAGATGATGCGCACGTCGACGGGAATCGATTCATGGCCGCCGAGCCGCTCGATCTTGCCTTCCTGCAGAAAGCGCAGCAGGCTCGCCTGGCTTTCCATCGGCAGGTCGCCGATTTCGTCGAGAAAGAGCGTGCCGCCGTTGGCGGCCTCGACGCGGCCGATCTTGCGCTGGTTCGCGCCCGTAAACGCGCCGCGCTCGTAGCCGAACAGCTCCGATTGCAGCAGGTGATGCGGAATCGCGCCGCAGTTGATCGGGACGAACGGGAACTTGCGGCGCGGCGAGCGCTCGTGGATCGCGAGTGCCGTCAGCTCCTTGCCCGTGCCCGATTCACCCGAGATGAACACGCTCGCATCGGTGTTCGCGACCTTGCGGATCGTGCGGAACAGTTGCTGCATCGCTTCGCAGGTGCCGACCATTTCGTCGTCGCTCGCGCTCGTGGTGTCGAGCGGCATGTCCGCGTCGCACAGATTGACCATGCCGTACGCGTGGCCGACCAGGTAGTCGATGGTCGCGTTCGCCACGGGAATCTTCACGTAGTCGAAGCAGTAGTGGCGGATCAGCCGCCGCACGTCAGGATCGGCGAGCCGCTCGGAATTCGCCAGCGCGATCCAGCCGACCTGCTGCGCGCGCAGACTCGCCTCGAGGCCGGGCAGGTCGCGCGCCGCGAAGCTCGCCATGTCGGCGATGCCCGCGCACACCGTCGCGGGCTTGATGAGCCGTCCGACCTCGTGCGCCGAGCGCGCGACGAGCACGTTCCAGCCGCGGCTTTTCAGATGCTCGACGAGCGCGTCGTCGGGCGCGCGCGCGACGTACAGCAGGATGCGCGCGGCGGCGCGCGGATCGACGGCCGTCGGAATCACGTCGGTTGCGGCGGTTGCGGCGGGTGTCGTGGACCCGTGCGACGCCGCCAGGCGCAGCCCTGCGCCGGCGGGAGCAGGAACGGGGCTCAGATGAGAAGTTTCGCGCACGATCTGCCTCGTATCAGTGTCACGTCAAAAGGTGTAGGGAAAGCGCACGCCGATCACGTAGTTCGGCGCGTCGGGCGTCATGCCGATCGACACCGAACCGTTGATCGTCAGATGCTTGTTCACCACATGGTTCAGTCCGAAATTCATCACGGCGGCCGTCGTTTCGCTGCCCGGCACTTTCACGTAATCGCCGCCAGGCGCCTTCGTCTTCGACGAGGGCTGCAGCGCGAGCGTGTACGAGATGCTGGCCGAGTCCTTGTCCGAGAATGCAAGCGCCACCCCCGCGCCGAGCTGGAAGATGTCGCCGAGCTTCACGGTCGCCGGCTGCGTCTGTCCGACCACCGACGAAATGTCCTCGAACGAGCGCGCGACGTTGTACGTGTAGGAGAGGCTGCCGAACAGCACGACGGGGTCGTAGGTCTTGAGCACCGACAGGCCCGCCGTCACGTTCCAGAAGCCCGTGCCCGTGGGCAGCTTCGACGGCGCGACGAGGTTCGTGTTGTCGGGATCGAGCTGCACGACCTTGAGGCCGAACGGCGAGGTGCCCGTCGGCGCTTTCACGCGCAGGCTGCCGACGACGTCCGGGATGTTGTTGGTCTCTTTCAGGAACTGGTAGTAGATCCCGAAGTTGACGTCGCCGATCGCATTCGAATTGACGGACGCATCGGACAGCGTGTTGGCCGCGCCCCCCGCGCCGCCGACGATGAACTGGCTGTGCCGGTACACATACGGCACGTCGACATCGACGCTGATGCGGTCCGTCAGACCGTAGCGCGTGTCGAGATCGGCCATGATCTGGTGCGACTTGGTCTGCCCCAGATTGATATTGCCGAGGAAAATCGCGTCGAGCGCGAGGAAGCCCGACAGCTGCAGCTGGCGGCGATCGTAGTAGGTATCGCTGATACCCCAGTCCAGCGTCAGCTTGTGATCGAAGAGGGGCGCGTGCTCGCGCTGCACTACGGCTTCCTCGGCCTGCGTGCGCACCGGCTCGGCGGCCTTCTGCGTCTGGCCGACCGCGCCTTCCGGCAGGCCGGGGCCGCTCGCCTGTGCGTTCGGGTTGCTCGTGCCCGGCGAGCCGGCCGCCGATGCGCCCTCCGGCGCAGGCGGATTGACGGGCACGCCCGTCGCGGTGCCCGTCGCGTTGCCCGGCGCGGGCGCGCCCGGCGTCACCTGCGCGAGCGGCGGCAACGGCACGGGCAGGCCGTCGGCGCCCGGCTGCTCGGCGACGGCTTCGCTGCCGGCGGGTGCGCCATAGCCCGGCGTGCCGCGGCCGCGTTGCGCCATTTCCAGATTCGTCACCTGCCGCTCGAGCGAATGGATCTGCCGCTGCTGCTCGTCGACCAAGCGCATCAGCGTATTGAGCCGATCTTCGAGCGACTGGTTGTTGAGCGCCTGTGCGCCCGCCCCCTGCGAGAGTGCATACAGCATTGCTGCAGCAGGGATGGCCGCGAGTCGAGCCCGCGGTCTCCTGCTTGTTGTAGTCGTCGTCATTGTTGTTCCCCCGGTGAAACGGGCAGCGCTTGGCTGGTTCTTGTGCTTTGCGCCGCCGTATTCCGTCGCGACTTTTCCTCCTGGTGACATAAAGCCGGCAGGTGGCGGCCTGCCTTCATCTCCTTGAACCAAGCGCGTTTTGCAGGGCTTGTAGAACGCCCGCCTGGCGCAGCATCGCGGACGACATCGGCGCCGTCTGCAACGAGAGCTGCAACTGGTTGGCGACTTGCTGGTTATTGCCTGCGATCTGCAGCAGTTGTGCGATTGCGCCCGCCTGTTGCGCGTTGCCGGGCACGATGGTTTGCGAAGCGATGCCGGCGGGCGTCTGCAGCGCGACGCTCACGCCGCCGTTGCCGAACGCGATGCCCGCCTTGATGGTGCCCGCCGCGTTCGATGCCGATGCGCTCTGCGCATTCGCGCCGCCTGCCAGCAGTTGCGGATTGTTGTTGAAGTCGATCTGCGCCGTGTTGAAGCCGGCGTTGCGATCGCCCGCTACCTGCGTCACCTGCGATACGCCGTTGACGGAGATGCTTTGTCCGCCGCCCGCGTGGGCATTCGGGTTCGCGCCCGGATTGCCGTGGCCGTCGGTGACGCTCGCGAGCGTGTTGACGTTGGCCGTCAGCGCGTTCGCCGCATCGCGCGCGACGGAGAGACTGCCTTGCGCGAGCGCATTGGCGCCGTTCGGCAACTGCCATTGCGAAAGCACGTTCAATACGAAACCGGAGATCATCTGTCCGCCCGCGCCTTTTCCGGTCTGCTGGGCGAGCACATCGTCCCCGACGCTTTGCCACTGGATAGCGGCCGGCGCCACGTCGCGGAACGTCGTCAGGTCCGAGGCGTAGGCGCTGGTCGCGAGGCCGCACGTCGTGGCAAGCAAAATCGCGAGACACGTGCGGCCGGGCTGAGAGAGGGAGTGCTTCATGGGTGGTCAGAACAGGTCTGCCTTGATCAAGCCATATTCGACAAAGGGAGTCGCGGCCGTCCCGTTGGTGAGCGCGCGCTCGCGCAAACGCAGCGCCAGCGACTCGTTGTCCTGCAACAGCGGGGAATCCTTCCTGAACGGTTTCCCGACGACTGCGAACACAAGCCCATTCCATGTCTTCGCGAAGTCCTCCTCGAGCAGGATGCGATTGCCGAGGGCGGGGTCCGCGATGAAGATGCGACCGTCCTGCGCGTGCTTGACGATCACGAAGTGCTCGTAGCCGTCGATGTTCATCAGAACCATGACGGGGATCTGGAGGTGATACAGCGCGTCCGTGTTGACCCTGAAGCCTCGCCCGCGCAACCCGATCGTCTCGACGAACTTCTTCATGTCGAGCATCGAGAAGCCGTTCTTGACCGCTACTTCCGGCGTGGAGAACACCATCATCCGGCGGATCAGCTCCGTCTCGGGGATGTCGATTCCGTAGCCGTACTTGAGGAGGGTCGCGAGCGCCGCCGCGCCGCAGCTGTAGTCGAACTGCTGGCTGACGATATGGCGGTACCGGAGCTCCCTCATCGAATGCACCGTTTTGGTTAGCGGAACTCCTGCGAGGGTAGACGTGTCGATGCTCGCCTGTGCGTGGCTTGTCGCACACATCGCGCAAGTTGCGAACGCAACGGCGGCATCGGCGAGTCGAAACGCCGGATACCGGTCGAACCGGGACATGCTGGTCTCCTGTCGACCCGGGTTGGGCGCTTCAGCTGTCGGCTGGAGTGCGTGCTTTAGCACTGACGCCAGCCCCATGCGGAGCACTTACTCGGGTCCCAAGCACAGCGCGCGACCAGAGTCGGCATGTCGGCGGGATTGGAGCTTTGGTGCCCGCTCCCGTCGCATGCGTGCCCTGATCCCACGCAACATCGTTGCTGCCAGGTCGCGCCGGCAGCTGGTCAGGCCACCGGCGCATTCCCCTTATGGCTGCTTCGTTAGTGGCTCGTGTTCATCGAAGCGATCGCGAGGCCGTTGTGCTGCACGTTGCCCGCGCCGCCCGCGATGTTCACGCCGATGTTGCCGGTTGCGTGGCTCAGCGCGCCTGCGCCGAGCATCGCCGTGCCTTCGAACGAACCGTAGAACGACACGCCCGCCGACTGCGACGATTCATCCGTCGCGACCATTGCCGCGCTGGCATGGTTGCGCGAGACCGTCGACGTCGAAGCGGCCATGCTGTTGTTCTGCACGTTGCTGATACCCGACGCGACGTTCACGCCGACGTTGCCCGATGCGTACTGCAGCGAGTTGTCGCCGACCGATGCGTTCACCTTGAAGTTGTTGATGTTCGCGCGGCCACCCGAGCTCTGGTCGTTGAAGACCTGTGCGTTGCCGAACACATTCCCGGCATCGACGGAAGCGAGCGCGGCGTCGTTGCTCTGCGCGTTGTTCACGCCTTCCGCGATGTTCACGCCGATGTTGCCGCTGACGTTCTGCGCGGCGTTCGCGCCCGTCGTCGCCGTCAGGTTGCCCGCCTTCTGCGTGTTGATGTGCTCGGTGACCGAGCCGTACACGTCGACATCTGTCCTGTCTACCGTCGAGCTGAAGCCCCATTGCGCCGCTACGCTGTCGTGGCTGTTCGACTTTTCGACTTCATAGCCGCTCGACTGCTCGCCATACGCGCGATAGCCGGAACCCTGATCGGCCTTGAAGCCCCACACCTTGCCCTGGCCAGAGCCTTCCACCGCGCCGAACGCACCCGACAGGTGGTTGCTGTTGCTGTAGCTGGACTCGTGGTAGCCGGCGGAGAAGCCACCTTGCACATGCGCTTCGCCGAAGCCGAAGTGCGGGGTGTTGAACGAAGCGTACTGATAGCTGCCGCCTGCATGGCCGCCTGCGGAGATATGGCCGCCGGCGTTCTGGCTGTCATGGCTGAAGCTGCCGTTGATCTCGGCCGCCTGCGCGCTGAACTCGAAGCCGCCGCCCTTGATCGAGCTGCTCTGGTCGCCGTACGCGTAGTGCGACGACGCCTGATAGCCCTGCGCGGCGTACGCCGACGACGAGTGCGACGTCGACACCGAGGCCCACGCGTGGCCGCCGCCCTTCACGGAGTCGTAGCTGTTGTTGATACGCGTCGTGACGCTGCCCGACGTGTACGTTTGCGCGTTCGGGCTCAGCGATGCGTTTGCGTACGCATGCTGCGTGTTGTTGACGACGGCGCCCGCCGTGCTGGAGACGCCCACGCAGCCGAACAGCGTGACGAATCCTTCGATGCCGACGGCTTCGCCCACCAGCGTCGCATTGAAGATGAACGGGTTCTTCAGCGGGCTCGCGAAGGCGCTGGAGGAAGCGGCTGCGAGGACGGCTGCTGCAATGAGAGTGCGCTTCATGTTTCGCTCCGATACTCGTTGTGGTCAATTAGAAAAGAGTGCCCGCCGGGGGACGGAGCACAAAACTGTTTGCCGTGGCATTACCGGCGCCGGCAGTCTGGTTGATCTGCACGATTCCGTTGACGCTCTTGAAGGCGTCGTTGGAGATGCTGGTCTCGCGCACGGTCTGAACCCCGATCGCTTGACCCTGACCGCCGTTCTTCGCGGCCGCCGCGGACAGCACGCCATCCGAGACAGCCTCGACCCCAGGCGCCGCAGTGCCGAGCTGCACGCTGTTGCGCTGGAGATTCCCTGCGCCCGCAGACTGGTTCACCATCACCGCTCCGGACGTATTCGAAAATGCATTGCCTTCGATCGACGCGCGCGCGCTCGGCACGCGGGCCCGCGCGCCGGCGCTCTGGACGCTGGTGTTGTCGTTGCCGGCGGCGTCGCCGTTCGAGATCGTCAACTGATTGAGCTGCGCGTTGTTCAGGCCAGCCGCCTGGTTCACCGTGAGCGCGCCCGTCGCGCCGACGCCGGCGCCCGTCGCGATGCCCGCGTCGCCCGTCACGCGGGCTGTCTGCTGTGGCATCTGCTGCGGCATCTGTTGCGCGCACGCGGCGTGCATTGCTACGAGCCCGACGAGCACGAAGGCCGCGATACCGGCGCGCGCCGGAATGCGCCGGACCGGCAATGGCGAACGAAACAGCGCGGTCATTTGTTGAGCCCTCCGAGCGCGCCGCCCAGCGCCGTCGAGAGCGGCGCGAGCGCGCCCGTCACCGACGCCGAGATGCTGCCGCCGAGCCCCGGCGCCGGTTGCCCGATGCCGCCGGAGTTGAGCGCGACGTTGTTGTTCGTGGTGCTGCCCGTCAGGATGCGAGTGACGGCCTGGAGGCCCGCGTTGCCGGCAACGTTCCTGTCGAGACCCGTCGAGCCGTGCGCGTTGGTCAGGTCGGCGTCCGAGGCGACTTGCGCCATCGTCGGGTTGAAGGTGTTGGCGGGGAACGTCGAGACGCGCGAGGTCACGGGGTCCTGGTCCCTCGGCACCGAGTCATATGCGATGCGCGGCGTGATCTCCCTCTCGACGACGATATCGCCGGGATTCACGACCTGCGCGGCTGCGACGCCCGCGAAGCCGGCGGCGGATGCGCCGACGAGTGCAGCCAGGGTTGTCGCGCGCGTTGCGCGGCTGTACAGCGTCGCGAATGAAGCGATCATTTTGCGTGCTCCCGATACGGAGTCCGAAACACTTTGCATGCTCTTCGATGCGCTTTTTGTGCTACGGCTGCTGCATTGCTGCGTTTCCTACTTGCGCTGGTAGTTCGCTACGTTGCCTTGCGCGGCGCGTGCGGCGTCGACGGGGATGGGCAGCGGCGACGGCGGCGCGATCTCGTCCCACAGCGTCACGGCATTGCCGCGTGTCAGCTGCGGCGCCGCCGCGACCATCACCATGCCTGCCGCTCCGCCACGCTGGCGCGACAGCACCTGGTCGTCGAGCGCGACGTTGCTCGTCGGCGTGCCGTCGTCAGGCTCGTCGATTACCTGCGCGCGAGTCGACTCGTCTTCCGTCGCTGCTTCCGGTTCCGTACTGGCATTGGTGGTGGTCGCAAACGTTTCATCCGCGGAATCGGGCGCGGGATGCGCTGCCGTCGCGAGCGGTTCCGCGGTGACGGATTCCTGCGCGTTCACGCCTGCCGGGAGCGCGACGAGAGCGAGCGCGACGCACAGGGCGGCGCTGGCTGGCAGTCGCCGGATCGGGCTCGAGTCGATGCCGAAAACGAGTCGCATGATGTCTCTCCTTGGTGCGGGAGATTTAGCGAAACGTGTGCCATCCGTGCGAACCCATTGATGCGATTGGTCCGCCCAAAATCGATCCGGCGCCCGTTGCTGAAAATCGGCCGTAAACGTTTCAGGTCTGAAACCTCGCCCAAAAAAACACGCTTATTTCAAATCGGTGCGTTAAATGCAACGCCACGGGAGCACGTTGATAAAAAAGTAGGGTGAATGCGCTTCCAGGTGAATTAATCGGGTCCTAATGAGATTGCCTTGCAGCCGCAAACCCTTGCCGCGCAAGGTCTGACGATTTAATTCGCATATTTGTTTTCGACGGCTCGCGCGTATAGTAAGCTCTCATCCACAGCACACGATTTTAAAAAGCCCACTACTGGGCCGTTTCAATACACGCGCCGTTTTCGGGGATCAGCTGTCCGTACGGAATGGAATGGCCGTTCGGTTTTCGCCGTTTGCGAATCCCGTGCGAATAGGCGTGCCTGAAAGCTAAATCCAGATCAGCACATGCCGTCATCCTTAACGTTCGTTGACGAGAGGATCTGAATAATGGAATCCGCCACACGGCAACTGATATACGTATCAAGAGATCCCAGCGCTGAGTTGAACACGCGTTTTCATGAGCGCGGCTGGCACGTCGAAGTCGTCGGCTCGGCGCGGGATGCGCGCCGCGCTGTGCGTGCGGGGATGGCGGCGGGCGGTCTGCTCGACCTGTCGAGCTGCTTCCAGCAGCATGAAATCGCTGCATTCGAGTCCTGCCTGACGATGCCCAACGTCGGCTGGGTCGCGACCACGATGGCCGGCCAGCTGCAGGACGCCGCCTTGCGTCGGCTCGTGCGCGACTACTGTTTCGATTATGTGACCGTGCCTTACTCGGGCGACCGGATCGTCGATTCGGTCGGGCATGCATATGGAATGGTCTCGCTCGGCGAGCCGGCGTCGAATGACGCATCGCCGGGCGGTTCCGAGGGCGAGATGGTCGGTTCGTGCGACGCGATGCTCGCGCTCTTCCGCTCGATCCGCAAGGTCGCGATGACGGACGCGCCCGTCTTCATTTCCGGTGAATCGGGCACCGGCAAGGAACTGACGGCCGTCGCTATCCACGAGCGCTCGGCGCGCCGCAACGCGCCGTTCATTCCGATCAACTGCGGCGCGATTCCGCCGCATCTGCTGCAGTCGGAGCTTTTCGGCTACGAGCGCGGCGCGTTCACGGGCGCGAACCAGCGCAAGATCGGCCGCGTGGAAGCGGCGAACGGCGGCACGCTGTTCCTCGACGAAATCGGCGATTTGCCGCTCGAAAGCCAGGCGAGCCTGCTGCGTTTTCTGCAGGAGCGCAAGGTCGAACGGCTCGGCGGACACGGCGCGATCGAGGTGGACGTGCGGATCATCTCCGCGACTCACGTCGACATGAACACGGCAATGATCGAAGGGCGGTTCCGCTCGGACCTGTATCACCGCCTGTGCGTGCTGCAGATCGACGAGCCGCCGCTGCGCGCGCGCGGCAAGGACATCGAGCTGCTCGCGCGGCATATGCTCGAGCGTTTCAGGAAAGATGCGAGCCGCCGGCTGCGCGGCTTCGCGCCCGATGCGATCGCGGCGCTCCACAACTACAGCTGGCCGGGCAACGTGCGCGAGCTGATCAACCGCGTGCGGCGCGCGATCGTGATGTCGGAGGGCCGCGCGATCACGGCGCGCGATCTCGAACTCGCGGAATACGTCGAGATCGTTCCCGTCTCGCTCGCGCAGGCGCGCGAGGCAGCCGAAAGGCAGGCGATCGAGCTGGCGCTGCTGCGCCATCGCGGGCGTCTCGGCGACGCGGCACAGGAACTCGGCATTTCGCGCGTGACGCTGTACCGTTTGCTGTGCTCGCACGGCATGCGGCATATGGAAAGCGAACCGCTCGCGCAGCACGCGGCGGAGTTGCCGTCGACGATGCCGCATCTCTGACGTCTGTTCGCGACGAGACATCGGGAAGCCCGGCCGATTGGCCGGGCTTCTTTGCTTTGGACGGGCCCTTTCCCGTTTCCGGTTGCGTTGCCGGCTCTTTACGCCGCTTTCCACGCGCGGCGAAGGACATGCCGGCAGCACGCGTCGCGCGGGAAGCGGCGCCAGCACCGGGCTTCACGCGGCTTGCTAGAATCGGAGTTTCCCAAAAACCTCCGGTGCGCTAGGCGCACGGCCGAAGGAATCCGCATGAAACAATACCTCGACCTCGTCCGCACGATCCTCGATACCGGCAACTGGCAGGAAAACCGCACCGGCATCCGCACGATCAGCATGCCGGGGGCGATGTTGCGCTTCGATCTGCAGCAGGGTTTCCCCGCCGTGACGACGAAAAGGCTCGCTTTCAAGTCGGCGATCGGCGAGCTGATCGGCTTTTTGCGCGCATCGCGTAGCGCAGCCGATTTTCGCGCGCTCGGCTGCAAGGTCTGGGACGGCAACGCGAACGAAAACGCGCAGTGGCTCGCGAACCCTTACCGGCAAGGCCCCGACGATCTGGGCGATGTCTACGGCGTCCAATGGCGCCAGTGGCCCGCCTATAAGGTGCTCGACACGACGGCGAGCGCCCGTCTCGAAGATGCGGCGTCGCGCGGCTACACGCCCGTCACCGAGTTCGAGGAGGGCGGCGTGCGCAAGGTGGTGCTGTACAAGGCGATCGACCAGATCCGCCAGTGCCTCGACACGATCGTCAACAACCCTTCCGACCGGCGGATTTTGTTTCACGCCTGGAATCCGGCCGTGCTCGAGGAAATTGCGCTGCCGGCTTGCCATCTGCTGTATCAGTTTCTGCCGTACGTGTCGAAGCGCGAGATTTCGCTGTGCCTGTACATCCGCAGCAACGACGTCGGGCTCGGCACGCCGTTCAACCTGACGGAAGGCGCGGCGCTGCTGCATCTCGTCGGCCGGCTGACGGGTTATACGCCGCGCTGGTTCACGTATTTCATCGGCGACGCGCACATCTACGAGAACCAGCTCGACATGCTGCAACAGCAGCTGACGCGCGAGCCCTACGAAAGCCCGACGCTCGCGATTGCCGAGCGCGTGCCCGAGTTCGCGAAGACGGGCGTCTACGAGCCCGAGTGGCTGGAGAAGATCGAACCCTCCGATTTCTCGCTGGTCGGCTACCGGCACCACGAACCGCTGACAGCGCCGATGGCGATCTGACGCGTAGCCGGTATTCCGGCGCATCGTATCCCTGATGTGAAAACGCCCACCGCAATTGCGGTGGGCGTTTCCGTTTGTGGCGCGGCGCGATTGCCTCGACTGCCGGTGCTGCCGGGACTCAGCCGCGATGATGCTCTTCGTGGCCTCCGCCGCCCGTCGCGCGCTGTTCCTGATGAGGCTGCGGCTGCGGTTGAGGCTGCGGATGCGGCTGCTGCGCCTGCGGCGGCGGATGGAATTCCGGACGCGGCTGTTGTTGCGGCTGCGGTTGCGGATGAAATTCCGGACGCGGTTGCGGCTGCGGATGGAACTCCTGGCGTGCCTGTTGTTGCGGCTGCGGTTGCGGGTGGAACTCCGGTCGCGGTTGTGGCTGCGGACGGAGCGCCTGGCGTGTCTGCTGTTGCTGTTGCTGTTGCGGCTGCGGGTGGAACTCCGGTCGCGGTTGTGGCTGCGGACGGAGCGCCTGGCGTGCCTGCTGTTGCTGTTGCTGTTGCGGCTGCGGTTGCGGGTGAAATTCCGGACGCGCCTGTTGCTGCGGATGGAACTCCGGACGCGCCTGAACCTGGGGCTGATTCTGCGGACGAAATGCCTCGCGTCCCTGTTGCTGCGCCTGTTGCACCGGAGCCGGCGTCGGCTGCGCGCGCATCTCCGGCCCGTGTTGCGGCTGACCCTGCGCGGCGCCAGCGAAACCGTTCGCCGGCCGTGGCGCCCGTTCGTGCTGCTGTATCGCTTGACCGTTCTGCTGCATCGCGGGACCCTGCGGCTGCGCTGCACCGGACTGCGGGTTGCCGCGTTGCTGGGCCATCGGCGCATGATGCTGCGTCCACGCGGGCTCACGCTGCTGGGCGGCAGCCAGATCCTGACGCTGCGCGCCTCCCGGCTGACCCGGCTGCGGCTGCATGCCGTTCATCTGATGGCCGCCCGTGAATTGCGGAGGACGCGGCACGCCATTGCCCGGCTGAACGGGTTGTCCGGGCCGCTCGGCTCGTTGGCCAGCCATCGGCCCCGACGCAAAACCGCGCCCCGGTTGACCCGGCACGCCATGCTGCGGTGCGCTCATTTGCGGCTCGCCACCCGGCCGCTGTCCGCCCGGCGCACCCGCGATCGGCGCGCCCGGCATCGCGCCGGGCATCTGGCCCGGCACGCGCGAGCGCACCACCCGCACGTTCGCGACGGGGCCGTTGCCATTGAGCGTCTGTCCGCCGAAGTGCGCGGGCACGGAAGTCCGCACCATCGGCTCGCCCGCGCCCGGCACGCGCCCGTGCCCGCCTTGGGCGAAGTTCTGCGCGAGCCTGTCGTGGAACGCCGCGGGCACGCCAGGATTGCGCGTGCCGACGACGGGCCGCGCCATCACGTTCGCCGGCGGCCGGTAGGCCGCGTTGCGCATCCCCGGTCCGAAGCTCTGCCTGACGGGGGCGAGATTCGGCGCGCCGGCATTGAAGCGCGCATTGCGCCACTGCGCGGGATCGACGCGCTGTCCGAAATGATTCGTCGGCTGTCCGTGGACGAATGCCGTTGCGGGCATTCCCGTGACGGCGCCTGGCGCGCGGTAGTTGATGTACGTGTTGCGGACGTTGTTATGAATATCGACGCGGTTGTTGACGATGACCGTGTTGTTCACGCGCTCGTAATAGCGCGGGCTCCAGTCGTGATCGCGGCCCCAGTGCGGATGCCACGGCTCGCCGGGGCCGAGCGCGAACCACGCGACCCCCGCCGCCGCGACGCCGCCGATCGCCAGATTGACGCTCCAGTCGCTGCCGCCGCCATCGCCGACGAACGCGACGAGAGCGGGCGCGTACACGGGCGGCTCGCTGACGACGACGGGCCCCGGCACCCACGCCCACGTATCGTCGACATAGGCCCAGCGGCCATAGTGGTAAGGCGCGAAACCCCACGGCGCGTCGTCGACCCACGTCCAGCCCCACGGCGCTTGCCAGACCCAGTGGCCGTCGCGATAAGGCGCCCATCCTGCGGGCTCCTCATTCGGCATCCACACTTCGCCGTATTGTGGCGTGCTGCGCCACGTGCCGTTCGCGTCGAGGTCCTGATAACCGGGCATTTCGCGCGATACATAGCGCGCCGAAACCGAGCGGTCTTCGGCGGCATCGCGGCTGGCCGTCCACTGGTCGAACGGGTCGGCGCCGGGCGCGCCGTTATCGGCCGTCTGCTCCAGGCTCGTGCCCGCGAAGGTGATCTGCTGCCCAGCGGCGACGGTCACCTGGCCGTTGTCGCCGTAGACAGTCGCACTGCCTCTGCGCACCGTGACCGTCGTGCTGCTGCCGTCGGGTGCGACATCGACGCGATAGTCGCCTGGCCCGTCGACGCCCAGCGCGAGATTCGGGGTGTCGATCTCATACGACGAGCCCGGCGCGATCGCGCGCACGTGTGTCGACAGTGTGCCTTGCGCGACCTTTAGCTGCGTGCTGTTGTCGTCGAGATTGAGGATGTCGAGGCTGGTTTGCTGGCCCATGCGCACGGCCGTCGAGCCGATGTGCAGTTCCGAGCGCGCGTTTTTGTCGTTCCACAGATGGTCGCCCGTCGTGAGCGGCCGGTTGGCTTGCGCATACGACCAGTCGGACGCGCCCGCGGGCTCCGTCGTGACCGTGCCCGCCATGTAGTTCAGGCGCGCGACGCGTCCGGGCGGGTCGCTATCCGGCATCGATTGAGGTGCCGATTGCGGCGCGGATTGCGCGACGTTCGCGGGCGGCGGCGCTTCCTGCGACCACGCTGTCTGCATCGCGAGCGTCGCCAGCGCGCCCGCGACGGCGAGCGCGACGAGAGACGAACGCTGCATCGCGCGGTGCGCCGAATCGTCGGCGGTGCCGGAATTTCGGCCTGGTGTGGTGAGTGTTTTCATGGTTGTCGCTCCATCGGGTGCGCGCGGCGCGGCACCCTGCGAAATCACTCTACCCGTGGCGCCTGTTTCAAGGCGGTCTCATTTGTAAGCCACTCCGGTGGCGCTGTAACAAAAGTTGTCCCGTCAAATGGCTTGTCAGACGAATCGCTCGTCAATGCGCCAAAAACGCGTCGAAATGACGATGGCCGGAGGGCGTCACGCGCAGGATTCGCGGCCGCTCGGCGCGCTCGACCCAGCCCTTCGACGACCACGACTCGAGCAGCGCCGCGCCGAGCGCGCCGCCCAGATGCGGCCTGCGCTCGCTCCAGTCGGGGCAGGTGCAGGCGAAACGCCGGCGACGCGTACGCTGTCGCGTGACGTCGATACCCCAGTCGGCGAGGAGCGCTGCGCCTTTGGGCGTCGCGTCGAGTGAATCGCCGTAGACGGTCAGCAGGTCGCCGCCGACCAGCCGTTCGTAGACGCGCACGGCCAGTTCGCCCGCCATATGGTCGTAGCAGGTGCGCGCGTAGCGCATGTCGACGGGCACGGTGCGCGCCGGACGCGGCACGGGGCGCTGCGGCGCCGTGGCTTCGGCGACGTTGGCGAGCGCCTCGATGGTCGCGGCGATCTCCGCCGACGCGATGCGAAAATAGCGATGCCGCCCGCGCACTTCGAGCGCAAGCAGTCCGCCGTCGGTGAGTCTCGCGAGGTGCGCACTCGCCGCCGACGGCGAAAGCCCCGCAATCAGCGTCAGTTCGCCTGCGGGACGCGCGGTGCCGTCCATCAGCGCCCACAGCATCGCGGCGCGGCCCGGGTCGGCGAGCAGCGCGCCGATACGGCTCAGGCCCGGAAAGTAATTCGGTTCCGAAGGAAGCAGTGCAGCCATGTGGATCTCCTGTCGACCCGAATTAGCGCTTTAGCACTTACTCCAGCCCCATGCAGAGCACTTACTCGGGTCCGATGCAAAGCGGCGGACTAGAGTTGGGGTTGAGCGCTTACTCCCGCCCCATGCAAAGCGCTCGTAGCCAATCGGGTCATGGCTTCACTCTACCCGCGATGCGCATTCGATGTTTCAGCGTGCCGTGAACTGTCGCGTGCGCCGCCGCACCCCGTCGATCTGCGGGCGCACAGGGCGCCAGGCTAGAATCGGAGCGCTTTCTCCAGTTTTCGAGCGAACGACGCAGTCATGAAAATCCTCTTCTCCGTGGTCGCGGCCTTGGTCCTGTGCAGCGCATGCGCGCAGGGCGGGGCGGGCCCGTCGTCGGCCGGATCGGGCAGCATCACGATGTACGGCACGATCGACAAAGGCGTCACCGTCCACAACTGACGCCTCCGGCGGCGCGGTCGCTACGGATGCGCCGACGAGGGCATGCGCGGCGTGGCAGAAATTGATGCATCATTGGCCTTTCTGCCAAGGCGACCGATGTGACGATGTGCGCATTCGTCACCCGCCGCGAGGCCACCGATGCCGTCACCTTCCGCCGCTTCCGATGTCCACAGCCGCGCCACGGGCCGCGCCGATCCGCATGGCCGCCGCGCCGCGCGTGTGCTGGCCATTTGCCAGGCGCTCTACACGTCGTCGGTGTCGATCGATCTGACGCTGACGGGCCTCGTCGGCTACACGCTTGCCGACGACAAGTCGCTCGCCACGCTGCCGTTCTCGCTGATCACCGTCGCCGCCGCGCTGACGACCGTGTGCGCGTCGTTCCTGATGGCGCGCGTCGGCCGGCGCGCGGGCTTCATGCTCGGCGCGGGCGTCGGCGCGGCGGGCGGCGCGGTTTCCGTGTACGCGATCTTTCACCACAGCTTCTGGGCGTTCTGCGTGGGCACGGCCACCGTCGGCGTATTTCAGGCCTTCGCGCAGTACTATCGGCTCGCCGCCGCAGACGCCGTTTCCGCCGAAACCAAGAGCCGCGCGATCTCGACCGTGCTGACGGGCGGCGTCGTCGCGGCCGTACTCGGTCCGGCGCTGGCCGCGTGGAGCAAGGACTGGCTCGCGCCCGTCGCGTTTGCCGGCTCGTATGCGCTCGTGACAGTGCTCGCGCTGCTGTCGATGGCGCTCGTCGCCGCGCTGTATCGCGATGCCGCGCCGCATGCGGACGTCGCGGCGAAACGGGAGCCGGCCCGGCCTTGGCGCGCGATCATCCGCCAGCCGATCTTCGTGGCCGCGCTCGCGAACAACGCGCTCGGCTACGCGGTGATGATGTTCGTGATGACCGCGACGCCGATTGCCGCCGTCGCGTGCGGACACTCGATCGGCGACGGCGCGCAGATCATCCAGTGGCATCTGGTCGGCATGTTTGCACCGTCGTTCTTTTCGGCGCGCCTGATCGCGCGCTTCGGCGTGCTGCGCGTGATCGGGGCGGGCATCGTGCTGTCGGCGCTATGCGGCGTGCTCGCGCTGCGCTCGACCGATCTGCCGCACTTCTACGCAGCGCTCGCGTGCCTGGGTGTCGGCTGGAACCTGATGTTCGTCGGCGGCACGACGCTGCTCGCGCAATCGTACCGGTCGTCCGAGCGGGCGAAGACCCAGGCGACGAGCGAATTCACGACCTTCGCGTTCTCGGCGCTTGGCTCGCTCTGCGCGGGCCAGATGCTCGCGCATTTCGGCTGGGCGGCCATCAACGCAGCGATTTTTCCGTTCCTCGCGCTCGCCGCGCTGGCGACGCTGGCCTTCGCGTGGTCGCAAAGGCGCGCGCTGCCCGCGTCGAGCATGTGAACGGATTCCGTCGATGTCGACGATAGAGGACTCACGATGATCCACGCTTCGAACGCCACCGATCACGAAGAGATGCGCGCGCTGGCACACGACGCGCCCGCGCCGCAAGTTCGTCACATCGTGTTCGCCGTTGCGCCCGAACTCGTGCTGCTTGACGCATGCGGCCCACTCGAAGCATTCCATCGCGCGGAGCTGACGGTGCGCGACGCGCGGCGCGTGTTGCCTGGAGTGTTGCCCGGATCGCCCGAGCGCGTCGCGTACCGCACGACGGTCGCATCGATCGACGGCGGCGAGCTCGACACCTTTCCCGGCTTGCCCGTCATCACGCAGCGCCTCGACGCGCTCGACGGCGAGCCGATCGACACGCTGATCATCCCCGGCATTCCCGTCGACGACGGCCGCGCATTGCAGCCGGCGCTGATCGACTGGATCGCGCGGCGCGCGCCGCAGGTGAGGCGCGTGTGCTCGGTGTGCACGGGCGCGTTCTATCTGGCCGCGGCGGGTGTGCTCGACGGGCGCCGCGCGACGACGCACTGGCGCGACGCCGTTCGCCTCGCCGAGCGTTTTCCGCGCGTACGTGTCGACGCCGAGCCGATCTTCATCCGCGAGCCGTTGCCGGGCGTTGGCGGCCGGGCCGTGTGGACGTCGGCGGGCGTGACGGCGGGCATCGATCTCGCGCTTGCGCTGATTCAGGAGGACTACGGGCATCCCGTCGCGATGCAGGTCGCGCGGCGGCTCGTCGTGTTCGTCAAGCGCCCGGGCGGGCAGTCGCAGTACAGCGCGGCGCTGGCGGCGCAAGCGTCGGCGGGCGGCGCGTTCGACGGTTTGCACGGCTGGATCGCGTCGAACCTGAACGGCGACCTGTCCGTCGAGCGGCTCGCGGAAGAGGCGCGCATGAGTCCGCGCACCTTCGCGCGCCGCTATGTCGACGAAGTGGGCCGCACGCCCGCGAAGACCGTTTCGGCATTGCGGCTCGAAGCGGCGTCGCGGGCGCTTGCCGAATCGCGCCGGCCGCTGAAGCGGATCGCGCTGGATTGCGGCTTCGGCAGCGAGCAGAACTTGCGGCGCGCGTTCATGCGCAGCTTCGGCGTGCTGCCGCTCGACTACCGCGAGCGTTTCTCGTCGGCGCTGCGCTGAGTTGCGGCGGCGCGCCGCGCCGGCCGCAGTTACGCGCCATGCAAAGCAATGTTGCGCAGTGCAAGCCATAAGCAGCGCCGGATAGCACAGCGGCCGTCTTATTGCCCTCGTATAATCGGCTCCTTTCGATAGTTTGTTTGACCGGAGTCAAGATGAGCACGCCGTCCGCAGCGCCGCTAGATCGTTCAGAAACCACGTTCCGATTCCTCGCCGAACCGACGTCGGTCAACTTCGGTGGCAAGGTCCATGGCGGTGCGTTGATGAAATGGATCGACGAAACCGCGTACGCGTGCGCGGCCGTCTGGTCGGGCCGATATTGCGTGACGGTCAGCGTCGGCAATATCCGTTTTCGCCGGCCGATTCACGTCGGCAATCTGGTCGAACTGCGCGCGCGCGTCGTCGCGACGGGGCGCACCAGCATGCATATCCATGTGTCGGTGCATGCGGGCGATCCGAAGGGCGGCGAGCTGCTGCAAACCACGGACTGTCTCGTTGTGATGGTCGCCGTCAACGAGAACGGAACTCCTGTGTCCGTGCCGTCGTTCGTGCCGCAAACCGACGAGCAGAAGCGTCTCGCGAAGTACGCAATGGACGTGAAAGCCGCACTCGATGCGATCGTCGATCTGAAGCCCGAGGAAGTTGCGCAGGGCAAGGTCTGACGTGCAGTATCACCGGATGCCCTCTTCGCGTTTGCGAAGAGAGCATCGCGGGCTTGCAGTAAAGGGCGGCAGTAAAGGGCTTTAGCGAAGGGCTTTAGCGAAGGGCTTTAACGAAAGGCTTTAACGCTTCGTGTCGCCGACCATATCGTGCGGCCGCACCCATTCGTCGAACTGCTGCTCCGTCAGATGACCGAGCGCGAGCGCCGCGGCCTTCAGCGTGGTGCCTTCCTTGTGCGCCTTCTTCGCGATCTGCGCGGCCTTGTCGTAGCCGATGTGCGGATTGAGCGCCGTCACGAGCATCAGCGATTCGTTCAGCAACTGGTCGATTCGCTCGCGGTTCGGCTCGATGCCGACCGCGCAGTTGTCGTTGAAGCTCTGCATGCCGTCGGCAAGCAGGCGCACGGACTGCAGCACGTTATGCGCGATCATCGGCCGGAACACGTTCAGCTCGAAGTTGCCGCTCGCGCCGCCCATGTTGACGGCCACATCGTTGCCGAACACCTGGCAGCACAGCATCGTCACCGCTTCGGATTGAGTCGGGTTCACCTTGCCCGGCATGATCGAGCTGCCCGGCTCGTTTTCGGGAATCGACAGTTCACCCAGGCCGCAGCGCGGGCCGCTTGCGAGCCAGCGGATGTCGTTGGCGATCTTCGTCATGCTTGCCGCGAGCGTCTTCAGCGCGCCGTGCGCGAACACGAGCGCATCGGCGGCTGCCATCACCTCGAACTTGTTCGGCGCGGACACGAAAGGCAGGCCCGTCAGCTTGCCGATCGCCGCCGCGACCTGGTCCGCGAACTGCGGATGCGCGTTCAACCCGGTGCCGACGGCCGTGCCGCCCTGCGCGAGTTCGTACAGATGCGGCAACACCGATTCGATATGTTTCGCGCACTGGTCGAGCTGCGCGACATAGCCCGAGAATTCCTGGCCGAGCGTGAGCGGCGTCGCGTCCTGCAAATGCGTGCGGCCGATCTTCACGACATTGGCGAATGCTTTCGCTTTCTTGTCGAGCGTATCGCGCAGCGTCTTCAGCGCGGGCAGCAGATGTTTCGCGATGCCGACAGCGGCCGCCACGTGCATCGCGGTCGGAAACACGTCGTTCGACGATTGCCCGCGATTCACGTCGTCGTTCGGATGCACAAGGCGCGCTTCGCCGCGCTCGCCGCCCATCAGCTCGCTCGCGCGGTTCGCGATCACCTCGTTGAGGTTCATGTTGCTCTGCGTGCCGGAGCCCGTTTGCCAGACGGCGAGCGGAAATTCATCGGCGTGCCGGCCTTCGACGATCTCGTCGGCGGCGGCCATGATCGCCTTCGCCCTGGTCGCGTCGAGCACGCCCAGGCCCAGGTTCACTTCGGCGGCGGCGCGCTTGATGATCGCGAGCGCCGTGATCAGCTCGGGCGACTGCTTCTCCGTCGAGATCTTGAAGTTCTGCAGCGAGCGCTGCGTTTGCGCACCCCACAGCTTCGCGCCCGGCACGGCGATTTCGCCGAACGTATCGCGTTCCATGCGTACATCTTCGGTCATGTTGTACTCCGCTTGACTGGTGACTGGATGGCTTTCCGGAAAAGGCAGCGCTTCACAACTGATCATCGACCGGCAGCAACAAGAATAGACCCGTCAGCACATTGCGGTAAAAGCCCGCGCCGGGATCGAGGTTGTATTGGTGAATCAGGCCGTTTTCCTCGTCGGTCCAGATGAGTTGCGATTGCGGCGTCGCCGAAGACTTCAGCGCGGCCAGTTCCGACGGCGTCGCGAGCGTCACGCGATAGCTGACGGCAGGCGACGTCGCACGGTCGAAGAGCCGCGCGACGTCTTCGGCAATGGGCGCGCTGTGGATCACGAGCGCGAGCTCCGTGTTCAGATGCGCGGAACGCGGATCGAGATTCATCGAGCCGATCACGAGCGTCTTGCGATCGATCACGTAGGACTTGGCGTGCAGACTGGCTCTCGAACGCGAACCGAACAGGCCCGTCTCCGGCTGGTTCTCGTCTTGCGTCGGCTTGAACTCGTAGAGCTGCACGCCGCGTTCGAGCAACGGCACGCGATACGGGCTATAGCCGGCCTGCACGGCGACGGCGTCGGTGGCCGCGAGCGAATTCGTCAGCACCTTGACGGTCACGCCGCGCTGCACGAGCTTGCCGAGCGCATCGACGCCCGCCTCGTGCGGCACGAAATACGGCGACGTGACGAGGAATTCCTTTTGCGCGTCGCGCATCAGTTCGACGAGGCGCATCATCGGCGGGCTCTTGTACTGATCGACGGGCAGACGCATTTTTTCAGGCGAATCGACCTTGAATTCGGCGGGCGCCCAGATGAGCCCGAGTTCGCCACTGGCGATCTGCGATGCGAGCGGTGTCGCGTTCAGCGGCTTCGCGTTGTACGGGTCCGCGTTGGTGCGCCAGTGCGCGCGCAACTCGTCGCGCATCTGGTCGAGATCGTGCGGATCGAACTTCTGCTTGTTCAGCGCGCGCAGCGGATACGAGTTGCTGTCGTTCCAGAACCTGTCGAAGCTCGCCGAGATATCGGCCGTGATCGGGCCGGCCGCGAGCACGTCGATATCGCGGAACTGCAGCGTCGGACTCGCGCTGAAGTATTCGTCGCCGAGATTGCGGCCGCCGACGATCGCGATCTGGTTGTCGGTGATCATCGCCTTGTTGTGCATGCGCCGCGTGAACGCGCCGACCTGCGTGAAGAAGTTCTCGCTGCGCTCATAGAAGCTCGATTGCGCGCTGCCGAACGGGTTGAACACGCGGATCTCGATGTTGTCGTGCGTGTTCAGCGCGGCCATCACGCGGTCGATGTCCTTGAAGTTCAGGTCGTCGACGAGCATCCGCACACGCACGCCGTGATCCGCCGCATAGAGCGCGGCGGCGAGCAGCAGCTTGCCCGTCGTGTCCTCTTCGGCGATGTAGTACTGCATGTCGAGCGTCTTCGTCGCCGCGCGCGCGAGCGCGATGCGCATCTGCAGCGCTTCCGTGCCGTTGGACAGCACGCGAAAGCCCGACTGGCCCGGATGCGCGCGTTCGGACGCGGCGAGCGCCGCGGAGAGCGTCGTGCTTTCCGTCGAGGGCAATGCGTGCGTGACGGGGCGGTCGAATGCGGTGGCGGGCGGGCGCGTCGCGCAAGCGGCCAGCAGCGTGGCCGCGACGATGAGCGCGAACGCGCGCGTCAGCATCGGACGTGGCGCGTTAAGCGAGATGCGGATGGTGCGTTGCTCTTCGTGATGCTGCAATGCGGCTGCGTCGTTGGTGTTATAGGCCGACACGCTTGTTCCTCCACTTGATCGGCACTGATGGTCGTCGCGGCGTCGCGGTTTCGCCTGAAAATATTTTACGGGGAAACCGTAATGAGGGTCGGTAAGGGACACGCAACGCGCGTGCCCGGGTTTGCGCGCGGCCGCTTGCAGCGGGGAAGTTCGTTGAGGGGACGCGCCGCGCGCGTCGCATCGGCGCGCGGCGTGTTACGCGAGAAAGGCTGAAGCGGCGTCAGACGCGTTCGCTCGCCAGCGCGCCTGTCTCCTGATTGTGCGTCGAGCCTTTAGCGGGGCGGCCTGCCCAGTGCCCCGCCAGCATCGATCCGGACAGGTTGTGCCACACGGAAAACAGCGCGCCGGGCAACGCGGCGATCGGCGTGAAGTAGAGCTTGCCGAGCGTTGCGGCGAGGCCGGAGTTCTGCATCCCTACTTCGATCGCGAGCGTGCGGCAGACGGCTTCGTCGAAGCCGAGCAGACGGCCGCCCCAATAGCCGCCGAGCAACCCGATGCCGTTGTGCAGCACCACGCCCAGCATGACCACGAGCCCGACCGACGCAATGCTCTTCTGCGTGCCGCCGACCACGGCCGCGATGATCAGCAGGATCGACACCATCGACACGAGCGGCAACACGGGCTCGACCTTGCGCACGAGCTTGCCGAACAGATGGTTGACGACGAGGCCGATGGCGATCGGCAGCGCGACGATCTGCAGGATGCTCATCAGCATGCCGTGCACGTCGACGGCAATCGACGCATCGACATACAGGCGCGTGAGCAGCGGCGTCGCGAATACGCCGACGAGCGTCGACAGCGCGCTGATCGTGACCGACAGCGCGACGTCGCCGCGCGCCAGATAGATCATCACGTTCGATGCGGTGCCGCTCGCGACGCTGCCGACCAGCACCATGCCCGCCGTCAGATCGGGCGGCATGCGCAGGGCCTTCGCGATCACCCATGCGGCGAGTGGCATCACGAGATAGTGCAGCACGATGCCGGCGATCACGGGCGCGGGACGCGTGAACACGCGGCGGAAGTCGTCGATCGACAGCGTGACGCCCATCGACAGCATGATGATCGTGAGCAGCGTCGTCACATGCGGCGCGATGCCCGTCACAGACGACGGCGAGAAGTAGGCGGCGAGCGAGGCCAGCACGGCCCACAGCGGGAAGAGACGGGTGACGCGGGCAAGCATGAAAGGCAGTCCTCTTGTGTTGTCTTCTGATGGTTTGAGCCGATGCCGCCACGCGCGGGATCACGCGTGCGCGCGGCACGGGGGCGCTGCGGCGGAGCATGCGGGCGGCCGGGCAGCATGGAGGCGGGTCGTGCGATACGGCGTCGGGTGGTCGGACGCGAGCCGGAGCGTGCCCTTGTGGGGACGGGAAGGCGGCCGCTGCGCAGCGCGGGTCGCGCGCTGGGCTGACAGGCGGCAGCCAGGCGTGGCATTTTACCTGTGGCGGTCAGGTTCGACGCGCGGTTGGTTGCGCGCGCAACACAAAAGCGCGAAGGGCGCGCGAGCGTGCAGCCTCGACATGAGGCAGCGCGGTGCTTGCGATTGAGCGCGCCCGCGAGAGGGCGCGTCGCGAAGAATGCGTGCGCGCGTTCGCATGGCACGCGAGGTCCCGGCGTCCGCGCTCAGTTCGCCGACGCAGGCTCTCGTCGGTTCATTGCGTGCCGGCTCATCTTGTGAAAGCGCAGCGTCATCAGCAGCGCGACGCTGGCGAGCCCTGCCGCGAGTCCCCACCACAGGCCGCGCGCGCCGAGCCCGAAGTGAAACGCGAGCGTATAGCCCGTCGGGAAGCCGATTCCCCAATAGCCGAACGCGGCCGCGATCATCGGAATGCGCGTGTCCTTCAGTCCGCGCAGACAGCCGGAGCCGACCGTCTGCATGCCGTCGACGATCTGGAAAATAGCGGCCACGCCCAGCAGCGAACTCGCGAGCGCGACGGTCGGCGCGTTGGCGGGATCGTCGAGATGCAGATACAGCCCGACGATGAAGTGCGGCGCCGTGATCAGCAGCAAGCCCGACAGGCTCATGAAGCCCACGCCGAGCCCGAGCGCGACGAAGCCCGCATGGCGCGCGGCAAGCGGCTGCCCCGCGCCCGACCAGAAGCCGACGCGCACGTTCGCTGCCTGGCCGATCGCGAGCGGCACCATGAACGCCACCGACGCGACGTTCAGCGCGATCTGGTGCGCCGCCAGTTGCGATTCGCCGAGCAGGCCGACCATCAGGCCCGTCGCGAGAAAGAGCGTCGATTCGACGCCGTACGTGATCGCCACCGGCCAGCCGATGCCGAACAGCTCGCCCATCAGCGGCACGTCGGGGCGCGTGGCCGTCACGAAATGCCGGAAGCGCGGGCGCAGATGCAGCAGCCCCATCAGCGTGAGCGCGGTGAGCCACACGGTAATCGTCGTCGCGCCCGCCGAGCCGAGGAAGCCGAGGCGCGGCAGCCCGTACGCGCCGTGGATCAGCCCGTAGTTCAGGAACGCGTTGACGAACACGCCGCCGATCGACACCCAGAGCAGCCGCCGCGCCGCGCCGATCGCGGGCAGGAACGAGCGCATCAGGCCAATGCCGATCAGGCTGCCGGGCGCGCCCCAGCGCAGCACTGCACAGTATTCGCCGACGTTGTGCGCAAGCAGCGCCGGCTCGCCGAAGGCCGTCAGGATGGGCGCGGCGAACGACAGCAGCACGAACGCGGGCACCGCCAGCAGCAGCGACAGCAGAAAGCCCGTCCAGTAGATATGCGGCACGCGGTGCTCGGCCTGCGCGCCGCGCGCATGCGACACGCTCACGCTCACGGAAGTCAGCACACCTTGCAGCAGCGTCACGACGACGAAGAACAGGTTAGCGCCGAGGCCACCTGCCGCGAGCGCGTCGGGGCCGAGCGAGCCGAGCAGGACGGTATCGGTGACGCTCATCGCCATTTGCGAAAGCTGCGCGATGGCGAGCGGCGCGGCAAGGCGCGCCGTATCGGCGGCGTGGCGCGAAAGTGTGGGCGGCCCGCTGAGCGCGCGGGACATTCCGGTTGGATTCATGGTTCCGGGTGCTGGATGCGCGAAAGCGCGAAACGCGCGCCAAACCGGTTGGCCGGATCAGGCGGGGAACGGGTGAAGCGCGCGCGGGATATTTTTTCTGTGCAAGCGGACAGCTTATTGCGGGAACGCGGCGCTGTCGATGAACAGGCACATTTTTGGTGCGGTTTTCGAGCGCCCGCATGCGGCCTGCATAGTCATGCGGCCTCGCGGCCGACGCGTGCGCGCGTCACTCCTCGTGGACGGCGATCCGCGTATCGCCGAGCAGCACGACCTGGCCCGCGCGGATTTTGCAGGTTTTGCGCGTTTCGACCCGTCCGTCGACGGTGACGGCTCCCGACGCGACGATCACTTTCGCCGATCCGCCGCTGTCCGCGAGGCCAGTAATCTTCAGCAGATTGTGGAGTTCGACGTAATCGCCAGTCAGTGTGAAATCGAGGTTGGGCATGTCGGTTGCGATGGACGGGGCATCGGCGAAATCGTGGGAGAAAGCGCGTGGGAAAAAAGCGCGTCGGAAAAAGCGCTTCGCATGATAAGCCATCGCGTCGCGCGCGGCGCCCCATAGCGAGCGCGTGGCGTCGGACCGGGCAAGTGCAAGCAGATGTTATTACGTTGTCATGAAATGAAACGTTGAGTAACAGCGGCCTTTTTTGGCGAACTTCACTCGCGAATGCCCGGTCTGTGGAATAGCCTGCTGCATTTTGCAATGGGCGAACAGCGCGGGCGCGTCGCCGCCGATCGGCAGCCACACGACGCCCGCATGCCGACACTGACAACCTTCAGAGAGGATAACCATGACCCAGCTTCGTACGCTCCTGATCGGTACCGCCCTGACTGCGTTTGCGTCGACGGCCGCATTCGCCCAGACGCCTGCTCAACCGGTTGCAGGCCTGTCCGGCCAGGCTCAGGTCCAGACGCAGGCGCCCGCCGAGGCACCCGCTGCGCAAGGCGTCCAGATGCCGGCGCCCGCGCCGCAGAATCTGACCGCGCCGGGTTCGACTGACCCGCTCGTTCAGAAGCGCAACGCGGACGCCGAGGCGAACGCGGAATATCGCGCGCAAAAGAAGACATCGAAGGCGCAGATGAAGGAGCAGCAAAAGGCGGCCAAGGACGAGTACACGAACCAGGTCCGCGATGCCAGGTTGAACAAAAAGGCTGACAGGGCGGCCGCATCGAACGAACTGAAGTCCGAGATGCAGGGCCAGTCGGCGGGCGCGGCAGCGTCGGGTGAATCGCATAACTGAGGCGTATCTGAGACGGAACTAAGGCTGACGCAGGCCTTGACTGTTTCGACGTTCGAAAAGGGAGGACACCGATCATGAAGAAGATGAACAGAACCATGGGCGCACTATTGGCGGCGGCGCTGATCGCGGGCAGCATGACGACGCTCGCCGTTGCGCAGACGCACGATCCCGCCACCGATCCGACGACGCACGCCGACAGCAAGGCCGTGAAGGAACAGGCCAAGGCCGACAAGAAGTCGGAGATCGCGCAGGCGAAGGCCGACAAGAAGAAGGCCGACGCGCAAGCCGATGCCGACAAGGCCAACGCCAAAGCCAGGGTGAAGGACGCGAAGCACGAGTGAGCGGCGTTCCTCGCCTGGATTCTCCGGACGGCATCACACCGTTCGGAGCGAAAGCCCGGTGCGCCGGGCTTTTTTCTGTTTGGCGCCTGTTTCTTGCGCTGTTTGTCTGACGCTCGACACGCGGCGTTCGCGCGGAAAAATGGGGCGCTTGTCCTAGCGGGTTGTATGGATATACAGTATGCGTCGCCTTCACTCTCCGACCCGCCGATCGTGCTTTCCGTCGCCGATTCCCAGTCTTCATCGTCGTCAGCCGCGACAGGCTCGCCCGAGCCTTCGGCTACCGCCGACTGGCTCGCGAAGCTCAACGAAGCCCAGCGCGAAGCCGTCGAATACGGCACGGAAGACGTTGCGCGTCCAGCGGGTGCGCTGCTCGTCATCGCGGGCGCGGGGTCGGGCAAGACCAATACGCTCGCGCATCGCGTCGCGAATCTCGTCGTCAAGGGCGTCGATCCGCGCCGCATTCTGCTGCTCACATTTTCGCGCCGCGCCGCGCTCGAAATGACCCGGCGCGTGACCCGCATCGCCGGTGCGGCGCTCGGCACGCGCGCGGCGCTGGCGCAAGGGCTGACATGGTCGGGCACGTTTCATAGCGTCGGCGCGCGGCTGTTGCGCGAGTACGCGGATCTGATCGGCCTGTCGCCAACCTTTACGATCAACGACCGCGAAGACTCCGCCGATCTGATGAATCTCGTGCGCCACGAACTCGGCTTCTCGGCGAAGGAAAAGCGCTTTCCGTCGAAGTCGGCGTGCTTCGCGATCTATTCGCGCGTCGTCAACACGGGCGCTTCACTGGCCGATGTGCTCAATGGCGCGTTTCCGTGGTGCCGCGAGTGGGAGGCCGATCTGCGCGCGCTCTTTGCCGCCTACGTCGACGCGAAGCAAAAGCAGAGCGTGCTCGACTATGACGATCTGCTGCTCTACTGGTCGCACATGGCGGCCGAGCCCGTGATCGCCGCCGATCTGTCCGGCCGCTTCGATCACGTGCTCGTCGACGAGTATCAGGACACCAACCGGCTGCAGGCGTCGATCCTGCTCGCGCTGAAGCCCGACGGACTCGGGCTGACCGTGGTCGGCGACGACGCGCAATCGATCTATTCGTTTCGCGGCGCGACGGTGCGCAACATCCTCGATTTCCCGACGCACTTCGATCCGCCCGCGAAGCAGGTCACGCTCGAACGCAACTACCGTTCGACGCAGCCGATCCTCGAAGCGTCGAATGCGGTGATCGGCCTCGCCAGCGAGCGCTACACGAAGAATCTCTGGACCGACAAGGCGTCGGCGCAGCGCCCGCATCTCGTCACAGTCGCCGACGACGCCGACCAGGCGCGCTACATCGTCGAGCAGGTGCTGGCGGCGCGCGAGGCGGGCATGAAGCTGAAGGCGCAGGCCGTGCTGTTCCGCGCCGCGCATCACAGCGCCGCGCTCGAAATCGAGCTGACGCGGCGCAATATTCCTTTCGTGAAGTTCGGCGGCCTGAAGTTTCTCGATTCCGTCCATGTAAAGGACGTGCTCGCCGTGCTGCGCTGGGCCGAGAATCCGCGCGATCGCGTCGCTGGTTTTCGCGTCGTGCAGTTGCTGCCCGGCGTCGGGCCCGCGACGGCCGCGCGCGTGCTCGACGACATTGCCTCGCGCGCCGACGCGATCCGCTCGGGCGGCTCGGGCAGCGGCACGCCGGATGCCGCGCACGGCGTTTCGCATTGCACGGCCAACGCGCTCGCCGCCTTCGCGCCGCCGGCGCGCGCGCTTGAAGACTGGCATCCGTTCGTCGCACTGATGTCGTCGGTCTGCGCGCGGCAGACGCCGTGGCCCGCCGAGTTCGAGATGGTGCGCCGCTGGTACGAGCCGCATCTCGAACGCAATCACGAGGACGCGTCGATCCGCCAGGCCGATCTCGTGCAGATGGAGAGCATCGCGGGCACCTATGCGTCGCGCGAGCGCTTCCTGACGGAGCTGACGCTCGATCCGCCCGATGCCACCAGCGACGAATCCGGCGTTCCGCTGATCGACGAGGATTATCTGATCCTGTCCACCATCCATTCGGCGAAAGGGCAGGAGTGGCGCAACGTGTTCGTGCTCAATGGCGTCGACGGCTGCATTCCGTCCGATCTCGGCACGGGCAGCGAAGAGGAAATCGACGAGGAGCGGCGCCTGCTGTACGTCGCGATGACGCGGGCGAAGGAAGACCTGCACATCGTGATGCCGCAGCGGTTCTACGTGCACAACCAGACGCATCTCGGCGACCGGCATGTGTGGGCGTCGCGCACGCGCTTCATTGCGCCGCATCTGTTGCCGCTGTTCGACTCGCATGCGTGGCCGCCCGCGCCCGTCGTGGCGGCGCCGACGCCCGCGGGGCTCGCGGCCGCCGCGCAGGCCAAAATAGAAATCGCGGCGAAGCTCAGAAAGATGTGGGGCTGAGCTTGCCGCGATGCGGGTGAAGCGTGGATGGCGCGCGCGGCGTCGACGCCGTCTAGCGTGACTGCCGCTGTTGTTGCTGCGGCCTGGGCGGCGGCATGAAGAAGTTGCGCAGCCACGCCGCGAGTCGTGTGAATACGTCGTACGGCTCTTCGACGAAAATCTCCGGTTTCAGGAGCCGCAGATACTCCATGATCTGCTGTGCTTCCTGCTTCTGGAACGAGCCGTGCGAAATGCCCAGGCGCAACAGGCCGCGCAGTTCGCCTAGCTTTTCGCGCGCCGCGCTGCCGACGCTCGTCTCGCACGCGACCTTCGCCTCGTAGACCCGCTGGCGCAGCGATTCGGCGAGACGCCACGCGGGCGTCTGCATCACTTCTTCGAGCGCCTGGATGTCCTGTGCCGCCGACTTGATCTGCGCGGCAAGCGGGTCGACCAGCGAAGGCGCGCCTTCCGCTTCCTTGACGATCGCGGCCGCCCATTCGCGGCTCTGCTTGGCCAGCTCTTCCGGCGTCCACTCGGAGCGCGCCGCGAAGCCGAAGCCGAACTCGTTCGCCTGCTTCATCAGGATCGCCACGACGTCCGGAAACTCCTTGTCCAGCGTGCGCTTCGCCCATGCGTACTGACCGCCCTGCAGCATCCGCTGCACGGCGTGCTCGGTCAGCGGCACCATGTTGTCGAGGAGCTTGGCGCGCAGAAAATCCTCGAACGACGGCGTCGCGAACTGCGGGTCCAGCTTGAGCGAGACCCGCACGAACGCCTCAAAATCCTTTCGCAAGGATGCGAGCGTTTCGTCCTTGATGTGAAGGGTAATCTGACCCATGTCTTATCCCGTTTCGTCGACCACGCAGACGCCGTCGAGGCGCTCGCCTCTGTGCCGCCACCCCGTTTCGTTGGCGGCACCGATGTCCGGCGCGGTTCAGTCCGGCGTGCCGGCAGTGCGTCGGCAGACGCAGCCTGGTTCGCGGGCCACGAGTGTTTATCGGCGGATTGAAAGGGAACTTGAGGGCGCGCGCCGTCCCGGTAAACGGCGCGCATGCGGCGGTGAGGTCACTTCAGGACGACGCCCTGCCACAGGAAGAAGACGGCGAGGCCGACGGCAATGGTCAGCAGCGGCCGGCGCGTGAGCGCGCTGACGGCAACGGCGGCGAGCGCGCCGACGAGTTGCGGGTTGCGCCAGGTCAATTCGGCTTGCGCGCCGTGCGGCGAGACGGCCATCGGCACGATGATCGCTGTCAGCACGGTGACGGGCACGAAGCCGAGCGCGGTGCGCACGAGCGGCGGAAACACGATGCGGTCGCCGAACACGAACACGGCGGCGCGGATCAGCCACGTGATGACGGCCATGCCGAGAATCAACAGCACGTAGTTCATTGCGAAGCCTCCGCCGCGCGGGTGCGCTGCAGCGCCGGCAACGACAGCAGCACGCCGACCGCGACGCCCGCGAATACGGCGCCCAACAGGCCGAGCTTGTACGGCCAGTCCTGCCAGAAGAACGCGAGCGCGCCGGCCGTGGCTGCTGCGGCCAGATAACGCACGGCGACGAGTTGCGGCACGACGATCGCGATGAACGTCGCGACCATCGCGAAGTCGAGTCCGAGCGACTGCAGGCCGGGGAACGCCGCGCCGAACAGCAGGCCGACGAGCGTCCAGCCCTGCCAGTTGGCGTACATCGACAGGCCCGAACCCAGGAAGTAGTACGGTCCGACCGAGCCGGGCGGATGCAGCCGGTAATGCGCCCACGCGACGGCGAACACTTCGTCGGTGAGCAGGCCGCCGAGCGCCCAGCGCCAGCGCGACGGCAGGTGCGACACATACGGCGCGAGCGTCGCGCTGTAGAGGACGTGGCGGGCGTTCACGACGAGCGTCGTCGCCCAGACGACGGCGTAGCTCGCATGGCCCGCAATCAGACCGAGCGCGATGAACTGCGCCGAGCCGGCGAATACGATCAGCGACATGAACTGGCCGTGCCACAGATGCAGCGGGCCAGATGCGACAAGCGTCCCGAAGATGACGCCGAACGGCGCCGAGCCGATGACCATCGGGAGCGTGTCGCGCGCGCCCGCCATCAGTTCCTTGAGCCGGTGAGTGGGTTGTGCAGGGTGAGTCAATCTTTTCTCCTCGATACGGCCGAGCATAGCCGGGCGAGGGGCGGGCCGGCTTGTACGTTCTTGCGCTTGGGCTTGCGTTTGCGGCTCGCCGTTCGGGCTTGCGTTTGCGCTCGCGTTTCGCCTGGCTCCCGGGTGGCTCTCGGACGCGTGGATGTGGCGCGGGATTTTAGCGGTGCGAGTCGACTTGCGCGCGTTCGCGTTGTGCGTTCGCGTGTACGGCCGTATCAGGACGACTGCCAGCGCCCCGGCGGCACGCCGAACATGCGGCGAAAATGGCGCGTGAAGTGACTTTGATCGGTGAAGCCATTCGCCGCCGCGACGTCGGCCACCGACGCGCCCGCGCGCAATGGCGCTAGCGAGCGCTGCAAACGGATCTGGTTGCGCCACGCGTGCGGCGGCAGCCCCGTCGCGCGCGTGAAGAGGCGCGCCGCGTGAAACGGCGACAGCCCGACGGCATCGGCCAGTTCGGCGAGCTTGAGCGGCGCGGCAAGGTCGCCCGTGAGCTGTTCCTTCATCGTGGCCACGCGGGTATCGGCGGGGCCGTGCTGCGGGGCGTCGGCGCGGGTGCGGCCGTAGCGGACGAGCAGCGTCGACAGCGCGTCGAGCATGGCCGTTTCGGCGGCGAGGGCATCGTCGTTCGATTCGAGCAACCGGTGCGCCCGAGCGAGCCGAACGGCGAGGTCCGGATCGCGGATCACGTCGGCGTCGAACCAAGGCAACGGCTGCGCGCGGCCTGCGATGTCTTCGGCGAGCGCGTGGATGAACTCGACGGGCGCGTACAGCACGCGGTAGCGCCAGCCTTCGTCGATTGCCCGGGAGCCGGTGTGCACTTCGCCCGGGTTGATCACGGGCACGCTGCCCGCCTCGGCGACGTAATGCGAACCTTGATACCGATAGGTCTCCGCGCCCGCTTCGATCACAGGGATCGTGTACGCATCGTGCCAGTGCGGCGTGAACTCGTGATCGTGGTATTCGGCTGTCAGCAGGTCCGCGCCGGGCAAAAGCGGCGTGCGCCAGTAGCGGGCGTTATCGCGGAAGCGGGTCGAAGTCATGATCGATGTCCGGGTGGACCTGCCAGTTTACCGCGCATCGCGTGTTGCGGGCCGCTGTGTCAGCGGACGGGAATCGTCGTGCCGGCGGGCATCGGCACGGCTGTGACGCTGTTTTTCGCGCTGCCCGTCGTGACGCGGTCGCTGTAGGTCAGATAGACGAGCGTGTTGCGCTTCGTGTCGACGACCCGCACGACGTGCAGTGTCTTGAAGATCAGCGACATCCGTTCCGTGAATACGTCGGCCTGTTGCCGCAGCGGTTCGGGAATCTTGACGGGGCCGACCTGACGGCATGCAATCGACGCCTCGGTCGGATCTTCGGCGATGCCCAGCGTCCCTTTGATGCCGCCCGTCCGCGCCCGCGACACGTAGCAGGTGACGCCCTGCACGGCGGGATCGTCATAGGCCTCGACGACCACGCGATCCGAACCGGTGATATGAAAGTTCGTATTGACGCTCGCGACTTCCTCCGCGTGCGCGAGCGGTGCAGACGCGAATGTGGCGAAAGCGGCGGATGTGGCGAAGATGACGGCGCGCGCGACACGTGCGCAGTGCGGAGCAATTTTCATCAGGTGACCGGAAGAAATGTGACGGCAGCCGGGGCGAACGCCCGTGAGTGCGTCATCGTAACCTGGTTGCGTGTGCGGACCGTGGCCGTAAGCGCCAGCGCGACGGAAACCGGATTCGTCGCATCGTCGAAGAAGGGCGCGCCGGGAAAGGACCGTAGAAAAACGATCGCAGAAAAAGAAAAGGCCCGCACGGATGCGGGCCTTCGAATTTTGGCTCCCCGACCTGGGCTCGAACCAGGGACCTACGGATTAACAGTCCGGCGCTCTACCGACTGAGCTATCGGGGAACAGCAATACAACGTGTCACTACATGAAAAAGCCCGTCTTGGTTAACGGGCCTTTGCAATTCTTGGCTCCCCGACCTGGGCTCGAACCAGGGACCTACGGATTAACAGTCCGGCGCTCTACCGACTGAGCTATCGGGGAACAACAACAGCAGAGAAGGGAAATTGTAGGAGGTGAAGCAGAAGCTGTCAATACCCCTGATTCATCTCAGTATAGTTCGACCGATCCGGGCGGGAGCGACAGGTCTGCTGCGGCGATCAACGCTCGAGCAGCGAGAGCTTATCCTTCACGTCCTTGAATTCGTCGGCTTCGGGCAGCGGCGCCTTGGTCTTCGTGATGCTCGGCCATGCCTTCGCCAGTTCGGCGTTCAACGGGGTGAAGTGCTGCTGGTCGCCAGGCACGTCTTCTTCGGCGTAGATCGCATTCACCGGGCACTCCGCAACGCACACAGCACAGTCGATGCACTCGTCCGGGTCAATCGCGAGGAAGTTGGGACCTTCGCGAAAGCAGTCCACCGGGCACACATCGACGCAGTCGGTATAGCGGCACTTGATGCAGCTTTCGGTCACAACGTGAGTCATTCAGGCAACTCCTGCAAACGATATCTTTTGGTAGTGGGGAGATGGCAAGACGCCAAAAGCGTTATTGTAACGTAACGTCAAGTAGTGCATACGCGATCGCCGCCAAGGCTTTTATATCGTTTGGTGATTAGTTTATGGCGGGCGGATTTGCGTCGAACGCGCCTTGCCGTGCCCGCCGGCCGTGGCGTAGTGGAGCAACGGACGGCGCGCATTCGGGTAACATGCGACAGCGTCTTCGCGAGCCCGCCCGTTTTGCGCGAGGCTCGCAGCATATACGGCGTACGAAAAAGGGCGAGGGCGCGCGAGGCCTGACGTCTTCCGTTTTTATGCAGTCCCGGTTTGCAAGATCATGATCATTACTTCGCTGCTCGATACCGACCTGTACAAGTTCACGATGATGCAGGTGGTGCTGCATCTCTTCCCGGCCGCCAATGTCGAATACAAGTTTCGCTGCCGCACGCCGAACGTCGACCTCGTGCCGTACGTCGACGAGATCCGCCGCGAAGTGCGCGAGCTCTGCGGGCTTCGGTTCAATGAAGGCGAACTCGAGTATCTGCGCCAGATGCGCTTCATCAAGAGCGATTTCATCGACTTCCTCGCGCTCTTCCATCTGAACGAGAAGTACATTTCGATCACGCCTTCGCCGAAAGGCAACGGGGAAATCGACATCTACATCAAGGGGCCGTGGCTGCATACGATCCTCTTCGAAATTCCCGTGCTCGCGATCATCAACGAAGTGTATTTCCGCAACACGCAGCAGCAGCCTGACTACAGCGAAGGACGCGAGCGCCTGCGCGACAAGATCCAGCTCCTCGGCGCGCGCCCCGAGTTTGCCGACTGCAAGATCGCCGATTACGGCACGCGTCGCCGCTTCTCCGGGCGCTGGCACGAAGAGGTGATCCTCACGCTCAAGGACGGCCTGCGCGAGCAGTTCGCGGGCACGAGCAACGTGTTCTACGCGATGAAGCACGGCCTCACGCCGCTCGGCACGATGGCGCACGAATACCTGCAGGCCTGCCAGGCGCTCGGTCCGCGTCTGCGCGATTCGCAGATCTACGGCTTCGAGATGTGGGCGAAGGAATATCGCGGCGACCTCGGTATTGCGTTGTCGGACGTGTATGGCATGAAGGCGTTCCTCCGTGATTTCGACATGTACTTCTGCAAGCTCTTCGATGGCGCGCGCCACGATTCCGGCGACCCGTTCGACTGGGGCGAGCGCCTTATCGCCCACTACGAAGCGAACCGTTGCGACCCGCGCACGAAGGTGCTTGTGTTCTCCGATGCGCTCGACATTCCGAAGGTGCTGCAGCTGTATGAACGCTTCCGCGGCCGCTGCAAGCTCGCGTTCGGCGTCGGCACGAATCTGACCAACGACCTCGGCTACAACCCGCTGCAGATCGTCATCAAGATGGTCAAGTGCAACGGCCAGCCGGTGGCGAAACTGTCGGACTCGCCGGGCAAGAACATGTGCGAAGACAAGGCGTATCTCGCTTATCTCCGGCAAGTGTTCGGCATCGAGCAGCCGGCCGAGGACGAAGTCGGCAAGTAACGCGCATCGTCACGCTTCATGGTTGTGCTGCCAGGTGCATCGAAGCGCATGAAGGCTATTGTCGGCGCTTCACGCGAGCGCCGCCATTAGCCGTTCGGCCAGGTGTTCGCGCACAGGGCGGCCGGTATAATTCGTGGGTCAATGTGCGCAGTGCACGCGCAATCCGTTTGCGCATTCAACAAGATCGACACGATCACCGGCACGAGGATATGGCTCATGGATACATCGACCGCCCGTCGCAACATCCTGGCGCGCATTCGCGCAGCGCAAGGGCGTGAGCCCGAGCCTGCCGCGTCCGAGCGCGAGACGGCGCAAGCGTATCTCGCAAGTCGTCCGCAAGGTCCGCGTCCGCCGATGCCAGCCGATCTCGTCGCGCGTTTCATCGAGCAGGCCAAGAAGATGGCGACCACCGTCGACACCGTCGAGTCGCTCTCCGACGTGCCCGCTGCCGCGCATCGCTACCTCACCGAACTGAATCTTCCGACCCACGCCATTGCATGGCAGACGCTCGAAGCGTTGCCGTGGACCGGTTCGGGCATCGAAGTCGAATTCCGCAAGCCGAAGGACGAAGACCGCGTCGGCATTACGGGCTGTTTCTGCGCGACGGCTGAAACGGGCACGCTGGTGCTGCTGTCGGGTCCGCAGACGTATGCATCGGCGGGCTTGCTGCCGGAGACGCACATTGCGATCGTGCCGGCGTCGCGCATCGTCGCCGGTCACGAAGAGGCGTTCAACCTGATCCGCAGCGAACGCGGCGAGCTGCCGCGCGCGGTCAACTTCGTCTCCGGCCCGTCGCGTACGGGCGATATCGAACAAACCATCGTGCTCGGTGCGCACGGTCCTTATCGCGTGCATGCGATTGTCGTGCGTGGCGCTTGATGTTCCGCACCTGCACGGCCGCGACGCGCGAGCGGTGACGAACCGGCCGAAGCCCGCGTGGATTGTGGGTCTGGCCATCGCGTTCGCGCTGTCGTGCTGGCCGCTTGCGGCATCGGCGTCCACAGTAAATGGCGCATCGCTTTCCGCGTGGTGGAGCGTGCCGTTCGCGGGCATCCTGCTGTCGATCGCCGTGCTTCCGCTCGCCGCGCCGAAGCTCTGGCATCACCACTACGGCAAGGTCTCGGCGGCGTGGGGCATCGCGTTCCTCGCGCCGTTTGCGTTCGCGTTCGGTTCGTCGGCCGCGTTCGGCACGTTGATCCACGCGTTGCTCGACGAATACGTGCCGTTCATCGTGCTGCTGACAGCGCTCTATACCGTCGCGGGCGGCATCTGCGTGACGGGCAACCTGCACGGCACGCCGCGTCTGAATACGGCGCTGCTCGCGCTCGGCACGGCGCTCGCCAGCATCATGGGCACGACGGGCGCGGCGATGCTGCTGATCCGGCCACTGCTGCGCGCGAACGACAATCGCAAGCACGTCGTGCATGTCGTCGTGTTCTTCATCTTTCTGGTTGCAAACGTGGGCGGCTCGCTGTCGCCGCTGGGCGATCCGCCGTTATTTCTCGGCTTTCTGAACGGCGTCGGTTTTTTCTGGACGACGGTCCATCTCGCGCTGCCGATGCTGTTCGTCTGCGCCGTGCTGCTAGTCGTGTTCTACGCGCTGGATTCGTTCTATTTCCGGCGGTGCGAAGAAGTGCTTCCCGTCGACCCGTCGCCCGACACGCCGACCATCGGCATCGAAGGCAAGATCAACTTCGTGCTGCTTGCGCTGGTGATCGCGCTCGTGCTGATGAGCGGCATCTGGACGCCCGGCATCACGTTCGATGTGGCGGGCACGCACGTCGCGTTGCAGAATGTCGTGCGCGACGTGGCGCTGATCGCGCTGACGGTGCTGTCGCTGATCGTGACACCGCGCGCCGCGCGCGAGGGCAACGCGTTCAACTGGGCGCCCATCGAAGAGGTCGGCAAGCTTTTCGCGGGCATCTTCGTAACGATCGCGCCCGTCATCATGATGTTGCGCGCGGGCGAGGCGGGCGCGTTCAGCGGTATCGTGCATCTCGTGAACGACACGGCCGGCCAGCCGCGCGACGCGATGTACTTCTGGGCGACGGGTCTGCTGTCGTCGTTCCTGGACAACGCGCCGACGTACCTCGTGTTCTTCAATCTCGCGGGCGGCGATGCGCACACACTGATGGCTACGGGCGCGTCGACGCTCAGCGCCATTTCAGCGGGCGCGGTGTTCATGGGCGCGAACAGCTATATCGGCAACGCGCCCAATTTCATGGTCAAGGCGATCGCCGAATCGCGCGGCGTGCGGATGCCCAGCTTTTTCGCGTACCTCGCGTGGTCGGGCGTCGTGCTGATACCGTTGTTCATCGCGACATCGTGGATATTCTTTTAACGCCGCGCGCGCCGACATCCGCGCGTCGCGGGCTGATACTCGGAGAATGGCAATGCAAAAGGTCCTGGTTGCGCGTCCCATCTTTCCGGATGTGATCGAGCGGCTCAAGCAGCACTTCGAAGTCGACTGGAACGACGGTGACGTGCTCCCCACCGACGAACTGAAGCGCCGGATCGCCGACAAGGACGGTGCGCTGACGGCGGGCGACATCATCGACACGTCCGTGCTCCGCGCGGCGCCGAAACTGCGCGTGGTGTCGAACATGGCCGTCGGCTACAACAACTTCGACATGGCGGCGTTCAACGCGGCGAACGTGCTCGGCACGAACACGCCCGACGTGCTCAACGAATCGACGGCCGATTTCGGCTGGGCGCTGATGATGGCGACCGCGCGCCGCATCGCGGAATCGGAGCACTGGCTGCGCGCGGGCAAGTGGGAGAAGTGGTCGTACGACGGCTTTCTCGGCTCGGATATCTACGGCTCGACGCTCGGCGTGATCGGCATGGGGCGCATCGGGCAGGCGCTTGCTCGTCGCGCGCGCGGCTTCAGCATGAACGTGATCTATCACAACCGCTCGCGTGTCGCGCCCGAGATCGAGGCCGAACTGAATGCGCAATTCGTGTCGAAGGAAGAGCTGCTGCGGCGCGCCGATCACGTCGTGCTCGTGCTGCCGTACACGGCGCAAAGCCATCACACGATCGGCGCTGCCGAACTCGCGCTGATGAAGCCGACAGCGACGCTCACGAATATCGCGCGCGGCGGCATCGTCGACGACGCTGCGCTCGCCGTTGCGCTGCGCGAGAAGCGCATCGGCGCTGCCGGCCTCGATGTGTTCGAAGGCGAGCCGCAAGTGAATCCGGCGTTGCTGACGGTGCCGAACGTCGTGCTGACGCCGCACATAGCGAGCGCGACGGAAGCGACGCGTCGCGCGATGGCCAATCTCGCCGCCGACAATCTGATCGCGGCGCTCGGCGTTGGTCCGCGCGCAGGGCGTCCGCCGAATCCGATCAACCCTGACGTGATCGGGAAGGCGCGCTCATGACGATGGTGTTGATTGCGGCTGTCGCCGTTCTGGCCGTCGCGCTGGTGATCGCGCTGGTGATGCTGATGCGCGGCAGCAATGATGCGCACCAGCTGATGCATTTTGCCGAACTCGGCGAGCGCCTGGAGGCGGCTGCGGCCGTGCAGGCGCGCTCGGCCGAGCGGCTCGAACGTGAGTTGCGCAGCGAGATTTCCGAAACCGCGCGCGTGTCGCGCACCGAACTGAGCGGCGGCTTTTCGCAGTTCCAGCAAACGCTCGCATCGCAGTTCACGAGCATGACGACGGTGCAGGCCGGCAAGATCGACGGCTTTGCGCAGCAGCTCGTCAAGCTCACCGAGACCAACGCGCAACAGCTCGACGCCGTGCGTCAGAGCTTGCAGCAGCAGGCACAGCAGGCGCGCGACGAACAGGGCATGACGTTGAGGCGTTTCGGCGAAACGTTGCAGCATCAACTGTCGCAGGTCACGGAAGCGAACGACCGGCGCTTCGCGGAAGTGCGCACGACCATCGAACAGCGTCTGAAGGACATCGAGACCAACAACGCGACGAAGCTCGAAGAAATGCGCCGCACCGTCGACGAAAAGCTGCACGCAACGCTCGAGCAGCGGCTCGGCGAATCGTTCAAGCTCGTGTCCGATCGTCTCGAACAGGTGCATCGCGGTCTCGGCGAAATGCAGACGCTGGCGGCGGGCGTAGGCGATCTGAAGAAGGTTCTGACGAACGTAAAGACGCGCGGCACGTGGGGCGAAGTGCAACTCGAAGCGTTGCTCGAACAGATCCTGACGTCCGATCAGTACGCAAAGAACATCGCGACGATTCCGAAGAGCAACGACCGCGTCGAGTTCGCGATCAAGCTGCCGGGGCGTCAACCGTCGCCGGAAGCGGCTGCCACGCCAGTGTGGCTGCCTATCGATGCGAAGTTTCCGCGTGAGGACTATGAACGTCTGATCGAAGCGCAGGAGCGCGCCGATCCCGTCGCGGTCGAAGAGGCGTCGCGCGCGCTGGAAGGGCGGATTCGCGCGGAAGCGAAGACGATTGCGGAGAAGTACGTGTCGCCGCCGCATACGACGGACTTCGCGCTGCTGTTCCTGCCGACGGAAGGGCTGTACGCGGAAATCCTGCGCCGTCCGGGGCTCAGCGATCTGTTGCAGCGCGACTATCGCGTGACGATTGCGGGGCCGACTACGCTGACGGCGCTGCTGAACAGCTTGCAGATGGGATTCCGCACGCTCGCCATCGAGAAGCGTTCGAGCGAAGTGTGGCAGGTGCTGGGCGCCGTGAAGACCGAGTTCGGCAAGTTCGGCGACGTGCTCGCGAAGACCAAGTCGCAGCTCGAAACGGTCACGCGATCGATCGAGGCCGCGGAAGTGCGCACGCGCCAGATGAACCGCAAGCTTCGCGATGTGGAGGCGTTGCCTGAAGAACGGGCGGCGGGGCTGCTCGGGGATTCGCTATCCGGTGCGGATGCCGACGAGTCTTGACGGAGGGAAAGCGGGCGAGGCATCGCCGGATCGGTTATGCCTCGCGATTTCTCAATATCGATTTCTGATTCGCGATTTCTGATTCACGGCCATGCAGACAGCGGATCAGCCCGCGCTCGATGCAAGTTGTTCGAGCGCGTCGCCCGTCACGCGCACGATGCGCCAGTCCGGCAACACGGTCGCGCCCATCTTCTGATAGAAGTCGATGGCGGTCTGATTCCAGTCCAGCACCGACCATTCGAACCGCCCGCATTGCCGCTCGACGGCCAATGCCGCCAGATGACGCAGCATCGTTGAGCCCAGACCCGTGCCGCGCTCGGCGGGCTGCACGTACAGGTCTTCGAGATACAGCCCGCGGCGTCCGAGGAACGTCGAGTAGTTGTGGAAGAAGAGCGCGTAGCCGATGATCTTGCCGTCGCGGTCGGCGACGAGCGCTTCCGCCGAAGGGCGCGCGCCGAACAGCGCATCGTGCACGCCTTCCTCGGTCGCGATGAACAGATGCGTGAGCTTTTCGAACTCGGCCAGTTCGCGCATCAGTGCGAGCATCGCGCCGACGTCGGCGGGCGTGGCTGCGCGGATCGTCGCTGACATCATGCTTCCTCCGGCACGTCGCTCAGCTGGATTTCAATGCCGCCGAAGCGTGACGCCACCCAGTTGTACGCGTGGCACGCAATCCACAGCAGGATGAAACCCAGAATCGCGTTAAGCAGCAGCGCGCTGAACACCGTGCTCAGTTCCATCGACCCGTAACGGATGAACGCAACCAGCACGCCGAGCAGAACGATCGGCACGCTGAACGTCAGGTACACGAGGATCAGTGCCTTTGCGGTTTGCCCCGGTGCAATGAACGAGATCTGTTTTTTCATATAAGTCAAACCCGTAGTCGTATTGGATTGCGTGAAAAGCATGCCGGCCGTGCTCGCTCAGATGAGGCCGTCGAACAGCATGATGTCGACGGCGTCGCCCGGATCGAGGTCGGCCTGTTCGTGGGCAAGCACGATGAAGCAGTTTGCTTCGCTCATCGAACTGAGTACGCCGGAGCCTTGCGAGCCCGTCGGCGTGACGTGCCACTCTCCTTGCGCGTCGCGTTCGGCGACGCCGCGCTGGAACTCGGTGCGGCCCGGCCGCTTGCGGATCGGCTGGCGGCACGCCGCGCGGACCTGTGCAGGCGCGGTCACGTTCGCGCCGGACATCAGCAGCAGCACTTCGCGCACGATCTGGTAGAACGTCGCCATCACCGCGACGGGATTGCCGGGCAAGCCGAAGAATATGGCCGGCTCGCCCACGCCGGGCTTGCCGCCCGACCAGATGCGGCCGAACGCGAGCGGTCGGCCCGGGCGCATCGCGAGACTCCAGAACGCGACGTCGCCGAGCACGCGCAGCATCTGCCTGGTCAGATCGGCTTCACCGACGGAAACGCCGCCGGAGGTTATCACGACATCGGCACTCGCCGCAGCCGTGCGCAACGCGTCTTCGAGCGCGGCGGGCTCGTCGCGGATCACGCCGAGATCGATGGGATCGAGATGCAGACGCTTGAGCATCGCGAACAGCGTATAGCGGTTGCTGTCGTAGACGCAGCCCGCATCGAGCGGCTGGCCGATCGAGCGCAGCTCGTCGCCCGTCGAAAAGAACGCGACGCGCAGGCGCCGCCGCACGGGCATCTCGCCGATGCCGAGCGACGCCAGCAGCCCGAGGTCCGATGCGCGCACGATGCGGCCCGCCTTCAGCGCGACTGCGCCGCGCGCGAGATCTTCGCCCGCGAGGCGGCGGTTCGCGCCCGCCTTCAATGTCAGCGTGGAGAAACGGATCGTGTCGTCGTCGCGCGCGACGTTCTCTTGCGGCACGACAGTGTCGCAGCCGGGGGGCATCGTCGCGCCCGTCATCACGCGCACGCATTGCGTGGCGGCGATCTCGCCAGTGAACGGATGACCCGCGAGCGCCTTGCCCGCGACGCTCAACGCAATCTCACTCGCCACGCCGCCGAGCGCAGCGCTGGAGAACGCGTAGCCGTCCATCGCGGAGTTGTCGTGCGCGGGCACGGCGATGGGCGACACGATGTCCTGCGCGAGCACGCGGTTCAGCGCGTCGTGCAGCGGGACCCGTTCAATGGTGGTGACGGGCGTGGCCCATTCGCGGACGATCGCCTGTGCGGCGGACACCGGCAAGGCTTGGGCGTCGTACTGTGCGACGCAACTCGAGGTTTCGTTCAGCGTGGTCATGAAAGGGGAGCGTCGCGACGGGATGCGGTGCGGCGGCCGGGCGATCGCGGCAAATGACGGCAGAAACCTTCAACGTCGTTCGAGGTCGGCAAGTTCCTGCAATGAATTGATATTGTAAAACGTGCGCTCATCCGGAAAGGCGACTTCGACGGCCTTGTGGCGCGCGTACCACGTGCGGACCTTGCGCTCACCCGCTTGCAGACAGCCTTCGAGGTCGTCGGCGAGCGACGTGCGCAGCAGCGCGAACACGGGATGGATCGACGTATTGCCCAGGGCGTCCGTGGTGGTGACGGTGGCGATGTCAGCGTGTTGTGTGTCGAGCGCGGACGCGAGGCGTTCGGCGAGATCGTCGGGCAAGCCCGGCGTATCACAAGGCGCCGACAGCACGAACGGCGTGCGCGCCGCGCGCAAACCCGCGAGCAGACCGGCGAGCGGGCCGGGAAAATCGGGCAGCGTATCGCCGATGACTTTCGCGTGAAAGGGCGCGCCGAGCGCCTCGTAGCGCGGCATGTGGCGGTTCGCGCTGATCAGCAGTGGCCCCGTCTGCGGCGCGAGACGCCTGAGCACATGCAGCGCGAGCGGCTCGCCGTGCAGCGTCTGCAGGCCCTTGTCGGCGCCGCCCATGCGCATGCCGCGTCCGCCGGCGAGCAGCAGGCCGGTGATGTCGTCCCGGGAAACCGTCATGAGGGTGCGCGGATTCACCCGCCGATGTACGACATTTCGACACGCCGTTCTGCCGCCGAAGCGATCGATGTCGCACTCGCGCTGCCGCGCAGTTGCGAGTAGCGGTCGCCGCGCGCGTGCCAGATGTTGGCGATGGCGGTGGCGATGCCTTCGTCGCTCGTGCCGTTACGCACGAGCGCGCGCAGGTCGTGGCCCGACGACGCGAACAAGCACAGATAGACCTTGCCTTCCGTCGAGAGCCGCGCTCGCGTGCAAGTCCCGCAGAAGGCGCGCGTCACGCTCGAGATCACGCCGATTTCGCCCGTGCCGTCCGCGTAGCCCCAGCGCTGCGCGGTTTCGGCCGCGCTGTGCGATTCGAGCGGCATCAGCGGGTCGTGCTCGCTGATCCGCGCGATAACTTCCGCCGACGGCAGCACTTCCGTCATGTTCCAGCCATTCGACGTGCCGACGTCCATGTATTCGATGAACCGCAGCACGGCGCCCGAGCCTTTGAAATGCCGCGCCATCGGCACGATCTCGCCGTCGTTCGTGCCGCGCTTGACGACCATGTTGAGCTTCAGCGGCGTCAGGCCGACCGATTGCGCGACGTCGATGCCTTCGAGCACGTCGCGCACCGCGAAATCGGCATCGTTCATGCGGCGAAATAGCGCATCGTCGAGCGCATCGAGGCTGACGGTCACGCGGTTCAGGCCGGCGTCTTTCAGGCTGCGCGCCTTGCGCGCGAGCAGCGAACCGTTGGTGGTCAGCGTGAGATCGAGCGGTTTGCCGGCCGCCGTCGTCATCCGGGCGAGGCGCTCGATCAGAAATTCCAGGTTCTTGCGCAGCAGCGGCTCGCCACCCGTCAGGCGGATTTTTCCGACGCCATGTGCAACGAAAATCGCCGCGATGCGCTCGATTTCCTCGAACGTCAACAGCGCGCTGTGCGGCAGGAACGGGTAGTCCTTGTTGAACACCGCGCGCGGCATGCAGTAGACGCACCGGAAGTTGCAGCGGTCCGTCACCGAGATGCGCAGATCGCGCAGCGGGCGCGACAGCGTATCCGTCAATTCGCCGCGCGGCACGCGAGCGGGGCCGGCAACGTTCGGAATGGCACTGACATCGGCAACGGGAATGATGCGTCGGGACATGATGACGTTTCTGAAATATCAGTCTTCATTCTAGCGGAAGGCCTTATCGGTCACAGTAGGGTGAACGCGCGGTAGCGGTACGACGGGCAACAAAAAGCCCGCCTTGGAGGCGGGCTTTTCGGGTGCCTGGCGTTGCCGCGCAGACTGGGTTAGCGACCGCTTACTGCGGATGCTTGACCGTCTCGACCTGCTGCATCGGCGCCGTGTCCACGGGCGGGAGCGGCTTGCGCTCGCGCGGCACGCGCGCCGGCTTGACGGCTTGCGCGGCGGCTTCCTGGGCGGCGCGCAGCTTGTCGGAGTCGGTGTTGACCCAGACGAGGCCGGCGCTTTCCAGCATCGACTTCAGCGCTTCGCCCGACAGGCCAGCCGATGCCGTTCCGTTCGTGCGGGCGCCGTGCGATTCGGCGGCCGTCGTCACAGGTGCGGCTTCTGCCGGCTGCGGCTCCGGTTGGGCCGCATGCGCGACGGGCTCGGCGACCGGCTCGACTTCCGGCTGAGCTGCGACGGGTGCTTCGACGACCGGCGGCGCCGCTTCCGTAGCGGGCGCGACGGGAGCAGCAGGCGTTGCTGCCACCGGCTCGGCGACGGGCTCGGCTGCGACGGGTTCGACCGCGGCAGGCGTGGGCGCCTCTGCGGACGGGGCCGCCGGGGCGGCTTCAACGGGCGCAGGGGTTTCGACAGCGGGCTCGGCAGGGGCCACGGGCGCAGCTTCCTGCGGCTCGACGGCTGCGGGCTCAGCGGGCGTGGCCGCTTGGGGTTCTGCCTGCGGCGCAGCGGGAGTTTCATCGGCGGGCACGACGGCTTCTGCCTTTGCTGCCTTTTCGACGGCGAGCGACGGCGTTTCGGCCGACGCATGCAGTTCGCTGACCACGGCCGCACCCGTCGCGACAGCTGCCACGACGACTTCGACCGGCTTCACGGTTTCTGCAGATTCCTGCCCGGCGGGAGCCGTTGCTTGAGGCTGCACTTCATGACGGCCCGTGTGCTCCGGCGTGCGAACAGGCGCTTCCGCCGACGCGGCTGCCGCCGCTTCGCCTTCCGCTTCGGCCACGTCCGCTGCCGTATTCACGTTCACGCCTTCCTCGTCGCGCTCGCGACGGCCACCGCGGCGACCGCGGCGGCGGCGACGACGCTCTTCGCCGTCACGCGCTTCTTCGGCGGCGGCAGCGCCGCCCGTCAGGCTCGCTTGTGCCTGTGCGGCGACGTCGGCCTGGGCTTCGTTCTGGTTCAGCGCTTCAGCGGCTTCCTGCTGCGGCTTGCGGCGTTCTCCGCGTTCCGGGCGCTCGCCACGTTCGCGGCGCTCACCGCGCTCCTGACGCTCACCACGCGCCGCGTTTTCGGCGGCTTCCGTGCGTTCCGCGCGCTCCTGACCGCGTTCGACGCGTTCCGGACGCGTCTCGCGTGCTTCACGGCCTTCCCGCTGCTCGCGGCCGCCACGCGGTTCACGTGCTTCGCGCGGTTCGCGTTCCTCGCGACGCTGCGACGGCTGACCCTGACGGCCTTGCGTTGCCGCGCCTTCGCCACGTGCCGAGTCGCGGCCGCCTGCGCCGCCGCGACGGTTGCGGTTGCGGTCGCCGCCGCGCTCGCCCGTGCGCTCGGTGCGTTCGGCGCGCGCCGGCTTCGCCGTCTTCTCGACGGGCGCTGGAGCCGGTGCGGGCGCGGCCGGCTGCATGCCGAACAGACCCTTCAGCCAGCCGACGAAGCCGCCCGTCGCGGGCTTCATCTCGGCCGAGGCAGGGGCTGCAGGTGCCGGCGTGCGGACCGGGGCGCTCGGCGCCGGCTTCTCCGGCGTGATGCCCTTCACAGCCGCTTCCTGCTTCGGTTTCACGTCCTCGGCGCGCTTGCTGTAGCCCGTTTCCGATTCCAGTTCGCGCGCGGCTTCTTCGGCCATCTTCCACGAGGCGCGCGGATCGTCGAGGCGCGCATCGTCGTGACGCAGACGCTCGAGCTTGTAATGCGGCGTGTCGAGGTGCTTGTTCGGCACCAGCACGACGTTGACCTTGAAGCGCGACTCGATCTTGTTGATTTCCGAGCGCTTTTCGTTGAGCAGGAAGGCAGTGACTTCGACGGGCACCTGGCAGTGGATCGCCGCGGTGTTTTCCTTCATCGCTTCTTCCTGAATGATCCGCAGGACTTGCAGCGCGGACGATTCGGTGTCGCGGATGTGGCCCGTGCCGTTGCAGCGTGGGCACGTCACGTGGCTGCCTTCCGACAGCGCCGGGCGCAGACGCTGGCGCGACAGTTCCATCAGGCCGAAGCGCGAGATCTTGCCCATCTGGACGCGCGCGCGGTCGTGCTTGAGCGCGTCCTTCAGACGCTGCTCCACTTCGCGCTGGCTCTTCGCCGACTCCATGTCGATGAAGTCGATCACGATCAGGCCGCCCAGGTCGCGCAGACGCAGCTGGCGAGCGACTTCGTCGGCGGCTTCGAGGTTCGTGCGCGTGGCCGTTTCCTCGATGTCGGCGCCCTTGGTGGCGCGCGCCGAGTTCACGTCGATCGCGACGAGCGCTTCCGTGTGGTCGATCACGATTGCGCCGCCCGACGGGAGCGGCACCGTGCGCGAGTACGCCGTCTCGATCTGGTGCTCGATCTGGAAGCGCGAGAAAAGCGGCACGTCGTCGTGGTACCGCTTCACCTTGTTGACATTGTCCGGCATCACGATATCCATGAAGGCGCGCGCCTGGTCGTGGATTTCCGTGGTGTCGATGAGAATTTCGCCGATATCCGGCTGGAAGTAGTCGCGAATCGCGCGGATGACGAGGCTCGATTCGAGATAGATCAGCATCGGCTGACCTTGCGTGCCGCTTTGCGACGCGGCTTCGATCGCGCGCCACAGTTGCATCAGGTAGTTGAGGTCCCACTGCAGCTCTTCCGCGCTGCGGCCGATGCCCGCCGTGCGCGCGATGATGCTCATGCCTTCCGGCAGTTGCAGCTGGGCCATCGTTTCGCGCAGTTCCTGGCGGTCGTCGCCTTCGATCCGGCGAGATACACCGCCGCCGCGCGGATTGTTCGGCATCAGCACGAGGTAGCGGCCGGCGAGCGAGATGAACGTGGTGAGGGCAGCGCCCTTGTTGCCGCGTTCTTCCTTCTCAACCTGGACGATCAGCTCCTGGCCTTCCTTGAGGGCGTCCTGAATGCGCGCCGAGCGCATGTCGATGCCTTCGCGGAAATACTGGCGGGCGACTTCCTTGAACGGGAGAAAACCGTGGCGGTCTTCACCGTAGTTGACGAAGCAGGCTTCGAGCGACGGCTCGATGCGCGTTACGATCCCCTTGTAGATATTGCCTTTGCGCTGTTCGCGCCCGGCAGTTTCGATGTCGATGTCGATGAGTTTTTGCCCATCGACGATGGCGACGCGCAGTTCTTCCTGCTGCGTCGCATTGAACAACATGCGTTTCATTGAACGGCTCCAGAGCGGCTCTGCCTGTCCGAGCCAACGGCGCGCGGGATCGAATCCGGCCAGCCGGCGGCAAGGGCAGCGGCATGCCGCGCCTTATTGTGTTTTCACAAGCACGCTGGAGCGGGAAAGATGGCGGGAGAATTGCCTTGAATGGGCGCCGTCCGACGGAAACTGGACGCGCAGCCGCAGGGCACATGCGAACACGGCTTCAAATAATGGCCCGACACGCCGCGGGTCCTGGCAGCCGACTTGCATACGCCTTTGTCCACGTGCGCCGGCGCGCCAGCTGGGCGCGCGTCCGGACAACAGGTTCAAAGGCCGCAGTCTTGCCGCAGCGGGGAAGCTCGCTCACAACGCGCGCTGCGCCCGCTCGGGGTGTCTCGCATCATTTTGACGTCGCCATGTCCCGCACTTTCTGCGGGACGCCTCGGGCGCACGCCGTATTTTCGCCACCGGCCGCTTCGCGCCAAGGGGACATCAGAGACATCAAAGCCGTCCGCTGCCGAAGCTCGCCAGTCAAATTCTTTTTGACCAAAATTCCGTTACCGACGGAGCCGACAGTGACCGAACGTGCCTGTGGGCGCCGTCCCTGCCGTGTCGTGATCCGTGCGTGCAACTTGTTGCATCTCATTTTCAGGGCGAGCAACCAGCCCCCGGCACAAGTAAAATAGCGCTTTATAGCTTGCACCTGCACAATCCACCCGCGATTCGGTTTAATGCGCCGATCTTATATAGTCGGCCGCCGCAGACTGCTGGCCAAATTATATTCAGAATGAAAGAGTTAGGCAAAACATCCCAGAAATCGGTCGCGAGCGCGGTCGCAAGCGATCAGGTGTCGATGATCGAAATCGACGACAGCGCGGCCGGCCAGCGTATCGACAACTTCTTGTTGCGCGTCTGTAAAGGCGTGCCGAAGAGTCATATTTATCGGATTCTGCGCAGCGGCGAAGTGCGCGTGAACAAGGGCCGGGTCGACGCGCAATACCGGCTCGCTCATGGCGATCTGGTGCGCGTGCCGCCCGTGCGAGTTGCGCGGGCCGACGAGCCGGCCGTGAACGCCCCTGTGCCGTCCGCGCATTTCGACATCGTCTATGAGGACGAACATCTGCTCGTCATCGACAAGCCGGCTGGCGTCGCGGTGCACGGCGGCAGCGGCGTCGCGTTCGGTGTGATCGAGCAGTTGCGTGCCGCGCGCCCGCAGGCGAAGTTTCTCGAACTGGTGCATCGGCTGGATCGCGAGACGTCGGGCGTGCTGATGCTGGCGAAAAAACGCACGGCGCTCGTCGATCTGCACGAGCAGATCCGCGAAAACCGGATGGACAAGCGCTACTACGCGTGCGTGCACGGCGAATGGGCGAGCGACTGGGGCCGTCGGCGCGCGGTGAAGGAGCCGCTTCACAAGTATCTGCTGCCGGATGGCGAGCGGCGAGTGCGCGTGCAACCGGACGGCTTGCCATCGCACACTATTTTCAACCTCGTCGACCGTTGGCCCGGCTACGCGTTGCTGGAGGCAGAGCTGAAAACGGGGCGGACTCATCAGATTCGCGTCCATCTGGCGCATCTCGGGCTGCCGATCGTCGGTGACGCAAAATACGGCGATTTCGCGCTGAACAAGGCGCTCGCGCGCGCCAACGCACAACCTGGACTGAAGCGCATGTTCCTGCACGCGTACCGGCTGAAGCTGACGCACCCGGCCTCCGGCGAGACGCTGCAGTTCGAGGCGCCTTTGCCCGCCGACTGCCGGCGCTTCGTCGAGCAGCTTGCTCAAATGGGCGCGCAACAGGGCAAAGCGCAGGACGACGCGCACGGCAGACAATCACCAAACGAGACGGGAACGCATGGCTAGGCAGCAATTTGATCTGATCGTCTTCGATTGGGACGGCACGTTGATGGATTCGACCGTCCACATCACCCGCAGCATCCAGGCCGCGTGCCGCGACCTCGGCCTGCCCGTGCCCGCCGACGAAGCCGCGAGCTTCGTGATCGGGCTCGGCTTGCGCGACGCGCTGCAGATTGCCGCGCCGACGCTCGATCCGTCCGACTATCCGCGCCTCGCCGAGCGCTACCGCTTCCACTATCTGGTGAAGGATCAGACGACGGAGCTGTTCGCGGGCGTGCGCGAAATGCTGGCCGATCTGCGCGATCAAGGCTATCTGCTCGCGATCGCGACGGGCAAAAGCCGCGTCGGGCTGAATCGGGCGCTGGACCAGATGCGGCTCACGAGCCTTTTCGACGGCACGCGCTGCGCTGACGAGACATTCTCGAAGCCGCACCCCGCCATGCTGCACGAACTGACGCGCGAACTGGGGCAGGATCCCGTGCGCACGGTGATGATCGGCGATACCACGCACGATCTGCAGATGGCCATCAATGCGGGCGTTTCGGGAATAGGCGTCACATATGGTGCGCATCCCGCCGATTCGCTGGCGGCGCTCGAGCCGAAATACGTCGCGGACAGCGTCGCTTCGCTGTCGGGCTGGCTGCGGGAGCACGCATGACGGACGCTGTGCTGGAGCCTGTGCGTATTTGCGCGTCCGAGGAACTCGTAGACGGCGGCATGGGCATCCGCCGCAACGCGACCTACGCGGGCGGCGATGCCGTCGTCTTCTTCGTCCGCTATGACGGCGTCGCGTATGGCTATCTGAACCGCTGCGCGCACGTGCCGATGGAGATGGACTGGAGCGAGGGGCAGTTCTTCGAATCGTCCGGTTTATACTTGATGTGCGCTACGCATGGCGCGATTTACGCGCCGGATACGGGTAAATGCGTCGGTGGTCCGTGTCGGGGCGGCAGGCTTCGCCCGGTGCAGGTCGACGAACGCGACACGCCCGAAGGCCGCGCGGTGTTCTGGCTCCCGGACCACGATCTGCTTCCTGCATCTGCCTGATTTCTCGGCTTCATTTCCAAACCCCGTTCCATCTGGCGGCGACGCATGTCCGACAATCTCACTCCCGATCCCCAGGAACCGGCTGCAGCAGGCCGTGAATCCCGTCGCGGCGCGGCCGCCGACGAACTGAACTGGGAGCGCGGCGCGCTAGAGCGGGTGGCGCTTGCCGCAATCAAGGAGCAGCGCGCCGCCCGTCGCTGGCGCATCTTCTTCAGGTTCATGTTCCTCGGTGTGCTGGTCCTCATCGGATTGGCAATCTTCGATTTCAGCGGCGAGAAGGTCGCGACCACGGGACGGCATACGGCGCTCATCGCACTCGACGGCGAGATCTCCGCAGATACGAACGCGAACGCAGAAGATATCGATACGGCGCTGGAAAGCGCATTCGATGACGCCGGCACTGCGGGCGTGGTCCTGCGTTGCAACAGCCCGGGCGGCAGCCCCGTGCAAGCGGGCATCATCTACCGCGATATTCGTCGATTGCGCGCCAAATATCCGTCTATTCCGCTGTATGTCGTCGTCGGCGACATGTGCGCGTCGGGCGGTTACTACGCTGCGGCGGCCGCCGACAAGATCTACGTCGACAGGGCGAGCATCGTTGGCTCGATTGGCGTGCTGATGGACGGCTTTGGCTTTACGGGCCTGATGGACAAGCTGGGCATCCAGCGCAGGATGCGCACATCCGGCGAGAACAAGGGCTTTTTCGATCCGTTCTCGCCAGACACGCCGAAGATGGACGAACATGCGCAGGCGATGCTCGATCAGATCCACGCGCAGTTCATCGACGCAGTTAAGCAGGGCCGCGGCAACCGGCTGAAAGACGCGCCCGATATTTTCTCGGGTCTGTTCTGGACGGGCGAGAAGAGCGTCGAGCTGGGGCTCGCGGACGGCTTCGGCGACACCGATTTCGTCGCCCGGGAAATCATCAAGGCGCCGGACGTCGTGGATTACACGGTGAAGGAAAGCATCACGGATCGCGTAGCGCGCAAGTTTGGCGCGGCGGTCGGCAGCGGCGCCGTGCACGCGATGGCGACGATAGGAAAGCTGAACCTTCGATAACGCGCCGGCAGTGCGGTGGCCGGGAATTTGGCCACCATCCTCCCAAAGTCAGGTCGCCAGAATCAGAAAGATCGCCGGGCGCTTATGCAGATCGGGCGCGGGCTTCTTCTTCCAGTCCATGACCGTCCGGCTCACGATCGTTTCGCTTTCCAGTGTCAGGTCGACGGCGACGCAGACCAGCGTCGACGGCGCGCAGGTCGCGATCAGCGCATCGAGTAGCGCGCGGTTTCGATAGGGTGTTTCGATAAAAATCTGCGTCTGCCTGGCTTTGCGCGACTGCTGCTCCAGGTCTCGCAGGCGTTTTACGCGCTCGTTGGCGTCGACGGGCAAGTAGCCGTGAAACGCAAAGCTCTGGCCGTTCAGTCCCGACGCCATCAGCGCAAGCAGGATGGAACTCGGCCCCACGAACGGCACGACCTTGACGCCGCGCTCGTGCGCGCGCCTCACGAGCAGCGCGCCCGGATCCGCGACGGCCGGGCAACCCGCTTCCGACACTAGTCCGGCGTCCGTTCCCGCCAGGACGGGCGCGAGCAGTTTGTCGATCTCGCCGGCCGGCGTGTTCACATTCAGTTCGCGGATCTCGATTTCCTGGATTGGCCGCTCCGTCCCGACTTTTTTCAGGAATGCGCGCGTCGTTTTCGCGTTTTCGCCTATGTAATAGTGCAGCGCTGCAGCCCGTGCGCGAACCGGCGCGGGCAGGACGGCGTCGAGCGCGGCGGCGTCACCGTCGCCGAGTGTGTTCGGAATCAGATAGAGCACACCGCTCATTGCGCCTCCAGTAGCGGATAGTCCGCGGCGAGCAGCATCCGCGTGAGCGCGATCAGCGGCAGGCCGATCAGCGCGGTCGGATCGTCGGATTCGATGGCTGCGAGGAGCGCAATGCCAAGACCTTCGGCTTTCGCGCTGCCGGCGCAATCGTAGGGCGTTTCGGCGCGCAAATATGCGTCGAGCGCGGCATCCGGCAGGTCGCGAAACCGTACGCGGGTGATCACGTCGGCAGCTTGCGCGGTGGCCGACCGGCTGTCGAACAGACAGAGTGCGCTATGAAACAGCACTTCGCGGCCGCGCATGGCTTGCAGTTGCGCCAGCGCTTTCTCGTGCGTGCCGGGTTTGCCGATCTGGTGCCCGTCATAGGTCGCGACCTGGTCGGAGCCGATGACGAGCGCCGGATCGCCGGCGGCGAGTCCATTGGCGACCGCGTGCGCCTTGGCTTGCGCGAGACGCAGCGCCGTCGCTTCCGGCGATTCGCCTGCATGCGGCGTTTCGTCGATGGCGGGCACAATGACATCGAACGGAATGCGCAAGCGTTCGAGCAGCTCGCGGCGATACGGCGAACTCGACGCCAGAATCAGGCGGGGTGGGCGTTTGGGGAAATCCGGCATGCTGAAATGGAACCTCGATCTGAAGGCAAAACCGAATGCAAAAAGGCGGGCGCGAACGCCTTCGCATGGTCGGTCTTAAGTGTTTGACTCGAAAAGACAAAACGGATATGATTTTGGGCTTTTCATCGGTATGCTTTGCCGTATGGCGCGCTACGCGGACGCAAACGTCGGTGGCGGCAGAAACAAGGCATGGCGATTTAACCGGCTAAAACCCTTGCCGACGCAGGAGCGCACATGACTCAACATCCTGGCAAACCTGCTGGTCTCGTCGACCCGCGCGAATTCGACCTGTTCGAATTTGCCCGAAGTGGACGTCAGGCCGCGGGTACCGTGCGCGTCTCGCAACTGCCGCGCATGTTAAACGAAGTCCCGGAGGAAGCGCCAGATCGCGACGCCGCGTTCACCTGGCAAGCCGAAGGGGCGATGCAGCCGGAATTGCAGGACGATGGCACCGAGGGTCCGCAGCCGTATCTGAGGCTCGCGATTCACGGCGCCGCATGGCTCGAATGTCAGCGTTGCCTGTCTCCGTATGAGCAGGCGTTCAACGTCGATGCGACTTACCGGATCGTCAAGGCCGAAGAGGAAGCTGAAGAGTTTCCTCTGGACGAGGATGAAGTCGATGTGATCGTTGGGTCACGCCAGTTCGATCTTGTCGACTTGATCGAAGAGGAATTGCTGCTTTCGTTGCCGCTCGTGCCGAAGCACGACGTCTGTCCTGAAGTGCACGAGAGCCTCGCGTCGGGCGCTAGCGGGCAGGAAGGCGAAGACGCCGCGAAGGTGGAAGGCGAAGATGCCGCCAGAGGCGAAGTCGGCGAGGGTGAAGAACCGAAGCGGCCAAATCCTTTCGCGGTGCTCGAGGGCCTGAAATCGGGCGGGTCCGGCGGCAAGAAGCACTGAACAGTTGCATGGGAGCGCGATAGGGCGCGCCAGGCGCGATGGTTTCAGCCACGCGGCCTATGGCGGTTGCCGCATCGGGCTGTGTTAGAATTCGGAAAATTTTCAGGAGTTATCATGGCAGTTCAACAAAACAAGAAGTCGCCGTCGAAGCGCGGTATGCATCGCTCGCACGATTTCCTCAACGCAGCACCGCTGGCTGTCGAGCCGAGCACGGGTGAAGTGCATCTGCGTCACCACGTCAGCCCGAACGGCTACTACCGCGGCAAGAAAGTCGTCAAGACGAAGAACGACTAATCGCCCGGCATGCGCTCAGTTGGGCTCAGTTGGGATTTCCCATCCGGGGTTCAACGCGTTGGCGTTTCGCGTGGCGATCGGCTCGCTTGACATTTTCCCGGTTCATCGAAAAGGCGGCATTCAACTGCCGCTTTTTTGTGCCTGAAATTCGTCGCATTCCATGACTGTAAAGCTCACGATAGATTGCATGGGAGGCGACCACGGGCCGTCCGTGACTGTTCCCGCTGCTGTCAACTTCGTTCGCTCGCATCCCGATGCGCATCTGATGCTCGTCGGCATCGAAAGCGCGATTCGAGCGCAGCTGAAAAAGCTGAAGGCGGCGGACGATCCGGCACTCACGGTCGTACCTGCATCCGAGATCGTCGCAATGGACGATCCGGTTGAAGTCGCGCTTCGTAAGAAGAAAGACTCGTCGATGCGCGTTGCACTCAATCGCGTCAAGGAAGACGAGGCGCAGGCCTGTATCTCCGCCGGCAACACCGGCGCGCTGATGGCCGTTTCCCGTTATGTTCTTAAAACGCTCCCGGGCATCGAACGTCCGGCGATCGCGTTCGCGCTGCCCAATCCCACCGGCTACACGACCATGCTCGACCTCGGCGCGAACGTCGACTGCGAGCCGCAGCATCTGCTGCAGTTCGCCGAGATGGGACACGCGCTGGTGTCGGCCGTCGAAGGCAAGGAGCGCCCGAGCATCGGGCTCCTGAATATCGGCGAAGAGGTCATCAAGGGCAACGACACCATCAAGCGCGCAGGCGAGCTTCTGCGCACCAGCACGCTGAACTTCCGCGGCAACGTGGAAGGCAACGATATCTACAAAGGCACCGTCGACGTGATCGTCTGCGATGGCTTCGTCGGTAACGTTGCGCTGAAGACGTCAGAAGGTCTTGCGCAGATGCTCTCTGACATCATCAAGGAAGAATTCGGCCGTTCATGGATGACCAAGGTGATGGCATTGCTCGCGCTGCCCGTGCTGCTGCGTTTCAAGAAGCGTGTCGATCATCGGCAATACAACGGCGCGGCGCTCCTCGGCCTGCGCGGGCTCGTGATCAAGAGTCACGGTTCGGCCGACGCCTACGCGTTTGAGTGGGCAATCAAACGCGGGTATGATGCCGTCAAAAATGGCGTTCTGGAACGTCTTGCCCGCGCGATGGAGGAGAACGCGGGTTCACTTGAACAGGCGACGCGCGAAGCGGGCGGCGCGGGTTCCGCAAGCCAGATGGCGAGCCCGATCGCGGGTCCGATTTCTGGCCAGCCGGCCGAGCCCTACAGCGCACTATCCCCGAAGGCATAATGGCTCAATCCACTATCTACTCCCGCGTGCTGGGCACGGGCAGCTATCTGCCGCCGAACCGCGTTTCCAATCAGGAACTGGCTGATCGTCTCGCGAAGCAGGGCATCGAGACGAGCGACGAATGGATCGTGGCCCGCACGGGCATCCATGCGCGCCACTTCGCCGATCCCGATGTCACGACGAGCGAACTCTCGCTGATCGCATCGCAACGCGCGATCGAAGCCGCCGACGTCGATCCGCAATCGATCGATCTCATCATCGTCGCCACGTCGACGCCGGACTTCGTGTTCCCGAGCACCGCCTGTCTGCTGCAGAAGAAGCTGGGCATCAAGAACAACGGCGCCGCGTTCGATGTGCAGGCCGTGTGCTCAGGTTTTGCCTATGCCGTTGCGACGGCTGACAGCTTCATTCGAAGCGGGCAACATCGTACTGCGCTGGTGGTCGGTGCTGAAACGTTCTCGCGCATCCTCGATTTCAACGACCGCACCACGTGCGTGCTGTTCGGCGATGGCGCGGGTGCTGTCGTGTTGCAGGCATCGGACGAGCCGGGCGTGCTGGCAAGCGCTCTGCATGCGGACGGCAGCCACTCGGACATTCTCTGCACGCCGGGCAATGTGCATGGCGGCATCGTGCAAGGCAGCGCGTTCCTGCATATGGACGGCCAGGCGGTGTTCAAGCTTGCCGTCAACGTGCTCGAAAAGGTCGCTATCGAAGCGCTGCAGAAGGCCGATCTCAAGCCCGAGCAGATCGACTGGCTGATTCCGCACCAGGCCAATATCCGTATCATGCAGAGCACGTGCCGCAAGCTCGGCCTGCCGCAGGAGCGGATGATCGTCACCGTGCACGAACATGGCAATACGTCGGCGGCGTCGATTCCACTCGCGCTCGACGTCGCGGTTCGCGACGGACGCATCCAGCGCGGCCACAACGTGCTGATCGAAGGCGTGGGCGGCGGCTTTACGTGGGGCGCGTCGGTCATCCGCTTCTGACGACGACCGGGCGACCGTGCCTGTGCGCCGCTTAGCGGCTGCGCCGGCCTGCGCGCGCCACGCACAAACTGAATTCATCGAATTGGGGACGATATGAAATTTGCGTTCGTTTTTCCGGGGCAGGGCTCTCAGTCGGTCGGGATGCTCAATGCGTTCGCCGATCACGCAATCGTGCGCGAAACCCTCCAGGAAGCCTCCGACGCGCTCAACCAGGACCTCGGCAAACTGATCGCCGAAGGGCCGGCTGAAGACCTGAACCTGACGACTAACACCCAACCCGTGATGCTGACCGCTGCCTACGCGATCTTTCGCGCGTGGCAGACGGCGGGTGGTCCGGCGCCCGCCATCGTCGCCGGCCATAGCCTCGGCGAATACACGGCGCTCGTCGCAGCCGGCGCGCTGAAATTCCGCGAAGCCGTGCCGCTCGTGCGTTTTCGCGCGCAGGCCATGCAGAACGCGGTGCCCGTCGGTCAGGGCGGCATGGCCGCGATTCTCGGCCTCGATGACGACTCGGTGCGCGAAGTGTGCAAGGAAGCGTCGACGGCGGGCGTCGTCGAAGCGGTCAATTTCAACGCGCCCGCGCAGGTGGTGATCGCAGGCCACAAGGCTGCTGTCGAAAAGGCGTGCGAGGTCGCGAAGGCAAAGGGCGCGAAACGCGCGCTGCCGCTGCCCGTGTCCGCGCCGTTCCATTCGTCGCTGCTCAAGCCCGCTTCGGATCAGCTTCGCGAGTATCTGTCGAGCGTCGACGTGCAGGTGCCGTCGATCCCCGTCGTGAACAACGTCGATGTCGCCGTGGTCAACGAGCCGGCTGGCATCAAGGATGCGCTGGTTCGTCAGGCGGCGGGCGCCGTGCGCTGGGTCGAATGCGTGCAGTCGATGGCGAAGCAGGGCGTCACGCACGTGGTCGAATGCGGTCCGGGCAAGGTGCTGGCGGGCCTGACCAGGCGTATCGACGGCAATCTGGCCGGCGCGTCGATTGTCGATCCGGCAACGCTCGACGAAGTGCTGAAACTCGTCACGGCCTGAACGTCGCCTTGCGAGGCGGCAACGAATCAAATAGCTCTGCATTTGCAGGACACTGCGGAATTCAATGATGGAAAAGACTCTCGATAAACAGATCGCGATCGTGACGGGCGCTTCGCGTGGCATCGGCCGTGCAATCGCCATCGAACTCGCGCGCCAGGGCGCGACGGTGATCGGTACGGCAACGAGCGAAAGCGGCGCGAATGCGATCACGGAAGCGTTCAAGGCCGAAGGTCTGAACGGCCGCGGCGCCGTGCTGAACGTGAACGATGCGGCAGCGGCGGAAGCGCTGATCGAAGGCACTGTGAAGGAATTCGGCGCGCTCAACGTGCTGGTGAACAATGCGGGCATCACGCAAGACCAGCTCGCGATGCGCATGAAGGACGAAGACTGGGACGCCGTGATCGACACGAACCTCAAGTCCGTGTTCCGTCTGTCGCGCGCCGTCTTGCGCCCGATGATGAAAGCGCGTGGCGGCCGGATCATCAACATCACGTCGGTGGTCGGCTCGGCGGGCAATCCCGGTCAGGCGAACTACGCGGCCGCGAAGGCGGGCGTCGCGGGCATGACGCGTGCGCTTGCACGTGAAATTGGCAGCCGCGGCATCACCGTGAACTGCGTCGCGCCGGGCTTCATCGATACCGACATGACGAAGACGCTCCCCGAAGAGCAGCAGACGGCACTGAAGGCGCAGATTCCGCTCGGCCGTCTCGGCAGCCCGGAAGACATCGCACACGCCGTGGCGTTCCTTGCATCGCCGCAGGCCGGTTATATCACCGGCACGACGTTGCACGTGAACGGCGGCATGTATATGTCGTAATCAAATTCGGTTACTATCCGCGCCTTGATGCAATTCAAAGCGCCAATAGGACGGCTTTACAGCAACCTTGTGCGTCGCTTTTCTACAGATGCAAACCTGATAAAATGCGCGCACCTGTATTTATGAACTTTTTTCCCTTGGAGGGGTAATGGACAATATCGAACAGCGCGTCAAGAAGATCGTTGCAGAGCAACTCGGCGTTGCCGAAGCGGAAATCAAGAACGAAGCATCGTTCGTGAACGACCTCGGCGCTGACTCGCTCGACACGGTTGAACTGGTGATGGCTCTCGAAGACGAATTCGGCATGGAAATTCCGGATGAAGAAGCCGAGAAGATCACGACGGTTCAGCAGGCGATCGACTACGCTCGCGCTAACGTCAAGGCCTAAGGTCATTCGCGCCCGCCTGGTTGCCTCGGCTGCTGCGAACGTCGCAGCGCCCGCCGTAGCGGACGCCCTGTCGCGCCGCGGGGCGGCGCAAGCAGGGCAGGCGCCGACATCCATGCGCATGCGCGCTAGCCCGACGGCGCCGTCCAAGGCGCACTGGCCGATGCAGCGACGGTCGGCTCTTTCGTCATTGCGCTTACTGATGCAGTTTCTGGTGCTCGCGCCACTGTATCGGTCAGCGTATTCGTCAGCGCGCAGGTCAGCGTTCGTCAGGTTAACAGCCACAGGACTCACAGGGCGCTTTCCTGTGGCGACCGTGGCTTTTGTTTTGTCATCTATGGAAAAGGGGTTACCGTGAGCCGTCGTCGTGTTGTTGTTACAGGCCTGGGGCTTATTTCGCCTGTTGGCAATAATGTTGCCGACGGCTGGGCCAATCTGGTCGCAGGCAAGTCCGGCATCGCCAACATCACGAAGTTCGACGCGTCGAACTTCTCCACCCGCTTCGCCGGCGAAGTGAAGGGCTTCAATGTCGAGGACTACATTCCCGGCAAGGAAGCGCGCCATATGGATACGTTCATCCATTACGGCGTGGCGGCCGGCATCCAGGCGATGCAGGATAGCGGCCTCGAGATCACCGAAGTCAATTCGGAGCGCGTCGGCGTCGTGGTCGGCTCGGGCATCGGCGGCCTGCCGATGATCGAAGTCACGCAGACGGAACTGCTGAACCGTGGCCCGCGCCGCATTTCGCCGTTCTTCGTGCCCGCGTCGATCATCAACATGATTTCGGGCCATCTGTCGATCAAATACGGCCTGAAGGGCCCGAACCTGGCGATGGTGACGGCTTGCACGACGGGTCTGCACTGCATCGGCGAGGCGTCGCGCCTGATCGAATACGGCGATGCCGACGTGATGATCGCGGGCGGCGCGGAATCGACGGTGTCGCCTCTCGGTATCGGCGGCTTCGCGGCGGCGCGCGCACTGTCGCAGCGTAACGACGATCCGGCGACGGCCAGCCGTCCGTGGGATAAGGACCGCGACGGCTTCGTACTCGGCGAGGGCGCGGGCGTCATGGTGCTCGAGGAATACGAGCATGCGAAGGTGCGTGGCGCGAAGATTTACGCGGAAGTCAGCGGCTACGGCATGAGCGGCGACGCGTACCACATGACCGCACCGCTCGAAGACGGCGACGGCGCGCGCCGCTGCATGATCGCGGCGATGAAGAACGCCGGCGTGAACCCCGATTCGGTGAACTACCTGAACGCGCACGGCACGTCGACGCCACTGGGCGACCTCGCGGAAACCACGGGCATCAAGCGCGCATTCGGCGATCACGCGAAGAGCGTCGTCGTGAACTCGACCAAGTCGATGACGGGTCACCTGCTCGGTGGCGCTGGCGGTCTGGAATCGGTGTTCACAGTGCTGGCCGTGCATCATCAGGTGTCGCCGCCGACCGTCAACATCTTCAACCAGGACCCGGAATGCGATCTCGACTACTGCGCGAACACGGCGCGGGAGATGAAGATCGACGTCGCGCTGAAGAACTCGTTCGGGTTCGGCGGCACGAACGGCACGCTGGTTTTCAAGCGCGCCTGAGCGTTTGACGGCAACATCGTCGTCGCCGGTTCGTCCGGCAAATGCTCCCGCAGCGGACGCTTCTCGTCTCGCACCGAACGGCGGACCCTCGCAGCGTGTCGCGCTGCGGCGGTCCGCCGCGTTGTATCTGGCGACGGCGCTGTTCATCGTCGTCTCCGTTGCCGCCGTCTGGGCGACTGTCGCGCCCCGTTTCGGCGTCGTCCGGGCTGCGATGACGGGTACGGCTGTTTTCGCCATTCTCGCGCTCGCAACCGTCCGTCATGCGCGCAACGAGCCGCGCGCATTTAAAATCGGGCCGGATGGAGTATCGGTCTGGAGCCGGATGGGAACATTGCGCGCTCAGGGCCGGATCGTTGGATGCAGCCAATGGAGCGACTGTCTTCTGATGCTGTCACTGGAAGACGAGGGCGGCAAATTACATCGGCTTCTGATTGCAGCCGACATGCTCGATCCCGACTTTTTTCGCGAGCTTGCCGTGCTCGCGAGGCGCTGCGCGCACGTCTGAGAAGCCCGTCATCGGGGCCCCGCGCCTTGACTGTAAAGACTGTAACCGCTGTTACGCGTGTAACTTGCCATCTTGAAGGGGAAGCTACAATGGTGCCCCGCCACACGCGCAAAAGTTAACGGATTTATCAGGTGAGCGAAAAAGAAATAGATCAGGTGCTGGTTGAACGCGTCCAGAATGGCGACAAGGCCGCGTTCGAGCTTCTGGTCTCGAAGTACCACCGCAAGATCATCCGGCTGATCTCGCGCCTCGTGCGGGATCCCGCCGAGGTCGAGGACGTGGCCCAGGATGCCTTCATCAAGGCATACCGGGCGCTGCCCCAATTCCGCGGCGAGTCCGCGTTCTATACGTGGTTGTACCGGATTGCCGTCAATACGGCCAAGAATTACCTTGCGACCCAGGGCCGGCGCGCGCCCACTTCGACCGAAGCGGACGCTGAAGAGGCTGAAACTTTCTCCGATGCTGACCAACTAAGGGATATCAACACGCCCGAGTCGATGTTGATGAGCAAACAGATCGCAGAGACGGTCAATGCTGCGATGGCGGTTTTACCGGAAGAGTTGCGCACCGCCATAACTCTTCGTGAAATTGAAGGTCTGAGCTACGAGGAAATCGCTGAAATGATGGGGTGCCCGATCGGCACCGTCAGGTCGAGAATTTTCCGCGCTCGCGAAGCCATTGCGGCAAAATTGCGTCCGCTGCTTGACACACCCGAGGGCAAGCGCTGGTAACGGCTGTTGAACACAGCGGCTAGCGGGCCTCGCGGACAGCGGCGCAGTATCTGGGTTAAGTGGTGTCACTACGGGGTGTCTGTAAAGATGGGGAGCATCATGGGGTCTGGTTCGATGCCAATGCAAACAAATGCGCAAGCAAGCTCGCATCGCGAGCGTCTGTCTGCTTTCGTCGACGGGGAAATGATCGACGGCGAGCATCCGAACACAATTCTTGCCGCACTGGACCATGAAGGCCGTGCGACATGGTCGTGCTATCACCTGATCGGCGACGCGCTGCGTTCCGACGATCTGGCTGTCAGTCCGGCCGCAAGCAGCGCGTTCATGAGCGGTTTCGCAGCCCGCTTCGAAAGTGAGGCTCACGTGCTGGCGCCTGCTTCGATCCCGGTCGCGCGCCGCTTGTTATCGTTGCGTCGGCGCGTGATTCCGGCTTTTGCCGTCGCCGCGGCTGCCGCCACGCTCACGTGGATCGTGATGCCGCAATTGCAGGGCATGAACACGGCGGGCTCCGGCGTCACGCAGGTCGCATCGGTCGCGCCGCGTTCGGACTCGATGCAGCGCGTGGCGATGGCCTCGATGCCGGCCGCGACCACGGCGCAGGCAAACGTCCAGGACGGCAACATCATCCGTGACGCCAACCTCGATCAGTATCTGGAAGCGCATCAGCAGTTCGGCCTGCAGCCTGTCGTGTCGGGCTCGATGCCGTTGCTCCGCGCGGCCTCCCTGACGACGCAGGGCCAATAGTCTGATGCAGAGTCTGCGGTTGAAAAAAACGACTATCTTGAGGCGGCTGCCGGCATTCCTGTTCTGTGCAGCCGTGATGTTGTCCGCAACGTCGCGCACCTTTGCGCAAACGGATGATTCCGCTGCCCGGCACAGCGCGGCGGAACTGCTGAACCGGATCCATCAGGCTGCCCAGCAGCAGAACTACGAAGGCGCATTCGTTTATCAGCGCGGCAATTTCGTCCAGTCCTCGCGCATTTCGCACTACACGACGCGCAGCGATGGCGAGTTCGAATCGCTCGAAAGCCTCGACGGCAAGCCTCGCAAGATGCTGCGTCACAACGACGAGCTGTATACGTTCGTGCCCGAGCGTCATCTGTGCGTCGTCGAAAAGCGGCAGAACAAGGATTCGTTCCCGGCGCTCCTGTCGGCAAGTGGCGATCAGGTACTGACCGTCTATGACCCGAAGATGCTGGGCACGGACCGCGTCGCCGGTGTCGACAGCCAGGTGATCGAACTCGATCCGAAGGATGCCAACCGCTTCGCCTACAAGCTGTGGGCCGACACGAAGACAGGCTTGCTGCTGCGCGCGCAGACGCTCGATCCGAGTGGTCAGGTGCTCGAACAGATGTCGTTTTCGCAGATTCGCATCGGCGTTCCCGCCGACAAGGGGCCCATCGCGAGCGGCATCAAGAACACGGCCGGCTGGACCGTCGTGCGGCCGCCCGTCGAGCCCGTCGATATGGAAGCGCAGGGCTGGCAGGTCGCGCCGCCCGTCGCGGGCTTCCACAAGATCCGCGAACTGCGCCGGCCGATGGCAGCGGCCGATCCGTCCAATCCGCCTATTCCCGTCGATCAGATGGTGTTCTCGGATGGCCTCGCGGCGCTGTCGATCTTCGTCGAGCCGGTCGAAAAAAGCACACGCAAGGAAGGGGCGGGAAACAGCGGCGCAACGCACGTGCTGGTCAAGCGGCGCGGCGATTTCTGGATCACATTGCTTGGGGAAGTGCCTCAGGCCACGTTGCAGCAATTTGCGGCTGCCATAGAATACAAGCCTTCCCGGTAATCCTTCGGTTCGCTACGACATGACGACTCTTTCGGTGCGCAAATTCTTCGCGGCCGCAGTGCTGGTGGCTTGTCTGCCGTTCATGCCGCACACGGCGTCGGCGGCACCTGCTGCCAATCTGCCCGATTTCACCGATCTGGTCGACAAGGTCGGGCCTGCCGTCGTCAACATCCGCACGACGGCGAAGGTCACCAGTTCGGCGCGCGGCTTGCCGCCCGGCATGGACGACGGCGACATGTCGGAGTTCTTCCGGCGTTTCTTCGGCATTCCGATGCCGAACTCGCCGCAATCGCCGGGCACGCCGAATTCGCCGAATTCTCCGCGAGGAGGCAACAACGATCAGGACCAGTCGCCGGATGGCGGCGGCGACACCGAGCAGAACAGCGGCGTCGGCTCGGGCTTCATCCTGTCGCAGGATGGCTACGTCATGACGAATGCGCACGTGATCGACGACGCCGACACGATCTACGTGACGCTCACCGACAAGCGCGAATTCAAGGCGAAGCTGATCGGCGTCGATGACCGCACGGACGTAGCCGTCGTGAAGATCAACGCGGCGAATCTGCCGACGGTGCCAATCGGCGATTCGAACAAGGTGCGCGTCGGCGAATGGGTTGTCGCGATCGGCTCGCCGTTCGGCCTCGAAAACACGGTGACGGCGGGCATTGTCAGCGCAAAGGGCCGCGACACGGGTGACTATCTACCGTTCATCCAGACGGACGTGGCCGTGAACCCGGGCAATTCGGGCGGTCCGCTGATCAACATGCAAGGCGAAGTGATCGGCATCAACTCGCAGATCTACAGCCGCACGGGCGGCTTCATGGGCATTTCGTTCGCGATTCCGATCGACGAAGCGATGCGCGTGGCCGATCAGTTGAAGACCTCGGGCAAGGTCGTGCGCGGACGTATTGCCGTCGCGATCGGTGAAGTGACGAAGGACGTAGCCGATTCGCTCGGTCTGCCGAAAGCGCAGGGCGCGCTCGTCAGCAGCGTCGAGCCGGGCGGTCCCGCCGACAAGGCCGGCGTGCAGCCGGGCGACATCATCCTGAAGTTCAACGGCCATAACGTCGACACCGCGACGGACCTGCCGCGCATGGTCGGCGACACCAAGCCGGGCACGAAGGCGACGATCACGGTTTGGCGCAAGGGCCAGACGCGTGAAGTGCCCGTGACGGTCGCCGAAATGCAGCCGGACAAGACCGCGAAGGCCGAGCAAAAGAAGCCGCCCACGCCGAAGCCGCGCGCGTCGAATGCGCTGGGCGTTGCCGTCAGCGACATTCCCGCCGACCAGTTGAAGTCGCTCAAGCTGCGCAACGGCGTGCAGGTTGACGCCGTCGACGGTCCGGCAGCGCGCGTCGGGTTGCAGCGTGGCGATCTCATCCTGCGCATCGGCGACACGGACATCACGAGCGCGAAGCAGTTCGAAGAAGTGACCTCTCATCTCGATTCGTCGAAGATGGTCGCGCTGCTGGTCCGCCGCGGCGACAACACGCAATTCGTGCCGATTCGCCCGCGCGCGGCGAAGTAATCGACGTGGTATCGCTGACGCTTTACGGACGCGCGTGGTGCCACCTCTGCGACGACATGCGCGCGGCGCTCGAGCCGTTGCTGGCCGAGTTCGGCGCGCAGGTCGAAGTAATCGACATCGACGCCGATCCGTCGCTGGAAGCGCGTTACAACGACTGGGTGCCCGTGCTGGTTCATGAGGGCGTCGAGTTGTGTCGCTACCACCTCGACGAACCGCGGGTGCGCGCGGCGCTAGCGGGTCATCGCGCTACGCCGGCATGCTGAACGGGGTCGCTGCGAGCGGCCGGCAGATGAGGCCGTGACAGTCGGCCAGAGAGCACGAATGATTCCCGCCGACCGCAAGACGCGCCCGTCGACCCCCTTTTCGGCTAAAATAGACAGGTTTTTCACCTACTTACAAGGCGTGCTCCGCAATCGTCCGAGCGCGCCTTTTTCGCTTGATCGGCACTGAATGGATCATATTCGTAACTTTTCGATCATTGCGCACATCGACCATGGCAAGTCGACGCTCGCCGATCGCATCATCCAGATTTGCGGCGGTCTGTCGGACCGCGAAATGGAAGCACAGGTTCTCGACTCGATGGATCTCGAGCGCGAGCGCGGCATCACCATCAAGGCACAGACGGCCGCGCTGACGTACCGCGCGCGTGACGGCAAACTGTACAACCTCAACATGATCGACACGCCGGGGCACGTCGACTTCTCGTACGAAGTCAGCCGTTCGCTGTCCGCGTGTGAAGGCGCGTTGCTGGTCGTCGACGCTAGTCAGGGCGTCGAGGCTCAGACGGTCGCGAACTGCTACACGGCAATCGAACTGGGCGTCGAAGTGGTGCCCGTGCTCAACAAGATCGATTTGCCCGCTGCGAATCCGGAAAACGCGATCGCCGAAATCGAGGACGTGATCGGCATCGACGCCACCGACGCCACGCCATGCAGCGCAAAGACGGGCATGGGCGTCGAGGACGTGCTGGAAGCGCTGATCGCGAAGGTGCCACCGCCGAAGGGCAACGCGGACGAACCGCTGCAGGCGCTCATCATCGACTCGTGGTTCGACAACTATGTCGGCGTCGTGATGCTGGTGCGTATCGTCAACGGCACGCTGCGTCCGAAGGACCGCATTCGCCTGATGGCGACGGGCGCCGAATATCCCGTCGAGCATGTCGGCGTGTTCACGCCGAAGTCGAAGAATCTCGAATCGCTGTCGGCAGGGCAGGTGGGCTTCATCATCGCGGGTATCAAGGAACTGACGGCGGCGAAGGTCGGCGATACCGTCACGACCGTCAAGAATGCCGCGCCCGAACCGCTGCCCGGCTTCAAGGAAGTGAAGCCGCAGGTGTTCGCTGGTCTCTATCCCGTTGAAGCGAACCAGTACGACGCGCTGCGAGAATCGCTCGAAAAGCTGAAGCTCAACGACGCATCGCTGATGTACGAGCCGGAAGTGTCTCAGGCACTCGGCTTCGGCTTCCGTTGTGGCTTTCTCGGTCTGCTGCATATGGAGATCGTCCAGGAACGTCTCGAGCGCGAGTTCGACATGGACCTGATCACCACTGCGCCAACCGTGGTGTACGAAGTCGTGCAGCGCGATGGCACGATCATGATGGTCGAGAACCCGGCGAAGATGCCCGACCCGTCGAAGATCGAAGAGGTGCGTGAGCCGATCGTCACCGTGAACCTGTACATGCCGCAAGACTATGTCGGCGCGGTGATCACGCTGTGTACGCAAAAGCGTGGCTTGCAGGTGAACATGCAGTACCACGGCCGCCAGGTTCAGTTGACGTACGAAATCCCGATGGGTGAAATCGTGCTCGACTTCTTCGATCGCCTGAAGTCGGTGTCGCGCGGCTACGCGTCGATGGATTACGAGTTCAAGGAGTATCGCGCGTCGGATGTCGTCAAGGTCGACATGCTGATCAACGGCGACAAGGTCGATGCGCTGTCGGTGATCGTCCACCGTTCGCAGAGCCAGTACCGCGGCCGTGAAGTGGCAGCGAAGATGCGCGAGATCATTCCGCGCCAGATGTACGACGTCGCGATTCAGGCCGCGATCGGCGCGCATATCATCGCGCGTGAGAACATCAAGGCGCTGCGTAAGAACGTTCTTGCCAAGTGTTATGGCGGCGATATTACGCGTAAGAAGAAGCTGTTGGAGAAACAGAAGGAAGGCAAGAAGCGGATGAAGCAGGTCGGCTCCGTCGAGATTCCGCAAGAGGCCTTCCTAGCAATTCTGCGCGTCGAAGACAAATAAGACTAAAAACTGGAACCCTATGAATTTTGCGCTGATTCTTTTTGTGCTCGTGATCATTACGGGCGTGGCATGGGTCGCAGACAAACTGGTTTTTCTCCCGCAACGGCGCCGCGCGGCGGAAGCAGCTGTTGACGAGTTCGATCGTCAGCAGGCGCGCATCGGCGAGCGCTTCGCCGATGAGAACGCGCCTGCCACGCGCGCGCGCCTGCGTGAAGAAAAGCTGCGCCAACCGTGGTGGCTCGAATACACGGCGAGCTTTTTCCCGGTGATTCTCATTGTGTTTGTCGTGCGCTCGTTCGTCGTCGAGCCGTTCAAGATTCCGTCGGGCTCGATGGTGCCGACGCTGCTGGTCGGCGACTTCATTCTCGTGAACAAGTACGACTACGGCATTCGCCTGCCCATCGTGAATACGAAGATCACCGAGGGCCGTCCGCTGCAGCGTGGCGATATCGTCGTGTTCCGCTATCCGAAGGACGAATCCGTCGACTACATCAAGCGCGTGATCGGTCTGCCGGGCGATGTCGTCGCGTATCAGGACAAGAAGCTCACGATCAACGGTAAGCCCGTTCCGGAAACGCCGCTGCCCGACTACTTCGACGAAGAGCGCATCGGCTACGCGAAGCAGTTCGAAGAAGACATCGACGGCCGCAAGAACGCGATTCTCAACAATCCTGCCGTGCCACCGTTCATCGTCGGCGCCGAAGACTATCCGTATCGCGACAACTGCAAGTACGACGCGCAGGGCGTCGTGTGCAAGGTGCCGCCGGGCAACTACTTCATGATGGGCGACAACCGCGACAACAGCGCCGACAGCCGCTATTGGGGCTTCGCGCCGGACAAGAACATCGTCGGTCGCGCGTTCTTCATCTGGATGAACTTCAGCAATCTGAAGCGTATCGGCGGCTTCCATTGATTGCGCTTCGCGCGTCCCCATGCGGATGCGCCTCTGAGCCGCGCAACACGTCGCACAGTGATCGCGACGTGTTATCACGCTACTTTAACAACGCGCGGTAACGTCGCTACAACACGCTTTTCGGCGCCGGGGCCGCGTTTTCGCCCTGTGTGGCGCCCGCGTTATACTCTGCACATGCCCCTATCTCCGTTGGAAAGCCGTTTGCGCTACGAATTTCGCAATGCGGAATTGCTGCGCCAGGCTTTAACTCACCGCAGTCACAGTGCCACGCATAACGAGCGGCTGGAATTTCTCGGCGATTCCGTTCTGAACTGCGCGGTGGCCGCGCTATTGTTCCAACGTTTCGGCAAACTGGATGAAGGCGATCTGTCCCGCGTTCGGGCAAATCTGGTCAAGCAGCAGTCGCTTTACGAGATTGCTCAAGCCCTGAATATTTCAGAAGGCTTGCGGTTGGGCGAAGGCGAATTGCGCAGCGGCGGCTTCCGGCGCCCGTCCATCCTGGCCGACACGCTCGAGGCCATTCTCGGCGCGATCTTTCTGGACGGCGGCTTCGAGTCTGCGCAGACGGTCATCAAACGTCTTTACGTGCCGATTCTCGACCACATCGATCCGCGCACGCTCGGCAAGGACGCGAAGACCTTGCTCCAGGAATATCTGCAGGGCCACAAGATTCCGCTGCCGACCTATACGGTCGTCGCGACGCACGGTGCTGCGCACAATCAGCAGTTCGAAGTCGAATGCACGGTGCCCAAGCTGGATGTGAAAGTGTCCGGTTCCGGCGCGAGCCGTCGTGCCGCCGAACAGGCGGCGGCGAAGAAGGCACTCGACGAAGTGATGGCGGCGGCGCCGGCCATGGTTGCCAAGCCGAAGCGCTCGAAAGGCGCGCGAGCGGCCAAAGCCGAGGTGGAATTCGTGCCGGGCGTGACAGGCGTGCAGGCGGCGCTCGATCTGCGCGCGCCCGATCATCGCAAGGCCGAGCGTGCCGCGCGCGGCGACATGAAGCCGGCGTTACCGGATGTGCCATCCGCCGGCCAGGCCGCTGAAGCTGCGCCGCTGGCCGTGATCCGTGCCGCTCACGTCGAATACAGTCAGGAAGCGGCCGACAAGACGGAGCGCGCCGACAAGACCGAGCGTCCGGCGCGAGCAACCGACAAGACCGCCGAAAAGCCCGCTTCCGAGAAGTCGAACCCGGACAAGTCCGCGCAAGAAAAGGGAACGCACGATCGGACAGCCCAGGGAAAGGGTGAAAAAGCCGAGGGTGAAAAAGCCGAGGGCGAAAAACCCGAGGGCGAAAAGCCCGAAAAAGCAGACAAGCCCGCCGACAAACCGGAAACTGTCGTGCGCCTTACCGAACGCCAGCCGTCCGACAAGCCCGAAGCACAAGCGCGCCCCGTCGAAAAGCCGGCTGAAAAGCCCGCCGAAAAATCCGCAGACAAGCTTGACCCCAATCCTCGCGGCGCCGACAAGTCCGCGTCGCGTGCTCGCGAGGCCGCGCCGGGCGCGGGCGCGACCGATCTCGAATCCGGCGTCGCCGGCGCGGTGCAAACGCGCGTGGCCGATGCCGGTCATTGAACGCAATCCGACGTGAACGCGCCCTCACCGCGCGTCCACACGAACCTGCCGTAGTCTGAATATGAACGCTTCCACCCCCACTGGTTTTCGCTGCGGCATGGTCGCGATCGTTGGCCGCCCGAACGTCGGCAAATCGACGCTGATGAACGCGCTTGTTGGCCAGAAGGTCAGCATCACGTCGCGCAAGGCGCAGACGACTCGCCATCGCATCACGGGCATCAACACGCACGATGACGCGCAGTACATCTTCGTCGATACGCCCGGTTTCCAGACGCGCCACAGCGGCGCGCTGAACCGGTCGCTGAATCGCGCAGTGACATCGACGCTGACATCCGTCGATGCCGTGCTGTTCGTGATCGAGGCCGGCCGTTTCGGCCCGGACGACCAGAAGGTGCTCGACCTGATTCCCGCGTCGGCGCCGACGCTGCTGATCGCGAACAAGCTCGATCGCGTGGGCGACAAAGATTCGCTGTTCCCGTTCATGCAGCAGATGAGCGCATTGCGTGAGTTTAAGGAAATCGTGCCGCTGTCGGCGAAGAATCCCGACGACATCAGGCGCCTGTTGTCGACCGTCAAGCCGTACTTGCCCGAAGGCGAGCCGATCTACGGCGAAGACGACCTGACCGATCGCAGCGAGCGTTTCCTCGCCGCCGAAATCCTGCGCGAAAAAGTGTTCCGCTGGACGGGTGACGAGCTGCCGTACACGAGCACTGTGCTGATCGACAAGTTCGAGACGGAAGGGCGCCTGCGCCGCATCTTTGCGACGATCCTCGTCGAGCGCGATTCGCACAAGGCGATGATCATCGGTCAGAAGGGCGCGAAGCTCAAGCAGATCAGCACGGAAGCGCGCATCGACATGGAGAAGCTGTTCGATGGCCCCGTGTATCTGGAAACGTTCATCAAGGTGAAGAGTGGCTGGGCCGACAACGAAGCCGGACTCCGCGCCTATGGTTACGAATGACGGCGCGACGGGCACCCAATCTGACGCGTGGATGACGCTGCCGAACGACGCCAACCCGGACGCCGATCACGACGACTTCGCGCGCGCCCACAGCGGCGAGTCTGAGACGTCTGCGTCGTCCGCTCGGTCCGGGCGCGCGAAGCCCATGCGCACGGCAAAACGCAGCGCTAGCAGCCGTAACGCCGCCTCGCACCGCGAGCGCGACAACGACATCGAAGAAAGCGCCGACGACTACGGCGCGTCCGAACAACCACCGCGCAAGACGGCACGCCGGGCACCTTCGCGCGTGCCGCGCGCGCCGGCATCCGAATTCCGCATCGCCGAGCAGCCGGCGTTCGTACTGCACAGTTATCCGTATCGCGAGACGAGCCTGATCATCGATGTGTTGTCGCGCGATCACGGGCGTATCGCGCTCGTCGCGAAGGGCGCAAAGCGCCCGCATTCCGCACTGCGCGGCGTGCTGCAGACGTTCCAGCCGCTGTCGCTCGCATGGTCCGGCAAGTCGGAGATGCGCACGCTGACGGGAGCGGAGTGGGTCGGCGGAATGCTGCCGCTCACGGGCGATGCGCTCCTGTGCGGGTTCTACGTGAACGAGCTGCTCGTCAAGTTTCTCGCGCGCGAAGATCCGCATCCGCAACTGTTCCATCATTACGTCGTCACGCTGACGCGCCTCGCGCACGACGAACCGCCCGTGCAGGTGCTGCGTTCGTTCGAGCGCGTGCTGCTGCGCGAAACCGGCTACGCGATGTCGCTCAATCGCACGGTGGCACGCAAGGCCGTAGTCCCCGACGGGCGCTATGTGTTCGATCCCGAGCGCGGCGTGCGCGAAGCATCGAACGACGTTCCTTCGAACTGGCCTGTCATCAGCGGTCAAACCTTGCTCGACATGGAACAGGACGATTACCATCGAGCGCAGACCGTCGCGCAAAGCAAGACGCTGATGCGCTTTTTGCTCAACACCTATCTGGGCGGCACGCCCCTCGCGACGCGCCAGATTCTGATCGATCTGCAGAACCTATGAGCTTCTTTCTGACTTCCCCGAATGTGATCGACCTGGGCGTGAACATCGATCACGTCGCGACGCTGCGCAACGCGCGCGGCACGTCATACCCCGATCCCGTGCGCGCCGCGCTCCAGGCGGAAGAGGCGGGCGCCGATGCGATCACGCTGCATCTGCGCGAAGACCGCCGCCATATCGTCGACGCCGACGTGCGCGCGCTGCGGCCGCAACTGAAGACGCGCATGAACCTCGAGTGCGCGGTCACGAAGGAGATGCTCGACATCGCATGTGAAGTGCAGCCGCACGACGTGTGCCTCGTGCCGGAAAAGCGCCAGGAACTGACGACGGAAGGCGGGCTCGACGTCGCCGGTCATTTTGAAGCCGTGCGCGCCGCGTGCAAGCAACTGGCCGATGCCGGCTCGCGCGTATCGCTTTTCATCGACGCCGACGAAACGCAGATTCGCGCCGCGCATGAAGCGGGCGCGCCCGTCATCGAGCTGCACACGGGCGCTTACGCGGACGCACACGATCCGACAGAGCTGCAGCGCGAGTACGAGCGCATCGTGCGCGGCGTGGAGTTCGGCGCGTCGCTGGGCTTGAAGGTGAATGCGGGCCACGGCCTGCACTACACGAACGTCCAGCAGATCGCGGCGATCGAAGGCATCGTCGAACTCAATATCGGCCATGCGATCGTCGCGCACGCGATCTTCGCGGGCTGGGACAACGCCGTGCGCGAGATGAAGGCGATCATGGTCGCCGCGCGTCTCGCGGCGCGCTCGTAACGACACGCAACGACACAATAGCGGCGGCACGCATATGGCGATCTACGGCATCGGCACCGACATCGTTCAGGTGAGCCGCGTCGCGGCGGTGATGGAACGCACCAACGGACGCTTCGCCGAGAAAGTGCTCGGACCCGAAGAGCTGCGCGTCTATCAGGCGCGCAATGCGCGCTCGCAGGCGCGTGGGCTTGCGTTTCTCGCGACGCGCTTTTCCGTCAAAGAAGCGTTCTCGAAGGCGATCGGACTGGGCATGCGCTGGCCGATGACCTGGCGCACGCTGCAGACGCTCAATGAAGCGAGCGGCCGTCCTGTATGCGTGGCGTCCGGAGAACTCGCCGAGTGGCTTGCCGAACGCGGGATCACATCGCAGGTCACACTGTCCGACGAGCGCGATTACGCGGCGTCGTTCGTGATCGCCGAGACGGCCGATCGTTCTGCCTGATCACCCCGACGCGGCGCGAGCGCGCAAGCGGCGCCGCGTTCCCTTCCTTTTGCCCTCATAGACCCGATGAAACTGACTCCTGGCCCGGTGATGCTCGATGTGGTTGGCAAGACGCTGAACGCCGACGACGAGCGCCGCCTCGCTCATCCGATGACAGGTGGCGTGATCCTCTTCGCGCGTCATTTCGAAAGCCGCGCGCAACTCGTCGCGCTGACGGAAGCGATCCGCGACGTGCGCGACGATCTGCTGATCGCTGTCGATCACGAAGGCGGGCGCGTGCAGCGCTTTCGCACCGACGGTTTCACGGTGCTGCCGTCGATGGGCAAGCTCGGCGCGCTGTGGGACGACGACGTGCTGCACGCGACCAAGGTGACGACGGCCGTGGGCTACATCCTCGCGTCGGAGTTGCGCGCGTGCGGCATCGACATGAGCTTCACGCCCGTGCTCGATCTGAACTACGGCAACTCGCAGGTGATCGGCGATCGCGCGTTCCATCGTGATCCGCGCGTCGTCACGCTGCTCGCGAAGAGCCTCAATCACGGACTCGCGCTCGCGGGCATGGCGAACTGCGGCAAGCATTTTCCGGGTCACGGGTTCGCGTCGGCGGATTCGCACCACGCGGTGCCCGTCGACGAACGAACGCTCGACGAGATCCTCAAGGAAGATGTTGCGCCGTACGACTGGCTTGGCTTGTCGCTGGCGTCGGTGCTGCCGGGGCATGTGATCTATCCCAAGGTCGACAGCAAGCCGGCCGGCTTTTCGCGCGTGTGGGTCCAGGACATCCTGCGCAAGAAGCTGCGTTTCGAAGGCGCGGTCTTCAGCGACGATCTGTCGATGGAAGCCGCGCGCCAGGGCGGCACGCTGACGGAAGCCGCGACGGCTGCGCTCGAAGCGGGCGTCGACATGGTGCTGATCTGCAATCAGCCGGAAGAAGCGGGGAAGGTGCTCGATGCGCTGCGCTTCACGCAATCGAAGGAATCGAAGCGCCGCCTGAAGCGGATGCGTCCGCGCGGCAAGGCGTTGTCGTGGGAAAAGCTCGCCGCCGAGCCGCAGTATCAGCAGGCTCAGGCGCTGTTGCGCGCGGTGTTCGCTTCCTGAAAAGGACGGGCAAGACCCGTCCTTTTCTTTTGCGCCTGGCGCTGAGCGCGTCAGTTCAGCCGCATCCGTTGCAGCTTGTTGTACAGCGTCTTCGGACTGATGCCGAGCAGCGACGCCGCGCGATGCCGCGTGCCGCCGACGGCGTCGAGCGTAGCGCGGATCAGCATTTCTTCGACATCGGCGAGCGGCGTGCCGACCGTCACCTGCACGCGGCCGCCGTTCAGATCGCGGCCGCCGACACCATTGGCTTCGTCGGCGCGCAGCGTCTCTAGCACGTCGCCCGACGCGTGATACGCGCGCCGCACGCGCTCCTGCAATTCGCGCACGTTGCCGGGCCACTCGTACGCAAGACACTCGCGGACGAAATTCGGTCCGATCAGCTTCGTCGCATCGGCCACGCCGCGCGCGTTTGCCTCGTCGTTCAACTCGTCGACGAGCACTTGCGCGAAGAGCGACGGATCGTCGCCGCGCTCGCGCAGCGGCGGCAGTGACAGCGCGGCCGCTTCGAGCCGCAGGCCGAGATCCTGATGCAGGCTGCCATCGGCGACGGCTGCGCGTGGCATATTGCGCGTCGACGCGATCAGGCGGAAGTCGGTGGCGACCTGGTTCGTGCCGCCGACCCGCATGAAGGTCTGCGAATCGAGCGCGCCGAGCAGCGCTTCCTGCTGCGTGCGCGGCAGCAGCGTGATTTCGTCGATGAAGAGCGTGCCGCCGCTCGCCTGTTCGAAGAGGCCGGGTTCGCGCTGCTCCGCGCCGCCGAACGCGCCGCGTTCGTGGCCGAACAGCAGGCTGTCCAGCGGCCGGCCACCGGCGGCGGCCTGTGCCGAACGGCAATCGAGCATGACGAACGGCCCTTTGCGCCGGCGGCTCATCTCGTGCAGCGTGCGCGCGGCGACTTCCTTGCCCGTGCCCGCTTCGCCGGATATCAGCACGGCGGCTTCCGTCGGCGCGATATGCTCGATCGAATCGTACACATGCTGGATCGCGCCGCTGCGGCCGATCATCGGTCCGAAGCGGCCCATGCGGCGCAGCCTCGCGCGCAGTGACTGGACCTCCTCGGTCAGTTCGTAGGGACGCGGAATGCGCGCCAGCAGGCTGCGCAACCGCGGGATGTTGACGGGCTTGAGCAGATAGTCCCAGATGCCATGGCGCAAGCCTTCGATCGCGCTTTCGACCGTCGCGTTGCCTGTCATCACGATCACGGGCAACGCGCCGCCGGGCGGCTGCGCGGGCAGGTGCTGGAGCAGGTCGAGGCCGCTGCCGTCGGGCAGATTCAGGTCGACCAGCACGACGTCGGGGATAAAGCGGGTCAGCGCTGCGCGCGCTTCTGAGAGCGTGATGGCGGTGTCGACGGAGAAACCGTCGGCCGCAAGAATCGCGGACAGGCCTGACAGGCTATTGGGATCGTCTTCGACAATCAGGGCATGTGGCATAACGAGCGCAACTGTTCAGATGGACGGAGTCCCGACGCGCATGGGCCGCAGCGGCGGTCCCAAGCGCGCGGGCGCTGGATGAGTGGGCTTGAGTGGCCAATGCTCCTGGTCAGATGCAACGGCATCGGAAGTCGCCGGGCAATCAACGCCCGGTGCAGGTCGCCCGTCACAGGTCGCGATTCCGATCGAAGAAGCGGCGCACCTCGAGTTCGGCTTCGTCGCGCGTCTTCCCATATCGCTCCTGGATCAGACCCGCCAGCTTGTCGGCGCGGCCTTCCGCCTTGGTCAGTTCGTCGTCCGTGAGTTCGCCCCACGCAGTTTTCGCCTTGCCGATCATCTGTTTCCACCTGCCTTCAGCGATATCGTTGTTCATGGCACACCTCCCTTTTCTTCCGAATAAAACGAAAAGCCTCGTGGGCCTGAAATCCTTGGGAAGCAGGAGCTGTGCCAATGGAAATTATCTCGAAAAGTCAATGTGAGCGCGGACCGAAAGCACGAAAGCGCCAACCAACCTGGCAAAATTGCATCCTTGGCCGGTAAAGTTTTCCACCACCATACACGGTCGCGAAAAAAAGAAAAAGCGCCCAGATGGGCGCTTTTTTAACTCGAAGCCCTTAGTGAGTTAGGGCTTAAGACGATTGCCGTGCGGCGCGATTCAAACTCAGGCGCGGCTGCGGTATTCGTTGGTACGCGTGTCGATTTCGATCTTGTCGCCGATATTGCAGAAAAGCGGCACTTGCAGTTCGAAACCCGTGTTCAGTTTGGCCGTCTTGAGCACCTTGCCCGACGACGTGTCGCCCTTGACAGCCGGCTCCGTGTAGATGATTTCGCGGACCAGCGTGGTCGGCAGTTCGACCGAGATGGCCTTCTCGTTGTAGAACACGACTTCGCAAGCCATGCCATCTTCGAGGTAGTTGAGCGCGTCGCCCATCATTTCGGCTTCGACTTCGTATTGGTTGTAGTCGGCGTCCATGAACACGTACATCGGGTCGGCGAAGTACGAGTAGGTGACTTCCTTGCGGTCCAGCACGACGACGTCGAACTTGTCGTCCGCCTTGTAGACGGTTTCCATGCCTGCGCCCGTTAGCAGGTTCTTGAACTTCATCTTGACGACGGCGGCGTTGCGGCCCGACTTGTTGTATTCGGCCTTCTGAACGACCATCGCGTCGTTGCCGATCATCACGACGTTGCCGGTGCGGAGTTCCTGAGCGATCTTCATAAAACTGTCCTGTACGAAATAAGGTGCTTCAACTTTTTGCTCAACGGCATACGGCGCAAGCGGGTTCGGCACCCGGCGCGTGTTCGACGACCTATAAGGCGGATCAAACTGGATTGCGCGGTAAGCGGGGCCGGCGTCGACGGGGTGGGCGCGTTTTACCGCTCCCATTGCTTCCGTCCTACATGCCAGTCTGCTTCTGCCTTGCTGCTTTACCCGAAGCGTCCGTCTGCTTCTTTGTACCCGAAGCGGGCGCGTACTCGTGTGACACTGACAGCGCAACTGCGGAGGCCCACGAAAACTAACTCTTGCCAGACCCCTGCCGGTGGCGCCGTCGTGCCGCGCTTGCGTCGTCGGCCGTTGGATAACCGCTTATTTTAACTGAGTTTTTGCGAATTCCGCCAGATTTCCAGCGAGATCGCCGATCGACGCCAGATCGCGCGCCCAGTCGGCTGCGCGCGCCTCGAGCTTGGGCCGATAGCGATGAAGGTCAGCCCAATCCGGCGTGCCGTTGCCGTTCCACGCGTGCCAGAAGCGGCTGAGCGCCGCGCGCGCAGCCGCTGGAAGCCCGCGCGCATAGTGCGCGAGCGCGGCGTCGAGCTTCGGCAGATGGGCATCGTCGGCTTGCGGATAAATGTGCCAGATGAACGGACGCGCGGCCCACTGCGCGCGCACGAACGAATCTTCGCCGCGCACGAAGTTGATGTCGCTGATCCACAGCAGCTCGTCGTAGCCCGGCTGACCGGTGAACGCGAGCGCGTGGGCGCGCAGATTGCCGCACGACGCGTGCGCGCCCGCCGCGAACGACGACAAGCCGAAAAATCGCGCCACAGCGCCCGAAATGCGTCCCTCCGGCACGAGCAGGACGGTTTCGCCGCCGGCGTCGCGCCACTGCGCGAGCAGGCTGTCGACGGCCGGATTTTCATACGCGAACAGCGACACCACGGTTGCGCCCTGTTCCGGCGGCGCGCTGCCCGTCTTCGCCTGCCACCAGGCGGCGCGCGCGTCAGGCGACGCCAGGAATGCCGCGCGGCGCGCGTCGAGGTCGCGCTCCTTCAGCACGCCGCCCGTGCCTTTGCCGAGCCCCGGGAAGAAAAATGTTTTTGTCAGCGCGTACCGCGGATGCGGCGATGGCCGCAAGTGAAAATCCGCGACCCAGTCTTCGCCGCTCAGATATTCGAGGTTGAACCAGACGGGCGCGCGCTCGCGCCGCGCCATCGCCGCGATATAGACGGGCGGCAGTTCGCACGCGAACGCCTCGACCACGACGTCGGCCACCTGCAGCGTATCGCCCGCGTGCGCCGGGTCGTGCCAGTGCTCGATGACGATGCCGTCGACCCTCTGCCGGGCGCTTTCGACATCGACGGATGGATTGAGCTTGTGAAACGCATGCAGATCGTCGACGAACATGCGCACCTGCCAGCCGTGTTCGTTCGCGAGCTGCCGCGCGAGCCGCCAGCAGACGCCGATATCGCCGAAGTTGTCGATCACCGCGCAGAAAATGTCGCACGCGATCGCTGGGGGCCGTGGCCGTCGAGTGGAGGCGGAGGACATGATGGCGGTGCCTGGGTTCGGGCGCGGGCGGAATGTTCTAAACTGGCGATTCTAGTGCGACACGCACGCTCGTGTCCGGGTAGCCCCAACGTAAGGGGCATCGACTAGCGGCAAAGGAGGCGTCTACATGAGCCTAACCAGTCGCGAAGATATCACGCGGAGCATCGGGAAGGGGCGCGAGTCCCTCGACGCAACTGCTCAGAAGTGGGGTATCTCTTGTAGCGAAGCGAGAGCCGGTAGAGGTTTACCGGGTCTCGTCCATACGAGTCTCGGTGAAGCACATTCTCCGAGAGCTCGCATTGCATTGACCTGATTACCGTCAGGTTCCGCCCCGTCAGCGGCTTCATCTCCGCCGACTGGGCGGGGTGATGTATGCAATTCCTGCGCCGTCACTGGCAATGGATTCGCGAACCGATACGAGCGGAAGCTCGGTGTGTCATTGTTTGGCCTCGTCAGCTGTAGGGCGAGGATAGTGAACCTGCTGTACGACCAGCAGTAGCCTAGGAAGACATGCGTCACTGGCAACGGTGGGGTGTGAAGCTCTTCTGACAATGTAGCCTCCGGATTTTTCGGGCAGGTCATTCCCGCGAGGGATTGGTCTGGACACTCCTAGCAGCAAAGGGGTCGAGGAGCTAGGCTGGCCGACAGGGTTAACGTATGTGAACTGCTGATAAACCTCGTTACCAGTGAGGAGCCAAAGCTGCTTGAACACCGGGCTCTAACCAAAAAGGTACGTGGCTGGTTAGTCCACTTAGAATTTGGGCTACGTCGTTGTTAAGCCACCGGGGGATAGGCGGAACCTACGTCGGTCGTGTGACATGCCGGGAACGTGGTAAGCCTGTATGGTTGCCAGCCGTTGTTTGGCTGGCAGGCGAACCGCAAGGGACGCTGATGATTGTGCAGGTATGGGAGGACGGAAAAAGCGAATGTCGGGCTGTAATGGCCCGGATAGGGGTTGCGACATTACCTCACGCGAAAGCGGGCAGACTTCCGTCTGGTCTACCGTCGCAAGGCGGCTGACTACCCTCATTAACTTGGTCAGGTGCGAGCGCATGCGTTCGTACTGAGGTGTTTGTCCGAGATAGGGGCGCATGCGCTCCTGTTTAGGTGTCTGTTGTTCCCCAGCGGGGTGTGTCTTCCCCGCTGGGGGAGATGCGCCTTCTGCCGGGGATCTAAACCAAGGTAGGAGAGCAGCATGAAAGTATCTGGTCGAAAGACTGGGTCTGCGCTTTCCCATGCGCCGGACAACTGGAACGCCGTGGATTGGCGTCGGGTTGAACGGAACGTGAGAGGGATGCAGATTCGAATTGCGAAGGCGACGCGGGAAAGTGACTGGCGCAGGGTGAAAGCTCTGCAACGGATGCTGACTCGCACGTTGTCCGCGAAGCTGTATGCGGTACGACGTGTTACGCAGAACCAGGGTGCGCGAACGGCGGGCGTCGATCGCGAACTGTGGAACTCGCCTGAGAGCCGGTGGGAAGCCACCGGTGGGTTGAAGCGGCGCGGATACAAGCCTCTGCCATTACGGAGAGTCTTTATCCCCAAGGCCAATGGAAAGGAGCGCCCGCTGGGCATCCCGACCATGCGGGACAGGGCGATGCAGGCCCTGTATCTGCTGGCTCTGGAGCCGGTGTCGGAATCGACGAGCGACCCGAACTCCTATGGGTTCAGGATAAACCGCTCGACGGCTGATGCTATGGGTCAGGTACGCGCTTGCACGTCCCGGAAGGATTCGTCCCGATGGGTACTGGAAGCGGATATCAAAGGCTGCTTTGACCACATCAACCACGACTGGCTGGAGAACCATGTCCCCATGGACAGGGAGATTCTCCGGAAGTGGTTGAAGGCTGGCCTGATTTACAAGGGTCAGCTACAGGCGACTGAGGCCGGTACGCCGCAGGGAGGAATCATCTCCCCGACGCTGGCGAATGTGACGCTAAACGGGCTGGAGCGTGAACTGGTTGCGCACCTCGGTGCGAAATTCGGGATCGTCAAAGCCAAGAAGTTGAAGGTCAATGTGGTGCGATACGCGGATGACTTCGTGATTACCGGCGACTCGAAAGAGATACTGGAAAGCGTGGTCAGGCCTTGGGTGGAAGCGTTCCTTGCGGTCCGGGGGCTGCAACTGTCTGAGGCGAAAACTCGGATCACCCATATTGACGACGGCTTCGATTTCCTTGGGTGGAACTTCCGGAAGTACTCGGGAAAACTGCTCATCAAGCCGAGCAAGAAGAACGCGCAAGCGTTCTATCGCAAGGTGGCGGAAACGATTAGCGGCAACAAAACGGCAAAGCAGGGGGATCTGATCCAACTGCTGAACCCGATGTTGCGCGGATGGGCGCAGTATCACCGTCCGGTCTCTGCCAAGCAGACGTACAGCCGCATGGAGCATCTGATTTTTCGGAAGCTCTGGCGGTGGTCGAAGCGGAGGCACCCGCAAAAGAGCGCTGTGTGGGTGAAACAGAAGTACTTTCACTCTATTGGTGCCCGACACTGGGTGTTTGCGGTTCGTACGGAACGCGAAGACGGCAGTTGGGGGCTGAATGAGCTGTACCAGCTTAGTGGTATGGCTATCAAACGGCACACGAGGATCAAGGGCGAGTTCAATCCTTTTGATCCGACATGGGAGCAATATGGCGAAACCTTGCGGCAGGGGCGTATGTGGGAACAAATGCGCTACCGAAAGCAGTGGGCGACGCTGTATATGTCACAAGGCGGCTTATGCGCGCATTGTGGCTGTGCGCTGACGGACGAAACGGGCTGGCACGATCATCATCTGGAATATCGGATGCATGGTGGTGCCGACACTCTGTCGAACCGGGTGCTGCTCCACCCGCACTGTCACCAGCAAGTGCACGCTGGTAAGCTGGTTGTAACTAAGCCGGTTCTGTCGTAGACAGAACTTTGTTTGTAGATTTGAGCCGTATGCGGGGAAACTCGCACGTACGGTTCTCGGGGGGCCCGGCTTTCGCAAGAAAGTCGGGCTACCCGACAAGCACGCAAACGCACGCGAAAGTACTCAACCCACACAACGCGCCGTCCACACACGGCGCCCGGCCCGATTCTGCATGACCCGATCCGATTCCTCACCCGCATCCGATGCCGCCGCGAAGTCCGACGCGCCCGACAGCGCCGCCGACGACTTCGACCCGAAAAAAGTGCTGCGCCAGTTGCCGCATATGCCGGGCGTCTATCGTTACTACGATGCGCAGGGCGCGGTGCTGTACGTGGGCAAGGCGCGCGACCTGAAGAAGCGCGTGTCGAGCTACTTCACGAAGACGCTGCTGTCGCCCCGCATCGCGATGATGGTCACGCGAATCGCGAAGATCGAAACGACCGTTACGCGTTCGGAAGCTGAAGCGCTGTTGCTTGAGAACAATCTCATCAAGGCTTTGGCGCCGCGCTACAACATTCTGTTTCGCGATGACAAGTCGTATCCGTACCTGAAGCTGACGGGCCATCAGTTTCCGCGCATGGCGTATTACCGCGGTTCGGTCGACAAGAAGAACCAGTATTTCGGACCGTTTCCGAGTGCTTGGGCGGTACGCGAGAGCATCCAGATCTTGCAGCGCGTATTCCAGTTGCGCACCTGCGAGGATTCCGTATTCAACAACCGTACGCGGCCGTGTCTGCTGCATCAGATCGGACGATGCACGGCGCCATGCGTCGGCGCGATCAGCGAAGAGGACTACGCACGCGACGTATCCAATGCGTCGCGCTTTCTGCTCGGACGGCAGTCCGAAGTGATGAAGGAACTCGAGCAGAAGATGCATGCGTTCGCAAGCGAACTGAAGTTCGAGCAGGCGGCGGCGGTACGCAATCAGATGAGTTCGCTGTCGACGGTGCTGCATCAGCAGGCGATCGAAGTGGGTGGCGAAAGCGACGTCGATATTCTTGCTGTCGTCGCGCTCGGCGGACGCGTTTGCGTGAATCTGGCGATGGTGCGCGGCGGCCGGCATCTGGGCGACAAGGCTTATTTCCCGACGCATGTCGAAAGCGCGCTGACGGCCGAGGAGGGCGGTATCGAGGACAGCGATGCAGCGGGAGTCGCACCATCCGCGCTGCTCGATATCGAAGCGGAACTGGGCGAGGAAACGGATGAACGCGCGGACCAAGCCGCTTCGGATGCAAACGGGACGAGCGAAAGCGACGAGGCATCCGAAGCCACCGACGATAGCGACTCAAAGCCGCGCCCCGGCATCGAGGCCGAAGTGCTCGAAGCGTTCATCGCGCAGCACTATCTCGGCAATCGCGTGCCGCCTGTGCTCGTCGTCAGCCATGCGCCCGCAAGTCGCGAGCTTGTCGATCTGTTGATCGAACAGGCTGGCCACAAGGTCACGCTGCTTCGCCAGCCGCAAGGCCAGAAGCGCGCGTGGCTCGCGATGGCCGAGCAGAATGCGCGGCTCGCGCTCGCGCGCTTGCTGTCCGAACAGGGCTCGCAGCAGTCGCGCACGCGCGTGCTCGCCGACACGCTGTCGCTCGAATGCGATGACCTTGCGCATCTGCGCATCGAGTGCTTCGACATCAGTCACACGATGGGCGAGGCGACGCAGGCATCGTGCGTCGTCTATCACCATCACAAGATGCAGTCGTCGGAGTACCGGCGCTACAACATCACGGGCATCACACCCGGCGACGACTACGCGGCGATGCGTCAGGTGCTGACGCGCCGCTACGAGAAGATGGTCGCGCAGGCCGCGGCGAACGCAAACGACGAAGCGGCCGAACTGCAACCGGAAGCCGCCGCCGATCCGGCCGTCACGCCCGAAGGCGCGGAACCCGCCGCCGCGGGCGGTGTGCTGCCGAACATCGTGCTGATCGACGGCGGCAAGGGTCAGGTCGAGATTGCACGCCAGGTGTTCAACGAGCTCGGGCTCGATTTGGGCATGCTGGTCGGCGTCGCGAAGGGCGAAGGGCGCAAGGTCGGTCTGGAGACGCTCGTGTTCGCGGACGGCCGGTCGTCGCTCGAACTCGGCAAGGAAAGCGCGGCGCTGATGCTCGTCGCGCAGATCCGCGACGAAGCGCACCGCTTCGCGATCACGGGCATGCGCGCGAAGCGCGGCAAGACGCGGCAGACGTCGCGGCTCGAAGAGCTGGAAGGCGTCGGCGCGAAACGGCGGCAGCGGCTCCTCGCGCGCTTCGGCGGCTTGCGTGGCGTGGTGGCGGCGAGCGTCGACGATCTCGCGAGCGTCGAAGGCATTTCGCGCGCACTGGCCGAGCAGATCTATCGACAGTTGCATTGATGCGCGCTCGCGCCGTGTGGCGGCGAGTCGCGCGCCGACATGCGCCTGTCACTACCCGCGCCGCGCCGCTCAGACCCGCGCTGGGCACGTTGCTTGTAGCGCGTCCGGTGAACCGGCACAATTGCATCTCTTATCTCAGAACCTTGCGCCTGCCCCATGCCGTTTAATTTCCCGATCTTCCTGACATGGCTGCGGATCGTATTGATTCCGCTCGTCGTGGGCGTGTTCTATCTGCCGGACATGATGCTGAGCCCGGCGCACCGCAATCTGGCCGCTGCGACGATTTTCATCCTCGCGGCGCTGACTGACTGGTTCGACGGTTTTCTCGCGCGCAAATGGAATCAGACGTCAGCGTTCGGCGCGTTCCTCGATCCCGTCGCCGACAAGCTGATGGTCACGGCCGCGCTGCTCGTGCTCGTGCAGCTGGCGCGCCTCGATTCGGCGATCGCGCTCGTGATCGTCGGCCGCGAGATCGCGATTTCGGCGCTGCGCGAATGGATGGCGCAGATCGGCGCATCGAAGAGCGTCGCGGTGAATTCGCTCGGCAAGTTCAAGACGGCCTGCCAGATGGTTGCGATCCCGATGCTGCTGTTCTACGGTCCGCTGTCGCTCGGCGCGTTTGCGATCGACACGCGCGTGTGGGGCTTGTGGCTCATCTATCTCGCGGCGTTCCTCACGATCTGGTCGATGCTGTACTACATGAAGCTCGCCTGGCCGCAGATTCGCGAGCGCGGCGGAATGGCCTGAAAACGGTCACTACTAAAATTTTTATTCTCTCGTACAAAAAGGGTTGACACGATTCGGTGCCTTCTACATAATCTCGTTTCTCCGGTGAACGCGGTAACAAACAACGCGAAACACAGGGAAGCAGTAGAAGCAAAGCGCGGGAGTAGCTCAGTTGGTAGAGCGCAACCTTGCCAAGGTTGAGGTCGCGAGTTCGAGACTCGTCTCCCGCTCCAGAATTTGAAGCAGCGTTTTGCAGCAGTCAGCAGGCGTTGCGAATGCAGGTAATTGCAGTCCATGCGGGAGTAGCTCAGTTGGTAGAGCGCAACCTTGCCAAGGTTGAGGTCGCGAGTTCGAGACTCGTCTCCCGCTCCAAACACATGGGGAAGCAAAGCTTCCCTTTTTGTTTGATGCTTCGGCAGAAGCGTTGAGCTCAACTGGCCTTAGGGTCAATGCACAAAATCTGCGAGCCGTTGTCAATGCAACAGAGTACGGTCCGCAGTCCGCTTACGGCGCGATAGCAAAGCGGTTATGCAGCGGCCTGCAAAGCCGTGTAGGCCGGTTCGACTCCGGCTCGCGCCTCCAGCAAAGAAAAGCCCCGACATGTCGGGGCTTTTCTTTTATTCGCTTTCTTTCCGCCTTCTTTTCCGCGTGCGTTTGCGCGTGAGCGGCAAGCGAACGGCCGTCTCGCCTTCGTCCCATCGTCGCGGCATAATCGGCCCGTTGACGTCCAACGGATGTCTGTCTCACACAAGTCAATCTCATGACCGAGCATCAATCTACCGGCAGCAAAGAGACGACGCATATCGACTGGCGCTGGAAAGCGTTCGACGATTTGACCAACGTCGAGGTCTACGACATGCTGGCCGCGCGCGCGGCCGTGTTCGTGATCGAGCAGAACTGTCTGTACGGCGATGTCGACGGTCTCGATCCCGAGGCCTGGCATCTGTTCGCTTATGGCACGCCCGCAGCCGGCGCGCGTGCGAAGCTCGCCGGCTATCTGCGCGTGCTGTTGCCCGACGACCAGGATGCAGACATCCGCATCGGACGCGTGCTGACGACAGCCGGGTTTCGCGGCCAAGGGCTCGGCAGCGCGATGCTCGAGCGCGTGCTTGGGCACATCTATGCGCAGTGGCCGGGCACGCCCGTGCGTCTGCATGCGCAAGCGCATCTGCAGGCGTTCTATGGTGCGTTCGGCTTCGAGCCGATTTCGGAAGTCCACGAAGAAGACGGCATCCCGCATATCTGGATGCGGTCTTCCTGAGGCGCACGACCTCAATGCTGTCTGACGGGCAGCGCGCGCGATGACGGTTTCGACTGAACGGATGCCGTCTGCGGCGCGCGTTTCTCGTTGCGAAGTCGCGTGCGCGCCGACAGTTTCATCCAGTGCCTGAGCGCGAGCAGTGCGCCGATCACGCTCATCATCGAACCAGGAATCCACAGCAAGAGTCCGCCGATTTGTTGATCGCGCATCGGACTGAGCCATGTGAACGCGCGCCCGCAAATCGAATAGATCGGATAAAGCTCACGTGGCGTAAAGAAAATGAATGCGCCGAGCAGGATCTGCGGCGGAATCGCCGCGACGACGACCAGAATGCGACGCCCCGGTGACAGCCGCGCGGGCGGCGCGGGGCGCGAATCGAGCACGAGCCACCAGAACATCAATCCGTCGATCACCATGCTCCAGTTCATCACGCGATACAGCCGCCAATCGAGCATCGCGACGAAGTGGATCGGCGAAAGCAGCCAGAAGTAGATCAGTCCAACGAACAGAACGACGGCGACGACGGGATGGAACAGCACGTCGAGCGTCATGCGCACCCAGCGCGTCTGCGAGGCGGGCCGCAAGTAACGTTGCCGCCACGCGAACGGAATGCCCGCGCGCATCGCCGCGCCGGGATACGACAGCGCGATAAAAAACGGCCCGAGATGATGCAGCACCAGATGCTGCGCGCGATGCATGAAGAACTCATGCTCGAAGTAATAATCGAGCCGCGTATGCAGCGCGATATAGAGCGCGACGAGCCCGAACCAGAACGACAGTTGCCGCGCCACCGACACCCTCGCCTTGCGCACGCCGCGCGCAAACAGCAGCGCGGCGATCAGCATGACGATCACGACGGTCGGCGACGGCTCCCAGGGTTCGAGCCAGTAGAGCAGGTTCATCGTATGGCGTTACTTCACTTGCGCGGGGGACTTGACCGCGAACGGCGCATCGAGCGTTTCGCCGTCGGAGAACTGTAGCTTCAGGTGAACCGTGTCGCCCGGTGCGATCTTGTGCTTCGCGTCTTCGAGCATCACGTGATAGCCGCCCGGCGCGATCGCTGCCTGGCCGTGCGCGGGCACCGTCAGCTTGTCGACCATCACCATCTTTTGCGTCGAGCCGTTGGAGACCGTCTGATGCAACATCGCGCTGCCGTAATCGGCGCTCGAAATGTCGACGAGATCGACGGGCTTGTCGCTCGAATTGGTCAGCGTCACATACGCGGCCGCGGGCAGGTTGTTGGGCAGCCAGCGCACCCACGCGTTCTGCGCGGCGATGGCCTGCTTGCTGTCGGCTGCATGCGCGGCGATGCTGCCCGTCGCGACGAGCGCGATGGCTGTGGTGCAGGCGAGCGCGTGGATTCTTGAAAGCGTTTTGATTTTTTGTGTCATGGCGAACCTGTGAGAAATCATGAGTGGTCTTCGATGATACGGCGCACGTCTTCGGCGATGACGTCGGGCGTATCGTGGTCGGTGGCGAGCAGGCGTGCGTGATTCTGCGCGTCGAAGATGTAGACGGCCGAACTGTGCGTCACCTCGTAATTGCCGTTCGGATCGCGCTTCTCCATCTGATACGCGATGCGATAGTGCTTCGCGAGCTGTTCGATCTGCGCGTCCGTGCCCGTGAGTCCGCGCGCATGCTGCGCATCGAATGCGCCGACGTAATCGTGCAGGGCTTTCGGCGTATCGCGCGCCGGATCGACGGTGACGAACAGGATGCGCACCTTCCGCGCATCCGGCCCCAGCTTGCCGATGACCTGCATCAGCCGTCCCATCGTTTCCGGGCACACGTCCGGGCAATGCGTATAGCCGAAGTAGACGAGTGACGCGCTGCCCTTGAGCGAGCTTGCCGCGACGGGACGGCCATCGTCGCCTGTCAGCGTGAAGTCGAGGTCCGGCAGATGGCCGCTCACGTCCGTCAGATGCCACGGCTCGCCGGGATGCGAGCAGCCCGTGATGTCGAGCGCCGCGACGAGCGCCATGCCCAGCGCGGCGAAGCGTCGTCGGATGAAAGGGCGGGGAGCGAAGAGCGGCAAGTGGGGCACGAGGACTTTCGGGAACAAAGACAGCTTCGACGACTCGATTGGAGAGCGACCAACGCGTTGCAGACAGCATTTTGAACGCGGCGCAAACGGCGCGCCGTGTTCGGCAACATGCCGGTAATACGCGTTGCGGCATGCCGTTATTCCGGGCCAGCGCCGTTGGGACTCTATCGCAATTTTGCGCGCGCCGTTGTACCGTGGGATTTCGAGGCGGAAAGCGAGTCAATATGCCGCAGAGCGCTGAAAGGCGTCTGTAGACGGATCGACGGATTTTGAATCCGTTCCGTTGGGCAAACGGTCCGGACCGCCCGCCCGCGCGACGCGCAAGCTTACTTTCTCGAAAAAACGACCGATGCGCGGTAAGATGCGCACACTTTTCCGGCCGCAAGCGGCTGAGAGGCAACGTAAACCGATGCAAGCACTTCCGGCATTTCTGTCTCCGACGGAGACGGCATTTTTCTTCGATTTCGACGGCACGCTCGTCGATCTGGCTCCGACGCCCGACGGCGTGCTGGTTCAACCCGAGGCCATCGCGTTGCTCGCCGAGTTGCGACGGCTGACGAACGGCGCCGTGGCGATCGTGTCGGGTCGCGGCATCGACAGCATCGACCAGTTTCTCGGCATGCCCGATCTGCCCATCGCCGGTTTGCACGGCGCCGAGCGGCGCGATGCGAATGGCGACACGCAGCGCATCGGCTTCAACGACGAGCGGCTGCTGCGCATGGAGCAGGTGCTCGCGGGCATCGTCAACGCGAATCCCGGCATGCTGCTGGAGATCAAGGGCGCCGCGCTCGCGCTGCACTATCGGAACGCGCCCGATCGCGAGCCCGCCGCGCGCGAAGCGACCACAAAGCTGGTCGCCGACTATCCGGGCGCCTATGTGCTTCAGCCGGGCAAGATGGTCTATGAGATCAAGCCGAAGGACGTCGACAAGGGGCGCGCGTTGCGTGCGTTTCTCGACGAGCCGCCGTTCACGGGCCGCACACCCGTGTTCGCCGGCGACGATCTCACCGACGAGAAGGGCTTCGCGGTCGTCAACGAACGCGGCGGCCTGTCGATCAAGGTCGGTGGCGGCGACACGATCGCGTCGGCGCGCATCGGCTCCGTGAGCGCGCTGCTCGCGTGGCTGTCCGAAGTCGTCTCGGCCGCGCGCAACGCATGATGACGTCCGCCCATCATCGCTCGACGGCCTTCGTCTCGCACGGAAACCACGCGTCATGAGCCGGCTGATCATCGTATCGAACCGCGTCGCGCCGATCTCCGAAGGCGGCCCGGCAGCGGGTGGCCTCGCGGTCGGCGTGTATGACGCGTTGAAGGAAACGGGCGGCATGTGGTTCGGCTGGAGCGGCGAGGTGCTCGGTTCCGGCCAGCCGGAAATCAGGCTGGAAGAGCGCGGCCCCGTGACGTTCGCGACCGTCGGCCTCGTGCGTCGCGACTACGACCAGTACTACCGGGGCTTTTCGAACGCGACGCTGTGGCCCGCGTTCCACTATCGGCCGGATCTGCTGCAATTCGACCGGCACGATTTCGAGGGCTATTGCCGTGTGAACACGTGGCTCGCGCAGCAGCTGGTGCCGCTTCTGCGCGACGACGACGTGATCTGGGTGCACGACTATCACCTGATCCCGTTCGCGCAGGCATTGCGCACAGCGGGCGTGAAGAACCGCATCGGCTTTTTCCTGCACATTCCGTTTCCGGCGGCGCAAGTGCTGCTTGCCGTGCCGCCGCATCGCGCGCTCGTCGAGGCGCTCTGTTCGTTCGATCTGCTCGGCTTCCAGACGAAGCCCGATCTGCGCGCGTTCTGCGATTACATCGTCAACGAGGCGAGCGGCACCGTCGATATGTCGGCGCAAGGGCCGAGCATCGTGCATGCGTTCGGCCGCACGTTGCGCGCGGCGGCCTATCCAATCGGCGTGTATCCCGACGAGATCGCGGAGCTGGCCAAGGCGGGCGAGCACGACAAGCCGGTGCGCACGATCGAAGCGACGCTGCATGCGCGCAAGCTGATCATGAGCGTCGACCGGCTCGATTATTCGAAGGGGCTCGTCGAGCGTTTTCGTGCGTTCGAGCGGCTGCTCGAACATGCGCCCGCGTATCGCGACAAGGTGTCCTTGCTGCAGATCGCGCCGCCGACGCGTTCCGATCTGCACGCGTATCAGGAAATCCGCTTGCAGCTCGAAGGCGAATCGGGGCGCATCAATGGCCGCTTCGCCGAGCTCGACTGGACGCCGATCCGCTATATCCACCGGCAATATGAACGGCCCGTGCTCGCGGCGCTGTTCCGCACGGCGCACGTCGGCTACGTGACGCCGTTGCGCGACGGGATGAATCTCGTCGCGAAGGAATATGTGTCGGCGCAAGACCCGGAAGATCCGGGCGTGCTGGTGCTGTCGCGTTTCGCCGGCGCGGCGCACGAATTGACGGGCGCGCTGATCGTCAATCCCGTCGACGTCGACGGCATGGCCGATGCGCTCGGCACCGCGCTGTCGATGCCGCTGGCCGAACGCAAGGCCCGCTACGAGGACATGATCGCGCAACTGCGCGAGAACAACGTGTCCGTGTGGCGCGACAACTTCATGCGAGATTTGCAGCAGGTGTCCGGCGACGAGGAGAGGGTGGCGAACGAAGCCGCGGCGGGTTGATCTCCGCGCTTTCCATGTTCCAAGCGCAGAGTGCCCGCACAAAAAAGCCGCTTCGAGGTTCGAAGCGGCTTTTTTCTATTGATCGTTCAGACGGCAAAGCGCCGCGCGTCAAGCCACATGCTGCTCGTCGAACTTCTTGCCGCCGACATGCAGCGTCGACTGCCTGCCGTACTGCTTGGCAAGCAGATCGCGATACAGGCCCGGACGGTTGCGCAGCTCTTCGGGGCTACCGTCGTCGATGACCCTGCCCGCGCTCATCACGATGATGCGGTCGAAGTTGTGCAGCGTCGACAGGCGGTGCGCGATCGCAATCACCGTGCGGCCGACCATCAGCCGGTCGAGCGCTTTCTGGATCGCTTCTTCGGATGCGCTGTCGAGCGCGGAGGTCGCTTCGTCGAGCAGCAGGATCGGCGAGTTCTTCAGGACCGCGCGCGCAATCGCGATGCGTTGCCGCTGACCGCCCGAGAGCTTCACGCCGCGATCGCCGACGATCGTGTCGAAGCCTTCCGGCATCGCTTCGATGAAGTCCGTGCAGCGGGCGTCGCGCGCGGCGGCGATCACCTCGTCGCGCGTTGCTTCCGGCCGCCCATACGCGATGTTCTCGTAGACCGTGCGATGAAGCAGCGAGATGTCTTGCGGCACGAGCGCGATCGCGTGGCGCAGGCTGTCCTGCGTGATCGCGGCGATATCCTGGCCGTCGATCATGATCCGTCCGCCCTGCGTTTCGTAGAAGCGTTGCAGCAGCGCAAGCACGGTCGACTTACCCGCGCCGGACTTGCCGATCAGGCCGACACGCTGGCCCGGCTGAATGTCGAGATCGAAGTGATCGAGAATCGGGCGCCGCTTCGGATACGCGAACGTCACCTTCTCGAACGTCACGCGCCCGCCTTGCGGTACGAGTTCCGTTGCATCGTTGCGATCCGGCATGCCATGCGGTTCGAGCAGCGTCTTCACGGCTTCGGCGAGGCGGGCGACGTGCTGCGTCACGTCGACGAGCGCGACGGCCAGATCGCGCGTGCCGTGCAGGATCGTGAAGCCGAGCGAGCTGACGAGCACGATGTCGCCGGAGGTCGCCTTGCCCTGATCCCACAGCCACAGCGCCCAGCCGAGCAGACCCGCCGACAGCAGTGCGGTGATCACCGCGTGCAGCAGACGCAGTTTTTCGAGGTAAAGCAGGCTTTGCTGACGCGCGTCCATTTCCGACTTCACGGTCGCGCCAAAGCGCTTCTGTTCGCGGAACGTCATGCCGAACGCGCGCACGAGGCTCATGTTGCCGATCACGTCGACGAGCTCGCCGTCGACGGAGGCCGCTTTCGTCGCGAAGTTGTGATGCCGCGCCGAGCCACGACCCGCCAGCTTGAACAGCACGACGGAGAGAATCGCCGAGCAGCTCAGCAGGCCGAGCGCCATCAGCGGATTGACGGCAATGATCATCACAATAGCGCCCGCCACCGCGATGCACGGTGGCAGCACGTTCCACGCGGTCGTGTTCTCGGCCGTATAGACCGCGTTCGACGTCGCCGTGATCCGGCTCGCGAGCATGCCGGGCTGCTTCTCGGCGTAATAGGTCGGCGAATGGCCGCTTAGGTACTGAAAGAGGTCCTTGCGCAGATCGCCCGTGACGGCGACGAACGTGTGCGCGGCAACCCAGCCGCCGACGCGCCACAGCATGTTGTCGGCGGCGATCAGGCCGACGAGGATCGCGAATGCACCCCACAGCGGCCCCGGATGATGACGGCCTTCGCCGAGCACGTCGATCAGATGCTTGATCGCGTATTGCGAAGCGAGCGCACAACCCACGGCCGCGAATACGCTGCTCACGACGACCAGATGGGCGACCGGGTGGCGGCGGATAAAGCGGAAGAGGAACGCAAGCGGCCGGTTCGCATAGCCGGAGAGCCTTGCGTTATGGGCGTTGCGCTGGGCGATTGTCAGATGTTCCAATTGTTCAGTGGGTCGTTTGGGTCGGGTTCAAATCGTGCAACGGCTGTGCCTGGCGCGGCTCGTAACACCAGCGTAGGCCCCGCATTGTAAACATGCAAAAGCCATTTCGCATGGCGGTAAGACCAATGAGGGCGCGATTATTTTCGCGACTCGTACCGGTAAGCTTTCCCAGGCTGGACCCGTTGCGGGTCAAGAGGTTCACGCCATCGGCGAGAATTTTCAAGATATAATTACAGGTTGCATACGAAGCCGGCGAGGCGGTTGTTTCGTGCACGTCGACGGTTCACCGATGACCGTCGTCAAACGGCTTGCGGCGTCAGCGCCAATGCGAGGTTCCCACTGTAAAACGCCTTGAGAAAACAAGGGTTTGCGAAGTGTTTCGCGTCTGTAACAACGTAAAGACTTTGAAATGTCGGAGCCGGTCGGACGGGCGGGCATTGATAATGCGTGCTCGGTCCCGTCAGGAAATATCTGACAGTTTGTCAACGTCCGTTCATGAGCCGCGTTTACGGCTAGAACACAGACTTTGACACTGACCAAGCTGGCGTCTTACCAAGCGATCCATCGCAGGAATTTCTCGAAAGAATCAGGCTCGTGTCCAATGCGGCTCAATGCTGCTTGCGAAACCGAGCGCCCTGGCGAGCAAGCGAAGTCGCTTTTACCAAACCGCAGTCTTTTTGCCTGATCTTTTACGAGGAGTTCTTCATTATGCGAATCGCTCAAATCGCTCCGTTGCACGAGGCGGTTCCTCCCAAGCTCTACGGCGGCACCGAACGCGTGGTGTCGTATCTCACGGAAGCGCTCGTCGAACTGGGTCACGACGTGACGCTGTTTGCGAGCGGCGATTCGCAAACCTCCGCGAAGCTCGAAGCATTCTGGCCGCAGGCTCTGCGTCTGGACCCGACGATCCGCGACGTGATGGCGCCGCACATGCTGCTGCTCGAAGAAGTGCGCCGCCGCGCGGACGAATTCGACGTGCTGCATTTCCACATCGACTACTACCCGTTCTCGCTGTTCGCGCGCCAGCCGGTGCCGTTCCTGACGACGATGCACGGCCGTCTCGATCTGCCGGAATTGCAGCCGATCTTCAGCACGTTCAACGACGTGCCCGTCGTGTCGATCTCGGACAACCAGCGCCAGCCGCTGCCGCAGGCGAACTGGCTGTCGACCGTGTATCACGGCCTGCCCGAAAACCTGCTGACCCCGATCCCCGACGTCAAGCCGAGCTATCTCGCGTTCCTCGGCCGCATCTCGCCGGAAAAGCGTCTCGACACGGCTATCCGCATCGCCGAGCAGGCCGGCATGCCGATCAAGGTTGCCGCGAAGCTCGACAAGGCCGACCGCGCTTACTACGACGAAGTGATCAAGCCGCTGATGAAGCTGCCGCACGTCGAGTACATCGGCGAAATCAGTGAGTCTGAGAAGACCGAGTTCCTCGGCAATGCACACGCGCTGCTGTTCCCGATCGACTGGCCGGAGCCGTTCGGTCTGGTGATGATCGAATCGATGGCTTGCGGCACGCCTGTGATTGCGTTCAAGCGCGGCTCGGTGCCGGAAGTGATCGAAAACGGCGTGTCGGGTTTCGTCGTCGAAGACGAAATCAGCGCTGTCGCAGCCGTCAAGCGTCTGGAGCAGCTGCCGCGCGCGAAGGTGCGCAAAGCGTTCGAATCGCGCTTCTCGTCGAAGGTGATGGCGCAGAACTATCTGAAGACGTACGAAGAGTTGCTGCGTTCGAAGCGCCGCACGGTGCTGCGCGAAGTCAACGCAGGCTGATCGCCGCTATCGAGGACTGTCGGGACGTCGTAACCGGGTTCCGTGGCGGTCCTTGCGATTCACCATCAGCGCCCCGCATGTGCCGAACATGCGGGGCGTTGTTGCATTTACGCTGCATGCTGGTGCGCAGCGTAAGGGCGAATGGTTCGAAAGCGCGCGTTGCGGGGCCGCAACCGTGAGACGAATCCGTAATATCCCTATAATGGCCGTGCCGCAAATCCGGCGCGGCCCGTCCACATGAGGAGAGTGCTTTGGCGAGAACGAAACAGACGCGTGCGAGCGCAGTGCCTGGCGCCGGCACGATGTTCGCGCTTCGCGCCATCGGTCTCGTGATACTGGCTCGCTGGCTCTTCTCGATGGGCGAGATGCAGCCGCTGACCGCGCTTCAGGCGATGGCGTCGTCGCCGTGGGCGTGCATCAACCTCGTCTTCCTGTTCCTTCTGATTTTCCTGCCGGGCGCGAAGGCGCGCGCCGAGCGGCCGTTTCATCCGTTGCCGCAGTGGCTGCGTCAGGCGCTGCGTCTCTTCGCGTTTCTCGGTCTGCTGTTCGCCGTCTGGTCGGTCGGCGCGTTTGTCTGGGCGGCCGGCTGGCGGCGCGCGTTCAATGCCGTCGCCGCGACCAACGGCTGGCTGATCGCGGCGCCTGCGTTGTACGCTGTTGTCGTCTGGATCTGCCGGCCGCGCGCGCTGTGGCGCACGAATATCGCCGCGCGCCGCTTCGCAATCGGCCGCTTCGCGATCTCCATCGACGCCGTGACGCGCACGGCGATCGTCTGGGCCGAAAGCCGCAAGCTCGGCCAATACGATGCGCGCGAACTGTCGCTGCGCTGGCTCGATGTGGCGTCGGGCGCTTCCGGCGTGCGGCGCGCGATGCCATCTGTTGCGTCCGTCGACCTGTCCGGCGCGCAGCCCGCGACTGTGCCTCCTATCGCGAACGGTCACGCTACGCTCGAACGCGCGGGCGTCGGTGGCCTGTTGCGCCGTCCCAAGGTCGAGCTCATGTGGGATTCGCCCGCCGCCGCCGGTCATAACCGGCAGACGGTGTTTCGCGCACCGCTTTCGTCAGAAGGCGATCGGGTGGCCGCACGAGCGCTCGACGCAAGCCTGCGCCAGGCCTGAGGCTTTTCCGAGCGCGCTTCTCGCGAGTTGCGACGCTGTCTCTTTTCCGAAGCATCAACGGCCGCTTTGCATCGATCATGGAGATGTCCATGCTGATCCGCTGGTTGCTTGCCGCTGTTCATCTGCTGGGCTACGGTTTCGCGCTCGCGTCGATCATCGGACGCACGCGGGCGCTGCGTCGCCTGTCCGGTCCCGCCGATCTGCCGCGCGTGTTTCTGGCAGACACCGGTTGGGGCATCACGGCCATCGTTCTGATCGTCACGGGTTTGATGCGCGTCTTCGGTGGCTTCGAGAAGGGCGCCGATTACTACCTGCACGAGCCGCTCTTCCACATCAAGATGGCGGCGCTCGTGCTGATCCTGGTTCTCGAAGTGATGCCGATGATGACGCTGATCCGCTGGCACATCGCCGTCAAACAAGGCGATACGCCGGACCTCGCGCGCGCGGGGCGATTTGCGCGCATCGGCCACTGGCAGTCCATTCTGCTCATCGTGATGGTGTTTGCAGCGTCGGGTATGGCGCGCGGCATTGGGGCGGCTGCGTAGCAGCACGAAGAATCGAACGAGGAAAATCGAACGAGAAAAGAAAAAGGCCCGGGCGTTTCCGTCCGGGCCTTCTTTTCTTCGAATCTGGTGGGTAGTACTGGGATCGAACCAGTGACCCCTGCCGTGTGAAGGCAGTGCTCTACCGCTGAGCTAACCACCCGAAGAGCTGTGCATTATGTCAGGTCTTTCAGGCTTCGACAAGCACTTTTTAAGCAATTTGCGCATCGGCGGTTGCGGATGCATCTTCTGCCGACGGTTGCGTGCGCCACACGCTCGTCCCCTTCAGCAATTTGTCGAGGCCGTCAAGCAGCGCTTCGTGTTCAGCGAGCTCATCGCCGGTGGCGGTGAGCACGACGAGCTCGACCTCATCGAGCTTCACGCGCTTCGTGCCGCCCGCAACGCCAGACGCCGCCTCGCCGATCATGTCGATCACGAGGCTTTCCTGGCCGCGCGTCATCGCGAGATAGACCTCGGCGAGCAGTTCCGAGTCGAGCAGCGCGCCGTGCAGCGTCCGGTGGGCGTTGCTGATGCCGAAGCGGTCGCACAGCGCATCGAGCGAATTGCGCTTGCCAGGGAACATCGACTTGGCGCGCACGAGTGTGTCGATCACTTCGCCGCAATGCTCGCTGAACGGCGGCAGGCCAAGGAGCGCGAACTCGGCATCGAGAAAGCCGATATCAAACGGCGCGTTATGGATGATGATCTCCGCATCCGTGACGAAATCGCGCAGCGCGTCCGCGATCTCCGCAAACTTGGGTTTGTCGCTCAGGAATTCCGTCGTCAAGCCGTGGACGGCCAGCGCGCCCGGATCGCTGTCGCGCTCCGGGTTGACATAGAAGTGCAGGTTGTTGCCCGTCAGCCGGCGGTTAACCAGCTCGACGCAGCCGATTTCGATGATGCGGTCGCCGCTCTTCGCGTTCAGTCCGGTGGTTTCCGTATCGAGGATGATTTGGCGCATGTCGGAGTTGCCCTGCCTGGTTGATTGGATGCCTTGGAAGGCGAGATTGCTGTGAGAGCAGCTACAGATCCGCGAGCATCGCGACGCCGCGATTGGCGAGCGCATCGGCGCGTTCGTTCTCGGGATGACCGGAGTGACCTCTCACCCAGCGCCACTCGAGTTCATGCTGCTGCGTGAGCGCATCGAGCCGCTTCCACAGATCGGCGTTCTTCACGGGCGCCTTCGCGGCCGTCATCCAGTTCTTTTTCTTCCAGCCGTGAATCCACTCGCTGATGCCTTTCTGCACGTATTGCGAGTCCGTGTGCACGATTGCCTTGCATGGGCGCTTCAATGCCTCTAGCGCGGCGATCACGGCCATCAGCTCCATCCGGTTGTTCGTCGTGTTCGCTTCGCCGCCGAACAGTTCCTTTTCCTGCGTGCCATAGCGCAGCAATGCGCCCCAGCCGCCGGGGCCGGGGTTTCCCTTGCAGGCGCCGTCGGTGAAGATTTCGATCAGGTCAGAACTCATTGATGTTGGTTGCGTGTATTGGGTGTGGCGGCGGGTGTCAGGCCGGGGGCCAGCACGGGTTTCTTGACCTTCAGCGGACCGACGAGGCGCATGCCACGCACGCGCTTGATCGCCGTGACCATGTAGACGGCGCCGAAGATCGGCCACCAGCGGTCGCCTGCGGCTTCCATGAACTGATAGCGCGACAGCCACTTCTCGCCGACGAGGGGCGGACGATAGCAGCCGAAGCGTCCGCGATCAAGATCGAAGCCGAGCAGCTTGATCCAGTCCTTCAGTCGGGTGAAGGCGATCAGATCGTGCGCGGCGGGCACGAACGGACGTCCCGTCACCTTGCCGACGGATTGCCGTGCGCCCCACAGCGACAGCGAATTGAAGCCGAGGATGATCAGCTGGCCTTCCGGCATCAGCACACGCTCGGCTTCGCGCAACAGACGGTGCGGGTCGCGCGTGAACTCCAGCGTGTGAGGCATCACGATCAGATCGACGCTTTGCGCCTCGAACGGCAGGTCGAGCAGATCGCACCAGACCGAGCTGCGTCCGGTCGGCGCGTGGCGCTCGGGCAGGCCGCCCGCGATGCCGCGCGGAAACGTATACGGCGCGCTCGCGCCGCTTTCGGCGTCGAGCACGAGCCCGCGGCAAGGCATGCGGTTCTCGCGCAGCGCATCGAGTTGCGGCAGCCCGAGTTGCAGCGCGTGATAGCCGAACACGTCGGACACGACGCGGTCGAGCTGCGCCTGCTCCCACTCCAGCACATAGCGTCCGGGAGGGGAGGTGGTCCAGGCAGGCCAGTCTATAATCGATCGGTCAGACATGTTGAAGAATGCGTCGCCTATGAATTCGCTCGAGTACGTGCCCGTCCCGGCATTCGATGACAATTACATCTGGGTCGTGTCAGACGGCCGTCACGCCGTGGTCGTCGATCCGGGCGATGCCGCCCCGGTGAAGTCTTATCTGGCAAAACGGGGATGGCGGCTGAGCGCTATTTTACTCACCCACCATCATGCCGACCACGTCGGCGGAGTGGCCGATCTGCTGGATGGCCAGGACGTGCCCGTCTGTGGTCCCGCGGGAGAAGCGATTCGCTGGCTGACCACGCGGCTCAAAAACGGCGACGCCGTGCACATCGACGCGCCGCCGCTCGACTTCACGATTCTCGACGTGCCGGGTCATACGAGCGGCCATATCGCGTACTTCCAGCCCGCCGACCCGCGCGGCACGCCGCACGTGTTCTGCGGCGACACGCTGTTCGCCTGCGGCTGCGGCCGGCTGTTCGAAGGCACACCGGCGCAGATGCTGAAGTCGCTCGACGCGCTCGCTTCGTTGCCCGGCGACACGGAAGTCCATTGCGCGCACGAATACACGCTGTCGAACATCCGCTTCGCGCTCGCGTGCGAGCCGGACAACGCGAAGCTGCAAGCCTGGCGCGACGAGGCGACGGCGCTGCGCGCGCGCCACGTTCCGACGCTGCCCACGACGATCGCTCACGAACGCGCCGTCAACCCGTTTTTGCGCGCGGGCGAGCCGGCCGTCCAGGCGACGCTCGCCGAACAGCTGCACGAATCGGTGCCCGACCGGCTGGCCGCTTTCACGCTGATGCGCGAATGGAAGAACAGATTCCGCTAACTATGGCAAACCATGGGGGCATGCTCATCCGAATCATAGGAAAAAACGCCAACCTCCAGATTTCGCGGCGTTTTTCACGTTTTTCCGATTGACGGAAAAGGCGCACTTTCGTACTATCGGCTGCAAATTCCAGCCCTTTGGAAGCCGAGACGTTCATGAGATTTATCTTTAGCGCGTTATTGGTCCTGATGCTCGCCGCTTGCGCGAGCCAGGGGCCAACGACGAACAGCCTTTCAACTGCTTCCAATCCCGCTAGCCAGCAAGCCGTAGCCGACACCCTTCGCAAGACCGCCACTGCTAAAGAAACGATCAACGTCGACCAGAGTTCCGTCGACCAGTTGACGAGCGAGGACTCCGATCTCTGGGGCCGTATCCGCCGTGGTTTTCAGATTCCCGACCTGCAGAGCGACCTCGTCGACATGCAGGCGAACTGGTATGCGCAGCGTCCGGATTACGTCCAGCGCATGACCGAGCGGTCGCAGAAATACCTGTATCACATCGTCGAAGAACTGGAAGCGCGCCACATGCCGACCGAGCTGGCGCTGTTGCCGTTCATCGAGTCCGCGTACAACCCGCAGGCGCTGTCGGTCGCGAAGGCCGCGGGCATGTGGCAGTTCGTGCCCGGTACGGGCCGCACGTACAACCTGAAGCAGAACATGTGGCAGGACGAGCGCCGTGACGTGCTCGCGTCCACCAGCGCGGCGCTCGACTATCTGTCGCGTCTGCACGATATGTTCGGCGACTGGTATCTGGCGCTCGCCGCGTACAACTGGGGCGAAGGCAACGTGCAGCGCGCGATCGCGCGCAACGAGGCGGCCGGCCTGCCGACGGACTATCAAAGCCTGCGCATGCCGCTGGAAACGCGCAACTACGTGCCCAAGCTACAGGCCGTCAAGAACATCGTGACGAATCCGCAGGTATACGGGCTCGCGCTGCCGTCCATTCCGAACCACCCGTATTTCGTGACGGTCACGACTTCGCATGACATCGACGTCGATACGGCGGCGAAGCTAGCGAACATGACACCGGACGAGTTCCGTTCGCTGAACCCGTCGTTCAAGAAGCCGGTCATCCTGGGCGCGACGCAGCCGCAGATCCTGCTGCCGTTCGACAACGCGAGCGCTTTCGAGCGCAACCTGAAGTCGTACTCGGGCTCGCTGTCGTCGTGGACGACCTACACGGTCACGGAACGCTCGCGTCCGGCGGCGATCGCCGAGAAGATCGGCGTCAATGCGGACACGCTGATGGCCGTCAACAAGATTCCTGCGGGCATGCGCCTGAAGCCGGGCTCGACGATCGTCGTGCCGCGCGCCGACGATGACGACGAGGACATCAGCGCCGATGTTGCCGAAAGCGCGGTGCTCGCGATGGAGCCGGACGTGCCCGACACGCGCAAGATGCTGATCCGTGTGCGCCGCAAGCAGTCGATGGCGATGATCGCGGACCGCTACGACGTGTCGATCGGGCAGCTCAAGGCATGGAACCGTACGCGGCGCGATGTGGCGATGCCGGGCCAGGTGATCGTGCTGCACGTGCCCGTCGGCAAGGCGATGCCGGCCGAGCCGGGCCCGCAGAAGCTGGCGACGGTGCCCGTCGGCGGTGGCGTCGAGCGGACTGGCGCCCAGATCGCGGACTCGCGCTCCGAGTCGCGATACGATAAGAAACGGGGCCGTGGCCACTCGGGCGTCGTCAGGGTGTCGGAGCCGGTCGGCAAGTCCAGCAAGCCGGCGGCCGCCAAGGGCAAGATGACGAAGGTTTCGACGGAGGCGGCTGGCAAGGCGTCGAAGGGCGAGACTTCGAGCCGCCACAAAGTCTCGTCCAGCGCGAAGAAGGGCAAGTAGACAACAAGCGGCCTTTTCGAGGACGACCGAACGTGCGCTGCGGGGGCAGCGCGTGAAGTGCGCTCCGATCTCTCCTCGTTTTCCTGAACGCCGTCACCTGAGGTGACGGCGTTTTTCATTTCCGCATACAGCCGCCGGCGTTTCCCGCACGGGCCGCGCGGTCTTGCACCACGATGGGCGCGATAGCCGCTATCGTTCACGCTCGGGTCCGCCGGACCGTCTTGCTGATGCCTCATGTCATCGACGCCCCTTCGTGTCTTCCTGCTGTTCTCCGCCGGTTACTTTGTCTCGTATGTGTTTCGGGGCGTGAACCTCGGCTTTGCGCCGCTGATCACACGTGAGTTGGGACTCACGGCCGCCGATCTTGGCTTGCTGACCAGTCTCTATTTCCTCGGCTTCGCGGGCGCTCAACTGCCGGCGGGCGTCCTGCTCGACCATTACGGACCGCGTCGCGTGACGGCGGGCATGCTGCTCTTCGCCGCCGCCGGCATCGGCGTGTTCGGCGCGGCGCACGGTGTCGGCGTGATGATGGCGGGGCGGTTGCTGATCGGCGTCGGCGTGTCGGTGTGCCTGGGCGCGGCCTTCAAGGCGCTCGCGCAGCACTTTCCGGCCGCGCGCCTGCCGCTGATGAACGGGCTAGTGATGGCCGTCGGCGGTTTGGGCGGCGTCGCCGTCGGCTCGCCGTTGACGTGGGTGCTGACGTTCGCGAGTTGGCGCTCTGTCTGTTTCGCGCTCGTCGTCCTGACGATCGTCGTGGCGGCGCTGCTGTGGATGTTCGCGCCCGAAAAGAAGGAGCCGCATCATCAGGCGGATCTCGTCAGCCAGTTCAAGGGCACGTGGCACATCCTGCGCAGCGCGGCGTTCTGGAAAATCGGATCGTTCTCGGTCGTCACGCAAGGTGTGTTCTACGCGATGCAGTCGTTGTGGGTCGGCGCGTGGTTGCGCGACGTATCGGGCTTTCAGCCGCACGAGGCAGCGGCGCTCGTGTCGGTGCTGGGCTTCGCGATGATGGCCGGCTGCGTGGGCTTCGGCGCGGCAGCGCGCAGCATGGAACGGCGCGGGCTGTCGCTGTATGCGTTTTGCGGCGTTGGTATGGCGCTTTTCGTCGTCACGCAACTGTTGATCATGCTGCGCGCACCGCTGCCGGCGGGCTTGCTGTGGGCGGCTTACGGAATTTTCGGTGGCGTGGGCATACTGAGCTACGCGGTGCTCGCGCGCCATTTTCCGGCGCATTTGATCGGCCGTGCGAACACGACGCTGACGCTGATCATTTTTCTGCTGATCTTCGGCTTTCAGATTGGCGTGGGCGCGGTTCTGTCGATCTGGACGCCCGTCGGCGGCCACTATCCGCCCGCCGCGCATCTGACCGCGTGGGGCATTCTCGTTGCGCTGCAGCTGGCGAGCGCCGTCTGGTACGTGCTGCCAAGCCGCGTGCTCGCGAAAAGCCCTTCGCACATCCACGGCGAGCGCCAACCGCAAGGCTCACAGGCGTATTCTGATATTGAATGAAACGGCCATGCAGGCCGCGCGGATTCCAGGTGCATCGCGGCTGCCGGGCCTGTCGGTACTGCGTCGGCCCGGTGGCCGCCCATCTCTGATTTGAAGAGAAGGGTCATTTCAGGCTATAATTCTAAAGTTTGAGCTTATCAACCCGCACCCTAGCGCCTACCTCTCCCACACCGTTCATCCGCCGCGTTTCGTAGTCAACCCGGGTAGTCAACCCGGTTGTAGTTCCGGTCAAGTTTTCGTGAACGCACCGGCTACCGTCGCCAGCGGCCCGCAGCCAGCCTGTCCGCCTACACAATGGGCCGATTGCACGCGCTGCAGTGCCCGATGCGACGCCACGAACAGCGACACGCGAGCGAGCCTGCGCGCGCATCTTCCGATGCGCCTCGCCGCGGCCCGCACGGTCGGATAGACAGGTCGGCAACAGGGTGCCCCCCAAGGAGTCTCCCGTGTTGCCGTCATTTTCTCCCGCTCTTCTCGCGCTCGCCGACGGCACGGTCTTTCGCGGCTACTCGATCGGCGCGCCCGGTCATACGATCGGCGAAGTCGTTTTCAATACGGCCATCACCGGCTATCAGGAAATCCTGACCGACCCCAGCTACGCGCGCCAGATCGTCACGCTGACGTATCCGCACATCGGCAATGTCGGTGTGAACGCCGAAGACGTCGAAGCCACGAAAGTCCATGCCGCCGGCCTGATCATCCGTGATCTGCCCGTTCTCGCGTCGAATTTCCGCATGGAGCGCTCGCTCCCGGATTATCTGAAGGCCGACGGCGTCGTCGCGATTGCCGGTATCGATACCCGCAAGCTCACACGCGTTTTGCGCGACAAGGGCGCGCAAAACGGCGCGATTCTCGCAGGTTCGGATGACGAAGCGAAGGCAATCGAACTCGCCCGCTCGTTCCCGGGCCTCGCGGGCATGGACCTCGCGAAGGTCGTGTCGACGCAAAAGCCGTACGAGTGGAAGCAGACGGAATGGCGTCTCGGCAGCGGCTACGGCATGCAGAACACGCCGCGCTATCGCGTCGTCGCGTTCGACTACGGCGTGAAGTACAACATCCTCCGGATGCTCGCGGAACGCGGCTGCCAGGTCACGGTGCTGCCGGCGCAAGCGACGGCAGCCGACGCGCTCGCGCTCAATCCGGATGGCATCTTCCTGTCGAATGGCCCCGGCGACCCGGAGCCGTGCGACTACGCGATCGCCGCGACGCGCGAGTTCATCGAGCGCGGCATTCCGACGTTCGGCATTTGCCTCGGCCATCAGATCATGGGTCTCGCCGTCGGCGCGAAGACGATGAAGATGAAGACGGGCCACCACGGCGCGAACCATCCGGTGAAGGACCTCGACGACGGCCGCGTCGTGATCACGTCGCAGAACCACGGCTTCGCAGTCGACGCCGACACGCTGCCCGCCAACGCGAAGGTCACGCACGTGTCGCTGTTCGACGGCACGCTGCAAGGCTTCGCGCTGACGGACAAGCCGGCGTTCTGCTTCCAGGGCCACCCGGAAGCGTCGCCCGGTCCGCACGATATCGCTTATCTGTTCGACCGCTTCACTGCGTTGATGGACCAGCAGAAGGGCAAGAAGTCGGCGGCGGCGTAAGAGTCGAGAGCAGCGCCGACAGCAGCAGCTCGCGAGCGGCGACAGGAAAGCGCGCGCCCTGCGACGCCGTTCGGCATGGTCCGAACGGCACACCGCCGGCGCGCCAACGGAAAGAACTCAGGAATACATTAGCGAGAGCGTTATGCCCAAGCGGACAGACATCAAGAGCATCCTCATCATCGGCGCGGGTCCGATCATCATCGGCCAGGCGTGCGAGTTCGATTACTCGGGCGCGCAGGCGTGCAAGGCGCTGCGTGAGGAAGGCTACAAGGTCATTCTCGTCAACAGCAATCCGGCGACGATCATGACCGACCCGAACACGGCCGATGTCACGTACATCGAGCCGATCACGTGGGAAGTGGTCGAGCGCATCATCGTGAAGGAGCGCCCGGACGCGATCCTGCCGACGATGGGAGGCCAGACTGCGCTCAACTGCGCGCTCGATCTGCATCACCACGGCGTGCTGGAGAAGTACAACGTCGAGCTGATCGGCGCATCGCCGGAAGCGATCGACAAGGCCGAAGACCGTCAGAAGTTCAAGGACGCGATGACGAAGATCGGCCTCGGCTCGGCGAAGTCGGGCATTGCGCATTCGATGGAAGAGGCGATGCAGGTGCACGCGGAGATTGCCGCGTTCACGGGCGGCAGCGGCTATCCCGTCGTGATCCGTCCGTCGTTCACGCTGGGCGGCTCGGGCGGCGGCATCGCATACAACCGCGAGGAATTCGAAGAGATCTGCAAGCGCGGCCTCGATCTGTCGCCGACGCGCGAACTGCTGATCGAAGAATCGCTGCTCGGCTGGAAAGAGTATGAGATGGAAGTGGTCCGCGACAAGAAGGACAACTGCATCATCGTGTGCTCGATCGAGAACCTCGACCCGATGGGCATCCACACGGGCGACTCGATCACGGTCGCGCCCGCGCAGACGCTCACCGACAAGGAATACCAGATCCTGCGTAACGCGTCGCTCGCGGTGCTGCGCGAGATCGGCGTGGACACGGGCGGCTCGAACGTGCAGTTCTCGACCAATCCGAAAGACGGCCGGATGATCGTCATCGAAATGAATCCGCGTGTGTCGCGTTCGTCGGCGCTGGCATCGAAGGCGACGGGCTTCCCGATTGCGAAGGTCGCGGCGAAGCTGGCCGTCGGCTACACGCTCGATGAACTGAAGAACGAAATCACGGGCGGCCAGACGCCGGCTTCGTTCGAGCCGACGATCGACTATGTCGTCACGAAGATTCCGCGCTTCGCGTTCGAGAAGTTCCGCGAAGCCGACCCGCGTCTGACCACGCAGATGAAGTCGGTCGGCGAAGTGATGGCGATCGGCCGCACGTTCCAGGAATCATTCCAGAAGGCGCTGCGCGGCCTTGAAGTCGGCGTCGACGGTCTCGACGAAAAGACCACGAGCCGCGACGAAGTGATCCGCGAGATCGGCGAAGCCGGTCCGGATCGCATCTGGTATGTCGGCGATGCGTTCCGCCTGGGCCTCACGCAACAGGAAGTGTTCGAGGAGACGTCAATCGATCCGTGGTTCCTTGCGCAGATCGAGGAAATCGTCCGCAAGGAAAAGGCGCTCGAAGGCCGCACGCTCGCAAGCCTGTCGAAGGAAGAGCTGCGCTATCTGAAGCAGAGCGGCTTTTCGGATCGCCGCCTCGCGAAGCTGCTCGGCGCGACGGGCGACGATGTGCGCAAGTGCCGCATCGAACTGAACGTACGCCCGGTGTACAAGCGCGTCGATACCTGCGCGGCCGAGTTCGCGACGAAGACGGCATACATGTACTCGACCTACGAGGAAGAGTGCGAAGCGAACCCGACGAACAACAAGAAGATCATGGTGCTGGGCGGCGGCCCGAACCGGATCGGCCAGGGCATCGAGTTCGACTACTGCTGCGTGCACGCCGCGCTCGCGATGCGCGAAGACGGCTACGAAACGATCATGGTCAACTGCAACCCCGAGACCGTTTCGACCGACTACGACACGTCGGACCGCCTGTACTTCGAGCCGCTGACGCTCGAAGACGTGCTCGAAATCGTCGACAAGGAAAAGCCGCTCGGCGTGATCGTCCAGTACGGCGGCCAGACGCCGCTGAAGCTCGCGCTCGATCTCGAAGCGAACGGTGTGCCCATCGTCGGCACGTCGCCGGACATGATCGACGCCGCCGAAGACCGCGAGCGTTTCCAGAAGCTGCTGCACGACCTGAATCTGCGTCAGCCGCCCAATCGCACCGCACGCGCGGAAGACGAAGCGCTGAAGCTCGCCGACGAAATCGGCTATCCGCTCGTCGTGCGTCCGTCGTACGTGCTCGGCGGCCGCGCGATGGAGATCGTGCACGAGCCGCGCGACCTCGAGCGCTACATGCGCGAGGCCGTGAAGGTGTCGAACGATTCGCCCGTGCTGCTCGACCGCTTCCTGAACGACGCGATCGAATGCGACGTCGACTGCATTTCGGACGGCGACACGGTGTTCATCGGCGGCGTGATGGAGCACATCGAGCAGGCTGGTGTGCACTCGGGCGACTCGGCGTGCTCGCTGCCGCCGTACTCGCTGTCGAAGGAAACGGTTGACGAGCTGAAGCGCCAGACGGGCGCGATGGCGAAGGCGCTGAACGTGGTCGGCCTGATGAACGTGCAGTTCGCGATCCAGCAGGTTGCGCAAGCCGACGGCTCGAAGCAGGACATCATCTACGTGCTCGAAGTGAACCCGCGCGCTTCGCGTACGGTGCCGTACGTGTCGAAGGCGACGAGCCTGCCGCTCGCGAAGATCGCCGCGCGTGCGATGGTCGGCCAGAAGCTCGTGCAGCAGGGCGTCACGAAGGAAGTCGAGCCGCCGTACTTCAGCGTGAAGGAAGCGGTGTTCCCGTTCGTCAAGTTCCCGACCGTCGACCCGGTGCTCGGACCGGAAATGCGCTCGACGGGCGAAGTGATGGGCGTCGGCCGCACGTTCGGCGAAGCGCTCTTCAAGTCGCAGCTCGCGGCGGGTTCGCGTCTGCCGGAATCGGGCACGGTGCTGTTGACCGTGATGGACGCCGACAAGCCGAAGGCCGTCGAGGTCGCGCGCATGCTGCATGAACTGGGCTATCCGCTCGTCGCGACGAAGGGCACGGCGGCGGCGATCGAAGCGGCGGGCGTGCCCGTGCGCGTCGTCAACAAGGTGAAGGACGGCCGTCCGCACATCGTCGACATGATCAAGAACGGCGAGATCGCGCTCGTCTTCACGACCGTCGACGAAACGCGCGCCGCAATCGCCGATTCGCGTTCGATTCGCATGAGCGCGCAGGCGAACAAGGTCACTTACTACACGACAATGTCGGGCGCGCGCGCGGCCGTCGAAGGCCTGCGTTATCTGAAGGACCTGGAAGTCTATGATTTACAAGGACTCCATGCTCGCCTAAACTAAGGCTTCAGAGTTCTGTCAAAGACGTAAGTGCCGCGGTTAAGCGGCGTCCCTGAGGTGCCAGATCGGGCTTTGCGCCACGCTCCAGCGCCTGTATGGGATGCACTTAACCGCGGTGATTTTTTTTATGGCTGTTTTTTGCCACAAGAGCTGTTTATGAGCACTATTCCATTGACGAAGCGCGGAGCAGATCAACTGCGCGGCGAATTGCAGCGCCTGAAATCGGTCGAACGCCCCGCTGTCATCAATTCGATCGCGGAAGCGCGCGCCCAAGGCGACCTGTCGGAAAATGCCGAGTACGACGCTGCAAAAGAAAAGCAGGGCTTTATCGAAGGCCGTATCGCCGAAATCGAATCGAAGCTGGCGGCTGCGCAAGTCATCGATCCCGCCGCGCTCGAGGCGGATGGTCGCGTCGTGTTTGCCGCGACAGTCGATCTGGAAGATCTGGATTCGGGCGATGAGGTGACTTATCAGATCGTCGGTGACGACGAAGCGGATCTCGAGCACGGCCTCATCTCCGTCAGCTCGCCAATCGCTCGCGCGCTGATCGGCAAGTCGGAAGGCGATGTCGCGGCGGTGCAGGCGCCGAGCGGCGTGCGCGAGTACGAAATCATCGCGGTCCGCTACGTCTGAGGCTGCTGTCGTGTCTTCGATGCCGCATCGTCTGTTCAGGCTGCTGACGGTCGTTTGGGTCGGCAGTCTGCTGACCATCGGCTATGCGGTGGCGCCCGTGCTGTTCAAGTCGCTCGACCGGATGACGGCGGGCGCGGTCGCGGCGCAGCTGTTCCGGATCGAAGGTGTGATCGGCGTGGTATGCGGCGTGTTGCTGCTCGCGCTGTGCAATGTGCTGATCCGGCGCGGCGGCGATGCGTATCGGCGTCTGCGTTGGCCGATCGCCGGCATGCTGGTCTGCGTGCTGGTTGGCTACTTCGCGCTTCAGCCGTTTATGAATGCGCTGCGCATCGCCGCGCAGGAAGCGGGCACTGACGTCGGCCATTCTGTGTATGCGAGCCGTTTCGGCATGCTGCACGGCGTGTCGAGTGGTTTCTATCTGATCGAGAGTCTGTTGGGCATCGTGCTCGCGTGGAAATTGCCGGCGGGCGCGAATCTCGTGGCGGAGCAGGGCGCGGGGCGTGTCGCGGGCAGGACGGCTGGGTAAGCCGCTCGCAGAAAGCGCATTTGGCCCGCGGGCTGATTTACGTTCGCAACCGCCACGGAGCGCGGCCGATCGCCGCATTGAGGCGACGGCCTGCAATCCTGGTTCGAATAGCGCGGTCCAGATGTCGATTCGGATCGCCGCGCCACTCCTAGATTTACTTCGTCTGATGCATGCGCTTTGCGCTCGTCTGGCGTTTCTTCGCTTTCTTGATGTTGCCGCCAGCCGTCACGCGCTCGTTGCCGCGCACGAGTACTTTTTGCGGCTTCGGACGGCGCATCGGGTTGTCGGTCGCCTTGACGACCTTGACGACGCGCGGCGCGCCGCCTTTCTTCGCCGGCTCTTCCGAGATGGCCTCGCGCGCGCTCGGCAGCGTGGAGCGCTTCGATTTCGCAGCAGGCGCGCGTCCGGTCCGTGCCGATTCGGGCTTCCAGATCACGAGCAGCTTGCCGATATGCTGAATGGGAGCCGCATTCAACCGATCGCAGATCTCTTCGTAAATTGCGATGCGCTCTTCGCGCTCGTCGCCGAATACGCGGATCTTGATCAGCTGGTGCGCCTTCAGATTGACCTTGATTTCGGCCAGCACGGCGTCGGTCAGCCCTTCGGCGCCGACGATCACGACCGGCTTGAGCGCGTGAGCCTGAGAGCGCAATTCGGCGCGTTGTTCGGAAGAAACTTTGAGGGCTGGCATGGAAAGTGGGAGACTCGACTAAAATGGCATCGCCCGCGGCTTGGACCCGTCGGTCAGCAATTCAGCGGGGCGCGCGCGAGAAAAAAGAAAACTGCGCAGAAAGCTGCGATGAATACGGCGCCGGCGTCAGCATGAACAGGACAGCGGCGCGGACGGCAAGCAGAACCACGAGCGCGGAAGACGGCCTAGGCCGCCGCCGCGCGAATTAAACGCGTATTATCCGCTAAAAGCGCGGCATCACGTAGCAAGAGTTCAACGTTTAATGGCAAAAAACCGCTTCAACCAGTCGTGGCTGCACGACCACATCAACGATCCGTACGTGAAAATGGCGCAGCGGGAGGGTTATCGCGCCCGCGCGGCCTACAAGCTGAAGGAAATCGACGAGCAGGACAAGCTGATCCGTCCCGGACAGATCATCGTCGATCTGGGCGCGGCGCCCGGCAGCTGGAGCCAGTACGTGCGCAATAAGCTCTCGCAGGGCAAGCATCGCGACGCGCAGCGCGAAGGCGGGATCGACGGCACGATCATCGCGCTCGATCTGCTGCCGATGGAGCCGATCGCCGACGTGCACTTCATCCAGGGCGACTTCCGCGAGGACGATGTCCTCCAGCAGCTGGAAGAAGTTGTCGGAGATCGCGCGGTTGATCTTGTAATTTCGGATATGGCGCCCAACCTGTCAGGAGTGGCGGTGGCGGACGCAGCGCGAATCGAGCATGTATGCGACCTCGCACTGGAATTCGCCCAAAACCACCTGAAACCCGATGGTGCCCTTTTAGTCAAATGTTTTCACGGCAGCGGTTATAGCCAGATTGTCGAAAAGTTCAAGCACCAGTTTAAGACGGTGGCCGCGCGCAAGCCGAAAGCGTCTCGGGACAAGTCGTCCGAGACGTTTATTCTGGGCAAGCATCTGAAACGGCCACGTTGAAAAAGGGTCCAGTGATATGTGAGCCCGCATTCCGGTACGCCGGAAAATAAGAGCGCTGAGATTGCGCGGTACGCTATTTATGCGGTAGTGAATGCTTATGGCAGGGGTCCCCGGAAGGGATTAGAATGCCTGAGTGGTGCCGCAAGGCAAATGTAGGCGCTTGTCTATGAGTGAAGGAGTGGTGCTTTGAACAACAACATGTTTTCGAAAGCAGCAGTGTGGCTGGTAATCGCACTGGTGCTGTTTACGGTGTTCAAGCAGTTCGACAAGCCCCGTGTCCAGGAAGGCGTTTCTTATTCGCAGTTCATGGATGACGCGAAAAGCGGCAAGGTCAAGAGCGTGATCGTCCAGGGGCGCAACCTCACGGTGACACCGGCCGACGGTCAGAAATATCAGATCGTGTCGCCGGGCGATATCTGGATGGTCGGCGACCTGATGAAGTATGGCGTGCAGGTCAGCGGCAAGGCGGATGACGAGCCGAACGCGCTGGTGTCCGCGCTGTATTACCTCGGGCCGACAATCCTGATCATCGGTTTCTGGTTCTACATGATGAGGCAGATGCAGGGAGGCGGGAAAGGCGGTGCCTTCTCGTTCGGTAAATCCCGGGCACGTCTGATCGATGAGAACAACAACGCGATCAACTTCTCAGATGTCGCTGGCTGTGATGAGGCCAAGGAAGAAGTTTCCGAGCTGGTTGACTTCCTGCGCGATCCGCAGAAGTTCCAGAAGCTGGGTGGCCGCATTCCGCGCGGCGTGCTGCTGGTCGGCCCGCCGGGAACGGGTAAGACGCTGCTGGCGCGCGCCATCGCCGGCGAAGCAAAAGTGCCGTTCTTCAGCATTTCGGGTTCGGACTTCGTCGAAATGTTCGTCGGCGTGGGCGCGGCCCGCGTGCGCGACATGTTCGAGCAGGCGAAGAAGCACGCACCCTGCATCGTGTTCATCGACGAAATCGATGCGGTCGGCCGTCATCGCGGCGCCGGCATGGGCGGCGGCAATGACGAACGCGAACAGACGCTGAACCAGATGCTCGTCGAAATGGACGGGTTCGAGGCGAACTCGGGTGTGATCGTGATCGCCGCAACGAACCGTTCGGATGTGCTGGACAAGGCGCTGCTGCGTCCGGGCCGTTTCGACCGCCAGGTGTATGTCGGTCTGCCCGATATCCGTGGCCGCGAGCACATCATGAAGGTACACCTGCGCAAGGTGCCGATTGCGAACGACGTCGACGCGGCGGTAATCGCGCGCGGCACGCCGGGCTTCTCGGGTGCCGACCTCGCGAATCTCGTGAACGAAGCGGCGCTGTTCGCCGCGCGTCGCGGCAAGCGCATCGTCGAGATGCAGGACTTCGAAGACGCGAAGGACAAGATCTTCATGGGTCCGGAGCGCAAGTCGGCTGTGATCCGCGAAGACGCGAAGCGTGCGACGGCTTACCACGAGTCGGGCCATGCAGTGATCGCAAAGCTGCTGCCGAAGGCCGACCCGGTGCACAAGGTCACGATCATTCCGCGCGGCCGTGCGCTGGGCGTGACGTGGCAGTTGCCGGAGCACGACAACGAGACGTATTCGAAGGATTATCTGCTGGATCGTCTCGCCATTCTGTTCGGCGGCCGTGTCGCGGAAGAGCTGTTCCTGAATCTGATCAGCACGGGCGCATCGGACGACTTCAACAAGGCGACGTCCACGGCCCGCGCAATGGTCGCCCGTTTCGGCATGACCGACGCGCTTGGACCGATGGTCTATGTCGACGACGAAAACGACCAGTCGCCGTTTGGCCGCGGTTTCACGCGTTCGATTTCGGAGGCGACGCAACAGAAGGTCGACTCGGAAATTCGCCGTGTGCTCGACGAGCAGTACAACCTCGCGAAGCGTTTGCTGGACGAGAACCGCGACAAGGTCGAAGCGATGACCGCCGCGCTGATGGAGTGGGAAACGATCGACGCCGATCAGATCAACGACATCATGGCTGGCCGTCCGCCGCGCTCGCCGAAGAGCACGCCGTCACCTGGCGATGCATCGTCGGGTGGCAGCAGCCCCGGCGCGGAAGTGAAGCCGGGCAGCGCGACCGCTCCTGCTTGATGACGGGTTGAGTCGTTTATACGGGCCGGTGTACTGCACACCGGCCCGTTTTCATTTCTAATGCTGCTACGCGCAGCGCGGTTCTGTCGCGATCCCCACTAACTTCTTCGTAGTACGTCTCGTGTCAAACGCCGATTCCCCGCTTTTTCCGATCCCCGAACCGCTTCAATGCGGCCGATTCACGCTGTCGTTCGAACGCCCGCTCGTGATGGGCATCCTGAACGTCACACCTGATTCCTTTTCCGACGGCGGCCGATACGTGCTGCGCGGCGAGGCGCTGCGCCAGGCGGAGTGCATGCTGCTCGACGGCGCCGATATCGTCGACATCGGCGGCGAGTCGACGCGCCCAGGGGCGCCGCCTGTGCCGCTCGACGAGGAACTGAAGCGTGTGATCCCGCTCGTCGAGCAGTTGCGCGACGCGAACGTCCCGCTTTCCGTCGATACCTACAAGCCCGAAGTGATGCGCCATGCACTGGCTGCCGGTGCCGATTTGATCAATGATATCTGGGGCTTTCGGATGCCCGGAGCGATCGACGCGGTTCGCGACAGCCAGTGTGGTTTGTGCGTGATGCATATGCTCGGCGATCCGCAAACGATGCAGGCGAAGGAGCCCGTTTACGACGACGTCGTGGCCGATATCCGCGCGTTCCTCGACGAGCGCGTCAAGACAATGCTGGACGCTGGCGTCGCAAAAAATCGCATCAGCGTTGATCCAGGATTCGGATTTGGGAAGACGGTCGATCATAATTACGCGCTGCTTGCGCATCTGCCGCAGATCGCGCCGACCGTCGGCATGCCGCTGCCCATTCTCGCCGGCATGTCGCGCAAGTCGATGCTCGGCGCGGTCGTGAACCGGCCCGCGCCGGAGCGGGTAGCGGCGAGCGTCGCGGCTGCCGTGTGCGCAGCCGAGCGGGGCGCCGCGATCATCCGCGTGCATGATGTCGCGCAGACGGTAGATGCACTGAAAGTTTGGGCAGCGACGCGCGATGCGGCGCGACGCGCCTGATCTCCACGCCTGGAAGGAACAGAACATTATGGGACGTCGATATTTCGGAACGGATGGCATACGGGGCAAGGTCGGCGACGCGCCGATCACGCCGGACTTCGTGTTGCGGCTCGGCTATGCGGCCGGCAAGGTGCTCGCGGGCGCCGACAGGTGGGCGAAAACGGGCACGCGTCCCACGGTGCTGATCGGCAAGGACACGCGCGTGTCGGGCTACATGCTCGAAGCCGCGCTGGAGTCGGGGTTCGCGGCGGCGGGCGTCGACGTGATGCTGGCCGGTCCGATGCCGACGCCCGGCGTCGCGTATCTCACGCGCGCGCTGCGTCTCGCGGCGGGCGTCGTGATCAGCGCGTCGCACAATCCTTATTACGACAACGGCATCAAGTTTTTCTCCGCCGACGGCAACAAGCTGCCCGATGAAGTCGAGTCGCTGATCGAAGAGCAACTGGACAAGCCGCTCGAATGCGCGCCGTCCGAGCGTCTCGGCAAGGCGCGGCGTCTCGACGATGCAGCTGGCCGCTACATCGAGTTTTGCAAGAGCACGTTCCCGCAGGCGTTCGATCTGCGCGGTATGAAGCTGGTGATCGACTGCGCGCACGGCGCCGCGTACGACGTCGCGCCGCACGTATTCCATGAGCTCGGCGCGGATGTGGTCACGATCGGCGTCTCGCCGAATGGCTTCAACATCAACGACGGCGTCGGCGCGACCGCGCCGGACGCGCTCGTGCGCGCCGTGCGTGCGAACAAGGCGGATATCGGCGTTGCGCTCGACGGCGACGCGGACCGCGTGCAGGTAGTCGACGCGAACGGTCGCCTCTACAACGGCGACGAACTGCTGTACGTGCTGGTGAAGGACCGGATCGCGACGCAAGGCAAGGTCGAAGGGGCAGTCGGCACGCTGATGACCAACATGGCCGTCGAAGTGGCGCTGAAGAAGGCGGGCGTGCAGTTCGTTCGCGCCGCCGTCGGCGATCGTTACGTGCTGGAGAAGCTGCGCGAGCATCACTGGGAACTGGGCGCGGAAGGCTCCGGTCACATTCTGTCGCTGGATCGGCATTCGACGGGCGACGGCATCGTGTCCGCGCTGCTCGTGCTGGCCGCGATGCAGCGCAGCGGCCGTTCGCTCGAGCAGCTGCTGGAAGGCGTTACGCTCTTTCCGCAGAAGCTGATCAACGTGCGCATGCAGCCGGGCGCCGACTGGAAGGGCAGCGAGGCGATTCGCCGCGCGATCAGCGCAGCGGAAGGTGCGCTCGACGGCAGCGGCCGCGTGCTGATCCGTGCGTCGGGCACCGAGCCCGTGCTGCGCGTGATGGTCGAGGCGGCGCGCGAGAAAGATGCGTTGTACCACGCCGAAACGATCGCCGAAGTGGTGAAGCAGGCGACGACCTGATTGCTGCAACAGCATTTCAACCGGAAGGGCGGCCACATGCCGCCCTTTTTTGTGTCCGCTCGCCGGTAAAACGCGCAGCGGCACCGCGATCGATGCGTTGCATACGCAAACGTTGGCGTTCGCCAATTTCGAGCTGGAAACCCCCTATTCGCGGCGCATCTGCTTCGACGGTGGAAACCCTGGCATAACGCCTTTCACGTAAGTAATAAGACTGTCACGGGAAAGTCACGAAGAGTCACATTACCGTCATAATCGGCCACTATTCTTCGCGGTGTCGTGTCACACGCTCATACCAACCGGAGAAAACATGAAACTGATGCAAACCGCGTTCGCTGGCATGGCTGGCGCTCTCTTCGCGATCGCAGCGCAAGCCGCAGACATTACTGGCGCGGGCAGCACCTTTGCAGCACCGATCTACACGAAGTGGGCTGACGCTTATCAGAAGACGGGCGGCGGCAAGGTCAACTACCAGGGTATCGGCTCGTCGGGCGGCATCAAGCAGATCGTCGCCAAGACGGTCGACTTCGCAGGCTCGGACGCTCCGCTGAAGGACGACGAACTGGCGAAGGACGGCCTGTTCCAGTTCCCGACGGTCGTCGGCGGCGTGGTGCCCGTGGTCAACATTCCGGGCGTGAAGGCTGGCGAAATTACGCTGTCGGGCGAAGTGCTCGGCGACATCTACCTCGGCAAGATCAAGAAGTGGAACGACACGGCCATCGCCGCGCTGAACCCGAAGGCGAAGCTGCCGGATACGGACATCGCCGTGGTCCGCCGCGCTGACGGCTCGGGCACGAGCTTCATCTGGACGAACTACCTGTCGAAGGTCAACACCGAGTGGAAGTCGAAGGTCGGCGAAGGCACGACGGTCAACTGGCCGACGGGCACGGGCGGCAAGGGCAACGACGGTGTCGCGGCATTCGTGCAGCGTCTGCCGGGCGCGATCGGCTACGTCGAGTGGGCGTACGCGAAGCAGAACCACATGATCTACGTCGACATGAAGAACTCGTCGGGCGCAGTGGTCGAGCCGAAGACGGAAACGTTCAAGGCAGCGGCAGCAGGCGCTGACTGGTCGAAGTCGTTTTACCAGATCCTGACGAACGAGCCGGGCAAGAACGCATGGCCGATCGTCGGCGCGACGTTCGTGCTGCTGCACACGACGCAGGAAAAGGGTCCGCAAGGCGCGGAAACGCTCAAGTTCTTCGACTGGGCGTTCAAGAACGGCGGCCAGGCTGCGAACGATCTGGACTATATCTCGCTGCCGGAATCGGTCGTGTCGGAAATCAAGACGCAATGGAAGGCAAAGGTCAAGGACGCATCGGGCAAGTCGCTCGCCGAGTAATCCTTAACTCGTAGCAGCATCTACCGCGCGCATGTGCATGTTGCGCGCGGCCGGCCGCCCGGCTTCGATGGAGCCCGGCGGCCGTAGTACTGGCCGTGTGGCATACGCCATGCGGCAACCGGAAACGCGGAAACAGGTTTATCAGCTCCCATGTCCGACCTCCCTCTCTCTTCTGACGCGGCCCGGTCGACTCCGCCCGGCAGCACGGCGCAAAAGGCGCCCAGCCGTGCCGGCGACATTATTTTCGGCGGCCTCGCGCGGCTTTCCGCCATCGTCACGTTACTGCTGCTCGGCGGCATTATCGTGTCGCTGATCGTCGCTTCGATGCCGACCATCCAGAAATTCGGTCTCGCCTTCCTGTGGACGGCAGACTGGGATCCACCCTCGGAGCAGTTCGGCGCGCTGGTGCCCATCTACGGCACGATTGCGACGTCGATCATCGCCCTTATCATCGCGGTGCCTGTGAGCTTCGGCATCGCGCTCTTTCTGACTGAGCTGTCGCCTGCCTGGCTGCGTCGGCCGCTCGGCATCGCGATCGAACTGCTCGCCGCGATTCCGTCCATCGTCTATGGCATGTGGGGTCTGCTCGTCTTTGCGCCGATCTTCGCGACGTGGTTCGAAAAGCCGCTCGGCTCGCTGCTCTCCGGCATGCCCGTCATCGGGGCCCTCTTCAAAGGCGCGCCGATCGGCATCGGCATCCTGTGCGCGGGCGTCATTCTCGCGATCATGGTCATTCCGTACATCGCTTCGGTGATGCGCGACGTGTTCGAAGTCACGCCCGTGCTGCTGAAGGAATCGGCATACGGCATCGGCTGCACGACGTGGGAAGTGATGTGGAGGATCGTCCTGCCGTTCACGAAGACGGGTGTGATCGGCGGCGTGATGCTCGGCCTCGGCCGCGCGCTCGGCGAGACGATGGCCGTCACGTTCGTGATCGGCAATACGAACCTGCTCGACAACGTTTCGCTGTTTTCGCCGGGTAACAGCATCACGTCGGCGCTTGCGAACGAATTCGCGGAAGCGAGTCCTGGGCTCCATACGGCGGCGCTGATGGAACTCGGCCTGATCCTGTTTGTGATTACCTTCATCGTGCTGGCGATTTCGAAAATCATGCTGCTTCGCCTCGAGAAAGGGGAGGGCGCGAAATGACCCAGTCCTCGTTGAACATGCCGGGCAGCACCGACAGCGCAGCGCTCGAAGCGATGCGCACCAGGTTGCAAAGACGCCGCAAGGCGACCAATGTGGTCGCGCTGACGCTGTCGCTCGCGGCGATGGCCTTCGGCATCATCTGGCTCGTGTGGATTCTTTACACGACGCTGCGTCTGGGCATCGGCGGCCTGTCCGTCGAGCTCTTCACGCAATCGACGCCCCCGCCGAACACGGACGGCGGCGGTCTCGCGAACGCGATCGTCGGCAGCCTGCTGCTCGTCCTGCTCGCGACGTTCGTCGGCACGCCGATCGGCATCATGGCGGGCGTGTATCTCGCCGAATACGGCCAGAAGGGCTGGCTCGCGAGCATCACGCGCTTCATCAACGACATTCTGCTGTCGGCGCCGTCGATCGTCGTCGGTCTGTTCGTGTATGCGCTCGTCGTCGCGAAGATGGGCCACTTCAGCGGCTGGGCGGGCGTGATCTCGCTGGCGCTGCTGCAGATTCCCATCGTGATCCGCACGACCGAGAACATGCTGAAGCTCGTGCCGAACGCACTGCGTGAAGCGGCCTTCGCGCTAGGCACGCCGAAGTGGAAGATGGTGCTGTCGATCACGCTGAAGGCGTCGGTGGCGGGTATCGTCACGGGCGTGCTGCTCGCCGTCGCGCGTATCGCCGGCGAGACGGCACCGCTGCTCTTCACGGCGCTGTCGAACCAATTCTTCTCTGTGGACATGAATCAGCCGGTTGCGAACCTGCCGGTCACGATCTTCAAGTTCGCGATGAGCCCGTTTGCGCAGTGGCAGTCGCTCGCGTGGGCTGGCGTATTCCTGATCACGCTCGGGGTGTTGGGACTCAACATCCTCGCGCGTACGATCTTTTCGAACAAGTAAGGGCGGAGCGATCCGATGAACATGGCAGAAAGTCACCTGAATCCCATCGAGCGCCCGGCGTCACCCGCTGGTTTCGACCCGGCCCAGAGCGGCCACGCGGCAGCGCCCGCGCAACCGAAAATCGAAGTCAACAACCTGAACTTCTTCTACGGCAAGTATCACGCGCTGAAGAACATCAACCTGCAGATTCCCGAAGGCAAGGTGACGGCGTTCATCGGCCCGTCGGGCTGCGGCAAGTCCACGCTGCTGCGCACGTTCAACAAGATGTACGCGCTCTATCCGGAGCAGCGCGCCGAAGGCGAAATCCTGATGGACGGCGAAAACCTGCTTGCGTCGAAGCGCGACATCTCGCTCTTGCGCGCGCGCATCGGCATGGTGTTCCAGAAGCCGACGCCGTTCCCGATGTCGATCTACGACAACATCGCATTCGGCGTGAAGATGTTCGAAACGCTGTCGCGCTCGGAGATGGACGACCGCGTCGAGTGGGCGCTGACGAAGGCCGCGCTGTGGAACGAAGTGAAGGACAAGCTCGGCCAGAGCGGCTACGGCCTGTCGGGCGGCCAGCAGCAGCGCCTGTGCATTGCGCGCGGCATTGCGATCCGTCCGGAAGTGCTGTTGCTCGACGAACCGTGCTCGGCGCTCGACCCGATTTCGACGGGCCGCATCGAAGAGCTGATCGCCGAACTGAAGAGCGACTATACGGTGGTGATCGTCACGCACAACATGCAGCAGGCCGCGCGTTGCTCGGATTACACTGCATATATGTACCTCGGCGAGCTGATCGAATTCGGCGACACCGAGAAGATCTTCATCAAGCCCGTCCGCAAGGAAACGGAAGACTACATCACGGGCCGCTTCGGCTAAGCGCACGGCGCACGAGCTTAGGGAGTACGACATGACGGATAAACACCTGTCCAGCCAGTTCGACGCAGACCTGAATCTGGTGTCCTCGAAGGTGCTCGAAATGGGCGGCCTCGTCGAGGCGCAGATCGTCGCCGCGATGAACGCGTTGAACGATTTCGACACGGGCATCGCCGACCAGGTGATCGCAGCCGAAGACCGCCTGAACACGATGGAAGTCGAGATCGACGAAGAGTGCAGCAACATCATCGCGCGCCGTCAGCCGGCGGCACGCGACCTGCGCCTGCTGATGGCGATCTCGAAGACGATCACGAATCTCGAGCGCGCCGGCGACGAGGCCGAAAAGATCGCGAAGCGCACGAAGCGCCTCGCGGAAGATGGCGCGGCGCGCACGATCAACATCGCCGAAATCAAGCTGTCGGGCGAGATGGCCGTGAGCATCCTGCGCCGCGCGCTCGACGCGTTTGCGCGCCTCGACACCGTGGCCGCCGCGCAGATCGTGCGCGACGACAAGGCGATCGACGAGGAATTCCGCGGTTTCGTCCGCAAGCTGATTTCGTACATGACGGAAGATCCGCGGCTGATTTCCGTGGGCCTCGATTTCCTCTTCATCGCGAAGGCGATCGAGCGGATCGGCGACCACGCAAAGAACATCGCCGAGTTCATCATCTACGTCGTGAAGGGCACCGACGTGCGGCACAAGGGCCGTGACGCGCTCGAGCGCGAAGCGCTCAGCTGATGCGCCCTTGATACGCAATCGATCGAATCCGGCCAACCGTTCCCATAGCATTACGTTTATCAAGAGGCGCCGATGCCCAGCAGTATTCTCGTTATCGAAGATGAACCCGCGATTTCCGAGCTGATCTCGGTCAACTTGCAACATGCGGGCCATTGTCCGATTCGTGCGTACAACGCCGAACAGGCGCAGAACCTGATCAGCGATGTGCTTCCCGACCTCGTGCTGCTCGACTGGATGCTGCCGGGTAAATCGGGCATCGCGTTCGCGCGCGACCTGCGCAACAACGAGCGCACGAAGCACATCCCGATCATCATGCTGACCGCGCGCGGCGACGAGCAGGACAAGGTGCTCGGCCTCGAGATCGGCGCCGACGATTACGTCACGAAGCCGTTTTCGCCGAAGGAGCTGATGGCGCGCATCAAGGCGGTGCTGCGCCGTCGCGCGCCGCAACTGACGGAAGACGTCGTCGCGATCAACGGCCTGAAGCTCGACCCCGCAACGCACCGCGTCGCCGCGCATGCGGAAGGCAACGAGATCAAGCTTGATCTCGGTCCGACGGAATTCCGCCTGCTGCATTTCTTCATGACGCATCCGGAACGCGTGCACAGCCGCACGCAATTGCTCGACCAGGTGTGGGGCGATCACGTGTTCGTCGAAGAGCGCACGGTCGATGTGCATATCAAGCGGCTGCGCGCGGCGCTCAAGCCCGCGGGTTGCGATGCGATGATCGAGACGGTGCGTGGCAGCGGCTATCGTCTGGCCAAGAGCGCCTAAGGTAAACTGGTCGGTAATACGAAGCGCGCTGCGAGGCCTCACCGCAGCGCGCTTTGTTGTCTCAGATGTCTCAAGGTCTGGTCTCTAACGTCGCAGGAACACATGAACATCATCTGGGCGCGCTCCCTGGTATCGCTCGTGCTCCTCGCTGTTCTGTGCGTGGCGGTCGGCGTATTCGTCAACACGAAGGCGGCGCTGAGCCTCGCTGTGATCGCGCTGCTCGCGCAGGGCATTTTCAGCACGTTCCACAAGCAGCGTCTGTGGCGGCTACTCGATGCGCCCGTCTATGGCGAGGTGCCGAGCGCGCCGGGCATCTGGGGCGAAATCTACTACCGGCTGCACAAGCTCGCGAAGCGCTGGCATGCGCAGGTGCGCCAGGTCGAGCAGCAGCACTCGCGTTTCATTCAGGCGATCCAGGCATCGCCGAACGGCGTCGCGATGCTCGACGATCACGATCAGATCGAGTGGTGCAACGCGATCTCCGAGCAGCACTTCGGCCTCGACGCGAAACGCGACTTGCGTCAGCACATCACGCATCTCGTGCGTCATCCCGACTTTGTCCGCTACCTGAACTCGCATCAATACGAAGAGATGCTGATCATGCGCGGGATGGGCGACAAGCGGCAGAACGTGCTCTCCGTGCAGGTGTTCCCGTATGGCGAGAACCGCAAGCTCGTGCTGTCGCAGGACATCACCGAGCTCGAGCGCACCGACGCGATGCGCCGCGATTTCGTCGCAAACGTGTCGCACGAACTGAAAACGCCGTTGACGGTGCTCGCCGGTTTTCTCGAAACGATGCGCGATATTCCGCTCGACGACGATGAACGCGCGCGCTACCTCGACCTGATGATGCAACAGGCGCAGCGGATGCAGCACATCGTCAGCGATCTGCTCGTGCTCGCGACGCTCGAAGGCGACAACAAGCCGCCGAGCAACCAGATGGTCGATATGCGCGCGGTGGTCAGGCATCTGCAGGAAGATGCGGAAAGCCTGTCGGCGGGACGCCATCGGATCTCGTTCGATGCCGACGAAGCGCTCACGGTCACGGGCGTCGAAACGGAAATTCTCAGCGCGTTCGGCAATCTCGTCACGAATGCGATCCGCTATACGCCCGATGGCGGCTCGATCAATGTGAGCTGGCGCGTGCAAGGCGGACAGGCGACGTTCATCGTCGCCGACAGCGGCCTCGGCATTCCCGCTGCGGATATTCCGCGTTTGACGGAGCGCTTCTATCGCGTCGATCGCAGCCGTTCGCGCGACACGGGCGGCACGGGCCTCGGACTCGCAATCGTCAAGCACGTGCTGCAACGGCACGACGCGCAGCTCGAAGTAAAGAGCGAAGAAGGGCGCGGCAGCACGTTCACGGTGCGCTTTCCGGCCGCTCGCACGGCGCTGCTGCATACGACGGCCGCCTGAGACTCAGCAGAACGTTCAGGCGCAACACGACCAGGTGAAACGAAAAAGCCCGCATTTGCGGGCCTTTTTTGCACGTCCGCCCGATCGCGGAACGCGGCGCTTACGAACAGAACTTCGTCAACAGACTCATCTGCGCATTGCGCGACGACTTGCCCGGACGGCGCCGGCGATAGTGGCCGTCGCTTTGCATCAGCCACGCGGCCTGGTTGTCGCCGAGGAATGCCGACAGGCCTTCCGCGATCACGCGGCGTTTCAGGCGCCGGTTGTTGACCGGGAACGCGACTTCGACGCGGCGGAAGAAGTTGCGGTCCATCCAGTCGGCGCTCGACAGATAGACCTGTTCGCGGCCGTCGTCGTGGAAGTAGAAGATGCGGTGATGCTCGAGAAATCGGCCGACGATCGAGCGCACCGTGATGTTCTCCGACAGCCCTTCGACGCCCGGCTGCAGCGAGCATACGCCGCGCACGATCAGATCGATCTTCACGCCCGCTTGCGAGGCCTCGTACAGTTCCGCGATGACGGTCGGCTCCAGCAGCGCATTCATCTTCGCGACGATTCGCGCGCGCTTGCCGGCTCGCGCATGCTCGGCCTCGGCGCGAATCGCGTCGACGAGTTTGGGATGCAGCGTGAACGGCGACTGCCACAGCTCATGCAGCGGCAGCTCGCCGCCGATGCCCGTCAGTTGCTGAAACACATGATGCACGTCTTCGCAGATATTCTGATCGGCCGTCATCAGGCCGAAGTCGGTATAGAGCCGTGCCGTGCGCGGATGATAGTTACCCGTGCCCAGATGCGCGTAGCGCTTCAGGATCGACTTGCCGCCTTCCGACACGCGCCGCACGATCAGCATCATCTTCGCGTGGCACTTGTGGCCGACCACGCCGTACACGACGTGCGCACCCACTGCTTCGAGCTGCGACGCCCAGTTGATGTTCGTCTCTTCATCGAAGCGCGCGAGCAGCTCGACGACCACCGTCACTTCCTTGCCGTTGCGCGCGGCCTGCATCAGCGCGTCCATCAGCGGCGAATCGGTGCCCGTGCGATAGATGGTCTGCTTGATTGCGACGACGTTCGGGTCCTTCGCGGCCTGCAGCAGCAATTCGAGCACCGGCTGGAAGCTCTCGTACGGATGATGCAGCAGCACGTCGCCCTGATCGATCACGTCGAAGAGGCTCGCGCTGTTAGCGATCTGCGGCGGTGTGGCGGGAATGTGCGGCACGAACTTCAGATCGGGCCGGTCGACCATCTCGGGCAATTGCATCAGACGCACGAGATTCACGGGGCCATCGACGTAATAGCAGTCCTTCTGCGTGAGGCCGCTTTCGTCGAGCAGGCGCCGCACGAGATGCGCGGGCGTTTCCGCCGATACTTCGAGCCGCACCGCATTGCCCAGATGGCGCGCGGGCAGTTCGCCCTGCAGCGCGACCCGCAGGTTCGTGATTTCGTCTTCGTCGACGAACAGTTCGCTGTTGCGCGTGATGCGGAACTGGTTGCAGCTGCGCACGACCAGATTCGGAAACAGTTCGCCGACAAAGCGTTGCAGCAGCGAGCTGAGGAGCACGAAGCCATGCGGATAGCCGGACAGTTCCTGCGGCATGCGCACGAGGCGCGGCAGCGCGCGCGGCGCCTGTACGATGCCCATCACGGCCTGGCGGCCGAACGCGTCCTTGCCTTCCAGCTCGACGACGAAATTCAGGCTCTTGTTCAGCACGCGCGGGAAAGGGTGCGCGGGATCGAGGCCGATCGGCGTCAGGACGGGCAGCAGTTCATCGAAGAAGTAGTTGCGCGCCCATTGCGTCTGCGCTTCGTTCCATGCTTCCGTGCCGTGAAAGTAGATGCCTTCGTCTTCGAGCGCGGGCAGCACGGTGTCCTGCAGCATCGTGTACTGACGATGCACCAGCTTCTGCGCACGCTCGACGACGAGGTCGTACACATGCTGCAGCGACATGCCGTCGGGCGATAGCGCGCCGGGGTTGTCGCGCATCTGTTCCTGAAGGCCGGCCATGCGGACTTCGAAGAATTCATCGAGGTTGCTGCTGGTGATGCAGATGAAGCGCAAGCGCTCGAGGAGAGGTACAGCAGGGTCCGCAGCCTGTGCGAGCACACGTTCGTTGAACCCCAGAATGCCCAGCTCGCGATTCAAAAGAGGGTAGCGGTTGGACATCGGCGGTGAGAATGAGAGATCGGGAGGTGACTCGAAAGGACGCTCGGAAATTCTCACAGTATGATGACAGGTGCGTGAATTGAGGTTTTTCGCAATTTTACGCTTTTGACTCCGCGTGTCGTAAATATGACGTAACTATATGTGACGATAGCGCACGACAATGGCGGAGGTGACAGCGCGATGTCCAGTACGCTTAAAATGGCGACTTTGAACAACGCGGTGACAAATGTGCCCGTCACGGGCGCAGCATCCGCGCGCATGAGGTCCCCCTTTCCGATGGTCAATACTCCGCCACTCCTCGCCGCCGTCGATCTCGGCTCGAACAGCTTTCGCCTGATCGTGGGCCGCGTCGAAGAAACCGATGCGGGCAGCCAGATCTACCAGGTGGACGCGCTGCGCGAACCGGTGCGGCTCGGAGCCGGACTGTCGCGCGAGAAAATGCTGGACCGTGCTTCGCAGGTGCGTGGCTGGGATGCGCTCAAGCGCTTCGGCGAGCGTCTGCGCGATTTCCATCCCGATCATGTGCGCGCCGTCGCGACCAATACGCTGCGCGTCGCGAAGAATGCACCGGAATTTCTCGGCGAAGCGGAAGCGGCGCTCGGTTTCCCCATCGAAGTCATTGCAGGCCGCGAAGAAGCGCGCCTTATTTACGCGGGCGCCGCGCATTCGGTGCCGGCGAGCGCGGGCAAGCGGCTCGTTGTCGATATCGGTGGAGGCTCGACGGAATTCATCATCGGTTCGCACTACACGCCGATCAGGATGGAGAGCCTGTATATCGGCTGCGTGAGCCATAGCCGGCAGTTCTTCCCGTCGGGCAACGTCGACGAATACACGATGCGTCAGGCCGAGCTCGCGGCCTCGCGCGAAATCCAGATCATCTCGGCGGACTACAAGGCGACGGGCTGGGACCAGGGCATCGGTTCGTCGGGCACGGCGCGCGCGCTCGCTGAGCTGGTCGAAGCGAACGGCTTCAACGATCCGGGCATCACGCACGGCATTTCGCGCGGCGGCCTCGAGCGCCTGAAGCGTGCGTTGATCAAGGCGGAGAACGTCAACCGGCTCAAGCTCGTCGCGCTGAAGCCAGATCGCGTGCCCGTGCTCGCGGGCGGCCTCTCGATCATGATCGCCGTGTTCGACGAGCTCGGCGTCGACTACGTGGATACGACGGACGGCGCATTGCGCCTGGGCGTGCTGTATGACCTGCTCGGCCGCTCGCAGCATCAGGACATGCGCACGATCACGGTCGAAGGCTTCATGCGGCGCTACGGCATCGATCGCGCGCAGGCGAGCCGTATCGGCGAACTCGCTGTGAACTTCTACGATCAGCTCGACGAGCCCGACGCGGAAGTACGCGAAGAAAACCGGATGTTCCTCGGCTGGGCCGCGGCATTGCATGAAATCGGGCTGTCGATTTCGCACAGCGCGTATCACAAGCATTCCGCGTATATCGCGAGCAACGCGGACATGCCGGGCTTCTCGCGCACGGATCAGGCACGCCTTGCGGCACTCGTCGTCGGTCATGCGGGCAAGCTCGGCAAGCTCGCGCAGACGCGCGATCTCGAATGGAAGCTGCTGTTCTGTCTGCGGCTCGCGGCGCTGTTTTGCCGTCGCCGCGCAGACGCCGGCTTGCCGGAGATACACGTCACGCAAGCGAACGGCGGCTACGAAGTGCGCCTGCCCAATTCGTGGGTCGCGAACAATCCGCTGACCGACTACAGCCTGATCCAGGAAGCGGCGGAGTGGGAGAAGATTCGCACGCCGTATCGCGTCGTCTATACGGACGATTGATCGCTCAGGCGGCACGCGCTTTCGATGTGGAAGTTGCGTGAGTGCATCGCATCTCGTGCTGCAAAGAGGAAAGCCCGTCGATGCCGGGCTTTTTTGTTTTTCGCTTCAATGTGTCGCTTCGATGCTGCGAACGTGGTGCGATGGCCGCATGGTTGCGCATCGCGCGGCGCGAACCGCGCAATGCGTTCGCGAAGACGCTTAGCGCGGCAGCGCGTCGCCGAGAAAGTGGCGGGCGTAGCGCGCGTTGATTTCCGACAGGCGGAACAGCGTCAGGAAGTCGGCTGTGTTGAAGTCGGGGTCCCAGGCCGGTGCGCCGCAGATCTTCGCGCCAAGGCGCAGATAGCCTTTGACGAGCGGCGGCGGTGCGACCTTCGCGCCCGTCTGCAATTCGTCGACGGGCAGCGGCGTGTGCGGGAACGCGCGATATTCCGGCGCGGTCAGCACGTCGTCTTGCAGCGACGCGTACAGGTTCGCCGCGTAGTGGCCGCCGTCGGCCATCGCGACGCTCGCGCAGCCGAGCATCGTTTCGTACCCGTTGTGCTGCATATATGAGCCGAGCCCCGCCCACAGCGACATGATCACCGAGCCGCTGCGATAGTCGGGATGCACGCACGAGCGCCCCACTTCGACCATCTTCGAGCGCAAGTGCGTGAGGCGCGAGATGTCGAACTCGCCCTCCGCATACAGGCGGCCGACGCGCGCCGCCTGGTGCGGCGGCAGCACGCGGTAGGTGCCGACCACCTTGAGCGTGTCGAGATCGCGGACAAGCAGGTGATCGCAGTAAGCGTCGAACGAATCGACGTCGAGGCCGGCGGGACCGGACAGGCGCGCGCCCATTTCCTCGGCGAAGACGCGGTAACGCAGACGCTGTGCTTCACGAAGCTCCTCGTCGGTGCGCGCCCACGACACTTGCAGACGATGCTGGGCAGTGACCGTTTCTTCCGTGCGCGGCAGGCGGCGCCGCGGCTCGAGGATCGATGCGAAGGGCAGGGTTGGCGTCGGCAGTTCTCGCATTGGCGTTCCTGGTCGAAAATGTGAAATTCGCTTCGACGCCAATGTAGTAATGCCCGGTGACGCTCACGTGGCAATGCTATGACGATTCGATGACGTGTCGTAAGGCCGACGCTTTCGCGGCGCCTTCGACGGTCATTCGCTGTTTTTCCGCCACGCGGCGCGGATCACAGAAAATCGGGGCCGATCACCGCGCGCAGGACCGCCTGTTCGTCGTTGCCGCGGTTGCGACTTTCTATCCACCAGATCGCCGATTTCTTGATCGACCAGCTCGCGCCGCTATCGGCGAGCAGGCGCGCGACGATATGGCCGAGTGTCGGCTGATGGCCGACGACCACGACTGTCGGCGCAATGCCGTCAGGCCAGCCGGCGGCCGTGAGGACATCGGTGGCGCTGGCGTCCGGTGCGATCTCGCGCACGACGCGGTATTGGTCAGTCAGCGATTCAGCCGTCTGCACCGTGCGCGTGGCGGGGCTCGAGAGAATGACGGCATCGTCGGGAAGGTGCGCGCGCAGCCATTTAGCGGACGCCTGCGACTGCTTGCGGCCGCGTGCCGTCAACTGGCGGGCGAGGTCGCTCGACGCGACGTCTTCGGCTTCGGCGTGACGCCAGAGGATCAGGTTCATTGCGATGTCTCCAGGGCTCGTATCGGCTGATATCGACAGTATGGACAACGCGCGGTGAGGGGAGTTTTGTTTTGTCGACGGACGCTGTGTCGACGGACGTATTCGGGGATGCGGTTGGCGGCCGTGGGCGGCTTCGAACGTCGCGCGCAGACGACGCTGAAAAGAAAAAACCCGTGGCACCAAAGGTGCCACGGGTTTATCGACAGCTTATTGGTGGTCGGAGCGATAGGATTCGAACCTACGACCCTCTGATCCCAAATCAGATGCGCTACCAGGCTGCGCTACGCTCCGACGCGAGCCAGAGATTGTATCTGTATTAATGATCGCGCGTCAATCTCGGCCGCAACGAACCGACTTGGAGCATCGCGGACCAGGCGACCGACAGGGCGACGGACCACTTCGCATCGATTGCTCTCGCATGGCGGTCATATCTGCCCCATCAACAGCAGCACGATGACGACGATCAGCACCACGCCGACGAGCCCCGTCGGACGGTAGCCCCATTCTCGGCTATAGGGCCAGCTTGGGAGGGCGCTGATCAAGAGCAGGATCACCACGATCAACAGAATGGTTCCGAGGGTCATGTTATCTCTCCTTATATGGCCGGGCCACGGAGACCGTTCGACGCGCGCGCGAGCAGCATGACGACGCGCGGCCGCCGGGCCGATTGTCGAACGCGCACGATGCGCGTTTCATGGCTTACAAATCAGCAAGGCATATGCCCGGCGAGTAGTGGAGACGACGGGAGGGAAGGGGCGGAACGCGAGAGGAAAGCGCGCGTTGAACGCGCATAAACGCCGCGCCCGGCAAACGCGGGAACGCGCATGCAGGCGCTGTGCGTCGGTTACGACGAGGCACAGTGCCCGGCGAAAGTTCAGGCGAACAAAAAACGCGCGCCGCAAGCGCGGCGCGTAGGACTCAGTGTCTGCGGCGCATCTTGTCGAAGACGTGATGCTCGGCGAGCCAGTGGTGCATCATCCCTTCGCCGTGATGTTCGCGGCGATAGGTGCGCGATTCGAAAACCGACAGTGCGACGAGCACCAGCAATCCCACGGCGAGTCCAATCAGGCCTGCGATCGATTCAGCATCCATGGCTGTCTCCTTCGGCGACTGCAACCATGCTACATAGTAGGACAACCGCCGCCAGTTGGCGCAACGCGGATGAAGACCGCTTATGCGACGCACAATGCGCTTTGCAGGTAGACTCGTGGCCCCAACGTCATTCGTCGATGCTCACACCCGTTCGACATGTTTATGAAGCGCTTCCTGCTGGCTGCCTCGCTGTTTTCGCTGTTCGCCCTGTCGGCGTGCGCCGACGATCCGACCATTCATCATCGCGTGCCGCCGAAGGACCCGGCCGACTATCACGGCGTACCGACCGACGATCGCCCGCCCGCGATGATCGACGCACCCGTCGCCCCGAAATGAAGCGCGCGCTCCGGGCGCGATTTGCTTCGGCACGAGACAAACGCCGCTCAGCCGTGACGGCCAGTTGCGTCCGGCCCGACGTCACGCGCGAGACGCGGCAGCAAGCGTGCCAGCGTGAGGCCACGAGCGGCCATGAAGAGCAGCAGCGCGGCCCAGAGCCCATGATTTCCGTATGGGCCGACGAGCGCCCATGACGCCGCGAGGAACACGCCCAGCGACACGATCATCGACGTCATCAGATCGCGCGTGCGCGTCGCGCCGATGAACACGCCGTCGAGCAGAAAGCCCCACACCGAAACGACGGGCGAAAGCGCGGTCCATGGCAGGAAGGCTTGCGCGGTCGCGCGTACGGCGGGCTGATCGGTGAGTCCTTCGACGATCCATGCTCCCGCCGCCCAATAGACGATCGCGAAGCACAGCGCGCCGAGCGCCGACCAGAGCATCGTCGCCTTGACGGCATGGCGGAACGCATCGCGATTGCGCGCGCCGATCGCCGCGCCGACGAGCGCCTCGGCCGCGTGCGCGAAGCCGTCGAGCCCATACGCCATGAAGGTCTGAAAGTTGAGCAGCAGCGCGTTCGCGGCGAGCGTGGCGTCGCCTTGCCGCGCGCCGAGATGCGCGAACCAGCCGAATGTACCGAGCAGACACATCGTGCGCACGAAGATATCGCGGTTGATCGCGACCATGCGCGTCAACGCATCGCGATCGAGCAGCGCCGCGCGCTGGAGCGGCGGCAGGCCGCGCGGACGCATCTGCCACAGCAGCACGGCGCCGAACGCGAAGCCGAGCGCGTCGGCTGTCGCGGTCGCCGCGCCGATGCCCGCGACGTCCCAATGGAACGCATACACGTACAGCAGCACGGCGACGATGTTCACGGAGTTGATGAACACCTGCGTGACGAGCGCGACGCGCACGCGCTGCGTGCCAAGCAGCCAGCCGAGCACGACATAGTTCGCGAGCGCAAGCGGCGCGGCCCAGATGCGCGCGTGACAGTAGGTGCGCGCATGGCGCTGCACTTCATCGCTGCCGCCGATCGCGCGCACCGCGAAGTCGATCAGCGGAACCTGCAAGGCCAGCACGACCGCGCCGATCGCGAATGCGAGCAGCAGCGCGCGCACGATGTTCATGCGCAGGCCGGCCTGATCGTCGGCGCCGAACGACTGCGCGACGAGCCCCGTCGTGCCCATGCGCAGAAAGCCGAATCCCCAGAACACGAAGTTGAAGAAGAGTCCACCGAGGGCCACGCCGCCGAGGTACGACGCGCTGTCCAGATGCCCGGCGACGGCGGTATCGACGGCGCCGAGAATCGGCTGGGTCAGATTGGCGAGGACGATCGGAAACGCGAGCGTCAGTACGCGCCGATGCCAGCGCACGGGCACCTCGGATGTGGACGGAGGGTCCAGCGCGGCCGGGTCTTCGGCGCGATCGTTCGCGCGACCGTTCAACCGCGCTCCTGCACGCAGACCCACGGCGATACGACAACGGCCCACAGGTCCGGATCGCGTGCGGCGAAGTCGGCGGCCGTCTTCGACTGCACGCGCTCGACAAGGCCCGCCGACAGCCATTGCGTGACCTGCGTCGTATCGTCGTTGGCGATCGCCTCGGCGACGCTCACGAGATCGAGATCGCGCGCGACGCGCAACAGCATGCCGCGCGCAAAGAAGCGTTCGAGTTCCGTCCAGCCGATCTTCGCGGTTTCACCGAGCAGTTTCTGGTAGAGCGGGCTTTGTGGCGTATCGGAGGAAGTCATGGCGATCGTTGAACAGCATGGTGTGACTGGGGCGTGCGGGCGGCGAGCGCCGACACGGGCGGGCGTAACTATAAACCATAGGCGACGAGCGGCCTTTTGGCCGCGCGGCTTTTCTTTGCCGTCGTGAAGCGCCGCGGCGCAATATCGAAGCCAGTTCCGCGATGCCCGAACCACGACGTCAATGAGCCGATTAATCGCCGAACGTTTGCGCTTTAATACCGCTCCGATAAACGTCGTAAATGGCCGAATGACACTCGATCTTCATTCGATAAATCTGACAAAAATCCCGCAAAGAATCGCAGCGGAAGGGTGCGTTGGCGCACCAAGTTTCGCGCATGTCATCATCGAAGTGAAATGCGTGAATCCGCTCAATGTGCCAGTGTCAGCCGATTCGCACGCGCTATTTCTATGAACTTCTGAAAGGCACGCTATGCGTGGGTTTGCGGGCAATCGGCTATTGCGCGCACTAACCATCCGACTAAAAGAATCGAGTTGATTCGGTTTCCAAACTGAGTGCCGCGTCATTCAGTTCGACTTCAAACCGTGCGCCGACTCACATTATTCGCACAATTAATCGATTGCGTGGCTATAGGCGCGTTGCTAGATTTCGTTTCGGCGCATGGTGAACCGGTCCTTTGCCGATATGCGCCGAACCCCCGTTTGCCCGGCCTTTGCGCCGGGCCTTTTTTTGCCATACGCGATAAACATCAGACGACAATAATGGCCGATAGCTGGGGCGCTAGCCGCTAACGCTTGCAGCGAACCACCATCGAACGGTTCTTCACGTTCGCGCCGAGCACGCCGCCGAGCGAGCCGCCCGCCGTGGCGCCATTGTCGACGTCCTTCGAGATCACGTCGTAGCCATACGCGCCGCACGTTTCGCCGGCGCGCCTGTAGCATTCGCCCCAGTTCTGGCTCGCGTCGCTGCCGCTGCAGTTGATCGCGAAGCCGGTGTCGCCGTTCGGCAGATAGGTGAGCGTCGTCGAGCCGGAGCTGGCGCAGCCCGCGAGGCCGGCCAGCGCGACGATCGCGGCGCTGGCCGCCGCCGCACGAATTGCCGCAAGGGCGTTTTTCATCGGAATGTCCTCTCTGTATCGTTGCGCGCATTCGCGTAGTGCCGGCACGCGTGGCAACGAACGTGCCCGCATGCCTGACTGACTGATGGAGCCGCGCGAGGGCCGTCGGGTTCCCTTGCTCGGTGTGCGCGATTGCGCGTCGTTGCCACGGCCTGTACCGGTGGCCCTCGCCTGTGCTCTGTGTCGCACGCGAGCCGCATGCTGCACGCAACGCCTCATGCGCGGCGTCGCGAGCAAGCCGTCGGCATGCTCAGCGCGGCGGCAGCGAGCGCGTCGGATCGATCGAACGGCCGTCGTAGCGAAGCTCGAAATGCAGCATCACGCGGTCGTTGTCGGAGTCGCCCATCTCGGCGACCTTCTGGCCTTGCTGCACCGTCTCGCCTTCCTTCACGAGCAGCGTGCGATTGTGCGCGTACGCCGTCAGATAGTCGGCGTTGTGCTTGATGATCAGCAGGTTGCCGTAGCCGCGCAGACCATTGCTCGCATAGACCACCGTGCCGCCCGCCGCGGCGAACACGGGCGTGCCCGCGACGTTCGCGATGTCGATGCCCTTCGAGTTCGTTCCGTCGAAGCTGCGGATGACATTGCCGCTCGTCGGCCAGATCAGCGAGATCGACGACGCGGGTGTCGAGGGTGTCTCGGCGGCGGCGCTGCGCGTCGATGACGATGACGAGCCCGACGAAGCCGCCGCGCTGCCACTGCTCTTTGCCGAACCTGCCGGGCTCGTGCTTGCCGTTGCCGTTCCGGGCGGCGGCGCGACGCGCAGCACCTGGCCGACCTCGAGCGAGTCGGGGTTCGACAGGTTGTTCCAGCGTGCGATGCTCTGTACCGACGTGCGGTTACTGCGCGCGATCTTGTACAGCGTGTCGCCCCGTTCGACGCGATAATAGCCCGGACCCACGGGGGCCGAGCCGCATGCGGCCAGTGCTGCGATCATCGACACGCAGACCAGCCGTCGGATTCTTGTTGTCAACATTGGACCTCGCAAGACGCCACCGCGCGCGATCCCGATCACGCGGCGGATGCAAAAACGCCCAATTCTAACGGGTTTGCAACGCATGCCGCGTTTTCGGCCGCAGCGCGGCGCGAAGAACGGGCCGCGCGCGGCGTGACGCGCTCAGGGCAGTGTGCCGACGACGATACGCAGCGCAGCCGTTTCCGTGTCGCCCGGCTCGAGCCAGCGCAGGCCCTGATGATTGTGGATCGCATCGGGCAGACCCAGCCACGGTTCGACGCAGAAGAAATCCGATTCGGGCTTTTCGGTCCACGTCGTGACGGCGAACCAGGGCACCGAGCCGGGGCGCCGCAGATCGATCGTGATGCTGCGGTTCAGGCCGAGTGCGACCACGCGCACGAGGTGGTCAGGCGCGCCGTCGAGGCAATGGAAGCGGTCCAGAATGCCCGGATCGTCGAGCCGGTAGTCCGGCTGGCCCGCTTCGCCCGCGCTGAGCGAGCCGTCCGGCTCCTGATGCCGGCGCACTGTGCGCGGCAGTTCGAGCACCGTCTCGCCGCGCTGCGTATGCGGCAGCGTGAAGTAGAAGTGGTGGCCGGCGTAATAGGGCAGCGGCGCGCTGCCGGCGGCGCCCGTGTTGGTCGTGACGAAATCGACGTCGAGCGTGTGTGCGTCGACGAGCGTGTACTTCGCCTCGAAGCGGAAGCTGAACGGATAGCCCGCACGCGTCGCATCGCTGTCGGTCAGCGTCATGCTGATCGAGCGGGCGGTGTCGTCGACTATCGCCTCGAACGGCAGATCGCGCGCGAAGCCGTGCATGGGCAGATCGCGCACGGTGCCTTGCTCGTCCTTCCAGCGGCCGATCTGGCCGTCGACGAAATGCCGCCCGAGAAACGGAAAGAGCAGCGGATTGCCGCCGCGCACGCGCGCGGGCTGGCTCCAGTCCGCGCGCTCGGGCCAGAAAATCACCGACTGGCCGTCGATGTCCCACGACAGCAGGCGGCCGCCCGCCTGCGGCGCGAAGCGGAGCAGGGAGCCGTCGCTGGCGATCTCGATGATGTCCTGTTGCTGGAATTGAGGCATGGCAATGGGCGATAGAAAGCGGTTGAGAAGAAGTCGGCGTGCACGGTTCCGGCGCAGCGGCGCGGCGAACGCCGATTTTGCGCCCCTTTGGGCTACGGGGAAACCCTTCTGGGGAAATTGCGGGTGTTACCGCACAGTCGGCGCAATCAATAATGTGTACAGCGACGGGCAGCCGTCAATTGCGAACACTCGGTTTTTGGGAGGGGCGATGGATCTCGCAATGGCAATGAGCGTGGCACTGTTCGGCATGTTCACGGGCAGTACGATTTATTTCTTCTATAAATTTACACGCTGAAACGGGGCGACGAGATTCCACGTTGAGCCGTCGGCACGAATCGACGGTCCACGCAGCCTCCGCACACGGGCCCGCCATCAAGGCGGGCCTTTTTGCTTTCATCGTCGTAATAAGCCTTTCGGAATTGTTGCGACGCGGCGAAGTTCGCGTAAAGGCGAACTTTTGTCCTTGGCGCGACCAGGTCGCACCGGCATAATCGGACCCGCCTTCGTACACCGGACACCTTGCTCCGGCGTGCTGTTTTTCCTCCCAACCTTTCAAAAGGACCGACGAGTGAGCCTGTCGTTTTTGATCTTTTTGAGCGTGCTGCAGGGCGTCACGGAACTGTTTCCGGTGAGCAGTCTTGGTCACACGCTGCTCGTTCCCGCTGTCTTCGGCATGCATATCGACAAGCATGCGCCTCAACTGCTGCCGTTCCTCGTCGCGCTGCATCTCGGCACCGCGTTCGCGCTGCTGTGGTACTTCCGTGATCGCTGGATTGCCCTTTTCGGCGGCTTTTTCGCGTCGCTGTCGGGCCGCCGCAATGACGAAGGCCATATGATGTGGGCGCTCATCATCGGGACGATTCCGGCGGGTCTGGTGGGTCTCGTGCTCGAAAAGCGGCTCGAACGCATCTTCCATGATCTGCGGATCGTGGCGATCGCGCTGATCGTCAACGGCATCCTGCTGTGGCTCGGCGATCGCCTGCAGCGCTCACGCGCGCATCGTCCGCCCGAGAAGCTGACCTTCAAGCAGGCGTTTCTGGTCGGCCTTGCGCAGGTCGGCGCGCTGATCCCGGGTTTTTCGCGCAGCGGCCTGACGATGATCGCCGGCAACGGCGCCGGGCTCACCGCGGAGAAGGCGGCTGAATTCTCGTTTCTGCTCGGCACGCCGATCATCTTCGCGGCGGGCGTGCTCGAACTGCCGAAGCTCTTCCATGCGCCGGGCCAGCTCGCCGACGCGTTGCTCGGCGGCGTGCTGACGGCCATCGCCGCCTATCTGAGCGTGCGCTTCCTGATGCGCTATTTCGAAGGGCGCGGGCGGCTGGCGTCGTTCGGCGTGTACTGCGTGATCGCGGGCGTGGCGTTTCTCGGCTGGTTCATGACCCATCCGCAGCCCGTCTGACGGCTGCATACGATCGGCTAAAACGATCGGTTATAATCGCGGGCCCGGCAGCGACGCCGGGCCTTTTTGTTTCCGGGCGACGGCGTGGTGTTCGCAGTATTCCGCGTGTCGAAGCGCGCTCTTGTCAACGTGTTACCCGGTGCGCGCGTGATCGCGTTCGCGTCGCGCGATGCATCCGATGCGTGTCTGGCGCTCAACCTGCCGTCGTTGGCCAGGTTAAAATTCTGGTTTCGCCTCCCCATAGTTCAACGGATAGAACACGGGTCTTCTAAACCTGAAATCGAGGTTCGATTCCTCGTGGGGGGGCCATCCAGCCCTTGCGCCGTCCGGCGCGAACTCCTCTTCTTCTCCCAACGTTCACGCCCTTTCGCGCTCCACGTCCATCGCGAGCGGCGAGCGTCAACAAAAAAGGGCAGCCGAAGCTGCCCCGAAGCGTTGCGCACCGAACGTGGAGAAGTGCGCGACTGTTGCGTGCCCGTTACCGGTGACGGGCCTGCCTGCGTGATTACTTCTTGATGTCGAGCGCGTTCGTCAGGTCGCCCATCGCCTGGCCGCCGCTGGCGACGAGCGCGTTGTCGCGCGCCGTCAGACCCGGCAGAGCCGGCAGATTGAAGCGATGCGTGATGAAGCGCAGGATCGACGTCGTGTCGTACTGCGTATGATCGACGAAGCCCTTCTTCGCGTACGGCGACACGATGATCGCGGGAATCCGCGAACCCGGACCCCAGCGGTCGCCCTTCGGCGGCGCGACGTGGTCCCAGAAGCCGCCGTTCTCGTCGTACGTGACGATCACGACCATGTTGTTCCACTGCGGGCTCTTCTGCAGATGCGCAATCACATCGGCGATGTGCTGGTCGCCTTGCGCGACGTCGGTGTAGCCCGCGTGCTCGTTCAGGTTGCCCTGCGGTTTGTAGAACGTCACTTGCGGCAGCGTGCCGGCGTCGACGGCCTTGATGAACTCCGCGCCGTTCACGCCGCCGTCGAGCAGGTGCTTCGCGCGGTTGTCGGTGCCCGGCGCGAGATCGGCGAAGTAGTTGAACGGCTGGTGATGCGGCTGGAAGTTAGGCGCGCTGTTGTTCGCGCCGTAGATCACGCCCGATGTGCCGCTTTGCGCGGCGCTCAGCGCCTGCGCCCATGCGCCGCTGTACCACGCCCACGAGACGCCCGCGTTGTTCAGCAGGTCGCCGATGTGCTTCGCGGTCTGCGGCGGCAGCGTCGTCGCGCTGGAGGGATCGGCGAGCGTCGCGTCGCCGCCGGCCGCCGCCTTGTTGCCGCTCGGCTGATACGGCGGCTGCATCGTGTTGATCGCGTAGAAGTCCGGTGTGAGGTTGCCCGAGTTGACGAAGGTCGGCTTGTCGGTCAGCGCCGATGCAGCCGACGTCGATGCGAGCGTCAGGCTCACGCCGTCGGCGTTGACTGCCGAGATCGAGCCCTTGGCCGGGCTCGTGTTCGCGTTCGCATAGAACGGCGTGCACGCGCAGACCAGCCACTGGTGATTCAGGAACGACCCGCCGAACGCGCCCATGAAGAAGTTGTCGGCGAGCGTGTACTGCTGCGCGAGCTTGTAGAGCGGCAGCTTGTCGGCGTTGGGCGTGTAGTGGCCCATCACGAGGCCGCCCGAATCGGCCCACGCGGCGAACATGTCGTTCTTGCCGCCGTGGATCTGCATCTGGTTCTCGTAGAAGCGGTGATACAGGTCGCGCGTCGTGACGTTGAGCGGCACGTTGAAGCCGTTCGGATCGTCGATCGCGAACGGCGCGTTCGGCAGGTTCGCCGTCATCGCCTGCGTGATGACGGGCGTCACGCCTGCGATCGTCAGGCCGCCCCAGACCTGCGGCAGCGTCGCGAGCACAGAGCCGTCGCGGTCGAGCTGGCGCGAGTTCGCGGCCGTCGCGTTCTGCAGACCGTTGGCGCCGGGGAAATTGCCGTAGAGGTTGTCGAAGCTGCGGTTTTCCGCATAGATAACCACGACGTTCTTGACCGACGAAAGCGTCGGTGTGGAATCCGAATTACCACCGCATGCGTACAGCCCGATAGCTGCGGCGAGCGCAATAGGCGTCGCGCAGATCAGTTTTTTGTTCATGGTTTCTCTCTCTCTCGCGTAGGGGACCGGCGGCGAGAGTGTCGCAAGCGGTTTTGACAGAACGATTAATTTCTTACATATAACTTCTGTTTTGCTTGTGGTTTTCTGTGCGTCGTCGGCTTTATGTCATTTACACGACATGTCCGTGAAATACGCTCGTCCCGTCGATTTAACGAGCAGGTAACAAGACCATGTGGCGCGATGTGACGGGGATTCGAAAAGAGTGGTTGTCGAAGGAAGGCGCGCAGCGCGCCGGATGGATTGGCGTGGCTTGTCTGTCGGTGATGTTGTCGGTGATGCTGGTGGCGTGCGATGCGCGCGGCACATCGGAGGACGGCGCGGCCGGGTCGACAAAGGCAGCGGCAGCGGCAGCGAACGCGAGCGGAGCGCAGACGCAGAAAGTGTCGTCGGCGGACAGTGCGGCTGCGGTGCCGGCAGGCGGTCAGACGCGCGCCCAGGTGTTCGAGTCCGTCAGGAAAATGACGGCTGTCGGCAAACAGCTATTCTTCGATCCGTCGCTATCGGGCTCGGGCAAGCTTGCATGCGCATCGTGTCATAGCCCGCAGCATGCGTTCGGTCCGCCGAATGCGCTCTCCGTGCAACTCGGCGGCCACGACATGCGCCAGCAGGGTTTGCGCGCGGCGCCGAACATCAAGTATCTGCAGAACGTGCCGGCGTTCACCGAGCACTACCACGATTCGGACGACGAGGGCGACGAGAGCGTCGATGCCGGGCCGACGGGCGGCCTGATGTGGGACGGCCGCGTGAACAGTGCGCACGCGCAGGCGCGCTTTCCGCTGACGTCGTCGTTCGAGATGGGCAGCAATCCGCGGAAAGTGGCGGCGGCCGTGAAGGCCGCGCCATATGCGGACCAGTTCCGCTACGCGTTCGGCCAGCACGTCTTCGACAGCGACGACGCGACGTTCAAGGCCGTACTTCAAGCGCTCGAAGTCTTCGAGCAGACGCCGGAACTGTTCTACCCGTATTCGAGCAAGTACGACGCATACCTCGCGGGCAAGGCGCAGCTGACCAAGGCCGAAATGCACGGCCTGCAACTCTTCAACGACGAAAAGAAGGGCAACTGCGCGAGCTGTCACCTGAGCCAGCGCGCACTCGACGGCGCGCCGCCCGCGTTCACCGACTTCGGCCTGATCGCAATCGGCGTGCCGCGCAATCGCGCGCTGCCGGCGAATCGCGATTCGCATTTCTACGATCTGGGCGCGTGCGGTCCCGAGCGTACGGATCTGAAGGGACGCGACGAGTACTGCGGAATCTTCCGTACGCCGACGCTGCGCAACGTCGCGTTGCGCAAGACGTTCTTCCACAACGGGATTTATCACTCGCTCGAAGACGTCGTCCGCTTTTACGCGCAGCGCGATACGAATCCGGAAAAGTTCTATCCGGTCGTGAAGGGGAAGGTGCAAAAGTTCGACGATCTGCCGAAGAAGTATTGGGCGAATCTGAATACCGATCCGCCGTTCGATCGCAAGCCGGGCGACAAGCCAGCAATGGATGAGTCAGAGATCAAGGACGTGGTCGCGTTTCTTAAGACGCTGACGGACGGCTATCAGCCCGATGCGCCCGAGCAACACGCCGACGCTCATATCGTCAGCAGCAAATAGCAGCCGGCGACCAGCAGCGCGAACGACGCGAGCAGACACACGAGGCCCGCTCGCGTCACCACGCACGGCCACTTGCTGCGGCGCATGCCGTGGATGCGCACGACGGTCGGCATCGGCGCGGGATCGATGCGCATCACGATGATGCCGAGCGCGATGCAGATCAGCGTCAGCATCGCGGCAAAAAACTGGAGAGCGAACAAGAGGTCCATGAGCGTGAGCCTCGATGCGTAAGCGGAAACGGCTGCGGGATTTGCCGCGGCTCATGTTAGGGATCGCCTGCTCAAGCGCCAATGAGACGTGTCCTAAAATTGCGTTCAAGACGTTGACTGGCATAGGCGCGGCGCCGAAAACGCCATCTCGTTATCGCTTGCGCGCGAAGCTCGACCAGATCGGCAGACGGACGTCCAAACGTGGCATGCGCGTCGGCGGCGTGCTATCCGCGTGCTATCCTTTTGAGGTCCAGATCGCGCGCCGATAGGCATGGCCGCCAATCCTGCCGAACCCGATTTCCCCGGAGACTCTTCATGTCGATGCGAACCCGAGCCGCGTTTCAATTCACCTTGGGCGGGCTGCTACTCGCGAGCGCAATCGGTGCGCACGCTGCCAATCTTGGTTTTCTGAACGACACGCCGATGTCGTACATGAAGCAGGCCGATATCGACTCGTTGAGAGCGGCCGCCATCGACGCGCTCAACAAGAAGCAGGACAGCGAAACGGCCGCCTGGAACAACGACGGCCTGCGCAACAGCACGAAGATCGACGCGCAGATCACACCCGACGCCACGTCGAAGACGGGCGACCGCACCTGCCGTTCGCTGCGCGTCGTCTTGAGCGCGAAAGGGCAGTCGATGAACCTGAACCCGCAGTACTGCCGCGAAGGCAGCGGCTCGTGGGTGCTGCAGAAGAAGCATTGAGCGCGCGCACTGTTTCCTGTGGCGTCGTGCTGCTCGACCCGGACGGTCGAGTGCTGCTGGCGCACGCCACCGACACCAGTCACTGGGACATTCCGAAAGGCCAGGGCGAAGAGGGCGAAGCGCCGCACGTCGCCGCGCTGCGCGAACTGGAGGAGGAGACGGGCATCGTCGTGGCGGCCGGGCGTCTGAAGGATCTCGGCCTTTTCGTCTACCGGCGCGACAAGGATCTGCATCTGTTCGCCGCGCGTGCCCGCGCCGACGAGCTCGACCTCACGCGTTGCACGTGCACGTCAATGTTTCCGCGCCGCTTCGACGGCACGATGATTCCCGAGATGGACGCGTTCCGCTGGTGCGCGCCCGATGAAGTCGAGCACTACGCGAGCCGCAGTCTCACGCGGCTCTTTCAGACGACGCTATCGCTCGCCGAGCTGCACCGGACACTCGACGCGCCATAACCGTGTCGTAACTGTGGCGTAACGCACGCCAGTCATTTCACGCAAAAGCGCATCAATCGAGCGCCTTGTCGTTCGGATGCGCGAACAGCGTGCGCATTTCCGCCGACAGCGGATAGTTGAGATTGATGCCGTGCGGCGGAATCGGCTGCGTGAACCAGACGTTGTAGAGGCGCTCGGCCTCGCCCGACGTCTGCATCTTCGCGATCACGCGGTTCACCAGCTCGCGGAACGGCTCGTCGCCCTTGCGGAACATGCATGCGTAGCTTTCGTAGCCGAGCGGCGTGCCCGTCACGACGAAGTCGTCGGGGCGCGGGTCGGTGGCGCGAAAGCCATAGAGGATCGGCTCGTCCATCACGAACGCGACCGCGCGGTCGGCCTTCACGGCGGCGAACGCGTCCGAATGATCCTTCACGCTCGCGATGCGCATGTTCAACTGCTTGTCGCTGTTCAGCTGACGCACGAGGCGTTCGTCCGACGTGCCCGCCGTGGTGACGACGGGCTTGCCCGCGAGATCGGCGAAATCGGTGATGCCCGCGTTCCTGCGCGCGATCATCCGCACCGCGTACTGAAAGAAGCTGTTCGAAAACGCCGCGACGTTTTCGCGCTCGCGCGTGTGCGTGGTCGAGCCGCATTCGAGGTCGATCTGATTGTTGACCAGCATCAGAAAGCGGTTCGCCGACGTGATCGTCACTTCGCGCACGCGCAGGTTCGGCATGCCGAGCGTCTTCCTGATTTCATCGACGATGGCGAGCGCGATCGTCTGCGAGTAGCCGATCGTGCGGTCGCCGTTCGCATAGGAGAACGGGATCGACGCTTCGCGCACGCCGAGCACGATCGTGCCGTCGTCGTGAATCTTCTTGAGCGTGCCCGTGAGTTCGTCGGCGTGCGCTGGCGGTGCGAGCGACGCCAGCGCCATGGCTGCCACGGTCCCGATCGCCACCAGTTTTTTCTTGATTGCAACCTTCATCGTTCCCCCTGGGCCGGCGGCGATCACCCGGCTGCAACGTGACGGCCGCCGCGTGTGTTCGCGCGTGACGTCAGCTTGCCGGCATGCTTGCGCGTTGTTGCGCGCAGCACGCCGGACCGTGCCGGATCATCGATACACGCGACGCGCGCCAAACATATGGCTTACGCCGGCTTTCCCCAACTGTCGCGCAGACTGACGATGCGATTGAATACGGGTTTGCCCGGTTTCGTGTCGTAGCGGTCCGCGACGAAGTAGCCGTGACGCTCGAACTGATAGCGCTGCTCCGGCTCGACGTCGCGCAGACCCGGCTCGACGTACGCATTGACGATCCGCTTCGAATCCGGGTTGAGCGCTTCGAGAAAATCGCGTCCGCCCGCGTCGGGCTGCGCTTCCTTGAAGAGGCGATCGTAGACGCGCACTTCGACGGGCACGGCCTCGCTTGCGCTGATCCAGTGGATGTTGCCCTTGACCTTGTAGTTGTTCGCGCCTTCCGTGCCCGAGCGGCTGTCCGGGAAGTAGTTGCAGTGCACGGCGACGACGTTGCCGTGCTCGTCCTTGTCCGCGCCCGTGCATTCGACGACATAGCCGTACTTCAGCCGCACGCGGTTGCCCGGGAACAGGCGGAAATAGCCCTTCGGCGCGGCCTCGTTGAAGTCTTCGCGCTCGATCCACAGTTCGCGCGAGAACGGGAACGTGCGCACGCCGCGATCGGGATGATGCGGATGGACGGGCGCGCTGCACGCTTCCGTCTGGCCTTCCGGATAGTTGTCGATGATCAGCTTGAGCGGATCGAGCACGCAGGTCGCGCGCGGCGCCTTTTCGTCGAGATCGTCGCGCAGCGCGCCTTCGAACACGCTCATGTCGATCCACGAGTCGACCTTCGTGATGCCGATGCGCTCGCAGAACAGCTTGATGCTGTCCGGCGTGAAGCCGCGCCGGCGCACGCCGACAATGGTCGGCATGCGCGGGTCGTCCCAGCCGTCGACATGGCCTTCGTTGACGAGTTGCAGCAGCTTGCGCTTGCTCGTGATCGCGTATGTGAGGTTCAGACGCGAGAACTCGATTTGCTGCGGCAGCGGACGCGTGAAGATGCCGGCGTCGGCGAGTTCGTTGAGGATCCAGTCGTACAGCGGCCGGTGATCTTCGAACTCGAGCGTGCACAGCGAATGCGTGATGTTTTCGAGCGCGTCCGAGATGCAGTGCGTGTAGTCGTACATCGGGTACACGCACCACTTGTCGCCTGTCCGGTAGTGATGCGCGAAGCGGATGCGGTAGATCACCGGGTCGCGCATGTTGAAGTTCGGCGACGACATGTCGATCTTCGCGCGCAGCACGTGCTCGCCTTCCTTGAACTCGCCCGCCTTCATGCGGCGGAACAGGTCGAGGTTTTCTTCGACGCTGCGCTCGCGGAACGGCGACGGCTTGCCGACTTCCGTCGCGGAGCCGCGGTTCAGGCGCATCTCTTCCGCCGTCTGGCTGTCGACATATGCCTTGCCGCGCGTGATCAGCAGTTCGGCGAACTCGTAGAGCTTGTCGTAGTAGTCGCTCGCGAAGTAGAGGTGCTCGTTGCCTTCCTTGTTCCATTCGAAGCCGAGCCACTTCACGGCGTCGATGATCGACTCGACGTACTCGAAGCTTTCCTTTTCGGGGTTGGTGTCGTCGAAGCGCAGATGGCAGACGCCGCCGTAGCTTTGCGCGATGCCGAAGTTCAGGCAGATGCTCTTCGCATGGCCGATGTGCAGATAGCCGTTCGGCTCCGGTGGGAAGCGCGTTTCCACCTGCTGGCCCCACTTTCCGGAGCGGTTGTCGTCGTCGATGATGTTGCGGATGAAGTTGGAAACCGGCGCGTCGTTGCGCTCGGCGTCTTTGCGTTCGTTGTTCATGCGAGAAGGAGAAAGTCGGTCGTGGACACTATATGCGTCCGTAGGTCTGTCAATTCTACCTGACGACACATTCGACGACAGTCTTTAGGCTTGCGTGGTGCGGCGCGCGGTCCACATCGGCGCGGGATCGGCGCTTTTGGGGGCGTAACGGGCGCTGTAACAGGAGGTAAATCGCGTTGGCGCGAACGGCGGCGGGCGCTTAGCATGCGACGCGCGCTATTGCGTGCCGGCCGCGCGATACGAACTGATTCGCGTGGCCCTCGCGCTGGGCGCCGTCTTTCCGGCCGGCGCCGCGTTTCCGTTATTCTGTCCTGGGCCCGGGCGTGCTTCGCCCGGGTGACGCGGCGGCTGGCCAGCCGCATGACGCGATCTGTCCTCGCCTTGAGCCTTGAAGAAGCCTCTGCCGTTGCGCACGCGGGCGACAGGTCCACCGATCCCGGAGTTTCTCGGATGTCTTTTCCGACGCTGCGCGCATTTCGCGCGCTTTCTGATGCCGATGACCGCGGCGATAACCGCGCCTGCAGCCGCACCGATGCTGGTGCCCGGACCTGTGCCGACACCTGCTCGAACGTGATCCGGCGCTCCGCGCGTCTGGCACGTGCTGCGAGTGTCGCGACGGCCCTGTCGCTGACGGCTGTGCTGACAGCCGGCTTCGTCGCCGCGCCCGCCGCCGATGCAAAGACGCCGCAACCGAAGGCTGCGCTCGACGCGTCGGCCGTCGCCGTGCCCGACCGCTATGCCGCCGATACCGCGCAGCAGATTTTCGCGGCGGGCGGTAATGCCGTCGATGCGGCCGTCGCGATCGCGTTCACGCTCGCCGTCACGTATCCGGACGCGGGGAACATCGGCGGTGGCGGGTTCATGACGCTGTACGTGGACGGCAAACCGTACTTTCTCGACTACCGCGAGACAGCGCCGCAGCGCGCGACACGCGACATGTATCTCGATGAGAAGGGCAATGTGATCCCGGGTCTGAGCCTCGTCGGGCATCGTGCGGTGGCGGTGCCGGGCACCGTGGCCGGCATGTGGGAGGCGCAGAAGCGCTTCGGCAAGCTGAAATGGAAGCAGGTGCTCGCGCCCGCGATCAAGTACGCGACCGACGGCTTCACCGTCGATGCGTGGCTGCAGCAGCGCCGCGATCTTGCCGCGAAGGGGTTCGCCGGCAAGACCAATTTCGACGCCTACTTCTCGAACCTGAAAACAGGCGTCGTGTTCCGCCAGCCCGAACTCGCGCAGACGCTGTCGCGGATCGCTTCCGACGGCGGCCGTGAATTCTACGAAGGACAGACGGCCGACCTGATCGCGAAGCAGATGTACGGACACGGCCTGATCTCGAAGACGGACCTCGTGCAGTACAAGGCCGTCTGGCGTCAGCCGCTCGCGGCCGACTGGAACGGCTACCGGGTCGTCACCGCGCCGCCGCCCAGCTCGGGCGGCGTCGGGCTGATCCAGATGCTCAAGATGAAGGCGGACCTGAAGCCGCAGTTCGACGGGCTTGCGCTCAACTCGGAGCCGTACATCCATCTGATCGCGCAGATCGAAGACCGCGTGTTCGCCGATCGCCAGCAGTACATGGGCGATCCCGATTCGTATCGCGTGCCCGTCGACAGGCTGATCGACGACGCCTATCTGGCTAAGCGCGTCGAAGACATCACGCCCGACGAAGTGCTGGGCGCCGCGCCTGTCAAGCCCGGCCTCGGCGACTCGATGCCGGAGAAGGCGCAGACGACTCACTTCTCCGTCGTCGACAAGTGGGGCAACGCCGTCTCGAACACATACACGCTGAACGGGCCGTTCGGCTCGGGTGTGGTGGTGGACGGCGGCGGCTTCGTGCTGAACGACGAGATGGACGACTTCGAAGTGAAGGCGGGCGTGCCGAACCAGTCGGGCGTGACGAGCGGCGACGTCAACACGATCGCACCGAACCGCCGGCCGCTGTCGTCGATGACGCCGACCATCCTGCTCAAGGACGGCAAGGTGTCGCTCGTGATCGGCACGCCGGGCGCCTCGCGTATCTTCACGACGATCTTCCAGGTGATGACGAACCTGTACGACTTCAATATGCCGCCCGCCGATGCGCTCGCCGCGATGCGCTTTCATCATCAGCTGCTGCCGCAGAAGACGATCTTCTACGAGCCGTATCACCCCATCGACGGCGATCTCGCCGCGCAGCTGAAGGCGCGCGGCTACACGCTGCAGGGCCAGACGTTCAACGGCGACGTGCAGATGATCCGCATCGACGGCACGACGCCGCAGCCGGCCGCCGATCCGCGCGGCGCGGGCGTGGGCCGTGTGATTCAATAGCACAGGCGGCGCGCTGCCGCCTGTCGACAACGAAACGAATAACGGGGAAAGGTATGGCGCTGGAGCAGCAGAACGTGATCGTGTTGCCGGGTTATATGAATTCCGGCGACGGGCATTGGCAGACGCGCTGGGAAGCGCGGTATCCGAGTTTTGTCCGCGTGCCGATGCGCGACTGGGACCATCCCGTTTGCGACGAATGGTGCGAGACGCTCAATGCGACGGTTGCAGCGTCGAAGGGGCCCGTTCTCTTTGCCGCGCATAGCCTCGGTTGCCTGACGGTGGCGTTCTGGGCGGCGCGCCATGCGTCGAACGATGCGCTGGCGAAAGTGGCGGGCGCGCTGCTCGTCGCGGTGCCCGATCCGGCTGGGCCTGAATTTCCCGCCGATGCAAGCGGCTTCGGCGCCGTGCCGCAGGATAGGCTTCCGTTCGGATCGATCGTCGTCGCCAGCACCGATGATCCGTACGGTGGCGTGGCGTTCTCGCAGGCTTGCGCGGCGGCATGGGGCAGCGGCTGGGAGAGCATCGGCCCGCGCGGCCACATCAATGCCGACAGCGGGCTCGGCGACTGGAAAGAAGGGCAGCGCTGGCTCGCGTCGATGGCTTGAAATCGATGCCGGAGGTTTTTGCGCCAACCTGCATCGAATGCGGCGATCGCATGACGCGTTGCGCCTGTGTGTCGATGGTTTGAGGCGTGGCGCCGCGCGGCGGCGTCCGTCTGCCACGCCATCTTCCGCGCGCGCCGGCGCCCCGTCAGATCACCGACTGATCCCGCAGCGCCTCGATGCGCGCATCGTCGTAGCCGAGCACGTCGCGCAGGATGGCCTCCGTGTGTTCTCCGAGCGTCGGCGGATGGGCTTGCGCTTCGGGTGGCGTCGCGCTCATCCGGATCGGATTGCGCACCAGCTTCACCGTGCCGCCCGACGGATGCGGCAGTTGCACCTGCATCCCGCGCGCGACCACCTGCTCATTCTCGAACACTTCGCCCAGATCGTTGATCGGGCCGCACGGCACGCCCGCCGCTTCGAGCGCGTCGATCCATTCGTGCTTGCTGCGCGTGCGGACCATCTCCGCGAGTATCGGCACCAGAATCTCGCGGTTGCGCACGCGCGCGGGGTTCGTCGCGAAGCGGTCGTCGTCGGCGAGATCGGCGCGATTGCCCGCTTCGACGAACTTGCGGAACTGTCCGTCGTTGCCGACCGCGACGATGATCCAGCTATCGCTCGTCTGGAACGTCTGATACGGGACGATGTTCGGATGTGCGTTGCCCCAGCGCACGGGCGGCTTGCCGCTCGCGAGGAAATTCGAGTTCATGTTGGCGAGCATCGCGACCTGAACATCGAGCAGCGCCATGTCGATGTACTGGCCTTCGCCCGTTCGCTCGCGATGCGCGAGGGCCGTCAGCACGGCGACGCTCGAGTACATGCCCGTCATCAGGTCCGCGATGGCGACGCCCGCCTTTTGCGGGCCGCCGCCCGGCTGGCCGTCGCGCTCGCCCGTGATGCTCATGAAGCCGCCGATGCCCTGGATGATGAAGTCGTAACCCGCGCGCTGCGCGTACGGACCCGTCTGCCCGAAGCCCGTCACCGAGCAGTAGATGATGTCCTGCTTCACGGCCTTCAGCGACTCGTAGTCGAGCCCGTACTTCTTCAACTGTCCGACCTTGTAATTCTCGAGCACGACGTCGCTTTGCGCGGCCAACTCGCGGACGATCTTTTGCCCTTCCGGCGTCGAGATGTCGATCGTCACCGAGCGCTTGTTGCGGTTCGCCGCGAGGTAGTAGGCCGCCTCGCGCGTGTCGGCGCCGTCCGGCGTCTTCAGGTACGGCGGCCCCCAATGGCGCGTGTCGTCGCCGGCTCCCGGCCGCTCGACCTTGATCACGTCGGCGCCGAAGTCGGCGAGGGTTTGCGCGCACCACGGACCGGCAAGCACGCGGGTAAGGTCCAGCACGCGGATATGACTGAGTGCGCCCATGTTGTGTCTCTGTCTCCCATGTGATGAGGCGCGCCGTGCGGGCGCCGCCCGATTCGATCAATGTGGTGCATCTTAAGCGATCGGACGCGCCTCGCCCATTCGGCCTGACGGCATAGGACGAATGACCGCCCAGGCCCGCCTTCGGGCGCTTCCTTGTCGAAAACCTGGCCGTATGGCCAATGCCGGGCGCAAGCCGCGCCGCGGCGTCGCGTGGGGGCGCCGATCCCGTATAATCGACCGTTCAGGAAACAATCTATTGCGACGGCCGGTAAGTCTTCCGCAGCCGTCGGCTCAAGTCAGGACCGTCCCCAAGCACGCTATGAAAGCCGCCGAAATCCGCGAGAAATTCCTCAAGTTCTTCGAATCGAAGGGCCATACGATCGTCCGCTCGTCGAGCCTCGTGCCCGGCAACGACCCGACGCTGCTCTTCACCAATTCGGGCATGGTGCAGTTCAAAGATGTGTTTCTCGGCGCCGAATCGCGTCCGTACTCGCGGGCCACGACGGCGCAGCGCAGCGTGCGCGCGGGCGGCAAGCACAACGATCTGGAAAACGTCGGCTACACCGCGCGTCACCACACGTTTTTCGAAATGCTGGGCAACTTCTCGTTCGGCGACTATTTCAAGCGCGACGCGATCCACTACGCGTGGGAACTGCTGACGGGCGTCTACAAGCTGCCGAAGGAAAAGCTCTGGGTCACCGTCTACAAGGAAGACGACGAAGCGTACGACATGTGGGCGAAGGAAGTGGGCGTGCCGACCGAGCGCATCATCCGCATCGGCGACAACAAAGGCGCGCGCTACGCATCGGACAACTTCTGGCAGATGGCCGACACGGGTCCCTGTGGCCCTTGCTCCGAAATTTTCTACGATCACGGCCCGGACGTGTGGGGCGGCCCGCCGGGATCGCCGGAAGAAGACGGCGACCGCTACATCGAAATCTGGAACCTCGTGTTCATGCAGTTCAACCGCGACGCGCAGGGCAACATGACGCCGCTGCCCAAGCAGTGCGTGGACACGGGCATGGGTCTCGAGCGTATCGCGGCCGTGCTGCAGCACGTGCACAGCAACTATGAGATCGACCTGTTCCAGGCGCTGATCAAGGCCGCCGCGCGTGAAACGGGCATCGCCGATCTGTCGAACAACTCGCTGAAGGTGATCGCCGATCACATCCGCGCGTGCTCGTTCCTGATCGTCGACGGCGTGATCCCGGGCAACGAAGGCCGCGGCTACGTGCTGCGCCGTATCGTGCGCCGCGCGATCCGTCACGGCTACAAGCTGGGCCGCAAGGGTTCGTTCTTCCACAAGCTGGTCGCCGATCTCGTCGAGCAGATGGGCGGCGCGTATCCCGAACTGAAGGACGCCGAGCAGCGCGTGACGGACGTGCTGCGTCAGGAAGAAGAGCGCTTCTTCGAGACCATCGAGCACGGCATGTCGATTCTCGAAAGCGCGCTGGCCGATCTCGAAGCCAAGGGCGGCAAGACGCTCGACGGCGAAGTCGCGTTCAAGCTGCACGACACCTACGGCTTCCCGCTCGACCTGACTGCGGACGTGTGCCGCGAGCGCGGCGTGAGCGTCGACGAACCGGCTTTCGACGAGGCGATGGCCCGCCAGCGCGAGCAGGCGCGGGCAGCCGGCAAGTTCAAGATGGCGCAGGGCCTCGAATACACCGGCGCGAAGACCACGTTCCACGGCTACGAAGAGATCGTCTTCGACGACGCGAAGGTGACGGCGCTGTACGTCGACGGCTCGTCCGTCAACGAGGTGACGAAGGGCCAGCAGGCTGTCGTCGTGCTCGACCACACGCCGTTCTACGCGGAATCGGGCGGGCAGGTCGGCGACCAGGGGGTGCTCGCGAATGCGGCCGTCCGCTTTGCCGTCGCCGATACGCTGAAGGTGCAGGCGGACGTCGTCGGCCACCACGGCACGCTGGAACAGGGCACGCTGAAGGTCGGCGACGTCGTGAAGGCGGAAATCGACGCAGTGCGCCGCGCGCGCACGGCTCGCAATCACTCGGCCACGCACCTGATGCACAAGGCGTTGCGCGAAGTGCTCGGCGGCCATGTGCAGCAGAAGGGCTCGCTCGTCGACGCGGACAAGACCCGCTTTGACTTCGCGCACAACGCGCCGATGACGGACGACGAAATCCGCCGCGTTGAAGAAATCGTCAACGCCGAAGTGCTGGCGAACGCGCCGGGCATCGTGCGCGTGATGCCGTACGACGAAGCGGTGAAGGGCGGCGCGATGGCGCTTTTCGGCGAGAAGTACGGCGACGAAGTGCGCGTGCTCGATCTGGGCTTCTCGCGCGAACTGTGCGGCGGCACGCACGTGCATCGCACGGGCGATATCGGCTTCTTCAAGATCGTGATGGAAGGCGGCGTCGCCGCGGGCATCCGTCGGGTCGAGGCGATCACGGGCGATAACGCCGTGCGTTTCGTGCAGGAACTGGACGCGCGTATCAACGCCGCAGCCGCAGCACTGAAGGCGCAGCCGGCGGAACTCACGCAGCGCATCACGCAGGTCCAGGACCAGGTGAAGTTGCTGGAAAAAGAACTGGGCGCGCTGAAGTCGAAGCTCGCATCGAGCCAGGGCGACGAACTGGCGGGCCAGGCGATCGACGTGTCGGGCGTGCAGGTGCTGGCCGCGACGCTGGAAGGCGCGGACGTCAAGACGCTGCGCGAAACCGTCGACAAGCTGAAGGACAAGCTCAAGAGCGCGGCCATCGTGCTGGCGTCCGTCGAAGGCGGCAAGGTCAGCCTGATCGCGGGCGTCACCGCTGATGCCAGCAAGAAGGTGAAGGCGGGCGAACTGGTGAACTTCGTCGCGCAGCAGGTCGGCGGCAAGGGCGGCGGCCGCCCGGACATGGCGCAGGCCGGCGGCACCGAGCCCGCCAATCTGCCCGCCGCGCTGGCTGGCGTGAAGGGCTGGGTCGAAGCGCAGCTTTAAGCGCATCGGACGACATTCGCATCAAGCGATAAAAAGCCGCGAGTCGATGAGACTCGCGGCTTTTTGCTTTCAGAAGATCAGTCAGGCGTCCTGGCCCGGTATCAGACAGCCATCGCCATTGTCGCCTTCACGGTGTCATCGGCGTGGCTGCTCTCGACGAGCATCCCGCGCAACGCATTCAATGCCGACGAAAAATGCCCGCGCCGCCAGATCAGCAGCGTATCGATGCTGCCGAGCCCTTCGGGCGTATGCACGGCGATATCGTTCGATTCGGGCAGCAGCGCGAGCACCGAGCGCGGCGCGACGGCCACGCCCGCGCCCGCCGCGACACACGCGACGATCGCGTGATACGACCCGAGCTCCAGCACACGCGCCGGCCGGACGCCATGCTGCATGTACCAGTTCTCGACGTAGATCCGATACGCGCAACCCTGCTCGAACGCGACTAGCGTCGATAGCGCGATATCGCGGGGATCGAGAATGGGGCGATGCCCGCGCGGACTCAGCATGACGAGTTCTTCGCGATACACGGGCACGATCTCGAACAGATCACCGAGCGATGCGGGATCAAGCGGCCTCGAGACGATGGCCGCATCCACCTCGAATTCGCGCACGCGTTCGATCAGCTTGCCTGTCGTGCCCGTCTCCAGTTCGAGCGCGACGTCCGGCCATGTCTGATGGTATTGCGCGAGCAGACCAGGCAGCCGCGTCGCGGCGACGCTCTCCATCGTGCCGAGCCGCAAACGTCCGCTCGGACGCGCATCCTTGACAGCATGCCGCGCCTCGTCGGCGAGCGCGAGCAGCCGTTCGGCATAGGACAGAAGCGTTTCGCCCGCCGGTGTCAGCACCAGACGGCGTCCGTCACGGATGAAAAGCTCGGTGCCCAGCTGCTCTTCGAGCTGCTTGATGCGCGTCGTCACGTTCGATTGCACGCGGTTGAGCTTCGCGGCGGCACGCGTCACGCCGTTTTCGCGCACGACGGCGCGGAAAATGGTCAGGGCGGCAAGATCCATCAATCTCTCCGAGAGATTCAATCTATCCATATTATTCATTTTATGAGATTGAATGGTCAAGCTACGATGGCACATTGAAAAGCCGGGTTCACGCTACCGCCGATCCGGCCGACGGACCAATATCAAGCTGTCATCGATGACCGAATTCGCTACCCGTACCTTTGAGCCCCACGCGTCGCCGCACTCCGCCCGCCGTGCCGCGCTCGCCTGCATGGCGGCGCTGGCCGTCGCGCTCGGGGTCGGGCGTTTTGCGTTCACGCCGCTCCTGCCGCTGATGCTTCATGGCGGCGCGCTCGATATCAGACATGGCGGCTGGCTCGCGTCGCTGAACTACGCGGGCTATTTTCTCGGCGCGATCGCTTGTGCGGCCTTGCGTGTCGATGCCTCGCGCATGGTGAAGACGGGCCTTGCGCTGACGGTGCTGCTGGTGCTGGCAATGGGCGTCACGGACCAGTTCTGGATCTGGGCGGCCGTGCGTTTCGTCGCGGGCGCCGTCAGCGCGTGGACCTTCGTGTTCGCGTCGCAGTGGGGCTTGCGGCGGCTCGCCGAACTCGGCGCAAACGAGTGGGGCGGCGTGATCTACACAGGGCCGGGCGTCGGCATTGCCGCGACGGGGCTGCTCGTCAGCGCGGCGAGTGCGCATGGTGGATACGGTGCGTCGGCGGGCTGGATCGGTTTCGGGCTCGTGTCGGCCGCGCTGACGGCGCTCGTGTGGCGCACGTTCGCTTCGACGCCGACCATGACGGCCGCATCGCGCGACACGCGCAACACGGCGCAAAGGACGCGCGCTCAATCGCATCACGCACATCTGCATCGCGCCGACGCTTTCTGGCTGATCGTCCTCTATGGCGTGCCCGGCTTCGGCTACATCATCACGGCGACGTTTCTGCCCGTGATCGCCCGCGCGGCGCTACCGGCAGGCTCGCCGTGGCCGGATCTGTTCTGGCCGCTGTTAGGCGGCGCGCTGGTCGTCGGCGCGCTCGCGGGCGCGCGACTTCCCGGGCACTGGGACAACCGCATGCTTTTGGCTGGCTGCTATGTGCTGCAGGCGCTCGGCATCGTCTCGGGCATCGCGTCGCCGACGGCGGGTGGTTTCGCGCTCGGCAGCGCGCTGATCGGCTTGCCGTTCACCGCGATTACATTGTTCGCGATGCGCGAAGCACGCCGTTTGCATGGCGACGATGCGGCGGGCCTGATGGGTTACGCGACGGCGGCGTATGGCCTCGGACAGATCGCCGGACCGCTCGTCGCCGCGCCGATCGCCTCGCACACCGGTTCGTTCACGCCCGCGTTGTTGCTGGCGGCGGGCGCTCTGCTGGCGGGCGCGGTGGGCCTCGTCGTGGTCGCACTCGTGCGCCGGCGGCCGCGCGCCTGAGCCAACGGGCGCGACGGGAGCGGCAACGGACGAAACAAGCACACAGAAAAGCGGACGCAGCATCCGACAAAAACAAATTCAGCACCCGCCGCACTAAAATGACCGCTTTCCCGTCATCTCCGCGCGCCTGTCGCCGGGCGCGCCGCCTGCCATGCAACATTTCGCGTCGGACAACTACGCCGGCATCTGCCCCGAGGCGCTCGAAGCGCTGATCGCCGCCAACAACAGCGGCCACGAGCCCGCCTACGGCGACGACTCATGGACGCAGCAGGTCTGCGACCGCCTGCGCAACCTGTTCCAGACCGACTGCGAAGTGTTCTTCGTCTTCAACGGCACGGCGGCGAACTCGCTGGCGCTCGCGTCGCTGTGCCAGTCGTATCACTCGGTGATCTGCCACGAACTCGCGCACATCGAAACGGACGAATGCGGCGGCCCCGAGTTCTTCTCGAACGGCTCGAAGCTGCTGACGGCGCCGGGCGTCGGCGGCAAGCTCACGCCGGACGCGATCGAAGCCGTCGTCACGCGCCGCGCCGACATTCACTACCCGAAGCCCAAAGTCGTCACGCTCACGCAATCGACGGAAGTGGGCACCGTCTACAGCGTCGAGGAAATCCGCGCGATCGCCGCGATTGCGAAACGCCGTCATCTGAAGGTGCACATGGATGGCGCGCGCTTCGCGAACGCGGTCGCCGCGCTGAACGTGCATCCGTCCGAGATCACGTGGCGCGCGGGCGTCGACGTGCTGTGCTTCGGCGGCACGAAGAACGGCTTGCCCGTCGGCGAGGCGGTCGTGTTCTTCGACCGCGCGCTCGCCGACGATTTCGCGTATCGCCTGAAGCAGGCGGGCCAGCTCGCGTCGAAGATGCGCTTCATTTCCGCGCCGTGGCTCGGCCTGCTGGACAACGACGTCTGGCTGCGCAACGCGCGTCATGCGAATGCGATGGCGAAGCTGATGGAGTCGCGGCTCGCGGAAATTCCGGGCGTGAGCATCATGTTCCCGACGGAATCGAATGCTGTGTTCGCGCAACTGCCTCCGCACGTCGCAAAGGCGATGCGCACGCACGGCTGGAAGTTCTATGAGTTCATCGGCGCGGGCGGCTGCAGGCTGATGTGCGCGTGGGACACGCAGCCCGAGACCGTCGAGCGCTTTGCCGCCGATGTCCGCGCGCTGTGTGCAGTGTGAGCGGACGCGTCGGCGTTCGCGGCATGCGCTGAACCCGGCCCTATGCAAGCCCACGCCCGAGCACGCGCCGCGTCCGACGAAACCGCTAGTCGAACCTGGCAGACGAGACGAACGGGCGATCGCGGCACCAGGCGGGTACCCGTCGCCGCGCTGGTCGTAGTCACACGCGGCGGCTTCGCTGGAGCACAGCGCCGCTTCATCTTCGATAACAAAGGAGACACACCGACATGGCCTACATCTACTATCTGACGCACATTCATCTCGGCTACGACGCGCTCGCGCAGTTGCCTGCGGAGTGCGAGCGCTCGGGCATCAAACGGCCGCTCGTGGTGACGGACAAGGGCGTGATGGCGGCGGGCGTCGCGCAGCAGGCGATCGATGCGCTAAAGCTGCCCCACGTGCCCGTCTTCGACGACACGCCTTCGAACCCGACGGAAGCGATGGTGATGGCGGCCGCGCAGCGCTATCGCGAAGAGGGTTGCGACGGACTGATCGCGGTCGGCGGCGGCTCGTCGATCGATCTCGCGAAAGGCGTCGCGATCATGGCGACGCATCCGGGCACGATGACGGAGTACGCGACCATCGAAGGCGGCAGCAACAGGATCACCGACAAGGCCGCGCCGCTGATCGCGGTGCCGACTACGGCGGGCACGGGCAGCGAAGTCGCGCGCGGCGCAATCGTGATCCTCAACGACGGTCGCAAGCTCGGGTTTCATTCGTGGCATCTGCTGCCGAAGGCGGCCATCTGCGATCCCGGCCTCACGCTCGGCCTGCCCGCGACGCTGACGGCCGCGACGGGGATGGATGCGATCGCGCATTGCATCGAGACGTTTCTCGCGCCGTCGTTCAACCCGCCCGCCGACGGCATCGCGCTCGACGGGCTGGAACGCGCGTGGGCGAACATCGAGCTCGCGACGCACGACGGCCAGAACCGCGACGCGCGCCTGCACATGATGAGCGCGTCGATGCAGGGCGCGATGGCTTTCCAGAAGGGACTGGGCTGCGTGCACTCGCTGTCGCATCCGCTTGGCGGTGTGCCTGTGAACGGGCGCACGTCGCTGCATCACGGCACGCTGAACGCGGTTGTGCTGCCTGCCGTGCTGCGCTTCAACGAAAGCGCGGAGACGGTCGTCGCAAATCGACGCTATGCCCGGATGCGGCGCGTGATGAACCTGCCGGACAATGCCGATCTCGCGCAGGCGCTGCACGACATGACGGCGCGCCTCGGCCTGCCGACGGGTCTCAGGCAAATGGGCGTCGACGAAAGCGTGTTCGACAAGGTGATCAAGGGCGCGCTCGCCGATCATTGCCACAAGACGAACCCGCGCGAAGCGACGGCCGACGACTATCGCCGGATGCTGACCGAGTCGATGTGAACGCGCCACTTTTACGCCTGACGCACACGACATGAACAAACCGGCTCCCGCGGCGCGCGCCGCCTACCCGCATTTTCTCGCCATCGGCACGCGCTGGATGGACAACGACGTCTACGGTCACGTGAACAACGTCGTCTACTACAGCTACTTCGATACCGTCGTGAACGAGTATCTGATCCGCGCGGGCGCGCTCGATATCGGGCACAGCACGACGATCGGGCTCGTCGTCGAGACGCAGTGCAACTACTTCGCGCCGCTTGTGTTTCCGGACCGCATCGACGCGGGACTGCGCGTCGTGCGCCTCGGCACATCGAGCGTGCGCTACGAAGTGGGTCTCTTCAGGGAAGGCGACGACGCGCCCGCCGCGCAAGGGCATTTCGTGCACGTCTACGTGGATCGCGAGACGCGTCGTCCCGTTGCGCTGCCCGACAAGCTGCGCGCCGCGCTCGAACCGCTCGTCGTGCCCCTCGTGCCCGACGTGCCCGTCGTACGTAGTGCGCAGGCGGACTGACGCGTGCAGTCGCTCGTCATCGATGCGCTGAACGGCGTCAGCTACGGGCTGCTGCTGTTCATGCTGTCGGCGGGACTGACGCTGATCTTCAGCATGCTCGGCGTGCTGAACTTCGCGCACGCGAGCTTCTACATGCTGGGCGCGTATGTCGGCTTTTCCGTCGCGGCGCGCGCGGGATTCTGGTGGGCGCTCGTCGTGGCGCCGCTCGCCGTCGGGCTGATGGGCGCGGCGCTCGAGCGCTGGCTGCTGCGGCGCGTGCGACCGCACGGACATCTCGCGGAACTGCTGCTGACCTTCGGCGCGGCATATCTGATCGGCGAAGGCGTGAAGCTCGTGTGGGGCCTGCAGGCGTTGAGCACCGTCGTGCCCAAGGCGCTCGAAGGTCCTTTGTTCGACGTGTACGGCATTGCGTTCTCGCGTTATCGCGTGTTCATGATGGCCGTGGCCGTCGCGATGCTTGTCGCGTTGCATGCGGTGCTGCGCGTGTCGAAGGCGGGGCTCGTCGTGCGCGCGGCGCTCACGCATCCCGATGCCGTCGAGGCACTCGGCTACGACGTGCCGCGCGTGTTCACCTGCGTGTTTGCGGCGGGCACGGCGCTCGCGGCGCTGGCGGGCGTGATCGGTGCGCCGCTCTTCGTGCTCGAGCCGGCGATGGCGGAATCGGTGGGCTCGATTGTGTTCGTCGTCGTCGTGATCGGCGGACTGGGTTCGCTGGGCGGCGCGCTCGTCGCGTCGCTTGTGATCGGCTGCGTGCAGACCCTGGCCGTCGCGAGCGACGTCTCGCTTGGCGATCTGCTCGGCGATCTGCCCGGTCTTCTGGGCGACGGCGACCGCACGCTGCCCGCCGCATGGAGCGCGCTGACCGTCGCGCAACTTGCGCCGCTCGTGCCGTATCTGCTGCTCGTCGCGATGCTCGCCGTGCGTTCGCGAGGGCTCTTCGGACAGCGCGAAGACGATGCATAACGTCCACGATGCGCCGCGTCGTTCTCAGCGCGTGCAGCGTTGGCGCGCCATCACGCCATGGGCCGCGCTCGCGTTGCTGCTCGTCGTGCCGCCTTGTGTGTCGGCGCAGAGCTGGCTCGTCGCGTGGCTCGCGCAAACGGTGTCGATGATCGTGTTCGCGCTCTCGTACAACCTGCTGCTCGGCGGCGCGGGGCTGCTGTCGTTTGGGCATGCGGCATCGGCGGGTATCGGCGCGCTGATTGCGGCGCATCTGTTCAATCGCATCGGCGTGCCCTTGCCGTTGCTGCCGTTGCTGGGCGGCATCGGCGGCGCGCTGTTCGGCGCGTTGTACGGACTCGTCGCGACGCGCCGCGCGGGCACCACGTTCGCGATGATCACACTCGGCATCGGCGAACTCGTCGCGGCCGCCGCGTGGACCTTGCCGGACTGGTTCGGCGGCGAAGCGGGCGTCGCGATCGATCGCGCGGCGGGCGTCGCCGTGCCGGGCTTCACGTTCGGACCCGCGCGTGAAGCGTATGCGCTCATTGCGCTATGGTGCGCGCTGTCCGTGCTCGCGATGTACGCGCTGTCGCGCACGCCGTTCATGCGGCTCGCGCATGCCGTGCGCGACAACCCGGTGCGCGCGGCGGCCATCGGCTGCTTTCCGAGGCGCGTGCGTTATGAGGTCGTCGTGTGGTCGTCGTTCTTTGCGGGCATCGCGGGCACGTTGGGGTTGATCAATGTCGAGCTGGTATCGACGGAAAGCGTCGGCATGTTGCGTTCGGGCTCGGTGCTGATCGCGACGGTGATCGGAGGCAGCGGCGCGTTCTTCGGACCCGTCGCGGGTGCTGTCGTGCTGACGTTTTTCAGTGTCGTCGTCGCGAGCGCGACGCGCGCATGGCTCCTGTATCTCGGGTTGTTCTTCATTGTCGTCGTGATGGCTTCGCCCGACGGGATCGCGGGATGGTTGCAGCGCCAGGCGGCCCGTTTCGCACGCGACGGCTGGCGCGCGTCGCTGCCGCCCCTCGTCCTGCGGATGGCGAGCGCATGCGCGTGGTCGCTCGCGCTCGTGCTGTGCGTGCAATGGACGTACGCGCGACGCTTCGGCACGGAAGAACAGGCGGCGTTCGTCTCGACGATCGGCTTCACGTGGCTGGCAATCGGCGTGCTGAGTCTCGCTGCGATCGGCTGGCTCGCGATGAACATCGCCCAGCGCTTCGAAAGAAAGCGCCCTGCCGATGCGCGCGCAGGAGTGCGCGCATGATTCCCGCGATCGCGGTGCGCGGCATCGAAAAGCGTTTCGGCGCGACACGCATTTTGCGCGGCGTCGATCTGTCGATCGAACCGCACGAACGTCATGCGCTGATCGGGCCGAACGGCGCGGGCAAATCGACGCTCTTCAATCTGATCGCGGGCGCAAAGCGGCCGAGTGCGGGGCGCATCGAACTGTACGGCGCCGACATCACGCGTCTCGCGCCCGCGGCGATCTGCCGGCGCGGTCTCGCGCGCAGTTTCCAGACGACGAGTTTCTTCGCGAAGCTCAGCGTGTTCGACAACCTGTGCTGCGCCGCGCAGATCGCGGATCGCGACCGCGCGCGCTGGTGGCAGCGCTTCACCGTCACGCGCGCCGCCGATGCGCACGCCGAAGAAGTGCTCGATGCTGTCGGGCTCGGCGCGCGACGCGACGTGATCGCGGGCACGCTGAGCTATGCGGAACAGCGCGCGCTCGATCTCGGTCTCGCGCTCGCGAGCGGCGCGCACACGTTGCTGCTCGACGAACCGACGGCGGGCATGAACCGCGCGGAGGCGGCGCGCGCGGTCGAGCTGATCCGTGTGGCGACGGCGGGCCGCACGCTGCTGATGGTCGAGCACGACATGGATGTCGTGTTCGGGCTCGCGGATCGCGTCAGCGTGCTCGTGCAAGGGCAGGTGATCGCGACGGGCACGCCGGATGCGATCCGCGCCGATCCCGCCGTGCGCGCCGCGTACCTTGGCGACGCGCCGCCAGGAGACACGCGATGACCGCGTTGCTTGCGATGCGCGATCTGTGCGCGTGGTACGGCGCGAGCCAGGTGCTGCACGGCGTGAACCTGCATATCGAAGCGGGCGAGGCCGTCGCGCTCGCGGGCCGCAACGGCTCGGGCCGCTCGACGCTCGCGAAGGCGATCATGGGTTTTGTGCGCACGCGGGGCGCGATCGAGTTCGCGGGCCGATCGCTCGCGGGACGGCGCGCGTTCGAAATCGCGCGGCTCGGCATCGGATACGTGCCCGAGCAGCGCGACGTGTTTCCGACGCTTTCCGTGCGCGAGAATCTGCAACTCGGCTTGAAGCCGTGCGGCAAGCAGCGCGCGGCACGCTTCACGCTCGACGATGCCTTTGCGCTGTTTCCCGCGTTGCGCGAACGCGCGCGCACGAAGGCGGGCGCACTGTCGGGCGGCGAGCAGCAGATGCTCACGGTTGCGCGCGCATTGCTTGGCGATCCCGATCTCGTCGTGATCGACGAGCCGACGGAAGGGCTCGCGGGCCAGGTCGTCGAGCAGCTCGCGGCCGCGTTGAAGCTGTTGCGCGAGCGCGGCGTCGCGATGCTGCTGATCGAACAGCGGCTCGTGATCGCCGACCGGCTTGCGAGCCGTGTCGCCGTGATGGGGCATGGCGAAATCGTGTTCGACGGTCCGCTCGATCTGTTTCGCCAGCGTCCCGATGTGATGCACGAATGGCTGGGCGTGGGATGAAGCGCATACTTTTTCCTGTTTGACTCGAACGATCACGAGCCCGCAAAGGGTTGCGCGGCAACGTTGCACGGAGCGATCTATTGCGTTGATCACGGGCTCGCGTTTGGTGAGCGTCCTCGAGAAATCGTGTCGGTGGCGCGTGGACAAACGAAGACGAAGGCGCATCGCCGAACGAGCCGCGATAGGAGGAGACGTGATCGACGATGGATACGCGCGCATCGTGACGCACAGGACACCTTCTACGCGATGCGGCTACGAGTGCGGGCGGCGTCCTGTGCGCCCCAGCAATCTGCATTCACTACCGCAAGGCGGCGCTGAAGCGTTCGATGCCCTTAGCCGTGCCACAGGTGCATGAAGCGGGTGAGGCGCTTAGCCTGAACGTTGGCGATGAACATCAGCCAGCACACTGCCGCATGAAGTATGGGGACGTTGAGAGCCCGTGGGTAATCGTCAAGCACTGGCGGTGTGAGCCCGCTTTCTTTTGCCTACTTTTCTTTGCGGCGGCAAAGAAAAGTAGGTGCCGCCCCGCACAGGGGCAACACCCGCGCCGCGAGGCGCAACGCGGATGCTGGCAGCAAGCCAGAAAGACCAAAACAAAAGCCGTCGCAGACAAACACCGCATTGCGGATGCCAGAGGCACGCTAAAAAAACCAACCAGCGTCGCAGACCAAAACCATCACCCCTTATCCCTCTCCACGATCCACTCATGCTTTGGATCGTTCTTGAAGTGCCACGTACGCGTCGGTCCCGCCATCACGTTCAGATAGTACGAGTCGTATCCATACGGCACGACGACGGGATGATAGCCACGCGGCACCATCACGACATCGTGATCCTCGACGGCGAGCGATTCGTCGATATCGCGCTCATCCGTATAGACACGCTGAAACGCAAATCCTTGCGGCGGATTGAGCCGGTGATAGTACGTCTCTTCGAGCGAGCTTTCCGTCGGGATGTTGTCGGTGTCGTGCTTGTGCGGCGGATAGCTCGACGAGTGGCCGCCCGGTGTGCGCACTTCGACGACGAGCAGCGACTCCGCAAGCTCCGTTTGCGGAAGAATGTCGCACACGTAGCGCGTATTCGCGCCCTTGCCGCGCACCGAACGCTTCATCTGCGAAGGCTCGATCAGACGCGCAGCGTAGTCGCCCTTCGCCGGCGCGCTGGCGACGCCCACTTCGGCATACCTGTTCGCGCGGATCGTTGCACGCGTGTTGGGCGGCAGATAGACGGCGACGGGCGCACTGTCTTCGAACACGCTGTCGCGCGAGCCGAGCCCCGTCCATATTTGTGCATCCGATTCGACATCGACGGCACCCGCCATCACGACGATGCACACTTCGCGCGACGCTTCGAGCACGTGCACGACTTCGTTCGGCTCCATCCGGTACGCGGCGAAGCCGACGTACTTCCAGCCCGCCGTATCGGGCGTGACGCGCGCGATCGTCTGACCTTCGCGCTGTGCTTTCACGAGCAAACTCATGCTGCCTCCTGTGCGACATCGAGGGGCGCATCGACGAGCGTGCGCAGCGTGCGATACCCCTTCTGCGCATAAGCATACGACGGCGCGACTGTCGGGTCCTGCTCCGCTTCGACGACGAGCCAGCCGCGATAGCCGTGCCGCTTGAGCGTATCGATGATCGCGGCGAAATCGACGGCGCCATCGCCCGGCACCGTGAACGCACCCGCGATCACGGCATCGAGAAAGCTCCAGTTGCGGTTGCGCGCGAGCTTCATCACGGCCGGGCGCACGTCCTTGCAATGCACGTGACAAACGCGGCCGATATGTTTGTTCAGCACCGTCAGCGCATCGCCGCCCGCGAACGTAATGTGCCCCGCGTCGAACAGCAGGCCAACATCATTGCTCGTCAGCGCCATCAGGCGGTCGACGTCGGCAGGCGTTTCGACATACGCGCCCATGTGATGGTGATACGCGACGCGCACGCCCTTGCTCAACGTATAGCGCGCGAATTCGTCGAGCCGCTTCGCATACGTGTTCCATTGCTCGTCCGTGAAGAAACGCGGACGCTGATAGAGCGGCACGGGCGAGCCCTGAATCGTGTTGTGCACTTCACCGTAGACCATCACGGTCGCGCCGTTTTTCGACAGCAGTTCCAGATGCGAATCGACGGCCTTGCATTCGTCTTCGATGCTGCGGCTGAAATCCGCGAGCCGCCCCGAATACCAGCCGGAGACGAGCGAGAGATCGTACTGCTTGAACAGCGCCTTCAGTGCCTCGGGTTCGCGCGGAAACTTGTTGCCGAGCTCGAACCCCTGATAGCCGATTTCGCGTCCTTCGGTGAGCGCGACTTCGAGCGGCGTCTCGCCGCCGAGCGACGGCAGATCGTCGTTCATCCACGACAGCGGATTGATGCCGATGCGTACTTCGAACTGGCTCATGTGCGCTTCCTCACTGGTTGTCCCGGCCGCGTGCGTTCATGTGCGCCTCGTAGTCGGCGCGCGCGTCGCGCACGCCTTCACGCGGCGACACTTCCGGCACGGCGACTTCCCACCACCAGCCGCCTTCGTCGGTGGTGCGCGCGGCGTCGGTATCGATACAGATCAGGTAGGTGCGGTCCGCGGCCCGCGCGCGCTGCATCGCGGCCTCGAGTTCCTGCACGTTGGCGACATGCTCAGCCTGCGCGCCCATCGCGCGCGCATGCGCGGCGAAATCGATGTTTGGCGCACCGGGCGCGCCTTGCACGCAGTCGTCGAACATGTTGTTGAACGGCGCGCCGCCACACGCCTGTTGCAGCCGGTTGATGCAGCCATAGCCGCGATTGTCGAGCACGACGACGATCAGCTTCGCGCCGAGCATCACCGAGGTCGCGATCTCGCTGTTCATCATCAGATAGCTGCCGTCGCCGACCATCACGATCACTTCGCGCTCGGGCCGCGCGAGCTTCGCGCCGAGACCGCCTGCGATCTCATAGCCCATGCACGAGTAGCCATACTCGACGTGATACGCGCCCGGCCGGCCCGCGCGCCACAGCTTGTGCAACTCGGCGGGCAGCGTGCCCGCCGCGCAGACGACGATGTCGTCCGTCGTCGAGCGCGCGCTCGAACGCTGGACGGCGCCGATCACGTCGGCATCGTAGGGAAGCACGCCTGGATTCTCCACGCGTTGCGGCGTGTGCGTGAGCTTGTGCACGATGTCTCGCCATTCGTTCGCGCGCTGCTGGGCGCGCGCGGTCCACGATGCATCCGCTTGCCAGCCTTCGAGTTGCGACGTGAGCGCTTCGAGCGCGAGGCGCGCATCGGCTTGCACGATGCAGCCGCGATGCTTGAGGCCATCGAACGCGTTTGCGTTGATGCCGATCACCTGCGCCTGCGTGAAGAGCGTGTTCGAGCCCGTCGTGAAGTCCTGCAAGCGCGTGCCGATGGCGAGCACGCAATCGGCTTCGTGCGCAAGCTCGTTCGCGCCCGGCGAACCCGTCACGCCGAGCGCGCCGAGATTGAGCGGATCGTCCCAGGCGAGCGCGCTCTTGCCCGCCTGCGTCTCGGCGACGGGAATGCCGTGCTTGTTCGCAAACGCGCGCAATGCCTCCGTTGCGCGGCCGTACAGTACGCCGCCGCCCGCGACGATCATCGGACGCTTCGCGTTGCGTAGCACCAGCAGCGCATCGTCGATTTCACTCGCGACGGGCGAGGGCGCATGCAACTTGACGACGCGCGGTTCGAAAAATACGGCGGGGTAGTCGTAGGCGGTTGCCTGCACGTCTTGCGGCATCGCGAGCGTCACGGGACCGCACAGTGCGGCATCCGTCAGCACGCGAATCGCGCGCGGCAACGCGTTGATCAGTTGCGCCGGATGCACGATGCGATCGAAGTAGCGCGACACGGGCTTGAACGCATCGTTGGCCGAGATGCCGCCGTCGTGGAAGTCTTCGACCTGCTGCAAGACCGGGTCGGGCGCGCGCGACACGAAGATGTCGCCGGGCAGCAGCAGCACGGGCAAGCGGTTCACATGCGCGAGCGCGGCCGCCGTGACGAGGTTCGTCGCGCCCGGACCGATCGACGTCGTGACGGCCATCATCCGTCGGCGGAAATGCGCCTTCGCAAACGCAATCGCGCTGTGCGCCATCGCCTGCTCGTTGTGCGCGCGATACGTCGGCAGTTCGTGACGATGCTGATAGAGCGCTTCGCCGAGGCCCGCGACGTTTCCGTGCCCGAAGATCGCGAACACGCCGCCGAAGAGCGGCTCGGTACTCTCGCCGTCTTCCGTCTCGACGAGTTGCGCAGCGAGATAGCGCACGACGGCCTGCGCTGCCGTCAGACGAATCGTGCCATCCGCCGACACTTGCGCGGCCGCGTCGGACGAGGCCGCCACATCGTGATGCAACACGCGCTGATTCATGCCACCTGCTCCTGATGAACGTTACGCGGCGATGCCGCATTCGACGTGCCGCCCGCGCCAGCCGTTGCACGCGAGTCGCGCCACGACTGGATCAGCGTTTCGAACGTGCGGCGCACGCGCGCGATCACTTCGTCGTCGCCGATCCCGCCTGCGAGCCACGCCTGGCTCGGCTCGTGGAAGATCGTGCGGCCGACCGTGAAGCCTTTGCACGTCGTCGATTGTGCAGCCGAGCGAAAGCCTTCGATCATCTGCTCGACAGGCGCCGACAGGCCGAGCAGCACGACGCCGCGGCAGTACGGATCGCGCTCGTGGATGAGGGCATCGACGGCTTGCCACTGCGATGCTTCCATCGGTTCGAGCTTCCACCACTCTGGATAGATGCCGATGTTGTAGAGGCGCTTCAACGCGCGAAACACGATGTCCGGTCCGACGGGCAGATGCTTCGGCGGAATCACTTCGAGCAGTAGGTCGTGGCCGGATTCCTGCACGGCGTCATAGAGCGAACGCAGTTGCGCTTCCTGTTCGATGCGCTGTTCGATCGGCTCGTCGGGATGGAATTGAACGAGGCACTTCACCACGTGCTCGCGCGGCCAGTTGGTGAGCGTCGTGCCGACGGAGCGCCCATGATCGAACACGAGCGGCACCGAGCCCGGCAGCTCGACAGGGCGGCCGATCCACCAGCCGCGTCCCGTCGCTTCGTTCAGTGCATCCTGGCCGTAGCGATCATCGATCAGCACGCCGATGCGACCCTGCAAGCCGAGCGCTTCTTCCGTCTGCTTGACGGCCTCGACGAACAGGCTCTTCAGCTTCGAAATGCGCGCGGTGTCCGCGCCTGTTTGCTGCGCGAGTTCGAAGAACTGGTTGCGATGATCGAACGCGAAGCCGAGCACTTCATCCCAGGCCTTGCGCGCGGGCGTCACGCGATGCAGACGCGCGAGCGTTGCGTCGCGATCGGGGCGGCGCATCCGTGCGGGGTTCGCTTTCGCTTCGCGCAAGAAGTAGTCGAGTTCGGCGGGCGTCGGCATCGCGGGCGCACAGCCGTGACGCGACACGACGAGCGCGCCGCTCGCATTCGCGGCGCGCGCGCACGCTTCGAGCGGCTCGTCGCGCAGCCAGCCCGACAGGAAGCCCGACGCGAACGCATCGCCCGCGCCGAGCACGTTCAGCACGTCGACTTCGACGCCGCCGTGAATCGGTGCATCGTCGATCGAAGCGGGCACGTCGCCGTCGATGATCTGGCAGCCGAGCGGCCCGCGCTTCACGACGAGCGTCGCGGGCGTCACGTTGCGCACCTGCGCGAGCGATTCGATCAGCGAGTCCTTGCCGCCCGCGATGCGAAACTCTTCTTCCGTGCCGATCACGAGATCGAAGAGGGGCAGGATGCCTTGAATGTGCGCGCTCACGCTGTCGTTCGCGATGAAGCGTGTCTCGCCGTCGGCCTTGCCCGTCAGGCCCCACAGCACAGGCCGGTAGTCGATGTCGAGCACGGTGCGCACGTCGTTGCGGCGCGCGTACTCCAGCGCGCGGCGGCTCGTGCGGTTCACCTGTTCCGTCGAGAAGTGCGTGCCCGTAATGAGCAGCGCTTTCGACGATGCGATGTACGTCTCGTCGAAATCGGCTTCGTCGACGGCCATGTCCGCGCAGTTCTCGCGATAGAAGATCAGCGGAAACGTGTCGCGGTCTTTCAGGCCGAGCAGCACGAGCGCGGTGAGCCGCTCGTGATCGACGCGCACGTGGCTGACGTCGCAGCCTTCCTTCGTGAGTGTTTCGGTGAGAAAGCGGCCCATGTGGTCGTTGCCGACGCGCGCGAGCATCGATGCGTTGAGGCCGAGCCGCGCGCAGCCGAACGCGATGTTCGCCGACGAGCCGCCCAGATATTTCGCGAAGCTCGCGACGTCTTCGAGCCGCGCGCCGACCTGTTGCGCGTACAGATCGACGGCGAGCCGGCCGAGGCAGACGATGTCGCGGCTGCGGCCCGCCGCGAAGCGGCTCGTGCTGTTAGCGTTGGGTGTGCCGGTGAGAGCCATAGGTATGTCCTGAGTGTGGTGCGCGCAGCGAGAAGGGCGTAGGGATGCAGCGGCAAGCCGCGTGAATCAGATCGTTGCGCCTTCCAGTTCGCTGATCATCTTCTGCATTTCGGCGCCGCCCGCCATCATGTCGAGCACTTCGTCCTTCGTGATGGTTTCCTTCGTGAAGGTGCCCATCGACTTGCCGCGATTGAGCAGCGTGAACGAATCGCCGATCGGATACGCGTGGTGCACGTTGTGCGTAATGAAGATCACGGAGATGCCTTTCGCGCGCGCCTTGTGGATCAGCTTCAGCACGTTGAAGCTCTGCTTCACGCCGAGCGCCGCAGTCGGTTCGTCGAGAATCAGCACGCGCGCGCCGAAGTGAATCGCGCGCGCAATCGCGAGACATTGCCGCTCGCCGCCCGACATCGTGCCGATCGGCTGATGCGGATCGCGCACCATGATGCCCATTTCTGCGAGCTTGTCGCGTGCGATGCGCGCGCTCGTGTCGAGGTCCATCACGTTGACGAGGCCGAAGAGCTTCTTCTGCGGCTCGCGTCCCATGAAGAAGTTGCGCGCGACCGAGAGCAACGGCACGAGCGCGAGATCCTGATACACGGTCGCGATGCCGAGGTCGAGCGCGTCGCTCGGCGATTCGAACACGACCTTCTTGCCGTCCACCAGGTAGTCGCCGGAAGAGGGCTGGTGCACGCCCGCGAGCGTCTTGATGAGCGTCGACTTGCCCGCGCCGTTGTCGCCGAGCAGGCAGTGCACTTCGCCGCGCTTCAACCGTAGCGTGACGCCCGAGAGCGCGATCACCTTGCCGAAATACTTGCTGACGTTTTCGAGCGAGAGAATGATGTCGTCTTGCTTGAGAGTGTCGGACATGGCCGTTTCCTCGTGTCTGGTGCGATGGCGTGGTTACGATTGCAGAGTCAGGGTTGCAAGGTCACGGCCGGGTCACGATTGAGATACGCGGCGGCGCACATAGTGGTTGAACAGCACCGCGATCAGCAGCATCACGCCGAGGAACACGCGGAACCAGTCGGAACTGACATTGGTATAGGTAATGCCGATCTGCACGACGCCAAAGATCAGCGCGCCGAAGCAGGCGCCCACCACCGAGCCATAACCGCCCGTCAGCAGCGTGCCGCCGATCACTGCGGCGATGATCGCTTCGAATTCCTTTTGCAGACCACGGTCGGCGGCGGCCGAGCCGATGTCGCACACTTGCAGCACGGCGAAAAGACACGAGCAGAAGGCCGTCAGCACGAAGAGCGAAATCTTCACGCGGCGCACGGGGACACCGACGTTCTTCGCGGCGTTCGCATCGCCGCCGACCGCGAGCATCCAGTTGCCGTAGCGCGTCTTCGCGAGCACGAATGCGCAGATGGCCGCGAGCGCGAACCACCACAGCAGCACTTTCGGAATGCCGGGCACGAGCGGCTGGCCGTTGTCGAGCAGCGAGCCGATGCCCATGTGCGCGAGGTTCGTGAAGAGGCCATGCAGCGCGACGCCATGGAACAGGAAGTTCGTCACAGGGTCGGCCTGCGCGAGATCGCCGACGCCCGAGATGATCGTGCGGTCCGCGACCATGATCGACAGCGCGAGCGTGAGGCCGCGCAGAATGAACAGGAACGCGAGCGTCACGATGAACGACGGCAGACGCGTGCGCATCACGAGGTAGCCGTTCAACGCACCGAGCGCCATCGATCCGGCGAACGCGAAGATAATCGAGGCCCAGATCGGCCAGTGAAAATAGACGGCGGGTATCGCGACCATCATGCCGGCAAAACCGATCATCGAACCGATGGACAGATCGAACTCGCCCGCGATCATCAGCAGACAGGCGCCGACAGCGAGAATGCCCAGATACGCGGACACCTGCGACCAGTTCATCACGCCATCGAGGTTGAACATCCCCGAGCCGCTCGCGCCGATCGCGAACACGAGGAACACGAGCACGGTGCCGGAAATCGCGGCGAATTCCGGCCGGTTCAGCAGATGTCCGAAGAACGATTCCTTTCTGATTCGCTCGTCCCCTGCCGGTGCCGGGACCGACTGCGACGATTGCGCGTCGTTGCCCGCCGCGTCGTGACGATGCGAAGGAAAGTGTTTGCCGGCTACGCCCATGATGTCTCCTTTGTGGACCCGAGTCGGCGCGTCAGCGCCTTTCTCGGGGCCATGCAAGCAATTGCGGTCGACGGGAGTGGGTGCGCGAGCGCCTGCTCCCGTCACATGCAGAATAGTTGCTGATGCCCGGCCTCGCTGCGCGGTTCACTCGTGAGAGTGGCGAGAGTGCGCAGAAGGCCGGTCAATCTCGCGGCCGGGGCGCCCGACGATGGCGGCTGCAAATCGCACGCGAAATGCGAAGCGCGAAATTGCGAAAGTGCAAGAGGCCGCCGGGGTCGCGCATTGGCTGGCGCGCCCGGTACCGCGTATGACCAGATAAAAGGTCAGTCGCTTAGCGGTACTGGCCCGCGTACTTGACGACCGTGTCGATATTCGCCTTCGTGATGAAACCCGGACCGGAGCGAATGTTCTTCGGCCCATACGACGGCTCGAGGCCGTACGTTTGCATGCGCGCCTTGAACTTCGGATTGGCCTCCAGAATCTGCTTGATCTTCGCCGGGTCGGTCGTGTGCTCCTTCTTCACGATCGCGAGCACGGCGACGGGGATATAACCCTGCAGATACGGTTGCTGGTCGATCGCAAACGCAATCGTGCCGTTCTGGATGCCCTTCGCGATGTCATCCGAGAAGTCGAACGTGCAGAAGTAGATCTTGCCCGCGAGGCCCATCTGCTGCACGGCCTTCAGCGACGCCGACGCAGGCGTCGGGCCGAGCGTCAGGATTGCGCCCGTGTTCGGATGGTTGCGCAGATACGCGCTCACCTTCGACTGGATTTCGGTCGGGTCCTGGCCGGAATCGATCGTCGAGCTCTTGTAGTTCACGCCGAGCGCATCGGCGAAGCCACGGCAACGCTCGAACGAAACGGCGTTGGTCGCGAAGTGGTTCACGCACAGGAACGACTTCACGCCCGCTGCCTTCGCCTTTTCGCCCGCCGCCTTGCCCGCCACGTATTCGGGCTGCCCGATGTGCATGATCGCGCCGAGCTTCTCGCTTTGCTCTTCCGTGCCGGAGTTGATCGTGACGAGCGGAATCTTCTTCGCCGTGACCTTGCCGATCGAGCTCTTCAGCACGTCGAAGTCGGCGATGGTGACGATCACGCCGTCATAGTTGCGCGCCGCCGATTGCTCGATCAGACGCGACATGTCGGCGATGTCGCCGTTGGGCGGATTGCGGTAGTCGGTTTCGACGTTGAAATCCTCGTCGGCCTGCTTGATCGCATTCTTGATCGTGTTCCACCACGAATCGGAATCCGGCGCGTGGCTGATCAGCACGAAGTGAGCGTCGGCCGCCTGTGCCGCCGGCGCCGTCATCGCGCCGATGCCCGCCGCCAGCGTAATGGCGGCTGCCAGAACCTTGAACGAAGCCTTGCCCTTGCAAAGTCTCATTGTCTCCACCTTTCTCGGTCTGTTCGTTTTTGAGGGGAGCGTCTGGCGCTTTGCGAGGTGATGCCGGCTCGCCGTTGCGTCATCGCTCAGGACCAAGATTAGGCCAACTTTTCGAGAGTTGCAATGAAAATTTCATGTCAAAGAAAAATGGAAAATCCATTCCATTTGCTTTCGCTTATGCCTATACTCGGCATCGTCGGGACAGCGCGTCGAGATTGCCGCGAACGCTTGCGGCACGCGGTTTTGCGCTGCAAAAAGCACAGAGGTCAGGACCATGGCGGAAGACAGCACAGAAGAATTGCCGAGCGTCGATGAATTGATGCAACGCATCGCGGAGAACTACGAGTCGCTGCCGCGTCAGTTGAAGAGCGTCGCGACGTATATCGAGCAGCACCGGTCGAGCGTGATGGTCGATCGCACCAGTGACATCGCGATGAGTTGCGGCGTGCATCCGTCCGCCGTCGTGCGCTTTGCGCAGCGTTTCGGGTTTTCGGGTTTCTCCGATTTGCAGGCGGTGTTCCGCCAGGCGTACACGACGCAGGGCGCGTCGTCGCAGAGCTATCAACAGCGCATTCGCAAGCTGATAGACGAGAAGCCGGGGCGGCTGTCGGGCGGCAGCGTCGCGCGCGAATTCATCGCTGCGTGCCGTGACGGTCTCGACGAGCTGGACCGCTCGCTCGACGACGCGCAGTTCGACGCCGCCGTGAAGATGCTGCAGCAGGCCGAGAACATCTACGTGGTCGGCGTGCGGCGCTCGTTTCCCGTCGCGAGCTACATCGTCTATGCGTTGCAGCACACGCCGAAGCGCGTGCATCTCGTGTCGGGTTTCGGCGGGATGTATCGCGAGCAGATTCGCAGCGTGAAGAAGGGCGACGTCGTGATCGCGATCAGCTTCGCGCCCTATGGCAAGGAGACGCAGTACTGCCTGCGCGTCGCGCATCATCATCAGGCGAAGACACTCGTCATTTCGGATAGCCAGCTGTCGCCGCTCGCGCGCTATGCGACGACGCAGCTGTATGTGAAAGAGGGCAGCGCGTTCGCGTTCCGCTCGCTGACCAGCACGATCTGCCTGTGCCAGGCGCTGTTCATCGCGCTCGCGTACAAGCTGGAACTGAACGTAGAAGAGTCGACAGACACTGGAGGATACGATGACTGATGTGGCAGGCAAGACGATCGACGTGGCTGTGTTCGGCGCGGGACGCATCGGCAAGATTCATGCGTCGAATCTCGCGCGGCAGCCGGGCGTGCGGCTCAAATATGTGGTCGATGTGAATCGCGACGCGGCGGCCGCGCTCGCCGCGCAATTTGGCGCGCAGGTCGCGGATGTCGACGGCGCGATGGGCGATGCGTCAGTGGGCGCGACCGTCATCTGTTCGAGCACCGATACGCACGCCGGGCTGATCCTGCAATCGGCCGCGCAGAAGAAGCACGTGTTCTGCGAAAAGCCCGTCGATCTGACGCTGGAACGCGCACGCGCCTGTGCCGATGCCGTCGCGAAAGCGGGCGTCGTGTGCATGATCGGCTTTCAGCGGCGCTTCGATCCGACGTTCGCCGCGCTGAAGGCGCGTCTCGATGCGGGCGAGATCGGCACGCCGGAAATGCTCGTCGTGACGAGCCGCGATCCCGGCGCGCCGCCCGTCGAGTACATCAAGCACTCGGGCGGCATCTTCAAGGACATGCTGATTCACGACTTCGACATCTTCCGCTGGATTCTCGACGACGAAGCCGACACGCTGCACGCGACGGGCAGCTGTCTGTCCGATCCCGCGATCGCCGATGCGGGCGATATCGACTCGACAGCCGTGACGATCCGCACGAAGCACGGACGTCTGTGCCAGATCAATACGGCGCGGCGCGCCGCGTATGGCTACGACCAGCGCTTCGAAGTGCTTGGCAGCGACGGCATGCTGCAGGCGGGCAACGTGCGTCCGACGCAAGTGACCGCGTACTCGAAGACGGCCGTCTCCAGCGACGTGCCCGAGCACTTTTTCCTCGAACGCTATCGCGCCGCGTACGCGCTCGAAATCGCGCATTTCTTCGAAGCCATCACGCAAGGCAAGCCGGTGCGCACGACGGTCGCCGATGGCATGAAGGCGCTCGAACTCGCGGAAGCCGCGACGCTTTCGTGGCGCGAAGGGCGCGCCGTCAAGCTCAACGAGGCGCTGTGATGAGCGCGGGGCCATTGCGTGTTGGCGTGGTGGGGCTGGGGCGGCTCGGCAAGCGGCACGCGGAGAATCTTGCGTATCGCGTGTCGGGCGCGGCGCTCGTGGCCGCGTGCAGTCCCGTCGAAGCGGAGCGGACGTGGGCGCGCGACGCGCTGCCCGCGCCGCGCGTCTACGACGACTATCACGCGTTGCTCGGCGATCGCGACGTCGATGCCGTGTGGCTCGTCACGCCGTCCGCGCTGCACGCGCAGCAGATCATCGATGCGTTGCGCGCGGGCAAGCACGTGTTCTGCGAAAAGCCGCTGTCGCTCGATCTCGCCGAATGCGAGCGCGTGATCGAAGAGGCGCGGCGTTATCCGCAGTTGCAGGCGACGATCGGCTTCATGCGCCGCTTCGATCCGAGCTATCGCAACGCGTTCGAGAAGATCGAGGCGGGCGCGATCGGGCGGCCGTTCATGGTGCGCTCGCAGACTTGCGATCAGAACGATCCCGAAGGCTTTTTCGTGCGCTTTGCGCCGACCTCGGGCGGCATCTTTCTCGACTGCACGGTGCACGACATCGACGTCGCGCGCTGGCTGCTCGGCATGCCGAAAGCGAAGCGCGTCTATGCGAGCGGCGTGGTCGCGCTGCACGAGGGCCTGCGCGAATTCGGCGACGTCGATAACGGCGTCGCGATCTGCGAGTTCGAGGGCGGACGCATCGCGATGTTCTACGCGTCGCGCACGCTCGCGCACGGCAACGACACGGGCAGCGAAGTGATCGGCACGGCGGGCGCGCTGTATGTCGGGCGTAATCCGCGCGCGAACCGCGTCGAGATCGCCGACGCGAGCGGCATCCGCAACGAGTGCACGCCGACGTTCTTCGATCGCTTCGAAGAGGCGTTCCTGTGCGAAGCGCGGGCGTTCGTCGCCGCAGTGAGGGAAGGGCGGCAGAGCGGCGCGACGCTCGCGGACGCGATGGAGGCGACACGCATCGGCTTTGCGCTGCGCGAATCGCTCGCAAGCGGACGGGCTGTCGATCTGTAAGCGAAGCACGTCCAGACTGTCGCGGCCTGGGCGCGCTCGAAGCGCATGCGTTAGAATTTGACCCTCTGCATGGCGCCGCTTTCGCGAACATTCGAGCGGAACACGGGCGCCGCCTCACGAAGGTCATCGTCGATGGAAATTCAGATTCACAAGGAAGTCGATGCGCGCGGCTTGAAGTGCCCGCTGCCCATTCTGCGCGCGAAAAAAGCACTGGCCGATATGGAAAGCGGCCAGATACTCAAGGTGCTCGCCACCGATCCCGGCTCGCAGCGCGATTTCGCCGCGTTCTCGAAGCAGACGGGCAACGAGATCGTCGAGTCGTCGACGCTGCCCGATAAAGTGTTCGTTTTCCTGATGCGGCGGCGCTGAGGTTTCTTCGCGGCTGTATTTAGCCATCTCGCGTCACAAGCTCATGAAAAAAGGCGCTGCGTCCCCGATGGGGCGCAGCGCCTTTTTCTTCATGCTTGCATGACGGCCCGCAGTGCTACTTGCACGCTGGCCGAACGTTCGATCAGCCCTCCAGCACGGGCGAACGCGTACGCAGATACTCTTCGAAGTCCGCGGCCACTTCCGGGTGGCGCAGCGCGAATTCGACGGTCGCCTTCAGATAGCCGAGCTTGCTGCCGCAGTCGAAGCGCGTGCCGTGATACTTGTACGCGAGCACCTGCTCATCGGCGAGCAGCGACTGGATCGCGTCCGTCAGTTGCAGTTCGCCGCCCGCGCCCGGCTTCAGCGCGCGGATGTGATCGAAGATGCGCGGCTTCAGCACATAGCGGCCGACCACGCCGAGATTCGACGGCGCGACTTCGGGCGCCGGCTTCTCGACGATGCCTGACATCTTGATGATCGCGTCTTCCCACTCCTTGCCGTCGACGATACCGTACGACTTCGTCTCCGACGGCGGAATCTCTTCGACGCCGATCACCGAGCTGTGATAGTGATCGAACACCTCGATCATCTGCTGCATGACGGGCGGCTTGCCGTACAGCAGGTCGTCCGCGAGGATCACGGCGAACGGGTTGTCGCCGACCAGTTTTTCCGCGCACAGCACGGCGTGGCCGAGACCCAGCGCTTCCGGCTGACGCACGTAGAAGCAGTCGACGTGGCTCGGCTTGATGCTGCGAACCAGCTCCAGCAGCTTGTCCTTGCCGCGCGCTTCCAGCTCGGCCTCGATTTCGTACGACTTATCGAAATGGTCTTCGATCGCGCGCTTGCTGCGGCCTGTCACGAAGATCATTTCGGTGATGCCCGCTGCCATCGCCTCTTCGACTGCGTACTGGATCAGCGGCTTGTCGACGATAGGCAGCATCTCCTTCGGGCTCGCCTTCGTGGCAGGAAGAAAGCGCGTACCGAGACCCGCGACCGGAAAAACTGCCTTAGTAACTTTTAGCATGTGTGTACCCTGCGTCCTCTGGTTTGGAATGCGTGGATGCGCCGCCTGGCGCGGCACGCATGGGGCGTAAATCAGGCCGGCAAGCGCGACAGTTGTGCCGTCAGCTTGCCAATCGTGGTCTGGTATTCTGCCAGCCTTCTTTGCTCCTGCTCAACGACCGCCGGCGGTGCTTTTGCAACAAAGCTCTCGTTCTGGAGCTTGGCGTTACATTTCGAAACCTCTGCATTCAGTCTGGCGATTTCCTTTGACAGGCGTTCGCGTTCGGCGGCGACATCGATTTCCACCTTCAACACGAGCTTGTCCGTCCCTACGATAGCAATCGGCGCGCCATGTGCCTGTGCATCGAGCGTTGCTTCGTCGGCGATGATCTGCACCTCCGACAAACGCGCCAACGCCTGCGCGTAGGGCGCGAACGACGTGAGCCGCTCGGCGTTGCCCGTCACGAGTAGCGGCACCTTCGTCGCCGGCGACAGGTTCATCTCGCCACGCAGATTTCGGCATGCGTCGATCACAGCCTTCAGATCGGCGGCCCACTGCTCGGCCTTTTCGTCGATCTTGCCCGTCTCCGCGATCGGGTAGGGCTGCGTCATGATCGATGCCTCGCCTTCCGCCTTGCCTTCGGGATACTTGTCCGTGAGCGGCGCCACCTTCTGCCACAGCGCTTCCGTGATGAAAGGAATCACAGGATGCGCGAGCCGCAGCACCGTTTCGAGCACACGCAACAGCGTGCGGCGCGTGGCGCGCTGCTGTTCCGGCGTGCCCGTCTGGATCTGCACCTTCGCGAGTTCGAGATACCAGTCACAGTATTCGTCCCACACGAACTTGTATAGGGCGTTCGCCACATTGTCAAAACGATAATCCGCGAAGCCTTTTTCGATTTCGGCTTCGACGCGTTGAAGCAGCGACACGATCCAGCGGTCGGCCTGCGAGAAGTCCGTGTAGCCGCCCGGGCCGCAATCGCCAGGCTGGCACGCGCCCGGCTTCGAGAAGCCGCAGTCGTGGCCTTCGCAGTTCATCAGCACGAAGCGCGTTGCGTTCCACAGCTTGTTGCAGAAGTTGCGATAGCCTTCGCAGCGCGCGAGGTCGAAGTTCACGTTGCGGCCGAGCGTCGCCATCGACGCCATGGTGAAGCGCAGCGCATCCGTGCCGAACGCCGGAATGCCTTCGGGAAACTCTTTGCGCGTCTTCTTTTCGATCGACGCGGCCTGCTTCGGATTCATCAGCCCCGTGGTGCGCTTCGCGACCAACGCGTCGAGGCCGATGCCGTCGACGATATCGATCGGGTCGAGCGTGTTGCCCTTGCTCTTCGACATCTTCTGACCCTCGGCGTCGCGCACGAGACCGTGCACATAAACGGTGTCGAACGGCACCTTGCCGGTGAAGTGCGTGGTCATCATGACCATGCGCGCGACCCAGAAGAAGATGATGTCGAAGCCGGTGACGAGCACCGACGACGGCAGATACGCTTCCAGCTCCCGCGTCTCGTTCGGCCAGCCGAGCGACGAGAACGGCACGAGCGCCGACGAGAACCACGTGTCGAGCACGTCCTCGTCGCGCTTCAACGCGCCCTTGTAGCCCTTCGCATCGGCTTGCGCGCGTGCGTCCTCTTCCGTCTTCGCGACGAAGATCTCGCCGTTCTCGCCATACCACGCGGGAATCTGATGGCCCCACCACAATTGACGCGAGATGCACCAGTCCTGGATGTTTTCGAGCCACTGGTAGTACGTGGTCGTCCAGTTCTCCGGCACGAATCTGATCTGTCCGTTGCGGACCACGTCGAGTGCCGTTTCGGCGATCGACTTGCCCGGATTGAACGTGCCTTCGGGAGCGGGCTTGCTCATCGCGACGAACCACTGGTCGGTGAGCATCGGCTCGATCACGACGCCCGTGCGGTCGCCGCGCGGCACCATCAGCTTGTGCGGCTTCACCGATTCGAGCAGCCCGAGCGCTTCGAGATCGGCGACGACCTGTTTGCGCGCGTCGAAACGATCCATGCCGCGATATTTTTCGGGCGCGTTGTCGTTGATCTTTGCGTCGAGCGTGAGGATTTCGATCTGCGGCAGCTTGTGGCGCTGGCCGACCTGGTAGTCGTTGAAATCGTGCGCAGGCGTCACCTTCACGACGCCCGTGCCGAACTCGCGATCCACGTAGTCGTCGGCGATGATGGGAATTTCGCGGTCCGTGAGCGGCAGCCTGACCGTCTTGCCAATAAGGTGCGCGTAGCGCTCGTCTTCGGGATGAACCATCGCGGCGACGTCGCCGAGCATCGTTTCGGGACGCGTCGTCGCGACGGTCAGATGGCCTGAGCCGTAGGCGAGCGGGTACTGGATGTGCCACAGATGGCCGTTCTCTTCCTCGCTGACCACTTCGAGATCGGACACGGCCGTGAGCAGCACCGGGTCCCAGTTGACGAGGCGCTTGCCGCGATAGATCAGGCCCTGTTCATACAGACGCACGAACACGTCGCGCACGGCAGCCGACATCTTGTCGTCCATCGTGAAGTATTCGCGCGACCAGTCGATCGACGCGCCGAGGCGCCGCACCTGGTTCGTGATCGTCGAGCCGGACTGCTGCTTCCATTCCCACACGCGCTCCACGAACTTTTCGCGGCCGAGGTCGTGGCGCGAAATGCCTTGCGTGTCCAGTTGCCGTTCGACGACGATCTGCGTCGCGATGCCCGCGTGGTCCGTGCCCGGCACCCACAGCGTGTTTTCGCCGAGCATGCGGTGATAGCGGGTCAGGCCGTCCATGATCGTCTGGTTGAACGCATGGCCCATGTGCAGCGTGCCCGTGACGTTGGGCGGCGGCAGTTGAATCGAGAAGTTCTTGCGGCCCGGTTCGAACGCCGGAGCGGCGTAGCCGCGTTTTTCCCATTCAGGGCCCCATTGGGCCTCGATCGTCTGCGGCTCGAAACTCTTGGCCAGCGTGCTGTCGCTTGTCGTCATCGTCAAAATCTGCCGGAAAATACGTGGAAAGATGCCCGAAACCTTGAATTATAAAGGGTGGCGTGAGGCGGCGGTCCGCGCTGGCCGTTGCTCGCGCTCAAGACGAGGGCAAGACGGGCGCGGGATGGGGCGCAGGACAGCACGTCAGACAACAAGTGAGACAGGAAGTGAGACAGGGCGTGAGACAGGGCGCAAGACAGCACGTCAGACAGCAAGTGAGACAGGGCGCAAGACAGGGCGCGATCAGGAGCGCGATCCCGGCGGAATCGAAGACCGACAGATCCACGCGCGTCAGCGGCGCACCAGGCTCCGAGCGTCGCGGTCTTATAATGACGGACCACCCGCCGCAATCGTAGTTTCTTCTCGTCATCCATGCCCGAACTGCTCGCGAACCTGAACCCCGAACAACACGCCGCCGTCACACTGCCGAACGAACCGGCGCTCATTCTGGCGGGCGCAGGCAGCGGCAAGACGCGCGTGCTGATCACGCGGATCGCGTGGCTGATCCAGCACGGTCTCGCAACGCCTGCGACCCTGCTCGGCGTCACCTTCACGAACAAGGCCGCGCGCGAAATGATGTCGCGCCTGTCGGCGCTGCTGCCGATCGATACGCGCGGCATGTGGATCGGCACGTTCCATGGCCTGTGCAACCGCATGCTGCGCGCGCATCACCGCGACGCGGGCCTGCCGCAGACGTTCCAGATTCTCGACACATCGGATCAGCTTTCCGCGATCAAGCGCCTGATGAAGGGCCTGAATATCGACGACGAGAAATATCCGGCGAAGAACCTGCAGTACTTCATCAACAACGCGAAGGAGCAGGGGCTGCGTCCGAAAGATGCCGACGCTTCCGACAACTTCAACCGCAAGTTCGTCGAACTGTACGAAGCGTACGACCAGCAATGCCAGCGCGAAGGCGTCGTCGATTTTCCGGAGCTGCTGCTGCGCTGCTACGAACTGCTGTCGTACAACCCGCCGCTGCGCGCGCACTATCAGGCGCGCTTCAGGCACATTCTCGTCGACGAGTTCCAGGACACGAACAAGCTGCAATACGCGTGGCTGAAGCTGCTCGCGGGCGAGCACAACGCGATCTTCGCCGTCGGCGACGATGACCAGTCGATCTACGCATTTCGCGGCGCGAACGTCGGCAACATGCGCGACTTCGAGCACGAGTTCAAGGTCCGGCATCTGATCAAGCTCGAGCAGAACTACCGTTCGCACGGCCATATTCTCGATGCGGCGAACCATCTGATCGCGCACAACGCGCGGCGCCTCGGCAAGAACCTGCGCACGGACGCGGGGCATGGCGAGCCCGTGCGTGTCTACGAGGCGACGACGGATTCGCAGGAAGCGGGCTGGATCGTCGAAGAGATTCGCGCGCTGATCAATACGGGCCTGTCGCGCAGCGAGATCGCCGTGCTGTATCGAAGCAACGCGCAGTCGCGCACGATCGAACATACGCTCGTGAACGTAGGCATTCCGTATCGCGTGTACGGCGGCCTGCGATTCTTCGAGCGCCAGGAAGTGAAGCACGCGCTTGCATATCTGCGCCTGATCGACAACCCGAACGACGACACCGCGTTCGCGCGCGTCGTCAATTTCCCGGCGCGCGGCATCGGCGCGCGCTCGATCGAGCAGCTCGCGGACGCGTCGCGCCTGTACAACTGCTCGATGGCGGCGGCGATTCCGTACGTGACGGGCAAGGCGGGTACGAGCCTCGGTGGGTTTGCGAACCTGATCGCGAAGATGCGCGCCGAAACGGCGCAGATGAGCTTGCCCGAAACGGTCGAGCATGTGGTGCGCGCGAGCGGGCTGTCCGAGTTCTATCAGAACGAGCGCGAAGGGCAGGACCGGCTGGAGAACCTGCAGGAACTAGTGAACGCGGCCACAGCCTTCGTCAGCGAAGAAGGCTACGGGCTCGACACGCCCGCGCGCTCGATTCCGCTGCGTCCGGGCGCGACGGCCTCACCGGAACTCGTGGTCGCCACCGACGATCCCGGCGTCGACGTGCTCGACGCCGCGAATCCCGCCGACCCCGCGCAGAACCCCGACACGATGACGCCGCTCGCGGGCTTCCTGTCGCACGCGTCGCTCGAAGCCGGCGACAACCAGGCGCAGGCCGGTCAGGAAGCAGTGCAGCTGATGACGGTGCACGCGGCGAAGGGCCTCGAATTTACCGCGGTGTTCATCACCGGTCTCGAAGAGGGGCTCTTTCCGCACGAGAACAGCGCGATCGAAGCGGACGGGCTCGAAGAAGAGCGCCGCCTGATGTACGTCGCGATCACGCGCGCGAAGGAGCGCCTGTATCTGTCGTTCGCGCAGAGCCGGATGCTGCATGGACAGACGCGCTACAACATCCGCTCGCGCTTCTTCGACGAACTGCCGCAGGAAACGCTCAAGTGGCTCACGCCGAAAGTCGAAGCGGGCGCGCGCTGGGGCGGCCGCTCCGACAATGCGGGCTGGGGACGCGACTGGTTCGCGCGGCCCGATCGTCAGCAGGGTTATGGCGGCGGCGCATCGACGGCATCGAGCGCGCCGCTGCCCGCGTTCGCGAACCAGCAACGCGCGGCGGAAGCGGGCTTCCGCATCGGTCAGCAGGTGTTCCACACCAAGTTCGGCGAAGGCACGATCACGGCGCTCGAAGGCGGCGGCGCCGACGCGAAGGCGCAGGTCAAGTTCAAGCGGCACGGCGAGAAGTGGCTCGCGCTGGCCGTTGCAAAGCTGCAGGCGGTCGAATGAGCGCGCCGCTGTCTTTCGAAGCGACGATCCCGCGTCGTCCGCTCGCCGTGATGGCGGCGCTGCCCCAGGAGCTCGGCGATCTCGTCGCGGCGATGCGCGCTGAAGGCGCCGTCGAAACCATCACGCACGGCAAACGCGACTATCACGTCGGCACGGTGCATGGCGCGCCGTGCGTCGTGACGCTTGCGCGCGTCGGCAAGGTCGCGGCGGCCGCCACCGCGAGCGCGTTGATTCACGCGTTCGAAGTCGAAGCCGTCGTGTTCACGGGCGTCGCGGGCGGCGTCGGGCCGACGGTGCGGATCGGCGATATCGTCGTGGCCGAATCGCTGATGCAGCACGATATGGATGCGTCGCCGCTGTTTCCGCGCTTCGAGGTGCCGCTGCTGGGCATGTCGCGCTTCGACGCCGACGCGCCTTTGACGACCGCGCTGGCGGCCGCGTGCGAGCATTTCATCGACGAAGAGGGCGCCGCGCTGTCGCAGCGTTTCCTGACGGAGGCGCTGCCGACCGTGCATCGCGGCCTGATTATCAGCGGCGACCAGTTCGTTGCGAGCGCGACTTCCGTCGACATGTTGCGCGCAGCGTTGCCCGACGCGCTCGCCGTCGAGATGGAAGGCGCGGCGATCGCGCAGGTCTGCTACGAATACGGCGTTCCGTGCGCGATCGTGCGGACTATTTCCGACACTGCGGACGCGCATGCGCCCGCGTCGTTCGTGTCGTTCCTCACCGAAATCGCGGGCACGTATTCGAGCGGGATTCTCAGGCGGTTTCTCGCGGCGCGCGGTTGAGAAGCACGCCATAAGCACGCCGTTTCTCGCGCAACGCTCAGCCGCCCCGCGCGTTGGTGCCGCCGGGCGTCACGGCATCGCGGATCTGCTGCAACGCCGACGGATCTTCGATCGTCGGCAAGTCGCCCGGGTCGCGGCCTTCGGCGAGCGCCGCAATCGCGCGGCGCAGCAGCTTGCCGGAGCGCGTTTTCGGCAGCATCGATACGAGCACGACATGAGCCGGCCGCGCGATTGCGCCGAGCTGGCGATCGACGGTCGCGCACAACTCGGCTGAGAGCTTTGCGCGCGCATCGTCGGACTCGTACGCGAGCGCATCGCGCACGACGACAAACGCAATCGCCGCCTGTCCCTTCACCTGATCCGTTACGCCGACGACAGCGACTTCCGCGACGGCCTTGTGGCTCGACAACGCCTCTTCGATTTCGCGCGTGCCGAGGCGATGGCCCGCGACGTTGATCACGTCGTCGGTACGGCCGAGGATCGTCACGTAGCCGTCCTCGTCCTGGATGCCCCAGTCGAACGTCGAATACACCTGCTGGTTCGGCACGCTTTCCCAGTACGTTTTTACGAAGCGCGCGTCGTCGCCCCACACCGTTGACATGCAGCCAGGCGGCAGCGGATAGCCGAGCGTGATCACGCCTTTTTCGCCGGGCGGACAGGGCTCGCCCGTGTGCTCGTTGCGCAGCGTCAGGCCGTAACCGTAGCAGGGCACGCCCGGCGAGCCGAGCTTTTGCGGCAGCGCCTCGACGCCGCGCTGGATCGCGAGAATCGGCCAGCCGGTTTCCGTCTGCCAGAAGTTGTCGACGACAGGCTTGCCGAGCGAATCGGCGATCCATGCAGCCGTCGGTTCGTCGAGCGGCTCGCCTGCCAGAAAGAGCGTGCGCAGGCTCGACAGATCGGCCTGTTTCAGGAACGCCGGGTCTTGCTTCTTCAACACGCGGATCGCGGTCGGCGCGGTGAACATCAGGTTGATCTTGTACTGCTCGACGAGCCGCCACCAGATGCCGCCATCGGGGCGGATCGGCGTGCCTTCGTACATGACGGTCGTGAGGCCCGCGATCAGTGGCGCATAGACGATGTAGCTGTGGCCGACCACCCAGCCGACATCGGACGCCGTGAACATCGTGTCGCCCGCCTTGCCTTCGAAGATGTATTCCATCGATGCCGCAAGCGCCACCGCATAGCCGCCGACGTCGCGCTGCACGCCCTTCGGTTTGCCCGTCGTGCCCGACGTGTACAGCACATACGAAGGCTCCGTCGATTCGAGCCATTCGCATTGCACATGTGCGTCGAAGAACTGCTCACGCAGCGGCTCGTACGCGACGAGATAGGGCGCGTTGAGCCGCTCGGGCGTGAGCTGCCGGTCGATCAGCAGCACCTTCGGCGTCTTGTGCGTCGCGCGCGCCAGCGCTTCGTCGACGAGCGGCGTGTAGTCGATCACTTTGCCTGCGCGCGCGCCGGCGTCGGCCGTCACGATCAGCACGGGCTTCGCGTCGTCGATGCGCGCGGCGAGATTCGGCGCGGCGAATCCGCCGAACACGACCGAGTGGATCGCGCCCAGCCGCGCGCACGCGAGCATCGCGAACACGGCTTCGGGAATCATGGGCAGATAGATCAGCACGCGGTCGCTGCGCCCGACGCCGAGCGAGCGCATCACGGCCGCCATCCGGTTCACTTCCGCGTGCAGTTCGGCATACGTGTAGCGCCGCTCGATGCCCGTTTCCGTCGACACGTAGATCAGCGCGTTCTGCTGTGCGCGCTGCGCGAGATGCCGGTCGACCGCGTTGTGACAGAGGTTCGTCCGTCCGCCGACGAACCAGCGCGCAAACGGCGGATTCGAGCGGTCGAGTACGGTATCGAACGGCGTTTCCCAATGGATGCGCTTCGCTTCGTCGCGCCAGAAGTCTTCGGGGGCCTCGATCGAGCGGCGGTGGAATTCGCGGTAGGTGGTCATCGGCGACGATCCTTCGGGCTGCGTGGGTGAGCGGGCGAATGAACGGCAACGGCGGCGTGGCGGCGGGCGAACGGCGACGGGGTGAACCCGTTGGGGCCGTTGTGGCGAACCCCTCGGCCTGTGCATGCGCACGTCAGCACAGCATAGAGCAGGCGCGGGCTCGCGGACAACGGGGGTTCACCATGAGCGCTGCAGTGCACGATTCGTCGAACGTCGCGCCGTGAGCCGCAAAAACAAAGGCGCCGCGATGAGCGGCGCCTTGTCGAGCCCTGGCGTCGAGCCGGATGTCTGCGGCGATCTGGCGCGTGCCTGGCTCTTCACCCTCTTACCCGCTTCCCTTCGATATCCGGCAGAAACACCGTCAGGATGCCCAGCAGCGGCAGGAACGAGCAGACCTTGTAGACATACGCGATGCTCGTCGAGTCGGCGAGCTGGCCGAGCACGGCCGCGCCGATGCCGCCCAGGCCGAACGCGAAGCCAAAGAACAACCCCGCGACCATGCCGACCTTGCCCGGAATCAGCTCCTGCGCGTAGACGAGAATCGCCGAGAACGCCGATGCGAGCACGATGCCGATGATCACCGTCAGCACGCCCGTCCAGAACAGGTTCGCGTACGGCAGCAGCAGCGTGAACGGCGCGACGCCGAGAATCGATACCCAGATCACGTACTTGCGGCCGATCCGGTCGCCGACGGGGCCGCCGATCACCGTGCCCGCCGCGACGGCCGCGAGGAACACGAACAGATGCACCTGCGCGGCCTGCACGGGCAGGTGGAACTTGTCGATCAGATAAAACGTGAAGTAGCTGTTGATGCTCGTCAGGTAGAAGTACTTCGAGAACACCAGCAGTACGAGGATGCTCATCGCGAACGCAACCTTGCCGCGCGGGAGCGTCGCGTGCGGAACGTGGCCCGCGCGCGCTTTTTTCGTCGCGGGATGCTGCTTGTACCAGCGGCTGATCTGCGTGAGCACGAGAATGCCGACGAGCGCCGCCGCCGAGAACCACGCGATGCTGCGCTGTCCGTGCGGAATCACGATCAGCGCGGCGAGCAGCGGCCCGAGCGACGAGCCCGCGTTGCCGCCCACCTGGAACAGCGACTGCGCGAGACCATGCTTGCCGCCCGACGCCATCCGCGCGACGCGCGACGATTCCGGATGGAACACCGACGATCCGCAGCCGACCAGCGCCGCAGCGACGAGCAGCACGCCGAAATTCGGCGCGACCGACATCAGCAGCAGACCCGACAGCGTGAAGCCCATGCCGACGGGCAGCGAGTAGGGCTTCGGATGCCTGTCCGTATAGATGCCGACGAGCGGCTGCAGCAGCGACGCCGTGATCTGATACGTGAGCGTGATCAGGCCGATCTGCCCGAACGACAGCGAGAAGTTGTCCTTCAGCATCGGATAGATCGCAAGGATCAACGACTGGATCATGTCGTTCATCAGATGCGAGAAGCTGATCGCGCCGAGAATCGAATAGACGGTGCGCGCCTGCGGCTTGCCTGCCGCGGCGGAAGCTGAAGCAGTGGCGCCGGAAGCGCCGGCGGCGCCAGCCAGGGCGCCTTTGTCGAGGCTGGATTCCATGTGGTCGGTCTGGAGAGAGTGACTCGGGATGCCAGCGTCGGCGGTCGGGCAAACCGTCGGCGGCGGCCGATGTTTTTAGCGTTTGACGAAGTGTAGTGTGTCTCCCGCCAATTGTCCGGCCAAGTTTTGTCGTGAACCAGACACGCAATTCGGGTGAGCATGCCTGCTTCCGGTGCGGGGCGGCTCCCGTGAGCACTGTCGTGGAGCGCCTTTCGCGCCGCCGATATTCGCGCCAGCCGATCAGGCAAGTGAGCGCAACGCGTCGGAAACGCGCCGGGCGAATTTTGGCCGTGTATAAATCCGGCGCGGCGCGCGGCCCACGAAGCGGCGCGCCGAGGACCGGGCGATGACAGGACGGCGGGCCTCAAGAACACCGTCGGCGATGCCGTCAACCCGGAGAGAAAAGAAGGCATGCCGGAACCGACCTTTCCGGTTGTTGTTAGTCATGTGGGGACGGGAAATATGAAAGCAGTTTCGCTGGGTGGCCAGCCGGGCGCGGGGTTCGTGGCGGATGGCGAAGCGGCCGGTGGGCCGGCGCGTTCGGGGCAGCGGGCAGCGGGCGGCAAGCCGCGTGGATGGTCCGTGAAGACGACGTTGCGCTTCGCCTTTGCCGTGCTGCTCGTCGGCACGCTGGCGATCGGCGTGTTCTCGCTGACCCAGATCAGCCGGCTCAACGGCCAGATGCGCTCGATCTACGAGCAGGGCCACGTCGCGAGCCGGGCCGCCGAGGAAGCGCGCGGCTACTTGTTGCGCGCGAGCCGCGCCCAGAAGATGCTGCTGACGGCAACGACCGCGAAGGAACGCGACGAGCTCGGCGCCGACATCGACAAAGACCTGGCGGGTCTGTCGGCCGAACTCAATACGCTCCAGCAATACGCCGATTCCGCCGAGGTCGCCGCGCAGCAGAAGAAATTCGCCGACGCGATCGGCGTATGGAGCGGGCATCTGCGCGATTTCGTGACGCTCGTGAAGGCGCAGCCGCTCGACCTGTCGCAGATGAACTGGCAGGTCGGCACGCAGGACGTGTCGCTACTCGTCGAGACGGGCAAGCTCGAAAAGCTCGTCGACGAACTCGTCGCGCAGCGCGGCAAGGCGGCGAAGGCGACCATCGACGCGTCGTCGTTCATCTATCAGTCCTCATTCGTGATGATGGCCGTGATGACGGTCGCGCTGATCGTGCTCGCGTTCGTGATCAGCGAATGGGTGGTGCGGCGTCTCTCGCGCCAGCTGGGCGGCGAGCCCGTGTACGCGAAGGAGATCGCCAGCCGCATCGCGGCGGGCGATCTGTCGAACGACATCGTGCTCGGCAAGCGCGATAAGTCCAGCATGCTGTTCGCGCTGCGCGACATGCAGGACGGCCTTTCGTCGACGGTCGCGCATATCGCGGCGAGCGCCGAGGCGATTGCGTCCGCATCGGGCGAGATTTCGATGGGCAATCTCGATCTGTCGCAGCGTACCGAGCAGCAGGCGATGGCGCTCGAGCGCACGGCGAGCAGCATGGAAGAGCTGACATCGACGGTGCGCCAGAACGCGGACAACGCGAAGCAGGCGCGCACGATGGCCGACAATGCATCGGCGATCGCGGAGAAGGGCGGCGAAGTGGTGAGCCGCGTCGTGTCGACGATGGGCGAGATCAACGACAGCGCGAAGAGCATCGGCGACATCATCGGCGTGATCGAGGGGATCGCGTTCCAGACGAACATCCTCGCGCTCAATGCTGCCGTCGAAGCGGCGCGCGCCGGCGAAGAAGGCCGCGGATTCTCGGTAGTGGCGGGCGAAGTGCGCAACCTCGCGCAACGCAGCGCCGCCGCGGCGAAGGAGATCAAGGGCTTGATCAGCACGTCGGTCGAGCGCGCGAGCAACGGCTCGCAGCTCGCGCAGGACGCGGGGCAGACGATGGATGAAGTCGTGAAGGCCGTGAAGCGTGTCACCGACATCATGGGGGAGATCTCGGCCGCTTCCGCCGAGCAGAGCTCCGGAATCGAAGAGATCAATCTCGCCGTTTCGCAGATGGATGCGGGGACCCAGCAGAATGCAGCGCTCGTCGAGCAGGCGACGGCGGCGGCTCGGGCGCTCGATGATCAGGCGCATGCGTTGAAGGCGGCGGTGGCGAAGTTCTCATTACGGGAGTGACGCTGAAAGGGGCAGTGTACGAAAAAATCATAGGGTATGATTTTTTCGTACAGGGACAGAAAAACATACAAAGAGTTTTCGATATCTTTGTTTTTCAATGGGTTACATCCGCCGTGTACGATTTCTTGACTCTGTACGATTTTTTCGTACACTACTCAGAAATCGTACAAAAGGTGCCGGATGATCTCGCGACCCGACGTTCTGTCGATAACCGGGCAGCAAATTCTGGCTGGAGCGTGTAGCGCGTTCCAGTCTTCGACGCGCATTTACAAGGCTAAACCGGTCGCCGCCTCCAGAATTAGCCTGGAAGCCGACGGCGCCATCCAGTTCGATATCGACGGCAAGAAGCTGGTGATGCCCGTTCATGTGGCTTCCCGTGCCAACCGCGCCAACGTTCTTCTCGTCTCCGACCGCCTGCAATCCGCCAGTGTCGACGGCCGTCCGCTCATGCTGGTCGCGCCATATGTCGACCCCGACCTGGCGATGGACCTGATCGATCGCAACATCCCCTTTCTCGATGCGGTCGGCAACGCGTTCATCCGGGAGCCCGAGGCCACGATCATGATCGTGGGCCGCCCGCGACTGCCGTGGGCAACGGGCACGCAGACTTCGCGGTCCACGACCAGCAAAGGCTTGCAGGTGATGTTCGCGCTCGCCACGCAACCGGGTCTCGCGAGCGAGCCATACCGCAAGATCGCGGAAGCGTCCGGCGCAGCCTTGAGCACGGTGAATCAGGTGGTCGACGATCTGCTGGCGCGTGGTCTGCTCGTCACGCGCCGAAACGGCGAGCGAATCTTCCCGGACTGGCAGAAATATGTCGATGAATGGGTGAGCCTGTACCCTACGCGCCTGAGGCCGAAGCTGGCATTGTCGACGTATACCGCCACGTCGCCGGACTGGTGGCGTGCGTTCGACTTCCTCAAGTTCGATGCCCGGCTTGGCGGCGAGGCCGCGGCGGATCTCGTCGCGCAAGAGCTCAAGGCGGTTCGTGTGACGATCTACGCGCGTCAGAACCTGGGTGCAGACTTCTTGAAGGAGGCGCGCCTGCGCCCGAGTCCAGACGGCGAAGTGGAGGTTCTTGCATCCTTCTGGCGCGAACCGGCCGATTATGGATGGGACACGTCGCCGTCACTCCCCGTCGTGCATCCATTGCTTGTGTACGCCGATCTGATCGCATCCGGAGATAGCCGGAACCTGTCCGTCGCGAGACACCTATACGAGCGCTACGTCGGAAATCTTCATGCTTAGAGTCAGCGAAGAGCGTCCCATGCACCCCGCCACTTCGGCGCTGCTCAGGCGAGTCTGCGATGCGACGAAGCGTCTGGGCACGCCGTTCGTGATCGCGGGAGCAACGGCGCGCGACATCGTTCTCTGGCATGTGTACGGCATTCGCGCCGAGCGAGCCACGCGAGACGTCGATGTGGCCGTCTGCGCAGTCAACTGGGCATCGTACGAGGTGCTGATCGGCGAGCTCGTGAACGTGGAGGGCTTCCGTCAGGACCATCGCGCTCCGCAGCGGCTGTTGTTCGGGCACGCCGACACAGGCATGACGATCCCGCTCGACCTGGTGCCTTTCGGCGACATCGAAGTACCGAAGGGTTCGATCGCATGGCCGCCCGAAGGGGAGTTCGTTCTCACGGTGCTCGGCTTCAGCGAGGCCGTCGACACGGCGTCTCAGATCGAAATCGAAGCCGATCTGGTGGTGCCCGTCGTCACGCTCCCGGCGCTTACGCTGCTCAAACTGCTAGCCTGGGAAGACCGTAGACGACAGGAAAACAAGGACGCCTCCGACCTGTTGCTCATTCTGCGAAGTTATCTGTGGGCGGGTAACGAAGAGCGCGTGTGGACCGACGCAGCCGATCTGATGGAAGCCTATGCGTTTAACGACTCGACGGCTTCGTGCGCGCTGCTCGGACGTGACGCACGGAATCTCGCGTTGCCGTCGACGCGTGACAAGGTTCGCTCGCTGCTCGGAGACGAACGCACTTACCAGACGCTTGTGAGGGACCTGCTGGCACGCGCGGCCGCCGCCCCATTCGAAGACGGCTTCGCAGACAGGCTGGAGGCAGACGTCGACGCGTTCCGTGACGGCTTCATGGCCGAGCCCTGAAAGGGCATGGCTCACAAAGAAGGCGTCACCACGACAGTACAGGTCGTCCCCGCAGAAAGCAGCACACCGTCCGGCACCGAATCGATCTTCACCCGCACCGGCACGCGCTGCGCCAGTCTCACCCAGTTGAACGTCGGATTCACATCGGCCAGCAATTCACGGCTTTCCGGGTTGTCCCGGTCGTAAATTCCTCGCGAGATGCTCTCGACGTGGCCTTTCAGCGTGCCGCCGCTCATCAGCCGGATATCGGCCTTGTCGCCGACCTTCACGTGAGGCAGCTTCGTCTCCTCGAAGTACCCATAGACCCAGAACGAGTGGCTATCGACGATAGCGAGCTTCGCTGATCCCGCAATCGCATAGTCGCCGCGATAGACGTTCAGGTTGGTCACGTAGCCGTCGACGGGCGACACGACACGAGTCCGCTCGAGGTTGAGCTTCGCCGCATCGAGCGCGGCGAGCGCCTGCTGATACTGCGCCTCGGCAGCCGTTGCGGTGTGCGTCGCGTTCTCGCGGCTTTCTTTCGATACGACGAGGCTGTCCATATCCGCGCGACGCTGCGCATCGTCACGGCGCATCTGCAACTCGGCCTTGCGCGCGGCGACGGCGGCCTGCGCCTGCTCGATGGCGATCTGATAGTGCGACGGATCGATCTGCATCAGCAGATCGCCCTTGTGGACGAACTGGTTGTCGCGCACGGGCAACTGGACGACGGCGCCCGACACATCGGGCGCAATGTTCACGACCTCGGCGCGCACGCGGCCGTCGCGCGTCCACGGCTCGTCCATGTAATGCACCCACAGCGTACGCCCGATCAAGATCGCGACGACGAACACGATGGCTGTCGCGATAAACCCAATGATGTTTCTGATAGTCATGATTCGACTCTGGTCAACGATAAACGGCGAGGCCCAACACGCCGCACACACACACGAGCAGGCTCGCGCGGAACAGGGACGGGTGCCATACGATGCGATACACGCCCGTATAGGCGATCACGCGGTCCAGCACCCACGTGATCGCGGCGCCCGCAATGAACAGCAGCACGATCGCGGGCATGTACGCGTCGAGGACGGCGATCTCACGTGGCATGGCGAACTCCTTGTGGCGCGCCGCTGCTCGCGTCGCCATCGGCGCCGAGCTGCCCCAGCGGCGATTGCGGATCGAGCAGCGCGCTCCGGATGAAATGCAGGTGGCTCAAGATGCGTTGCAACCGATGACGCTCTTCGCGCGGCGGCGCGAACGTCGCGAGCGTCTGCTGGACGGCGGCGATCGCATCGGCCGTCGCGGCGAGTGCGTGGTCGAGGCGCCTGGCGCGCGGCCGCGCGAAGAGACGCGCGATTGCGTCGCACGTCGAGCGCAGCGTCACGCGCCACGGCATCGACGGCGCGTAGCGCGCATCGCGCGGCAGCGTCGCGATTTCGCCGCGCAAGTCGATCGTCGCGTTGCCGATTTCCAGCACCGCGAACATCCAGCGCATCGTGTCGCGCTTCACGTCGGGCTCGTTCGGCGCGAGTGCGTTGATCTGGTGCATCAGGTCGCGCGTGCCGCTCTCGAAGCGTGCGCGCAGACGCCACAGACGCTCCCACCGGGGTCCGATGCGCCCTCGGCACGCGAGCACCACCTGAGCGCGCAGGTCGTTCAGCAGACGGTTGCGCAGCCATGGCGTCGACGGCGGCAACAGCACGGCGAACGCGATCGACGCGACCAGCATCGAGATCACGAGCGCGAGCGCATCGTTGATGAAGCTGCTCGGGTCGTAATGAATCACGTTGTCGGGGCCCGCGAGATAGCAGAAGAAGATGCAATAGCCGACGCCATAGCCGGCCAGCTTCGGGCGCGTTGTCATCCACACGCCGAGCGCGAGGAACGGCGTGAGCGCCGCGCACAACAGCGCAAAGCCGTCGATATGCGGATAGATGCCGAACGTCAGCACCATCGCGAGCAGCGACGACAGCGTCGTGCCAGCAGCCATCTGGAACACCGTGCGCGTCGGATTCGGCGACGAGGATGCGAGCGCGCAGACGGCGGCTGCGTCCAGCGTGAGCGTCGCGCCGCTCGGCCAGGCGGTGGCGATCCAGAAGGCGCCGAGTATCGACATCACGATCGCCGCGCGCAGACCCGCGACGCCCGCCGCGATGCCGTTCGTCTTCGGTTCGTAGCGCTCGATCCAGCGCTCGCGTTCATGCGTCGCGACGGCGAGCGACGCGTAGGTCGCCGCATACGCGTGCAGATCGTCGACGAAGCGGTACAGCAGTTCCGCGCCCGTGTCGAAATCGAGCAAGGGCACGTCGGCGTCGCCTTCGAGTTCGGTGCGCGTCGCCCGCACGCGCTTCGGCAGTTCGGCCTTGTAGGTTTCGAGCTGCGCGGCGGCGTGCGCGGCGTCGGCGGCCGTGAGCACGGGCTCGCCCGATTTGCTCAGCAACGGCGCGATCTCGCGGAAGTACGGTTCGAGCGCGGCCACGGCGGCCGTCGCGCCCGCTGCGCGCAGACGGTTCATCAGCTGATGCAGCGCGTGAAAGCGCGTCGATGCCGTCATGAACTCGCTGTTCAGACGCGACAGGCGGCCGTTGCGCATCCGCGAATCGGGATTCTCGAACACGGCGACGCTGCGCACGGCCTCGAAGCCCACGATGTCGGCGACGAACTTCGCATTGGTGTCCTCGATGCGCGCGCGATCGGCCTTGCCCGATAGCGCCGCGCACACGTAGTCGACGAACGAAGAGAAGCGCGTGCGCACCGTGCTGCGCATCTGCTCGCCCGCGTGCTCCGGGAACACCAGCGCGCTCACGACGCCCGAACAGACGATGCCGACCACGACTTCCGCGACCCGCGTGAGCGCCGTCATGAACGCGCCATCGGGATGCTGCGAGGCGGGAATGCCGATCAGCGCCGCCGTGTAGCCCGCCAGCACGAAGCCGTACGAGCGGAAGTTGCGGTTGCGCGCGGCGCCCGCCGTGCAGATGCCGACCCAGATCGCCGTCGACATGATGAAAAGTTCCGGCTGCTGCGCGAACAGGCCGATCAGCGCGAGCATCACGACGAGACCGATCAGCGTGCCGCAGATCCGGTAGAAGCTCTTCGCGAACACCATCCCGCTTTGCGGCTGCATCACGATGAACACGGTCGTCATCGCGGTACGCGGCTGGGGCAGGTCGAGCCGCATCGCGATGCCGAGCGCGAGAAAACACGCGGCGAGCGCCTTGAAGAGGTAGATCCACGTGCGGCCGTCGGTGCACGCCCAGTCGACGAACGCGGCGTAGAGCGCGCCGGGTGTCCGGGGCGTGCGGGAGACGGAGTGGTTGGTGGACATCGGCGGCTTCTCCCGTTAGCGGACGGCGGACGCGCCCGTCGCCGCGCTGTTCGATGTGCGCTTCGACGCGTCCTTCGGCGCGTCAGCCGTGGAAGCGCCCGCGCGATCCGCCGTCCTGTCCTTGCCATGCGCGGGCAGCACGTCCTTTTGCGTCGGACCATCGGCGGGATCGATCAGGCCGCCGCCGAGCGCGGTGACGAGGGTCGCGTGCGCCGACAACTGCTCGGCCTGCACCTTCGCGACGCCTTCCTGCGCGCGCAGCAATTGCGTCTGCGCGATCAGCACGTTCACGTAGTCGGTCAGGCCGCGCCGATAACCCTCGCGCGCAAGCTGGTAGCTCTTGTTCGCCGTCGCGACGGAACGCTGCGCGTCCTTCAGCTGCGTATCGAGCGAGCGCATGCGCACGACCTCGTCGGCAATTTCCTTGAGCGCGGTGACGATCGTCTGGTTGTATTGCTCGACGGCCACGTCGTAGCCCGCCGATGCCGCGCCCAGTTGCGAGCGCAGACGTCCTCCCGTGAAGATCGGCAGCGACAGCGCGGGGCCCGCCGTCCAGCCGCCCGACGCCGACTTCAGAAAGCCGAACAGCGGCCCCATCGCCGCATAACCGCCGACGGACGCGAGCAGGTCGATGTTCGGATAGAAGTCGGCCTTCGCGACGTCGATGCCGCGCGCCTGCGCGGCGACCGTCCAGCGCGCGGCGACGATGTCGGGGCGATGGCCGATCAGCTCGGCGGGCAGCGTCGACGGCAGGCCGGCGAACGCGGATAGCGCCAGCTGCGGGCGCGTGATCGAATCGCCCGCGCCGGGCCCCTTGCCCGCGAGCGCGGCAAGCTGGTTGCGGCCGAGCGCGATCGATTCCTCGATCGCGTCGATCTGGCGTTCGTATTCGGGCAGCGGCGCTTCCGCCTGCGCGACTTCGAGCTGCGTGCCGATGCCGCCCTTCAGGCGCCGGTTCGCCAGCGCGGCGACCTGTTGCTGCTGTTCGAGCGTCGACTTCGCGATGTCGAGCAGCGCGTAGTTCAGCGACATATCGATGTAGGCGCGCACGATGTTCGATTCGAGTTCGAGCTGCGCGGCGCGGTAGTCGGCGGCGCGGGCATGCGCGACGTCGAGTGCCTGTTCGGCGGCGTTCTTGTCCTTGCCCCACAGGTCGAGGTGGTACGACAGGCCGAGCTCGGCCGTGTTGTTCCACGATTCCTGGCCGGCGAGCGGGCCGGGGCCGTAAAAGACGTTGTCCGGCCATTGCTTGCGCTGGATCTGCATGCTGCCGTTGACTTGCGGCAGCAGCGCGGACTTCGCGACGCCCGCCATCGACTGCGCCTCGCGCACGCGCGCCTGCGCCGCGGCGAGCGACGGATTGCCCGCCTGCGCCGCTTCGATCCATGCGTTCAGCTGCGAATCGTTATAGGCGCGCCACCAGTCGGCGGCGGGCCATTGGGCGTCGGCATTGGCCGCGCGGATCGCGGCGCCGACATCGAGCGTGGCGGGATCGGTGCGGGTGGATTCGGGAGCAATGTGCCCGGTACTCGCACAGCCGGCGATTATCAACGAGATCGTAAGAACCGACAGCGCGGCGATCCCTTTTCTTACCGGAAACTGCACGATTTGCTCTCCAAAAGACTATATAACCTAGAGTGTCATTATATTTTTCGGGTAATTAAGGAATAACCCGTAAGGGTGCAACGCATACTTACGGAGAATGAGATAATCGTCTTTCCAAATCGTGCAACAATCCTTCCCGTACAGAGAGATTGGATTCGAAATATGGATACGCTTCAGAACATGCGCGTATTTGTCCGCGTCGTCGAAGCGGGCAGCTTTACGGGCGCGGCGCAGCATCTCAACACGACGACGGCCTATGCGTCGCGTGCCGTCTCCGATCTCGAGGCGCATCTGCGCACGCGTCTGTTGAACCGCACGACGCGCCGCATCGCGCTCACGGAAGCGGGCGAGCGCTATCTGCAGCGCTGCGAGCAGATCCTCGCGTACGTCGACCAGGCGGAAGCCGAAGCCAGCGACGCGCACGCGCGTCCGTCGGGCAAGCTGAAAGTCCATGCGATGACGAGCTTCGGCCAGCACTACGTGGTGCCCGCCGTCGGCCGCTATCAGCAGCGCTATCCCGACGTCCATCTCGAACTGACGCTCGCGCAGCGCATGCCCGATCTGCTCGACGAAGGCTATGACGTCGCGCTCGTGCTCGCGCAGAGCCTGCCGGACTCCGGGCTCGTGTCGCAGCGCCTGGGCAGCGCGTTCAGCATCGCGTGCGCGTCGCCCGATTATCTGGAGCGCAACGGCGTGCCGCAGACGCTCGCCGATCTGCGCGGCCATACGTGCCTGCAGATGATCACGCCCGTCATGCCCGCCGACGAATGGACGTTCGACGGTCCCAATGGCCAGGAGACGCTGCATCTCGGCGCGACCACGTTCCAGATCAACGTCGCGGAAGCGATGGCCGTGGCCGTGCGCGAAGGGATGGGCGTCGCGGTGCTGCCGATCTATTCGGCGATTGCGGGCCTGCGCAGCGGCGAGCTCGTGTGGATTCTGCCGGAGTACATCTCGCAGGAGATGAACGTGTACGCGCTGTATCCGTCGCGGCAGTATCTGGACGCGAAGATTCGCACGTGGGTCGAATTCCTGCGCGACGAACTGCCCGCGACGCTTGCCGCCGATCAGGCCGAACTGCGCAAATTCGCGCGCACCTGACACCGCCCGGCACGACGCGAAGTGATGCATCCGATGTGCGGCGTGTGGTGCATGCGTGATGCAGGAAATGCGCAGGAAAGACCTTTGACGCTCTGTTACATCCCGCCGTTGCGCGGCAACACTTCCTTACTTCCTCGCGGCATCGGGTTTGCTAACGTTTCGTCAAGGCCGAGATCTTCCGGCACGCAGGCACATCTGAAACGAAGAGGGAATCATGGATACGCATCTGATGATCGGCGTCGCCGTCATGCTCGGACTGATTGGAATCGCGGCGTCGCGCGACATTCTCCGGCGGTTGCGGCCTCAGGCGCGGCTCGTGCCCGTGCGCGCCGGGCGGCCCGCACGGCGCTCGCGCGATGCCAGCAGCATGTAGCCGGTGGGTAGCAGGCCTTCAGGCAGACCTTTAAGCGGACTTTCAGAGTTCCACGACCTTGTCCCACGCGAACTCGGTGTTTTCGAGCCGACGCGTGCGGCGGTCGATATAGCCGCGCGGATTGCAGACGACGCGCGTCCCGTTCTCCACGTAATCGAAGGCCGTGTGCGTGTGTCCGTGCACCCACAGCGTGACAGGCGCGCGCACGAGCGACGGCAAATGATTCACGAAGCCCGCCGACACGGGGTCGTCCGCGTAACGCTCGGCGAGACTGCGTAAATGCGGCGCGTGATGCGTGACGACGATCGTCTTGCCGCCGAACGGTTTGGCCAGTTCCGTTTCCAGCCACGCGCGCGCGTGCCGGTGAAGCGCGAGCGTATCGGCGGCGGTGAGGTTGCGCGGCGTGTTGTCCTGTACGCGGTTCACGCGTTGCGGGTCGGTTGCATCGTCGGCATCGTTGCCCGCCGTCCACGTCACCTGAATCAATCCGCGATAGTCGAGCATTACGCGCTCGGCGGCCGCAATCGATGTCGCGCGCGAATCTTCATCGGCGCCATACAGGTCGAAGTCGGTCCACAGCGTCGTGCCGAGCACGCGCCATCCGCCATCGGGATCGACGAGCGTCGCGTTGTTGAGAAAGTGCACGTTGTCGACGCTCGCGGCCGCGTCGTGCATCGCCGCTTCGAGCGCGCCGAACTCGCCGTCATAGTATTCGTGATTGCCCGGCACGTAGACGACGGGCACCGTGCCGTCGAACGTTTCGGCCGCCCAGCGCAACCCTTCGGCGTGGTTGTGAATGTCGCCCGCCAGCACGACGAGATCGGCTTTTGCATGCGGGATCACTTCCGGCTCGTCGCACTCGAGATGCAGGTCGGACAGCACGCGGATCTTCATAAACGCCTCTCGTCGATACCCATGCCGTTAGCGTAGCACCTTGCCGGGATTCATCAGGTTGAGCGGATCGAACGCTGCTTTCAATGTCTTCATCAGACGCACTTCGACGTCCGACTTGTATTGCGCGGCTTCGTCGATTTTTAGCTGCCCGACTCCGTGCTCCGCGCTGATGCTGCCGCGATGCCGATGCACGCTGTCGTAGACGATCTGATTCATCGCGCTCTGGTACTGGGCGAGAAACGCTTTTGCGTCGACGCCTTCCGGCGCCTGCACGTTGTAGTGCAGATTGCCGTCGCCGAGATGGCCGAACGTGACCATGCGCGCGCCCGGCACGGCCTTCGCGATCGCGGCATCGGTTTCGTCGATGAAGTGGCCGATGCGCGAAATCGGCACGGCAATATCGTGCTTGATGTTCAGTCCTTCTTCGGCCTGCGCGAGCGGAATGTGCTCGCGCAGATTCCAGAACGCCTTCGACTGCGCGAGATTCTCCGCGACCACGGCATCTTCGACGAGATTGTCTTCGAGCGCTGTTTCCATCAGCCGCTCGAAGAGGGCGCGCGCATGCTCCTCGCTCTCGCTGTCCGACAGTTCGAGCAGCACGATCTGCGCATGCCGTTGCGCGAACGGATAGCGCATCTGCGCGAAATGCTTGCCCACGAGTTGCAGGCAGAAATCCGACATCAGCTCGAAGCCCGTCAGCAGCGGCCCGGCGTGACGCTGCGCGAGCGACAGAAAATCCAGCGCGGCATGCGGCGACGGCAGTGCGGCGAGCGCGGTCACGCGCGCGGCCGGCTGCGGATGCAGCTTCATCACGGCAGCCGTGATGATGCCGAGCGTGCCTTCCGCGCCGATGAAGAGATCGCGCAGATCGTAGCCTGTATTGTCCTTGCGCAGTCCGCGCAGCCCGTCCCACAGCTCGCCTTGCGGCGTCACGACTTCGAGGCCGAGACACAGTTCGCGCGTATTGCCGTAGCGCAGCACGCCCGTGCCGCCCGCGTTCGTCGACAGATTGCCGCCGATCGAGCAGCTGCCTTCCGCCGCGAGGCTCAGCGGGAACAGGCGTCCCGCCGCTTCGGCGCGCGCCTGGATGTCCGCGAGCACGACGCCCGCTTCGACGGTGATCGTGTTGTTGTGCGGATCGACGTCGCGCACGCGGTTCAGCCGCTTGAGGCTCAGCACGGCTTGCGCGCCGCTCGCATCGGGCGTGGCGCCGCCCGCGAGGCCCGTATTGCCGCCTTGCGGCACGATCGAGACGCGGTGCTCGTTCGCGAGCCGCACGAGCGCGGCGACCTCGTCAGCCGTCGACGGACACAGCACCGCGCACGCGCTGCCCGTGTAGCGTCGGCGCCAGTCGGTCAGAAAGGGCGCGGTGTCGTGCGGATCGGTGAGGACGTGCGCGGCGCCGATGGCATCGATGCACGCGGCGACGAAGGGCGAAGTAGCGGCGGAATTCATGTTGGTCGGTCAGAACGGGTAGCGCATGTGCGGCTGGTGCGCGAATCTCGCGCGGGTTGGGCCACTGTGGCTATGGCAGCCACCGGGTCATCGGGGCGCTGCGCGGCGGGGCTGGCGTCGCGCGGCGGCGGGCAATTCAGGCGGAACCGCTTGCAGGTCCGCTTGCAGGTACATTCTCGCGCGCATGTCGTTTCGCCGCGCGCTTGAATGGCGCGACATAGACGAGCGCGCAGACGAAGAACGTCGCGGCGAGCAGCACCTCGCACCAGCCGAGGCGAGCGCTCAAGCCGCGGTCGGACATGCCGCGCACGATGCCTTCCATCAGATACAGCAGGCTCAGCATCGACGCCCATTGCAGCGTGTAGAGCCGCTTGCGGAACACGCCCGGCAGCGCGAGCAACAGCGGCACGGCCTTGAGCACCAGCAGCGAGCCGCCTGCGCGCAACGGCGCAAGCCACCATTCCCACGCGACGCACAGCGCGATCAACGCGATGAGCGCAAGCGCCGCGCCCGATGCGGCAGCGCGATTGCCTCGCGCGCCCGTGTCAGCTGCGTCGCGCGGCATATTCACGGCCGCTCGCTCATCGACGCCGCCGCGCGGGCGATGCGCGCGCCCAGCGCGCTCGCGAGCGTTTTCTCGTCGGCGGAAATGCCTTGGCCCGCCGAGTCGGCGCGCGCAAAATGCGACGCGCCATACGGCGTGCCGCCCGTGAGCGTCGTGGTCAGCGTGCTTTCGGTGTACGGAATGCCGAGAATCATCATGCCGTGATGCAGGAGCGGCAGCATCATCGACAGCAGCGTCGATTCCTGGCCGCCATGCAGACTGCCCGTCGACGTGAACACGCAGGCCGGCTTGCCCGCGAGCGCGCCCGAGAGCCACTGCGGCGTGGTGCCGTCGAGAAAGTATTTGAGCGGCGCGGCCATGTTGCCGAAGCGCGTCGGCGAACCGAGCGCGAGTCCCGCGCATTCTTCGAGATCGCGCAGTTCCGCGTAGGGCGGGCCTTCTTCCGGAATGTCGGGCTGCGTGGCCTCGCAGACGGTCGAGACGGGCGGCACCGTGCGCACGCGCGCCTGCATGCCGGGAACGCTGTCGATGCCGTGCGCGATCGCCAGCGCGAGTTCGCGCGTGGCGCCGTGCCGGCTGTAGTAAAGCACGAGGATGTCTTTCATAGGCGTTTGCAGTGAACGGGTATTATAGGGGTGGGTCCATTGACGGTGCCGCGAGTCTGTCGGCGTTCATCTCTGTTGCTTGCGGTCCGCTTTCGGGTGACTGCTTTCGGATGAATCAACCGTGGGTTCGTCGAACGCCTGATGATGCGTCGGCCGTCACGCGCATGTGTATCGAAGTCGAAATCGAAGTCGAAAGCCGGAGGAGGTTGTCTTGTTGTCCAGGTTGCGTCTCGATCTCGACGCGCTCAAGCGTCTCGCGGAATTCGCCGCGAAGCGTAGCGGCGAGGATCGCATCCCGCAGGTGGCTGGCAGTCTGACGTTCACGACGATGCTGTCGCTGGTGCCGCTCGCGACGGTCGCGTTCGCGCTCTTCACGGCGTTCCCGATCTTTGCGCAATTTCAGGCGTCGCTGCAGACCTTTCTCGCCGAACACCTGATGCCCGATCAGGTCAGCAGCCAGATCTTCAAGTATCTGAACCAGTTCGCGTCGAAGGCGAAGGGGCTGACGACGCTCGGGATGATCGTGCTGTTCGTCACGTCCGTGATGACGATGATGACGGTCGAATCCGCGTTCAACGTGATCTGGCGCGTGCGCAAGGCGCGGCCGTTCGCGCAGCGCGTGCTGGTCTACTGGGCGATCCTGACGCTCGGGCCGATTCTGATCGGCGTGAGCCTGTCGATCTCGTCGTATCTGTTCACGCAGTCGATGAGCTATACGGCCGCGCAACGCATCACGCCGCTGATCGAATGGGCGCTGGCGGGCGCGGCGTTGCCGCTGACGGTGCTCGCGTTCACGCTGCTCTATGTGTTCTTGCCGAACTGCCGCGTCGAGTGGCGCGACGCGATTGTCGGTGGCGTGACGGCGGCCATCGCGTTCGAGTTCGCGAAGCGCGGCTTCGGCTTCTACATCCGGCGCATTCCCACTTATACCGCCGTGTACGGCGCGTTCGCCGTCGTGCCGCTCTTTCTGCTGTGGATGTACCTCAGCTGGTTCATCACGCTCGCGGGCGCGATGATCGCGTCGGCGCTGCCCGCGATACGCATCGGGCAGTTTCATCGCCGGGACTTTCCTGGCAGCGATCTGCTCGATTCGCTCGAACTGCTTGCGCGCCTCGCCGAAGCGCGCGACGCGGGCACGCACGGCTACACGGTGCCCGAACTCGCTCGCGCATTGCGGCGCGATCTGGCGACGACCGTGCGCCTGTTGCAACAACTGGAGTCGATCGACTGGATCGTCCAGCTCGACGAGAATGGCCAGCGGCCGCATTTCCTGCTGGTCGCGAATCCGAATCAGATCACGGTCAAGCGGCTCTTCGACCTGTTCGTGATCGACCACGACGAGCTGGCTTATCAGCTGAAACTCGATTCGACGCGCGTCGACAGCGCGATGCTGCTCGCCGCGCTCGATACCGAACGGCTCAATGTGTCGCTTGCGAGCTTGCTGGCGGCGCGGGCGGCTTCTCGGGGAATTGCGCAGCAGCCTCAGACGGGCGCGAACGGCACGCCCGCGTTGCCGCAGCAGACGGCTTGAAGCTGCTTGCCGTCAACGGTTGCCTTTGATCCTTTCGCACTTTTTTGCGTCGTTCCGCGCACTTCAACCGGCGCCGACGCTAGAGCGAAATGCGCCCGGTGCAGATGTCCTTGAACATTACCCAGTCGCCCATCAGGCTGTAGACGGGATGCCGGAATGTCGCGGGCCTGTTCTTCTCGAAGAAGAAATGCCCGACCCAGGCGAACCCGTAGCCGCACACGACGGCAGCGGGCAGCCATAGCCAGTCGCCCGTCGCGACGGCCATCGCGACGCAGCCGATCACACCGAGCGATCCGATGAAATGCAGCCGCCGCGACATCGTGTTGCGATGCTCGGTCAGATAGTACGGATAGAACTCCGCGAAGCTCGCAAAGTGCTCGTCGTGCGTTGTCTGATGGCTCATGATCGCCTCCATTGCCTGCCCGCATCGGCGGCGCAGGTACTGTCCGACCCGCGCAGGCATGGATTCATTGTGCTGCTATCGACAGGCACGTGCAACCTGGCCATCCGGCATATGGCGTGCGCTTTCCGGCGCGGTTAATGTGATGCAGGTGGACGGTTCGAAGTGCGTGTGGTCGCGAACGTGTAGAGCGCGTCGAGTGTCGCGTCGGGCTGCTCGGACATCAGCGCGTGACCGGCGTCGAGCGTGATCGTGTCGACGGGCACGTCCGCTTCGCGCAGCGCGTCGGCGAGCGCCCTGGCTGCGCGCGGTGGCGTCATCAGATCGCGCCGGCCGACGATCAGGCGCACTGGGCACGTCACTTGCGCAGCGCGGGCGAGGCCGTCCGTGTATGCATTGCAGACGCTGAAGTCGGTGTGAAAGAGCTGCGGCTCGCCCGTTGCCGACACGCGCTCCATCAGCCGCTGGTTCATGCCGTGCAACCAGAAGCCGGGCGCGGGGCACGAGGGCTTGGCGGCGATGGTCGAATGCGACCACTGGTTCACCAATTCGATCGCGTCCGGCTCGCGCTCGCGGGCGGCGTCGAGCAGCGTGTCGGAGACGGCCATCGGCACGGCCGTCGCGACGAGGGCAAGGTGCGTCGCGCGCGACGGGTAGCGGGCCGCGAAATCGAGCGCGACGAGCGAGCCCATGCTGTGTCCGGCGACGAACGCGCGCGCGACGCCCAGCGCGTCGAGCAACGCGGCCAGCCAGTCGGCCATCGCGCCGATGCTGGTCAGCGCGGGGCCGGCGCTGCGATGATGGCCGGGCAGATCGACGGCGAGCACGCTGAAGCCGTGGTGTGCGAAGTAGCGCGTCTGCAGCGCCCACACGCTGTGGTCGTGCTCGGCGCCATGAATGAAGACGGCCGTGGGCAACGCGGCATCGAATGCCTTGCCGCCCGTGTACGCATAGGCCAGTTTGCCGTTCACGTCGACGATCATGCGGACTCCTTGCGTCCAGTGGCCGCCGGCTTGTTGGCGGATTGTGGGTCGGATTGACGGGAGGAGTTGCCCGCGGACTTCTGCGCGGCTTTCAGCGCGCGCTTGAGATCGTCGATCAGATCGTCGGGGTCTTCGAGGCCGATCGAAAGGCGGATCGTGCCCTCCGCAATGCCCGCCGCGGCGAGGGCGGCGGCGTCCATGCGGAAATGCGTCGTCGATGCCGGGTGGATGACGAGCGAGCGGGCGTCGCCGACATTCGCCAGATGCGAGAACAGCGACAGCGCCTCGATGAACGCGCGGCCGGCGGCGCGATCGCCGCACAGGTTGAAGCTGGACACGGCGCCCGCGCCGCGCGGCAGCAGGCGTTGCGCGAGCGCATGGTCCGGATGCGTGGGCAGTTCCGGATATGCGACGGATTCGACGGCGGCGTGCGCGGCGAGAAATTCGACGACCTTGCGCGTATTCGCTACATGTCGTTCCATCCGCAACGGCAGGGTTTCGATGCCTTGCAGCAGTTGCCAGGCGGCTTGCGGATGCAGACACGCGCCGAAGTCGCGCAGTCCTTCGCGTCGCGCGCGCAGCAGGAAGGGTGCGACGGTGCTTTCCTCGGCGAAGACCATGCCGTGAAAGCCTTCGTAGGGTTCCGTGAATTCGGGGAAGCGTCCCGAAGCCTCGAAGTCGAACGTGCCGCCGTCGACGAGCACGCCGCCGATCGTCGTGCCGTGACCGCCGAGAAACTTGGTCGCCGAGTGGTAGACGAAGTCCGCGCCGTGATCGAAGGGCTTCAACAGATACGGCGTGGTGAACGTCGAGTCGACTAGCAGCGGCACGCGGTGCTCATGCGCAATCTGCGCGACTACCGCGATGTCCAGAACGTCGAGCCCCGGGTTGCCGAGCGTCTCGCCGAACAGCAGCTTCGTGTTCGGGCGCAGCGCGGCACGCCATGCGTCGATATCGCCGGGCTTCACGAACGTCGTTTCGATGCCGAAGCGCGGCAATGTGTAGCTGAGCAGGTTGTGCGAGCCGCCGTACAGCGCGCTCGACGCGACGATGTGCGAGCCCGCGCCCATCAGCGTCGCGATGGCGAGGTGCAGCGCTGCCTGGCCGCTCGCCGTGCCGATCGCGCCCGCGCCGTTTTCGAGCGCGGCGACGCGCTCTTCGAACACGGCGACTGTCGGGTTCGAGATGCGCGAATAGACATGGCCCGCGCGCTCCATATTGAAGAGCGCGGCGGCATGATCGCAGTCGCGGAACGAGAACGACGTGGTCTGATAGATGGGCGTCGCGCGCGCGCCCGTCGCGGGGTCGGGCGCGGCGCCCGCATGCAGCGCAAGCGTGTCGAAACGGTTGGCGGGCATCGTGGACGGCCGGGCGTCGGCGGCCCGGCGAAGGTGAAAGTGACGGCCATCGTATCACCGGGCCGCGCGCGAACCACTCCGTTTTCGCCCGCATGGCGACGCGCTTGCGGGCGTGATTCCCCTAAGCGCAGCGGTGTTGCGGATCGCACGGTCCGCGCTCGACAACTGTTCCGACATGCCTGCGAGCGCTGTCTGTCGGACGTTCGGTGGCGCGCTATCGTCCGTCCGGTCCGCTTTCTTTTTGCGGGCCTTTCCGCTAGCATCGAAAGTCAGTCATGCCCTTAATGCTTCACCGGGCCTCATCTGCCACCATGTTGCATGGGACCAGAGCAAGGTAACGCGCCAAGGCGCCAACTCTGGTCGACAGGAGACAAATCATGCGAGTCAGCGACATTCTGAAGGTCAAGGGCAACACCCTGTTCACAGTCACACCCGATACGCCGCTCAATGAGGCCGTCGATACAATGGCGGAGCACGACATCGGCTCGCTCGTTGTGATGGAGTATGGCGATCTCGTCGGCATGCTGACCTTCCGCGAGATCATCCTCGTGCTGAGCCGCAATGGCGGCAGCGTCGGCGGCACGACGATCCGCAAGATCATGGACGATCACCCGCTTACGTGCACGCCCGAAACGGATGTCAACGAAGTGCGCCGCATGATGCTCGAGCATCACGTGCGCTATCTGCCCGTCATGGAAAGCCGCGCGCTGATGGGCGTGATCTCGTTCTACGACGTCGCCAAAGCTGTAGTCGAAGAGCAGGGCTTCGAGAACCGGATGCTCAAGGCCTATATTCGCGACTGGCCCGCGGAAGACGAGCCGCAGCAGGAGCAGCCCTCGCGCTGATTTTCGTTGGCCTGTCGTTGGCCTCGTTGCCTCGGTCGATCTGGCGGGCGTGCGGCGCGCCGACATGCCGCTGTCGCATGACTGAGCCATCCTCGAAGCGCGCGCGAAAAGCGTGCGCTTTTTTTGTGTCCGCCGTTCCTGCGGTACCGCTGTGAATCTGCGCGAAGCCCGCCCTCTGTCAAGCATTCGATGAGCGATCGTCCGTTGTCCACCGCCCAACACGCAAGGCGCACCGCGCGCGAACACGGCTCGCAGTTCCGTCTGTTGCGCGAGCGCCGTTTCGCACCGTTTTTCTGGACGCAGTTTCTCGGCGCGATGAACGACAACGTGTTCAAGATCGGCTTTACGTCGCTCGTCACGTATCAGGCCGCGCGATTCTCAGGCGTGAATGCGAACACCGCAGCCTTTCTGATTTCGGCGATCTTCATTCTGCCGTTCGTCCTGTTTTCGGCGACGTCCGGCCAGGTCGCCGACAAGTACGACAAGGCGATGCTCACGCGCTTCGTGAAAACGTTCGAGATCGGCGTGATGCTGGTCGGCGGCGCGGGCTTCTGGTTGCACGACGCGCTACTGCTGTATCTGTGCACGTTCCTGATGGGCGTCCATTCGACGGTGTTCGGCCCCGTCAAATACGCGTATCTGCCGCAGCATCTGGACAAGACGGAACTGGTCGGCGGCAACGGCATGGTCGAGATGGGCACATTCGTCGCGATTCTGCTCGGCACGATCGCGGGCGGCGCGGCGGCGGGCTCGGAGGTGCACGGCGCGGCAATCCTCGCATTCGGCTGCGTGGCGATCGCGCTGATCGGGCGCGTGGCGTCCGGCTTCGTGCCGCAATCGGCACCATCGCAACCCGATTTGCGCATCAACTGGAATCCGATCAGCGAGACCTGGCGCAATCTTAAGTTGGCGTGCGAAAACCGAACCGTCTTTCTGAGCCTGCTCGGCATTTCCTGGTTGTGGTTTGTCGGCGCGACATTTCTGTCGTCGTTCTTTCGTTTCGCGAAGGACGTGCTGTCCGCGAACCCCGATGTCGTGACCGTGCTGCTCGCGACGTTTTCGATCGGTATCGGCACGGGCTCGCTGCTGTGCGAGCGGCTGTCGAAGAAGCGCATCGAGATCGGCCTCGTGCCGCTCGGCTCGATCGGCATCAGCGTGTTCGCGATCGACCTGTTCTTCGCGAGCCACGCGTTGCCGAAAGCCGCGCATTTGCTGACGGTGGCCGAATTCATGACGCTGCCCGCGCATTGGCGCGTGCTGGCCGATCTGTTCCTGCTCGCGATGTTCGGCGGCTTCTACAGCGTGCCGCTCTATGCGCTGATCCAGAGCCGCAGCCAGCCGAGCCATCGCGCGCGGATCATCGCGGCGAACAACATCCTCAACTCGCTGTTCATGATCGTGTCGTCGCTGATGGCCGTCGCGCTGACGTCTGCGGGTGTCGGCATTCCGGGGCTCTTTCTCTTGACGGCGCTGCTCAACGTGATCGTTGCCGTCTACATCTATTCGCTCGTGCCGGAGTTCCTGTTGCGCTTCGTCGCGTGGCTGCTCGTGCACACGTTCTATAGGATTCGTCTCGTTCACGCCGAACGCATTCCTGACGAGGGCGGGGCCGTGCTCGTATGCAATCACGTGAGCTATGTCGATGCGATCGTGATCATGGCGGAAAGTCCGCGGCCGATCCGCTTCGTGATGGACTATCGGATCTTCCGCACGCCGTTTGCCGGCTGGCTGTTCAGACACGCGAAGGCGATTCCGATTGCCGCTGCGCACGAAGACGTGGAACTGCTCAAGCGTGCCTACGATGCCTGTGCAAAGGCGCTCGACGATGGCGATCTGGTCTGCATCTTTCCCGAAGGCAAGCTGACCAATACGGGCGAGATGAATCCGTTCCGCCACGGCGTGTCGGAAATCCTGCGGCGCGCGCCCGCGCCCGTCGTGCCGATGGCGTTGCGCGGCCTGTGGGGCAGCGTCTGGTCGCGCAGCGCGGATGCGCGGTTTCCGCGTCCGATCCACAAGGGCGTGATGAGCCGTCTGACGCTGGCCGTCGGCGAGCCGCTCGATCCCGCGCAGGCGACGCCGGAAGTCCTGCAGCAGATCGTGTCCGAACTGCGCGGCGCCCGGAAATGACGTTTCGGGCGAGGCCGCCCGCCGCGAGCGCAACGCGCTTTCGTGCGTTTGTCCTATAACGATCGCCTGAGTCCCCGCGCGCCACGGCGGGGCGGCCGGGCTGGCATAATAACGCTCTCCCCGCATTTCTTTGGACGACGCTCATGTCCGGCAATACCCTCGGTACGCTCTTCACCGTCACGACCTTCGGCGAATCGCATGGCCCGGCTATCGGCTGTGTGATCGACGGCTGCCCGCCGGGCATGTCGCTCGCCGAGGCCGACATCCAGTTCGAACTCGATCGCCGCAAGCCCGGCACGTCGCGGCACGTGACGCAGCGCCAGGAAGAAGACAAGGTCGAGATTCTTTCGGGCGTCTTCGAAGGAAAGACGACGGGCGCGCCCATTGCGCTCCTGATCCGCAACACGGACCAGCGCAGCAAGGACTACGGCAATATCGCCGAAACCTTCCGTCCGGGCCACGCCGATTACACGTACTGGCAGAAGTACGGCATCCGGGACTATCGCGGCGGCGGCCGTTCGTCCGCGCGCCTGACGGCGCCCACGGTGGCGGCGGGTGCCGTCGCGAAGAAATGGCTGCGCGAGAAATTCGGCACCGAGATTCGCGGCTATATGGCCGCGCTCGGCGAGATCGACGTGCCGTTCGTCGACTGGCAGCACGTGCGCGAGAATCCGTTCTTCGTGCCGAACGCGGACATCGTGCCGCAACTCGAAGCGTATATGGACGCGCTGCGCAAGGACGGCGATTCGATCGGCGCGCGCATCAACGTGGTGGCGTCGGGCGTGCCCGTCGGCCTTGGCGAGCCGCTTTTCGACCGGCTCGACGCCGACATCGCGCACGCGATGATGGGTATCAACGCGGTGAAGGGCGTCGAGATCGGCGCGGGCTTTGCGAGCGTCGCGCAGCGCGGTTCGGTGCACGGCGACGAACTGACGCCGGAAGGTTTCGTCGGCAATCATGCGGGCGGCGTACTCGGTGGCATTTCGACGGGGCAGGACATCACGGTGTCGATCGCGATCAAGCCGACGTCGAGCATCCGCACGCCGCGCCGTTCGATCGACAAGAGCGGGCAGCCTGCCGTCGTCGAAACGTTCGGGCGCCATGATCCGTGCGTCGGCATTCGCGCGACGCCGATCGCCGAGGCTATGCTTGCGCTCGTGCTGATCGACCATGCGCTTCGGCATCGCGCGCAGTGCGCCGACGTCGTCGTCGATACGCCGAAGATCGCGGCCAGCGCGCCGTGAAGTCGAATCGTCGAAACTCGGCTCTGCAGGTTCGCTGGCTATCGACGGGGCGGTCAACATGAATCACAACGACTCCACGCGCGCCGACGCACTGGCGCAGCTCCATGCGCGCACGTCGGCACCCGATGCCGTCGCAACTGACTGGCTCGCGCTCGGCAATGCGCTGCTCGCCGCGGCGAACGGCGACAAGGCACGACTGCGCCAGGCGGTCGATGCGCTCGTGCGCGCATACCGCCTCGACGCGAACTGCGACGCGCGGCTTCTGCACGAGATCGCGCAGACGGCCTTCATTCTGCGGGACTGGATGCTCGTCGAATCGGCGACGGCCCTGCTATTGGCGCGCGATGCCAACGACGCGAACGCGCTCGTCTGGCGCTCGGCCGCCTTCCAGCAACGCGACGATTTCGCCGAAGCTCAGCGTCTGCTGCACGAAGCCGCACGGGCCGCGCCGGGCAACCACATCGTGCTGCACAAGCTCGCGTTATGCATCAAGGAGCAGGGCCGTTTCCCCGAAGCCGAAGCGCTGCTGCGACGCGTGCTGGAACTGACGCCCAACAATGCGCACGCGCTGTTCGATCTGTCCGAGCTGGAAATGCGCGCAGGGCGATACGCGCAAGGCTGGCTCGACTATGAAGCGCGCGTCGCATTCGCCGACGATGTGAACGGCGCGAAAGTGGCGCTTGCGGCGATCAGCCCCAACTGGCGCGGCGAATCGCTGGCGGGCAAGACGCTCGTCGTGTATGGCGAGCAGGGCAACGGCGATTGCCTGTGGTCGGTGCGCTTTCTCCGTCTGCTCGCCGAACGCGCGCAACGCGAAGGCGGCCGCGTGATCTTCGGCTATGCGGGGCCGATGCAGCATCTATTCGAACGCATGCTGCCTCCTGGCATCAGGATCGAAACGAGCCTCGAAACAAAGCCGGATTATCACTGCGGGCTGATGAGTCTTCCGCTGCGGCTCGGCATCGACGATCCGTCGATGTGGGGGCGTCCGTATCTGAGCGCCGATCCGGTGCGTGCCGAGCTGTGGCGCGAGCGCGTCTCGGGCGCTACGAAGGCGGGGAACAAGACCGTCGGTCTCGTGTGGAACGGCAATCCCGATCATATCCGCGATGCGCGGCGCTCGATTCCCGTCGAACTGCTCGACCCGCTTCTGAACGTGCCTGGCATTACGTACTTTGCGGTCTCGCCGGGGCGTCAGGCGGCCGTCGAACAATGGCGAGCGCAGGGCGTCGATATCGTCGATCCGACCGCGCACTTCGTAGCGGGCTTCGACGATGTGGCGGCGCTGCTCGTGAATCTCGATGCGCTCGTGACCATCGACAGCGGTCCTGCCCATCTGGCAGGCGCGCTCGGCGTGCCGACGTGGCTGATGATCCATTACGTGTCCGCGTGGTTCTGGGGCGAGGAGACGGAGCGTACGCCGTGGTATCAGACGGTCGAGCTGTTTCGCCAGTCGTCCGTCGGCGTGTGGGCGCCCGTGCTCGAACGGATGCGGGCGCGGCTGGAGACGCTCGCGGCGTGAATCGCGTTGCATTGGCAAGCCGTCGTACAAAAACGCCGCTCCGGGAGCGGCGTTTTTTGTTTGCCGAGACGCTGCCCGCGTCACATGTTCGGATAGTTCGGACCGCCACCGCCTTCCGGCGTGACCCACACGATGTTCTGCGTCGGGTCCTTGATATCGCACGTCTTGCAATGCACGCAGTTCTGCGCGTTGATCACGAGGCGCTCACTGCCGTCGTCGTTCTTCACGAACTCGTACACGGCGGCGGGGCAGTAGCGGCCCTCGGGGCCCGCGTACGTTTGCAGGTTCACCTTGACGGGCACTGACGGATCTTTCAGCGTCAGATGCGCGGGCTGGTTCTCTTCGTGATTCGTGTTCGAGATGAACACCGACGAGAGCCGGTCGAATGTGAGCTTGCCATCAGGTTTCGGATAGTCGATCGGCTTGCACTGCGAGGCCGGCTTCAGCATCTCGTGATCCCAGTGCTGGTGATGCAGCGTCCACGGCACGTTGCCGCCCAGCAGCTTCTGCTCAATGCCGACCATCAGCGTGCCGAGATACAGGCCCTTGCTCATCCATTGCTTGAAATTGCGTGCCCTGTGCAGTTCGGTGTGCAGCCACGACGTCTTGAACGACTCCGGATACGCGGTGAGTTCATCTGACTGACGGCCCGCCTGCACCGCATCGAATGCGGCATCGGCGGCCAGCATGCCTGTCTTGATCGCCGCGTGCGAGCCCTTGATCCGCGACGCGTTCAGGAAGCCCGCGTCATCGCCGACGAGCGCGCCGCCCGGAAACACGAGCCTCGGCAGCGACATCAGCCCGCCTGCCGTGATCGCGCGTGCACCATACGACACGCGCTTGCCGCCTTCGAGGAACTTGCGGATTTCCGGATGCGTCTTGTAGCGCTGGAATTCCTCGAACGGCGACAGATACGGATTCGAATAGCCGAGGCCCACGACAAAGCCGACCATCACCTGGTTGTTGTCGATGTGGTAGAGGAACGAGCCGCCGTACGTCTGCGTGTCGAGCGGCCAGCCGGCCGTGTGAATCACGAGACCGGGCTTGTGCTTCGACGGATCAATCTCCCACAGTTCCTTGATGCCGATACCGTACACCTGCGGATCGGCGCCGTCGCGCAGTTTGAATTTGTCCGAGAGTTGGCGTCCCAGGTGACCGCGCGCGCCTTCGCAGAACAGCGTGTACTTCGCGTGCAGTTCCATGCCGAGCTGGAAGTTCTCGGTCGGCTGGCCATCCTTGCCGATGCCGAGGTTGCCCGTCGCCACGCCCTTGACCGAGCCGTCGTCGTTGTACAGCACTTCCGCCGCTGCAAAGCCCGGGAAAATCTCGACGCCCACCGCTTCGGCCTGCTGACCGAGCCAGCGTGTGACATTGGCAAGGCTGATCACGTAGTTGCCGTGATTCTTGAAGTTATCCGGCAGCGCCCAGTTCGGCACGGACTTCGCACCGGTTTCGGAGAGGAACAGGAACCGGTCTTCCGTCACCTCGACGTCCAGCGGCGCGCCTTTTTCCTTCCAGTCGGGAATCAGTTCATTCAACGCGCGCGGGTCCATCACGGCACCCGAGAGGATATGCGCCCCGATTTCCGAGCCTTTTTCGAGCACGCAGACGCCAATCTCGACGCCTTTTTCCGCCGCGCGCTGCTTCAGACGAATGGCCGCCGACAGGCCCGCCGGGCCGCCGCCGACGATCACGACGTCATATTCCATCGATTCGCGTGGGCCGTACTGCTCGATCAGGCTTGCGGGGGTCATTGATGCTCCTCTTACCGTTAGAATGCTTTTTTCGGGATCGTATTGTCATTGAACGATCCCTGCGCTGCAACACAAAGAGGCAAGATTAGCACGACCGTACTATTACTGTGACCGAGGATTGACCCCAATGCCTGCGCGGCGCGTGGGCATGCATCCCGTCACATCCATGTTCCAAGGAAAACGACAATGGGCCGTTCGATCAATCTGGAAGGCAAGGTGGCGCTGATTACGGGCGCATCGAGTGGACTGGGCAAGCGGTTTGCCATGGTGCTGTCGCAAGCGGGCGCAAAGGTCGTGCTGGCAAGCCGACGCATCGAACGTCTGAAGGAATTGCGCGCCGAAATCGAGGCGTCGGGCGGGGCTGCGCACGTCGTCTCGCTCGACGTGACCGATTATCAGAGCATCAAGTCGGCCGTCGCGCACGCGGAGACGGAGGCGGGCACGATCGATATTCTCGTCAACAACTCGGGCGTATCGACGACGCAAAAGCTGACCGACGTGACCCCCGCCGACTTCGAATACGTGTTCGACACAAATACGCGCGGCGCATTCTTCGTCGCGCAGGAAGTGGCCAAGCGGATGATCATGCGAGGCGGCGGCTCGAACAAACCGCCGTACCGGATCATCAATATCGCGTCGGTGGCGGGCTTGCGCGTGTTGCCGCAAATCGGGCTCTACTCGATGAGCAAGGCAGCCGTGGTCCACATGACGAAAGCGATGGCGCAGGAATGGGGCCGCCACGGCATCAACGTCAACGCGATCTGCCCCGGTTACATCGATACCGAGATCAATCACCATCACTGGTCGACCGATCAGGGGCAAAAGCTGATTTCGATGCTGCCGCGGCATCGCGTGGGCAAGCCGGAAGATCTCGACGGACTGTTGCTGCTGCTCGCCGCCGACGAATCGCAGTTCATCAACGGCTCGGTGATCGCCGCCGACGATGGTTTCGGTCTTTCGTAAACGCTGGCAGGCAATCGTTTGACTGACACGCTTGCCTGTTAGCTTCGGAGCAGAAACGCGCGAAAAGCGCGATCATTGACGCCCATGTGCAGCGTCCGTACAGCGCTGACGTTGCACACAGCTGACGTTGCACAAGCCTCAAACTTTTTAGCCGCTGCAATTCGCGGATTGTGCGTCCGTTGCCGGACGCGGCCCGGGCAGTTTCGTTTTCCGATTCAGATTCAAACCGTAGAAGAAGTGCGATGAGCGATTACCACCCCGTTTTTGAAATGTCGATGCCGATCCGCTGGGGCGACATGGACGCGTTCGGCCATGTGAATAACACGGTCTATTTCCGCTACATGGAGCAGGTGCGGATTTCCTGGTTCGAGCAGTTGGGCATCGCGGGCGGCAACGGCGAAGGGCAGGGGCCCGTGATCGTCAATGCGTCGATGGAATTCCTGAAGCAGCTGCACTATCCTGGCGACGTGATCGGCCGGATGACGGTGGGCACGCCGGGCCGTAGCAGCTTCGATACGCGCTTCGAGCTGTTTCGCGCCGACGACCCCGATACGCTCTACGCGCGCGGCTCCGCGAAGTGCGTGTGGATCGACTACGCGGCAGGCAAGTCGGTGCCGCTTCCCGATCTGCTGCGCTCGACCATCGAAAGCGCACAGCTCGTCAAGGCCTGAGCCTTACCTTCCCGATTGATGCGCGCCGGCTCTCGCAGCCGGCGCTTCCTTGCAGTCGAAAGTCAATTGCCGAGCAGGCGCTGCAGCAGTTCAGTCGCGTTGCCCGTGCCGTATTTGCGCATCAGCCGCGCGCGGTAGACGTCCACTGTCCGCGAGCTGATGTCGAGAATCCGGCCGATCTGCTTGCTCGTTTTCCCCGTCACCAGCTGCGCGGCGATCTCGCGCTCGCGCGGCGTCAGCTCGACGGCGACGCGCCGCGTCGCGCTCAGATCCTCGAAGGTCCAGACGCCCGCTGCATGCGGCACCGAAAGATCGAGCGAGCGCCCCGTCACATGGCACCAGAACAGCTCGCCGTTCGCGCGCTTCATGATGCGGTCGTCGGCGTAGCTGCCTTGCGCCGTCATGATGGGCGGGATGCGCTCGCCGATGCGCTCGAATTCATCCGGCGACGGATACAGCACCGCGAACGATTGCCCCAACAACGACTCGCGCGAACGGCGGAAGATGGCGGCGACCTGCTCGTTGCAGTCTTCGATGATCCGCTCGCGCGACAGCACGAGGCCGATCGGCGCAAGGTGAAAAGCGGTTTGGTAATCCAGTTCGGGCATGAAATCAGAGGGTGCGACTACTTATGTATTTTTGCGTATTGTGCCGCAACAGCGCCGCATCGTACCCTTTCGGCACATCACAAGATGCGCGGCTGGCGCGGCGAGGTTTTGTCCGCATCGCGCCACCGTTCGCCGCAGATGACTAGAATGACGTTTCGGGCTGTGCCCGCAGCGCCCCGGCAGCCGGCTCATGCAAGCGCACGGGCGAGCAGGAGCGGGCGCGAGTCGACACAGGAACGGCGTCGCATCGATCCCAATTTCGGGTATCCAATCAAGGAAGGGACACACTGATGAATAAAGTCTACGCAAGCGCGGCTGCCGCGCTCGAAGGCATCGTCAAGGACGGGCAGACATTCGCCGTCGGCGGCTTTGGGCTGTGCGGCATTCCTGAAGCGCTGATCGCCGCCCTGCGCGACTCCGGCGTGAAGGGCATCACCTGCATCAGCAACAACGCGGGCGTCGACGGCTTCGGCCTCGGCCTGCTGCTGGAAACGCGCCAGATCAGGAAGATGATCTCGTCGTACGTCGGCGAGAACAAGGAATTCGAGCGCCAGTATCTGGCGGGCGAACTCGAGCTGGAATTCACGCCGCAAGGCACGCTCGCCGAAAAGCTGCGCGCGGGCGGCTCGGGCATTCCGGCGTTCTACACGAACACGGGCTACGGCACGATCATCGCGGAAGGCAAGGAGACGCGCCAGTTCGGCGAGAACCACTATGTGCTCGAACCGTCGCTGACGGCCGACGTTGCGCTCGTCAAGGCGTGGAAGGCCGACAAGTCGGGCAACCTGATCTATCGCCGCACTGCGCGCAACTTCAATCCGATGTGCGCGATGGCGGGCAAGATCACGGTCGCGGAAGTCGAAGAGATCGTCGAGACGGGCGAACTCGATCCGGATGCGATCCACACGCCGGGTATCTTCGTGCAGCGTCTCGTGCTCAACGCACACCCGGAAAAACGCATCGAACAACGCATCGTCCGCGCGAAAGGAGAGTAAACATGGCTTGGAATCGTGACCAGATGGCCGCGCGCGCGGCACAGGAACTGCAAGACGGCTTCTATGTGAACCTCGGCATCGGTCTGCCGACGCTCGTCGCCAACCACGTGCCCGCGGGCATGGAAGTGTGGCTGCAGTCGGAAAACGGCCTGCTCGGTATCGGCCCGTCGCCGTACGAAGAAGAAGTGGACGCTGACCTGATCAACGCCGGCAAGCAGACGGTGACGACGCTGCCGGGCTCGTCGATTTTCTCGTCGGCCGATTCGTTCGCGATGATTCGCGGCGGCCACATCAACCTGGCGATCCTCGGCGCCATGCAGATCAGCAAGAAGGGCGATCTGGCGAACTGGATGATCCCCGGCAAGATGATCAAGGGCATGGGCGGCGCGATGGATCTGGTGGCGGGCGTCAAGCGCGTCGTCGTGCTGATGGAGCACGTCGCGAAGGGCGACCAGCACAAGATCCTCGAAGAATGCACGCTGCCGCTGACGGGCGTCGGCGTGGTCGATCGCATCATCACGGACCTGGGCGTGATCGACGTGGTCGATGGCGGCCTGAAACTGGTCGAGCTGGCTGACGGTGTGACCGTCGACGAGATCAAGGCGAAGACGGGCGCGCCGCTCGATACGAGCGCAGTGAGCTGAGTCTCTTCGTTCGACCTTGCGTCGAAAGCGGTGGTCGGGAAGCGGGCGCGATGCAAGTCGCGCCCGCTTCTTTTTTCCTTATGCCTCGAGGCCCGCGCTTGCTGGCTTGTGCTTCCGTCCTATGCCTTCATGCCGATGAGCGCGCGAGACGAAGCGGTTTAGAATCGGTCGTATTCCGTGCGTCTTTCATGCACGCTGCAGCCTTTCGATCGAGGGAACTCTGATGACCGCCACGCCCGTCGCCGTTTCGCCCGTTGTCGACACCACCGTGCCCCGTCAGCGCTATGTGCAATGCGCGAGTCCTGCGGGGCTGCATCGCATCGCGTACACCGAATGGGGCGCACCCGATAACCCTCGCGTGCTCGTGTGCGTGCATGGGCTGACGCGTTCCGGCCGCGACTTCGACCGGCTCGCGGCGGCGCTGTCGCCGGTGTATCGCGTCGTGTGTCCGGATGTGGTCGGGCGTGGCTTGTCTTCGTGGCTCGCCAACCCCATTTACTATGGCATCCCGCAATACGTCGGCGATATGGTCACGCTGATCGCGCGGCTCGGCGTCGAGACAGTCGACTGGTTCGGCACGTCGATGGGCGGGCTGATCGGCATGGCGTTCGCCGGGCTGAAGGACTCGCCGATACGCAAGATGGTTGTCAACGATGTCGGTCCGCATGTGGAACCGGTCGCCATCGAGCGCATCGGCAGCTATCTCGGGCAGCCGGTGTCGTTCGCCACACAGCAGGAGGCGATCGATCACGCCGCGTTGCTCGCACAATCGTTCGGGCCGCTGACTTCGGACGAATGGCGCGAGATCAACACGCCTCTCGTGCACGAGCGCGATGGCGCCTGGCGTTTTCGCTACGATCCGCGCATCGCGGAGCCGTTCACGCAAACCACGCCCGAACTGGCGGCACTCGGCGAGGCGGCGTTGTGGCAGTCGCTTGCTTCGTTCGAAGGGCCCGTGCTCATCGTGCGCGGCGAGCAATCGGACCTGCTGTCGCGCGAAACCGTCGCGAAGATGATCGAGAAGGGGCACAACGTGTCCAGCGTCGAAATCCCCGGCGTAGGCCATGCACCGGCCTTTCTTTCCGCCGATCAGATCGATATTGCGAAGCGGTTCTTCATCGGGAATAGCACCGACGCGTCATAATATGAGATTGGTGCGCGGGCGTAGATCGATCGCTGTTCGATCGCGATCTGCGCATAGTGCGCGCAAAACGAACATCGCATGGCGTCGTTTCATTCTTCATTCACAACGGACAGGAAATTTCATGTCAGTCATTCGTCATCACGTCGGCAAGCGCCTTTCGGAAACCGCTGTGCATAACGGCACGGTCTATCTGGCTGGCCAGATCGCCGAAGAGACCGATCAGGACATCGCCGGTCAAATGCGCGAAGTGCTCGGCCACATCGACCGTTTGCTCGGTGAAGTCAACAGCGACAAGGCGCATCTGCTTTCGGTGCAGATCTACATCGCGGATATGGCGGACTTCGCCGGCATGAACGCCGTGTGGGATGACTGGGTCGCGCAAGGCAACACGCCGCCGCGCGCAACCGTCGAAGCGAAGCTCGCGAATCCGAAGTGCCTCGTCGAAGTGGTCGTGGTCGCCGCCCAGCGCAATTGATGCGGGCCATACACGCGAGATACGCGCAACATACGCGACATACGTTTCACGCATTTGCATTGGCCTCATTCGCCCGCGCGAGCCGCGGGCCCGCTGCACGATGAATAGCGACACCGTCACGACCGCTCCGAACCCGACGCCGTCCTTTGACGACGCGCTTGCGTTCGTGCGCGAGCACGCGCGTGACGCGCGGCTGTCGTCGGGTGAGTTGCTCGCCGATCATGCGGCGGGTACGGCTTCCATCATGCGCACGCTCAACGTCGATCCGCCGGCCGTGCTGGCGGCGGCGCTGTTCTCGCTGACGCCGCATCTCGCGAACCCGGAGCAGACCATCGCCGACAACTTCGGCGAGGAAGTCGCACAACTGGTGAGCGACGTGCGCAAGCTGTTGCGCCTCGGCACCGTGAGTATGCGCGCCGCGCAGAACGCGATGCCCGAGGCGGGCCGCGACGCGCAGGCCGCGCGCCGCGCGCAGGTCGAAGCGCTGCGCAAGATGCTGCTCGCGTTCGCGCAGGACATTCGCGTCGTGCTGATCAGGCTCGCGTCGCGGCTGCAATCGATGCGCTATTACGCGGCGGCGAAGATCACGCCGTCGCCCGACGTGGCGCGCGAGACGCTCGACATCTACGCGCCGCTCGCGAATCGCCTCGGCATCTGGCAACTGAAGTGGGAGCTCGAAGATCTCGCGTTCCGCTTCGAAGAGCCGCAGACCTATAAGCGCATCGCGAAGCTGCTCGACGAGAAGCGCGTCGAACGCGAAACCTATGTCGCCGAAGCGATCGCACAGCTGCAGCGGGAGTTGGCGGCCGCGCACATCGAGGCCGAAGTGAGCGGCCGGCCGAAGCACATCTACAGTATCTGGCGCAAGATGCGCGGCAAAGAGCTCGACTTTTCCGAGCTTTACGACGTGCGCGCGTTTCGCGTGATCGTGCCCGACATCAAGGATTGCTACACGGTGCTCGGCATCGTGCACAACCTGTGGCAGCCGGTGCCGAGGGAGTTCGACGACTACATCTCGCGGCCCAAGCCGAACGGCTACAAGTCGCTGCATACGGTTGTGATCGGCGACGATGGCCGCGCGTTCGAAGTGCAGATCCGCACGCAGGAGATGCATCGGTTCGCCGAATATGGCGTGGCCGCGCACTGGCGCTACAAGGAAGCCGGCACGCGCGGCTATGGCGGCCAGTTCAGCGCCAGCGAGAAATACGACGAGAAGATTGCGTGGCTGCGTCAACTGCTTGCGTGGAAGGACGATGTGTCCGAAGGCAAGCACGGCGATAAGGGCGCCGCAAAGCCATGGGAGCAGTTGCGCCAGGCGACGTTCGACGACGACCACATTTACACGCTCACGCCGCAGGCACGCGTGATTCCGTTGCCGCAGGGCTCGACGCCGCTCGACTTCGCGTATCACCTGCATAGCGAACTGGGGCATCGTTGCCGCGGGGCGCGCGTCGATGGCGCGATGGTGCCGTTGAATACGCATTTGCAAAACGGGCAGACGGTCGAGATCGTCGCCGTCAAGGAGGGCGGGCCGTCGCGCGACTGGCTCAATCCGCAACTCGGCTACCTGCAAAGCAGCCGCGCGCGCCAAAAGGTGCGCGCGTGGTTCAATGCCGTCGAAGCGCAGGAGAACGTCACCACCGGGCGCGCGATGGTCGAAAAGACCTTGCAGCGCGAAGGCAAAACGTCCGTCAGTCTCGATCAGTTGGCGGCGAAGCTTGGCTTCAAGTCGCCCGAGGATCTGTTCTCGGTGGTCGGCAAGGAAGAGTTCAGCTTGCGGCTCGTCGAACAGGCGTTGAGCGATGCGCCGCCCGCCGAGCCTGTCGTCGAGGCGCCCGAGCAGTTCGAGAAGCGCAGCAGCGGCGCGAGCGTCGCGCATGGCGCGTCGACGGGCGTGCTCGTCGTCGGCGTCGATGCGCTGCTGACGCAGCTCGCGCGCTGCTGTCGTCCCGCGCCGCCCGATGACATCGCCGGTTTCGTGACGCGCGGAAAAGGCATGTCGATTCATCGCAGTGACTGCCCGACGTTCCGGCGCATGGCAGAGCGCGCGCCAGAGCGCGTGCTGCAAACCGCGTGGTCCGCCGATGTGATGAGCGGGCGCGGCAAGTCGGTGTATCCCGTCGACCTGTCGATCGAGGCAACCGACCGGCAGGGCTTGCTGCGCGACATTTCCGAAGTGTTTGCGCGCGAGAAGATGAACGTGATCGGCGTGAAGTCGCAGTCACGGCGCAACGCGGCGTTCATGCAGTTCACCGTGGAAGTGTCGAGTGCCGCGCAGATCCAGCGCGCGTGCGCGATGCTGGGTGAAGTGGCGGGTGTCGTCAGGGCAACGCGCAAGTAAAGCGTTGGCAATGCGCTCGTGACGCCTATTGCCGTGCGCGCGCACGTGCAGAGAATTTTGATGCCGATGCATAAAAACGCTTGCCAACTTTCTCCGTGCTCCATATAATCTCGTTTCTCTAGGCTCGTAGCTCAGCTGGTTAGAGCACCACCTTGACATGGTGGGGGTCGTTGGTTCGAGTCCAATCGAGCCTACCAACGAATCTGAAACTTCGGCTTGCCGAGGTTTCGCAAACGCGAGTAGCAATGAACGCTTCGGCGTAAAGAGCGAATCAGGCGAACATGGTTATGACACCGCGAACGTTGACCGGAACTGTTTCGGAGCGACGCTAGTCGAGGACCACTTTCGCCCTTGTTGTTTGCAGTAGTTTGCAGAAATGTGAATGCGGCCCCTCGAAAGCGGGGCCGCATTTTTTTTGTCTTTAGCGCTTGTTGCATGTGCCGCCGCCTGCCGGCATTACGGAGAACGCAATGGTTTCGATACGACTGCCCGATGGTTCCGTTCGACAGTACGAGCACCCCGTGACTGTCGCCGAAGTGGCTGCATCGATTGGCCCCGGTCTCGCGAAGGCTGCGCTCGGCGGCAAGATCGACGGCGAACTGGTCGATACGTCCGCGCTGATCGACCACGACGTGTCGCTCGCGATTGTCACGGACAAGGACGCAGACGGTCTCGACATCATTCGCCACTCGACGGCGCACCTGCTCGCTTACGCGGTGAAGGATCTCTTCCCGGAAGCGCAGGTGACGATCGGGCCGGTGATCGACAATGGCTTCTACTACGACTTTTCGTACAGCCGTCCCTTCACGCCCGAAGATCTCGAGAAGATCGAAAAGCGCATGCAGGAGCTCGCAAAGAAAGACGAGCCGGTGTCGCGCCGCGTCGTGTCGCGCGATGAGGCCGTCGAGTACTTCAAGAGCATCGGCGAAAAGTACAAGGCCGAGATCATCGAATCGATTCCCGCCAGCGATGAAATCAAGCTGTACGCGCACGGCGGCTTCACGGACCTGTGCCGCGGCCCGCACGTGCCCTCGACGGGCAAGCTGAAGGTCTTCAAGCTGATGAAGGTCGCCGGTGCGTACTGGCGCGGCGACTCGAAGAACGAGCAGTTGCAGCGTATCTACGGCACGGCCTGGACGAAGAAGGAAGACCAGGACGCGTATCTGCACATGCTGGAAGAGGCGGAAAAGCGCGATCACCGCAAGCTCGGCAAGCAACTGGACCTGTTCCACATGCAGGACGAGTCGCCGGGTATGGTGTTCTGGCATCCGCGCGGCTGGACGCTGTGGCAGCAGGTCGAGCAGTACATGCGCCGTCGCGTGAACCAAGCGGGCTATCTCGAGATCAAGACGCCGATGATCATGGACCGCTCGCTGTGGGAAGCGTCGGGTCACTGGCAGAACTATCGTGAAAACATGTTCACGACCGAGTCGGAAAAGCGCGACTACGCGATCAAGCCGATGAACTGCCCGGGGCACGTGCAGGTGTTCAATCACGGCTTGCGCTCGTATCGCGATCTGCCGCTGCGTTATGCGGAGTTCGGTTCGTGCCATCGCAACGAGTCGTCGGGCGCACTGCATGGTCTGATGCGCGTGCGCGGATTTGTCCAAGACGATGCGCACATCTTCTGTACGGAAGACCAGTTCATCAGCGAATCGATTGCGTTCAACACGCTGGCAATGAGCGTCTATAAGGATTTCGGCTTCGACAATGTCGAGATCAAGCTGTCGCTGCGCCCCGATGCGCGCGCGGGCACGGACGAAATCTGGGATCGCGCCGAGCAGGGTCTGCGTGACGCGCTGACCGCCTGCGGCGTGACGTGGGAAGAATTGCCTGGCGAGGGCGCGTTCTACGGTCCGAAGGTCGAATATCACATCAAGGACGCGCTCGGCCGCTCGTGGCAGTGCGGCACGCTGCAGCTCGACATGGTCCTGCCGGAGCGTCTGGGCGCCGAGTACGTGGCAGAAGACAACAGCCGCCGCCGGCCTATCATGCTGCACCGGGCAATCGTCGGATCAATGGAGCGCTTCCTCGGTATTCTGATCGAGCACCATGCTGGTGCAATGCCTGTATGGCTGGCGCCGATGCAGGTTGTGGTGATGAATATCGCTGAAAGTCAGGCGGAATACGCCCAATCTCTAGCTCAATCGTTGCAAAAACAAGGGGTTAGAGTGGAAGCCGATTTGCGCAATGAGAAGATTAGCTATAAAATACGCGAGCACACGCTTGAAAAGGTGCCGTATTTGTTGGTCGTCGGCGACAAGGAGCGTGATGCACAAACGGTAGCCGTGCGTGCCCGTGGCGGTGTCGATCTGGGCGTGATGTCCGTCGATGCCTTCAGCGAGCGTCTGCGTCAGGACGTACAGACGTTCAACTAAACCACCTGGCAGCGCGGCTCGTTTTTTAATCTTTAGAGGAAACGTAACATCGCTACTGATAAGTCGTCGCATCGCATCAACGGTGAAATCACTGCGCCTGAAGTGCGTCTGGTCGGAGTCGACAACGAACCGCTCGGCATCGTAAAACTCGCTGAAGCTTTCCGCTTGTCGGAACAGCAGGATGTGGATCTGGTCGAAATCGCGCCGCAAGCGGTTCCGCCTGTCTGCCGCCTGATGGACTACGGCAAGTTCAAGTACCAGGAAGCGAAGAAGCAGCACGAGGCCAAGCTCAAGCAGAAGGTCATCCAGGTCAAGGAAGTCAAATTCCGCCCCGGCACGGATGACGGTGACTACAACGTCAAGCTGCGTAACCTTGTCCGCTTCCTCGAAGATGGCGACAAGACGAAAATCACGTTGCGTTTCCGTGGCCGCGAAATGGCTCACCAGGAAATCGGCATGCGCATGCTCGAACGTCTGCGTACCGATCTGGATGAAGTCGGTCAGGTCGAGCAAATGCCCAAGATGGAAGGTCGTCAGATGATCATGGTGCTGGCGCCGAAGAAAAAGAAGTAAGCAGACGTCCGCTGCGCATCTGAACATGCGCAGCGCGTTTGTCGAAAGGTTGGAAAGTTTGAGAGTCAGTGGGCCGTTTCAGTAGGACGGCAACGAAGCAGGTTTCGGAAAGCCAACCGCATTTTGTTGTACAGCGGGCGTCTTTCCCGAAAAGCAGTGGCCAGTGGTTCAGGCTTGCTGCATACCAAGTGGAGTGGGTTTCGAAGGGCGGGTGAGGGCTTTCTGAGCCGACCGCACACCCATGTCCATCAAATAATGGAGTTGTCTGTCATGCCGAAGATGAAGACCAAGAAGAGCGCTGCAAAGCGCTTTGTGGTTCGTCCGGGCGGTACCGTCAAGCGCGGTCAAGCCTTCAAGCGCCACATTCTTACCAAGAAGACCACCAAGAACAAGCGTCACCTGCGCGGCGCCACGGCAGTTCATGATGCTGATCTGAACTCCGTACGCGCGATGCTGCCGTTCGCCTAACCCCTTAACCGACACTCATAGGAGCGAAACATGCCTCGAGTCAAACGTGGGGTTACCGCACGGGCCCGCCACAAGAAGATCATCAACCTGGCCAAGGGCTACCGCGGCCGCCGCAATAACGTCTATCGCATCGCCAAGCAGGCGGTCATGCGCGCAGGCCAGTACGCCTACCGCGATCGCCGCAACAAGAAGCGTGTGTTCCGCGCACTGTGGATCACGCGTATCAACGCGGCGGTGCGTCAGCACGACATGACGTACAGCGTGTTCATCAACGGCCTGAAGAAGGCGTCGATCGAACTCGACCGCAAGGTGCTGGCCGACATGGCTGTGTTCGACAAGGCTGCTTTTGCTGCGATCGTCAAGCAGGTGAAGGCCGCCGTTGCAGCCTGATTGCGCTGTTAGCATCTAGTACTGCGTGGTTCGTTGCAGCGAACAGTCCGGTAGTCCCGGTGACGCTGCAACAAAAACGGGGCTCCTCACCGAGCCCCTTTTTTGTTGGTCGAGCCAGTTTTACTTCGATTGAATACTGACGTTGAAAAGATGGGATCAATGGATCTGGACCAGATTGTCGCCGACGCGCAAAGCGCCTTTGAACAAGCCTCCGACGTCACCACGCTCGAAAACGAGAAGGCACGCTTTCTCGGCAAGTCGGGTGCCCTGACGGAACTGTTGAAGGGGCTGGGCAAGCTCGATCCCGAAGCGCGCAAGACGGAAGGCGCGCGGATCAACATCGCCAAGCAGCAGGTCGAAGCCGCGCTCACGACGCGCCGGCAGGCGTTGGCCGACGCGCTGCTGAACCAGCGTCTTGCCGCCGAAGCCATCGACGTCACGCTGCCCGGCCGCGGCACGGGCACGGGCAGCCTGCACCCCGTGATGCACACGTGGGAGCGCGTCGAGCAGATCTTCCGCACGATCGGCTTCGATGTCGCAGACGGCCCCGAAATCGAAACCGACTGGTACAACTTCACGTCGCTGAACAGCCCCGAGAACCATCCGGCGCGTTCGATGCAAGATACCTTCTACGTCGACGGCAAGGACGCCGAAGGCCGTCCGCTGCTGCTGCGCACGCATACCAGCCCGATGCAGGTCCGCTACGCGCGCACCAATACGCCGCCCATCAAGGTGATCGTGCCGGGCCGCACGTACCGCGTCGATAGCGACGCGACGCACTCGCCGATGTTCAACCAGGTGGAAGGCCTGTGGATCGACGAGAACATCAGCTTCGCCGACCTGAAGGGCGTCTACACCGATTTCCTCAAGAAATTCTTCGAGCGCGACGATATTCTCGTGCGCTTCCGTCCTTCGTATTTCCCGTTCACCGAGCCGTCCGCCGAGATCGACATGATGTTCGAGCAGGGCAAGAACGCCGGCAAGTGGCTCGAAATTTCGGGCTCGGGCCAGGTTCACCCGACGGTGGTCCGCAACATGGGCCTCGACCCGGAGCGATACATCGGCTTTGCGTTTGGCAGCGGCCTCGAGCGTCTGACCATGTTGCGCTATGGTGTTCAGGACCTGCGTCTGTTCTTTGAAAACGACCTGCGTTTCCTGCGCCAGTTCGCCTGACGCAGGCAAGAGCCTGCGCACGAGCGTCATCAGGCTCAAGCATTAAGCACGCTACGAGAGCGGCCCGGCGTCCAGCATCATGACTGCCCCGCCGCAGACAGCGCCTCCGGCCCGGTGCCGACGTATCGGCCGGATGCGGACACAACCTGTTTAGAACGTACAGAACCATGCAATTCCCGGAATCCTGGCTCAGAACCTTTGTCGATCCGCATCTGACGACGAAAGAGTTGTCGCACGCCCTGACGATGGCCGGTCTCGAAGTCGAAGACCTGCGCCCCGCTGCGCCGCCGACGTCGAAGATCGTGGTGGGCCGCGTGCTCGAAGTCGTCAAGCACCCGGACGCCGACAAGCTCAACGTGTGTCAGGTCGACGCCGGCACGGGCGCGACGCTGAACATCGTGTGCGGCGCACCCAACGTGGCGCCCGGCATCAAGGTGCCCGTTGCGCTGGTGGGCGCGCAGTTGCCGCCCGCGGAAGAGGGCGGCGCGCCGTTCGCGATCAAGCTGTCGAAGCTGCGTGGCGTGCAGAGCGAGGGCATGCTGTGCTCGGCGCGCGAACTGAAGCTGTCGGACGATCATAGCGGCCTGTTGATCCTGCCGGAAGATACGCCGATTGGCCAGGATATCCGCGAAACGCTGAACCTCGACGACACTGTCTTCGAAATCAAGCTGACGCCGAACAAGGCCGATTGCCTGTCGGTGTTCGGCGTCGCGCGCGAGACGGCTGCGATCACGGGCGCACCGCTGCGTCCGCTGGAGATCAAGCCCGTCGAAGTGAAGCTGAACGAATCGCTGCCCGTGAAGATCTCGGCGCCGGATTTGTGCGGCCGTTTCTCCGGGCGCGTGATCCGCGGCGTCAATGCGCGCGCGAAGTCGCCGGCGTGGATGGTCGAGCGCCTCGAACGTTCCGGTCAACGAAGCATTTCCGCGCTGGTCGACATCTCGAACTATGTGATGCTCGAGCTCGGCCGTCCGTCGCACGTGTTCGATCTGGACAAGATCCACGGCAGCATGGACGTGCGCTGGGGCAAGCGCGGCGAGTCGCTGAAGCTGCTGAACGGCAACACGGTCGAGGTGGACGAGACGGTCGGCGTGATCGCCGACGACCGCCATATCGAAAGCCTCGCGGGCATCATGGGCGGCGACAGCACGGCCGTCACGCTCGATACCACGAACATCTATCTCGAAGCGGCATTCTGGTGGCCGGATAGCATTCGCGGTCGCTCGCGCCGGTACAACTTCTCGACGGACGCGGGTCATCGCTTCGAACGCGGCGTCGATTACGCGACGACCGTCGAGCATATCGAGCGCATCACGCAACTGATCCTCGATATCTGCGGCGGCGAGGCCGGTCCCGTCGACGACCAGATCGTCAATGTGCCGAAGCGTGAGCCCGTCAAGATGCGGGTCGCGCGCGCTAACCGCATCATCGGCGTTGCGATCGGCGCCGATGAGATCGCGCAGATCTTCACGCGCCTCGGCTTGCCGTTCGAGCGCGAAGGCGACGACTTCCTCGTGACGCCCCCGCCGTATCGCTTCGATATCGAAATCGAAGAAGACCTGATCGAAGAAGTCGCGCGCATTTACGGCTTCGAGAAGATTCCGGCGCACCCGCCCGTCGCGCGCAGCGAAATGCGCCACACGAACGAGACGCAGCGTTCGATCCATGCGCTGCGTCATGCGCTGGCCGCGCGCGACTACGCGGAAACGGTGAACTTCAGCTTCGTCGATGCCGAATGGGAGCAGGATTTCGCCGGCAACGACAACCCGGTGCGTCTGCTGAATCCGATCGCGAGCCAGTTGTCGGTGATGCGCACGACGCTGTTCGGCAGCCTGATCAACGTGCTGCGCCATAATCTGAACCGTCGCGCGGATCGTATCCGCGTGTTCGAAGCGGGCCGCGTGTTCCTGCAGGACCCCTCCGTCAAGGCCGGTGAACTCGCTGTCGAAGGATTCGCGCAACCGAAGATGATCGGCGCGCTCGCGTATGGTCCCGTCGCCGAAGAGCAGTGGGGCGCGGCAACGCGTGCCGTCGATTTCTTCGATGTGAAGGGTGATCTCGAAGCGCTGCTTGCACCTGCCGTTGCCCGTTTCGTGAAGGCTGAGCATCCGGCGCTGCATCCGGGACGCAGCGCGCGTGTCGAGCTCGATGGCTGCGCAATCGGATGGATCGGCGAACTGCATCCGCGCTGGATGCAGAAGTACGATCTGCTGCATGCGCCGATCCTGTTCGAAGTCGAAGCACAAGCGTTGATGCAACGCACGCTGCCGAGTCCGACGGAAGTATCGAAATTCCCACCGGTACGGCGCGATATCGCGATCGTCGTGGACCAGAAAATCGAGGTCCAGGCGCTCTTCGACGAGATGCAAAAGGCGTTGTCCGAAGACGCATGCAAGACCATTCAGAGGGTTGCGCTCTTCGATGAATTTCGTGCAAAATCAAATACTTCCGGCGGGCTGGCGGCGCACGAGAAAAGCCTTGCGTTCCGTGTAACCTTGCAAGATACTGGTGGGACCCTTCAGGATGAAACGGTCGATTTGGCCATTCAGACTTTGGTGGATCGTCTTGCTCGAGTGTATGGCGCCCGGTTGCGCGGATAGCCGATAACGGTTGCTCCGCATGTTCCGTTGTGGTTGACGCGCCATTTGACAGATATGAATGAAATGAACTCGAGTGATTTCGAAGCCCTTCTTTCGGCGCAACGTAGCGCCATGATTCGCGATATTCCTTCATCGACCTCCACCGCGTCGGTCGAAGCACCGACGCTCACCAAGGCTGAGCTTGCCGAGCTGCTGTTCGACAATGTCGGGCTCAACAAGCGGGAAGCGAAGGACATGGTCGAAGCGTTCTTCGAGGTGATTCGCGACGCGCTGGAGAGCGGCGACAGCGTGAAGCTGTCCGGCTTCGGCAACTTCCAGTTGCGCGACAAGCCGCAGCGTCCCGGCAGAAATCCGAAAACGGGCGAGGCAATTCCTATCGCCGCGCGCCGCGTCGTGACGTTCCATGCAAGTCAAAAGCTGAAGGCATTGGTTGAGAACGGCGCCGAAGAGACTTTCGCGCGCTGATCGCATCGCGCGTCCGCGCAACCACTACGACGGTCTGACCGACCGCTAACTGACGATGACAGCGACGATGGAAAAAGTCGTCTTGCCTCCGATTCCCGCGAAGCGCTATTTCACGATCGGTGAAGTCAGCGAACTGTGCGGCGTGAAGCCACATGTGCTGCGGTACTGGGAGCAGGAGTTCACGCAGTTGCGTCCGGTGAAGCGCCGGGGCAATCGGCGCTACTATCAGCATCATGAAGTGCTGCTGATCCGGCGAATCCGCGAGTTGTTGTACGAGCAGGGTTTCACGATCAACGGTGCGCGCAACCGGCTCGATTCGCATGGCGCCGTGCAGGGCCCGGAAGGCGAGGACGAGGCAGTCGAAGGCACAGTCGTCCAGCCGACCACCGCTAACGTCGACGTCGATCAGTTGCGCAAGGAGTTGTTGCAGGTGATCGACCTGCTCGGGCACTGAAGAATTTATTGCGGTTGTCGATTGTTGCAGTTCTATTCGCGTGAAGTGTCTGTTATACTTTCACGCTTTCGGGGCGTAGCGCAGCCTGGTAGCGTACCTGCATGGGGTGCAGGTGGTCGGAGGTTCAAATCCTCTCGCCCCGACCAGAATGAAACCCGCGTCAGTTAAGGCTGTCGCGGGTTTTTTCTTTTCTGCGTACTGTTCGTCCGTACAGTGGTTTTTAGACAGAATATTAGACGTTTGTCTAAAACTCAGAGCGCTCACCAAGGCAATTTCAGGTCCAGTCCAGACTTTTCGGGTATGGCTTCCTTGATGTAGATCTCGGTCGTTTTGCCCGTCGTGTGGGCGAGTCGCGTCTGAATTTCTGCCCTGTCCTTTCCGGCCTTCGCCGCGTCCGTAGCGCCCAGCGCGCGCAGATCCTTGAACTGAATCCCGTCGGTCACGTTGGCGCGCTCTTTCGCGCGGCGCCACATCGAGTGCAGCCCCGTCTTCGAATACGCTCCGCCTTTCTGCGTAGGGAACAGGAATGGGCTGATGATTCGATACTTCTTCTTGATCGCCTTCGCGCGCTCGATCACCGCGCGGATCTGAGGCGTGATCTCGACGTCGAGCACCTTTCCGCTGGTGCCGGCCGTCTTCGATGGCTTGAAGCGAATCGTGTTCGTGTCGATCTGCGTTTCAAGTAGCGTCCGGATGTCGATTGCGCGTTGCCACACCAGATAGGACATGTCGACGATGCACTGGAACATCGGACCCGACTCGGTCGGCAACCCGTCTTTACCGATCAGCGCAGCCTCGCGAATAGCCTTGATCGCTTCGTGAGCGGGAAGCACTTCGCGACGCTTCGTTTGATAGTCGGTCAGGTCGAGCTGATCGCACGGGTTGTCCTGGCGGAATCCGCGCTCGCTGATCGCGAACTTGAAAATCTTCCGCATCACATTCGCGTACTTCTGCGCGGTGTTGTGCTTCGAGCGGAAGTTGTCGCGCAGGAAGTCGGCGCAATCCTTCGTCGTGACATCGGCGACGGTGTAATCCTCGAAAGCCGTTGCGATCACATCGGCCATGCGCCGATATTCCTTCTGCACCTCGTCGCTGTAGCGATCGAGCTTCCGATCCTTCCAGTCGGCGCACAGGCTCGGCATAGTGCCGTCGACGAGCTTCTTGTCGCCCATCAGCTCGCCGAGCTTCGAATACATGACGGGCTCGCCATCGGCGATCGAGCACAGACGAATCCACGTCTGAAACTTCCCCGTCCACGGGTTGCGCGTCGGTGCCGGCGCGAAGAAATAGTACGCACCGTGCTTGGCCTGGACGCGGCGCGGCAGGCCTCGATGTGTTTTGCGGCGACGATTCATTTCTTGCGCGCGATGGGTTTGAGTTTTGGTTTGTCGGCGGCGATGCGCTCTGGCGATGCGATCGGATAGAGGCAGTGCACACGCAGCACGAGCACGCTGTTATCCGGGCGCTTGCGCGCGGGGATGCCAAGGGATTTCAGCGATTCGATCTGCTTCGTCGGGCGCTTATACCCTGTCATCCGGACAATCTCTGTCTCGGTCAATTCAAGCGGTTGATCTAGGACTGCTGCCATGTGACACCCCAGTGTTTTCTCGTTGTTTCGATTACTCGTTGTGCTGTTTCGGTCATGCTAGATTTCTGTTTTTTGGAGGTGCCGTGGATAACAAAGCTTCCCTGTATCGCGAACTGGACGGAATGGACGAAGCGGAGGTACGCGGTCTGAACGATGAGCGAAACTGGGGAGGCAATACTCCCGTCGTCCAGGCTTGGCTGTATCGCAAAGAAATGGAGCGGCAAAAGGTTGCGCTCGACACTGCTCTGGCGGCGGCCCGTGCCTCGCGTGATGCTGCACGTTGGGCGATGTGGGCGGCCATCGCGACTGCGGTCGCAGCCGTAGCGAGTTGGGTGCAGATTCTCGTGCGGCAGTGACCCCGGTCGTGGCGGATCTCAATCAGCGTGCGGATGCTCATATCGTTTGCCCCTGAAGATTCGCTTCTCGGCGCGCCGCGAAATACTTCGTCTGCCAGTCCATCGCATCTGCATGCGACCCGAGTTCGCCCGTGATACGTCGCCGCATGTTCATAGCCCCGCACTGGCGCCAAGTGATCTCGACGGCGCCGGCGGCGATCGCTGCGGCGCGCTTGCTCAGCGCAATGTCGTAGTGGCTGTCGTGCCTCGGCGGGGCCTGCCACCAGCGGCGCGCGACGCCGATCCGATCGGCCATCGCGTGCAGCTCTTCGTCGGTATCCGCAATCATGTGGCACATGACCATGCGACCGTACTTCGCTTTCATGTCGTCGACATAGACCGTCACGCCGCACCTCCTTGGGATTCGAAAAGATCGCCGATTGCTTTGCGCGCGCGTCGCGTTGCTTGAGCATTCGCGCGATGGTGCTCGGCGTCGTATGCCAGGTGACAGCGCTGGCACAGCGCCTTCAGATTGCTGTCGTCGCAATGCTCCGGAACGTGGTCGAGATGCGCGATGGTCAACACGATCTTCACGCCATCCCCGTTGCACTCGTAATCGGACATGCGCCACTGACCAAGGTATTCGCCCGTCTCAGCGTCGAATACCTTCGCTTCGTGGTTCATGTACGTGCCGGCGTCCTTTCCTTTTCCGCGGACTATGATCTCGCCGTCGGGCGCGTCGCATTGCTCGCAGCAGTGCAGAGCCCGACGCAAGATGCGCTCGCGGATCTCTTTCCAGTTCGCCGGGTAGCGGCCGCGGTTCTCAGGCTTGATTGGCATCGCATCCTCCGGTCAGTGCCTCCGGCCACGAATACCCTTGATCACGCCAGCATCGATGACAAAGCTGCGGCGCGACACTGCCTTCCCGATCGCGATCCCATGCGGACAAGCCAGCGTGCACGCCAAATGCGCGTCCGCAGCGTGTGCAGGTGTCGACGTCGATGTCCACGTCGTCGCAGATTTCGCAGTTTTCGCAGTACAGGCGCCCATGCGGGCATGCGTCGTCGAAATCGTCCCAGCTGTCGTCGTAATACCGCTCGTCATCGTCCCATCCGCCTTCGATGTAGCTGGGATGCCAGTCGAAAGGTTGCTCGAATGCGGCTGCAATGCGACGCGAGAGCATCGAGGCGCGCGCTGCGATGTGTCGCACCTTCATGCCTTATCTCCCGATTTCGTGGCCGCGATCATCCCTTGGCACGCTGCGAGCGCTTCCTGATTGACGCCCTTGCTGCTGGGCGTCGGCTCGCTCAACTCGACGCGCGCGACGGCCAGACGCTTGCCCCTGGCAAAGCCGAGTTGCTGGTAGAGATACGCCGCCTTATCGGCGCCCTCGCGTGCGCTGTGCGCGCCATCGACGAGCTTCGGATTGCCGTGTTGGTCAAGCTCCGCGAGCCAGAATTGAACGTCGACCGTCATGCCTTATCTCCCTTCTCTGCGGATGCCGCGATCTGCGCGGCGATAGCGGCGTCAAGCGCTTCTTCGAACGATGCGTATCTTCCCCAAACTGAAATCGTCCATTCGCTGGAGCCTTCATATGCGACCTGAGTTCGCAGCCACCGATACCGCTCAGCATCCTTCGCCATCGCGCTATCGACAGGGGCGGCGAGGATCGAAGCTCGGCAGTTGTTCCAGCCGTCCACGTAGGCACACTTCACTTCGTGCTGGTCGCCTTCTTCGGCAGAGCCGCCGTAGTATTTCGGATCAGGCAACTTCGCCCGCGTGACAGCCTCGATGATCCCGGCTTGCCATGCGATGTATTCGTCGGGCGTGGACGGTTTGCCATCGATGAAATACTCCATCGCTGGCTTGTACAGGCCGCGCAGAGCGAATGCAGGCGACCCAGCCACCGGCTCCGCGCCATTGGCAGCGATAGGTGCGCGTCGGTTCCATCTCGCGATTGCAGCTTCTTCGCTGGCGCTGGGGACCTGTTCGATCGCGCATGTGCCGCCTCGATTGATAGTGTTACGGCACGTCACACCCCACCACTTACGCACGCCCAAAATCGGATCGCGTGTATCGCCGCATCGCTCCAGTTCGACAGGTCCACCGCAGAACGGGCACGGCAGAAGTTTCGTTGCGTCACTCATCATGCTTGCTCCTCTGCATACTTCCATTGCGGCCCATAAACCATGACCGTTGCGATTAGGATGGCGGCTAGGAGGGTCATCCGAGTCTGTCTCCGTGGATGTCATAGCCGGGTTCGCGGATGGGTTCCGGCTTGGTAAGACGGCGCTCAAGCTCGCGGATGCGGTTCGCTTGCTGGACCATTGCCACGGCTGGGTGATCCGGAAGCGGACACCATGCGGGGATCGCTTCGTTTGCCGGAAGGCGCTGGCGAACCTGCGAGCACTCGTATGCGCCTCCGCTGTAATACTGATAGCTTGGGCAGTCCTTGCAGTTGTGGATCAGGCCGAGGATCTTAGGCATGGTTGGATTTCTCCGATTCGCGCAGAAGTTCGCTCAGCACCTTGGCCGCTACCTGAAGCCGCACATAGTCAACACGAGTAACCGGGCCCTTGCTACCGTTGTGATCCGGGAATGTCGAGCCTCGTGCGACGAGATGCTTAAGCGCTTCGCGCTGCTCATCCGTCAGCGCTTTCGGCCGGCTGGCCATGTCCAGATGCTCAGTGACGAACAGGCTATCGTCATCCCAAACCCGCATTTGTCGTTCTGCTGCCGCTCTGCTGCCGTAACGCGTTGCCTTTGCAGACTCGTCTGTGAAATCGCCCCAACGAGGCCCTTTCCACCATATTGTTGGCGTGCTATTGCGGCGCTCGATAAGGTAATAGGGCGCTTTCGGCTCGCTGGCTCGTTTGCGCTCTGGCACAGTGTGGTCGCAACCCTCGACGCCATTGCAGATCGGGCACGGCAGGTAAGGCGCTTTCGGCTCGCTGGCGGGGTGGGATTCCAGCGCGGCCCTCGCGTCTCTTAGGGCGTTGAGCACTAGGACGCCGACCGTCCAGACGGCGTCGCCGTTCTCGTCGCGATGCTGCGTCATCTGCTGATTGCAGTGGAACAGTTCAACGTACAGACGGCGGCACAGTTCACGCCAATCTGGCTCGCCTGCCGCCGCGTCGGATGCGCGAATAGATAGCGCCTCTCCTTCTCCATTCCATCCGGCCATGAAGCCACGCCGATATGCGCTCTCCCATGCTCGTCGCGCTGCGTTCTCGGTGAGGATCTTCGCGGCCAACACGATGTTTTCGTCGTAGCTGCCCAGCGTGAACACCTTCGCGATTCCCGACCACCACTGATCGAACGTCAGCGCTCCCGCATCGACGGCTGGCGCCACTGCTGCGACGTCAGCCAATTCGCTTTTGAACTGCTCGCCGATTGCGTCGACGAGTTCCATCAGTTTCAGGCCCTGCATGGAGTCGGCCTTTACGCCGCCTTCGATGGCATTGCGGAGCGTTGCCAGGTTGGCATCGAGTGTTGGGTAGGTGGTCATAGTCGTTGTCCTTGCGGTAGATCAGATCAGGCGGCTAGCGCGCTTGATTGCTTCGATTGCGAGCGATGCCAGCGTGCCCTTCTCGTAGAGCGTCGATCCCACCTGAACGCGTTCCGTCAGGCGCGGCCCAGTCATCGCGCAGTCATGCATCAGCGCGCAGCTCGCGGAGTCGATGCATTCACCCGGTTGTTTGCACTTCACATCAGACACAATTCCTCCGCCGTAAAAAGTCCGCGTTGCGCCGGCTCTGGCCGGTTGTTGATTCGTTCGGTCCAGCGCTTCGCTTCGCGCCAGTCATTGCCGTTTCTTCCCTGCTTGCGCGCCGAGTAGCTCCACGCCATCGAATCGGCGGTGTGCAGCAGTTCCCGCACGAGCCACGACGACAGCGCCGTCGACTTCAATCCGAACCCGTGAAGGCGCAGGTCCGGCCGCACTGCCTTGATCGCCATCAGCACCCGCTCGATCGCGCGCGGATCGCCATTGCGCTTACACACTGACCCGACGCCAACCCACGCGCTGTGCTTCAGGCGATCGCCGTACATCTCGATGTGCCGCACGTAATCCTCTGGCGCGTAGCCCTGCAACACCGGCAGGATGTAGACGCCGCCGACGTCGCACTTCACCAGCGCGTCATACCGTTCGATCGTGAGCTGCTGGTGTTGCTCGATCGTCATGCCCGTGATCTTCAGCATGTGGTCTTCGCACATAAAATCCTGTGCAACGGCCGCCAGCAAATTTCCGTTCTTCGACCAGCGCTTGATCTCTGCCGCGTACACCTCGACGCCTTCCGGGTAGCCGCCGTGCGTCAGGATCGTCGTGAACGCGCCGCTGTCCATGATCCAGTCGCCGACCGCGAAACCTGACTTGCGCTTCGCCAGCCGGTTCTTGCTGATGAACGCGGCGTCGAAGTGCTGCGCGTCAGACGGTTGGTGCAGGCCGGTGAAAAATCGCATGTCTAGTTTTCAGGTCTCGCCGTTGTCAAACCATCGTCCGGACTTACCGCAGATCGATGGCATTCGTTCTTCATCTTCCCCGCCGAACGTCCTGTGAGATTCGGCCAATCGGAACACGGGGTATTCGCCAAACAGGTCGGCACGAAGATTCCTCGGGTGCCGACACAGCGGATACTCGCCGCGCGTGCTGTGTATGCAGTCAGAACAATCACGCTTCATGGTTCAGGTTGCGCAGCCACTGCGCGGCGTATGGGTCGATCTCGTTGTAGTAAGCGGCCATCGGTTACCCGGTCGCGACAATGCGTTTTCGGACTTCCGAGGCGCGCGTCTGCGAGCAGCCAAGGTATTTGCGGATCTCGGTCACGGTCGCGCGGAGTCGCCCGGCGGCGATTTCGTCGAGCACGCGAGTAACGTCGTCCTGCGGTTCGATCACGACCGGATTCGGCTGCGGCGGCTCGACAGTCACGGCGTTACCGTTTTCCGTGACTACCGTTACTGCCGCGCCAGCATTGGGTTTGAGCGTTTCGACCGGACGCAGCGCGAGCAGCCAGCAGAAGCACGCGACTGCTTCGAGTACTGCCGCGAAAGCGAGACCGGCGAGCAGATCGACGCGACCGGACGGGATGCCGAACGCGGTCAGCGTGCCAGTCACAGGATCGGTGGCGGCAGCGGCGCGCGCGGCGTCGGCGCGGTCCTGAGCGACTTCCTGACGCTTCGCCTGCGCTGCTTCGGCATCGATCGCATCCAGCTTTGCCGACAGCGTCGCGCGCTCAATCCGCAGACTCGGGCACGGCTCAGCGCAGCGGCGCTCGGTCACGCGGGCCAGTCGCGAGACGATCACCGCGCGGTCACCGGCGATTACCGCGAGACTGCGACCAGTCGTGACTACTGCCGGTACTGCTGCGGCGCGGACCTCACCAGCATGCTTCTGAGCCAGGAGGAAAAAGACCGCGTGACCGTAGCAGGTAGCCGCCATGCAGCCGACCCAGAGCAGGGCGCCGACAATACGGATGCGCCGGCCATGCGAACGGATCAGGGCAGGGAGCAGGTGAGCGGCGACAACCAGTACGACGCCGACGGCGATCCAGAGCACCCGCTCGATCACGAAGCCGCCACGCTGCCAGCCCGCCATAACGGACAGACATGCAGCAGTCACGGTCGCCGCGCCTGCGAGTAATGCCGGTTGCGCTCTCATTGGCATGGCGATCACTCTTTAACCGTCACGGTGACCGGGCCGTTGCGAAAGTCGCCGGTCATCTGGCCGTCGAGATCCGCGCGCTCCTGGCCGGTGAGATTGCGCCACTTGGCGATCACCCACTCGCCGCGCAGCAATCCGCGAGGCATGCCGGCGCAGCCAGATCCAACCGAGTAGCCGTTATCCGCACACCACCGCTCGGCAGCGTAGAGCGCCGCGAAGTCGCCTTTGTCAGCGAAGGTCATGACGATCTTGCTCATGCTTCCATCCTTTCCTTACGATGTTCTTTGCCGTGGCAGGCGTGGCAGAGCCAACGAACGGTGAGAGGCTTCGAATAGTCATCGTGGTGCGCGTGCAGCGAATCCTTAGAGCTGCATGTCTCGCAGCAGTCAGGTTTCGTGATGTCACCGCGTTTGACTGCGTTGTTCAGCGCCACCCGCGCTAGAACGCGCTCATCACGAACCCTGTTACGGCTGGCGATTCGATCGCGCTCGGCAAACTTCTCGGGCTCCATCGCCCGCGCTCGCGCCATATGCGCCGCGTTCGTGTTGCGCTTCTTCTCTGGATCGCGCGCCCGAATGTTCCCGGCGATATGGCATGTTTTGCATTGCGACTTGAGTCCGTCTCGCTTGCGCTTGTCCGCGTAAAACGCGTCTACCGTTTTTTCCGTTCGACACGTGGGGCACAGCTTCATGTCTGGATCCTCCGGAAGTGAATGACCCAAACGAACGGATTGGCGTCCCACGCGAAACCGCGAGCGGCGTTGATGCCGTCCCACAGAGTCCGGAACGACTCACCCGCACTCAGGCAGGTGAGGTAGTCACAGGAAGCGGTAGACGTCTGGTAGTTCTTCCAGAATTCGCCCTCGTTGCGCAGGCTCTCGACGCCTTCGGCGGCTGCATCGGTGTCGCTGATGCTCTGCAGGCGCTCGACGCGCACGCCGGTCACCTCGAGCGTGAGACGGGACATCGCGCGCGGCATGTGGATCGAAGGCTTCCACGTGGCGGCCTCAGCCGGCGGGACGTTCTCGAATCCGGCTGGCACGCACGCGGGATAGTCGGCGCGATAGACGGTCGGGCCCGGATCAAGCGTCGTCGGCTGCGCCCACGTTTCGCGCACCCACAGACGGTCGCCAGGCTTGCCGTATGGGCAGTGAATGTTCGGGAACACGTAGCCCATCGCATTGCCGCGCTTCAGGCCGATACCGCCCATCGTGCCGTCGTAGGCGACCGTCGTGCTGCTCGTGTCGCCGCCGAGCGCGTTGCGGGCAGTCTCGAAGTCAGGCTGCGGCTTCACGATGCGACGAGTCTGCGTCTTGCTGCCATCGAGCAGAGCACGCACCATCGGGCCGCTGAAGAGGAGCGGACGCTCTTTCACGATGCCTGCTCCACGAACGTCTTCGTGTCGGCGTCAGCGGGCAAGGCCTTCGCCGCGTCGTACTGGCGGATAGCCCACGCGATGGCGTACAGGCACCAGATGAACTGGAACGTGTACTCGTCGCAGTGCCACTCCCAGCAGTCTTCAAACATGCGCGGGAATTCTTCGGTGCGCTCGTGAAGGAGAGTGGCTGCCGGCCCGAGTTCGTAGCCGTCGCCCACATAATCGAGCACATAGTCTTGGATCTCCCGCCAGAGATGGGCTTTGCGCTGCGCATCGACGTGGTGACGCTCGAAGTACGATTCAAAGTCGCGTTTCACGTACGCAGCGAACTTGTCGCCGCTGAACTCCTGCGCCCGGCCCTTGCCATAGCCATTGCAGCTCACCGCCTGAAGCTTTTCGCACCAGTACCCTTCGTTGATACGAAGCTTGCTCGGGTCGTTGCCTATGCCGGCGCGGAAGAATTCGAACATGTCCGTCAGACGCGAGAACACATACGTTCCGCAGTCACCGCGGATGCAGAGTGCGCCGGGCCACGTCAGGATCTCGAACCAGTACGGAAACTCGCCGTCCTTGTTGCGGAACTTGATGTATCGGTCGACGCCATCGTCGCGAACGATCGTCATCACATGGTCAGCGACGTCTCGTTCGAATCGTTCTTGCGTGCAGGTCATGTCAGTGTCCAAAAAAGAGAGGGCCGAGACTGCGCCCTCAAATCGCCGGCTCGGGGGAGCCGCCGCACTCGCAGTTACTCCGGGGAACCCAGCAGGATCGTCGTCTGGGTCTGCTCTTCGATCTGCGACCAGATGGAGCGGAACGCGGCTTCGAGCACCTTGTGCGGACGCACGAGCTCGTACCAGATAGTCAGAGCGCCGTCTTTGACGCGGTATTTGATGCGGGCTTCGACGGGCGAGGGCTGCCCGTTTTCGAACACCGGGATTTCGAGAGTGATCTGCGACGGCATCGCGATCTTGTTGCCAGTCGCGTTCACGTCTTCCTTCCACACGAAGTTCGTGCTGCCATCCTGCAGGCGAGCGGCCGACACGAAGTTGCCTTCCTTGCTGGCTTCGAAGTTGAGCGCGACGCTGAGCATCGTCGAGCCGTCCGGCGTCACGATGTCGGGCAGGTTGTCTTCGATCAGTTCCGCGAACTCGAGCTGGTTGAGCGCCTTGCGATCCTTGCCCGTCCAGACCTTCCATTCGCGCGAGGCCGGCACAGCGAACTCGACACGGAACTGACGCCAGTTCGCCCCGTCTTCATTCGTGAATTCGGTACCGTACGCACGGTGGTCGTCGATCACGCCGAGAATCTTCGCCGGGTCGAGCGATGCGTAAATCAGGCTCTCCGGACGCTTCTGGCGATTGAAGTAGTTCACGAAGCTGTTCACGTCGCGGAGCTTCACGAGGCCGATTGCGCGTGCCGGGCTTTCGTCGCGCTCGAAGACGTGTTCGACCTTGTAGCCTTCGGGAACAACCACAAAAGGGACGCCGTCTGCGAGCGGACTCTTCTGTGCGCCGGCTAGCGTGGTGCCAGCAGCGAGGATTGCAGCGACGTCGCGTTCGCCTTGGAAATCTTTGAGCATGTCTTATCCGTTTTGGTTTTGATGGTGGAGGGAATTGCTGCGCGCTTAGCCGAGCGCGACGCGGGGGCTGTCTGCCAGCGAGATGCCGGGCAGTTCGGTTTGACGCTCGCTATGGCGCGAGAGGTTGTTTTCGACGGTCGGGAAGAACACCTCGGCGGTTTCCTTCTCGCGGGGCAGGGTCGCGACGACCTTGCCGGTCACTTCGAGCGCGTCCTGCACCTTTGCGAACGGCTTCACCTCGACGGTGATCGTGATCTTTCCGGACTTGCCGGTATCGCGAACCATCGCGACCAGCGTGTTCAATTCATTTGTCGCCTCTTCGACGACTGCGCCCCCGCGCAACTCCATGAGGGTCTGCGTAAAAGCCTTCTTCATTGATTGACTCCGTGTGTGAAGGACTGCGGTTTATGCTTCGTGACGCGGATAGCCGCTCCCGCTGTCGTATTCTCCGAAGGCGATGTCGTGCGACTTGCCTGCGTTGCACATCGACATCACCGCGACGATGATTCCAATGCCAATGACCAACCCGGTCAGGACACCTAAGAAGAAAATCAGGAGCGTATCCATTGGTGAGCCTTTTCGGGATCAGGTGCAGCGAACCACGCTGCAGCGCGCGTTATGTCCGTCAGCCTGGTCGAGCGCGCCAGCGAGAAGCGCCCAACCACCCAGCACGATCGCGGCCGACAACCAGAGTTTCAGAAGGTCGCGCATATCAGAAAGCACCTGCGCGAATCGAAACGCCGATGTACCAGACACCGCCGATGACGATGCCGAGCGCGAAAGCCTTCAGGGCCATCAGTACTGTGTCATACGTGCGCTCGCACGAAGCGAGCAGGGCGTTGTCGCAGTGGACGCGGTTCATCACATGCCCCGCGTAAAGAAGTCCACCTCGTCGCGCGTACGCGTCTTGGCGGTGTGCTGCGGTTGTCGGGCTTCCATCTCAAACACTCCTTACAGTCCACCGCGTTGATCTTCAACGCCGGGAGCGATCAGGTTGGTTGCCACTTCGCGAAGGAGGTGTTCGGTGAGTGCGCCTGCGCCGCCGTCGGCGAGTCGCTTCAATTCGATCAGGTCTTGGGCTAATACGCTCATCTCAATCTCCCCGCAGGCAACCGCCAATAGGTAGGGTGAGATGCGGGCTAAGTACTGGGGACTGCATGCAATCCCCACCGCTTAGCCCACTCCGCACGTCCGCGCCAATGAATCAGCGCTTGAGATGAAGTATAGAAAAACTAGACAATAGAAGTCAAGAAAATCGAGACTCGGCGTGCGAGAAAATTTGTAACAAGCAAAAAAAATCCCGCCGAAGCGGGGAAGAGTTACAGGGTATTTGATGCCCGGCCGCTACTGACCGTCAGTCCGGCCGCCACATGGATGGCTTAGCGATGCCGGCCACGTAGTGAATCTTGTCGATCTCGCTCTCCTCGAGTGTGATCCGCCCGTGAGACTCGTTGACCGAAAGAAGCGTATAGCGGCCGGCAGCCTTGTATGCCAATTCCTTGACCATTACGCGGCCGTTCTTCGATTTGACCAATACTTCGTCGCCGGGCTGGAAAGGGTGATTAGGTTCGATGATGACGAACTCGCCATGCTTGATGCGAGGCCGCATCGATTCGCCCGAGCATTCGATCGCATACGCGTCCGGATCCGTCGTCGGCCAATCTATATACCCGTCACCGTGACCGACCGGATATTCAACTTCCGCCCAAAAACCGTTGTCGCCCAGCTGAGCCATTCCCACCACCGCAAGTGCCTTTCTTTTACCGAGTGCCTTCGGCCGGTACTCGTCGTTGTACTGGATAGCGGCCTTTTTCTCGCCCACATGGGCTAGCACCCAGGCACTGTTGTAGCCAAAAACATTCTGGATAGCGACGGCTTCCACAATACTGATCGCCGCTCCCTTAAGCCATGACTCCACCCTCTCCAGAGGAATCTCGACTTTAGCAGCAAAAGCTGCTGCGTCCATGCCTGTTTCCGTCAGCATCTCCTGCACACGCTCTGCGACATCTTTGCTGTCGAGGGTGGCCATCGCGGAGGCGCCTGGCTGAGAGTCCGGCATCGGGTACTTGGTAACGACCGAAATCTCTTGGATCTGAGCATAGCTCGGCTCGTGCCTGCCATTCTCCCAAGCAGACACGTTTCCTTTGGTCACACCGAGCTTTTCGCCGAGCTGTTCTTGTGTTAGGTCGGCTTTCTTGCGGGCGGACCTTATCCAGTTTCTCATTTCCATGCGCGGAGGGTATAGGAAATCTAAACGCGACGGGTCGCGATTTTCTTTACTTTCAGGTCTAGAATCTCTATACTTGATTCGGACATCACTCATTGCCCGCTCTCCACATGAATAAGCACCCCGTAGCGATTGCCGCAGCCGAAGTAGGCGGCTTTAAAGCGCTTGCTGAAAAGCTCGGCGTCACGAAGGGCGCTGTTCATCAGTGGATGTCTCCAGGCCGCAAGGTACCCATCGAACACTGTACCCCGATCGAGCAGGCTACCAACGGACTCGTAACTCGCCAGATGCTGCGGCCCGATGACTGGCAGTCGATCTGGCCGGAGCTGGTCGAGCCGGCGAAGCAGGACGCTTCCGACGACGTTCAACCGCCGGTCGGCGGGGTGAAGAAGAGCAGCAAGTTGGCGCGAGCCAGCGCAGTTCAGTAGGTCGGTCATGGAATGAAGGCGTCAATGCGACGCCTTCATTTGAAGTCGAGGCCGAGTCGTAACTCCAGTCGTAAATCAGTTGTTTTTTTCAATAGGACCTAACGATGCAGATGGAACAAACGCCGCATAAGGCCGCTGCACCTGTTCTGGAGCCGGTGATGCACGAGCGCTACGGGGCGTCGGTGCAGGTTCGTCAGCCGCAATTTCTTCCGCGCGATCAGGTCGCTGCATGCGCGTCTTTCCGTGATGCCGTCATCCTTGCCTGGAAGCACAGGGCAGTGCGCGGCATGACGCAAAGAACGCTGGCCGAGCTGCTCGACGTGAAGACGTCGCACATGTCGAACATGCTGAACCGCGAAGCCGTCGACCGTCACGGGAAGCCTCGGCAGGATCTGCCGGCGCGTCTGGTCGCCGACTTCGAGCGTGTTGTGGGGAATCGCGCGGTGTCGCAATGGCTTTCGCGCATGGCGATGCTGACGCTGATGGAAGAGGTGATTCACAGACAGGAGACGCCATGAAATGACACACGGCGAGGCTCTTCGGATAGGCCGACAGGCCATAGAGGAAGCCCGCAAGCAGGTTGGGGGCAATGACAAAGACGAACTGTTGAAAGGAATTGAAAAACAAGCATCAGAAAAGCCCGAAGTGGCAGAAGCATTCCGAGTTGTGGGCCATCTGCTACTCGATTCACGCCAGGAAACGAAGCATTAAAGGGGATGGCCGCTGAAACGCGGTCATCTCGACGGGGATCAGAAGCTGATCTGTAACACAAGGCGATTGGAATGCCAGCCGCCTTATGTTTCCGATTAGTAGTCCTACGCGGCAAAAGCCGAAGGAGATCACCCATGAACCGCATTGCAATTCTTGGTGCGTCGCTTCTTGCCGGTGTCGGCGCGTCGCTCGGTCGTTCGCTCGGCGATTCGAGAGTCGTCACGCTGTCCGACGATCGCCCGCGCGCGTCTGCGTTGCGCCGCTTCGTCTCGCGCAAGCAGTCGAAGGTGAGTAACCGCATGCCGCACATCGGCGCGAAAGAGCAGGAACGCGCGCAGCGCTTCTACATGGTCGACACGCACCCGAGCGGCGTGAAGCGCTCGGCGCCGACGATTCAGCAGATGAGCAAGCGCCAGTACGAAGCGCAGCTCGCGAAGAAAGCCGCCTAACCCCCGGAGATCCGCCATGCAGACGGACATCTTCAGCCCGCGCTCGGGCCGCCGTGTCGCCGAAACACAGAGCGACGCGTATCACGCGCTCACCGTCAAGGATTTGACCGAAGGCCAAAAGATGGTGCTGGACGCCTTTCGCGCGGGGCGCCCGCCACTGACGCGCGAAGACATCGCCTCGATCACCAACTTGAAATTGGGTTCAGTTTGCGGTCGAGTGCGTGAACTTTTGGACGCAAAGCGCCTGTTCGTCGTTGGGTCTCGCAAGGATCTCGCGACGCAGACCAGCCACCAGCTGCTCTCCACGAAGCCGGTGGTGGGCGCATGAGCGTGAAGGTCATGGGCATGGTCTTCGACCGTTATCCGGCCGGCGGCGGCGAGATGATTCTCGCGCTGAAGCTGGCGGATCACGCGCACGACGACGGCACCCACATTTTCCCAGGCATCGCGAGCTTGGCCGAGAAGACACGCCAGTCGGAGCGCGCTGTCCAATATCAGCTGCGCAGCATGGAGAAGTCCGGCTGGCTGATTCTTGTCGGTCAAGGCAAGGGCGGCCGGGGTAAGTCCCGCGAGTACCGCATCAATCCTGACTGGCTAAACGGTGCAGATCTTGCACCCATTGTGGATAACGAAAAGGGTGAAGAAATTGCACCCATTCCAGAAGACGCAAAGGGTGCAAACGGAGACACGAAAGGGTGCAATCCGGAACAGGAAAGGGTGCAAAACGAAGCGCAAAAGGGTGCAACAGCTATTGCACCCGAATCGTCAGTAACCGTCAAAGAACCATCAGGTAACCGTCAACCCGCGCGACGTGCGTCGCGAATTGCGTTGCATGTCCAACTGCGAGCAACCGAACTGCCCGAGTGGTTGCCTCAAGCGTCGTGGGACGACTGGTGTGAGCACCGAGAGACCAAGCACGCTGACGGCGATGCTCCATGGACGCGCGTCGCGGCGAAGGTATCGCTCCAGAAACTGGCGATGCTGCGCGATCAGGGGCATGACCCGGTCACCTGCATCAACGAAGCCGCGCTGCGTGGCTGGACTGGCCTGTTCCCGGTCAAGGGGGAATCGCAGCAGTCAGGCGGCGCTCAGATGATTCCCTCCGACTGGCACAAGACGACGGCCGGGGTCACCGAGCAAGGAAAGCGGGTCGGCGTCACGCAGAAGGAAGGCGAGGTCTTCATGCGATTCAAGGCTCGCGTCGTGAAGGCGTCGGGGCCGGGCGAATGGATGGAAGACATGCTGCGCGACGCGGCGCGCTTCGGCGACGACCACTACGACGGCCTCTATCGCTACTTCAACGACATTCCGCGCGATAAAGCCGCGCTCGCGGAGGCTGCATGAGCACGATCCTGATCGAACCGAACCCGTTTTTCCTCGTCTGGTCACCAACCGGCGAAACGCCCCCGTCTTTTAAGCATCAATCGCGGCAAAGCGCAGTGAACGAAGCAGAGCGCCTCGCGCGCCTTCATCGCGGCCAGAAGTTCTTCGTGCTCGCATCGACTGACAGCCGCGTCGTCGACGACATGCTCCGGACGACGTTCACGCTCAAGCCGGATGACATCCCGTTCTGAATGCTGGGAGCGATTCAAAGCCGCCGTGCTCGGCGCGCGTGAAGGGCATTACGGAATCGGCAACGCATTGATCGAGGCAATACGCCAGAAGCACGGCGACGAGGCAGCAGAGATACAGCGGCGCGAACTGCGCAGATACGTGGACAGCGACAAACCAGCATGAGCGAAAAATTCGAACTTCACCTTGGCGATTGTCTGGACGTACTCCGGACGATGCCTGACGCGTCGATCGATTCGATCGTGACCGATCCGCCATATCACCTGACTCAGGTATCACGCGGCAGCCACGCCCGCACGAATAATCCGGTGACGCCGCACGCTCGTGCCCGCATTGGCGACAAGGGCTTCATGGGTAAGGTTTGGGATGGCGGCGACATCGCGCATCGCGTCGAGCTTTGGGCAGAGTGTCTACGCGTCCTGAAACCAGGCGGTCACCTGCTCGCATTCGCCGGATCGCGTACGTATCACCGCATGACGTGCGCAATTGAGGACGCAGGGTTTGAGATCCGCGACCAGATCATGTGGATCTACGGCTCCGGCTTCCCGAAGTCGAAAAACCTGTCAGGAGACTGGCAAGGGTGGGGGACCGCCTTGAAACCGGCGCACGAGCCGATCTGCATGGCGCGCAAGCCCTTCGCATGCTCGGTCGCCGACAACGTAATTCGCTTCGGCACTGGCGCTCTGAACATCGACGCAAGCCGCGTCGGCGACGTTGGTGGCCGGTGGCCGGCGAATGTCGTTCATGACGGAAGCGACGAAGTACTCGAGGTGTTCCCGGATGCGCCCGGTCAACTCGCCGATGTCAATGCGACCGCGCCAAGCCCGAAGACATCCAACGTGTATGGCGCGATGGCTCGAGTCGGAGAGGGGTCGCACGAAACCCGCTACGCGAACGTTGGCGGCACGAACTTCGCCATGAAGCCAGGTGCGCGTCGGCTCGATGCGGGTTCGGCAGCGCGTTTCTTCTACTGCGCCAAGGCATCGCGCGCCGATCGCAACGAAGGCATTGGCGGCAGCGATACGCCTGCTGTGCAGACGGAAGCAACGATGCGCGATCGCGAGATGGCCTATTGGGAAGAGCGTAACGGCAACTTTCATCCGACTGTCAAGCCGACCGATCTGATGGCGTACCTGTGCCGGCTTGTGACGCCCGCCGGCGGTCTGGTCCTCGATGTCTTTATGGGCAGCGGATCCACGGGCAAAGCGGCGATTCGAGAAGGCTTCCGGTTTGTCGGCATCGATATGACGCCCGAATACGTCGAGATTGCCCGCGCACGAATCGCGCACGAGTGCGCACGCGTTGAGCAGGCTGCGCGTGATTTGGCGTGCGCACCGGTGCAAGCCGGCCTGTTTGAGGAATTCGCGGCATGAGCAAGACATCACTTCGATACGCAGAGAGCGACTACCTCTCATACGACCCATTCGAGGGCGACGAGGCCGAGATCCGCTGTCGCACGGTAAAGCTCGTCAAGGTGCGCAAGCCGCACGCGTGCTTCATTGGCGCTAACCCTCATGGCGGCGACAACCACTTGATTCAGCCTGGCGAGCTAGCACGCTTCGAAACCGCGCTCGTCGATGGTGACTTTTGGGGCCGAAGCTACGTCTGCATCCCCTGCATGGATAAATGGCTGGCTGACGTGCTCGATGGTGACGACGATGAGTAAAAACGCACTCCGATACCCGGAAAGCGCGATTCAAGGCGGCAAGTTCGGCACGGCGCGCGTTGTCGGATTCGCCGAGCGCGAGATCGAGCGCAAGACGGGAAATGCCCCGGTCGCCGAGCCTGACGATTTCGACGCCGTGACACTGCACGAGCCGATCGCGAAACGCACGGTGGCTTTCACGGTGGAAGGCGAGCCGGTTGCCAAAGGGCGGCCGCGCGCGTCGCGAACGGATACGGGCGTCCGCATGCGCACACCGAAGAAGACGAAATCGTACGAGTCGAAGATTCGCGCCGCTGCGACGGCAGCGATGTTCGGAAGCATCCCGTTCGGTCGTCCGGTCGCGCTGACGGTCTCGATCTATCTGCCGATCCCCGAGAGCTGGTCGAAGCTGCGTCAGACGAAGGCCGCGCAGGATCTTATCCGCGCGACGAACAAGCCCGACACAGACAACGTTGTAAAGGCAGTCAAGGACGCGATGAACGAGATCGTCTACGAGGACGATTCGCAGGTCGTCGACTTGGTGGCGACGAAGAAATACGGCCGCGAACCGCGTGTCGAGGTCGAGGTGATGGAATTGGACGGGGAGGCAGCGTAATGGGCGCACGTCGTTGGAGCCCCGCCGAAGAAGCAATTCTCGCGGAAATCGCGAAAAGAGATTTGACGTTGATCTCGCAGATGCACCGGCTGCCGGGCCGCACATGGGAAGCCGCGAAGAACCACTCGAGCCGGATCGGCGTTGCGCTTCGCGCCGCTGAAGTGTGGTCTCCGCAAGAAATCCGGACGCTCAAAAAGATCTGGCGCGGCGACGAATCGATCAAGTCTGCCGTGGCGCGTCTGTTGCCTCATCGCGGCTATCTCGCGGCGAAGGGCGAGGCGCAGCGCCTCGGCATTCAGGGCACGAAAAAGCGCACCGGCCGCCTCGGCTATTCGTGGATCGCCCGTGCATGCGAGGACGCGTTGCAGGACGGCCGGAGGCTGTCTTCCGCGCAACTCGCAGAAATCGTCGGCGCGACGCCGAATTCTGTGCAATGCGCACTCGCCAAAGCGCGAGGCCGGACCTTCCACATCGGTGAATGGACGCGCATGTCAACGTACGGCCGTTTCTGCGGGCTGTGGGAACTGGGCGGCGGCCCGGATGCGGAGCGCCCGGCCGGCAAGACCATCAAGGCGGCCAATCGCGATGCGCAGGAGCGCCGACGCATCCGCGCTGGCAATGGCAATCCTTTCTTCTCGCTGATCAACCAGGTGACTGCATGAAGCTCGCCGAATACTTGATTGCGCGCATTGCTCGTCGCGTACCTGACGTGGTGATCGGTAGCGTCTTCAATCCCTATCTGTTTCGTTGGTGGGTGATCCCTCGCAATGGCTTCTTCAACGTCTACTTGCACCGCTTCATGCGCAGTGACGACGATTGCGCGTTGCACGATCACCCCTGGACGAATCTGTCGATTCTGCTTCGTGGCACATACACGGAGCACACCATCGACGCCGGCGGCATCAACGTGCGCACGGAGCGCCGCGCTGGGCAGTGGAAATTGCGGGTGTTCGGCAGCTTTGCGCATCGCATCGAACTGACACATGGCGAGTGCTGGACGCTATTCATCACCGGCCCGCGCTATCGGCATTGGGGCTTTCACTGCCCGACGGCTGGTTGGGTGCACTGGCAACGGTTCACGGCCGCAGACAATCCAGGCGAAATCGGAAAGGGCTGCGACGCATGAAGCGTTCAGCACCGCTCGCGCGCACCGGATTCAAGCGCAAGCAGCCGAAGCCATTCGCGCCGGCGGATCGCAAGACGCTCGAGCGCAACACAGCGATGAAGCGGCGCATCAAGAAGCCAACGGTCGCGGAAGGCAAGCGCTTCATCGACGCCTGCCGCGGCGAAGAGTGCTATCTGCTGGTGCCTGGTGTGTGCTGTTCGATCGGCTGGGCGCACGAATCGGTTGTCGACTGCCATTCGAATCAGAGTCGACACGGCAACGCCGGCGCGCGTAAGGCAGACAACATCTACACGGTGCCTGGCTGCGGGCCGTGCCATGCGTGGATCGACCAGAACCGCGTTGGCACGCCGAAACAGGTCAAGTTCGACGTTTGGGATCGCGCGTACGAGCGCTGGGAACCGGTGCGCGCGCGAAAGATGGGAATTCAACTACCGGAGGCAGCGTGACGCCAACGACTCAAACAATCCTGCACGACCCGGAGAACGGTCAATACGGCAATTGCTTCACCGCTTGCATCGCGTCCCTGCTGTCGCTCCCGATCGCCGAAGTGCCTCAATTCTGCAACGGCGATGACGACGACGGGAAGTGGTGCCGACGCGCAAATGAGTGGCTCGGCAAGCGCGGACTGGCCTTTCTGGAATTTCCATACACCGACGCGGCGTATTGGGAAATGGCGGGTTCTGACTGCTTCCACACCATCACGGGCGCATCGCCGCGACGCGCTGACACGCAGCACTGCGTGATCGGCCGTCGAAGCGAGATCTATTTTGATCCGCATCCGTCGCGCGATGGGCTGGTCGGTGACCCGAGCACATGGCTGATAGGCGTACTGATCCGAACCAATGTGGCGGAGGCCGCTTGAGGCTGCTGGTAAGGATGCCGCTGCCGTCGATTCAGCACGGCCGCGGCTGGAAAGACAACTACGAGACGTTCGAATGTCTCGTGATTCGGTTGCGCGGCCCGGTGCGATCAGTTCGAAACGGTAGGCGATCGGCGAACTGGATTTACGCGGACGTGTATCTGCCGGAGAAGTACAGCGTCAATGCGACGGGCCGGATGTTCAACCCGGACGGGACGTATCCGGTCGAGGTGCCAATCAATTGGAACCGTAACTCGCTGCGTGCATTCCTCGCGAGCGGCGATCTTGAGTGGGATGTGAGGGATCAACCATGAACTGCAAACCGGGTGACATGGCAATCATCGTCGTTCCTGCCTCGTTCCCTCGCAAGACGCTGGACGGGAAGATCGTAGATGTCGTGCGATTTGTTCCACCGCGCGGGCCGGAAGCGGAGTGGGATCAGCGACCCACATGGTGGTGCGTGTACCAGTCGGTATGGTTCAACGACCACGGAATGATGATTGCGGAGGGAATGCTGCTCGATTCTTGGCTGCGCCCGATCAGCGGCGTTCCGGTACATGACGAAATACCCGACGAGGTCGCTGCATGAGCGCACACGCATACATCCAATGGGCCGACGTGCCGCAGGCGCTGATCAGCAGCAGCCAGCAGCACGTCGACGGAATCACGCAGGCGAAGGTCGTCGCGTTCGACGGTTGCCCGTTCGCGGGCGAGATCGAAGTGCTCGAAGCGAAGCCGTTCGGCAGCGCGATCCAGATCGAATTTGCCTTCCCGCGCAACCACGGCCTGCGCAACTCGCTGATCGACTGGTTCATGCATCACAGCATTCCTTTCACGGTGGTGATGTGATGAACCGCGTCATCTTCGGAAGTGCGACTCTCGTCATTGGGGGCCATGAATACCAGGTCGGCTCGCTCAATGGGTCGGCGCTGACCGTCGACGGCGATCCGGTTGCGTCGAATCGCATCGAATGGCCGGTCAACGGCTGGTCGGGATCATTCGAAATCTCTGGCGCGATCAATTTTGGCGCGCTCCGACGTTTGTTCGGTGCTCGCACTCGGCGCCGGCCGCGCCGATCAGGCATGCGTCAGATCCGCCGTCTGAAGTACTGGAGACCGGCATGATGGCGCGCGTGAAGGGCGGTCCACTATCCAACCTGGCAGGCCAGTGGTCGGGAGAGCCGATGTTCCTTGAATGGATGCGCTCGATCAATCAACCAGCGAACACGCCGCGCGACGCCGCCGAGTTCATTCGTGCGCGATGCTGCATCGAGAGCCGCGCGCAGCTCGACCATAGCGCTGAGGCAAAGGCGCGGTTCGATCGCTACGTGCGCGGACCGTACTCGAAATACCGCTCCGCGGCGATGCGTGCATGAGGCGAGGCGACTTTCGTGACCCGGCCGTCGTGCTGGAAAAGAAGCAAAACCGCACCTGCTTGGGCTGCAATCAACTGGAGCGCAGCTGGTGGGGTGGGACATCGAAATACGTGTGCAGCATCGGAATGCAGAAGGCGCGGACCGACGTCTACGAAATGCCGAGATGCAAAAAATTCAACGAAGAAGGGAGTTCACTCATGGGTGTAAAGGATCAGGTGGTGACGGCAACGCAATCGAGCAATCTTCGTTGGGAAGCTGACTTCGTGCGCGCGGTGGACCGCCTGACGGCGCTGGGCCTCTCGGACCCGTTGGGCTCTGCGCTGTGGCGTTCGAAGTATTGCAACGACGCAGCGTCGGGCCGGCGCGCGGTCTTGCTCCTCACGAAGAAGGTAGAGGCCCGTCTACGCGTGGAGCGCACGTACGCGCAGCGTCTCTCGACGGCTGCTTTCAGGGAGTGGATGCTTGATGCATGTGATCGATGCGCCGGGGTTGGCACGATCACCGATCGTGGGCACGTCGATACATGCCCGAAATGCAACGGCAGCGGTGCGAAGCGATACAGCGACGCCGAGCGTGCGCTCGCGGCGGGTGTGCCGGTCGAATCGTGGTCAAAGCATGCGAAGAAGTTTGATGACGTGCTGATCTGTCTAAATGGCGCTTCGGCGGCGACAGCAGGCAAGGTGCGCGAACTGCTCAAGGATTCTCACTGAGGGGCCACGCTTGGGTTATCAGCTCTTCCGCGTCGGTAGTGTATGGCACTATCGATTCCAGATCAGCGGCGTACGCGTGCAGCGCAGCACGCGGGAGAAGGTGAAGCACAAGGCCGACGCCGTCGCCGCGCGAGCGTATAGCAGGACCAGACTATGGGCCCGCGGCGATGAGCCAGTGCCGACATTGCGCGAGCTCGTTGTCCAATGGGTCGCGATCCACGCTCCTACCGCGAGTCCCGCGCACATCAAGAATGTCGAGACGTTTGGTCGCCTGCATCTTTATGATCTGGGCGATGCGCTGCTCGACGAAATCACCACCGAGCAGGTTGAATTGGCTCGAATCCAGCATCTCGAAACACACGCGCCGGCCAGCGCGAATCATTGGCTGAAGATGCTGAAGACCGTCTGCAACTGGGCTGTGCGCCGCAAAGTCATGCCGGCCATCCCATGGTCTGTGAAGCTGCTGAAAGTCCAGAAGCGACCGCGCACGATGTTGCCGGTCAGGCTAATGGCCGCGTGGCTCTCTAATATAGATGCGGGGAACCGAGGCGAGGTGGGCGTCTCGATTGCCGTCCGGATGATGATAGGCATCGGGCTGCGAGAGTCGGAAACGCTGACTGCTCGATGGGAATGGATTGACTGGGACCGCGGCGTCTATACGCCGGGTCGAACCAAGGGCCGCGAGGCGGCGCCCGTCCCACTGCCAAACTGGCTGGTCGAATACCTCAGCCCTCTGCGTCGGTCGGCTGGGCCGATCGTAGAGGCGAAGCATCGTCGACCGTTCGGCCCCGGTTTCGCGCGCCGTGCTATCGAAGCCGCGAATTCCGCATGTGAGATTGACGGGCTGACTCCGCATCGACTGCGCGGCACATTCGCCACGTTGCTGAGCGAAGAGGGCGTGCCCGTGCAGACGATCCAGCGAGTGCTGCGGCACAAAGACGTCCGCACGACGATGCATTACCTCGAAGAGAATCTGGACACTGCGGCGCGCGCGCAACAGAGAATCGCATCACTCGCAGGGCTTGATTCTCAAGCGAGCACAAAGTAAGTGGCGGAAAAGTGGCGAACGGCAATCCGCAAAACCGCGCCATATATAGAGTGCAAGATTACTGCGGGTCATCCGTAGCGGGCAATTGCGGCGCCCAACCGCAAAAACCTTGCCTCCAGAGGATCGGCCGTGCTTGCGCCTACGCGCGCACGCGCATACAATCCGCCCTGAGTCGTCGGCAATGCTCAGCATTGCAAATGTGGTTCGTAGACAACGACCGCATGACGGTAGTGTCCTTGACGACACCCACATCCACTGATCAATGGATGTGTTCGCCTAAACGAAGCCTGCAACGCGAAAGCGAAGCGGGCTTTTTGCATTGGAGCGCCAGAATGTGCATGAACCCTATCACTGCATGGCTGCTCCTGCTCAGTACCATCTTCCTCGGCTTGAGCAAGACATACATGGATCTCGCCGAGCAAATCGAAGGCGAGGAATGAGCATCTTCACGCTGCCCCATTCCCGCGCTCTGGTGTTGCGACCGGACGCGGTACACCGCAACGATCTGGGCACTAAGCCCGGTGAGAATGGGGCGACGTGAGGGTGATGCAATCGGTCGCGCGCCGCGATCGCGGGCCGCGCCATGCGGGCCGAGCGCGGTAACTCTCTTCGAATGTCTCCTCCTGCGCCGAGAGTCGCGGGATTCGCCAGCGCGCCTTCGTCGCTGGCTTTTTTATTTCCGGTGACTGAATGGCACGTGCCGCCAAGAAAATCGATGCGGACGCCCTTGTCGGCGAGATCGCATTGATGCGTTCGTCGATCTGGCAGAACGGCAAGCGGAAGGTGGCGGCGATCATCACCGATGCGACGACCGATGCGGCGCTGTTGCCTGAGAAGGCGATCGCGCTCGTGTCGGTCACCGCTTTTCCCGCGGGCGCGCCATCGCGTCTGATGCTCGATGTGCCGTTATACGACGGTCCGCAAGACGGTGAAGCGCTTCCCGCCGCTTGGCTAAAACGCTGAGGCAACCGTGTTCCAGATCAGTGTTTCGGACGACCTGAAGCGGCTGACAAAGTCGCTGAACGATCTGGAGAAGCACCAACTGCCGTTCGCGACAGCAAAGGCGCTGACAGCCGTCGCGAAGAATGCGCAGGCAGCGGAGAAAGAGGCGATGCCGGAAGTGTTCGACCGGCCAACGCCATTCACCGTCAATTCGGTTGCTGTGAAGGGCGCACGCAAGAGCGACCTCGAAGCGCGCGTGTTCATTAAGGACATCGCCGCGGCATACCTTGAACCGTTTGAGTTCGGCGGCAATCACAAGCTGCTCAGCTCGGGCCGGACGTGGCTCAACCCGAAAGACAAGACCCTGCTAAATCAGTACGGCAACTTCAGCAAGACAGCGCTTAAGCGGTTGCAGGCGCGACCCGACATCTTCATCGGCAACATCAAGACGTCGTCAGGCGAGACGATCGGCGGCGTTTGGCGTCGCCCTCCATCTGCTCGTGTAACGAAGGTGCGAGGCAAACGCGGTTCTGTCGTTCAAGGCAGCCCGCGAGGGCATCTCAAGCTGCTCGTCCGGTTCGGCGATGCGCGTCCGGTGCGGCAACACATGGAATTCGGCGAGCGGGCTTTCGAGGTTGTGGACGCAACGTTCGAGCGGGAGTTCGACACCGCGATGCGAGAGGCGATCGCAACCGCGAAGCTCTAATGGTGTTGCGAATGCGCAACGAAATGATACAAACGTTGCGCGAAAGCAACGAAAAGCAGGGGAAACGGGGCCTGATGGGTCCTTCCGGCGCCCTTCCGAATGCGCGGGCACTGCGCACCGCGCTTTTCGACCAGCGCTGAATTTTCAAAATTGGGTAACAGGTAACAGATCGCGCGATGAATCAGAGCGAGTTCGCGGCACTCCACGGCGTCAGTCGGAAGACGGTCACGAAGTGGAAGGAGCGCGGCTGGCTCGTCTTTGCGGGCGATGAGGTCGACGTTGAGGCGTCGAACAAATTGCTGAAGCGCTATCGTCGCGACGGCGTGCCCACTGTTACCGAGCCCGCAGCGAAGAAGCCAAGAGGTAACAAGCGGCAGCCTGTTACCCAGGCAGCGAAAGGGGTAACGCTCGAAGCTGGTGAAAGCGCCGGCGACGTGGCGAAGCAGATCCTTTCCGGCAACGTCGAGCTGATGGATTTCGATGAGGCTCGCTGCTTCAAAGAGAACTATCTCGGGCTGATGGCTCAGCTCGAGTACGAACGCAAGTCCGGGTCGCTCGTCGAGCTGGATACCGCAACAGCAATCCTCTTCGAGGAGTTCCGGGCGCAGCGCGATGCGTGGCTTAACTGGCCGACCAGAGTAGGTCCGATCTTGGCGGCCGACCTAGGTGTCGAGGCCGACCGAGTTGTCGAGGCTCTAACCGCGCATGTCCACAAGCAAATCGCCCAGCTCGGCGAACCTGAAGCCAATTTCTCCGAAAGGGAAGGCTGACAGGCTCCGTGCGTCTGTTCGGCGCGCGTGGACGCCACCGCCGCGCATCAGCGTGCCGGCATGGGCGGACAAGTTCCGCAAGCTGGCGAAGGAGGCCGGGAGCACCTCCGGCAACTGGGAAACATCGACGGTGGAAGTCGCGCGCGGGCCGATGCTCGCAGTGACCGAGCCCGGCGTGCACGTCATCACGACGATGGTGAGCACGCAGCTGCTGAAGACTGCGCTGCTCGAAAACGTCTTCGGATACTTTGCGCACCTTGATCCATGCCCGATCCTGTTGCTTCAACCGAAAGAGGACGCTGCCGAGCAGTTCAGTAAGGAACGTATCAGCCCGTTGATCCGTGTCACGCCCGCGCTGCGCGAACTGGTAGGCACGAGCAAAACACGCAATGCCGACGAGACGCTGCTGTTTAAGGCGTTCCCCGGCGGCTTTCTCGCGCTCGCGGGCGCTGGCAGCCCCGACAACCTTGCGCGGCGCCCGGTGCGCGTCATCCTCGCGGACGAGGTCGACAAGTATCCGGTGACGCGCGAAGGTGAGCCGATCGCGCTGGCCGAAGAGCGGACGGCGACGTTTGGCGTGAACTGGCTGTCGATTCGCGCGTGCTCCCCGACTGTCGAGGACGAGAGCCGGATCGAGGCCAGCTACAAGGAATCGGATCAGCGCCGCGCGTCGATCGCGTGCCCGCACTGTGGGCATCGCATGTTCCCGGATTTCTTCAAGCACGTCGACTGGGACAAGCGTCGCGACGAAAGCGGCAACGTCGTCGAGCACTTCCCGAAGACAGCGCGGATCGCTTGCGAATCGTGCGGTGAAATCTGGTCGGAAGGCGATCGGCTGCGAGCATTGCAGACCGCGCGCTGGCATCAAACGCGGTCATTCGAGTGCTGCGGATCGCGGCATATTCCGCTCGACGCATATGAGCGCGCGTGGCGCGGCCCAGAAGACTCGCGTGAGGCGACGACCACCGCGGCTATCGACACAGTCTGGGACTGGTGGGAAAGCGATCGCCACGCGGTGTATCGCGCCAAGTGCCCGGAATGCGGAGAGTGGAAGGTCGACAACGAGCACGCTGGATTCCAGGCGAGCAAGCTCTATAGCCCGTGGCAGAAGGACAAGCCGTCAGACATTGCAGCGAAATGGCTGAAGGCGCACGGCGACGAAGAGAAGAAACAGACCTGGTGGAACACGCAGGCCGGCATGCCGTACCGCCCGAACTCGGGCAAGGTGCTGAAGCTCGACGCACTGGTCGCGCGCGGCGAACGCTGGGCGGCGGAAGTGCCCGACGGCGTCGCGGTGATCACAATCGGCGTTGACACGCAGGACTATCGCTTCGAAGTCGAAGTCGTCGGTTGGGGCCGCAACGAAGAAAGCTGGTCGATTGCCTATGAGGTGATCGAGGGCGACATGGAAACGCCCGATCCGTGGGATCGACTCGACGCGCTGCTGAATCGCATATGGCATCGCGCGGACGGGCGACCGTTCGAAGCGATGGCGGTGTGTATCGACTCCGGCGGCCACCATACGCAGAAGGTCTACGACTTCTCGAAGGCTCGTCTAGGCCGCAAGGTCTGGGCGATCAAGGGCGAGTCGGCAGTCAGCGGCAAGCGCAATCCGATCTGGCCTGTGAAGAGACCGACGAGAAAGACGAAAGCGTCTTTCCGGCCGGTGATCATCGGCGTCAACGCGGCGAAGGACACCATCCGGAACCGGCTGCACGTCGAAGAGGCTGGCGCGGGCTTCATGCACTTCCCGAACGACCGCGACATCGGCTACTTCGCGCAGCTCACGTCGGAGCGCTCTGTCGTGAAGGTCTCGGGCGGTCAGAAGTATCGGGTATGGGAGTTGCCGTCGGGGCGCGCGAACGAAGCGCTCGACTGCCGCGTGTATGCGTATGCCGCGCTGTGCGGTCTGACGCACCTCGGCCTGAAGCTGAATCGCCGCGCGGATCTCGTAGCGCAGCCGCTTGATTACGACGCTTCACAGCAGGCATGGGTGCCGCAACCAGCGGTGCAGCCAGAGGCTCAGCCGTCATCGGCGCCGTCGCCGGTTGAAGCTAAACCAGCCCGAAAGAAATTGACGGGCCGACTCGCTTAGGAACGAAATGGCTATCACGGACGGAATGAGTACTGCGGACATGCAGTCGAGGCTAGCGGCGCTGCAGGCTGCCTACTTCGACCTGTCGCAAGGTGCGAAGTTCGTGAGCGCCACATACAACCAGGGCGACGGCACGAAGTCGGTGACGTATCAACAGAGCGACCTCGCTCAGATTATGCGCAGCATTCAGATGCTGCAGAAAGCCCTCGGGATCATCCCGCACTATCACCGCGCTCGCAGGATCTTTTTCTGATGTCACTCCTCGTCGATTCGACTGGCAAGCCGTTCGCGGATCTTCCAGTCGGCGGACGTGCGCGCGCAGATTCCGGATCTGGTGCGCCGCTGGCCATTCCGGGTAGCGTGGCGCAGCCATACGGAAGCGCCTATCCGTATGAGGCGTCACGGGTCGACACCCCGGAGATGGGTAATTGGTATCCGGTGATCCGCTCTCCGGACTCGGAAATCAACTACTGGCGCGACCGCATGGTCGCGCGTGCGCGTGATCTCGCCCGGAATGATGGCTGGGCGAGCGGCGGCATTACTCGTATTCTCGATAATACGGTAGGGGCGCATCTGCGCCTTTCGTCGAATCCGGATTGGCAATACCTGCGACTGTTCAGCAAGAAATTTGATGCGGTTTGGGCCGATGAATTCCGAAAGGCAGTAGAGGCTCTCTGGCGTGTCTATTCAGAGGATCTTGGGCACTGGAATGACGTGTCGCGGCAGTTGACGGCATCGCAGCAAATGCGGTTGGCGCTCCGTCACAAACTGATCGACGGTGAAGATCTGATCGTCAATCACTGGTTTCCAGATCGCATCGGGCGTGGCGCTGCGCAATACGCGACGGCTTTTCTTGTTGTCGATCCTGACCGGTTATCTAACCCGTTTCAGATGGTCGACACGAAGTATCTGCGCGGCGGCGTAGAGGTTGACGACGACGGCGTGCCGATCGCGTATCACATCCGCAAGGCGCATCAGAACGATACATATAACGCGCCTCAGTCGATGGAGTGGGAGCGCGTCGTTCGAGAGGATGACGACGGTTGGCGCCGAGTCATTCACGACTTTGAGCGTGATCGAGCCGGACAGAATCGAGGCATCGGGATATTCACGCCGGTGCTGTCACACACGAAGATGCTTGCGAGGTACTACGGCGTTGAACTGCAGGCGGCGACTGTCGCGACGATCTTCGGTACGTACGTTACAAGCCCATACGATCCCGCGATGATCGAGGCCGCCATGGACTCCGACGGCGGCGAGCAGGAGATGGGCTACTACCAGGAGCTGCGCGCTGACTGGGCGAAAGAGCGGCCTGCGATGCTCAACGGTGTCCGCGTCCCGACGCTCGCACCCGGCGAAGAAATCAAGCAGGTCGCCGCGGCGCATCCACACAGTGGTTTCGGCGAGTTCGCGCACGAGATGCTGCGCTCGATCGCAGCTGCGCTCGGCGTCTCTGCTGAGCAGATCACTCAGGACTGGAGCAAGACCAACTACTCGAGCGCGCGTGCTGCGTTGCTTGAAAGTTGGAAGACGCTCAATCGCAGAAGCGCCGAATTCAAGATCGGCACTGCAACACCGATGTTTGCGACTTGGCTGCAGGAAGTAATGGAGCGTGGAGATCTGCGATCTGTGCTTCCGAACGGCGCGCCAGAGTTCATTGAGGCGTCGACCGCATATGCTCGTTGCGGATGGCTCGGAGTAGCGCGCGGATGGGTCGATCCTGTTAAGGAACGACAGGGTGCCGCACTTGGCATGGACATAGGCCTTTCGACTCTTCGCGACGAAGCAGCGGAGCAAGGGCGCGACTGGGAGGAAGTTATTGCTCAGCGTGCCATTGAAATCCGTACGTTTAAAGAGCACGGCATTCCGTTGCCGGACTGGACCGGCGGTAAGGACGCGAGTGATGCATCCGATCCGCCTGAGGAACCCCAACCGCAATGAAAACCTATCCGTTCGCGGCGGCCCGCGTATTCGACGTGCCGCTCGCCGTTCATCCTTCCAAAGGGCAGGTGATCGCAAGGGTGCTTGCTGGTCGGTTCGGGATCTCTGATGTCGAATTCGCTGGCGGTGCGCCGCTCGTCGTGAAGCCGATGGCTTTCGACGAGTGGGATGACGACGAGAGCATGCAGGTTCAGGAAACGCCGTACGACCTGGACCAAGGCGTTGCAATAATCGACGTCTCCGGGACACTGGTTCAGAAGAGCAGCAACCTGCGGCCGTCCTCCGGGATGCTTGGGTACAACGCGATTCGCCACAATTTTCTCGCTGCGCTGAGCGACGAGCAGGTTAAGGCGATCGTGTTGTCGATCGATTCCCCGGGCGGGGAAGTTGCTGGCTGCTTCGATCTCGCGGACCTCATCTACGAGTCGCGCAGCATCAAGCCGACGCTTGCAATTCTCAATGAGTCGGCATTTAGCGCTGCGTACGCGCTCGCGAGTGCGTGCGAGCAGATCACCGTGCCGCGGACCGGCGGAACTGGCAGTGTGGGGGTGATCTGCATGCACGTCGATCAAAGCAAGGCGATCGACAAAGCCGGTCTGACCGTCACGATCATCAAATATGGCGATCGCAAGGCTGACGGAAATCAGTTCAACCCGCTTTCGAAAGAGGCGCTTGACCGGTACCAGGCTGAAGTCGACGAGATGGGCGAACTGTTCGTTCAGACGGTTGCTCGCAATCGTAATCTTTCCGCCGACGTCGTTCGTAAGACGCAGGCAACCACCTTTCTCGGTGCCGCTGGCGTCGAGATAGGCTTCGCCGACGCCGTGATGGCGCCGGACGAGGCATTTCAATCCCTGCTCACAGAGCTGGGCTGACATTTCCCACCCCCAAGAGGTTTACACATGAGTATTCGCACCCTCGCGGCGCGCGGGCTCTCGTTCGCCCATCTCGCCGGTTTGCCTTCGCGTGCTGCACGTGCGGCGGAACAGGATGACGAGCGCAAGCAGCGTGACGGCGAGTCCGATGACGACTACGCCAAGCGCATGGAAGAGCTCGACGACGAAGAAGAGCAGGCGCGGAAAGCCGAGGAAGAGCGCAAGGAAGAGGAGGCGCGCAAGGCCGAGGAAGAACGCCAGAAGGAAGAGGAATCTCGTCGGGCCGAAGAAGACAAGGATAGCGATCCGGCGGCTGATGACGATGACGACGAAATGCGCGGCAAGAGCGCCGTTGCTCGTGCGCGTCGACGCGAGCGTGCTCGCTGCGCAGCGATCTTTGCATCGCCGGCTGCTGCTCGCAACCCTGTTCTCGCAGCAAATCTGGCATTCAAAGGCCAGATGAAGCGTAGCGAGGCGCTCGCGTTGCTCGAAGGAACGCCCGCTCCCGCATCTGCGGCGCATGCAAATCGTGCCGCGCGAAACCCGAACCTTGGTGCAGACGGCGGCGCTAAACCGTCTCAGCAGCAAGCATTAGCGGCACGCTGGGATGCGAATCTCAAGGCCGCAAACCCGCACCGCCGCTAATCAACCATTCTGCCCCAAAGGAACTGAACCATGGGTAATCCGACTTACACGCCGTTTCAGGAAAACTGGCACAACGGTGGCTTTCTCGTCTCGCAGGCGAACGGCCATCAATCGATCGAGCAGGGCACGCTGACCGGTGGCGTCAAGGTCTTGGCTGGCACGGTGCTCGGCACCATCCTGTCTGCTCTGACAGCAGCAGCTGCCGCGCTCGGCACGAACACCGGCAACGGTACGTTCGGCGCGATCACGCCGCAGGCCGCGCCGGCGACGATGATCGGCGCGTATCTCGTGTCGCTCACGAGCTCGTCGGCATTCACGGTCACGGCACCGGACGGCCAAACGGCCACCGGCACCGTCGGCAGCGCTTTCAGCGGTCTCGGCATCGGCTTCACGATCACCGCTGGCGGCACGCCGTTCGCGGCTGGCGACTCGTTCACGCTGACGACCACGGCGACGCCGGGCAATCCGTCGATCGCCTCGGCGGCCGGCACGAACACCGGCAACGGCACGATCGGCTCGCTGAGCGTGCAGGGTTACGCGGCGAAGGCCGGTGTGTATTCGGTCGAGTTCGACGATGCGACGCACTTCGTCGTCACCGATCCGACGGGTGCTGAAGTCGGTCACGGCACGACGGGCGTTGCCTTCAAAGCCGGCGGTCTCTCGTTCACGATCACCGCAGGCGGCACGGCGTTCGCCGCTGGCGATAGCTTCACGGTCACGGTCGCGGCCGGCTCGAGCAAGTACAAGCCGTTCGATCCCGCGAACGTCGACGGTTCGCAGGTGCCGAGCGGCATCCTGTTCGCCACGAAGGACGTCACGAGCGCGGACAAGCCGTGCGCGGTGGTTGTGCGCCTCGCCGAAGTCAATTCTTCGGAGTTGGTGTGGCCGACGGGCATGAGCGCCGCGGCGATCACCGCCTCGCTCGCGCAGCTGAAGGCGCTGACCATCATTCCGCGCTAATCGCCACCTGACCAGACGCCGCCCACTAGCGGCTTTTCGTGAATGCATTGAGGCCGCCACCAAGGCGGCTTTTCTTTTTTAAGGAATAAGCCATGGCTGGCGAAATCATCGACATTTTTAACAGCGACGCATTCAGCGCGCTGGCCCTCACGCAGGGTGTGCAACGCAACCCCTACCAACCGGGCGCACTCGGTCAACTGAACATCTTCGACGAGAATCCGATCCGCACGACGGCGGTGTCTGTTGAAGAACGCACGGGTACGCTGAAGCTGATTGGCTTCAGCGAGCGCGGCGCGGAAGGTACGCAACGTACGACCGAAAAGCGCAAGATGCGCTACTTCGACGTGCCGCGTCTGATGCACGACGACACGATCCACACGTACGAAATCCAGAACATCCGCGAGTTCCCGGAAGGTCCGACCGGCCAGATCGTGACGGTGCCGATGCAGCTCGAACGCGAAGTGGCGCGCCGTCTTGCAGGCCCGACGGGCTTGCTCGCAAGCGTCGAGTACACGAAGGAGTATCTGCGCCTCGCCGCTGTCCAGGGCATGGTGCTGAACCCCGCCGACGGAACCGTTCTGTACAACTGGTTCGACGAATTCCAGATCGCGCAGGCGACGGAAGTCGCCTTCAATCTGGCCGCAGGCGTTGCGAACAGCCTCCGTCCGATCATCAACGGTGTGAAACGCTACATGGCGCGCAAGGCGCAGGGCGCGTTCACGAACCAGACGAAGATCATGGCGCTCTGCGGCGACGTGTTCTACGACCAGTTCTCGAATCATCCGGACGTGATCCGTACGTTCCTGAACTGGGAAGGCGCGAAGGACATCCGCAACGATGCATTCGGCGATGCGTTCAGCTCGTTCGATTTCGACGGTATCACCTGGGTGAACTACCGCGGCTCGGACGACAACTCGACCGTCAAGATCGCGGACGACAAGGTCAAGTTCTTCCCCGTGAACGCACCTGGCATCTTCCAGGAGGTGCTGGCTCCGGGCGAGTCGGCAGAGTTCATCAATCAGCCCGGGGCGCCGGTCTACGTGCTGCCGATCATCGACCGCGATCGCCGCATGTGGTGGAAGATGGAGGTCTACTCCTACCCGCTGTACCTCTGCACTCGTCCGGAAGTTCTCGTCGGCGGCCGTTCGGAGGCTTAATGCCTATCGACTGGAATGCCGTGGTCATCGGCCCGCTGCAGGGCGTTTTCGGCGAGCCTGTGTCCTATACGTCGATCCTCGGCGGGTCATTCCAGATCAGCGGCGTGTACGACAAGGCTTTCTTCGCCGTCAACGTCGAGACCGGATCACTGGTCTCGACATCTCAGCCAACGCTAGGTGTGCAACTTTCGCAATTCCCATCGAACTATCTACCCCAGCAAGGCGATCAGGCTCTGATCATCGGAACGGGTGAGCAGTGGGAAGTGCGCGAGGTGCATTCGGATGGCAAGGGCGGCGCCCGCCTGATGCTCAACGTACCGGGGCAAACCGATGTCTGATCAGACCGCACGCGCGGGATTCCGCGTTGCGCTGCTGTCCGTGCTAGGCACCTTGCAGAACGTGAATCTGTATTCGCCTGGTGACTGGAACGTGACGGCGGCGAAGCTGCCGGCGATCAAGGTCCGGTATGGCGGAGAAGAAAAGAAGTCTCTCGGCAATAACGGTCAGACCGCATTTGACACGACGAGCGTCTTCGAGATTCGCGTCGAAGTGTCGGGGCGATCGGGCCCGGCTGCGCTGCTCGCGCTCGAAGGCCTTCAGGCTGACATCGAGGCTGCAATTTTCAAGAGCGTGCCGCTGCGCAACCTCGCGCAGGACTTCCCGTTCATGCGTACGCAGACCGACGTGAGCGCAGACGGCGAGACGCACATCGGCGGGATGCTGATCTCTCTGGGCGTGCAGATGTACGAGACGTTCTATCCGGATGTCACGGCGCAGCTCACGGAGATCGATCTGGCGGCAGACCTGATCAACGTGTTCGATCCGACAGAGACGTACCCGAATCCGCCTTTCCCTGATGCAGTAACGCCGGCGCCGCGAACCGAAGGGCCCGATGGCCGGGCTGAAGGCTTCGTCAAGGCCACATTCACTTAAAGGAGTGACGAATGATCGTCAAACCTGCACCGGGCCTCAAAGTGCGGCATCCGGTCACGAAGCAGTTTCTGCCGCCCGAAGGCATCGAAGTGCCGGATGGCGATATTTTCTGGACGCGCGTAGCTAACGACGGTGATGTCGTGATTGAAACGCCGACGCCCGCAACCGTAACTAAGAAGGCTGGGGGTGACGCGCAATGACCATCCCGTTCAAACAGATCCCGCAGAACCTGCGCACGCCGCTGTTCTTCGCCGAGATCGACAGCTCGCACGCGAACACTGCTGTCGCGAATCAGCGCGCGCTGCTGATCGGACCGATGACGACGGGCGCGGCCGCCGCGAACGTGCCGCTCCTGTCGGCCGGCACGGGCGACGCGAACACGCAATTCGGCGCGAACTCAGTACTCGCGCTGATGACGGCGGCCTATCGCCAGAACGACCAGTTCGGCGAACTTTGGTGTTTGCCGCTGGCTGACGCTGCCGGCGCGACCGCGGCAACTGGTTCGATCGCGATTACCGGTGCGCCGACGGCCAATGGCACGCTGGCGCTGTATATCGCCGGCCAACTGGTCTCGGTCGCGGTGACCTCAGGTCAAACGACGGCGCAGGTTGCCACGGCTCTCGCCGCAGCGATCAACGCGATTCCGGGCATGCCGGCAACCGCAGTTGCGTCGACAAGCACTGTCAATCTGACGGCTGACAACAAGGGCCTCGTCGGCAACGACATCGACGTTCGCTTCAACTATCAGGGCGCGGCGAACGGCGAAGTGTTTCCGACAGGTTTCGCCGCGACGATCACCGCGATGGCCGGTGGCGCGACGAATCCGACGCTGACGACCGCGCTCGGCAACCTGCTCGACATGCCGTTCGACTTCATCGCGTGCGCGCTCACGGACACGACGTCGATGGACGCCATCAAGGCGTTCCTGAACGACTCGACGGGTCGATGGAGCTGGCAGCAACAGGTGTTCGGGCATGCGTTCTACGCGTACCGCGCGACCTGGGCGAATCAGACGACGTTCGGCACGGCGCGGAACAATCAGCACGAAACAGTGATGGGCTTCAACGATTCGCCGACGCCCGCGTGGCAGTGGGCATCGGCGATCGCCGCGGTCACCGCCGTGAGCGTGCGCGCTGATCCGGGCATTCCGATGCAGACGGTTGCGCTGACCGGTGTGTTGGCGCCGCCGCTGCAATCGCGCTTCAACCTGAGCCAGCGCAACACGCTGCTCTATGACGGCATCTCGACATTCACAGTCGCCGACGATGGCACGGTGGCGATCGAAAACCTGATCACGACGTACCAGACGAACGCGTCGGGCCAGCCAGACAACAGCTATCTCGAAATCGAGACGATGTTCCTGCTGACCTACGTGCTGCGCCGGCTGCGCACGATGGTCACGACGAAATACGCGCGCGTGAAGCTCGCGGCCGACGGAACGCGCTTCGCTCCGGGTTCAGGGATCGTCACGCCGAAGATCATCAAGGCCGACCAGATTGCTGAATACCGCGCGATGGAATACGAAGGCTACGTGCAGGGCAGCGACATCTTCGCGCAGTCGATCATCGTGGAACAAAACGCCTCAAACCCTAACCGCGTGGACGTCCTTTGGCCGGGGATTTTGATTAACCAGTTGCGCATCTTCGCGCTGCTGGCGCAGTTCCGCCTGTCGGCCACGCAGTCCTGATCTGTCCGTCAAACGCAAAGCGCCGCCCGCTAACCCGGGCGGCGTTGTCATTTCTGGGAGCCATAGATGGCGAACAACACAGGCCTTATTGCCGGCACCGCGTATCTGACGGCCGACGGGGTGAATTACCAGCTCGAAGGCGAACTGAAGTACGACGTCGGCAGTGTGACGCGCGAGTCGAAGTCCGGGCAGGACACGGTGCACGGCTTCAGCGAAATGCCGAAGCCTCCATACATCAGCGCGTCGATTCGTGATTCCGGCGGTCTCAGCCTCGCTGCATTCAACGCGATGCGCAACGTGACGCTCGTGCTCGAGCTAGCGAACGGCAAGACGGTCATCGGACGCAACATGTGGACGGTGGAAGCGCAGGAAGTCGACACGGTCGAGGCGAAGTTCACGTGCCGTTGGGAAGGCCTGCAGAACGCGGTCACGGAGCAGTAAGCGATGAGCGATACGAAAACGATCGTCCTGCGCAAGCCGCTTAAGCACGGCAAGGGCGACGCGGAGAAAACCGTCTCGGAGATCACGCTTCGCGAGCCGCTCGCCGGCGACTACGAGAAGGCAGAGCAATCCGCCGGTGTGTATGGCACGTCGATCGCGCTGATTGCTCTACTCAGTGGCGTGCCTGTCGACGTGATCGACCAGATGTACGGCAGCCAGATCGACGAGGCCGAAGACTTCGTTGCATCGTTTGGTCACGATGCCGCGCGGAATCCAGAGAGGAGCGCGGACGAGATCGTCATTCAGTTGACGAAGCCCGTCCAACTCACGAAGGACGACAGCGCGCTAAACCTGGCCTCGCTTTCGCTTTGCGAGCCGACGAATGCGCAGAAGCGAAAAGCCGAAGCGGCGGGCGGTCCGTTCGCACGCATGGTCGCGCTGATCAGCCTGATCGGCAAGGTGCCGAAAAGCTCCGTGCGCGCGCTGTGCGCTCGGGATTTCCTCGAAGCCGCGGCGTATTTCAACGGTTTTCAGGTTCGGCGATCACCGGACTCGGACGACTGATCGCCGCACGGGTCTCGATTCCGGAGTGGTGGGATGACCGTCTCGCCGAGTTGACGCACATGATGCGTTGGCCTCCGGATGCGGTCGAGCAGATGACAGAATCCGAGACCCTGCGCTGGCTCGAAAGAGCGCTGCGCCTGGGCAAACGCATTGGAGTTGGCGCATGAACATCGGTGGCGGCGCAGGCGCCGTGCTCAGCACCGCCTCGGGGATTTCCAATCTGGCGAGTTCGCTCGCCGCGCGGCTTGGCGGATCGGCTGCGTCGTATTTCGAACAGTTGCGCCCCGCATCATATCGAGGTGTGCCGTTCGTATCGCTCGGAAGTGAGGCGGCATTCGGTCGTCGCAATCAGGTTCACCAATATCCGCAGCGTGACACGCCGTGGATCGAAGATCTCGGGCGCGGCGCGCGGCGCATCCGTATGTATGGCTTCGTCATCGGTGACGACGTCATCATGCAACGCGATGTGATGATCGCCGCAGTTGAGACGGCTGGTGATGGAGAGTTGATCCATCCGACGCTCGGCAGGCTCAACGTCAACCTGGACGGCTTCCGAAGCATCGAGCATTGGGAGCGCGGCCGGTATTTCGAGTTTCAGTTCGAGTTCGTCGAGGCCGGGCAGCGTACATACCCGACCGCCGAAACCGCGACGACGCAGTCGGTGCTGAACGCGGTGACGGGTTTGAACGTTGCGGCCGCGTTGAATTTCGCTAAGACCGCGCTGAATGCCATTGCATATGGCGCCGCCGTGCTAGGGACCGTCGTCAACACCGCGCTCGGCTGGTACACGTACGCGAAGAACATCGTCGGCGACGCGCGAAACCTGTTTCAGCTGCTGTTCAACCTGCCGGGTGACTTCGGTCGCTTCGCGGGCAGCGCGACGGTTCCGACGTTCAGCAAGTATCCGAGCTCGTCGGTGCAGTCGAATCAGACGACGCAGTCGATGATCGAGGCCGCGACGACGGCGCGCGCGAACGTCAGCACGGCAGCAGACACGATGGCGGCCGCTGCAGCAGGTTTCGACGCGACGACGGTCGACACCTTCACCTCGTCGGTTCAAGGGGTGACGTCTGCTGTTCTGGCGGCGACGAACGATCCGAATGACTCGATTCGACTGCTGTCGTCGCTTTCAACGTTCGTTCCGAATGCGGGCACGACGACGTCTGTGATCGGCACGGCGATGGGCGATATGCAGTCGGCGTGCAGCGATCTGTTCCGTCGCACGTCGATTGGCGCGGTCGCACAGGCCTCGTCGACATATCAGCCGTCGTCGAGCGACGATGCGGCGCGCGTGCGCGATCTCGTGACCGATCTGATCGACGCTGAGATGACGGTCGCAGGGGACCAGGGCGAAGACGAGACGTATGAGGCGCTCTCGACGCTGCGCGCGGCGGTCGTCGCTGACCTGAACAAGCGCGGCGCGGGTCTGTCGTCGATCAAGACGTTCAGTTTGCCTGCGCCGATGCCGTCTCTCGCGCTGGCGACGAGGATTTATCGCGATCCGACGCGTGCTGACGAGCTCGTCGCGCAGGCGAATCCTGTGCACCCTGCATTCATGCCTACGACCTTCAAGGCGTTGGCGAACTGATCCTCGAGCGGGTTCATGGCAAGCAAAATCTCCATTGCGATCACCGCGAAGAATCAGGCATCCGGCCCGATCGGGCAGGTGACGAACAGCCTTTCGAAGTTGCAGGCGCAGGCGAACAAAGGCAAGTTGAATAGTCTCGGCAGTTCGATCGCAGCCGGATTCAGTTCGAACAGCGGCGCGATCTCCGAGATTGCCAGCTTCGTCGGAAAGGCTGGAATCATCGGTGGCGTCACGGCGCTGACGTTCAAGATCGCCCAGCTCGAGTCACAGTGGGCCTCGTCGGTGCGCTCGATGAGCAATCTGGCGGTGCGCAGCGGATTGTCGACGACGAGCGCGTTCGGCGTGCAATACGCGGGCCGTCTTGCCGGTCTGTCGGCCGAACAAGCGAACGGCGGCATTGAGCAGGTGCGGCAGACGTACAGCGATGCGATCAACAACCGCAATCCGGAGGCGCTCAAACGCTTCCAGGCCGCGGGCATCTCGACTGATCCGAATCGGCTGGAGTCAATTGAATCGGTTCTGACGAAACTCGCGGCGTATGCGGAAGCGCTGCGCGGTCAAGGTAAGTATGGCGGCGCCCAGAACTTCCTGAATGCGGCGGGCGCAGGTTCGCTTGTCGACTTTCTGAATCGCGGTCCGGCTCAGGTCGCATCTGATCTTGAGACCGCGAAGGCGTATATCCCGGATGAGCAGGACATTCAACGCGCTCGGGAATATGCCGATGCGTCGTCCAAGTTGAGCATTACCTACGACCGGCTGAAGACGACGGTGCTGAGTGGCGTCGAGCCTGCGCTGAACTCGCTGCTAAACGGCATTCAGTTCTTTTTTGACGTGGCCGGTGGTCGCGGCAGGCCGCAGGCCCAGCCGAGCGGATCCGACGCCACCAGTCAGCGGCTATGGAACGGATTCGAGCGTTTCGGCAATTCTCTGCGTGGCAACGGTCCCGTCACCATGGCCGAACTGAATGGTTCGCCCGCTCAAGGGACTGCTCAGGGCGATCGTGAGCCAACTGTCACCGCTCGTGGCGGAAAACTTGAGCAGGCGCGTTCCATGGTCGAGTGGTACATGAATCATGGTGCGAGCAGGACGGCGGCTATCGGCATTACCGCGAACGCATTCCGTGAAAGCAGCCTTGACGAGCGAGCCGTCGATTCAACTGGCAAGTTTCGCGGGCTATTCCAGTGGGGGCCCGAGCGTCGAAAGTTGTATGAGCAGCAATTCGGGCGCCCGCTCGATCTGGAGACGCCTGAGCAACAGATGGCCTTTTCAGTGTGGGAGCTGAACCACAACGAGAAGGGAACAGCTAAGGCGCTCGCGGATGCGACGGATGCACCCGACGCAGCCGCGAAATTCTCGTCGCTGTATGAGCGACCGACAGACGTGAAGGGTGAGGCCCAGATCCGTTCGGGGATCGCTCGTGATCTGGACAGCCAGCTTGGTCAGGGCGTTTCGGGCGAAGGAGGCAAGGTGCGCGTCGAGATTGTCCACAAGAATGCGCCGCCGGGCACCAGCACGAACATCACGTCGTCTCCGAACGTGGACACGCAACTGAAAACAGATCGCCAGCAGGCACCGCTGGGCGACCAATACGCCTTTTCACCTGGTAATTTCTGATGCCGAATGCAGATCGCATTGTCGACGCCGTAGGTGCGAAGCCCGGCGCCGACGAAGTGCGCGTGCTGCTGACGCAGGACGGTCTCGTGCTTACCGGGTGGAAGTCGGTGCGGATCACGCGCTCGATCGAGGTCGCGACGTCGTCGTTCATCCTGACGTGCTCTGCTGATGCGAACACGCTGAAGCTGGTTTCGAAGGAGGGCGCGCCGGTCACGATCTCGATTGGCGACAGCGTCGTCCTATCGGGATTCGTCGAGACGATCGAGACGATTCTGACGCCGCGCTCGCACGACATCACGATCTCCGGTCGCGGGAAGGTGGCCGATCTTGTCGACTGCTCGTGCCGTATTGACCGCGTCAACGCAAACGTCGGCTTGCTCGATCTGTGCAAAAGCATCGCGAGCCAGTATTCGATCGATGTGTTCGTGCCGTCGAACGGAACGCAGAAGGCGCTCGACGCGCTCCCTCCGTTGCCTCGACAGATCATCAGTATCACCGAAACGGCGTGGGAAGTCATCGAGCGCTATGCGCGCTACTGCGGGATGCTCGTCTTCGAGAGCGAAGAAGGCGAGTTGACGATCTCGCAGGCCGGGACGGAACTCGGTGCGTCGGGTGTCGCCGTCGGTAACAACGCCGAAGCGATCGTCTGCACAAAAAGCACGCTCGGGACATTCAGCACATACAACGCCGTTCTCAGCGCATACAGTGCGGGTGCGGATGACGAGAGCATTCCGAACCTGCCCGTCATCACAGTGGTGAACAACTCGACGACGGCGAACGCGCTTCGGTTTAGGCCGACATATTTCGTATCGGAGCAGAGCGCGACGGATCGCGATTTCGTCACGAAGCGCGTGAACTGGATGGCCTCGCGTGCTTATGGGCGGTCTCGGCGTGTGCGCGCGTTGGTGGACAACTGGCGCGATGCGAGCGGCTCGCCGTGGTTCGTGAATGTCAATTATCCGGTTTCGGCCGACGCTGCCGGCATCCCGGCGAACACGGTCCTGCTTCTCGCCGAAGTGACGTTCATCCTCAGCGAGGCCGGCACGCACGCCGAGCTCGTGTTCGGGCCGCGTCAAGGTTTCCTGCCTGAGCCGATCGCGCTCGATGTCCTGCCGATGGACGAATCGACGCAAACACCTGCGGAGCAATAGTGCTGAGCGATTTGAACAGGCTGGCGCGCCGGATACTGCTGTTGATGGCGCGCGGCGCGATTGCGCTCGTCGACGACACGAAGAGCGTGCAGACGTTGCAGGTCCGGCTGAACGCGCTCGAGTTGATCCCCGATGTGCCGCGCTACGCCGAATTCGGATTCACGTCGAATCCGCCAGCCGGTACGCAGGCGCTTGTCGCGTTCAAAAACGGCGATCGAAACGACGGATTCGTGATCGCGACATCGAACGCGAAATACCGAATGACAGGGCTCGCATCCGGGGAGGTCGCGATCCACGATAGCCGGGGGCAGTCGGTCTATCTGACGGCTTCCGGAATCATCGTGAATGGCGGTGGAAACCCGATCACGTTCACGAATGCGCCGGAGGTGATCGCGGATACACCGCTGCTGAAGTGCAAGGGCGACATCCTCGACAACTACCAGACGAACACTCGGACGGTGGCCGGAATGCGCCAGGTCGCGAATTCGCATACGCACCCGATCAATAACGTGCAGACGGGCAGCAGCACGATCAACTCGCAGCCGCCGACGCAACAGGAGTAACGCATGTCAGACATCTCTGTCATCTGGGACGTCGACAACAGCCGCGGAGACTGGCAATTCATCGCGCCGGCGCTGGTGACTGGCAACGATCTGCAGGCGGCCGTGCTCGTCAGCATCTTCACCGATCGCGCCGCGAATCCGGACGACACGATCCCGGATGGGACGGGCGATCCGCGCGGATGGTGGGGCGACATCGGCGAAGACAAGCCGATTGGCTCGCGTCTCTGGTTGCTCGACAGATCGAAGCAGACGCAGGAAGTGCTGAACAACGCGCGCGACTACATCAACGAGGCGCTTCAATGGCTCATTGATGACGGCGTGGTCGCGAGTATCGATGTGCAGACGCAGTGGGTGCGCGACACGTTTCTCGGCGCGCAGATCACGCTCTATCAACCGACGGGCACGCAGATCTCTATGACCTACGCGTGGGCCTGGCAACAGCTCTCCTGACATGCCATTCCAAAGAAAGACGCTCACCACCTTGATCTCTGAGGTGGCGGCAGACATTTCGTCGGCACTTCAGGGTGCCGACGCGCTGTTGCGGTTTGCCGTTCTCAAGATCATCGGCAAGGTTCTCGCCGGACTGACCAACCTCCAGTTTGGCTATCTCGACTGGATCGCGCGCATGGCCGTGCCGTTCACTGCCGAAGACGAATATCTCGAAGGCTGGTCTGCGCTGAAAGACGTCTATCGGAAGGCGGCGACGCAGTCTCAGCTGACCGCACAATTTCCGGGTACGACGGGGAAGGTGCTCAGCGCGGGCACAGCAGTCGCGCGTGGTGATGGCGTGACTTACACGACGTCGACGACGGGGACGGTGGACGGGACTGGCAATGTGTCGGTGACCATCGTCGCCGATGTGGCGGGCTCGGCGGGCAATGCGGATGCTGGGACGGCCGTATCGCTGAGCGTCGCTGTCGACGGAATCCAGCAAGGCGGCGCGATCACCGGGACCGTGGCCTCTGGTGCGGACATCGAAATAGACGATGATCTGCGCAGCCGCATGCTCGACGCCTACCAGAGCACTCCACAGGGCGGCGACGTCGAGGACTATGTTGAGTGGGCGCTGGCTGTCGCGGGCGTCACGCGCGCGTGGTGCGCGGCGAACGGATTCGGTGCTGGTACGGTTGTCGTCTACACGATGTGGTACAACGCGGAAGTGGCGCATGGCGGGTTTCCGCAGGGCACCGACGGCGTCTCGCAAAACGATAAAGGACCGGGCGGGATACCGCGCGGAACAGTCGCGGCCGGCGATCAACTCGTCGTTGCGGATTCAATTGTCGCGAAGCAGCCGGTAACGGCGCTCGTTTATTCGTGCGCTCCGATCGCCAACAACTTGACGATCACGCTATCTGGGTTGACATCAGCAACGACAGCGACACGCAACGCGATTTCCGCAGCCATTGCCGATGTGCTGTTCCGCAACGGCGATCCGCGTGCGGGCACGATCAACCGGGACGACATAGCAGCGGCGATCCGATCTGTCTCGGGGACGAGCGGCTTCCTGATCACGTTGATTCAGGGCGTCGTCGGCACGACGACCACCACCTATTCAGGGAACATCACCAGCGGGTTCGGGCAGCTTCCCGTCCTCGCGAGCGTGCTTTACGTCTGAGGCTCCATGCTCGCACCGAACTACACGGCGGCCGACTTCCTGAAGGCGCTGCAAGGGCTGATGCCGCGCGGGCGAGTCTGGCCGCGCGATCCTGATGCGGTGCAAACGCAGGTTCTATCCGGTTTGGCACCGAGCTACGAGCGCGCGACGGCGCGCGCGAACTATCTGCTGAAGGACGCATTCCCTGCAACGACGTACGAGCTGCTGCCCGAGTGGGAGTCGACGCTCGGGCTTCCAGACCCATGCGCCGGATCTGCCCCATCGATCGCACAGAGGCAGGCGCAGGTGCTTGCGCGCTTCGTCGGTGTGGGCGGTCCGACGATCGCGAGCCTGACGGCATTCGCTGCAAACCTCGGCTACACGGTCACAGTCGCCCAATTTGCCCCGGCACGAGTTGGTCAAAGCAGGGTAGGCCAACCACTCTGCGGTCTCGCGTGGGCCTTTGCGTGGCAGATCACGGCCCCGCTAAACACCGTCGTGCGCTCGCGTGTCGGTATCTCAGCCGCAGGTGATCCCTTGGCGTCATGGGGAAACTCGGTTCTTGAGTGTGAAATCAAGGCAATCATGCCTGCGCACACGATTCCAATCTTTGCATACGCATAAGAGGGCATATGTTTCGTATCGACGACGCAACTGCGGCAACATCGCTTCCCGTTCCGGAGGCAGCCGGCACCGAAGGCTATTGGACCGAAGGAAACCCTGCGACAGGTGTACCAGCTACGCTCGAGCGCGCGAGCTGGTTCAACATGGTCCAAGAAGAAATTCGCAATGTTGTCGTTGCGGCGGGCCTGACTCCCAGCAAGACGACGTACACGCAATTGCGTGATGCGATCAAGAACCTGTACGGTCCCGGACGACTGCTGCGCACAAGCGTTTATGCGATCGTCAGCGGTCAGCAGCAGGTTTCCGTGAATGGCAGCGCATTCGCGACCACGGGCGCAACGACTTTCGTTCCGTTGTCGAATACATCGACCGTTATTGGTGAAGCGCAGGGCGGCGGTGCGGCTGGAGGTGGCGCAGGCGGTGCTGGAGCATCGACGGTTTCCATGGGTGCTCCCGGCGGCTCTGGTTCATATGGAAAATCAATATGGCCAGTCGCAACAATCGGTGCCTCGCAAACCATCACGGTAGGCGCAGGCGGAGCAGGCGTGTCGAATGGCACTGGCGGGAATGGCGGATCTTCATCGATCGGGTCGCTGCTTACAGCTCCTGGAGGCGTTGGAGGTGGACCGCAGAACAATCAAACCCCCCCCGCTGCGAACGGAAACGGATCGTTCTCGACTGCTCCGACCGGAGCGAATCTGATCTCTATTCGCGGTACTTCCGTTCAAGCCTCTTTGGGTCTGTCGACGAGCGCCGCGATTGCCGGGACTGGAGGTGGAACTCCTTTCGGTCTTGGGGCCACAGGACCAGGAATTAACACTACCGGCATCGCAGCAGTGAACTATGGGACCGCCGGAAGCGGGGTTGTCGTTAATCAATCCGGCGGGAACGCTGCAGGCGGAGCAGGCTTTTCAGGCGTTGTCGTGATGACGGAGTATGCGTAAATGAAGACTTATGCACGCATTGAAGGCGGCAAGGTATTTGAGCTCATCAAACCGATGAGCGACGAAAACGGGAATGAGATACCGATAGAAAATCGGTTCACTCCCGAGTTCGTGGAAAGCTTAGTCGACGTGACAAGCATCTCGCCCGCCCCGGATCAAGGCTGGTCGGCGACCAGCTCTGAGGGAGTGTGGACTTTCGCTCCTCCCGCCTGAGGGATGATGCTTTGGGAGGTTGCCGGTCGGTGTCTCTTCATCAGGAGGCGCTGCACCGGCTTCTCGATCATGAGGTAGCTGGCGGAAGCGATAAAAATTAGAGCAGCGAGGAATGCAACTGTCGACACGGTTTGAGCCTGGTTCCACGTGACGAACATCTTCATCAAGATCTGATGCAACATATAGATCGAGAAGCTCACGTGTCCGAGAAATGCAAGCGGTTTCGCTGACAGCGCCTTCCCAAACAATCCTCGGCCTGATGCGGCAACTGCTATCAGGATCGCGAACGCCCATGAAGATCCGTTCTCATGGAAGATAACTTGCAGTGCAGATGGCGGGATTCCATTTCGAACCGGCCATATGCTGATCGACAGCCACGCGGTTATTATCAGCAGTATTGCGCCTTCAGCGGCTGTCCATGCCGCCAGTGAAAGCTGTGATCTCTTGATGTAACGATCCCACAATACCCAGGTCGACATTCCAAGGCAGAACTCAAAGCCACGCACTAGCGGATTTGCGTAAAGTGCCGAGGCGATCGTGATCTGGTCCATATCGCCATTCGATGGAAAGCGATGGTAGATCGCTGCTATGACGACAGCGACGAGTGCGGATCCGGCCATTTTCCAATGCCATGTCCGCTTGATGTTGATGAGCAGCAAGGGGAAGGCAAGATAGAAGAACGCTTCGGCTGATATGCTCCATGACGCGCTGTTATAGCTGAACGTGTAAGCCGTGAATGGAAATAGTGACTGCGTCAGCGTCAGGTTGGACGCGAGCAGATACCACTTGCTGAACATACCCGGGCCGTCGAACGTGATCGAGTCTGGACGCACGAATGTCACTAGCATCAGCAGAGCAAATATGTGTACCGGCCACAACCGCGCGAAGCGCGCGAACATGAAGCGGCCGTATCCTGGGAATGGCTTCGATGTGTAGACGTGGCTCAGGATGAAGCCAGACAGGACAAAAAAGAAGCTGACGCCCTGCACGAGCGAGCCGGGCGCATGTTGCAACCATGGCCATGAAAAGTAGAGCTTGGAGTGCAGCACGACGATCATCATCGCCGCGACGAACCGCAGGCTCGTCAATGGCTTAAGGTCGGCAACGTCGCCATGGGAAGGGTTCATTTTGGGCCGGAAGGTTATTAATGCCTCGCGCGCGAATATTACCAGACCTTACCGGCACCTCTTCAGAACTTGACCTTCAGCTCGATAGCATCCGCATCGTTCCATAGCGGAGGAATCGCGCGCTGATTGCTGTTCACCCTCATGAAGTAGTGGCGATATGACAGCGTGAATCGTCCATTGCCGACCGATGCTCCGACGAGCGGCGCGACGGACCAGTACGCGTCCTCGACATGCAGGTTCTGAGGCGCGACAGCCGGACTCACTTGCCAGCCGACGATGTCCTCGGACCAACTATCGCGGTGGACGTATGCGCCGGCTTCGATACCGAGACGGACGCCGTCGATCCAGTAATACGGCTCGATGGTCAGCGCGACACCTTGCGATCGACCATATCCGGTGAAGTAGGCCTGCGGCGCGGAGAATTTATCCGTGTACTGGTGGGTGCTCGCATTATAGTTCTCGTCCCGAGGCGTGCACGCACATGAGGCGGAGGCGCGACCGAGGTTGACATACTCGGCATGCCAGTCCATGCCCCATTTACCGCGACTGATGATAGGTCCGGTGAAGCCTGCCGAAAAGGCGGGCGGCTTACTTGTCAACTGGTTGTTGGCGCCAGGCATGCCTTGCTGGTACCAGCGACCGTCCTCTGTTGTGTAATGTGCAGCGCCAATGCCGAGTTCGGCCTGCACATAGTCGTTGATGTAATCGGCATGAGCCGAAGCCGCTGCACAGCCGAGTGACATAGTGACAGCCGCCGCGCGCCAGCGTGAACCGGCACCACGATTCGTTCTCGATTCTGCAACCGGTTGATGCCGACTGCGGCGAAGGCGCGAAGATTGAACCACCCGATTTTGCGTGTGCATGATCATTCTCCGAGCGCAGCTTTGACGAGCGGCGCAATGACAGCGAGTTCTTGAGTTGCCTTGAATTGCTGCAGAGATTCATCGGGCAGTGTGCACGTCGAATCCATGTGTGCACGCCAATCAGTCAGCGCAGAAATCGCGGCATAGTTATCAATCACCGGCACGTTGTAAGTCGCGCCGGCTGCTTTTATCGCAGCGGCGTAGTTCGCCGTGAACGGGTGATCGCTGTCGCACGTCGGAGACGGGGTTTCGATAACGGGTCTTCTACCAGCGTCGCGAACAATCTGGATCGCCTGCGCAAGGTACCCGCTGAAGTCGGACACTGATTCGCCGCCGTATTGCTCGTTCAGGCCATAGCTAATGATGACAATTGTCGATTGCGTCGCCGTTAGGCGTTGCGCGAACGCCGCACCGCCGCCATCCATTCCGTCAAGCAGATTCGGCAGGCTTGCAGCACGGCCGCCTGTCGCGTGGTTGGCGACAGTGATGCCCGTATCGTTGAACTGCTTCCGCAGCGCGTCTTGTAGGCTCGCTGAAGCAGGCTTGATCATGGTCGGCATGCCGAAGCCATAGGACGCGATTCCCATCGAAGCATCATCACCATAGACATCGATATTGACGATAGGAGTTGACGCAGGACCCGGATCGCTTGCGGGCATCGGAGTCGAGGCTGCAACGGGTGCTGACGTTGCCGGATCCGACGCCGCGACGGGTGCTGATGCTTCGACGGGTGCCGATGCCGGCGCTGCGGGAATAACGATCGAAGGAATGACGGGCTTGGCTACTGGCTGCGCGGTCGACTGATCGTTGCCGCCGCAAGCTGCCAGGCAAGCAGTGATGCCGATTACAGCTGCTGCTCTCCATCCTCCAATTCGATGACGGCGCCGATCTCGCGGCCTCGCGCATGAAGTTGCTCGACGCTGGTGATGGGGCCATGCATGAGCTGCCAGTTGGCCATGCCGTACATCAGGACATGAAAGCCCATCTCGCGCTTGTCCTCGTCCGAAAGGTACTTGTGGAATTGCCGGCCTGTGGCCACGCCGAACATCCGGGCCATCTGAGTATTCGTAAAGGACAGTTGCTCTTTGAGGAGCCGAAGCCCTTGCTGTGGGGGTGCCTGATAGTGCATGGGCGGCCGTTCCAATGGGATGCGCGAGCGCGCGAAAAGTGTGTCGCATGATGGGTTCCTTTCGGAGTATCGGGCACCGCGAAATGCTTAGCCCTGTGCGTCGAAGCATATCACCCCTAGGGTGATTGTCAAGCATCAGATAACGATCGACCAACAGCCGCCATCGAGCGGCTTTTTTCTTTTACGGGGTAACTCGATGCCTATTGGCGACCAGGTCGCGGAAATCGCGCGCAGTGACGTTGCGGCGAGCGCCGCGAAATCGGCTCTCCCCGTTTCGGTAGCGGGCATGCATTGGATGGGGTTTCAGCTTTCCGACTGGGTCATGGTCACGACGATTCTCTACACGATCCTGCAGATCATCTTCCTGTTGAAGGATCGCCTGTTCACGAAGGGTAAGCATAAGAGGGGCAGCAAATGATCCTGTCTCTACTCGATGCGGAGCTGCGTCGGGACGAGGGCGTTCGATACGTCCCATATCTAGACACTGCAGACCCGCCGAAGCGGACCGTCGGCGTCGGCCACAACATGGATGTCTCGCCGCTGCCGGCCGGTTGGGCATTCCCGCTGGCTGATGCGCAGGTGAACCAGCTGCTCGATCGCGACGTGTCGACGACTCTCGCGAAGCTCGACAAGTATCTGCCGTGGTGGCGACACATGGACGAAGTACGTCAGCGCGTGATCGCGAATATGTGCTTCAACCTCGGCATCGGCAACGCGGCGCTCGGCACAGGTCTGCTCGGTTTCAAGAACACGCTCGCGGCTATGCAGCGCGGCTCGTTTGGCATTGCCGCTGCGGGCATGAAGGCCTCGAAGTGGTACGCACAGGTCGGCCTGCGTGGCGTGCGCCTCTGCAAGGCAATGGAAACGGGAGTGATGCCGACATGAGCAAAGCAAAGATCGTCCGCGATAGCGACGGGCTGTTCTACGGGATCAAGATCTTATGTCCCGGTTGTCTGTATTCGAACGGCGCGCCGATGGATCATGTTCTGCCGACGCACTGGTTGCCGCCCGGTGAGACACAGCACTCTCCGCACATTTCGTGGAAGGACCGCTGGAGCTTCAACGGCGATTTCGATAAGCCGGTGTTCGGGCCGAGTCTGAACACGTGGTGGGGAGGTGAGACCTACAAACGCGAGAACGGTGAGGAATGGGGTATCCCCCTGCATCGCTGCCATTCGTTCATCGGATGCAGCGGCGCGCAGCCTGGGCAGATCACATTCCTCGGCGACTGCACGCACGCCCTCGCAAACCAGACGGTCGACCTGCCCGATGTGGATGGTGATGCATGAGCGCCGACGTCTTCCACTTCGTCATCGAACAGGGATCGGACTGGCCGCGGCAGGTCGTCATCAAGAACGACGACGGCACCGTCATCAAACTGGTCGGTGCATCGGCACAGCTTCAGGTTCGCGCGGCACCGGGCAACACGCAGACCGTCGTCGCGCTTTCTACTTCCGACGGATCAATGACGCTCGATGGGCCGAACGGGAAGTTGAGCTGGAATCTTCCAGGTGCACAGACGGCCGCGATCTCCATACCGGCCGTCCTTCCCGTTCCACTTGGTCCGAAGGGTTCCGGGTATCTGCTCGGCGGGTACGACCTGCTCGTTAAGGACGGCTCGGGGCGGCTCATCAAGTATCTCACCGGCAACGTCTATCTCATTCCGGACTACACGCGTCCGTTCTGAAGGAAACCCACATATGAGCGTTATTGAAGTGAGCACGCCGGGTCCGCAAGGGCCTGCGGGTCCAGCCGGAGCGAATGGCACCAATGGCGCCAACGGTGCGACTGGTCCGCAAGGTCCACAAGGCATCCCCGGTGCGTACGCGCGCTGGGACGGCCACTCAACATACATCGGCCTGGTTGCCGGTCGCACCAGTTGCGCGAGTGACAAGATCACGACGGCGCTGGAATTCAACAGCCGTTCCGCCCATGTCGCGGTCGTTGATATTTCGTCGATTGGAGCCGCAGTTGCTGGCTGGTACATCGGCTATGGCGATAGCACGCCATTCGGCGAGAAAGCGATCGGCGCGGATTCGCAGCGCAAGGTCAGCATCGAGTACAACGGGCAGATCGCGCATCTGACATTCGGCGGCCCGCAACAGACGACGGGCACGTGCTACAACTTCTCGACGCTGTATTCGGACCTGACGACGCTCCCCTTCACCATTCCGAAGGGCGCAACTTTCTTCGTGCGCGAGCATGGCGTGGTCGGTGTGGGCGGCACGATCCCTGTCGCCAATACCGGGAATCCGGCACGCAATACCGCTGCTGGCGACTGCTTCGAATATGGCACAGGCCTTCCCGATCGCAGCGGCGATACAGGCACCTTCGCCAGCACTGACACGCCGTATTTGCGCCCAGTGGCGCTCTTCGGTCCGACGAACGTTCACTCCTACAGCTGCTCGGGCGACAGTCGTGTTGTCGGCTTGCAGGATGACGGCGCGAACAATCTGCACGTCGGCGAGCAGGCGCGCGCGATCGGCAGCAGCGCGGGCTATACGAACCTCGCCATCGTTGGTGAGGCAATGTCGTCGGTGGGCAGTACCACGCTCAACGGCGTGTTCAATACGCTGTACACGCAGCGTGGCGACATCATCCGGCGCTTCTGCACGCGAGTCATCTGCAACTACGGCATCAACGACGTGGTGAACAACCAGTCGGCGCAGCAGATGTCGGTGTCGGCGCAAGCGCTGCGCGCGATGTTCCCACAGCAGCAGTTCTACTGGACGACCCAGATGGCCGAAGGCCCGAATCCGCCGTACACCACGATCGGCGCGGCGTTCAACAACTTCATCATGGCTTCCGTCGGCGGCTTCCTCGACGGGGCATTCGACGTTGCGACGGCGCTTTCGACGGCGCGCAACTCATGCACATATGGGAGTTCTAGTTGGGTATCGAACGACGGCGTTCATGAAAGCCCGGCTGGTTATGCCATCGCAGCCGGCGCGATTCAGTTGCCCGCGTAATCCTTAACTTCAAATAGCCCCGCTCGGGGCTTTTTTCGTTTACGGCTATGACACAAGCACACACCGAGCGCGAAACGCTGTCGGTCGCAGTGAACATCCCTGAGCACGCGGACCGCAAGACGACGGCTCTATTCGAACGCACGCGGAAGATCCTGCTCGAGCGCGAAGGCGCGCGCTGCTTCATCTGCAATTCGACGGCTGAGCAATCCGGCCATCCACTCGAAGCACATCACCATCCGATCGAGCGCTCGCTTGCCGAGCTGATCGACTGGGACCGTTTCAAGCAGGATGCGCTGTCCGGTTACTGGGGTCCGCATATTCAGGCGTTCGACTGGGACAGCTTCACCGACTGGACGCAGTTCGTTGATGACATGACCGTCAACGGGCTGTTGCTCTGCAAGGCGCATCACATCGGAAAGGACGAGGGCATCCACACGATGCCTTTCCCGCTATACATCGCGCAGAAGTACGCAAAGGAGGGCTATCAGTTCTCCGACGTCGAACTCATCCACCACGCAACGTAGGAGCATTCATGAAGCAACAAACCTCCAGCGTCATCACCGGCGGCATCACGATCAGCGCTGCAACGCTCGAACCCGCAGTGAGCTGGGCACTCGCGGCAATCTTCCACGCGCCAGTTCCGGATAGCGTCTCGGCGCTCGTTACTGGCGTGGTCGCGGCGGCCGTGCATGCAGGCATCAACGCCTTGCGCAACCGTAGCGCCGCGAAAGCCTCGCTGCTCACGCCGGGCGTGATGATCAATCCGGCAAACGTCGCAGCGCCCGCGGTGACGGTGCCCGCCAACGCTCAGCAGTAAATCCCCGCCGCGCTCGCGGCATCCTCGAAGGAAATCCCGAAATGAAAAAGCTCATGCTGCTTGCGGCAGGCCTCATGCTGTCCGCTCTCTTTTCCGGTTGCGCTGGCGTTCAAGTCAAACCCGTCTCGCTGCCGATCATCCCGCCGGCGCAACTCGCCGAGCAGTTCTGCCCGATCGTGAAGGCTGATCTCGACATCCTGTCGACGTCGCCGCTGCTCTCGCAAGCCCAGAAGGACAAGCTGCTTTCCGTCTCGCCGATCAATGACGCGGTGTGCTCGGCATCGGCCACGATCCAGTTGACGGACCTTCAGTCATTCAACAACACGTTGTTCCCGGCTGTGACGGCCATCGTCGCCGCGGTTCCCGCGATTCCGAATCAACCTGCCATTCTGCTAGCGCTCCAGCTCGCGCAGCCGCTGTTGAATCAGGTTGTTGCGGATGCGATCGCAGCATCAAAGGCTAGCGCCGCGACGGCGTCGTTGGGTGCTGTTGCGGCTTCTGCACCTGTCGCCGCGAGCCAGTAATGGACTGGCAGGCCCTCGTTTTAGCCTGCCGGCGCGCGAACGCTTCGTACATCGAGAACGACGACGCCTCAAAGAGGGCTTTTGAGGCGCTTGGCGACGTTTGGGTGTCGCAGCTACAGGACGATAGCCACCAGGCCGTTCTATCCGTCGATTCGTCCGGCGCAACGTGGCTATCGATCAGCGGCACGCGGTCCAGCGACGGTCAATTGGCTGACGTCTGGCGCGATGTTCAACTCGCACCTGTCGAGATCAATGGAGGTCATGTCACGCAAGGCGCGGCATCGGGTATGCAAAACGTCTTCGACTGGGCGTTGTCGACCGCTCCATCCGGAGCCGCGCTGAACCTGACTGGTCATTCGCTCGGGGCCGTGAGCGTATCCGTGGCGCCCGCATACGTTCCTGCGGGGCGCATCGGGAAGATTTTCAGCGTGGCCGCGCCCAAGTTTATCGCGGCGGATTTCTTCACGTCGCATGCCGCAGTGTTTCAACGGCTGACGGCTTGCGTCAACTCAGCGGACGGGTGGGCAAGCTGGCCGTGGTTCGACCGTCGCTGGCAATATCGCGCGCCGGTCCAAACCGTTTGGCTCAAAAACGATCAAGGCGCGTTCCAGATGCTTGACGACGGCAACAAGTGGCCGGGTGGCTGGCGCTTCTCTGATCATGACATCGATAGCTATCAGGCGCGGCTCGCGAGTATCTCGGCGATGTCCTCGGCCCCAGGTGTTGCGTAGATTTCATCTGGCATGTCGGGCCAATATCTGTTTCCCTTGGCGGCGTTCTCGCTTCCCGGAATGACCGCCAAGTTTGCTTCGCAATGCAGCCCGCAGACTATCCTCTCCCCCTTGAATGGTCCCGATTTCGCAACGGGGCCAAGCAAGGGGACGATGTGATCGACGTGATAGTACTCGCCCGTAACCATGCCTAGAAAATCGGCGGCCTTGTAGAATTCCCCAATCTTCTTTTTGCTTGCCCATGCCGGCGTAGCTTGGATTTTCGCGGCATCGCGGTACGCCACCTCGGCGTTCCTCTTTGCCTTATTTGCTTGTCGCCATGTTTTGGATACAGCGCGCCGCTCCGGAGCCGTCCGAGAATACCAGGCATTCTTGGTTTCGCGAGTCTTATGTATGTCCTTGTAATACCGCTCAAGTGACCGTCGATTGACCTCGTCCCTGTTGGCTTCGCGGTAGGCGGCAGAATAGGCTATCTGTTCGTCGCGTTCCAAGACGTAATTCTGGCGAGCGTATTCGAGGGCGCGCTCACGATTCGCCTGATACCACTCGCGGGATCGAGTACGACCGCGCTCCGGATTTGCCCTGTGTCGTGCAGACTGGTCTGCCACACGGCATTTCTTGCACCAGCTAACTGGCTCGTTCCGCTTCCCATTCCAAGAAAACTCGGAAAAATATTTCGACGCGCCGCATTTCGCGCATCGCCTAGCGAACAAGTCGCCTTGTATGTCCAGCGATAGGATATGCTTGGCCTTAGCCAATTGCCGTGATCCTCACATGATCAGGTGAAAGGTCAGGGGCACTTGAGCGCTCCAACGCCCTGTGTCCCGCCTCTTTATTCTACTGTGTTTCCATACAGTATTGCGGCATAAAACAGTCTGAGGCCTGTATTCCGTTTTTACAGGCTGCGGCTTGTATTCAATCGACCGCCATCGGCGGGCTCGTCATCCGAGCCAGTCGCGCGCACCCAGAACACGCATCCATACTCGCCGTTCGCCTGCACCTGGACGCGATCGCCGCGCAGGCAGACCGCGTGAGCGGTGCCCGCCATGTCACCACCCCAATGCTCGCATTCGCGGCACGCGTGCTTCGTCCCGTATGGATCGCGTAGGCTCATTTCGACACCTGTATATGCATACAGTATCGATGCTACACTGACTGCGGAAATCCCGTCTAATACCGAAACCCGGAAGTCCACCGCAAGCGGGTTTTCGCAGCGCAATTTTTAGGCAGGCATTAGACAGTTTCCTGGGATTGCTAATCGTGTCGCGCCTCTCCGCCGACTGCCACCCCGCATGGGGTGCAGGTGGTCGGAGGTTCAAATCCTCTCGCCCCGACCAGATGGGCAAAAGGACTTACGGTGCAAGCCGTAAGTCCTTTTTTCTTTGTATCGTCTATGCGCCATCGGTCGGCATCTATAGAGCGAGAAGACGCAAGTGCATCGGTATCCTGATTAACCAGCCGGCCACCGCTACCAGCCTGCGCATGCCCTCAAAGCGGTCAGGCGACAAGGTCTCGCCACCTCACTTACCCGCCTGAGCCTGATACGCCCCCAGCGCTGCCCCGAGTTCCTCATCGGTGACAGCCGGCGAGATGGTGAACTCGAAGATATCGCCCCACTGCAGCATCCACGCCGCCATGGGCGCGGTGCTGTCGGCCTCGATGATCGCGCATCCGCTCAACTCACCGATCGAATGCCATCGTCCGAGCATCTTGATGCCATCGGGTGGCAAGGCGCCGCCCGTTTTCATAAAACGTTCGATGGCCGATTGCTGCGCCGTCGGTTGCCCGTTCCACTGAACAATGAACTTCATTGGAGACCTCCACTCGACTCGCGACAGTGCCGGCCAGTGGCAAGCCGTCACCACCGTGACAGACGCCGCAGCGCGCGGCGCGTGAGAGCCTGTATCGGACGCGGATTCGTCCTACGTTATCCAGCATTCCGTGCAGCCACCGTGGCGCCCTAAAGCTCGCTCAAAGAAATGATAGGCAGCGTCTGTGCAACTTCCATCGGCGAAGCTGCGATTTCGATCGAGCTCTGTGTGACATCCCGCATTAGCAAGCGCATCCCGCGGCTTTAAGTTTCCGTTAAGGCTGCGCTCATAGAGTATTTGGGCGTTTAGACGATGCTGTAGGTGTTGCGAGGAGTCGTCGGACGCTTCTTGGTCCGCCGGGGGGCGAACCAGACGAAGACCATCGTCGATGCGCATTCGACCGCCGCAAGGGTGCCAGATGGCGTGTGGTAAAGCGGCCGATCAGCCTTCGCCCGAGGGCTGTGGGGGTGGCCATTCGAACCCGGTGCTTCGCCGGGTTTTTTCTTTTTCGACGCGGTGCGGGCTACACAAACGCGTCGATCCGGCTTTGCGCGGCCCTAAGCCGCGCCGCACCTGAGTGCGTCAGAAGCCCGTCGTTTGGCCTATGCCGTTTGCCGCGCGAACGTCGTGCAATCGCCGTGCAAAACTGTATAAACATA
>NZ_WHNP01000059.1 GCF_009362735.1 Paraburkholderia franconis | reverse complement strand
TGCGTCACCGGTTGCGCGTCATCCAGCTTAAGCAATGGCGCCGCGGGCCGACCATCTACCGGGAGCTACGGGCGCTGGGGGCACCGTCCGCTGTGGCGCACCAGGTGGCGGCGAACAGCCGTCGCTGGTGGCGTAACAGCGGCCAGCTCCTGAATCGCGTGCTGACCCTCGCATACTTCGATCGGCTGGGTGTGCCAAGACTCTCGTAACCTCAACTTCCCGAACCGCCCGGTGCGGACCCGCATGCCGGGTGGTGTGGCAGGGGTACGGCCTCATGGCCGTCCCCTATGCCGATCCGGCGACGGCGGCGCTTATGCGTTGCCGAACACGTAGTTCGTCATCGCCAGCGAGCGCTGGAACGTCCCGAGCGATTGAATGCCGAGCTCGTAATCGTCGGCTGCCGCGCCGAGCGCTGCGAATACCGGCAACAGGTGCTCGTCGGTCGGATGCATGAACACGGCGTGCGGCGCCTGGCGGCGATAGTCGAGCAGCGCGTCGATATCGCGGGCGGCAAGATGCGTCTCGAACCAGTCGGTGAATTCGGTGACGCGCGGATCGGCATCCTCGGGCCGCGCCGAGAAATCCGCCTCGCGCAGATTGTGCGTGATCTGGCCGGAACCGACGATCATCACGCCCTCGTCCTGCAGCGGACGCAGTGCGCGCCCCACGCGGAAGTGATGCGCGGGATCGAGCCGTGGCTGGATCGACAACTGGGCGATCGGCACATCGGCATGCGGGAACATGAGCAGCATCGGGACCCACGCGCCGTGATCGAGGCCGTGCGGTTGCGTCGCCGTCGGCATGCCCTGTTCGCCGAGCAATTCCGCCGCGCGCCGCGCGACGTCGGGCGCGCCGGGCGCCGGGTACTGGATCTCATACAGCTGACGCGGAAAGCCGTAAAAGTCGTGAATCGTCTCAGGCGCGTCCGATGTACTGGCGGCTGGCTGCAGCGTGCCCCAATGCGCGGACAGCATCAGGATCGCTTTCGGGCGCGGCACCTCGGCGGAAAGCGAGGCGAATTGCTCGCGCGGCATCGACGGATCGATCGGCAGCGTCGGCGCGCCGTGCGACAGAAAGAGGGAAGGCAAGCGGGTCATGGCGGTGCGGGCCATTCAGGCCGGAAAGGTTTCGTTGATACGAATATACGTCCGCACTCGCGATTGATAAACGGCACTGGGTGGATTTGATTGTCTCGCTGCTGTTGCGAATCCAGTCGAATGAACGGCTCGCGCGGCCGTGAGAGGTGAGACAACCGCGCCCGGCTTATTGCGCCGGACTATTCAGCCCTTGCCACGCCGGCGCGAGCGCCGGGCCCAGCGCGAACAGATCGAGCACGCGCGCGACGGTATCGTCGACCATCAGGTCGATCGTCGCCGGCCGGTTGTAGAACGCGGGCAGCGGCGGAAAGATCACGCCGCCCATTTCGGTGACGGCCGTCATGTTGCGCAGATGCGCGAGATTGAACGGCGTTTCGCGAACCATCAGCACGAGTCGCCGACGCTCTTTGAGCGTGACATCGGCGGCGCGCGTGATGAGATTGTCGGAGAGTCCGTGCGCCACGCTCGCGAGCGTTTTCATCGAGCAGGGCGCGATGATCATGCCGTCGGTCGCAAACGAGCCCGACGCAATGCTTGCGCCGACGTCGCGCACGGAATGAACGACATCCGCGAGCGGATGCACGTCGTCACGCGACAACTGGAGTTCGTGCTGAATATTGAGCCACCCCGCGCTGGAGATCAGCAGATGGCTTTCGACGCCGCCAAGCTTGCGCAGCGTTTGAAGCAGCCGGACGCCGTAGATCGCGCCCGTCGCTCCCGTGATGGCGATGATGAGACGACGTGGCGCCGCGGCGCGAGGTTCCATGGCGTGCGGCGCCCGTCTGCGTAAATCAGGCTGCGGCGAAGAGCTGCTGCAGTTCGCCCGACTGATACATCTCCATCATGATGTCCGAGCCGCCGACGAATTCACCCTTGACGTACAGCTGCGGGATCGTCGGCCAATTCGAGTATTCCTTGATGCCCTGGCGCACGGCTTCGTCTTCGAGGACGTTGACCGTCTTGAACTGATCGACGCCGCATGCCTTCAGAATTTGCACCGCACGGCCCGAGAAGCCGCACATCGGGAATTGCGCGTTGCCTTTCATGAAAAGCACGACGGGGTTTTCGTCGACGATTTGCTTGATGCGTTGTTGCGTGTCCATGACTGACCTTGCGGTTCCGGTATGTGTTGGGGATAGAGTCAAATGATAGCGGATTTCGCCGATGCCGACCGGTGGCGGAATCCCACAGGGCGCCGTGATTTCGTCGCGTGTCAGTCCGGCCAGTGCCCGCCGCTGATGCGTTCGATGCCGGCCAGATCGCACTCGGAGCGGACATCGGCGAAGCCTTGCGCCGCCAGAATTTCGCGGACGGCTTCCGCCTGGTCGTAGCCGTGTTCCATCCACAGCACGCCATCGGGTGCCAGCCTCGACGTCGCGCCCGCGACGATCGCGCGGATCGCCGAGAGGCCGTCAGCCTCGTCGGTGAGTGCGCCGCGCGGTTCGAAACGCAGATCGCCTTGCGACAGATGCGGATCGCCGCTCGCGATATACGGCGGGTTGCTGACGATCACCTCGAACGTAAGCGAGGCGTCGAGCGCGCCGTACCAGTCGCCTTGCGCGAACTGCACGTCGCCACCGGGGCGCTTCGGCTCGAGCAGCCGGATCGCATTGCGCGTGGCAACAGCCAGTGCTTCCGACGACCGGTCGACGGCCCAGACGCGCGCATCCGGGCGCGACCACGCAATCGACACGGCGATCGCGCCCGTCCCCGTGCCGAGATCGAGCACGCGGGCACGTGCGGCGCGCGCTTCGAGCGCCTGCACGGCCGTTTCGACGAGCAATTCGGTTTCAGGGCGGGGAATGAGCACATCGCGCGTGACTTCGAAATCGAGCCCGAAGAATTCACGCGATCCGATGAGTTGCGCAATGGGCTCGCCATCGACACGTCTCGCCTGAAGCTCGCGGAACGCCGCGACTTGCTGCGGATCGAGCGCATTGTCGGCGCGCGTGATCAGTGCCGTGCGGCGCCAGCCGAGCGCATGCCCGAGCAGAATGCGCGCTTCGAGCGCAGGTAGCGGCGACGCGCGCAGCAGCGTAGCGACGGTATCGGCTGTATTCATGCCCGGCTCAGTCCGCGTCGCCGAGCGACGCCAGCAATTCCGCCTGATGCTCGGACACCAGCGCCGCGATCAGTTCGTCGAGATCGCCTGCCATGATCGCTTCAAGGCGATACAGCGTCAGGTTGATCCGGTGATCGGTGAGACGGCCTTGCGGAAAGTTGTAAGTGCGAATGCGCTCCGAGCGGTCGCCCGAGCCGATCAGGCTTTTGCGCGTAGCCGCTTCCTTCGCGTGCTGCTCGTGGTACTGCTTGTCCTTGATGCGCGCGGCGAGCACCTTCAGCGCGCGATCCTTGTTCTTGTGCTGCGAGCGATCGTCCTGGCATTCGACGACGATGCCCGTCGGCAGGTGCGTCACGCGCACGGCCGAATCTGTCTTGTTGATGTGCTGACCGCCCGCGCCGGATGCGCGGAACGTGTCGATGCGCAGATCGGCGGGATTGATTTCGACTTCGCCGATTTCATCCGCTTCCGGCATCACCGCAACCGTGCACGCCGACGTGTGAATGCGGCCCTGCGTTTCCGTCGCGGGCACGCGCTGCACGCGATGCCCGCCCGATTCGAACTTGAGCTTCGAGTACGCGGCGTCGCCCGCGATCCGCACGATCACTTCCTTGTAGCCGCCCAGATCCGATTCGCTCGCCGACATCATCTCGACCTGCCAGCGGTTGCGCTCCGCGTAGCGCAGGTACATGCGCAGCAGGTCGCCCGCGAAGAGCGCGGACTCGTCGCCGCCCGTGCCCGCGCGAATTTCGAGGAAGATGTTGCGGTCATCGTTCGGGTCTTTGGGCAGCAGCATCTTCTGCAGTTCGCCTTCGAGCTTTTCCATCTGCTCGCGCGCTGTGCGGATTTCCTCTTCCGCGAAATCCTTCATCGATGCGTCCGACAGCAGTTCCTGCGCCGTCGCCGCATCGTTCAGCGCCTGGCGCCACAGACCGTAATGTTCGACGACAGGCTGCAGCTCCGCGTGCTCGCGCGTGAGCTTGCGGTATTGCTCGATGCTCGACGTGATGTCTTCGCGGCTCAACAGGTCGTTCAGTTCGGCCAGCCGGGTAGTGAGCTGGTCGAGCTTGGCTTGCATGCTCGTTTTCATTGGGGCGCTCGGAGCGGACTCCGGAAAGGACGGCTGGATTCGGGATTCGGGACGAGAACCGGCGACGAATGCCCGGGACACTGCGGATAGAGCACTGTGCGGGCCTGGACGGCAACACGCGCGATGCGTCGGCTTGGAGCGCCGCTAACGCTCCGACGAAGAGTGAGCGTGTTTGTAGAAGCCGCCCATCAGCTCGATCAGCTGATCGCGATTTTCGCTGCTGGCGCGGTTGAGCGCGTGCGTCGGACCGTGGATCAGCTTGTTCGTCAGCGCTTGAGACAGTGCTTCGAGCACGACGGCGGGGTCCTCGCCGCGCGCGAGCATCTTCTGCGCTTTCTCGACTTCGGCGCGCCGGAGCGTGTCGGCCTGGGTATGCATATGGCGGATGACGGGCACGATGCTGCGCGCGTCGAGCCACTGCATGAAATTCTGCACGCGCGTCTCGATGATCGTTTCGGCTTGCGCGACGGCGGCTTGCCGCGACGCATTGCCTTCGCGGACGATCGCGCCGAGATCGTCGACGGTGTACAGGAACACGTCTTCGAGCTGGCCGACTTCCGGTTCGATGTCGCGCGGCACGGCGAGATCGACCATGAAGATCGGCCGGTGACGGCGCGCTTTCACCGCGCGCTCAACGGCACCCAAACCGATGATGGGCAGCGTCGACGCCGTGCACGACACGATGATGTCGAATTCGTGCATGCGCGCGGGCAGTTCGGACAGCGGAATCGCGCGGCCGTTGAAGCGGCCGGCGAGGCGTTCGCCGCGCTCGGCCGTGCGGTTCGCAACGACCAGCTCACGCGGCTGCTGCGCGGCAAAGTGCGTCGCGCACAGCTCGATCATTTCGCCCGCGCCGATGAACAGCACGCGCTGGTTCGACACCTTGTCGAAAATGCGCTGCGCGAGGCGCACCGAGGCCGCCGCCATCGAAACAGATTGCGCCCCGATTTCCGTCGTGGTCCGCACCTCTTTCGCGACGGCGAACGTGCGCTGGAACAGCTGGTTCAGATACGTGCCAAGCGCGCCGGCTTCGGACGCAGTGCGCACGGCATCCTTCATCTGGCCGACGATCTGCGTCTCGCCGAGCACCATCGAGTCGAGCCCCGACGCGACGCGAAACGCGTGGCGCACGGCTTCGGACTGCGGCAGCGCGTACACGTGCGGCGCGAGTTCATCGACGGCGATGTTGTGGTACTTCGACAGCCAGTGGATCGCCGCTTCGCGGGCGGCGTGGTCGTCGGTGGCGCAGTACAGTTCGGTGCGGTTGCAGGTCGACAGGATCGCCGCTTCCGGCGCGATACGGGCCGTGCGGCCCAGGAAGATGTCCTTGAACGTCGAGAGCGCCGGCTTGATCTGTTCGAGCGGAAACGCCACGCGCTCGCGCAGGGCAACGGGCGCGGTGTGGTGATTGATTCCGATCGTTAAGAGTTGCACGGGGACGCTACGGCCTTGCAGGGCGACGTATTGGGGCTATGGTTAGGCCCAATATTATAGTGTTTCCACGAATCTTTCATTGGCGAGTGCCTTATCCGCGCCATCTGCCTTTTCTACGGGAATCTGGTCCAGACGGTAGCCGTAGCCGTACAGCGGAACCAGCGTGTAGCCGAATTCCGGCCGCAATTCGAGCTTGGTCCTGATGCGCGATGCATGGGTATCGAGCGTGCGCGACTTAACGTCGCGGCGGCGCGACCAGACGGTTTCGAGGATGTGTGCGCGCGAAACGGCCCGCGACATATTCGTGAACAGCAGCAGCGCGAACTGGAGTTCCTTCGGCGTCAGCGCTACGCTCTGGCCCCGAAAGGTGACGACCGAGCGGCCTGTATCGAACGCGTATTCGCCGAACATTTCCCGCGCGCGGTTGCGCGGGCGGCGGATGCCGGCGCGGCGCATCAGCGCGTCGATGCGCGCAAGCATTTCGGGACCGCGCGCGGGCTTCGCGAGACAATCGTCGGCGCCCGCCTGCAATGTCGCAACCAGTTCGCTTTCGCGTGGCGAGGTCATCAGCACGACGACGGGCAGACCGGGCAACACCTCGCGCACGCGCGCGATCACGTCTTCGGCGGCGGCGTCGCCGCAAAAGGCGTCGGTGACGAGAAGATCGAAGAATTCTCGAGCGGCGCCCGCCAAAAACGGCGCGCTGGCGGAAAAGTGGTGACAGGCATGCCCACCGGCAAACAGCAGCCGGCCGACAATTTCCGCATGCCGCAGGTCGGGCTCGATAAGGGCGATTCGCATGGGACGAAGGGCGGGACGCAGCGGCCTGGCGCGGGAGGCTTTCGGCTTGCCTAACCTTACCCCGGGCCCCTAAACTCAACCGCTACGCAGAAAGCCGTGCTGACCTTCTAGTGAAAGAGAAAAAATGCTAGCCATTGATAAAACAGCCGCCTATCAGAAAAGTCTTAAATTGATGATGCGCGGCGGAGTGCGCTGATGGGCTGGCCCGGCCTGATCCTCCTTGGCGCCGTCGTCGGTCTGGTCAGCTGGTGGCTGCATCCGCTGCGGCGCGCGAGCCGCGTGAGCCTGTGGGTGGCGCTCCTCGTCGGCATGGCGGGAGCGGCCATCGCGCACATGGCTGGCAACGTCGTTCAGCTTTTCCATGACGGCGATACGCTCGAATGGCCCGTCTGCACCGCTTTCGCTCTTGTTGCCGTTGCCGTGACGGTCGGCTTGTTATCCCGTCGATGAATCTTTGCAGGTGAAACCGATGAACGTACGACTCCCCGAAACCGCCTCGATCCCCGAGCGCATTGCACAACTGCGCAGCGCGATGACTCAGCAAGGGCTCGCCGCCTGGCTCGTGCCGTCGGCCGATCCGCATCTCTCCGAATATCTGCCGGGCCGCTGGCAAGGCCGCGAGTGGCTGTCCGGCTTCACTGGCTCGGTCGGCACGCTGGTCGTGACGGCCGACTTCGCCGGCCTGTGGGTCGACAGCCGCTATTGGGTGCAGGCCGAGGCGCAACTGGCCGGCACGGGCATTCAGCTGATGAAAATGTTCGGCGGCCAGATGACGGCGCCGCACATTGACTGGCTCGCGCAGAACGTGCCGGCGGGCGCGACGGTTGGCGTCGACGGCGCCGTGCTCGGCGTCGCGGCGGCGCGCGCGCTGAGCGATGCGCTGACGGCGCGCGGCGTCAAGCTGCGCACCGACTCCGATCTGCTCGACACCGTCTGGCCGCAGCGTCCGCCGCTGCCGACGGGCGCCGTCTACGAGCACGTCGCGCCGCACGCGAGCGTTTCCCGCGCGGAAAAGCTGGACCGTATTCGCCGCGCGATGCAGGAAAAGGGCGCGCAGTGGCACTTCATCTCGACGCTCGACGACCTCGCCTGGCTGCTGAATCTGCGCGGCGCGGACGTGAACTACAACCCGGTGTTCGTCGCGCATGCGCTGATCGGGCTGGATCGCGCGTCACTTTTCGTGACGGACGGCAAGGTGCCTGCGGAACTGGCGGAGTCGCTGGCCCGCGACGGCATCCGTGTCGAGCCGTACACCAAGGCCGCCGACGCGCTCGCCGCACTGCCGGGCGGCCAGACGCTGCTGATCGACCCGCGCCGCATCACGTATGGCTTGCTGCAATCGGTGCCGGCGTCGGTGGAGATCGTCGAGTCGGTGAATCCGTCGACGTTCTTCAAGTCGCGCAAGACGGAAGCCGAAGCCGCGCACGTGCGCGCGACGATGGAGCAGGACGGCGCGGCGCTCGCTGAATTTTTCGCGTGGTTCGAGGGCGCGCTCGGCCGCGAAAAAATCACCGAACTGACGATCGACGAAAAGCTGACGGCGGCGCGCGCGCGCCGGCCGGGCTTCGTCACGCTGAGCTTCGCGACGATCGCCGGGTTCAACGCGAACGGCGCGATGCCGCACTATCGTGCGACGCCCGCTTCGCATTCGACGATCGAAGGCAACGGCCTGCTGCTGATCGACTCGGGCGGCCAGTACCTGAGCGGCACGACCGACATCACGCGCGTCGTGCCCATCGGCACGATCAACGACGAGCATCGCCGCGACTTCACGACGGTGCTGAAGGGCACGATGGCGCTCTCTCGCGCGAAGTTTCCGCGCGGCATCCGTTCGCCGATGCTCGACGCGATCGCGCGCGCGCCGATCTGGGAAATGGGCGCGGACTACGGCCACGGCACGGGGCATGGCGTCGGCTATTTCCTGAACGTCCACGAAGGACCGCAGGTGATCTCGCACTACGCGCCCGCCGAAGCGTGGACGGCGATGGAAGAGGGCATGATCACGTCGATCGAGCCGGGCATCTATCGTCCGGGCAAATGGGGCATTCGCATCGAGAATCTGGTGCTGAACCGTCCGGCGCAGAAAACCGAGTTCGGCGATTTCCTCGAATTCGAAACACTGACGCTGTGCCCGATCGACACGCGCTGCGTCGCGCAGAACCTGCTGCGCGACGACGAGCGCGCGTGGCTCAACGCATATCACGAGATGGTGCGCGCGCGCGTGTCGCCGCATGTGTCGGGCGACGCGAAGGCGTGGCTCGAAACGCGCACGCAGCCAATCTGACGCGCAGGACGCCGCCGCGGCCGCTCGTTGCGGCGGCGTCTCGCGCATCGGCGCTGCCGTGTTCGCCGCAAAAATCCGCCGCCAAAATAACGACTAACGAATAGCGAGGCTCGCATGTCCGGTGTTGCCGTCATCGTCATCGACGTACAGCAGATGTTCTTCAGCGGCCCGTCGGCAGCTCATCGCGCCGGCGACGTGATCGACGGCATCAATCGGCTCACGTCGGCGGCGCGTCAGGCGAATGCGCCAGTGTTTATCGTGCAGCACGAGAGCGACGCGAATGGGCCGCTCTCGCGCGGTAGCGACGCGTGGCAATTGCCTGCCGCGCTCGTTCGCGAGCCACAGGACCGTTCCATCTTCAAGACCGTCGGCGATTCGTTCCAGGACACGCCGCTTGCCGCGCAGCTTCAACAAGGCGACATCGACAGCGTGATCCTATGTGGCTACGCGACCGAGTTCTGCGTCAACGCCACGGCGCGCCGCGCCGAACTGCTCGGCCTGCGCGCGACGGTCGTGTCCGATCTTCACACGACCCAGCACAAGCCGCACCTCGCCGCCGACAAGATCGTCGAGCACCAGAACTTCGTCTGGGCCAATTCGTCGATGACGGGCAAGCGCGTCAAAGTGCGTCCCCTCGCCGACATTCTGCAAACGGAGTTCGCATGACCATCAAGGCAGTCGTGTTCGATTTCGGCGGCGTGCTGATCGACTGGAGCCCCGAGTATCTGTACCGCGCGCTGATTCCCGACGACGCCGAGCGCCGCTGGTTCCTGTCCAATGTCTGCACGATGGACTGGGTGATCCGCCAGGACGGCGGCCAGCCGATCGCGGAAGGCACGGCGGAGCTGATCGAAAAGTTTCCCGAGCACGAGCCGCTGATTCGCGCGTTCTACGAGCGCTGGCACGAGATGGTCGCGGGCGTGCTCGACGACGGCGTTGCGACCGTCGAGAAACTCGAAGCCGCGAACGTGCCGCTCTTCGGCCTGACGAACTGGTCGGACGAGACCTTTCCGTATGCGTGGGAGCACTATACGGTGTTGCGCCGCTTCAGGGACATCGTCGTGTCGGGCCGCGTGAAGATGGTCAAGCCCGACCCGGCGATCTTCGACGAAATGCTGCGCCGGATTCGCGCGCATCTGCCGGATGTGCAGCCGCACGAACTCGTCTTCATCGACGACAACATCAAGAACGCGAACGCGGCAACCGAACTCGGCTGGCACGGCGTGCATCACACGAACGCCGATGAAACGGAAGCGAGACTGCGAGCGCTAGGCTTGCCCGTCTGAGCGTGGCAGCCGGGCACCGCCGTTGAAGCGAGCGTCATTGCCCGAGCAGATTCTTCAGCGCGTTGCCGAGTCCTTTCACCGTTTCACCCGCGCCCTTCGCGACGCCTTCTGCACTGACGCCGAGCGCTTTCGCGAAGTTCGCGCGCAGCTCGGTCATCAGGCTTTCGTTGAGCTTGAACTTCGGGTCACGCAAATTGCCGTCGATCGTGAAGTGCAGCGTCATGTCGTCGCCATGCTTCTTCAGCGCGGCGACGGCGGCGCGGGTCGGAATCTGCATGAACGTATCGAGCGGATCGCCCGTGTCGGCCAGTTGCAGACGATGCAGCGTGACCGTGCCCGGCGCGTGGATGTGATAGCTGGTCACGCTCGCCTGCATGTTCAGGTCGAGCGTGCCGCCCGTAACCTGCGTTCTCGCGCCCGCCTTCCTCAGCAGATACGGGTCGAGCGTGACGACGTCGACGCCGCGCAGCGTCGTGGTCGTCTGCGAGTCCTTGCTGGCGATTTTCATCCAGCCGTCGAACGTCACCTTGCCGGAGTGCTCCGGACCTTTGATCGAGCCGCGAACTGACAGGTTGGTCGGTTCGGTGAGTTCGGGCAGATGGATGTGGTCGACGCTGGCGCTCGCGTCGCTGACGATCACCTTGTACGGCGGCTTGCTGACCGATTCGTCGTAGAAGACGAACAGGCCGTCTGCGAACGCGATGTGTTCGATGAGCTTTTCAGCGGGCAAGGGCGGCCGGCTCGACGCTGCGCCGCTCGCCGCGCTGGCGCCACTTGCCGCGTTCGCGGGCTGGCTCAGCGTTTGCCGCAGCTTCGGCAGCAGTTCGAGACGTCCGCTCGCCGTGCGCACCAGCGCGAGACTGAAGCCGTGCACCACGACGCTTTTCATATGCACGCGATGCGCGAGCAGATCGCCGACATCGGGCGTCATCGTGATCTGCTCGGCGGTGAGTGAGTCGGCGGTCGGCCAGTCTTTGGGCGCCGTCAGCCGCACGCGGTTGAGTGTGATCGACGTGAGGCCGACGTCGATGCTCTGAGCGCTGCCGATCGGCGCGAGCGTCTCGACGACACGCTCTTTCACTTCGTGTTGCACGAAATACAGCCCGCCGAGCGCGATCACGACGAGCAGCACGATCACGCCCGCCAAGGCCACCACCACACGCTTGCCCGCCGATATCGCCATGCCTTCTCCTCGTCTGCGTGTGACGAGCCAGCAAACCATATGCCGTTCGCATCGAACCGCGCGAGCGGTCCGTCTGCGGACGACGGCACAGCGAACGCTTAACGGGTGATCGGCTTGTAACGCAGACGCTTCGGACGCGCCGCTTCTTCGCCGAGACGCGCGCGCTTGTCCGCTTCGTACTCCTGGTAGTTGCCGTTGAAGAACGTCACTTGCGAATCGCCTTCGAACGCGAGGATGTGCGTCGCGATACGGTCGAGGAACCAGCGGTCGTGCGAGATCACCATCACCGAGCCGGCGAATTCGAGCAGTGCGTCTTCGAGCGCGCGCAGCGTTTCGACGTCGAGGTCGTTCGACGGCTCGTCGAGCAGCAACATGTTGCCGCCCGCGATCAGCGTCTTCGCCAGATGCAGACGGCCGCGCTCGCCGCCCGACAGGTTGCCGACGATCTTCTGCTGGTCGCCGCCTTTGAAGTTGAAGCGGCCGATATACGCGCGCGACGGCGTTTCGTACTTGCCGACCGTCAGCACGTCGGCGCCGCCGGAGACGGCTTCGAACACGGTCTTCGAGCCGTCGAGCGCGTCGCGGCTCTGGTCGACATACGCGAGCTTGACGGTCGGGCCCTTGATGATGTCGCCCGAATCCGGCTGTTCCTTGCCCGTCAGCATGCGGAAGAGCGTCGACTTGCCGGCGCCGTTCGGCCCGATGATGCCGACGATCGCGCCCGCCGGAATCTTGAAGCTGAGGTTGTCGATCAGCAGGCGATCGCCGTACGACTTGCTGACGTTCTTGAACTCGATCACTTCATTGCCGAGGCGGTCACCAACGGGAATGAAGATTTCCTGCGTTTCGTTGCGCTTCTGATATTCCTGGCTGTTCAGTTCCTCGAAGCGGGCGATACGCGCCTTCGATTTCGCCTGACGGCCCTTCGGATTCTGGCGCACCCACTCCAGTTCCTTCTTGATCGCCTTCTGACGCGCCGATTCGGACGCCTCTTCCTGCTTCAGGCGGTCTTCCTTCTGATCGAGCCAGCTGCTGTAGTTGCCTTTCCACGGAATGCCGTAGCCGCGGTCGAGTTCGAGAATCCACTCGGCGGCGTTGTCGAGGAAGTAGCGGTCGTGCGTCACGGCGACGACGGTGCCCGGGAAGCGCGTGAGGAATTGCTCCAGCCATTCGACCGATTCCGCGTCGAGGTGGTTGGTCGGTTCGTCGAGCAGCAGCATGTCGGGCTTTTCGAGCAGCAGCTTGCACAGTGCGACGCGGCGCTTTTCGCCGCCCGACAGATGCTCGATCTTCGCGTCCCACGGCGGCAGGCGCAGCGCGTCGGCGGCCACTTCGAGCTGCTGTTCGGCGCTGCCGCCGTCCGACGTCGCGAGGATCGCTTCGTACGTCGCCTGCTCGGCGGCCAGTGCGTCGAAGTCGGCATCCGGTTCCGCGTACGCGGCGTAGATTTCGTCGAGTTTCTTTTGCGCGTTGAACACGTCGCCGAGACCTTCTTCGACGGCTTCGCGCACGGTCTTTTGCGGATCGAGCTGCGGTTCCTGCGGCAGATAGCCGATGTTCAGATTCGGCATCGGCGTGGCTTCGCCTTCGATGTCCTTGTCGACGCCGGCCATGATCCTGATCAGCGTGGATTTGCCCGAGCCGTTCAGGCCGAGCAGGCCGATCTTCGCACCGGGGAAGAACGACAGCGAAATGTCTTTCAGGATTTGACGCTTGGGCGGCACGATCTTGCCGACCCGGTTCATGGTGAAGACGTATTGGGCCATTTGCGTGAGTTGAGCGTGGAATGGATACGGCACTGCGCGTGCCGGCGCCCGGGCGGGCGGATGTGTCATTGTACTTGGGTGCTTTCTCTTTCTGTCTGCGACCGCTTTTTTTGTGGTTCGCTTCGTCTTTCGCTGGCATCCGCGATGCGCCTCGACAGGGGCAACCCCCGCGCCGCGAGGCGCTGACGCGGATGCCCGCGAAAAACCAAAAATACCGAAAAGCGTCGCAGACAAGAAAAGACTTCAATTCAACCGCTTGCCATCTTCCTCATCAAAGAAGTGAAGATGCCGCGCGGGCAGCGCGATCTGAAGCATCTCACCGGCACTCGGCCTGTGCGCGTGCGGCAGCCGTACGGTGACGTCGTGCCGCCCCCAGCGCCCATGCGCAAGATTATCCGCGCCGAGCAGTTCGCACGAATCGACGCCGAGCGTCGCGGCCGACGCGCCGGGCTGTTCCGGCGTCATGTGCTCGGGCCGGATGCCGAGCACGCATACGCGGCCCGCCACCACTTCGCGGCCGATACACGGCACGCCTTCGAGCGGCAGCTTCGGCCCATCGCCTGCGACTTCGAACGAAGCGCCGTCGTCGGCGATCCGGCCGTTCAACAGATTCATCCCCGGCGAGCCAATGAAGCCCGCGACGAAAGTCGTCGCGGGCCGCTCGTAGACTTCCGTCGGCGCGCCGATCTGCTCCGCGTGGCCGCGATTCATCACGATCACGCGCTGCGCGAGCGTCATCGCTTCGATCTGATCGTGCGTCACGTACAGGCTCGTCGTCTTGAGCCGGCCGTGCAGGCGCTGGATTTCGAGCCGCATCTGCACGCGCAGCCGCGCATCGAGATTCGACAGCGGCTCGTCGAACAGAAACACGGCCGGCTCGCGCACGATCGCGCGGCCCATCGCGACGCGCTGCCGCTGGCCGCCCGACAGCTCGCGCGGCTTTCTCGACAGCAGCGGTTCGAGTTCGAGAATCTTCGCGGCCGTCAGCACGCGCGCTTCGATCTTCGATTTCGGCAGCCCGGCGATCTTCAGCGCGTAGCCCATGTTTTCCGCGACCGTCATGTGCGGATAGAGCGCGTAGTTCTGAAACACCATCGCGATGTTGCGATCTTTCGGTTCGAGATCGTTGACGACCTTGCCGTCGATCGCGATCTCGCCCTCGGTGACCGCTTCGAGGCCCGCGACCATGCGCAGCAACGTCGACTTGCCGCACCCCGACGGCCCGACCATCACGACGAACTCGCCGTCGCGCACGTCCGCGTTGATGCCGTGCAGGACGTTCTGCTTGCCGTCGTACGATTTCTTCACCCCTTTCAGCGTCAGTGCAGACATGGGTTTTTATCCTTGTTTTTCAGCACTCGTTTTTCGGCCTCATTTTTCAGCATTCATTTTTCAGCATTCATTTTTCAGCATCAATGAGTCCGCGCACGAACCAGCGCTGCATCGCCAGCACGACGACGAGCGGCGGCAGCATCGCGAGCAGCGTCGCGGCCATCACGAGATGCCATTCGGTCGCCGTGTCGCCGGAAGCGATCATGCTCTTGATGCCGACCACGGCCGTCGTCAGCGACTGCTGGCTCGTGATCAGGATCGGCCACAAGTACTGGTTCCAGCCGTAGATGAACGTGATGACGAAGAGCGCCGCGAGATTCGTCTTTGACAGCGGCAGCACCACGTCCCAGAAGAAGCGCAGCGGACCCGCGCCGTCGATGCGCGCGGCTTCCATCAGCTCGTCGGGCAGCGTGAGGAAGAACTGGCGGAACAGAAACGTCGCGGTGGCAGAGGCGATCAGCGGCAACGTGAGGCCGGCGTACGTGTTGCTCAGATGCATCGACGACACGACTTGCACGGTCGGAAAGATGCGCACTTCGACGGGCAGCATCAGCGTGACGAAGATCAGCCAGAACGCGGCGTTGCGGCCCGGAAAGCGGAAGAACACGATCGCGAACGCCGAGATGATCGACACGGCGATCTTGCCGACCGCGATCACGAGCGCCATCACGAGACTGTTGAGCAGCATCGCGCCGAACGGGCTCGCGGCGTTGCCCGTGCCGTGCGTCCAGATGTTCGCAACGTTCTCGAACAGATGCGTACCTGGCACAAGCGAAAGCGGCACGCTGAACACTTCGTGCTCGCTCATCGTCGCCGCGCAGAACGCGACATAGACGGGAAACACGACCAGCAGCACGCCGACGATCAATACTGCGTGGCAGAAGAGGTCGAAGCCGCGGCGATTCTCGATCATGAGTATTGAACCCTCCGCTCGATGAAGCGGAACTGCACGACGGTCAGACCGACGACGATCACCATCAGCACGACCGATTGCGCGCCCGAGCTGCCGATGTCGAGCCCCTGGAAGCCTTCGGCGAAGATCTTGTAGATCAGCGTGCGCGTGGATTGCGCGGGGCCGCCGCCCGTTGCGGCATCGATGATCGGGAAGGTGTCGAAGAATGCATAGACGAGATTGACGACGAGCAGAAAGAACGTCGTCGGCGACAGCAGCGGCAGCGCGACGCCGAAGAAGCGCCGCACGGGACCCGCGCCGTCGATCGCGGCCGCTTCGATCAGTGAGCGCGGAATCGCCTGAAGGCCCGCATAGAAGAACAGGAAGTTGTAGCTGACCTGCTTCCATACCGATGCAAGCACGACGAGGAACATCGCCTGACCGGGATTGAGCGCGTGATTCCACACGATGCCCGCCTTGCCGAGCGCGAAGGTCACGAGACCGATGCTCGGGTTGAACAGGAACGACCACAGCACGGCCGCAATCGCGGGTGCGACGGCGTACGGCCAGATCAAGAGCGTCTGATAGGCTTTCGCGCCGCGCGTCACGCGATCCGCGCAGGCGGCGAACAGCAGCGAGATCGCGAGCCCCGAAACGGTGACGAGCGCGCAGAAGATCAGCGTCGTTTCGAACGACGACAGGTACAGCGGATCGGCGAACAACTGACTGAAATTGCCCAAGCCAACGAATTCGCTCGACGTGCCGAACGCGTCCTGAGTCTGCGTCGATTGCCAGAGCGCTTCGCCTGCGGGCAAGAGAAAGAACAGCAGCGTAATCGCGAGCTGCGGCGCGACGAGCAGATAAGGCAGGAAGCTGGTGCCGAAGCGGGAGCGCTTGTCCATCGACGTCCTTCCCAACGGTGAGCGAATCAGGCGCGCTTTGCTGCCGCATTCAACTTCATGCAGCGGCGAAAGCGCGCTCCTCGTACTGATCAGCTGCCTGCCTTCTCGAAGCGGCGCAGCAGATCGTCGCCGCGCGACACCGATGAATCGAGCGCATCTTTAGGCGTCTTCTTGTCGGCCCAGACCTGTTCGAGTTCTTCGTCGATGATCGTGCGGATCTGCGGCATGTTGCCCAGACGCAGGCCCTTCGTGAACGGCAGCGGCGGCTTGTTGAGCATCTGCTTGATGGCCGTGTCGCTGCCGGGGTTCTTCTCGTAGAAGCCCTGTTGCTGGGTCAGCTGATACGCGGCCGTCGTGACGGGCAGATAGCCCGTGTCCTGATGCCATTTCGCGGCGACGGGCGGCGAGCTGAGATAAGCGAGGAACTTCGCGACGCCCTTGTAGACGGCCGGGTCCTTGCCCGACAGCACCCACAGGCTCGCACCGCCGATGATCGCGTTCTGCGGAGCGCCCTTCACGTTTGCGTCGTACGGCATCATGCCCGTGCCAAAGCTGAACTTCGCGTACTTGCGGATTGTCGCGAGCGAGCCGGACGAATTCGTGATGATCCCGCAGTCGCCGCTATAGAACTTCGATACGGGTTCGTCCTTGCGGCCTGCATAGGTGAACGTGCCTTCCCTGGCCATCTTCTGCAGGAACGCGATGTGGGCGATCTGCAGCGGCTTGTTGAATTCGAGCTGCGCATCGGCGCCGTCGAAGCCGTTGTTTTCCGTCGCGAACGGCGCGCCGTGCCACGCACTGTAGTTCTCGAGCTGAATCCAGCTTTGCCACCCCGACGAATAGCCGCACGACAGGCCCGCTGCTTTCAGCTTCTGCGCATCCTGCTCGACTTCGGCCCAGGTCCTGGGCGGCGCGTTGGGATCGAGACCGGCTTTCTTGAAGGCGTCCTTGTTGTAGTAGAGGACGGGCGTCGAGCTGTTGAACGGCATCGAAATCAGATGGCCTGTTTTCGAATCGCTGTAGTAGCTGGCGATGGTCGGCACGAAGGCTTTCTCGTCGAGCGTCATGCCTGCCTGCTTGAACACATCGGACACGGGGACGACGGCCTTCTTGGCCTGCATCATCGTCGCCGTGCCGACCTCGTAGACCTGCAGGATCGCGGGCGCGTTGCCGCTGCGATACGCGGCGATGCCTGCGGCAAGCGTCTGGTCATAGGTACCCTTGAAGACGGGGACGATCTTGTAATCGCTTTGCGATGCATTGAAGTCGTTGGCGATCACGTTCAGGCGTTCGCCGAGCGCGGCTTCCATCGCGTGCCAGAACTGGATTTCAGTGGCGGCATGTGCGCCTTGATGAGCGCCCAAGGCCAGAACGGCAGCGACGGACAGCGAACGGAAGAGCGGCTTGCTATGCATCGAAAGTCTCCTTTTTTGTCGACCAGAGTTGGCGCTTCGGCGCCTTACTCTGGTCCCATGCAGAGCGGTCGACCAGAGTTGGCGCTTTAGCTGTCGGCAGGAGTAAGTGCTAAAGCACTTGCTCCTGCCCCATGCAGAGCACTTACTCTGGTCCCATGCCCGACTGGGCGATCGAACGCGCGTTGTGCGGTGCGCGATTCTAGTTATGGTCGATGACAGGAAAGCGTCGGTGATTCTTCTAAGTGCCAGGTCCGGTGTCGAAAGGGCAATTTAACATCGAAGAATGGTGTGAGAAAGCGCGATTACCCGAAGCGCCGATTGGTGTTCGCGCAACGAGGGCGAAAAAAAGCCGCGTCGATGCGCGGCTTTTCTCTGCGTCTGGCATCTTGCGTCATGCGGCGAGATGCGTTTGACAATTCGTCGTCAGACGTTGAACAAAAAATTCATCACGTCGCCATCATGCACGATGTACTCCTTCCCCTCGGCGCGCATCTTGCCCGCTTCCTTCGCGCCTTGCTCGCCCTTGTACGTGATGAAGTCGTCGAAGCCGATAGTCTGCGCGCGGATGAAGCCGCGCTCGAAGTCCGTATGAATCGCGCCTGCGGCTTGCGGCGCCGTGTCGCCGACATGGATCGTCCACGCGCGCACTTCCTTCACGCCCGCCGTGAAGTACGTCTGCAGGCCGAGCAGCCTGTAGCCCGCGCGGATCACGCGGTTCAGGCCCGGCTCGTGCATGCCCATGTCGGCGAGGAACACCTCTTTGTCTTCATCGGCGAGATCGGCGATTTCTGCTTCGATTGCCGCACACACCGCGACGACAGGTGCGTTTTCCGTTTCAGCGTACTTGCGCACGGCATCCAGATGCGGATTGTTCTCGAAGCCGTCTTCCTTCACGTTCGCCACGTACATGGCCGGCTTGGCCGTGATCAGACAGAACGGCTTGATCAGCAGACGCTCTTCGTCCGTCAGGTCGAGCCCGCGAACCGGCTTTGCCTGGTCCAGTTGTGCGCGAACCTTTTCCAGCACGGCGGCGAGCTTCACCGCTTCCTTGTCGTTGCCCGACTTCGCGGCCTTCGCGTAGCGCGTGAGCGCCTTTTCGACCGTCGCCAGATCGGCGAGCGCGAGCTCGGTGTTGATCACTTCGATATCCGACACCGGATCGATCTTGCCCGCGACGTGAATCACGTTTTCGTCTTCGAAGCAGCGTACGACATGCGTGATCGCGTCGGTTTCGCGGATGTTCGCGAGGAACTGGTTGCCGAGGCCTTCACCTTTGCTCGCGCCGGCGACGAGGCCCGCAATATCGACGAATTCCACGACGGCGGGCAGGATGCGTTCCGGCTTGACGATTTCCGCGAGCGCCTTCAGACGCGCGTCCGGCACTTCGACCACGCCGACGTTCGGCTCGATCGTGCAAAACGGATAGTTTTCGGCGGCGATGCCCGCCTTGGTCAGCGCGTTGAACAGGGTGGACTTGCCGACGTTAGGCAGGCCGACGATGCCGCATTGGAGGCTCATGAGGTTCTCTACAAATCAGGTGGTGACGGGCTTCGGCGAACGGGGCGGACTTGCCGCGTGGGCTACGCGTGACGCGGCGCACTGCCGGCCGGGCCCGCAGGTCCGCTCGCGCCGGATGGCGCGGCACGGGCGGACTCGTCCGTACTTGTCGTATGGCACCGGCCGCGCGACCGCGAGGCAAAAGCGCGCCGGCGTGCAGGACAACCGAAAACCGCAATTGTAACCCTGTCGGGCGGCGCGTTTGCGGCGGCGGAGGAACGGCGGCGTCCGCCGCACGACGCCGCGCCATGCGAGCGCCGGAGCGCGCATTCCGACCAGTCGATCCCGCCTGCCTCCGACGTGCATCAACCATCGGCCCAACAACGCGCAAACCCGGCCGTACCGCTGTCCCGCCGGTCCGTCCCCGACACCCCTCGCAGCTATAATGCCCGGATGAACGCTCACCACTCATCCTTCGACGTGGCCGTGATCGGCGGAGGGCTCGTCGGCAAGACGGCGGCGCTCGCGCTCACGCAATGCGGGCTGCGCGTCGCGCTGCTCGCGCAGCATTGCCAGCCGCTGCCCGGCGACGCCGTGTTCGACTCGCGCATCTACGCGCTGTCCGCGAGTTCGCAGGCGCTGCTCGAGCGTTTGCGCGTGTGGCAGGCGCTCGACGCATCGCGGCTCTCGCCCGTCTACGACATGCGCGTCTACGGCGACGCGCACGCCGAATTGCATTTCTCGGCGTTTCAGGCCTCGGTGCCGCAGCTTGCGTGGATCGCTGAATCGTCGCTGATCGAACACGCGCTCGACGCCGCGCTGCGCTTTCAGCCCAATCTCACGTGGCTCGACACGCGCGCGCAAGGGCTCGACGTGAAAACGGGCGGCGCGACGATCGGCCTCGCGAACGGCAACGTGCTCGAAGCGGATCTCGTGGTCGGCGCGGATGGCGCACATTCGTGGGTACGCGCGCAGATCGGCTCGAAGACGAACCGGCGCGACTACAGGCAGACGGGCGTCGTCGCGAACTTCAAGGCCGAGCGGCCGCACGGCGAGACCGCGTATCAGTGGTTTCGCGACGGTGAGATCATCGCGCTGCTGCCGCTGCCCGACGGCCACGTGTCGCTCGTCTGGTCGGCGCTGACCGATCATGCGAGCACGCTCGTCAGGCTCGATCCGGCGCAGCTTGCGGCGGAAGTCGAACGTGCGACGATGGGCGCGCTAGGCAAGCTCGAATGCGTGACGCCTGCCCAAGGGTTTCCGCTCGCGCTGCAAACGGTCGACCGGCTGGTTGCGCCGCGCGTGGCGCTCGTCGGCGATGCTGCGCATCTGATCCATCCGCTCGCCGGTCAGGGGATGAACCTGGGCTTGCGCGACGTGGCGTCGCTGGTAGACGTGATCGCGAAGAAAGAGGCGTTCCGCGATCTCGGCGACACGGTGCTGCTGCGCCGCTATGAACGCTCGCGCAGCGAGGACATCCGCGCGCTGACCATCGCCACCGATGGCCTCCAGCGGCTGTTCTCGCTACCGGGCAATATCGCGCGCGCGGTCCGCAATACGGGGATGGCGTTCGTCGGCGGGCAGCCGCTGGTCAAACGCTGGCTGGTGTCGGCTGCGCTGGGCTGAAACGCCGGGCACGGACGTTGCGCCCTCAATCGGCAGGGCGCATGTGACAGGACAGGCCGCGAGGCATACCATCCGTAACGCAGTTCCCGATGCGTCGGAAGCGCGATCGGGAACACGGGCGGAACATAAACACGGGCGCCGCAGGCGGCAGAAGGCCGCAAACATCGGCGCCAAAATCGAATCAGGAGTAGCAGCATGAAGCAACGTATCCGCATCGCCGCGCTGGCGCTGGCCGTCGTGACGGCCGCGCTCGGCTGTTCCGCGCAGGCCGACCAGACCACCGACAAGCTCAAGGCAACGCTGCAATCGCGCCTCGGCGAAGCGTCGATCAAGAGCGTGACGAAGTCGCCGATGGCGGGTCTGTACGAAGTGAACCTCGGCTCGCAGATCATCTACAGCGACGCGGCGGGCGACTATCTGCTGCTTGGCGAGATGGTCGACGCGAAGACGCGCAAGAACCTGACGGAGGCGCGTCTAGCGGAGATCAACCGCATCGACTTCGCGAACCTGCCGTTCGCCGACGCCGTGAAGGTGGTGAAGGGCAACGGCAGCCGCAAGATCGCCGTGTTCTCCGATCCGAACTGCCCGTACTGCAAGCAGCTCGAATCGACGCTTAAGTCGATGGATAACATCACCGTGTACACGTTCCTGTACCCGGTTCTGTCGCCGGACTCGACGGTGAAGTCGAAGTCGATCTGGTGTTCCTCCGACCGCGCGAAGGCCTGGGAAGCGTGGATGCAGGAGCGCCGCGCGCCGACCGCGCCGGGCACTTGCGATACGGCTGCCATCGACAAGAACCTGAAGCTCGGCCAATCGATGAACGTGAGCGGCACGCCGACCATCTTCCTCGCCGACGGCCGCCGCCTGCCGGGCGCCGTGCCCGCGGAAGAACTGGACAAGGCGTTGTCGTCGGTGCGCTGAACGAGGCGCATCGTCAGTCCGAAGCTATCTGAGCGAGGAGGCACGCGGCGCCTCCAGCCCCATGCAAAGCGGTCAATTGAAGCTGGTGCTCTAGCGCCTGACTCCAATTCCATGCAGCACGGTTGCTGCCCGTTTGAAGCCTTCCGAATTCCTTCCCGAGTTTTCACACACGAGCGCCGATGAAGCCGATCCGCTACACCATCGTTCCGAAGCAACCCGCCGCCCATATTTTCGAAGTCACCGTTACCGTCGCCGAACCCGATCCGTCGGGCCAGCGCTTCATGCTGCCCGTCTGGATTCCGGGCAGCTACATGGTCCGCGAGTTCGCGCGCAACATCGTCACGCTGCGCGCGTTCAACGATGCCGGCCGCAAGGTGCGCATCGAAAAGACCGACAAGCACATGTGGCAGGCCGCGCCCGTGAAGGGCGCGCTGACGCTGCGCTACGAGGTGTACGCGTGGGACATGTCGGTGCGGGCGGCGCATCTGGACGACACGACGGGCTTCTTCAACGGCACGAGCGTGTTTCTGTCGCCGCTCGGTTTCGAGGACGCGCGGTGCGTCGTCGATATCCAGAAGCCGGCGGGCTCGCAGTTCCGCAACTGGCGGGTCGCGACGGCGCTGACGGAAGCGCGCGGCACCAAGCGCTACGCGTTCGGCGAGTACACCGCGCAGAACTACGACGAGCTGATCGATCATCCCGTCACGCTTGGCGAGTTTGCGCTCGCAACCTTCAAGGCGCACGGCGTGCCGCATGACATCGTGATCGCGGGGCGCGTCGTTGGGCTGGATATGGTGCGGCTGTCGGCGGATCTGAAGCGTGTGTGCGAAGCACAGATTGCGCTCTTCGAGCCGCGCTCGAAAAAAGCGCCGATGGACCGCTATGTGTTCATGACTCAGGCCGTCAGCGACGGCTACGGCGGGCTCGAACATCGTGCATCGACGGCGCTGATCTGCAACCGTTCGGATTTGCCCGTCGTCGGCCGCGACGAGATGACGGATGGCTATCGCACGTATCTGGGCCTGTGCAGTCACGAGTACTTCCACACGTGGAACGTGAAGCGCATCAAGCCCGCGCCGTTCGCGCCGTACGACCTGACGCAGGAAAACTACACGTCGCTGCTGTGGCTCTTCGAGGGCTTCACGTCGTACTACGACGATCTGATGCTGGTGCGCAGCGGTCTGATCAAGGAAGCCGATTACTTCACGCTGCTCGGCAAGACGATCGGCGGCGTGCTGCGCGGCAGCGGGCGTCTGAAACAGACGGTCGCCGAAAGCTCGTTCGACGCATGGGTCAAGTACTATCGCCAGGATGAGAACGCCGCGAACGCGATCGTCAGCTACTACACGAAGGGCTCGCTGGTCGCGCTCGCTTTCGATCTGACGATTCGCGCGCAAACGCAGAACCGCAAGTCGCTCGATGACGTGATGCGCCTCTTGTGGCAGCGCTACGGGCGCGACTTCTATCGCGGCAAGGCAAACGGCATCGAAGAATCGGAGGTCGAGGCGCTGTTTGCCGAAGCGACGGGCGCCGATCTGTCCGAGCTTTTCGCCGAAGGCGTGCGCGGCACGCGCGATCTGCCGCTCGAAGCGCTGCTCGAACCGTTCGGCGTCACGCTCGAGGCGGACGTCGACGCGAAGGCGAAGCCGTCGCTCGGCGCGCGCGTGCGCAACGGCGCGGACTGCTCGCTCGCAGCCGTCTACGACGGCGGCGCGGCGCAGAAGGCGGGCCTTTCGGCAGGCGACGTGCTGATCGCGATCGACGGACTGCGCGTAACGGGCTCGAATCTCGACGCGCTGCTGTCGCGCTATGTGCCCGGCACCAAAGTCGAAGTGCACGCGTTCCGGCGCGACGAGCTGCGCGTCTCGCAGGTCAAGCTCGACGGGCCCGACGTGTCGCGCTACAAGCTCACGCCGAACGACAAGCGCGCGTCGGCGAGCTCGGCGCGCAAGCGCTGGCTGGGGAAATAACGGCGCGTTACGGCTCGCCGGCGCCCGCCGCCGGCTCGCTACCGGCAAGCGGATTGTTCTATCGCTGCAACAATCCGTCGCCGCTGCGGTACTTTTTCTGCGGCGGGTAAAAAAACACAATGGCTCCACTCGCGCAACACAGCGCGCCCCTCACTGGAGTCACAGATGACCACGATCCTGCAAATCAACTCGTCGGCTCGCTCGCAAGGCGCTCAGTCGACGCTCCTCGCCAACGAACTGACGGCAAAGCTGCAACAATCGAACCCGGGTGCGCGAGTCGTCGTCCGCAACCTGCACGAAGGCGCGCTGCCGCATCTCGACGACGCGATCCTCGGCGCATTCTTCACTCCCGCCGAGCAGCGCACGGCTGAACAGCAAGCGATTTCTTCGCGCAGCGAAGCGCTGATCGCCGAACTGCAAGCCGCCGACATCGTCGTGATCGGCGCGCCGCTGTACAACTTCGGCATCTCGTCGCAACTGAAGACGTACTTCGACTTCATCGCACGCGCTGGTATCACGTTCAAGTACGGCGCGAACGGTCCGGAAGGCCTCGTGAACGGCAAGAAGGTGTTCGTGGTGTCGGCTCGCGGCGGCAAGTACGTCGGCACGCCGGGCGACACGCAGACGCCTTACCTGAAGACGTTCCTCGGCTTCCTTGGCATGACCGACGTGAACTTCATTTACGCCGAAGGCCTGAACATGGGCCCGGACGCAGCGACTGCGGCACTGGCGGGCGCACGCGAAGCGATCGCCGCAGCGTAAGCGGCCGACGGGTTCGCACGGCGAGCCGTTCGGCCAGTCTTTCGGCGAGCCTTTCGTCGACGTGATGCGGGTATCGGCTGCATCGCACCGACAAACGAAAAACGCCACGGAACACAATTCCGTGGCGTTTTATTTTTGACGACAGGCGACGGGCCTGCTCCGTGCGATGCGCGAGAACTGGCGTCAGAAATCCTGCTTCAGGATCGCTTCGATATTGCGTTCGGCCAGTGCGGAGATCGTCAGCGAGGGGTTGACCGCGCCCGTCGTTCCTGGAATCATCGCGCCGTCCATCACGTACAGGTGTTTCGGGCCGATCACGCGTCCCCAGGCATCCGTGGCGCGGCCGAGCACGGCGCCGCCGAGCGGATGAGCGGTCCACGAGGCGCTGCAATCCGGCGCGAACGGCCACGCGCCTGGAATCGTTCCAGACGCTGCCGCAATCCTGTTGTTGACGCTGCGCACGGCAGCGATCGCATCGTCGTTGCCGTTCTTCGGCCATAGCAGATTGACGCGGTCGCGCGAGCCGTCGTAGCGGAATGACGCGCGATTCTTCTGATCGAACACCATCCCGAGCGACGCGTTCATGCCGAGGTTCACGCTGAGGCTCGGGACGTACCAGTTTTCCAGCGTGGTCGGCATGCCGGAGGCGTCGGTGATGCGCGACGCACTGGGCGACCCTTGCGTGAGCCCTTTCAATGCGCCGAACGTCCGCACGGCAGAGACATCGCCATTGGTGCCCCAGCCTTCGCCGACGTGCTCGTTCAGGTTCGGAATGTGGTTGAGCGCGCGCGCTCGCACGAGAATTTCCGACGTGCCGATCGACCCGGCCGCGAGGAACAGCTTGTCGCACGTGACGGAATAACGGTCCAGTTGCTTGCCGTCCGGACTGCGCTTGATGACGTCGACCGAATAGCGGGTGCCATCGAAGTAGACATTCTTGACCTCGTGCGCGGGATAGACGGTGGCCTTGCCTGTTTGCTCGGCAAGCTTCAGATAATTCTGTGTCAGATCGAATTTTGCGCCGTCGCTGTTGCCAAGGTTGCTCTCACCCAGAGTCGCCGACGGTCGATAACCGCCCTTCAGTTCGCCGCGCACCACGTCCCAGTTGAAGATCGAATCGTTGCCGACTGGCGTGTAGCCTGCCTTGCGCGTGTGCGTGTCCCAGATGCGCGAATGGCCGAACGGCGCGGATTGATAGACGTCGTTGGGCATCGGGCTCAGACGCAGCATCTGGCGCACGCGCGGATAGTAGACGCGGTCGAGTTCGTCGTAATTGACGAGACCGTTGAAGATCGCGTCGAAGTAGCGCCGCTCCGGCTGGATCATCACGCCCGTGAACACGACCGAGCCGCCGCCGACGCACGCCCCGCGCCACACGGAAATGTTGTCGTAATCGACGCAATCGAACACGCCGCCGAAGCTGTCCATGAACGACGTCAGTCCCGTCAACTGCTTGAAGCTGGTGCGATACCAGTAGCCTCGGCCATCGGGGAACATGTCCGTCGAGAAGGTCTGCCGCCTTGCCGAAATTGGCCAGCGGAAGCCGCGCTCGAGCACGGTCGTCTGAATGCCAGCCTGGGCGAGACGCAGGGCCGTAATTGCACCACCGAATCCGGAGCCGATCACGAGCGCCGGCGTGTACGCAGGCGGCCGGGGCACATTCTGAAAAATTTCCGGCACGGCCTGCCTGTATTGCGCGACCGTTCCCCAAATCGCGTGACTCGTTGAGGGTGCGAGCGCGAAGGGCACCGAGGCGCCCGCTATCTTGATGAAATCCCGTCTGTCCATGTTTCTCCCTTTTTGATTTGGATTGCTAACTAAGTTGCGCAAGAAGCGAGCTTGCGCGCTGGCTGTAATCAGCAGCAAGGGAGTGTAGAAGCGGGCGCCGCAGGCAAGATCGCCCGCGGCAAAAAATCTCAATCTACCGACAGCAGATGCATCCTCTTCCGTCGGACACTATGCGAAAACTTCGCCGTTTTCCGGCAAACGCCAGTCGATAGGCGCGCGGCCGTGCGCTTCGAGAAACTCGTTGGCGAGCGCGAAATGCCGGCAGCCGAGGAACCCCCGGTGCGCGGACAGCGGCGACGGGTGCGGCGCTTCGAGCACGCAATGCGACTTGCCATCGAGCAGCGCGCGCTTCGCTTGCGCATGCGCGCCCCACAGCATGAAGACGAGGTTGTCGTGGCGCATCGCGAGCTCGTGGATCAGCGTGTCGGTGCATTTTTCCCAGCCGCGCTTCGCGTGGCTCGCAGCGCGATCGCGTTCGACTGTCAGCACCGTGTTGAGCAGCAGCACGCCTTGTTTGGCCCACGCATCGAGACAGCCGTGTTGCGGCGTTTCATAGCCGAGGCTCGCGGCGATTTCCTTGAAGATGTTGCGCAGCGACGGCGGCGGACGCACCGACGGCGGCACCGAAAACGCGAGACCATGCGCCTGCGGCGTGCCGCGGTCTTCGCCGTGATACGGATCCTGGCCGAGGATCACGACTTTTACGTCGTCTGGACTCGTGAGGCGCAGCGCGCGGAATACGTCCGCGGGATAGACGGTCTTTCCGGCCGCACGCTCGCCGTCGACGAAACGGCACAGCGGCGCGTAAGTATCGCTGTCGATGAAAGGCTTCAGGTGCACGCGCCATGCGGGCGGCAACGCGTCGAACTGCGATTCGAGCGTCTGGATGTCGGCGGCGGGAGAGGGCGTGGCGTCGGTGTCGTCCGCGAACAGGGACGGCTGCGTCGGCTGGATGGGGGAACGTTTTGCGGAATTCATGGCGGGCTAGTGTGGCAGCAAACGCCTGAGCGCTCAAGCATCGCTGCGTTCGCGCCTCGCCTTCTTGCGCCCGCTCAGCCGCCGCGTTACTGCGAGCCGCCGCCTTCTCGCAGACGATAACCACGCTGCGCCTTGCTGACGTCATCGGGGCGCAGGCCGTGAATCGCTTGCGCCAGTTCCGCCGACAAGGCATGCAGCGCGCCGGCATCGCCTCGCTTCAGCTCCAGCTCGATCTCGCAGATCGGCGCGCGGCGCGTTTCGCCGTTCACGTCCGCGCGGATTTCGCCCTGGTCGATGGCCGCTTCGATGTCAGCGCCCTCGATCCTCACATGCCACAGCGTCCGCGAGAAATTGGTGCTGAAAAGCGGGATCAGTTCGTTGCGCGCGCTGTGCAGCGCTTCCTTCGACGGCTCGTCGTCGCAGGCATCGAGCAGCGCGTCGATTTCGAGCGCATTGCCTTTGACGGGCATTTCCCATTCGTGCCGGTTGTGCAAACCGTCTTTCGACGTGCCGACCGTCTTGTACGTCTGCAGCCAGCCATCCGGCGTGCGGCGCACGCGCACCGCGCTCCTTGCGCGCGCAAGCGTCAGCGCCGGCGTGTCGAAGTAGCTGTTTTCCAGCGCGATTGTCCGGCCCGCGCGGCCGGCGCGCTGGATGAACCATTGCGTCGCCGCGCCGATCTGATCCGCCGGCAGCGACAGCTTGATTTCCTGTTCCATGCCCATCGCGTGCTTCGCTCCCGAATTTGCCGAATCAGAAGAACATTCGTGCAAGTTCCGCGCCCGGCTCTTCGGCGCGCATGAACGCCTCGCCGACGAGGAACGTGTTCACGTCCATCGCGCGCATGCGCTCGACGTCGACGCGCGACAGGATGCCTGACTCGGTCACGACAATGCGGTCCTTCGGGATCATGTCCAGCAGGCCGAGCGTCGTTTCGATCGACGTTTCGAACGTGCGCAGATTGCGATTGTTCACGCCGATCAGCGGCGTCTTCAACGTGAGCGCTTCGACCAGCTCGTTCTTGTCGTGCACTTCGACGAGCACGGCGAGGCCGAGCGAATGCGCGTACGCTTCGAGGTCCTGCATCTGCGAGGTTTCGAGCGCGGCGACGATCAGCAGGATTGCGTCGGCGCCCATCGCGCGCGCTTCGAGGATCTGATACGGATCGACGATGAAGTCCTTGCGCAGCACGGGCAGCGTGCAGGCGGCGCGCGCCTCTTCCAGATACTGCGCGCTGCCCTGGAAGAACTGCACATCGGTGAGCACGGACAGACACGCCGCGCCATGCTTTGCGTACGAACGCGCGATGTCGGCGGGCACGAAATGCTCGCGCAGCACACCTTTCGACGGGCTCGCTTTCTTGACCTCGGAGATCACGGCTGCGAGGCCGGCGTCATGCTTCGCGCGAATCGCACCGACGAAATCGCGCAGATCGCGCGCCGACGCCTGCAGGCGCAATTCTTCGAGCGGCGCGCTTTGCTGCGCGATGCGCACTTCTTCGCGCTTGACGTCGATGATGCGGTCCAGAATGTCGCTCATATGAATCCCGTTACCTCGTGAAAGCCTGATTGATGCCTGATTAATGCCTGGTCATTGCTTGAATTGCTGCGTGAAGCGGACCAGTTCGTCGACCTTCGCGCGCGCCTTGCCGCTGGCGATGGCTTCGCGGGCCAGTTGAATGCCGTCCGCGATCGATGTCACGACGTTCGCCGCGTACAGCGCGGTGCCCGCGTTCAGCGTGACGATCTCGCGCGCGACGCCCGGCTTGTTGTCGAGCGCTTCGAGCAACAGCTTTTTCGATTCGTTGGCGTTGGCCACTTTCAGCGTCCGGTTCGACACCATCTGCATGCCGAAGTCCTCCGGATGAATCTCGTACTCGCGCACTTCGCCGTCGCGCAGTTCGCCAACCAGCGTCGCTGCGCCCAGCGACACTTCGTCCATGCCGTCCATACCATACACGACCAGCACGTGTTTTGCGCCGAGGCGCTCCATCACGCGAACCTGAATGCCGACGAGATCCGGGTGAAACACGCCTTGCAGCTGGTTAGGCGCGCCGGCGGGGTTCGTCAGCGGACCGAGGATGTTGAAGATGGTCCGCACGCCGAGTTCGCGGCGCACGGGCGCGATGTTCTTCATGGCCGGGTGATGGTTCGGTGCGAACATGAAGCCCATGCCCGTTTCGGCGATCGACGCGGCCACCTGTTCCGGCTGCAGGTCGATATTGACACCGAGCGCTTCGAGCACGTCAGCGCTGCCGGACTTGCTCGATACGCCGCGATTGCCGTGCTTCGCGACCTTCGCGCCCGCCGCCGCCGACACGAACATCGTCGCCGTCGAGATGTTGAACGTGTGCGATCCGTCGCCGCCCGTCCCGACGATGTCGACGAAGTTCGAGTTGTCCTCCACGTCGACGTGACGCGCGAACTCACGCATCACCGTAGCGGCCGCTGTGATTTCGCCGATGGTCTCTTTTTTGACGCGCAGCCCTGTGATGATCGCGGCCGCCACCACGGGCGACATGTCGCCGCGCATGATGAGGCGCATCAGGTGCAGCATTTCGTCGTGGAAAATCTCGCGATGCTCGATCGTGCGTTGCAGCGCTTCTTGTGGCGTGATCATGGTGATGTCTCCTTGTTGTGCGCTGCTTATGCGGTGCGAACGGCAGCCTTCGACTGCTTCACGAAGTTTTCGAGCAGTGCGTGGCCGTGTTCCGACAGGATCGATTCCGGGTGGAACTGCACGCCTTCCACGGGCAGCGTCTTGTGACGCACGCCCATGATTTCGCCGTCGTCGGTCCATGCGGACACTTCGAGGCAATCGGGCAGCGATTCGCGCTCGATCGCGAGCGAGTGATAGCGCGTGACGGTGAAATGCTTCGGCAGGTCGGCGAATACGCCTTTGCAATCGGTTTCGATCTGGCTCACCTTGCCGTGCATGATCGTCTTCGCGCGCACGACGCGACCGCCGAACGCTTCGCCGATCGCCTGATGGCCGAGGCACACGCCCAGAATCGGGTACTTGTCGGAGAATTCGCGCAGCACGTCGAGCGTGATGCCCGCGTGTTGAGGATTGCTCGGTCCCGGCGACAGACAAATGCGCTCGGGGTTGAGCTTCGCGATTTCGTCGAGCGTGATTTCGTCGTTGCGATAGGTCCGCACGTCTTCGCCGAGTTCGCCGAAGTACTGGACCAGGTTATAGGTGAACGAGTCGTAGTTGTCGATCATCAGCAGCATGGTCAGTCTCCGTCAGAAGTCGCTATCGAGGCCGTCTTGCACTTGCTCGGCGGCGCGCAGCACGGCGCGCGCCTTGTTCTCGGTCTCTTGCCATTCGGACTCGGGCACCGAGTCGGCGACGATGCCCGCCGCCGCCTGCACGTACAGATTGCCGTTGGCGATCACGCCCGTGCGGATCGTGATCGCGAGGTCCATCTCGCCCGTGAACGACAGGTAGCCGACTGCGCCGCCGTAGAGGCCGCGTTTCACGGGCTCGAGCTCGTCGATCAGTTCCATTGCGCGCACCTTCGGCGCGCCGGACAGCGTGCCCGCCGGGAACGTCGCGCGCAGCACGTCGAAATTGGTCATGCCCGGCTTCAGCGTTCCCTCGACGGAGCTGACGATGTGCTGCACGTGCGAGTACTTTTCGATCACCATCTTGTCGGTCACGGCCACCGAGCCGATTTGCGCGATGCGGCCCACGTCGTTGCGCGCGAGGTCGATCAGCATCACGTGCTCGGCGATTTCCTTCGGGTCGTTCAGCAGTTCAGTCGCGAGTTCGGCGTCGCGCTCGGGCGTATTGCCGCGCGGACGCGTGCCCGCGAGCGGACGGATCGTGACGATCCGGTCCTCGCCGCGCTTTTCCTGGCGCACGAGAATTTCCGGCGACGCGCCGACCACATGAAACTCGCCGAAGTTGTAGTAATACATATACGGCGATGGATTCAGCGAGCGCAGCGCGCGATAGAGCGACAGCGGATTGTCGCGATACGGCTTCGTCAGACGCTGGCCGACCTGCACCTGCATCAGTTCGCCCGCGGCGATGTACTCCTTTGCCTTGCGCACGGCGGCGAGATAGTCGTCTTTCTTGAACTCGCGGTAGATATCGGTGCGCACGCTCGACGACGTGACAGGCGGCTGCACGGTGGTGCGCAGGCGCTGCTTCAGTTCGCGCAGACGCTGCTTCGCGCGCGTGTACGCTTCGGGCGTCGTCGGATCGGCGTAGATCACGAGATACAGCTTGCCCGCGAGGTTGTCGATGACGGCGACTTCTTCCGTCAGCAGCAACTGGATGTCGGGCAGATTCAGATCGTCGGGCGGGGCCGTGTGCGCAAGCTTTTTCTCGATGTAGCGCACGGCGTCATAACCGAAGTAGCCGGCGAGGCCGCCCGCGAAACGCGGCAGGCCCGGACGCAGCGCCACCTTGAAACGGCTCTGGAACTGCTGGATGAATTCGAGCGGATCGCCTTCGTGCGTCTCGACGACCTTGCCGTCCTTCACCACTTCCGTCACGCCGTTGCGCGTGCGGACGAGCGTGCGCGCCGGCAGGCCGATGAACGAGTAGCGTCCGAAGCGTTCGCCGCCCACCACCGATTCCAGCAGAAACGAGTTCGCGCCGTTGCGCTCGGTTTGCGCGAGCTTCAGGTACAGCGAGAGCGGCGTTTCGAGGTCGGCCAGCGCTTCGGCGATCAGCGGGATGCGATTGAAGCCCTCGTTTGCGAGGGACTGAAATTCGAGTTCGGTCATGTTCCGATCCTGTTCGTGCGTCCGGCCGCGGTGGGCGTCGGACAAAGCGGGGCTGCGTTACCGGTCGAATGTGCTCGTCACAGGTGATAAGACCGGCGCGCGCTTTCCCGACGACGCTTGCACGGCTTCACAGCACGACGATAGTACGCAAGGTACGCGACGGCTAGCTGAAACGCGGTGCAGCGAAGTTAAGCCGGTCGATTGACGATCGCGGCAGTTCGGGAAAAGCGCGTGAGCGCAGCGAAGTAAAAAACGGGTGCCGAAGACGAGCTTCAGCGTACCTCAGGCGAGGTATTAGCGCGACCAGCGACGCCAGGGCCAGGCTCCCCGGTCGATCGTGCTCAGACTCCGTTTTTTATTCAGAAACATGAGGAAGACTTGGTTAAGTCAGGGATTAGATGCTGCCGATTGTACTGCATTGTGCGCTGCGATCGCCTTGGCGGCGCCCAACAGCGACGCAACTATACCATCGGATTTTATGGTTTGAACAGATTCGCCGTGATTGTAGCCGTATGGGACGGTCAGCGTTGCCATGCCGGCCGCGCGGCCCGCGAACGCGTCGTTCTGCGAGTCTCCGATCGCCACGGCTGCTTTCGGCTCGACGCCCAGCGCTTCGCAGGCGGTGAGCATCGGCAGCGGATCGGGCTTTTTCGCCGCAACGCTGTCGCCGCCCAGCACCACGCCGAAGTAGCGCAACAGACCATATCGTTCGAGCAGCTGCGTCGCGAAGCGATGCGGCTTGTTGGTCACGCACGCGAGCTTGAGGCCTGCGTCGCGCAACGCGATCAGGCCCGCTTCGACGTCGGGATAGAGCCGCGTATGCAGACCGTTGATCTTCGCGTACTCCTCCTGATAGATCGCGAGCGCCTCGTCGAAACGCGACTGCGCCAGTTCGGTCTCGAAGCGCGGCGCGAGCACGCTGCGAATCAGATGCTCGGAGCCCTTGCCGACATAGTCGATCACTTCTTCACGCGTGGTTTCTTCCGCGTCGAATTGCGCGAGCATGCCGTTCAGCGATGCCGTGAAGTCGTCGGCCGTATCGACCATCGTGCCGTCGAGATCGACGATGGCCGCTTGCAGCTTGCCGGCCGCGAACGCGGGGGCGGGGTAACGGGACGTCGCGTCCATGTCAGCGCCCGACGGAAGCCAGCGCGCCGCGCATCTGGTCGATCACCGACTTGTAGTCGGGCTTGCCGAAAATCGCCGAGCCCGCGACGAACGTGTCCGCGCCAGCTGCCGCGATTTCCGCGATGTTGTCGACCTTCACGCCGCCGTCCACTTCGAGATGGATCTCGCGGCCGGTCTTTTCCTTATACGCGTCGATGCGCGCGCGTGCTTCGCGCAGCTTGTTGAGCGCCTCGGGAATGAACGATTGTCCACCGAAGCCCGGATTCACCGACATGATCAGCACCAGGTCCAGCTTGTCCATCACGTGATCGATGTAGTTCAGCGGCGTGGCGGGATTGAACACGAGGCCGGCCTTGCAGCCGTGATCGCGGATCAGCGACAGCGTGCGGTCGATGTGATCCGAGCCTTCCGGATGAAAGCTGATCACGTTCGCACCGGCCTTAGCGAAATCGGGCACGATGCGGTCGACGGGGCGCACCATCAGATGCACGTCGATGGGAACCTGCACGTGCGGCCGGATCGCTTCGCACACGAGCGGGCCGATCGTCAGGTTTGGCACGTAGTGGTTGTCCATCACGTCGAAGTGGATCCAGTCGGCGCCGGCAGCGACGACGTTGCGGACTTCTTCCCCGAGCCGCGCGAAATCGGCGGACAGGATGCTGGGAGCGATGCGGAATTGGGTCATGGCTGTGGGGAGGGCGGGAGACGGAAAGCCGTTATTTTAGCGCCGCCACGCGCGCTGCGGCCGTTGGCGAGACGTGGCGGCGGCATCGCTGGCAGCGCTGCTCGACGGCCTGTCGGTGACCTGTCCCCGCCTTGTCCGTTCGGCCGATGCGGTTGCGAGCGTGCGCGGCATGAAGCAGAATGCCAAACCATGTCAGTGCCTCCTCTGCGGCGCGGCGCGATCAGCGCGCTGGCCGCCTGCAGACGGTCTCGCGCGGTCGATAGTCCGCGTTGCTCACCATCGGAATCAGGCGAATCAGCATGAGTCAGTACGAATTTAGCGTCTCTTCCCAAGTCCGATACATCTCCGAAGAGTCGGACCCGGAGCATCGAAAGTACGCGTTCGCCTATACGCTGAGCATTCGCAACACCGGCCAGGTGACGGCGCAATTGATCGCGCGCCACTGGATCATCACGGATAGCGAAAATCGCGTTCAGGAAGTGAAAGGGCTGGGCGTCGTCGGGCATCAGCCGCTGCTGAAGCCCGGCGAGCAGTTCGAATACACGAGCTATGCGGTGATCGCGACGCCCGTCGGCACCATGCGCGGGGAATATTTCTGCGTTGCCGAGGATGGCGAGCGCTGGGAAGCGCCCGTGCCGGAATTCGTTTTGCGCATGCCGCGCACGCTGCATTGAACGGAAAGTGCCGCGCGCGTTCGGTCAGCGACGCGGTTGTTGCTGCGGCGGGACCGGTTTCGTGTCCTGCTTCTGGCGTGCGGCTTTCTTCTTGCCGGACGCCGTCCATACAACGATGAAAATCAGCAGGAAGAGCGCGAGGAGCGACTCCAGCGCGAAGATGAGCATCGGGTATTCGTCGAACAGATCAGACATGGCAGTTTCCATCAAGAACAATCATTGTATGCGCTTTGCCCGCCGGGCCGTCGCTTGGGCGGGAGCACTGTCGGTTGCCGTATTGCTTGCGTCGTGCGGCGGAGGCGGCGCGCTGCGGCCGTCCGTTTCGCCGCCGACTGGCGCCGCGGTCATCCCCGGCCAGATGGCCGCCCAGCGACTGACGGCCGTTGCGTGGCGACAGGTGCCGGGCTGGCAGGACGATTCGCTGATCGGCGCGGCGGCGGCGCTGCGGCAGAACTGCGTACGTCTTGCGAGCCAGCCGACGTGGCGGCGCGCATGCGCGGCGGCGTTGCTGCTGGACGACCTCGACGTGGCCAGCGCGCGCAGTTTCTTTGAAACCTACTTCACGCCGTTTCAGTTCGCCAATACCGACGGGACGCTGGACGGCCTCGTGACAGGCTACTACGAGCCCCTGCTGCGCGGTTCGCGCGTGCGTCATGGCGTCTATCAGACGGCCTTGTACCGTTGGCCTTCGGCGTATCGTCCGGGCGCTCCTCTGCCGGCGCGTGCTCAACTCGAGCGCTCGGGCGCGCTGAACGGCAACGAACTGGTCTGGGTGGATGATCCCATCGAGGCCTTCTTCCTGCAGGTTCAGGGCTCGGGACGCATCGTGATGGAAGACGGCAGCGTGATGCGTGTCGGCTTCGGCGGGACGAACAACCAGCCATACAAGTCGATTGGCCGGTGGCTGCTTGACCAACGCGAACTCACGCCCGCGCAGGCGACCATGCAAGGCATCAAGGGCTGGGCTCGCGCGAACCCGACGCGTGTCGATGCGCTGCTCGATACGAACCCGCGCTTCGTGTTCTTCCGCGAGATGCCGTCGAACGAGCCGATGCCGTCGGGCGGCGCCGATGGTCCGATCGGCGCGTTGGGTGTGCCGCTGACGCCCGAGCGGTCGATTGCCGTCGATCCTTCGTCCATTCCGCTCGGCACGCCGGTGTTTCTGCAGACGACGCGTCCGATGACCAATGCGCCGATGAATCGTCTGGTGTTCGCACAGGATACGGGCACGGCGATCAAGGGCGGCGTGCGCGCGGACTACTTCTGGGGGCTCGGCGATGAAGCCGGCGATCTGGCGGGGAAGATGAAACAGGCAGGACGGATGTGGCTGCTGCTGCCCAATTCGTAAGCTTTGTTCTTCTCTTGAGCTTCGATATTTGCTCTTGAGGTTTTTGCCGATGAATGGCCCGACGGCGGCTCATATGGTTGCCGTCGGGCTTTGCTTATGCGCTCTGCTTCCGCGCGGTAACGTTGACCGTCAAGCGTTCGCTTTGCGCTTGTCCACCACGCGACGCGCCTTGCCCACCGAGCGCTCGATTCCGTTGACACTCAATACGACGACATTCGCAGTGACGCCGATCATTGCCTTGATGTCATACGCGAGCGCCTGTTTCGCAGCGCTTAACGCGGCTGTATCCGGCGCAGTCTCCGGACACGGTTCGACGTTCAGCGTCATCACGTCGAGCGGCCCCTCCTTGGTCAGCACGATCTGATAGTGTGGCGCCAGCGCGCGCTGCTTCAGCAGAAGCTCTTCGATCTGCGTCGGGAACACATTGACGCCGCGGATGATCATCATGTCGTCCGAGCGGCCCGTGATCTTTTCCATTCGACGCATCGTGCGCGCGGTGCCTGGCAGCAGACGCGTCAGATCGCGGGTGCGATAGCGGATGATGGGCAGTGCTTCCTTCGTCAGCGACGTGAACACGAGTTCGCCAAGCTCGCCGTCGGGCAACACTTCGCCCGTCTCTGGATTGATGATCTCCGGATAGAAGTGGTCTTCCCAGATCGTCGGACCGTCTTTGGTCTCGACGCATTCCGACGCCACGCCCGGCCCCATCACTTCGGACAGGCCGTAGATGTCCACTGCGTCGATGCCCATCCGTTCTTCGATCGCAAGGCGCATGTCGTTGGTCCACGGTTCCGCGCCGAAGATGCCGATGCGCAGCGAGCATTCCCTGGGATCGACGCCCTGGCGCTCCATTTCGTCGGCGATCGACAGCATGTAGCTCGGCGTCACCATGATGATGTCAGGGCGGAAATCCTGGATCAGTTGCACCTGCTTCTCGGTTTGCCCGCCACCGAACGGAATCACCGTCAGGCCTGCGCGCTCGGCGCCGTAGTGTGCGCCGAGGCCGCCCGTGAAGAGGCCGTAGCCGTAGCTCACGTGCACCTTGTCGCCGCGCCGCGCGCCTGCCGCGCGAATCGAGCGCGCGACGAGGTTGGCCCAGTTGTCGATGTCGCGCGCGGTATAGCCGACGACGGTCGGCTTGCCCGTCGTGCCCGACGACGCGTGAATTCGCGAGATCTGTTCCTGTGGCACGGCGAAGAGGCCGAACGGATAGTTGTCGCGCAGATCCTTCTTCGTGGTGAACGGGAAACGCGACAGGTCGGAAAGCGACTTCAGCTCTGACGGATGTACGCCTGCTTCATCGAACTTGCGACGATAGACGGGCGAATTTTCATACGCGTGCTTGAGCGACCATTTCAGCCGTTCGAGCTGGAGTGCAGCGAGCTCGTCGCGGCTCGCCTTTTCGATCGGGTCGAGCGGGAGCGGGGTAGTCATCGGGTGTCTCCTTTCTTTCAGAATAGGTTGCCGCGCGAGAGGCGGAGCAGTGATTGATGGCGCGATCAGGCGCCCCGTCAGTTGTCGATGGGAATCACCGTGCCTTTAATCTGCGCGGACTTGCCGCGAAACATCGCAACGGTCTCGTTTGCTCGATTCGTGACACGAATGTCGTAGATGCCGCTGCGGCCGCTCAATGTCTGCTCGACGGCTTCCGCAGTGAGGATGTCGCCGCCTTGCACCGGCCGCAGAAACTCGATCGAGCAGCCCGCGGCGACGGTGCTGATGTTGTACGAGTTGCAGGCGAAGGCGAACGCCGTATCGGCGAGCGTGAACATCAGTCCGCCGTGACAGATCTGATGGCCGTTCAGGAAATCGGGCCGCACGCTCATGCGCATGCGCGCGTAGCCTGCGCGTACCTCGACAATTTCGATGCCGAGCGCATGGCTGCAGGCGTCCTTGGCATACATGGCGTCGGCGGTTGCACGGGCGAGTTCGTCGGGCGTCATCGTGTTGCTCAGGTCGGGTTGCGTGGACATGTCAGCGGCCCTCGAAGCGCGGCGCGCGTTTTTCGATGAACGCACGGACACCTTCCTCATAGTCATGAGATGCACCCAGTTCGCGCTGCATGTCTCGTTCGAGATCGAGTTGCTGATCGAGCGTCTGCGTCGCGCTTGCCCGCATGGCCTGCTTGATCGCGGCAATGGCACGCGTCGGCTGCTGCGCGAGTTGTGCCGCCAGTGTGGCTACTGTGCTTTGCAGGTCGGCATCGTCGACGGCTTGCCAGATGAGACCCCAGTTTTCCGCCTTTTCCGCGCTGAGCTTGTCGCCAGTGATCGCGAGAGCCAACGCACGCGCCATGCCGACGCGTTGCGGCAGGAACCACGTGCCGCCCGAATCGGGCACCAGACCAATTTTCACGAATGCCTGAATGAAGTTCGCCGAGCGCGCGGCCAGCACGAGGTCGCACGCCAACGCGAGATTCGCGCCGGCTCCCGCCGCGGTGCCGTTCACGGCGGCGATCACCGGCAGCGGAAGGGCTTGCAAGCGGCGGATCAACGGATTGAAGTGCTTGTCGATCAGGTCGCCCAAATCGGTCATTGCCCCCGGCGTGAAGTCGAGATCGGCGAGATCCTGGCCGGCGCAGAACCCGCGGCCCGCGCCTGTAAGCACGAGTGCACGGGCACCTGCCGCTTCGACTTCGTCCAGCGCTGCGCGCAGTTCCTGATGCATCGCGCGCGTGAAACTGTTCAGCTTGTCGGGACGGTTCAGCGTCACAGTGGCGACGCGCGTGGCCGCGTCGATATCTACGCGGATCGCTTCATATGGCATCGGTTGTCTCCTGGTCTCCATACGGAATTCAGTGTCGCGCCGTTCAGACGCGCTCGATGGCGAGCGCGATGCCCTGACCGACGCCAATGCACATCGTGCACAGTGCAAAACGCCCGTTGATGCGCTCGAGCTGATACAGCGCCGTCGTGATCAGACGCGCACCCGATGCACCGAGCGGATGGCCAAGCGCAATGGCGCCGCCGTTCGGATTCACACGCGGGTCGTCGTCACGCACGCCGAGTTGGCGCAGAACGGCAAGACCTTGCGATGCGAACGCTTCATTGAGTTCGATGACGTCAAACTGGTCGAGCGTCATGTCGAGCTGCTTCAGGAGCTTTTGCGTAGCGGGCGCGGGGCCGATCCCCATGATGCGCGGCTCGACACCGGCCGTTGCCATGCCGAGTACGCGGGCGCGGCGGCGCAAGCCATATTGGTCCGCGGCGGCCCGATTGGCGAGCAGCAACGCGCACGCGCCGTCGTTGACGCCCGATGCGTTGCCCGCCGTCACCGATCCGTCCGGGCGCACGACGCCCTTCAGCTTGCCGAGCGCTTCGAGCGATGTTTCGCGCGGATGCTCATCTAGTGTCACGCGAACCGGCTCGCCTTTTTTCTGCGGAATCTCGACGGCGACGATTTCCTGCGCGAGCGTACCGTCGCGTTGCGCGCGATCGGCCTTCTGCTGGCTGCGCAGTGCGAACGCGTCCTGATCGGCGCGACTCACGTTGAAGTCGACGGCGACGTTTTCGGCTGTCTCGGGCATCGAGTCGACGCCGTAATCGCGCTTCATCTGGGCATTGACGAAGCGCCAGCCGATAGTCGTGTCATGGATTTCGGATTGCCGCGAAAACGCGGACGTTGCCTTGCTCATCACGAACGGCGCGCGTGTCATGCTTTCCACGCCGCCGGCGATCATCAAGCGCGCTTCGCCGGCCTTGATGGTGCGGGCTGCCGTACCGACTGCGTCCATGCCTGATCCGCACAGACGGTTGATCGTCGCGCCGGGCGCATCCGTGGGCAGCCCTGCGAGCAGCGCCGACATGCGCGCGACGTTGCGGTTGTCTTCGCCCGCCTGATTCGCGCAGCCGTAGATCACATCGTCAAGCGCGCGCCAGTCCACGCCCGGGTTTCGTTGGATCAGCGCCTTGATCGGAACGGCGCCGAGGTCGTCGGCGCGGACGTCTTTCAGGGCGCCGCCATAGCGGCCGAAGGGAGTGCGGATCGCGTCACAGATAAAGGCATCAGTCATATCGGAGTTCCTGCGAAGAGGGGCCGGCACGAAGACCGGCCCGTGGACTGCATGTTAGTGCGACGTTTGGTGCGCGATCAGTCGGCCCGAAGTCATAGGCCAAAACGTCGGTCAAACGTCCTATATCGTTCGGCCGACTTACGCCGGAACAGCCTTCGGTTCAACATGAACCCGGCTTTGAACGACGCGGAAGCGATTCGCCACGAAGGCTGCGTCGGCGAGCGCGGCGTTGGCAGCCGGGTTGGCGCCCGTGCCGTGAAAGTCCGAGAACGCTGCGGACTGGTTGACGAACACGCCGCCCGTCAGGTTGATGGACAGGGCAACGCCGCCGCGAATCGATGCTTCCTCGGCCGCTTCGATCACTTTGTCGTCTGTGCTGTAGACGGAGAGTGTCAGCGCGCCGTGCTCGGTGGCGATACGTCCGGCCAGATCGAGCGACTGGTCCGTCGAGTCCGTCGCGATCACGAAGGAGATCGGGCCGAACCACTCTCGTGTGAACCGGGCTTCGTCTTTCGCGGCATCGAGTTGCAGAACCAGCGGGGTGCGCACGCGGGCACCTGCGAACGCCGGGTGTTCGAGTGACTGGCTGTCCGCGAGAACACGCCCGAGCTTGCGCGCTTCGTCAAGACGTTGGATCACGCTTTCGTTCTGGATCGCGCCGAGCAGTTCGACGGCGCGGGCAGGATCGGAGCAGAGTTTCTGGACAGCGCTGGCAATTGCCTCAGCGACTGCATCGAAAGAGACGGTGCCTTCGGCAGTGCGAATGCCGTCGCGCGGCACGTAGATGTTTTGCGGAGCCGTGCACATCTGTCCGGAGTACAGCGCCAGCGAAAAGGCGATGTTGCGCGCGACCGATTTGAGGTCGTCGGCGGAGTCGATCACGATCTGGTTGACGCCCGCCTTTTCGGTAAACACCTGTGCCTGGTGCGCGTTGCGCTCCAGCCAGGTACCGTTTTGCGTGCTGCCCGTGAAGTCGATCAGCTTGATTTCCGGGCGGCGCGCGAGGTTCTGGACGAGTTCTCCATCGTTGGGATCGGTCGCGAGCAAAGTCACGACGTTCGGATCGAAGCCGGCTTCACGCAGCACGTCGCGGGCGATGCGCACGGTGATCGCAAGCGGAAGGATCGCGCCCGGGTGCGGCTTGACGATGACAGTGTTGCCGGTCGCAAGGTCGGCGAAGAGGCCGGGGTAGCCGTTCCAAGTCGGGAACGTGCAGCATCCGAGCACGAGGGCCGTCCCGCGCGGCACGATGTTGAAACGCTTTTGCATCGCGAGCGGCGGGTTCTTGCCTTGCGGTTTTTCCCAGTGAGCGTCGGTAGGGATGCGGCGCAACTGGTCCCACGCGTACGCGATTGCTTCGAGTGCGCGGTCCTGGGCGTGCGGACCACCCGCCTGGAACGCCATCATGAAAGCCTGGCCGGTCGTGTGCATCACGCTATAGCCGATCTCGAAGCTCAAGCGATTGATACGCGCGAGGATTTCGAGGCTCACGCCGATCCACGCTTTCGGACCGGCTTCGCGCCATTTGCGTTGGGCTTGGGCGGCGGCAGCGATCAGTGCATCCGGCTCTGACTTCGGATAGCGGATGCCAAGCGGGAAACCGAACGGCGATTGCTCTGCGCCTACTGTCTCACCCGTGCTCGGCTGGTCGAGTTCGAACGTCTTGTTCAGATGGGCCTTGAATGCCGTTTCGCCGTCCGCGTTCGCGGTTTCCCCGTACACTTTGGGACTCGGCATTTCCGGGAACGGACTCCAGTAGCCGCGGGTCTCGATGGCGGTAAGAGCTTTCTGCAGCGTGTCTTCGTGCTTCGTAAATAGCGGATGGGTCATGGCGGGCGAGGTGCTCATTGAACGTTAGAGGAAATCTTGTCGATTCATTGACCGACCGGTTGGTTGGTGAATGTTAGCATTATTAGGATGCAGCGCGAGCCCCTCGCGCCTGCAGGTAAACACTTAGGAGGAGTGCATGGCTTTCGAGAACATTCTGGTTGAGACACGTGGCCGCGTAGGTCTTATTACGTTGAACCGTCCGAAGGCGCTCAACGCGCTCAACGACGCTCTGATGGACGAACTCGGTGAGGCCCTGCGCACGTTCGACTCGGATGAAGGCATTGGCGCCATCGTCATCGCCGGGAGTGAGAAGGCGTTTGCGGCGGGCGCGGATATCGGAATGATGGCGACCTATTCCTATATGGACGTCTACAAGGGCGACTACATCACTCGAAATTGGGAAGCTGTCCGATCGGTTCGGAAGCCAATCATCGCAGCAGTGGCCGGTTTTGCTTTGGGTGGTGGCTGTGAACTCGCGATGATGTGCGACATCATCTTTGCAGCCGACACGGCAAAGTTCGGTCAGCCGGAAATCAGGCTCGGGATCATGCCGGGTGCGGGCGGCACGCAGCGCCTGCCGCGTGCCGTATCGAAGGCGAAGGCGATGGATATGTGCCTGACGGCCCGGTTTATGGACGCCGCTGAAGCCGAGCGCGCGGGTCTGGTGTCGCGTGTGATTCCCGCCGCGACGTTAATCGATGACGCCATTGCCGCGGCAGCTACGATCGCCGAGTTTCCGATGCCGGCGGTGATGATGGTGAAGGAGTCCGTCAACCGCGCTTACGAAACAACTCTGGCGGAGGGTGTGCATTTCGAGCGCCGGCTATTCCACTCGTTGTTCGCAACCGAGGACCAGAAGGAGGGGATGACTGCGTTCGTCGAAAAGCGCAAACCCGTCTTTAAACATCGTTGATGACAACGGTCGAAAAACCGCTTGCAACTGTGGTGGCAAGCGCCTAGAATTCCGCTCTTTCGCGCGGCGGACACCGCGGCGCGAGGGAAGCGGGAAAGGCGGGAGAGCCGGTAGTGATGTGGTTTTCCGGCGGGGTCGGCAGGTTCTTCGGTAGTAAAAAACCTGTTGACGGATGCCGGAAGGTTCTTCATAATCTCGTTTCTCTGCTGCTGATGCAGCAACGCAACGAAGGCAAGGCGCCTCGTGCGATGTTCTTTAAAAACTAACAGCCGACAGATGTGGGTGCTCGATGACGGCGCGCGGTGG
>NZ_WHNP01000058.1 GCF_009362735.1 Paraburkholderia franconis | reverse complement strand
CTTATGCCTAACAGCCGGGCCTGCTGCGTCACCGGCAGGGCGTGATCACGATCGATCATCGCTTTACGCCCAGCAGTCCCGCCTTGCTGAGCGCGCTTTCTAAAAAATCATTCTCCAACGTCAACTGTCCGATCTTCGCGTGCAACACCTTCACGTCGATTGGCGGTGCAGCTGGGGKCGCGTTGCCCGCGTCGAACACATCGGCAACCCGCTCCTGCAACTGCTTCTTCCAGTCCGTGATCTGGTTCGGATGGACATCAAATTGCTGGGCCAACTCTGCCAGCGTCTTGTCGCCCTTRAGCGCCGCTAGTGCCACCTTTGCCTTGAATGCCGGTGAGTGTGTCCGTCGGTTTCGTTTCGTCATCTTCTGGTTCCTTTGCCGGCATTATGCCAGGCTCACGCCCCAGCTTTTCCACTCAATGAACTGTCCGAATTTCCGGAGCCGCCTCTTGAATTGGGTGCAGCGGTAACCGCTGCCGGAAAATCAGTGTGATTGGCTTCCTGTTCCAGGCAACGGATATACAGTCCATTGGAAAATATCCGGTGAAGGGCACTTTCGCTTTTTGTTGACACCCGCCGGCCACCTCCGCACTGCACGGCGTTTCAGCTGCCATGATAAATATCGCACGACAGTCCGGCGATACAAGGTGCGATGTACTGGCTTCGCTCACGCGACTGCGTTCCAGGCATCGGCGCGCCACCGACGGCCGAGTCACGCGCCTGTGCATCCGTTGGGGCTGCATGCTGCTGTGCCGACCATTGGCTGCTCGTGGACGACGGTGCCTGCTGTGCCTCCTGGGAATATGCGGCTATGGGTGTGGTCAGCAAAACGACCGCGCCTGCCGCCACCATCAATACAGATTTCATGTCGGTACCTCGATGAAGTTGGGTAATTTACGTCAGTACGTCGGCGCCGCCGGCAGGACATTGCAAACATCGTCTGATGAGAGCCACCCCACAGGAGGAGCGACCGGACAAGAAGCTGCGCCGGTGCCCCGGCGCTCGCCGTCAGCTCAATTGCCGAAGAAAACATCGCACTGAGGCCTCGGCGTGCAGGCCGAGGGGCCCATCTTGCCCGCTGCGCTCCTGGTCGAAGGAGTCCCGCCGTAAGACGTGTCGGTGCCAGCCTGTGCAGGCGCTTCGGCGTTCTGCTGCATCGCGGGCTGTGCCGAAGGCGCTGCCTGCTGCGACGCACCTTGCGCGTGAACCGTTCCTGCCATCGCGACCAGGCATGCAGCACCCGTCGCCAAAATCAGTCGTGATTTCATCTCAGACTCCTTGATTCGTACAGGTTTCCACAAAGGCCCTTCACTTCCTGCCGACTCGTTTCCCGCTCTTCCAGATGCCAGACAGCGCGACACCGTCACGACGTGACGGCGCCGCAACGCCACTCAGGCGGGCGAAAGGGAAGTGGGCTTTTTTCTATACGTGGCAGACGCCGGACTTGTCAGGCGACCACCTGAAAATGACGCGAGGCTTGTGCCGGGCGCAGCAGAAAGGACGCGCAATAGTCACGCTGGTGACAGGACCTCGTAAGCCCATGACCAATAAAAATTCGTGCTGCTGATACGTTATAGACCCACGCCGCATTGATTGATAGCGGAATCGCAGACCCCATGAGCGACAGAGGCATACCGACCAACACCTGGGTGACAAAACATTTTGACGTCTCGCCAGTGACATGCCTTCCGGTCCAATCGTCACCCAACCGGTCAGGCCACGGTGGGGTAGGCAAGGTACTCCAAATCCGCTACGTGGCTACGTCATTCCGCCACTATGACGCCAGGACCTCGTTCAACGTCGGCGCAGGTATGGCGCGGATGTATACCGCTGCCGCATTTGTCAAATGCAACATGCCGCCGTTACAGGGCGGTAAGCGCTTTCTGACCAAGAAGCCGTTGAGGTTGCCGAGTATTTCAGGCAACAGCCCCGGCCCGATTATGTAGCCAGGGCAAATGACTGGCCCAAGGGAGATAGACCGAAGGATGCACGTTAGATACAGTCGAGCGTGCCCGGCTGGGCACTTGTCATTGCTTTGCGCATTGTCATGAACACGCCAGGCAACAGGTAAGAGTAGGCGTATCCGATGCGCTTCTGGTCCAATGCGGCCCATGTCGACTCGCTCGACAACGTTCTTAAGCTCGTCGAGCGCGGTGACTTCGAACTGGTTGCCATCGTCCGCGGCATGCTGGTCAATGCCGACTGGGCCAACAAGGTTCGCGACGGACGCATCGACCTCCTAACCGGGAAGTGCTGAACGGACTGGTTTAACAGTCGGCCGCTCGTCGCCATCAGTCTTCCGCACTGACGACGCCACGCCCCGGGCGTCGTCCCGGTTGCCTCAAAAAAAACTGCGCGTGAAGTGGCTCTGGTCCGCAAACCCGCACTCCTGCCCGATGGCGGCGAGACTCAGTTGCGTATGCCGCAGCAGATGCTTTGCACGTTCGATGCGGTATGCACGCAGCCACCTGAATGGTGGTGCGCCCACCGAAATCCGGAAAGCGTAAATTGCCGCACAGGCAGGCCGCACGCCTGTGCGACGTCAGCAAGGCGCGGTTATAACTGCGTGATAGTCATCACGGACAACGGCGCCCCGAAGGCGGTACTGCAAGACGTGCGCTTATGCGAGCATCTTCATCGCGCGGTCAGCCTTCTCGAGAAACTCGTCTCTGAACACGCCGATGTTCTGACGCTGAATCGCGCCGAAATCGATTCGGTCCTCGGACAATTGCGCACAGTCAATTGATAAAGCCCCTGCGAAACTTGTTTCTGTTTGTCCATTGACACGACGTTTATCACGCGCGCGATGCCCGTCGCGAAATCAGGAAAACCCTCGCGTCGAGGGAGTGACCTTGGGGAACGCTTGTCAATGTGGTTGATAGGCGACGGTACTGTCACCGATAAGCGTACAAAGCGCGACATGCTGCTGGAGCGCCTGGCTTGCAAAGCTTTTTCTGCGGCTACGTCCCTGAACGCAAGCCCGCTTCAGTCCTCCGCTGAAAACGGTGAGCCGCCAGTGTTTTCCTCAAACCACTGAAACGCTTCTTCGGCGCTGATGAAGCTGATGCGCTCGCGCATCGCCTTGAGCGTTTTAACTTGCTCCTTGATGTCGGGACGCGGACTGCCGTACGCATTGAGTACTGCTTTTCCCGCAAATACCCGCTCCATTTTTACGCTCTCCAGTTCGAGCGTGACCTTGAAAAATCCTCGTGAAATAGTGTTGTTCGCCAGGCTGTCGTCTGCGACGATGACTTGGACCGATGTATCCGAGTCGGCAGCTTCACCCCACAGCGTCGCGGTATCGGTCAACTCTGTGCCGATAAGTTCACCAACACGGGCATAGCCGTCCTGTACGATGATGACGGTTTTGTGAATCGGGTCGATGAGGAACGATACGTCCACAGCGTCTCTCCACGCGGTCAGGGCTATGCGTCCATAATACACACTGACACCATATGCGGAGGTTCGCCGACGGGTTGTCGGCTCATCCCTGCTGACCCTGGTCTAGTATCTTGAGCTTTCGCTCGACCTGGCCAGGAGTTTCATCATGCTGCGACGGCCTCAAGTCCATGCTACTACGTGGGTCCCGATTACTATCCATACGGATACTATCCCGCCGTCTCTACTGGCAAGCGCTACCGTTCCGCAAACGCGACAATCAGCGTCAGTATTCCGACGAGACCGGCGCCTGCGCAGACGAGTAGCACCGCTCCTGCAGCACAGTCTTTGGCTGCACCGATTGGTCGGCCAGTCGTTCGAGAGCCGTGTTGAAAAGTTCGGCCGCGAGGACCAGCACGGCCATCGTCATGCATAGCGCCGAAAACACAAGCGGCGGCCGTAACCAGGCCAATACCACGGGTAATGCCGCCGCGAGTCCTTGCCTGGATGCGAAAGCTGCGCTGCGTTCGCCAGGTGGCGGCAACACCGGTCAGCGCATCGCCGACGCTTTGCAAGAAGCTCCTCTTCGCCATGATTCACTCCGATTCTCTCATCGGCAGGACACTGTGTGGTTGGTCCCGCGCGGCCAGCACGTGGAGTCTGATTCAGTCCGTACGTCGAAACGTCTCCCTAGCCAGGTGTTCATTCTGATACGGGCACTCGCGCGGTGTGTCTGATGGTTGCCGGTCGAATCGCGATTCGTTGACGGCAAGCGGCTAAGTGCGTCCTCGTCACTGACTTCTCGCGGTGAGTCAAGTAGTGGGAAGTGGCTACGCTCGCAAGTGCCACTCGTCGGGGCCGTATTTCCCGCTCCGGGTATCAATGTCCCGCTTGTAGCCGAGTTCATCCAGGAAACCCAACTCCCGCAACACTTCGCGGGCGCGTATAACGTCCTGCGTATCGGCCCAGTCAGGCGTGTAGACGCAGATGACGTGCCCATCGCGGCCCATGCTGCGCAGTGCGGTGGACACCTTTGCGCACAGCAGCTGGCCGTTCCCGATAGCGTAGCATATTTTGTTCCATTCCTCGTCCACGTCGGCAGGGCTGACAAAGATGCACCATTTCCCTGCCGCAGCTACAGACCTAAATGGGTCGTAGCTCGGAGATTTCTTGTAGTGCCAGCTACAACTCAAGTCCTCAGAAGGCTTGTCGGATTTCTTGAGCAGTCGCTCTTCCAGACCAATTTCCTTCTTCATTGAAGCCTCCTCGCGCCTCGCGACGCTTTGTTATCAATCCGCTTTGCCCGGCCTCGCGCGACATTGTTCCAACTCTTTGCTGAGCGCGTCTATTTGCGCTTGCATTCCCGCAGCGCGTTTCAGTCGCTGTCCGACTTCATGCCAGTACGCATATCCTAAGTCCCCTTCCTCCAGGCCCAATTCGTGGAACTTGCGGAGCGCAATCTCGATGTCAATATGGTTATCCGAATTCATCTCTACTCCCGCTGATTTCGAGGGGCAACGCTCGCGCTCTGTTGTGGGCAAGTACCCAAACAAAACCCCCTCTTTTATGTATCGCCTTTTGATTCGCACGATGACGAGGCTGAGTATGAACCCAACTGCAGGCACGACCAGAAGTTCGAGATGACTCAGCGTGAAGGTCAAGAGTGCTTTCATGGCCAGCAGAGTTATGAATCTCCTTGAGCCGACGCATACAGCTGCGCATATTGTTCCGCGAAACTTTTAGCTTCCTCCACTACCGGCTCAACATCTTCGACTGATAGCCGTTGAAGCGGCGTAGCCCCGCCCAGCGACTCAATGGGTGTCGTGAAGAAGTCGAACATGACCCATGGGTCGGTTTTGCCGAGACCACGTATGACATTTTTGAAGTCGTCACGAAAAATCATGGATGAGAGGAAGAACGCCGGGCAGTAGGCCTCGGGCCCAAAATAGACTCGGAACATTCGCCCCGAATCGACAAACTTATCCAGCTTCTTTTCCGTGATGCCGGCCGCCATGCAAAAGTCGTGGACGCGGAGCACTTTTCCTTGAAGAACAAGCGGGTAACGTGCAACGTTCGCTTTGTTCGGCCCAGGCAAAGGCTCATGTTCGGGTGCTCGTTTCGACGCACGTTTGACGCGCTCGCGAAGCCTCTCTTCTTCCTCTCGGAGTGCAGGAAGGTCAATTCCGTAGACCATGGCCTGGCCGACGACTTTGCAGAGATGATTCTTGAACATTCGGCCAAGCGCCGCGTCAGGGATTTCAAGCAGCGTTTCAGCGACTTTCGGGTCGAAGAGTATGGCCGCAACGACGGCGCGATTGATGAGATGTTGCACCCATTCGTCATGGAGCGATGTTTCGGGCTTTGTCGCGCGCGTAGACCGCGGCATGGTCATTCCTTTACTTGAGCGAGGCTAAAACCTGTCGGCGCCGAGTCAGCGATTCTCAAATTTGGTGACCGCTCTCGCCGTTGCCGAAATTCTGCCTCGCTACACACGCTTCCGGCCATCGCATCTTGAAGGTCAAACAAAACGTACGTGAGTAGTAGTTCGTTCGCGCGTTGCTGATTCCGCCCGGTGTTCTGCTTCGTCACCATGATGAAGTATCCAACTCAGTGCCTCTTGTGCTGATTCGCACGGCATTGCTCCAACTCTTCCCTGAGCGCCTCTATCTCTTCTTGCATGCCCGCTGCTCGCCGAAGCAGTTGCCCGACTTGATACCAGTATGCATAGCCTAGGTCCCCTTCCGCGAGCGCCAGTTCGTGGATTTTCAGAAATGCAATCTCAAGGTCAATTTGATTTTCGTGAGAAGGCATATTTTGGCTAAAGGAAACCGAAAATTGACGTTCACGAAAAGAGACACATGCCGGCCGAAAATTTCGAATCTCGCTTCGTACTCACCTGTTTTCGAAGCTCAATACGCTTACCAACCGCGGTCTCTCAACACGCCTACCGGATGCGATAGGCGAACACGGTCTCGGCTCCCCGTCGTTAGTTGAATACCAATAGCTCGCGACGTCCGAATCTTTGGCCTGAACCTCCTTCCACAATCCGCTTACCCGGCACAGCGTGACAGAAGCGTCATCCTCATTACGACCCAAGAGGTGAACCGAAAAGGTTACATCGCCAAGATGCAATACCAGTTCAATCAGCGCCTCGGCACCGTCCACCACCCAACCGTCCGGGCTCGCGAAGTCCGCACCGCCAGATGATGCAACGACAAAGAAGTTCGGCGTGAGGTCCGTCCATCCAACGCAGCGCCACGCAAGAAGTGGCTGCATGAGCCTCTTCTTTATGGGATGCGGCTCTTCCCAACTGCTGTCAGTAAATAGCATTGGACAGACCAAGAATGATGAGAGGGCTCGCGCATGCCTGGCCGCTTCGATATGAAACAACGCCTCCGGTGCCCAGTGCGTCGGAACCGACAAGATGCGTAAAACTGTCATCGCGTTCGATGGTTTTCCAACGCGGCACGGAGGCATCAGACTCGACCTCGGCGACAGGAATGGGCTGACTGGGCATCAAAATATCCTTGAGTGTGCGCGCGCCACCTTGCCGGCGCTTACATCAGGCAATGCTGCCTCGAGAAGACCGAGTGGGACAACGTCGACCTTGGTGCTAGTTAACAGTTCGTCGCGCGGAAAAGTCACATGTCTCCCCGGCTGCCTGTGGGGCAAATCCCACGGGGACCCCAGTTGCCGGCTGTTAACTATCTCGAAACCATCCACTGCAGCAACTTGGCGAGTTGGTATATCAACAAAACCCCCGTCGGTGTTTGCGACCAGTTAGACGAGCCGCGAGGCAACATTGCTGAGCGCTCTACGTCCCTGTTGGCTAGAAGTGTCCAGACCGTTGACAGTCTAAAAGCAAAAACATGAAGTGTAAAGACTGGCAGTTTTTAAACTGCCAGTTTCGACACTGTAGATTTAGCTGGCAGAATGGTTGATGCTCCTGCCCCATATGGCAGATAACACAATCTCGCGTCACGAGGCAGTCCGACAGCGACTGTCGACGAATCTGAAGCTATTCCGCGGCAAACAGAGCATGTCCCAAGAGACCTTGGCGCAGCGCGCGGGATTGCATCGCACTCAAGTCGGTCAGATTGAGCGTGGCCTCGCGAGCGTGACGCTCGACACTTTGGTCTCATTGGCTTTAGCACTAGGAGTCAGTGAGGTCCAACTGCTAACCGACCAGGACGAGTTGCCCACCCCAATAAAAACGGGACGCAAGAAATCTGTCGACGTTGACATAGAAAGAAAGCCGCGACGCGAGGCGGACTGACCCTTTGTTCGATATAGCATCTTCTGGTCTGTCTGCGGGTACCTTGAGCGTCCGGTGAACACCGGCACGCAACGATGGCGTCTCGAAATCCAGACCAATTGCTCCAATAAGTCCCGCGCCACCTCCCCGTGTGCACAACTTTGCTGCCCACACCACAAGGGTGTGGACAGCCGCCCTGAGGGCGGTACCAAAGTTGCACACACTCGAACGCCTGACGCGCCGGCTTCGCCGGCTTGCCTTGTCTAATAAAAATGGATGATGACCCGTGTGGCGAGGCGGCTGGCGGGAGAAAGATGGTTACGCGGAAGCCAACCCACATTTTCAGCAGGTAGTGATTTAGTTTCCCTCCCGACCGACAGCATAAAGCTGTGTTGGTAGCGAAAAAGGTCGACTAGAGTTAGGTTCGCGGGCGGTAATCCACAAAAATGCTACCTAGTGGGTTCAAGAACGCAACGGTGCCGCCGATGCTGATGCCGATCGTCCACAGCGTCTGCATGCGATGGCGGATCAGCAATGCAACGAGACTGCCGCGCTCAGCTTCGCCGCGCTGCTTGCCCGCTGTGAGCGCATCGGCACGCTCGAACGCATCGGTTTCCGCGATGCCACGCCTCAGATACAGCGCGAATACCGCGAGCGCGCCGCCGATTGCGAACGGAATGCGCCAACCCCAGTCTTCGAGTTGCGTGGGCGACAGCATGAGCCGCTGAAGCAAGAGCATCAGCGCGAGCGCGACGAGCTGACCCATCACCACCGTCACCTGCACGAAGCCGACGAAGAAACCGCGCCGGCCCGCAGGCGCCATTTCGCTGAGATACGTCGCGCTCGTGCCCGCCTCGCCGCCCATGCTGAAGCCTTGCAGCAGCCGCGCGCAGATCAGCACGCCAGGCGCCGCGACGCCGATCGTTGCATATGTCGGCGTGAGCGCGATGATCAGCGAGCCGATGCTCATCATCGCCACCGATACGCTCAGTGCGACGCGCCGTCCGTGCCTGTCCGCGAGCGCGCCGATCGCCCAGCTGCCGAGCGGCCGCACCACATAGCCGATCGCGGCGACAGCGGCCGCGTTCAGCAATTGCGCCGTCTGATTGCCGCCCGGAAAAAATGCCTTGCTGAAGTAGATCGAGAAGATCGAGTACGCGAGAAAGTCGTACCACTCGATCACATTGCCCGCGCTGCCGCCGATAATCGAGCGCAGGCGTTCCCGCCGCCCGGCGAGAGAGGCCCGTAGCGACAGATCGTGAGGCGTTGCGGCCATCCTGTGTCCCCTTGCGACCGTCGGGCCGCTATTGTCTGGTGCCTGGATTGCTGCTTTGCTACTTTCCTGCCTGCCGTGTCGCTGTCACGCGGTCGCAAGTGTTGCGTGCAGTTGCGTACAGTCGCGCGTAAGGTGCTCGGCGTTGATGTTCTCGCGTGTGATGTTCTCGCGCCGCTAACCTCGAGCCGCGAGCAAGCGCACGAGTTCTGCTGCGTCGGCTTTTTCTTCGGCGTGCATGACCCAGTCCACGATGCGCTGGATCTGCTCGCCTTCGATGCGATGCGCCGCGAGCTTCGTCATCTTTCCGACGATTTCTCCCTCGCTCGCAAATGCATGCTCGCTGCCGCGCTGCGACTCCACGGTTTCCTCGAGCCGCGCGCCGTCGCGCAGTATCACCTGGACTCTCACCGTATGGCGCGCGCCGCGCCCACGCGCGGTGATCGACGGGTCTTCGAGCACCTGTACGCGGTCCGCCAGCGCCATGCGTTGAGGGTCGCCCACTTTGTCTTCGCTGAACTGGTCGACGAACACATCGCCTTCGAGCAATAGCGTCGCGACACAGTAGGGCAGGTTCAACTGCGCGGACGTCAGCCCCTGCGGCACGTATCGCCAGCCGACGTGATCGACGGTCACACGCGAGCCATGCACGACGATCGACTCCACGTCGTTCGCGCCGAACGGATGACGCGCCTGCATCGCGCGTATCGCATCGAGCGTCGTGTGATTGCTGCCCACGCACGAATAGAACTTCAGCGCGATGTTCATTGTCTCGAAGCGCTCGCCAAGGCCGTCGATCAGTTGCGTCAGATCGAAGCGGTCCGTCGATCGCGAGAACGTGCTGCAAAAACCGCCATACGGGTTCTCGAACACATCGACGATGCCCGTGAAGCCGTTCTGCGCCAGCAGCGCGCCATACAGTCCGCTTTGCGCGGCGCGTCCCGCATGCATGCGCTTGACCATCGCGCCGAACTGCGCGGCCATCAGGCCCGCCGACTGCGTGCCGCCGATGCCGAGCGCGTGTACCGTCTGCGCGGTATCGAGACGCAACGCGGCCGCCGCGCCCGCCGCAGCCGAAAACACGCCGACCGTCGCGCCCGAATGCCAGCCCTGCGCAATATGCTCGGGTCCCATGCACATGCCGACGCGCGGCCCCACTTCATAGCCGGCGACACACGCGCGCAGAAAATCGCGGCCACTCATGCGCGCATCGGCGGGCAGTGTCTCCGCGATGGCGAGCACCGCGGGCAGCGTCACCGCGCCAACATGAAGCACGCCGGCACGATGCACGTCGTCGAGCTCGAAGCTCTGGATCATCGTCCCGTTGACGAGCGCCGCGTGTGGCGCCGACAGCTTCAACGGTATGCCCCACACGTTGCAGCCTTGCGTCGTATCGATACTCGCGAGCGTGTCCGAGAGAATGCGGCTCCACTCGAGGCCCGAGCCGAACAACGCGCAGCCGAGCGAATCGAGAATCAGCAGCTTGATGCGAGCGCGCACTTCGTCGGGGATCGCTTCGTAACGCAATCCCGCCACGAAGGCCGCGACGCCGCCGGTATAAGGGTTTGTGCCGATGTCGTTGTGCTGGTTCATCGCGTGTCAAGCGCAATCGCGCGCGGTAGTGGGTTTGAGCCGGGCATGCTGCTTTGCTGTCACCCAGTATCCGCACACGCCACGAGTTTGTGAATTGCGTGCGGCGCGATTATTATTGCCTCACATGCAATAGTCGATAGTCTGTGAATTGCCCAAAGTCCGGTCCAAAACCAGGCCCACCGTCAGGCTCCCATGATTCGCTATCCCGGCGTCGATCTCGATGCGCTCCGCGCTTTCGTCGCAGTCGCTTCGCACGCATCGTTCAACGATGCGGCGATTGAACTGAATCTGTCCGCATCGGCGCTGACGCGACGCATCAAGCGGCTCGAAGAAGCGCTCGACCTGATGCTCTTCGAACGCACGACGCGTATGGTCTCGCTCACATCGTCGGGTGAATTGCTCTTGCCGCGCGCGCAAAGCGTGCTGCGCGAACTCGACGCGTCGTTGCAGCTCGTCACCGAGGCCACGCGCATCCGCGCGGGTCAATTGACGATTGCGTGCATTCCCACTGTCGCGAAGTTCCTGCTGCCGAAGATCGTGAGCAGCTATCACCACAAGCGGCCTGAAGTGCGGCTGAAGCTGATCGAAGCCGACCTCTCGACGGTCGCGCGGCGCGTCGCCGATGGAGACGCGGAATTCGGCATTGCGTTTCTCGTCAACGAAACGCCGGAACTCGCAATCGACGAGTTGCTGGTGGACCCGTACGTATTGGCGTGCCCCGCCGATCATCCGCTTACGAAAAGCGAGCACGTCGCATGGCGAGAGCTGAGACCGTGGCCCTTGATCGTATCGGGCACGACGAGCGGTAATCGCCGGATGCTCGATGCCGCATTGCGCGACATCGACTGGCGCCCAGACCGCCTGATCGAGATCGAGCATCTGACGACGTCCCTCGGACTCGTCGAAGCCGGACTCGGCATATCGATCATTCCGCGTTGCGCGGCGCCGCGCGACGCTCAATCGAGAATCGCGATCCGTCCGCTCGTCGAGCCGACGGTTGCACGCACAATCGGTTTGATCCGCCGACGCGATGCGACGTTGCCGGCCGTCGCGCGCGATTTTCGTCTGACGTTGCGCAGAATGGCGCCACTCGATCCAGCGTGGATGCAGCCAGAGTGACTGCGTTTGGCTAACGGCATGAGCGTGCGTGCCGCTCGACGGCGCGAAGGATCTGCTTCGTGAGTCACGCAAAACTCACCGAAATGAAGCACGTTTGGCACTAACACTGTGCATCCGGTAGTTAACTCTGGTTCCCCAAATAATTTTTGCTGCGCAATAGGAAAATTAGCGCAATACTGACTCGCCCGCTTCTTCTCGCGGGAGCTTCACTGATGGATGGCCCGTCCACGCGGGCCTCTTCTCGCTGTAGCTTCACTCACGTGAAACGGCAATCAGGTCATGGAACTTTGCAACGAATGCTCCACGCTCCAGGGATGCTCCGCGGACAGGATCAGAGAAGAAGGCCTGACGCTGATCGGCGTTGGCGAATGCGAAGGCGTGGTGGCAATCGAGCACTACCGTTGCGAGAAGTGCCGCGCGCTTCTGGTTCGGCAACTCTGCGGATGTTCGGCTGAGCAGGTCTGGACAGCGTTTTCCTAGCCCGCAGGCCAGCTTTTCAACACCGCCGCGACCAGTTGACGAAGCTGCCGGCGCGTAGCGCCTCCTCTCGCCTGAACGGCCAGGCCCTGAATAAGCGTCGATACGAAAGTGGCCGCGTCGTGACTGGTCATGCCCTCTGGAAACGGCCCCGCCTGCTTCACTGACTCGAAGCGCTCGCGCAGACGCCGCTCGAAAGCATTGCGGCTCTCCGACAATTCATCGCTCAGAGGGCGCGCGTCCGCGCTGCATGCAAGCGCGGCAAACGTCACGAGACAACCTGAAGGCGTGTTCTTCCCAGTGTGAAGCACGACAATTCCCTCGAGCAGAGATTCGGCGATCAGCCTGGGTGTCGGCTGCGCCAACGCATGCTCGCGGAACGCCAGATGGTTGTCGTGGTATCGATCGACCACCCGCCGAAAGAGCCCCTCCTTGCTTTCGAACGCCTTGTACAAGCTGGACTTCGTGAGCCCCGTCGCCTCCTGAAGATCCGCTAGCGACGCGGCGTCATAGCCCTTCTCCCAAAAGACGTGTAGGGCCTTCTCCAAAACATGATCTTCGTCGAACTCTCGCGGGCGTGCCATTTCAGTTTCCTCTGACAGACCGATATTGTAGACCAAACGGTTTACAACGGATGACTGCCTCGATGCCGCCCCGAGGTCCGTCAGCTCAGCATAACCGCACTTGTTCGATGAAACCGAACGACCTCGTGAGTCCCTTCGAACGACATTCGAAACCGGCTGGTCCATAATCCTCGCAATCGTCACGGGCTGTGACGTCAACCATGGAGCAAATCATGTCGCAAGGTTTTGAAGGAACCCGTGTTGCAGTCGTCTACCACAGCGGCTATGGACACACGAGGAAAGTCGCAGAAGCCGTGGCTCGCGGGGCGGCCAGCGTCGAAGGGACCGAGAGTCTGCTGATCGGCGTAGAAGATATCGATGGATATTGGGGCATTCTCGAACAGGTGGACGGAATCATCTTCGGCGCGCCCACGTATATGGGCAGCGCGTCCGCGGAATTCAAAAAGTTCATGGATGCGACTTCGCGCAACGTCTTTGCAATGGGCAGCAAATGGGCCGACAAGGTCGCAGCCGGCTTCACCAATGCGGCATCGCGTTCCGGCGACAAGTTGGCGACGCTGCAGCAGATTGCGATTTTCGCCGCGCAGCATCGGATGCACTGGGTGAATCTGGGCCTGCCGCCCGGACACAATCATTCGCAGTCGACGGAAGACACGTTGAACCGGCACGGATTTTTCCTCGGCGCTGCTGCGCAATCGAACGCCGACGAGAGCGCCGACGTTACCCCGCCCGATGCGGATTTGCGCACTGCGGAATTTCTCGGCGCCCGCGTCGCAGAAGTGGCTTCGCAACTTGCCGCAGGCCGCGCGATGTTGAATGCTGCCGATGCCACAGCGTAAAGATCCATCCAGATTCAGGAGCCTCACCATGACCCAGAACATTTCATTCATTGTCCACCTGCCCGGCAAGCCCGAAGCACGCGAAGAACTTTACTCGAGCCTCATCAGGGTGCTCGACGAGATGTCGAATGAGCCGGATTTCGTCAACACCTATCTACATCGATCCGCAGATGATCCCGACACGCTCGTGCTTTACGAAACGTGGGCGTGCAGCGCGCAGTACTTCGTAGACCATCATCTGAAGAAGCCATACCGGGTCGACTACGAAAGCAAGCTCAAAGGCCTCCTGAAATCTGAGCGAAAGTTCGAGTGGCTCGATCTTGTCAAAGGCTACGAGCGTAAGGGCAAGTAAGTTTTTATTGAAGCTTTATGACCAGAGGCGGGCCCTATGTCGCAAGCCCGCTTCTGGCACCCGTCTCTCTTCCGTATTCACGGCCGTTCGGGCTCGGAATGGTGTTCGCATCGCAGATAACCGGGAACGACGGGAGCGAGAATCATCCGGTTATGATTGGCCGGAAAGGAGGACGGACTAACCCGAAGCCGAAACACAGGGTCGCCGCGCCAGATCGGCATGCCGGTCAGCACACAAAAAGCGTCCACGCGAGCAAGTCCTATTCGCCATACCCGGTCCGCATAGTGACCTGAACGCGCGTCGCTCCAGTACACTGAGCGACTTCGACGACAGCCGCTCGAGAATAGAAACATGCGAAGGCGGCGGTTCGAGATCGACCGGTTTGAGCGCCTGCTTTGATGGTCGCCGCCTCGAACGCAACTTCTTCCTCGGAACGCACCGCGTCCCGATCGTCGCTTCGAGCGTGTGGGACTCCAGCATCAATATGCCGACTAGCGCGCGTCGAACGATGTCGTCATCAGCTTGGCTCATCATCCATTCGGCTCCGTCTCTCTACCTGCAAACTCTGAACCAGCGGAAAGCCACCATCGTCGTTCGACGATCGATAAAAATCGAACTGATGCAGAAGATCCCGATTCGTATTTTGAACCTTTCGGTACACAATGTAAACGACGCGACCTTGGTGTATGTGGCTCTTGCTTGCCGTACTGTGCATGAAATCGTTTTTCACGAGACCACGTTCGAGAATCCAGAACGTTTCCTTCGGTACCTATGCATGTCATTCTGAACCGGCCGGTCCATAATAGTTGTGACACGCAGCGATGCGAATATAAAAACGGTGTGTGGCAAACAAATGACGAAATGCCTCTCTTCGCTGACGCACTGGGCAAGGAATATCGGTTCATTGCACCTGACCTACGTGGGTACGCGGACAGCGACAAGCCGTTCTCAGGCTACGAGCCGAAAACGATCGCTCAAGACATGCTCGATCTGCTCGAAGTGGAAGGCATCAATCGCTTTCACATTTTCAGCCACGATCTTGGCGGTCCGCCGTAGGTGGCGCTCGCGTACATGGCTGGAGATCGCGCAATTTCCTTGTCCACGATCGAGACGCCGTTCTTCGGACTCGACTTCCCCGGATATGTCGACCCGCGTGTGCCGTACTGGCATCTCGGCATGCATATGAATATGGATATCACGCGTTTTCTCGTCGAGGGACGGGAGCAGCAATATCTGCGCCATTTCTTCCGCGACTTCGCATACAACCCTCAAGCTATGCCAGAAGAGGAAGTGGCGCTTTATGTCATGCAGATGAAGCAGCCAGGAAATCTTCGTGCGAACCTCAATCACTATGGCTACATTCCTCAAATGGCCGAGCAGACAGCAGAACTCGCAAAAGAAAAGCTGAAAGTACCGATGCTCGCGTGGGGTGGAAGCCACTCCTTTGGATCGCACTGCTTCGATAGCGCAAAGGCAATCTCTGTCAATGCGAGTGGCGGCGTGATCGAAGAATGTGGGCATTGGGTCTTCGAGGAGAAGACGCAATTCATCTCCGAAGAACTGCAAGCGTTCTGGAAACGCGCCGGCCGGGGGCAAGCATGACTTTGCAGCCGAAAGCAGGCGACGGACGAACGTTCAGGATAAACCGTGTCGATCACACTGGAATAACCGTTTCGTCGCTTAAAGACTCGCTCGATTTCTGGGTAGGCGGTTCTTGGATTTCAGCATCTCTATATATGGGACTTCAAGAACGATGCATTTATCGAGAATCTCGTCGGGGTTGAAGGTGCTTCGCTGACCCTTGCGATGGTCGAAGGCTACGGACACAAGATCGAACTGTTGCAGTACTACTCGCCTGCCAACCGGAAGACCGTCGACGCGCGTGCCTGCGATGCAGGCTTTATCCATATTGCAATGTATGTGGATGACCTCGACGCGCTGCTTGAACGGATCAAGGAAGGAGGATGGCTGCGTGTCGGGCCGCCACAACGCGTCGAAGGCGGCGAGCGCGACGGTTTGAGGCTTGTCTATGTCAGGGGTCCGGACGGGGTGACGCTCGAGTTCCTGCAGCCGCCAGCAAACAAGACATTCACGGTTGGGTCTGAGTTGACGTCCGAGGTAGGTTGATACTGACAAACCTGGAAATGGTGCTCGCGACCGAGGTCGCGAGCACTTTCGTTTTCAAGCTTCGAAAACCAATCACAGTCTTGATGTGTTTCGCACTGCTGTATCGCAATTGCTCTGCAATAAACAGCATCCTGTTACAACAGGCAGGCTGAAAACCGCTTCCCAAAGTGTCACTTTGCGCATCAGTGCTCCCCCTCCAAAGGGCGGGGGACCGAAAAAAATAAAAGCCGTAGGATGCGTACTCCCCCCTCGCAGGAGACGTCGCAATGTCTTGCTCATGTGACTCGTATCCCTGTCGAATTAGCGGTCCTCAGCGGTCCATCAGGCGCTCAAGTGCCGTATCGCCGCTCGATCCGTTCCTATGGCCTTCTTGCAAAGAAGGTGGCCGGAACGGTTGAGCACTATCGGCGATGGCTCAACACATAAAAAAAATTCGTCGGCACCGATTGACCGCGTCACCCGGTACACGACATGGCCATCTTGCCTTGCCAGTCCGCTGCGGCGGTGATGAAGCAGTTACCACTTTTGAAAACGTGGAGGAGATGCACTTGCCGAATTCAATACACACCCCTTGATCCGCGCTCGACCGTTTGATCCAGGATGCGCTCCTGATCCGATCCACGGCACGATTTCCACTCACCGCATTCGTCTTTTGCAACTGTGTTTTGTCGACACGGCAAGACGCAACGACGGTGACGTTCATTCTGACTTTCACGGAGTACTGCACTATTGCAGTTTGAACATGGCTCGACCCAGAATCCAATTTGATATTTCGGCGGACGAACGTGAGCAACTCCTCGCGATGGTCCGCACGCAAGACCACCCTCCCTCATGGAGACTTCGTGCGAAGATCCTGCTGATGGCCGCTGACGGTCATTCGAACAACGAGATCAGCAGCGAGTGTTCGATAACATCGGCGGCCGTAACGTACTGGAAGAGGCGATTCCTCGCGGGCGGACTTCATGGGCTGGTCAACGGGTCCGTCGACGGCCGCTACGATCTCCTTCCCAACAAGGAGGCGTTGCAGATCGAGCAGGTGTGTAACGCATGGATCAGCGCTTACTACACGCGCGGCAAATCCAGCTAATCCAAAGACAGGAATGGGTTGCTAGAGATAGCGACCCATTCCACGCATCGCGGCAATCGGATGATCTCTCGGCCCGGCGCCCCTTCAATCGTTCGATACCCAATAGTCGTCGCAACGACGCCTTCGAATTCTGCTTGAAAAGTCGTCAGCACGATGGACGACATCACCGGCAGCTCGCGAAAAATCGCCGACATCATCGGTGTGATCGACGGCATCGCATTTCAGACTAACATCCTGGCCCTCAACGCCGCCGTCGAAGCCGCGCGCGCGGGCGACCAGGGGCGCGGATTCGCCGTCGTCGCCGGTGAGGTTCGTGCGCTCGCGCAGCGAAGCGCGAACGCCGCGAAGGAAATCAAGAACCTGATCGGCGCGAGCGTCGAACGGGTCGAGGCGGGCGCCAAGCTCGTCGACGATGCAGGACAGACGATGGACGAGATCGTCGCGCAAGTGAAGCGTGTGTCGGACCTCATTGCGGAAATCAGGTCCGCCACCGAAGAACAAAGCAGCGGTGTCACGCAAGTCGATCGTGCAGTGAGCGATCTCGACACCATCACGCAACAAAACGCGGCTCTCGTCGAGCAGAGCACCGCCGCGTCGGAGAGCTTAAGCAACAGGCCGAACGCCTGGTGGAAGCGGTCAGCGTGTTTCGCTAAGCGCAGGCCTGCTATTCGCGTGTTCTGGGCGCGCTTGCGATTGGTCTCTACGCTGCCTCTCACTTCGGCAAGGTGCAACGCGGAAAACAGATACGCTGATGAACGCGCCTAGAACAGGTGCGCAATCCCGATCGCAACTGCCAGTTGATTTGCGCCCGTCGCGACCGTTGTCGTCGATCCCGTCGCGCTCAACGCAGACTTCGAGCTGTTGATCACGTAGGTCACATCGGTATAGAGAGCCGTGCGCTTCGAAAGCCAGTAGTCCGCGTTGACGCCCGAGCTTAGCGCGTGCGCCGATATCGCGCGATACGAGTGGTAGTAGGAAGCGGCCGCCAGTTGAAGTTGCGGCGTGACCTTGTAACGCAAGCCGCCATACGCCATGTACTGCGACGGCGAAGCCTGCAACGTCGCGGCGATGTCGTTGAGCAACAGCTCGTATCCACCGTACAGCGTTGCATCGCCGATCTGCCACGAACCGCCGGCGACGTACCGGCGTTCGCTGTTGTTCGCCGATGCAATGCTTTGGCCCTGCCGCTGCTCATACACGAACGTCAGATTGAACGGCCCCTGACGATAGCGCCCGCCGACATCGAACTGCTTGCCGACCCTGAACGCCCCAGGCACCGGGCCGCCATTGGGCACCGTCGAGTCGTAGCCGAAGCTGTAGAGCGCATTGACTTCGAACGGTCCCGCATGCCCCAGATACTCGACTGCATTGTCGGCGCGGCCCACGAACTGCGTGTCCTGCGCGGCAAAGCCATAGCTCGAATAGCCGAGCGGATCGAGCGGGAGAAAGTAGCGATACATCGGCGTCATCTGCCGGCCGGCCATCACGGAGCCAAACTTGTCACTCTCGATGCCGACGAACGCCTGGCGCCCAAATAGCCGGCCGCCCTGCTGCAACGTCCCGCTGTTCATCGCGATGCCGGATTCGAGCGTGAAGATCGAGCGCAGGCCGCCGCCGAGATCCTCCTTGCCCGTTATGCCCCAGCGCGAATTCATGCGATTGCCGGTATTGAGCCGGAACAGGTTGCCTGAGCCCTGCTTCGCCGCGTGGTTCACGTATTCGATGCCCGAATCGACGATCCCGTAGAGCGTCACCGACGATTGCGCATGTGCCGCGACACTCACGCCCGCTCCAACGCAAGCGACAAGCAGACTTCCGATTGTGCGGACCGTGTAATTCGACTTCATCCCCTCTCCTTATTTATTACTGTAGTGGTACTAAGCGAATCTAAAACGATAAGAGTGCGAAATGTAACACACTCCATGGCATTGGTTTTATTCGCGGGAAATGTGCTTGCTGACGAACAACATCGCCACCATGCCGACGACAGGACCGATCGCAAGCGTCAGCAGCGCGAGCATGAACGAATGCGTGCCGCCATAAACGTGTCCCACGGCGAGCGGAGAAATCGCGCTGCCCGTTTGCCAGATCGCGTTGGTCCAGCCGGCGCTCGCGCCCGCAAGACGCTTGCCCGATGCATCGCTGATCTGTGCCATCAACACGGGCAGATAGCCGTATGAGAACGCGCCCAGAATCGGCGCTACCACATAGAACTGCGTCGTGGTCGAGCACATGCCGAAGACGAGCAGCATGAACGCGAAGGCGATCAGACAGAGAATCGACATCAGCCGGCGCGAAATGCCGGGCAGATCGGAGATCCAGCCGAGCGTCGGCTTGGCGATCACCGCGCCGATTCCAAACGACGCAATGATGGAGCCCGCAACGACAGGCGAGATGCCATATTGTTTCGTCATCAACGCATTGCCCCACGCGCCGAAGCCGACGGTTGCCCAAAGGCCGCCGCAGCCTGCAATCGCGAGCACGATCAGATTGCGGTTGCGCAACAGTCCGAGCATCTCTTTCGCGCTGTTTCGTGTCGGCGACTGGTCGCTGGTCGGCCGGTTCTTCAGAAACAGCAACGACACGATGCCCCACGCGAACGTGACGACGCCGAGCATACGGAATGCGTTGGACCAGCCGTGCTGTGCGGAAAACGACGGCACGATCGCATTCGCGAGGACCACTGCCAGCGATGTGGCCGTGGTGTAGATCCCCATCGCGCGGCCTCGGTCCCGCGTGAACCAGGCGGGGATGATCTTCATGCCGGCGGAGTAATCGGCGCCAGCGGCAAAACCCATCGCGAGCTGGATCGCGATGCCCGTCGTCAGCGTGCGGGTCTCGCCAAAAAAGAACGTGAATACGCCGAGCGGCAGCAAGGCCAGCGTCATCATCGCGCGGCCGCCGAGCAGATCGGTGAGCGCGCCGCCGATCACATTCGCGATAACGTAACCCGCGTAGAAAGCCGTGACGAACGCGCCGAGCATCGCGACATTGAGACCAAGCGATGCGCCGACGGGCGCGGCGACCGTGCTCCATGCAACGCGATCCACATAGCTCAGCAGAAACGCCGCCCATACGATGAACAATGCAACCCAGCGATAAGCGCTCGTTTCAGTCTCCGCTGCGCTTTGCACGGGCCACGCGCCGCAAGATGCGTCTCCTGACGACGTCAGATTCTTCTCCATGACTCCTCCAATGCAGGGCGTGCACATGGCCGCCCCTTTATTCTGCCTTCTGATCCAGCCATTCGAAGCAGGCTGGTCCTGGTTCTATCGACCTGCTTTCATCGTCAAAGATCCAGCACCAGCCTCTTCGACTTCGCGCGCGAACAACACGGCAGGAACTGGTCGTTGCGAGCCTGTTCCTCGGGCGACAGAAAAAGATCGCGATGGTCGGGCTCACCATCGATCACGCGCGTGATGCACGTCCCGCAGATACCCTGTTCGCACGACACGGGGACATCCACGCCGGCATCGGCGAGCGCCTGGGCCACAGACCGGTCCGCAGGGATCGGCACGACACGTCCAGAGCGCGAGAGGCAGACTTCGAAAGGCCCATCGTTGCTGGTGTCGACGGGCGCCGCCGAAAAGAACTCATAGTGCAGTTGCTGCTCTGGCCAGCCCAGCGAGCGGGCCTTATCGAGCACGGCATTCATGAACCCTTGCGGCCCGCACACATACAGATGCGCATCGGGCTGCGGCTGTGCGAGCAACGTCTGCAAGTCGAGACGCTGCGCAGCGTCGCCATCGTCGAAGTGATACTGGACCTGCGCTGCCCAGGGCGATCCCGCAATCCGTTCGATGAAAGCTGCGCGTGAACGCGAACGCGTGCAGTAGTGCATCTCGAACGACGTGCCCGCGTCGCCCAGGTGCTCGGCCATGCAGAGCAGCGGCGTAAGGCCGATGCCGCCCGCGAGCAACAGATGCTTCGCGTCGCCGTGCGCGAGCGGGAAATGATTGCGCGGCACGCTGATGCGAATCTCGTCGCCTTCGTGCACGGACTCGTGCATGCCCGCCGAACCGCCGCGCGACTGTTCATCGCGCAACACGGCGATCTGATAGCGCCGACGGTCCGCAGGCGAATTGCACAGCGAGTACTGCCGGATCAGACCGCCGGGAACATGCACGTCGATATGCGCGCCCGCGTCGAACGCAGGCAGCTCGTACCCGTCGAGACTCGCGAACTCAAAGCTGACAATACCCTCAGCTTCGATGCTGCGTCTCGCGACGCGCACGGTAAGTGTGGAATCGTTCATGCTGACCACCCATTACATGATCGACAGGCCGCCATCGACCATCAGTGTCGTGCCCGTGATGAAAGATGCCTCGTCGCTTGCGAACCAGAGAATCGGCCACGCAATTTCTTCGGGCGCAGCCCAGCGACCGATCAGCGACGTGTCCTGCCGCTGCGTCTTGAGCACGTCGACGCTCTTGCCCGCTGCACGCGCGCAGTTGACGTGAAAGTCGGTCAGCGTGGAGCCGGGGCAGACGGCGTTGACACGCACACCGTGCGCCGCTTCCTCGAATGCGAGCGTGCGCGTCATCGCGAGCATGCCGGCTTTGGTGGCGTCGTAGAGACCCATACCCTTGCGGCCCGTCACCGCATAGCACGACGACACGTTGACGATGCTCGCGCAAGCCGACTTGCGCAGCAGCGGGAGCGCGGCCTTGCAGTAGTTCGACGTTCCGATCAGATTGACGGACACCATGCTTTGCCATTCGGCGGGTGTCGCCTCGGCGAGCGCGCTGTAGTTGCGCATCGCGGCGTTGTTGACGAGCACGTCCAGACGATCGAACGAACGGGCGGCAAGCTCGGCCGCGGCGGCCGCCTCGTCCGCGTTCGACACGTCGGCCAAAAAGGTCTTCACCTTCGCGGAGGAATCGTGCTGAAGCAGTTCATCGGTGACGCGAGCCAGCGCTTCGGCGTTCGCGTCGACCAGCACCACAGCCGCGCCCTCGTCGCTGAAGACGCGCGCCGTCGCAGCGCCGATGCCTCCGCCGCCGCCTGTGATCAGCGCAACCTTGCCTTGAAGTCTTGTACCTTGCTGCATTTCATGCCGGCGCAATGCCGGCCTCCTTGTCGCGAATCAGGAACGATGCCCCCGCGGCCGGACCTGCGTCCGGCCCGGACGATCAGATCGAGTAGATCGGTTGACCCTTGCCGTCTGCAAGGTGGATGGCCGCCCATTCCTGTGGCTTCTGACCGCGCGGCAACAGCGCGCCCGCTGCGCGCACCCGCTGCTGATCGGCGTTGATGGCGGGCGGATCGGTATCGGGAAGCAACGCGGTGGCCGCTTCGTAAAGCATGCGGCGCGCCATCACGATCGCGCGGTCGGTCGGCAGCAGCTTTTCCTTGCTGTGGTCCTGGATCGGCCCCATGCTTTCCTGCAGCGACGCATCCTGCATCGCGAAGCCGAACACGCCCGAATATGCGCGCTTGTCCTTCTGCGCCTGGCGGTCGATCAGGTAGTCGTTGTCCTTGTTGGCCCTGGGCCGGAACGTGCCGGGCTCGTACTCGCAGTGAATGCCCTTGCCGGCGTTCAGATCGGCCAGCTCCTGTTCGCTCAGTGGACGATCCGGGCGGAAGTTGACGCTCCAGGCCCAGCAGTTGTGATCGTCGATCGGCACCCACACGTGACCCGCCAGCGAGTGATCGCCGAAGGGCGGGATCAGCGTGTACCACGGGAACAGCCACTGCGTGACGCGCCAGTAGTACGAGTCGGGTTCGCCGTTGCGACGGCCGAAGAGCGTCAGGCCGAACGGCTGCTTCTCGATTTCGAAGATCACATTGCCATCGGCCTTGATGTAGTCGAGCGCCTTGGTGCCCTGGTGCATCGGATCGTCGTCGACTTCATAGCGGTGCACGTACGAGACATGGCTCGTGTCGATGCCGCCTTCCATCGCCTGCAGATAGTTCGATTCCTGCAACCGCTTCGACACGAACACATGGCTGTCCGGCAAATTGCACCACTCCAGATCGGGCGGCGCCGGCTGGCGGTCCTTCGGTCCCATGTACGCCCAGACAATGCCACCGCGCTCGATGCACGGATACGCGGTGATGCCCATGTGCTTGCACGCCTGAGGCGCGGACGGCACGTCGACGCATTTCCCGTCGCGGTCGAACTTGAGGCCGTGATACGCGCAGCGAATGCCATTCTCCTCGTTACGGCCGAAATACAGCGATACGCCGCGATGCGAGCAGAACTCGTCGATCAGCGCGGCTTTGCCTTCCGAATCGCGAAAGGCGAGCAGCTTTTCACCGAGGATCTGCACGCGCACAGGCGGACAGTCGGGTTCGGCGATTTCGCTCGCCAGCAGTATCGGCACCCAGTAGCGGCGCATCAGGTTGCCCATTGCCGTACCCGGGCCCGTGCGCACGAGTGTTTCGGACATGTTCTTGTCCATGTTCATCCTCCAGATCGGTTGCGGCGTTGTCCGCTGTGTGAGATTGTGTTTTCATTCTACGGACAGTTTGAGCGAAGTCAAGTTTCATTGGCAGTGACTTTCTCTACAATGTGCAAACGGCACGCTCCGATTTAGAAAGGAAATTGCAAATGCAAGAAAAAAAATCGCACGAAAATGTGCGTGCGGTGGAAAGAGCGCTAGAAATACTTCTTGCGTTCAGGCCGGGGGACAAGCAACTGACCGTCGCGGAGCTGCTCACGCGCGTGAACCTGAGCCGGCCGACGCTGTATCGGCTGCTGAACACGCTCGAGCAAAAGGGTTTTCTCGCGTCGACGGGTGAACCGCAGCGGTTTCACCTTGGAAGCGCTGTCGCACAGCTGGCGCACGTGTGGATGAGTGATCACAGCATCGCGGAGCTTGCGCAACCGATGCTGCGAAATCTTTGGGCGGAAACGTCGGAGACGGTGGCGCTGTTCGTGCCCGACGGCACGTATCGCGTGTGCGTGGCCGAGCTGGAGAGCCCGCAGCCGCTGAGTTTCCGGCGAGGTGTCGGCTATCGCGAGAAGCTGGTACTCGGCGCGAGCGGGCGCACCATCCTCTCGCAGATGCAGCTTTCCGCGGATGAACTGCGCCCGTATCTCGCCGATCCGGAGCAGGATGTGTCGACGCTGCTCGCGGACATCGAAGCGATCCGCGCGCAAGGCTACGGAACGAGCCGCCATGAACTGATTGAAGGCGCGGTCGCCGTCGCCGCGCCGTTCTTCAACGGGGCCAATCAGATTGCGGGCTCGATTTGCATCTTCGGTCCCAGCGTGCGTGTCACGGACAACCGCGTCACGCAGTTTGCCGAGTTGCTCAAGCGCGAGGCGACCAACCTGTCGCGCGCATTGGGGCAACAGGCCGCTTAGGTTTCAGGTACTTCGTTGCTCAGGCGACGCTCGGCGCTTCTGCAACGCGGTCGAGCGCAGACTGCTGCCGATACGCAGCACCCGCATGCCGCTCAGGCAATCTGTCGCCTGCGTTGAATAGCTTGTGACGCAACGAGCCGTCCGCATAAGCCGTCTTGTAGATGCCGCGATCCTGCAACTCGGGAACGACGAGATCGACGAAATCGGCGTAGCTTTCGGGCACGACGGTACGGCTGAGATTGAAACCGTCGACGTCCGCTTCGTCGGCCCATTGCTGGAGTTCGTCGGCGATCTGCGCGGGCGTGCCGACGATCGCCGGATAGCGCCCGCCCAGCGCGAACATATCGAGCAGCTTGCGACGCGTCCAGCCGTGCGCTTTCGCCGTGCGAGCCGCCGATTCGATCGCGTTGCCGGGCGCGTAGTCGATCGGCTCGTCGAGATCGTACTGCGCATAGTCGATCCCGGTGCTCGCGGCGAAGTGCGCAAGACCCGCCTCGCGGCTCGCGTAGTGCAGATAATCTGCGTGCTTGTCATGTGCTTCGGCGTGCGTTGCGCCCGGCACGACGGCGGCTCCGACGAATACCTTCACGTCGTCCGGACGACGCCCCGCTTTCACCAGCTCCTCGCGTAATGCGCGCACCGTTGCACGCCCCACCTCGCGATTCGGCGGCGATATGAAAACGCATTCAGCGTGACGCGCGGCGAAGCGCTGTCCACGTCCGGAGCTACCCGCCTGAAACAGCACAGGCGTGCGTTGCGGCGACGGTTCCGCGAGGTGATAGCCTTCGACGTTGTAGTACCGCCCCGCATGCCGCACGCGATGCACCTTGTCAGGCCGCGCATAAACGCGCGCGGCCTTGTCGCGAAGCACGGCATCGTCTTCCCAGCTGCCTTCCCACAGCTTGTAGAGCACGTCGAGACACTCGTCCGCGCGATCGTAGCGTTCGTCGTGCGGCAGTTGCGCGGCACGCCCCATCGCACGCGCGGCGCTGTCGAGATAGCCCGTGACGATGTTCCATCCGATCCGCCCTTGTGTCAGATGATCGAGCGTCGAAAAGCGCCGTGCGAGCAGATACGGCTCCTCATACGTGAGATTCACCGTCACGCCGAACGACAGATGCTGCGTAACGGCGGCCATCGCCGGAACGAGCAGCGTCGGATCGTTGACGGGCAACTGGATCGACTCCTTGAGCGTGACATCGACGTTGCGCCTGTACACGTCGTACACGCCGACGATATCCGCAAGAAAGAGCCCGTCGAACAGGCCTCGTTCGAGCACGCGCGCGAGGTCCGTCCAGTACGACAGCAAGCGGTAATCGGATGAGCGGTCGCGCGGATGCGTCCACAAGCCATGATTGATGTGCCCGACGCAGTTCATGTTGAACGCGTTGAGCAGGATTTCTTTTTTCGCCATCACAACGCTCCGTGTCGCGGCGGCAGCTTGCCGTTCAAATAGAAGTTGCCGATCGCGTTGTATTTCCAGCGCACGGGATCATGCAGCGTGTGCGTGCGCGCATTGCGCCAGAAGCGGTCGAGGCCGAGATCGTCGAGCGTCGCGGCCGTGCCCGCCAGCTCGAAGAGCCGCGAGCCCGCATCGAGCGAAACCGTGGTCGTCGCGGCCCGCGCCTCGGCGACGGCAATCGACGCTTGCGCCACCGACTGCTCGTCGGGCGCGGCCTGGGCCGCATCGACGATACGGCCCGCGCGTCTCAGCAGCGCTTCTGCCGCTCGCAGCCGCACGGCGATGTCGGCGAACTGCGCGATGGTCAGCGGATCGTCGGTTGCGCGCGCCACATTCGCGTCGATCCACGGCCGCGATTGCTCGCGCACGAAGTCGAGCGCGGCGGCAAACGCCCCGCGCGCCTGGCCGAGATCGATTGCGGCGTGCATGATCTGCGCAACGGGACCGATCGTCGTGGGCCGCTCGAGCGACGATTGAAACGGCACGACCCATTCGGGCTCGACGCGCACATGTTCGAACGTGACGGAACCGCTGCCCGTCACGCGCTGGCCGAAGCCGTCCCAGTCGTCCGTCACGGTCACGCCTTCTGCATCGCGCGGCACGAACGCGAGCCGCGTCACGTCGGCGCCCTCTTCCTCCGAGACGACGAGCGTAGGAATCCAGTGCGCGTACAACGCACCCGTGCAGTAGAACTTGCGGCCGTCGATATGCCAGCCATCGCGCTCACGCGTCAGCCGCGTGCGACGCTTGAAATCCTTGTGGCCAATTTCGGCGAGCGCATTGCCGAAGCGTTCGCCGGCAAGCACACGGTCGTAGAAGAAGCGCTGCTGTTCGGTGCTGCCGCCGACACGCAGCACTTCAAGCGCATAGAAGTGGTTCTGTGGAATCTGGCCGAGCGATCCGTCCGCAGCCGAAATGGCCGCGATCACTTCAGCGAGCGTGCCCGTATTCACACCGGCGCCGCCATGAGCGCGCGGCACGGTGATCGTCCACAGGCCGCTCGCGACGAATGCATCGAGTTCCGACCACGGCAAGCGCCGCTCGCGGTCGCGCAGCGCCGCATCGCGCGCGAACTCGCCAGCGAGCCGCCGCGCGACGTCGAGCGCGTGCGCATCGTCGATGATCGAATCGGGCACGCGCGAAGGCTTGTGCTGCAAAAGTGGCAGTCGCGATTCGACGTACGCGTCCTGCGCAGATGAGAGGTCGATTGTCATCGTTCAGTTCCATGAATGCCGCGCAGGCAGCACGTGATTCAAGTGATAGTTGCCGAGCAGATGCAGCTTCCAGCGCACGGGGTCATGCAGCGTGTGCGTGCGCGCATTGCGCCAGTGCCGGTCGAGATTGTGCGCGGCGCGCGTCGCCGACGAGCCCGCCAGCTCGAAGAGCTTTTCGCTGGCTTCGAGTGCGATGCGCGTCGTCAGCACCTTCGCTTCCGCGACGGCCACCGACGCCCGCGCGCTCGCTTCGTCGTCGAGCGGCGCGGCGGCGACCTCATCGAGCGTGCGGCCTGCTTCCAGCAATACCTCGTGCGCGGCATGCAGATCGATTTCGAGGCGCCCCACGTCGGCGATGATGTACGGGTCGTCACTGGCGCGCTCGACGCCTGAATCGATCCACGGCCGCGAACGCTCGCGCACGAACGCGAGCGCGTCGGCTACAGCCGCCTGCGCGATGCCCTGATCGATGGCCGCCTGGATCAGTTGCGACGTCGGGCCATACAGACCGGGGCGATTCGCCAATTGCCAGACGGGCAGCACATCGTCGGGATCGACGGGCACGTTGTCGAAGAGCACGGTGCCGCTCGCGGTCGTACGCTGACCAAACGAGGTCCAGTCATCGACGACTGTGAGGCCCGGTGCGTTACGCGGAACCCAGACCTGCACGGGGCGCCCTTCGTCGTCCGTTGCGCGCGCCGGCACGCGATGCGCGAAGAGCGCACCTGTCGAATAAAAGCGGCGGCCGACAAGACGCAATCCGTTCGGCGTTTTTTGCAAACGCGTCGTGCCCTGCAAGATGGTATTCGCCGCCGACGAGCGGCGCTCCGGGCCCGCGTTGCCGAGCCGCAGGCCGCCCAGCACTTCGCCGTAGAAGCGCGCCTTCTGCTCGGGCGAGCCGGCTTCGCGCAGCAGACCCAGCACGCCGAAGTGATTCTGCGGAATCTGCCCGAGCGCCGGGTCCGCTTCGCAGAGGATCACGAATACTTCGGCGAGCGTCGCATATGACACGTCGGCGCCCCCATATTCGCGCGGCACGGTGATCGCGCCGAGTCCGCTTTTCGACCACAGGTCCAGTTCGTCCCACGGAAGCACGCGATCGCGGTCGCGCCGCGCGGCTCCCTCTGCAAACGTTGAAGCGAGCTTATGTGCAGCGGCGAGTGCTTCTGCGTCGTCGGCGATGCGGTGTACTTCGTCAGGATCGAGCGGCCGCGCAATGCGGTCGCCGTTTGGAGGGCTTTCGATATCTGGCATGGCGTTCTGATTGAGCGACTAGAGTGCCCGTCATGCGTGCCCACGCTCCTGCCACATCGCAGATGAAGAGCCGCACAGCGGGTCCAGACATCCATTGAACCAGCGCCTTGCGTTACCGCCTACCAGCAATTTCAGGAATGCTTATCCGCGTTCGCGAATTTGCTTTGCAGCGGCCGGGCCCGATCGGCTTGCCGTTCTCGACGATGTTCGACACGAACAGCACTTCGGGATGACCGGCCAGCGCGAACTGATGCAGCACGTGAATCTGCGGTGGCCCGAAGTGGCCGCTGAATGCGATGTGTTCTTCGGGCGTGATGCGCTGATCGCGCTCGGACATGACGTGTCGACGTACGATCCCGATGGCCCGCTGCCCGACATTCCGGAGAGCAACGCGAGCAAGAGCGCGCGGCAACGCGTCGTCGACTGGCCGCGCGCCGAACAGCTGAGCATTCGACAACTCGCGCAGCGCATCGGCGGCTACTCGGGTCTGGAAATGGTCGACACGCCGGCGACGATCGCCGATCAGATGGAGCAGTGGTTGATCGAACGCGGCTCGGATGGCTTCAACGTGATGTTCCCGTATCTGCCCGGCGGGCTCGACGATTTCGCCGACAAGGTCGTGCCCGAACTGCAACTGCGCGGGATTTTCCGCCGTGCGTACGAAGGCACGACGTTGCGCGAACATCTTGGCTTGCCGCGTCCGGAAAACCGGTTCTTTGCTTCTTCACGCACCTGGAGTCGCCCGGGACGCGGATCGCGAACGAACCCGTCCCGATTGGGCATGCGGATCAAAGCGAGTGAATGCGCGTCGAGGCGCGCATCGTCGGGCACGATGCCGTTGCGATTCAGTATCCACGGATTCGCCGCATAGACTTCGACGACGGCCGGCTGTTCGATGACGACTTCGCTCATGATCCGTCACTCGGGTTCGATTTCGCCGATCATGTAAAACATGTCGAGCGTGTATCCCATGTTGAAGTAGCCAGCACGTGCATAAGCGGCGATACGTTCGAGGCGCTCGGCGTCGTCGCGTGGCGAGAGCCTGTCGTGCATGTCTTTATCGTGCGTCTCTTTCTGGCGGGCCGCGACGCGTCGCGGCCTCGCATGCAGCCGATGCCGCGCGGCTTCCAACGGCTCGAAAACGGCATGACGGTAAAACGCTGCGAGGTTCATCGACATGATGTGCCCTCCTGCTTGTGGCCTCATCATTGAATCTAGTCAGTGGCGCGTCCATGTGCAAACAAGCATTTGTGCAATGCTTTGCAATGCGCGCGGATGCACCGCGTCGAACGCATGCCGCGCGTGTCGTGGTGTCGTGGTGTCGTGGTATCGCGACTATCGGCAACCGCAAGCGGCGGCGTGCGCTGGAGCAGCCTCGACCGCCCGATAGTCTTCGCCGTCGATGTCGTAACCCGACGGCTCCCAGCGGATCGCGAGCAGCACCAGCAGTGACGTGAGCGGCGCGATCGCGATGACCCAGAACACTTTCGTGCCGAGCGCGCCCGCCAGCACCGGGAAGAGAAACAGCGAGATCGTCGATGCCGTGCGCACGAGTGTCTGATTGAACCCGACACCGATGCCGCGCAACGATGTCGGGTAGCTGAGCGACGCATAGGTCATCGAATGCGAGCCGGGGCCGAAGCCTTGCCCGAACAGGTAGCCACCGAGCAGCAGGATTGCCGCCGCGACCAGCGCGCCGCCGCTCGGCCGCCCGATCAGCGCGAGTCCGATCAGCGAGACGAATTGCAGCGCGTGGCCGAGCACGGTCATCTTCCAGGCGCCGACTGTCGGCGCGGTCCGCACGCCGATCAGTCCGCCCACGAATGCGAACAGCAGATTCAGCGTGAGCGATGCGACGATCGTCGTCAGCGGGCCCTGCGCGAAAAAGCTCGTGATGATGACGGGCAGGCCGAAGATGATCGCGTTGTAGCCGAACGACGACGCGCTGCCGATCACGGCCGCGAGAATGGTGCGCCTGCGATACGTGCTGTTGAAGAGCACGCCATAGTTGCGCCACGAAGCACGGCGCGGTTCGCTCGCGGAGATCGCAGACGTTACGGTCGCTACGCTGCGCTCGACGACCGCATCGACGCCATATGAGCGCTTCAGAATGCGCGCCGCCCCTTCGAGATCGCCCTGATTCGCGGCCCACACGGGCGACTCGCTGATATAGCGGCCGCGCACCAGAATGATCGCGAGCGCGGGCACGGCGCCGAACGCGAGCGTCAGCCGCCACAGCCAGCCCAGGTGCTGTTCGGGCAGGATCGCGTACAAGCCGAGAATCAGCAGGTAGCAGGTGCTGGTTGCCGCGTACCACGCGGGGCACCATGCCGCGACGCTCGCAGCCTTGTTGCCTTTGCCCGCCACGCGCGAGAATTCGGCGAGAAAGGCCATTGCAACGGGCAAGTCGAGGCCGACGCCGAATCCCATCAGAAAGCGCGCTGCGCCGAGCACCCATGCGTTGGGCGCAAGACCTGCCGCGATCGCCGCGACGACGAAGAACAGCATGTCGGCCATGAACACGCGATAGCGGCCGATCCGATCCGTCAGATAGCCGCCGAACAGCGCGCCGAGAATCGCGCCGAACGTGATCGCGGAAGAAACGAAACCCACCTGCACGGGCGTCAGCGCGAACTGTCTCGCGATGTCCTTGATGCCGTAGGCGAGGGAGGTCAGGTCATAGGCGTCGAGAAAGACGCCGCCGAGTGCAATCGCAATCACGATGCGTGCGTTGCTGCCCTTCGCGGCACCCGCGTTGACGATGCGCGAGACGTCCTGCGCGCTGCGGATGATGACGGGAACGGCGGCCTCGGCGTGTCCGGCCGAGGCATCGACGGAAGTGGACGGAATAGCGACGGTAGACATTTTGGCGATCGAACATGGAGTCAAAAGTCCCTGCATGCTAGCGACGCGTCACGCGTCTTCCAAACGACGATTCGATATATGCAAATGGCGCGTCTCATGCGATGTCCACGGCCATCGTCACGCGAGCGCTATCGTCGATTCGCTGCTTTCGATATGCGCAAACATTGGTTGGATTCGCGCGTGCGCCGACTTAACGTCGTGGGTCTGACGCGCGCGATTGCGGCGTGAACGGCTCCTGCTGACTGCGCCGCGCAGTCCGGCAAGCGGCATTCCTGACAGACATAACAGACATCAGCGACAGATGCGCAAACACGAAACACCCATCGATACCCAACCCGCCGATCTGCGCAGGCGCCGCCTCTTGCAGCGCGCCGCCGCCGGCCTGACGGGCGCCACGCTCGGCGGCATGCTCGGACCGTTCGGACCGTTCGCGAGCGGCGCTGCGCATGCGCAAGGCACGAGCAACCGGCTGCGAATCGGTTATCAGAAGTACGGCAACTTCGTGGTGCTGAAGGCGCGCGGCACGCTCGAAAAGCGGCTTGCAAGCCAGGGCGTAACCGTCCAATGGCTCGAATTCCCCGCTGGACCGCAATTGCTGGAAGGACTGAATGCGGGCGCCGTCGATGTCGGCACCGTCGGCGAGACGCCGCCAATCTTCGCGCAAGCGGGCGGCGTCGACTTCGTGTACATCGGCAGCGAGCCGTCCGCGCCGCAGGGCGAAGCGATCGTCGTCCCGCACGATTCGCCGATCCGCTCGGTCGCGCAGCTACGCGGCAAGAAGGTCGCGCTCAACAAGGGCTCGAATGTCCACTTCCTGCTCGTGAAGGCGCTGCAAAAAGCGGGGCTCGCCTACACCGACATCCAGCCCGTCTATCTGACGCCCGCCGATGCGCGCGCGGCCTTCGTGCAGGGCAGCGTGGATGCGTGGGTGATCTGGGACCCGTATCTTGCGGCGATCGAACGCCAGGGGAATGCTCGCACTCTCGCGAACGGCGATGGCCTCGTGCGCAATACGCAGTACTACGTCGCGGCCCGCAAATTCGCCGCAGCGCAGCCGCAAGCGCTGCACACGCTGCTGGAAGAAGTGAACGGCGTCGACGGCTGGGCGCACGACAACATTCCCGAAGTGGCCGCGCTGCTGTCGCCGCTCGTGGGGCTCGATACGGCGACGCTCGAAGTCGCGCTCAAACGCACCGGCTACGGCGTTCAGCCGATCACGGATGCGACGCTCGCGTATCAGCAGCAGATCGCCGATACGTTCAGCACGCTCAAGCTGATTCCCGGGCAGCTGACCGTCGCGGACGCGCGCTGGAAAACCGGCTGAACGCAGCCGGTTCCAACGCGCGGGCGAATCGATATTGCGGTCCGCTCAGAAGCCCGCAGCGAGACCATCGCGGCGGCTGTCGCTCGCGGCCACATAGCCGCGCTCGGGCTCGTTGCGGTCGAGCTTCCAGATGAACTGGCCCGAGCCGAAATCCATATAAGGATCGTCGATCGACTTGATCGTGTGGCCGAGCCCTTCGAGCGCGCGCGTCGTGTTGCGATCGAGCGTCGATTCGACGTCGATCGTGAAGTCGCGGTTGACCTTCCAGCGCGGCGCGTCGCAAGCGGCCTGCGGCTGCTGACCGTAGTCGAGCATGCGCACGACCGTTTGCAGATGGCCTTGCGGCTGCATGTCGCCGCCCATCACGCCGAAGCTCATCACGGCTTCCTGCCGGCCATCCACCTGCTGCGTGAGGAACGCGGGAATGATCGTGTGGAAAGGCCGCTTGCCGCCTTCGACGACATTCGGCGATTTCGGGTCCATCGAGAATCCGTAGCCGCGGTTCTGCAAAGAGATGCCGCTGTCCGGCACCACGACGCCCGAGCCGAAGCCCATGTAGTTCGACTGGATGAAGCTGACCATCATGCCGCGCTCGTCGGCCGCCGACATGTAGATCGTGCCGCCCGACTTCGGCATGCCGAAGCCGAAATGCGTCGCGCGCTTCGGGTCGATCAGCTTCGCGCGCGATTTTAGGTACGCGTCGTCGAGCATTTGCGCGGGCGTCACTTCCATCGAACGCGGATCGGCGACGTAGCGATAGACATCGGCGAACGCGAGCTTCATCGCCTCGATCTGCAAGTGCTGCGATTCGATGCCGTCTACTTTCATCGAACCCATATCGAACTGCTCGAGAATGCCGAGCGCGATCAGCGCGGCGATGCCCTGCCCGTTCGGCGGAATCTCGTGCACCGTGTAGCCGCGATACTGCTTGCCGATCGGCTCGACCCAGTCGGGCTGATAGTTGCGCAGATCGTCGAGCGTCATCGCGCCGCCGCATTCGCGCGAGAACGCCGCGATGCGCTCGGCAATCTCGCCTTCGTAGTACGCGCGCGGGCCCTGTTCGGCGAGCACGCGCAGCGTCTTCGCGTGTCCCGGCATCTTCACCAGTTCGCTCATTTCGGGCGCGCGGCCGCGCGGCATGAACGTATCGGCGAAACCCGGCTGGTTCTTAAGCTCCGGCACGGCGGCCGCCCACTTGCGCGCGACGATGCCCGCCACCGCATGACCGCGCTCGGCGATCTCGATCGCGGGCTCCATCAGGTCCGCGAACGGCAACGAGCCGAACTTCTTGTGCAACGCTTCCCAGCCCGCGATCACGCCCGGCACCGTCACCGTGTCCCAGCCGCGCACGGGCTGAGCGGCGAGGCCGTTGTTCTCGCCGTACTTGCGCTTGAAGTAATCGACGTTCCATGCGGCGGGCGCGACGCCCGATGCATTCAGCCCGTGCAGCTTCTTGCCGTCCCACACGAGCGCGAACGCATCGCTGCCCAGGCCGTTCGACACCGGCTCGACGACCGTGATCGCAGCGGCCGCCGCGATCGAGGCATCGACGGCATTGCCGCCTTTCCACAGCATCCGCAGACCGGCCTGCGCGGCGAGCGGCTGCGAAGTCGAGACGATATTGCGCGCGAACACAGGCATGCGCGTCGTCGGATAAGGGTTCTGCCAGTTGAAACTCGTCATGTCGTCACTCTAGAGGTTGACCACGGCCATATCGAAAACGACAGGGCCACGGAAAGAAATCAGGATTCGCGCGGATCGAGCGCGTCGCGCAGACCGTCGCCGAGCAGATTGAAGCCGAGCACGGCGAGAAAGATCGCGATGCCGGGAAAGATCGACATCCACGGCGCCTGGCTCACGAAGTCCTTCGCGGTGTTGAGCATCGATCCCCACGACGGCGCGGGCGGCAATTGTCCGAGCCCGAGGAACGACAGGCTTGCTTCGGCGATGATCGCGCTCGCCACCGTGAGGCTCGCCTGCACGATGATGGGCGGCAGCACGTTGGGCAGAATGTACCGCAGGATAATGCGCGGATGATCGAGGCCGATCGCGCGCGCGCCTTCGACATACTCTTCGGCCTTCACGCTGATCGCCTGTCCGCGCGTGAGACGGATGAACCGCGGCATCGCCGAAATGCCGATCGCGGCCATCGCGTTCGTCAGGCTCGGCCCGAGGAACGCGGAAAGCGCAATCGCGAGAATCAGGAAAGGGATAGACAGCAGCGCATCGGCGACGCGCGAGATCACGCCATCGACGAGCTTGCCGAAATAGCCGGCGAGCAACCCGAGCGGCACGCCGAGCACGACGGCAATGCCGACGGATACGACGCCCGCGAGCAGCGACGCGCGCGCACCGTACAGCAGACGGCTCAGCACGTCGCGGCCGAGTTCGTCGGTGCCGAACCAGTGAGCCGCCGATGGCGCCTGGCGCACGGTCATGAAGCTCGCCTGCACCGGGTCGTACTGCGTGAGCCACGGCGCGAACACGGCCATCACGACGACGAGCGCGACCAGCAGCGCGCCGAATACGGCGGCACGGTTGCGCATGAAGCGCACGAGTCCGCGACGCTTGCGGCGCGGCAACGATGCAGCCGACGATACGGATTGGGCATCGAGAGGAGTAGCCATCAACTGCGCCTCAGTCGGGGGTTGAGCAGGATGTAGAGCACGTCGGCGCACAGATTGACGACGATGAACGCGAGCGCCGTCACGAGCACGACGCCTTGCACGACGGGATAGTCGCGGTTGAACACGGCATCGACGACGAGCTTGCCGAAGCCTGGAATCGTGAAGACCTGCTCGGTCAGCACGGCGCCCGCAAGCAGCTCGCCGAACAGCAGCGCGAGCACGGTGACGATCGGAATCAGCGCGTTGCGAAACGCGTGCTTGACGACGACGGCGCCGCGCAGCAGGCCCTTCGCACGCGCGGTGCGGATGTAGTCGGTGCGCAGCACGCCGAGCATCGCGCTGCGCGTGTGGCGCATCAGTTGCGCGCCGAGCGCGGCGCCGAGCACGAACGCGGGCATCAGCATCGTCTTGATGCTGAGCCAGAAGTCCTCGCCCGGCGACACGTAGCCCGACGACGGCAACAGATGCCAACGCACCGATACGATGAAGATCAGCATGATGCCGAGCCAGAAGTTCGGTATCGACATGCCGGACAGCGCGAAGATGTTCGCGGCGTAGTCGAGCGGTCCGCCCCGGCTCGCCGCCGAGATCACGCCCGCCGGTATGCCGATGCCGATTGCGAGGATCATCGCCATGATCGCGAGCTGTATCGTGACGGGCAGCTTCTGCGCGATCAGCGAGCGCACAGGCACGTCCGTGCGCAGCGACGCGCCCAGGTCGCCGTGCGCGACGTCGCGCATCCATAGCGCGTACTGCGTTGGCACGGGCTGATCGAGGTGATACTTCACGCGCAGCGTCGCGATGAGTTGCGGGTCCTGATCCTCGCCCGCCATCGCCATGACGGGGTCGCCCGGCAACAGCTTCTGCAGGCCGAAGATCAGCATCGACACCAGGATCAGCGTCGGCACGGCCACGAGCATCCGATTGGCGATGATCCGCAGCATGGCGCTCAGCCCCTCATCGAAACGCCGCGCAGGCGAACGAGGCCGTCGGCGGAAGGCGTGAAGCCCTGCACCTTCTTCGACAGCACGAACGGCCACGGCTGCGCGTAGATGTAGACGATGGGATCGTCGTCGGCGAGGATCTTGCCGGCCGCGTCGTAGTCCGCCTTGCGCTCGGCTGCGGTGAGCTTCGTGCGCGCGCCGTCGAGCAGCGAATCGACCTGCTGGTTGCAGTAGTGCGCGTAGTTCAGGTTGCCCGAGCACGTGTTGAACTGATGCAGGTTGCCATCGGGATCGACGCGGCCCGACCAGCCCGTGTACATCGCTTCGAAATCGCCGCTGTGTCCCGCGTTCAGCTCGGTTGCGTAATCGCTCGGGCGCAGTTTCAGCGTGATGCCCGCTTCGCCGAGCATCGCCTGCAACATCTGCGTGATCTGGCTGGCGACCGTGTTGTTCGGATACGCGAACTCGATCGTCGGATGCTCGTGGCCCGACGCTTTCAGCAAGGCCTTCGCTTTCGCGACGTCACGCTTCGTCGTCGGCAGCGACGCGTTGTAGTACGGGCTCGATTTCGGAATGCCCTGGTTGGCCGGCGTGAAGATGCCCGCGCCGATCACCTGATCGATCGCATCGCGATCGATCGACAGCTCGAACGCCTGGCGCACGCGCTTGTCCTTCAACGGGCTGTTGCCGCGCGGTCCGTTGTTGATGTTGAACGTCACATAGTAAAAGCCCAGGCCCGTCACCGGCTTGAACTGCAGATTCGCGTCGCTCTTCACCGACGCGACATCGGAAGGCGCGAGGCGTTCGAGCATGTCGAGCGAGCCCGAACGCAGGTTCGCGAGACGCACGGTGCTGTCGGGGATCGGCTGGAACACGACGCGCTGGATCGGATACTTGTCCGCGTCCCAATAGCCCGCGAATTTCTCGAGCACGACGCGATCGTTCTGCACGCGCTGCACGAACTTGTACGGACCCGAGCACACGGGATGCGACGCGACGCCCGCCGCATCGGAGAGCGTCTTCGGCGCGAGCATCATGCCGGCGCGGTCGGAGAGCGTGGCGAGCAGCGCGGCGTCCGGCTGCTTGAGCACGATCTTCACGGTGCTGTCGTCGATGACGTCGACATGATCGACCGACGAAAGCTCGCTCTTGCGGTTGCTGGTCGGCAGGGTGCGATAGCGGTCGAGGTTCGCCTTCACGGCGGCCGCGTTCAACGGTTCGTCGTCCTGGAACTTCACGCCCTGGCGCAGCTTGAACGTCAGCGATTTGCCGTCGGCGCTCGTGGTCCACGAAGTTGCGAGCATCGGCACGATTTTCAGGTCAGGCCCGACATCGACGAGCGAATTGCACATCGACGCGAACACGATCCGGTCGACGAACTGCACGCTGCGCGCGGGGTCGAGCGAACCGATATCGTCCTGCAAGCCGATGCGGATGGCGGTCTGGGCCATCGCGGCGGATGCGCTCAATGCGAGCGCGGCGGCAATCAACATTCTTCGCATGCGTTATGTCCTTGTTGCGGTTCGGGTTGCCATCAAAGGCGGGTTTATCGGATCGCGCCCGCTGTCAGCGCGGCCTGCCGGTCGCGGTAAATTTCCAGGCGCTCGTTCAGCTTCACGCTGACGCTCGCGGCGAGCGGCGTGCCGCTGCCCGCGTTCTGAACTTCGCGCCAGAAGTGGCAAGCGACCTGCCGGCCGCCGGGCAGCGCTTCGGCGGACGGCCGCTCTTGTGAGCAGCGCGGCTTCGCGTGCGGGCAGCGCGTATGAAAGCGGCAGCCGGGCGGCGGCGCGGTCGGGCTCGGCAGATCGCCTTGCAGCGCGGGCTTCGTGCGGCGTTCGTGTGGACTACTCGCGGGAATCGCGCGCAGCAGCGCTTGCGTGTACGGATGCAGCGGTGCATCGAACAGCTCGTCGACTTGCGCCAGCTCGACGATCTCGCCGAGATACATCACCGCGACACGGTCGCTCATATGGCGGATCACGGCCAGATCGTGCGCGACCATGATTAGCGTGAGGCCGAGTTCCGCTTTCAGCGATTCGAGCAGATTGATCACCTGCGCCTGCACCGACACATCGAGCGCCGACACCGGCTCGTCGCCGACGATCAGCTTCGGCTCGCCCGCGAGCGCCCGCGCGATGCCGATGCGCTGACGCTGCCCGCCCGAGAACTCATGCGGATAGCGCTCGGCGTAGCCCGGCTGCAAGCCGACTTTCGTCAGCAGTTGCGCGACGCGCTCGCGTCGCTCGGCGGCATTGCGCGCGAGCCCATGCACGCCGACCGGCTCGCCGATGATCTGGCCCACCGTCATGCCCGGATTCAACGAAGCGAACGGGTCCTGAAAGATGATCTGCATTTCGCGGCGCAGCCGCCGCAGTTTCGCGCCTTGCCAGTGCGTGATGTCCTCGCCCTGATAGATCACGCTCCCTTGCGTCGCCTCGATCAGGCGCAGCAGCAGCCGGCCGAGCGTAGACTTGCCGCAGCCCGACTCGCCGACGATCGCGAACGTCTCGCCCGTGTTCACGGCGAACGACACGTCGTTGACGGCATGAACCGTGGGCGTGCGCGCAAACATGTGCCGCTCGCCGCCAAAGCGCTTCGTCAGCGCGCTCGCTTCGATGATGGGCGCTTTCGTGTCGGCGCTCATGTCAGCTCCTTTTGCTGCGCAGGCTTCACGAGTTGCTCGACGGGCGCGAGCCAGCACGCGACGCGATGCTCGCCCGAAAGCGTTCTGTCGGGTGGCGCCGCGTCGATGCAGCGCTGCTCCGCGAACGGACAGCGCGGCGCGAAGCGGCAGCCGCGCGGCATCTGCTCGGGCGACGGCACCGAGCCGCGTATCGTCGCGAGCGAGCCCGCGCGCTTGCCGACGGACGGGATCGCGCCCATCAGGCCGATCGTGTACGGATGCTGCGGATCGTCGAACAGATCGGCCACGGTGCCGTACTCGACGATCCTGCCCGCGTACATCACGGCGACGTGATCCGCCACTTCGGCGACCACGCCCAGATCGTGCGTGATCAAGAGCATCGCCGTGCCCGTCTCCGCCTGGAGGTTGCGCACGAGCGACAGCACCTGGGCCTGAATCGTGACGTCGAGCGCCGTGGTGGGTTCGTCGGCGATCAACAGACGCGGACGATTTGCGAGCGCCATCGCGATCATCACGCGCTGACGCATGCCGCCCGACAGCTGATGCGGAAACGCGTCAAGCCGCGTTTCGGGTGCGGGAATGTGGACGAGGCGCAGCATCTCCAGCGCTTCTTCACGCGCTTGCGCGCGCTTGATGCCGCGATGCCGCCGGATGCTTTCGCCGATCTGCTCGCCGATCGTGTACGCGGGATTCAGCGACGTCATCGGCTCCTGGAAGATCATCGACATGCGGTTGCCGCGAATGTCGGCGAGCTCACGCTCCGTCAGCGCGAACAGATCGGCGCCCTCGAAATGCGCGGTGCCCGCGACGCGCCGCGCGGGCGGGCTGGCGAGCAGCCCCATCAGCGCCAGCGACGTCACGCTCTTGCCGCAGCCCGATTCGCCGACCATGCACAAGGTCTCGCCCGCGTGAACAGGGAAGGAGACGTTATCGACGACATTGGGTACATCGGCCGCGTTTGAAAATTTCAACGAGAAGCCTCGTACATCCAGTACTGGTCGGCGTTCAGCACCGGTCATGCTTGGGCACTCCGCATCGTGTCGCTCGTCCTTTCAGGTCGTTACGAATCCATTATCTGGCCGGCGTTGTACAAAAAATATTAATATTTCTTTTCGACACTTAAATTTTTCTCATGTTTCGATCATGAGACGCACTCGGGACACACCATGCCGACGCTTCGCATGCTGAAGACTTTCAAGGCCGTGGCACGCACGGGATCGTTCTCGGCCGCCGCCGACAAGGTCGCGCTGACGCAGGCCGCCGTCAGCCTGCAGATGCGCGGACTCGAACTGGCGCTGGGCCGCCAGCTGTTCGACCGCCGGGGCCGCCAGATCGCGCTCACGCAGCATGGTCACACGATCTGGCCGAAGGTCGAGCAGATTCTGGAGCTTCTCGCCGAACTCGAAGCAAAGCCTTCGGATGCGATGGAAGGGCCGGTGACGATCGGCGCGGTGGTGTCGGTGATCGGCGCGCTGTCGCTGGCCGTCGCGCGGCTGAAGGCGGCGCATCCGCGGCTCGACGTGCGCCTGCTGTCGGCGCGCTCGGACGAACTGGCGGGCATGGTCGAAGCGGGCGAAGTCGATGTCGCCGCTGTCGTCGCGCGCGCGGACCAGACGCTGCCCGACACGCTGAAGTGGACCACGCTCTACACCGAGCCGATGATGCTGGTCGTGAGCCGCGACATCACCGACAACGATCCGCAGCGCATCTTGCGCAGCCACGGGTTTCTGCGCTTCGACCGGCGCGTGCGCACGGGGCAGGTCGTCGAACAGGCGTTGCAGAAGTCGGGCTTGACGGTCAACGAGTATCTCGAACTCAATTCGATCGAAACGATCGTCGCGCTCGTGCGCGAGAAAGTCGGCGTCGCGGTGCTGCCGCTGCTCAATCGCGGAAACTGGCAAAGCGACCCGTTGCTGCGCGTGATTTCGATCGGCAGTCCGCCGACGCTTCGAACGGTCGGCATGGTGCAGCGCGCATCGGATGACCGGAAGGCGTTGATGCGCGAAATCGTGGATACGTTTCAGGCCACGCCGCGCGCCGGGTCCTAAAGCGCTGCCAACGCGATCATGTGCATCCGTGTGATGCCGATATGACAGAAAACCTGGCGATTAAATGCTATGCAATGTCCCTAAGACGACCGTGAAAGAAGCGAAATTGGCAATGTTCATTTCAATGCCGAACGAGAGGCGAGTTTTAAAAGCGCATTAATCTTTCGTCCAGTAAGAGGAGCGCAGTCATGGAATTACCAGCACGCTAGAAAAGAAAACGGACACTACTTCCTTTATCCAGTGACGACTCGCGAGAAGAACACGAAGAAAATCACATGAACCTGTCGCTCTTCAACGTTCGCCGCTTCATTCGCTTCCTGTCTCTTCTCTCCCTGTCATTCGCCTTTTGCGGTGCGAGCCATGCCGCGTCCGCCGATTGCAGCGCGGGCACGCTCGTTACCGTAGTCGCGCATCTCGACGACGATCTGCTGTTCGTCGAACCCGGCATCAGCGAGCAGTTGCGGGCGGGATGGTGCGTCACGACAGTTCATCTGATCGGCGGCGCCAACGGCGCGAACTTCGCGTATGTGCAAAAGCGCGAGCAGGGATCGCGTCTCGCCTACGCGCGCATGGCCGGTGTGCCGAACGACTGGGACGAATCGACTGTGCGCATCGCGGGCAAGCCGGTGTTCCAGTTGACGCTGAAGGCACAGCCGAGAGTGCGTCTGCTCGAACTGCGTCTTCCTGGCGGCGCCGTGCGCGGCGGCCGCGTGCCGCTCGCATTGCTGTGGGATCAGGGCGCGACGATCACGACCTATCCGATGGGACACGGCGAAATCGCGCCGGCACGTTACACGCGCGATTCGCTTTCTGCCGTGCTCAAGGCAATCTTGCAAGACGCGACGCGCATCTACACGCTCAACCCCGACACGGTCCCCTTCATCGAGCATTCCGACCACATCTACTCCGCGCGCATCACGCGGCACGTCGCGCAAACCTTGGGACGATCGATTCCGATCGCGTACCACATCACGTATCCAATGGGGACGTGGCCATCCACGCTGTTCGGCGACGAAGCTCAACACAAGCGCGACATTTCGGCAAGCTACTTCTCGATCGACGGCGGGGACTTCGCGCATGTGTTCGGCGAATACGAATGGGACGGCAACTGGATCCTGCGCCGATACGCGCGCTTCGACACGACCGGTCACGCCACGCCCGATTTCGTCGCGCTGCCGATAGTGCTGTTCAACACCGCTTCCAGCGAATGCCTGACTTCGACGGGCAGCGAGCGCAAACCGGAACTGGCGCCGTGCGACGGCTCCGTCAGCCAGCAGTGGACGTGGGAACCGAGGCCGACGTACGCGGGCAATCAGCACAACGCGGCGCTCGTTTCGGCGTCGACGCGGCAATGCGTTGCCGAACACGACGGCACGTTGACAGAAGAGCCCTGCGAAGCATGGGACGAATCGCAGCGCTGGACGCCGTGGGACTTTGGTCTGATCTTTACGCCGTCGCGCCGGTGCCTCGGCGAGGAAAGCGGGCGCCTGAACATCCGCGGTTGCGCATCGCTGACGACGCGATACCGATGGTCGACGACGCGCCCGACATGGGCGACCGATCTGCGGCTCGCGGGCGCGATGTACGGCGATGTGTCGGGGCGCGGCGAGTCGTCGGCGGTGTACGTTCAACGTCGCGCAGACGGTCCGGGCTTCGACGTCAACGTTCAGGCGTTGAGCAAAGCCGATAAACCCGTGCGCTGGTACGCGAACTCCGTTCCGTTCGACAGCCGCGCAACGACGGCAACGTGTCGCGCGGATAGTTTGTGCTTCGATAGCGCGCGCTTTCTGCTCGGCGATTTCGACGGCGACGGCCGTGCGGATCTGATGGTCGTCACGCCGCGAAACGGCGGCACCGCATTCTGGCTGCTGCACGGCACGGGCAGCCGCTTTACCGCGCCTGTTCTCTGGTTCCAGAGCGACAGCCGGATGCCTGCCGGACGCGTGCAGCAGATCACGCCGTTCTCGACCGAAGAGAAGGAACCGGCAAAAGTACTGATCGCAGTTCAAAAGCCGGACAACGGCGTCGAACTATGGACAGTGGGCGCGGACCCGGTGGGACACATTCAGTCAACACAGGTACTCGACGACAGCCGTCTCAAGTCGAATCTTCGCCTGCTTGCAGTGCGGAACGATCGCGCGGATGCAGCGTCGTTTGTCGCCATTCAACCGGCCGACGACAACGTGCGCATCGCCATGGTCCCGCTCGGTGTCGAAGTCGGGCGCTGGTCGGTCGGCGCACCCGCTGTGCTGCCCGCGACGTTCAAACCCGACATGACGAAATTCGCGGCCAGCGATCCGCACGCCAATGCCGATGCGTCGATCGTCATGACCGTACCTCATTTCGCGAATCCCGGCGGCGTCGATGTATGGAAGCTGGACGCCGCTCATCCCGATTCGGCGCCTGTTCTGCTGGCGTCATTGCGCGGCATCCGGTGGCAGGACACGACACCTGCGCTGACGGGCGACGGCAAGCACACGACGCTCGTCTTTTACCAACGCGCCGACGCGATACTCGACAACACGCTCTTTACCGCTGGAAACGCGGCGCTCGTTCAATACGCGATGAACGGAAACAGTGTGCAAACCGTACCAACAGGAACGGTCCAATTGCCCGCGACGTACTCGGAAACGCTCTGGCTCGAACGGCTCAATCAATAGGTGGGATCGGGCAAAAAAATTGCGATACTGTTCAATCGGCCGCATCGATGGTTGCAGCAAAAGCAACTCTACAGGTAAGTACTTAGGTGTCGAGTAATGACTAGTCGTTGGCTGATGATTGTCGGTGCGATTGAGTATGTTAGAACCGTCATTGAACACACCAATTGACGGTCGATCAACGGAACCGTACGCTGCAAAGAGAACAGAAGGCAATTGACGATTCGCCATCGCGGCCCTGTTCCCTTTGTACATAAGGCTTATTCAAACGGTGACAAGTGCGGATACTACAGGTCGTACATGCGCCACGTCTGTCTGGTGCCGAGATTCTCGCGAAGGGTCTCGCAATCCAGCATAGGGAGGGTGGCCACGAAGTCTGCATCGCATCGATGCTGCCGCAACTCGCGGACTTCGATCACAGCCGCAGCGAGCTGGCGGCTGCGGACGTGCTGTGCGATTTTCCCGATGCGTATCTGGGCCGGATGGGGCGTCTGATGCATCTGTGGCGCTGCGTCAAGCAGTTCCGGCCCGACATCATCATCGCTCACGCGACGCTCGCCGCGCTCTACGTGCGTCTTCTTCCGTATGCCGCGCCCGTCGTCTATGTGATGCACTCCGGCTCCAACGATTTCGAGAACCCGAAGCTGAAATGGGCGGAGCGTTTTCTGTCGCATCGCGCAAGAGCCGTCGTCGGTGTGTCCCAGCAGAATACGCACGACTACCTTCGCGAATTCGGACCGCATCCGCTCGTGACCGTGATCCCTAACGGCGTCGACCTGTCGCGCTTTCACTTCGTGGCTTCCGCATTGAACCTGACAGATCACGGCACGGCAAAACAGATCGTGCAGTTGGGACGCTATGTCGACGACAAGGGACAGCTCGAAACGATTCAGGCCTTCGACGGCGTGCTGCAACAGGAACCGGAAGCGCGATTGCTGCTGTGCGGCGTCATCGAAGACAAGGCCTATCACGAGACAGCGATGAATCTCGTGGACCGCATGAACCTGAACGAGCGTGTCACGTTGTGCGGCCCCGCGACGAATGTCGCCGCGATCCTGCAAGCGTCGCACGTGTTTGCGATGCCTTCCCACAGGGAGGCGCACAGCATCGGCTTTCTCGAAGCGCTGGCATCGGGTATCCCCGTCGTCGCAAGCCGCATTGCAGCATTCGAATTCGCCCGCGAATTTCCGGGCGTCTCGCTCGTCGACACGATGAATCCTTCCGCGTATGCGCACGCGCTGATTCACGCAATGCACACGCCTCGCGCATACCGCCCGCTGGACGGCTATACGCTGCGCGATACGGCCGAGAGCTATCTGAAAGTCGCGCAGGCCATTTTCGAATCGAGCGGCATCTCGTCGATGTCGAACTGGAACGGAAACCAGTCGACCTGACAATCGACATCGGCGCGGGAACAATATCGGCCCGCCAATCGTTTTGCTCTTGCACTCACGCTGACTGCCGCAACCGGATGCAGTGCCATTCGTGCCGAATCGGACGCATCGGCCGATGCGCGTGCAATTTCTTTGACGATACTTGTTGCGCTGCGTGCGCCGGCCCACATTCGTCTTGCGATTTATCAAGGCAGCATTGGAGGTTAGCGGGAGAACTGGAGCCTTCCATACATTCGGTGACGCGCGCATCGTCTGGAACGCTTCCCGTCGACGTCAGGGTATCCGGAGTTCTGGTCCAGTTCATTGAGGTTGGGGAAGAACATGTCCACGCGTCCGCGTCAAAGACTCGATGCCAACGAATCGGAACCGCTGCGCACGCGTCATGTCGCCGTCGTGCTGTTCGAGGGATTCGATCTGCTGAGCGCAAGCGTCATCGCCAATACGCTCGAACTGGCGAGCGAGCTGTCGTCGCGCAGTTCGATCCAGTGGGCGTATCGGGTCGCCGTTCTCGCAGCCCACGATGGACACGTCGGCAGTTCCGCGACGCTGCTCGTTTCCACGGAAGCGTTCGACACACGCAGAGACTATGAATTCGACGCAATCTTCGCGATCGTCGGCGCGGACACGGATCTCGACGACCGCTCGGAGCCGTTGACCGCCTGGATCGGCCGCGCCCGCGCGAAAGCGGCCGATGTGCGGCTCGTGGGCGCGCCGCTGCCGGGGCCCGACAGCCCTATTTGCGATGGGCCGCGCGCGACGCATCACGAGTCGTCCTGCAATGCGGCGGGACACGCGAACGACTGCAAGAGGAAATCCCAGAGTCTTCACGAAGCGCTCACGGGGGCGCTCAAACTGATCCGCCGCGACATGGGCGACACGATGGCGCGGCGCGTCGCCGAGCATCTGTCGATCTGTTCGCAAGACGCGCTGAATGCGATATTCGAGGACGTCGTCGGCAGCACGCCCGCCGAAAAGGTGCGCGCGGCCGCACACTGGCTGCAGGACAACTGCCGCCGCCAGGTCACGATCGAAGACGCGGCGCAGGTGGCCGCGATGAGCGAGCGCAGCCTGCTGCGCCACTTCAGAAGCGAGCTCGGCATGACGCCGTCCGACTATCTGATGAACGCGCGGCTTCAGGTGGTCTGCAATCTGCTGATCGAGACCGATCTGCCCGTCGACAAGGTCGCGAAGCGCGCGGGCATGACGAGCGGCGATCATCTCGCGCGCAGCTTCCGGCGGCATATGAAGACTTCGCCGACCGAGTATCGTGCGCAACGCAAGGTGCAATGCTGAGCGGCATGCGGCGCGCGCTTGACACGGCATCGATCGATAGAAAAGGCTGAACGCCTTTTTTGCGGATGATACGCTGCGGTATGCTTGCGCCTTTGTGTTTCTCCTGAGCTACGATCACGATGTCCGACGAATACGAAGTGCACGGCCCGCACGATCACGCGATCGAGCATCCCGGTTCCCATGGAAGCGACACGGGCGCCTCGCGACTCGCCGTCATGACGGCCATCCTCGCGAGCGTTGGTGCAATCGCCTCGTATCAAAGCGGCGCTAACGAAAATCTTGCGCTCTTCTACAAGAACGAGGCCGCGATACTCAAGACAGAAGCCGCGAACCAGTGGGCCTACTATCAGGCGAAGGGAGAAAAACAGAACCTCGCCGAACTGGGCGCGGCACTGAGCGATCCCGCATCGGCGGCGCACGCGAAGTTCATCACCGACGTGCAGCGCTACAAGACCGAAAAAGAGCCGATTCGCCAGCAGGCGGAATCGCTCGAAAAGCAGGTGAAAAAGGACAACGATGTCAGCGAGTCGCTGCAACATCAGCATCATCGCTGGGCGCAGGCCACCACGCTGATCCAGATCTCGATCGCGCTCGCCGCGATCACGCTGCTCACGAAAAAGAGCTGGCTTCAGAAGATGACGATCGGCATGGCCGTCGTGGCAGTCGGTCTTTTCATCACTGCATTGCTTGGCGTGTGAACGATTCGCAAACGCTCATTGCGTCGTGTTGAGCTTGCGCCACAACGTCGTCTTGCTGATGCCGAGTGCCTCGCACGCGGCATCGCGATCGCCGCCGCACGCAGCCAGCATCGCGCGTATTTCGTCGGCCTCGACGTGGCGGCTGCGCTCGCGCAGCGTCAATGCGCCCTTCTTCTGCCGCCCTGACTGCACAAAGAGTTCAGGCGCAACCACCTCCAGCATCTCGCGTGTGAACGCAACGCTCGCGTCGCCGTCCGCGTCGGCCAGCTCGACGGCGATGCGCTCGATCACGTTCTGCAATTCGCGCACGTTGCCCGGCCACGCGTAGCGGCACAAAGGCTCGCTGACGGGCGCAAGCACATGCGTCGCGGCTTGCAAGCCGGGCACGCGCGCCACCAGACGCGGCTCGCGTGCTGCTGCCTGCAACAGCAGTTCGGCGGCAAGCGGCATCACATCGGCCGCGCGCTCGCGCAGCGGCGGCAGTGCAATGCTCAGGATGTTGAGCCGATAGTAGAGATCCGCGCGGAACGTCCCGGCCTCGACCCCTTCCGTCAGCGCGCGATGCGTCGCGGCCACCACACGTATGTCGACGCGCGTCGGCTCCGTCGAACCGAGCCGCACCACCTCGCGCTCCTGCAGCACGCGCAGCAGCCGGCTTTGCAGCGGCAGCGGCATCTCGCCGATCTCGTCGAGAAAGAGCGTCCCACGGTGCGCCGCTTCTATCAGCCCCGCCTTGCCGCCCTTGCGCGCGCCCGTGAACGCGCCCTCGTCGTAGCCGAACAGCTCGCTTTCCAGCAACGCTTCGGGAAACGCGCCGCAATTGATCGCGACGAACGCGAAGTCGCGACGCGCGCTCAGGTGATGCATGCTCTGCGCGACCATTTCCTTCCCCGTGCCACTTTCGCCGAGTATCAGCACCGTCGCGTCGGACTTCGCGTAACGTTGGACCAGCGTGCGCACGCGCTCGATCGATGCGCATTCGCCGACCAGATCGTCGAGCCGGTAGCGCGCGGTGAACTGCTGCGCGCGCTGACGCGACCGCAGCGTGCGATCGAGCCGTTCGACCGCGCGCGATTCCTGAAACGTCAGCACCGTGCCCGCTGCGGGGCCCGCGCCCGCGAGCGGTCCGCGATGCACGACGTAGCTCGCGCCGCGCACGGACACGAGCGTATCGCCGTCGGTATCGGGCAGTGCGCTGGCCAGATCGGGCGCGAGTTGTTGCAGCGGCACGCCCGCGGCGCTGGCGGCATCGATGCCGAGCACGCCCGCGAGCCGCTGGTTGATCGCTTCGACGCGCCCTTGTGCATCGAGCGCGACGACGCCGTCGCGCAAGTGCTGCAACAGGTTGTCCAGACGCTGACGGCGCACGCCTTCGGCGCGCGTCGCCTGCGCGACTTCGAGCGCAGTGTCGAATGCCGCGCGCACCGACGTGCGCGAATAGACGAACACGGCACCCATGCCCGCGCGCTCCGCGAGATCGGTCACATGGCCCGGCCCGACGACGGCATCGACGCCGCGCTCGCGCAGTTCGCGCACGCATTGCTCCGCGTCTTCCGTCGAGCGGTACGACGCGAAGATCACGTCGACACCGTACGCGGCCGTGAAGCGCTTGACCTCGTCGGGCGTCTCGCCGTGCGTGACGAGTGCCACCGAGTCGCCGTCGCGTCTTGCGCGCGCGAGCGCCTGCATCACGTCGAAGCCCGTCGGCGTGATGACCACCACGGGCACGTTGACGCGCGCCTTCAGATACGCGCCATTCGAGCCACCCGCCACGATCACGTCGGGACGCTCGGCGCCTGCCGCCTCGATCTCCTGCATGGCGTCGTCGAAACCGCGCGCGACGATGCGCACGTCGGCGCGGCCCGCATACTCGCTCGCGATATCGACGAACAGATCGCGCAAACGGCTGATGCCCATCGCCCAGATGCGCGGACGGGAATGGGGGGCGGCGGAAGGCGTGCTCATGGACGGGCTCGGGACGGATCGTGGTGTTCATCCATTATATGTTTCACAACAGAAACGCGAGATTCCATTTCTGAAACGCACCCGCAACACCGCTCGGACGCGCGCGCCGCAAAATCAGAGACTTAGCGGCGCGGTCCGGCATGGCACGGTGTTTGCAGATACAGGCCCGCTATCAACGGAGCCTCAAATTGAATTCAGCCAAACAACCCGCTAGCGCCGGCGCCGCGTTCCGCCAGGCCGTCGCAGAAGGACAACCGCTGCAGGTCGTCGGCGCGATCACCGCGTATGCCGCGAAGATGGCCGAAGCCGTCGGCTTCAAGGCCGTGTATCTGTCGGGCGGCGGCGTGGCCGCGAACTCGCTCGGCATTCCCGATCTGGGCATCAGCACGATGGACGACGTGCTGACGGACGCCCGCCGCATCACCGACGCCACGAACCTGCCGCTGCTCGTCGATATCGACACCGGCTGGGGCGGCGCCTTCAACATCGCGCGCACGGTCCGCTCGTTCATCAAGGCGGGCGTCGCGGCCGTTCACCTGGAAGACCAGGTCGGCCAAAAGCGCTGCGGCCACCGGCCGAACAAGGAAGTCGTCGCGAAGGAAGAGATGGTCGATCGCGTGAAAGCCGCCGTCGATGCGCGTACCGACGATCAGTTCGTGATCATGGCCCGCACCGATGCAGCCGCCGCCGAAGGCATCGACGCCGCGATCGAGCGCGCCGTCGCCTATGTCGAAGCGGGCGCGGACATGATCTTCCCCGAAGCGATGAAGACGCTCGACGACTACCGCCGCTTCAAGGCCGCCGTGAAGGTGCCGATTCTCGCGAACCTGACCGAGTTCGGCACGACGCCGTTCTTCACGACGACCGAGCTGCGCGAAGCGAACGTCGATATCGCGCTGTACTGCTGCGGCGCGTATCGCGCGATGAACGCGGCGGCGCTCAATTTCTACGAGACGGTGATGCGCGACGGCACGCAGAAAGCGGCCGTGCCGACGATGCAGACGCGCGACGATCTCTACAAGTACCTTGGCTATCACGCGTACGAAGACAAGCTCGACGCGCTGTTCGCCGCGAACAAGTAATGGCATCTGGAGGAAGACACATGAGCGAAGCAGACAACAACACGCCGAACGCAGGCGCGTTCAAGCCGAAAAAATCCGTGGCCCTGTCGGGCGTGACGGCGGGCAACACCGCGCTGTGCACGGTCGGCAAGACGGGCAACGACCTGCACTATCGCGGCTACGACATTCTCGACATCGCGGGCGCCTGCGAATTCGAAGAGGTCGCGTATCTGCTCGTGCACGGCAAGCTGCCGAACGTCGCCGAACTCGCTGCGTACAAGTCGAAGCTGAAAGCGTTGCGCGGGCTGCCCGCGAACGTGAAGGCCGTGCTCGAATGGATTCCCGCCGCCGCGCATCCGATGGACGTGATGCGCACGGGCGTCTCCGCGCTGGGCACCGTGCTGCCGGAGAAGGACGATCACAACCTCGCGGGCGCACGCGACATCGCCGACAAGCTGATGGCCTCGCTCGGCTCGATGCTGCTGTACTGGTATCACTACTCGCACAACGGCAAGCGGATCGAAGTCGAAACCGACGACGATTCGATCGGCGGCCACTTCCTGCATCTGCTGCATGGCGCGCAGCCGTCGAAGTCATGGGTCGACGCGATGCATGTGTCGCTGAACCTGTACGCGGAGCACGAATTCAACGCATCGACGTTCACGGGCCGCGTGATCGCGGGCACGGGCTCGGACATCTAT
>NZ_WHNP01000057.1 GCF_009362735.1 Paraburkholderia franconis | reverse complement strand
GGCCCATCGCGTCCGACGATTTGCTACAACTTTGGCGCGAGCGTAGGCGGGTCGCACGAACTCTGTCGCACCCGCCCTGGCACATGTGGCGCAGCTACGCCGAAACCCTCGATTTTCAATGTGCGCCGTCGCAATAATCGTGGCGCCCTACGCCACACACGTAGGGTGCCAGAGTAAGTGCGACTGGCGCCACAGTTGTGCGACCACGCGACAAAGTTAGTGCGACTGGCCTACAGCGCGGGTAGCTACCGTGTTACACAGTGGCAGTCGTCAACCGATTCGACGCCGCGTGGGTCATCACTGCGACGGAACCGGCCAATAGTTGCAGTTCTCGAGACCTTGGTTGCGAGATTCTTGCCTTTTTCGCGCAGATAGGTGCTGAGATATGCGCCTACACCCGCCGCAATGACCGTCATCAGAAAGGTCACCATCGCCGATCTCCTGTTGGCTACTCGCCTTCGGGGGCAAGGGCGAAATACCCGCCATGGTCGTCCAGGAAGATGATCTCCTGGGCGCTTTCAAGCAGGTCGAGTTCGGCATCAGTCACGTTGACCTCCCGCGGCCCGCCTAGCTCCACGAAAAGTTCGCCATTGTCCTGATAGAACTGCTGGACTAGCACTTTCGGCATGGTGGCTTCCCGGATGAATGGCGCGTTTTACGCGGGGCGTCGGCCTGTCTACGGTGCGGGGCGCGCCAGCGCCCCAAGTGTCGCCGGGTTACTCTTCCCCGGCGGCACGCGCGAAATAGCCGTCGAGGCTTCCCAGATACACGACCTCCGCTGCGCGCTCGAGCTGATCCCGCTCGTCGTCGGTCACATCGAGCTCGTTCGGCTCCCCCACTTTCTGGAATTTGTCATCGACCTTATGAAACTGCTGGACTAGCACTATTGGCATGATGATCTCCCCATGTGGACATCCTATTTTATCCACCAAGCGTCCTCAGATCGAGGCAACTCGCACGATGCTGTAGGCCGTCGCGGTCGTCACCAGTCGCACGCGCGTTCGCCGAAGGCGCGTGCCCCCGATGCATTCCACAATGTAGCAACCGAGGGGCGACGATGTCGTCGACTGAACACCCACAGGAAATGGCGACGTCGCGCGCACCCGACGGTGGGAGCACGAAGGCGTACTGGAGGCCATGCGGCGCCGCCTCGAACGGAAGCCTGATGCAATGACCATCCGTCGAAGTACTGTCGAGCATGTCTTCGGTACGCTCAAACACTGGATGGGACCCGCACACTTCCTGACCAGGACACTCCGGCGAGTGAGCACAGAGATGAGCCTTCAGGTACTGGCGTACAACTTCAAACGAGTCGTGAGCATACCTGGCGTTGCAAAAGCGACGCGAGCTATGAAGATGGCTGCAAGCTGAGGCCGGAAGGGCCTTGTCGCGCCCTGCGCCGTTCGATTGGTGCAAGCTCGATCCGTTGAGCTCGATCGACGTGACCGCCGATCTCGCGCTTAGTCGGGAAAATCTCGTTTCCACACGACCTCGGTCGGCTCCTGCCGAACGACTGCGGCTCAACAGCAGCGAGCCGCGGGCGCTGACGACCCGACAACCATGCGCAGGGCGAAGTTAGAGTTCTCCTCAAACGCATGCAAGCAGTAATATGATTGCTCCCTCTATCGGAAACACCTCGATGCAACTGCTGGTTGACGCAGACGCCTGCCCAGTTGTCGTCAAAGAGATATTGTTTCGGGCAGCGCGGCGTGTCGAAGTGTACGTCACGCTGGTCGCGAATCAGTATTTGCGAACGCCACCTTCCCGATTTATCAAGGCACTACAAGTGCCGGTGGGCTTTGATGCTGCCGATAACCGTATCGTTGACCCGGTCCGGGGCGGCGACCTTGTGATTACGGCGGACATACCTCTTGCCGCCGCTGCCCTCGACAAGGGCGCTCACGTGCTCGATCCGCGCGGAACCTGGTTTAGCCGTGAGAATATCCAGGAGCGTCTTACGATGCGCGAGGTAATGGATCAGTTGCGCAGCTCAGGCGTCGAGACGGGCGGCCCAACACCTTACGCCGCAAACGACAGCAAAGCGTTTGCGGGACAATTGGACCGCTTCCTCGCACGTCATCGTGCCACGCCACGTTGAGTCGCTTGACGAGCGTGAGCCGGAGCAAGAAATGCTGCGCCGGGTCTGTTAGCTATGCTGCGGCCGTTCGCTTGCGCGCCATCTACGGTCGCTGGCGGCTTCCTAACAAAGCCGTTCAAACGTTCAAACGTCGCTTCCGCCTTGGCAACCCGGACATTCGAGCGCTAGTCGTGGTCGCCGCGTTGCGGGCGTCTCACGAAAGCGCCTCGTCTTGGGTAAGTACTATTCATCGACTTGCGTCTCCACCAATGTCCCGATCAGGCGCAGAAGTTCGGTATGCTCCGGCCCTTTGCCACCCTTTGCCATCTCGAACAAGGAAGTCACCAATTGAGATGTCGGATGGCCGGCCACCTGACGAGAGGTTGGGCTCATGTCGGACGAAAACCCGACCGGAGTCGTATTCGCGGACGAGCGACCAACAGTCTCCGTTCGCGCTCCTGTAAAGCACTCGCGCCCTTCGAGTCATGATCCTCTCCTATTCGCGGCTAAGCATATACAACAGCTGGGTGGACGTCGATGACAGGGTGGCAACGTGGTCTCAAGGCTTGCCTTCCGAACTCCACATTGATTGCAACGCAAACAACTGCGCCACACACGGTCATCCGACAGTCAAGGCGTGGCTGGCCGCCTCGCGGACACATGGATTTCCTGCAGCCGGACCCTAGATGGCGCACACCATGCACAATCCACGGCTCGCAGTTCGCGATGCCCGTCAGGCGCCCGGATCGCTGTGCAGTCTATCGTTCGTTTCCACCGCAGATGTACCTGACGCAGGTCGCGCATCGCTTCTGGCAGACGTGGAACGTATTAAATCTATGGTCCCTCCCACTATCAACCGCCGGCCAGCCTTGAAAAGTTCTACGTCTGAACTGGCGTTCGAACCTCCGCTCTCCCGGGCGCTCGAGGGCTTCTACGTCCTTGTCTGATCCGGCGCGGCTCCCCGGACCCCTGCGCGCCGGCCCGCGACCATCTCCACCAGCCAGTTCACGACAAGCGCGGTATACGCTCGCTGGCTGGGATCGTCTGATAGCCCGTGATCGGCGCCTTCGATGATCCGGTACGTGAGCGAATGCGCCTGCAAAAAGGCCTGCAGATAGCTGGCGATCACGGTGTGCGGCACGATCTCGTCATGCTCCGATTCGACCAGCAGCACATCGCCGCCAAAACGGGCTGCCGCGCGCAGCGCGCGATTGTCCGACGATGGCACGATGCGTTTGCGATATGTGACGAGATCATGTTCGACGTGCAGGGCGCGCTTCGGCATGTTCCATCCTTCGTCGAGGTAGAGCGCCGGTACGCGCAGACCCAGCCAGCGCACGGGGCGCAGTTCCGTCAGGATCGCAGCGAGATAGCCGCCATAGCTGCTGCCGATCACGGCAACCGCATCGCGGTCGATCAACGGATGTTCAACGAGCACATCGTAGGCGGCAAGCAGGTCCTGCAGATTGGTTTCCCGCGTGACGTTTTGCTGTTCGTCCAGCGTGCGCCCGTGTCCCGTCAGATCGAAGGTCAGGCAGACGCAGCCGAATGCCGCCGTCTGCCGGGCGCGCTCGAGATACTGCCCCTGATTGCCGCCCCAGCCGTGCACGAACAGAACACCCGGCACCGTTGTCTTCGGTGCGAGCAGGGTCCCGTCGAGGTAGCCGTTCTCGACCTTGATCTGCACTCCATAACGCTCAGCTGTCATATGCCGCTGCTCCGTTGCAAGGTATGGCGATCCACCGTGTAGTACTTCGTGATGGCGCCCGCCTGCGCATCGACGCCCCGATAGATGACGCAGGCACCGTCGGGCACCTGCACGTCATCTCCGTAAAGCTCACGTGTCGAGGCGCGCACGGCATATACCTGAGGGTCCGCCCTGAACATGCGTAACGCGCCAAGCTCGGCGCCCGTTGCGCCGCCGACCCGCCACGACTGCTCGAGCACGCCGCAATGGCGCACGCCCTGCGCATCGATGCCCCAGGCGACGTCATAGTTGCGTCTCGATGCGAAAAAGCCGGCGTAGTCGTTTTGCACGGCGGCATCGAATGCACGCGCCTTGGTGATCGCCTCACGGATATCGCTCGTGACGTCGAGCTGCGCAAGCATATCGAAGCCACCATGCACGACAACCAGGTCCGTGCCGCCATATACGTGATGGCCATGATTGTTGACGGTCAGATGCTGCACACCATAGTAACTCGCTACCAGATCGTCGAGCGTCACCTGGCCGACGCTCAGGGTTTCAATGCTGTCCAGATGCCGTTCCACGACGATGCCTTCCGCTGCCAGCGCGTCGTCGCCGAGCGCGTCGAGTTCCGCTTCCAGTTCATCCATATCGGCGACCAGTGCCTGTCCCGCTCCGCCGATCCCATAAGGGCGCTTGATCCGCACACGGCCCTGCGTCCAGAGCCTGTGCGCCGCGTTGCAGGCATCTTCGCGCGAAAACGCGGAATAGCCCGGCAACACCAGCGAAGCGGTGTGCTCGCCGAAGACGCGCGACCAGCCAGGCGCCGAAGCCCGCGCGTCGTCGGGCAGCGCGTGTGCGATCACCTTCGTCGCGACGAACGGAAACGGCACGACGCCGCCGAACAGATCGCGCACGGATCGTACCCCGAGCTTGCGCGCTTGCGTCAGCGTCAGCGTGTCGTCGGGGACAAGGTAGCGATGCGCGGGATATGCATCGCTCTCATTGAACTCGCCCGCAAGCGTCGTGCCCTTAAGTTCGGCGATCTGCCTCGCGAGCGCCCGGAGCGTATCGACCTCGTGGCCGGTCTGATGAGTCTTGCGTTGCCCACGATAGACGAGGACAACGGGCAGCGCTGGCTTCGCCGGCGATAAACGCACCTTCATGTTGTCCTCCCCGCGCCGTGGCGTAATAGTCTCATCCAGGGCGTTATCGCACCGGCACGCTGTGCCAGACTTCGTTAAGGCTACGCTGATTAAGTCCACCATTCGCGTGCTTCAAGCGTTATAGAGCGCACGTGCAACGGGAAAAGCAAGAAACGATGAAGCAGCAAACGCTCGCGATGGCAGCAGATCAGGGTGCGGGATTTGAGACGCGACGCAAACGTACGCGGCGCGACGAGTTTCTCGACACGATGAACGCGATTGTGCCGTGGGTCGAATTGTGCGCGGTGGTCGAGCCGTGTTATCCGAAACGCGGCAATGGGCGTCCGCCGATTGGCCTGGAGCGCATGTTGCGGATTCATTTCATCCAGCACTGGTTCAACCTTGCGGACTTTGCCTGCGAAGAAGCGTTGTATGACAGTACGAGCCTGCGTCGCTTTGTGGGCATTGATCTGGGTTGCGAAGCCGTGCCCGACGCGACGACCCTGCTCAAATTCCGACGCCTGCTCGAGGAGAACAAACTGGGCGAAAAGCTGTTCGCGGAAGTTGGCCGGGTACTGCAGGCCAGCGGGATGAAGCTCAACAGCGGCACCATCGTGGACGCAACGTTGATCTCGGCGCCAAGCTCGACGAAGAATGAGCAGAAGGCTCGGGACCCTGAAATGCACCAGACACGTAAGGGCAAACAGTGGCATTTCGGCATGAAGTTGCACGTCGGAGTTGATAGTCAGAGCGGCCTGGTCCACAGTGCGGTGGTTACGGCGGCGAACGTGCACGACAAGCATCCGCTGCCGCAGTTGCTGCATGGTCAGGAGCAACGCGTCTATGGCGATAGCGCCTATGCCAGCCAGAAGGCATTGATTCACAGCAAGGCGCCCAGGGCACGAGATTTCACCAACCAGCGAACCCGCCGTGCGGGCCACGTCGATGAGGTGGCGCGTGGCAAAAATCGCAACAAGTCGAAGATCCGGGCTCGGGTCGAGCACATGTTTGCCGTCGTGAAGCGGTTGTGGGGCTATACAAAGGTGCGCTATCGCGGACTCGCGAAGAACGCCAACCGGGCTTTCGTAGCGCTGGCGCTGGCCAACGTTTACCTGGCGCGCAGGCGCTTGATGGCACAGTTGCGCCTGTAATGGGCGAAACGCGGGTAAATAGCCCGCATGTAGAGCCTGCAAGGGCTCAAAGTACAGAACGAAATTCGCTTTCACGGCGAAATAACCATTGAAGTACTGGTCAAACTGGAATTGAGTGACTTGATCAGCGTAGCCTTAAGACCATCGCCCCTACGATCACCGGGCTTTTTGTCCATCAGGCCACGATATAACCGCTTGCCCTGGAAGGCCCACTGCGATCCACCATTGGCCGCCGGCACCAAGGTCAGGGTACCAGAGTGGCCTGTCGCCAGGGCCCGCCAGCGCAGGTGGAAAGTTTCTCTCGCAGTCGCCTTCACACGATTTCGCATCGGGCATTCCCTTTCCGTCGAATACGTACAAGGTCATACCATGTTCGTCGAAATGCCGTCATTTGCGTGGGGGGCAGCGGCCAGGGCTGGGGTGGCCGCGAGGAGTTCCGCGAGCATCAAGAGGAGTGTGAGCGCTTTCATATCCAACCTCATGAACTGACACAGAGTCAGACTGTATTTCGCAGCTATGAAAAAAGACATCAGCCGGGCGCCATGACGCGCAGCACCGGACGTCCGTCAACGTTCTTCAGCGGGAAATAGGAGCGGTGTGTCGCGGGGTCGACAGCGACCACATGCGCGTTTGGCCCGAGCCGGCCCTCGCCGATTTTGTTTACGTTCGAGCCTTTGACACTGAAGACCGAAACAACGCCCGCTTCCCCGGCCACATAGAGCCTGCCCGGTGCCGGATCAAACGCGAGCACGTCCGGGTCCTTGCCGATGTCGAACGACCGGACGACGCGCCGTGCTGCCATATCGAACACGAGCAGCTTGTCGTTGCCCTGACAGGCGACAAACGCAAGCCTGTCCGGCGAATCAATCAACAGTCCATGGTTGTGATCGCCCCCTGGGAGGGCAAAGCGGGCAACGATCCTGTCGACCGTCGGGTCGATTTCAACGAGTTCGTTGCGCGTCTGGACATTGACGAAAATGTGATGCGATTGCGGATCGTATTGCGTGTTGCCAACCTCGCCACCAAGCGGAATGGTCGCGACGCGCTGGTTGGTCCGGACGTCAATGACCGTCTCGGTGCTACCGGTCTCGTCTGATGCATAGAGCTTGTGCACCTCGGGCGCGTAAGCCATGCCGTCCGGGTAGTGTCCGCCAGGCATGCGGGCGACGATCCTGAGTGTTGCTTCATCGATGGCCACGATCTCGTCCGTTCCCGTCGCCGACGCATAGACGCGTGACATCCCGGGAATGGCGAGCACGCCATGCACCGATGAGACATCAGGAATGCGTGCGACTACGCGCGAAGCATCCACATCAACGACAATCACCTCCCCGTCGCCGAGGTGGGCGATAAAAAGCAGACGGCGATCGGGATCGTAGCTTTCGTAGTCAAGCCGGGTGGCGCGACCCGGCAGCGGAATATCAGCGACGTGCGTCAGTGGGAGATTGTTGACCCGCTCCTGCCCGGCAGCGGGTGGAACCATATGCACCAGAACGCCTACGGCTGTACACAGACCGAGGAGGACGAGGTACAGCAGGACCGCCCGGCGCAAACGCCAGTGTTGCAAGGTTTTCATGAAACCTCCTGCGGCACGACTGCCACCGCTACACACATGGCGGCTGCGGCGGCGTCGCGCATAAAAAGCCGCGCAGCATTACCGCGTGATCGCGGCCTGCGCGTTCAGGGCCGCCTTGACACCCCTGGCCAGGTCAACAGCCTTACCCTTGCCCCAGTAGTGCAGGAACAGGATGCGGGGCGACTCACCCGTCATATGTTGATGGATGGCCACGATATTGATCCCCGATGCGCGCATGCTTTTGAGTACTGCCTGTAGCTCGCCTTCACGCATCGCGAAATCGCCATCGACGACCGCTTCATCGTCAGTGCCGGCGAATGCGGCCCACGTGTTCACGCCCATCTCGTTGCCGACGGTGACGCCGTGCATGCTGGCGGTCCTCCCGACGACCACCTTGAACATGCCGTTGTTCGTCTGACCCTTCGAGCCGAACACCGCTTCCAGTGGCGCGGGGCTGATGTTGCTCGAATCCCCAATGTGGCCGGGGAAGGCATTTTCAGGATCGGCGTGGGCCGCCCGGACTTCAGCGATCCTGTCGTAAACCTTCTTGACGCCCTCCGCGAGCGTTGCGGCATCGCCGGTCCCGCCGATATGCATGAAATACACCTTGGGCTGATCGAAGAAGAAATGGTTGTGGAGCGCGGTCACTTCCAGTCCGGCGTCAAGCGCTGCACTCATGGCCGGATTGACCTCATCTTCAAACACCACGGTGTCGCCCATCATCATGACCTGCGATCCGTGGGCAGGCTGGAATGCTGCATAGGACGTGAGACCCATGAACGGTGGCATGGTCGAGCCGTCTACCTGCACCTTCACGTCGTTGCGCGGTTTCGAGACCTTGAACACGCCCTCCTGTTTGGAAAAAGTGCCTTTCAGGCCGGTGATCTGTTCAATGCGAGCCGTATCCATTGACGCAGGCTGCTGCGCATTGGCTGGGCTGGCGAACGCACAAACACTGGCGGCAATGATCAATGCGTGCGAGAGGCGACTTAACGATGACATCACAAATTCCTCCTTGGACAGGGTGCATGAAGTACGCAGCAATTTTTGTGATCTTCGAAAAACTGCGCTCTGGCTGGTCTCCTCACGCCTGCGTGGGTTTGATTCCGGTAATCGCGCTCAGCGATCCGGCTTGACGTGACGGAAGAGGAAAAGCAGCGACAGGTCATAGGCGATCTTGAGGGCGCCGCAGGCGACAAGCGGTGCGCCGAGCCACCCGATGCCGATCAGGCCGCCTGCCAGAGATGGTGCGAGTGAGGCAGCGAGGCTTCGCGGCACCGAAGTGAAGCTCGCAGCGGCGGGCCGCTCAGCCGGCGTGACGACGGCCATCACGTAGGCGGTGCGCGTAGGAACGTCCATCTGGGACAATGCGCTGCGCGCGAGCAGCAGCGCCAGCGTCACCGGCAACGAAGCGGCAAAGGCAGCGGCGATCAGGCACAGGCTTGCGGGGATATGCGTGAACACCATTGTGTTCAGCAACCCGATCTTGCCGGCCAGGGGCGGTGCCGCGAGTTGGGAGAGTGCGGTAAGCAGCCCCGCCCAGAAAAAGAACTGGCCCGTCGCACCGACTGACAGGCCGAAGCGTTGCATGAGCCAGAGCGACATCAAGGCATTGAGGACCAGGCCGCCGGCAAACGCATCGATGCTGAACAGCAACGCGAGACGCGTCACGATGCGTCGTGACTCACCGAGCGGTGCGCTCGGGCCGGAAGTCTGTGCGCCAGAAGGCGGCAGGCGACGATAGAGCAACCAGATCGCACCGCCCGTCGCCGCATACGCGATGAACATCGCGCGCATGGCCGTAAGTTCCGCCATGTGTGCATGTGCCACCAGCCATGCGGGCACGCCCGCTGCGAGCGAACCGAGCGCTGCCGAAACGGCACCGATCAGGCTGTAGCGGGCAAATAGCGCCGTCCGTGCGTCGCCCGTCGCCATTCCGGCAAGCCGCGATTGTTCGAGGGGAAGAAAAAGACTGACGTCGCCTGAACTCGGGTTGAGCGTGCCGACAAAGGCGACAATGAGCAGGGGCAGTAGGGACGATAGGCCCGCAAAGCCCAGGCCCGTCGCGGCCATCAATACAGCGGCAAACATAAACATCCGGCGTGCCGCAAAGCGATTGGCAAGCACACCGACCGCGATCGTGGACACGGCGGAGCCGGCCAGTGTCGCGGTGCTGATCAGGCCGACGTCGACCTTGGCGAACCCGAGCGCAAGCAGATAGGCGGGTAACAGTACCGCGATGAACCCGTCACAGAAGCCTCGCAGTCCACGGCTTGCGAGCAGCAGCCGCGCTGCACGGTCGGCTCCCGCTGGCAACACCAGCCTTGACATTCGGGCTGCCAGCGAAACGGTGCGACCTTCCTCACGTGTGTTCATTGCTGCTCTTGCACCAGGCATACAGCGCGTCGTAGACGATCATGCCCTGTCGCAACTGCTCATGGTCGTCGGTGAAGTTGCGTGACAGGCCAACCGAAACTGCATAGAGCCCGGCCGCCTCAGGGACCAGATCGAGCCGGCTGGTGTCGGCACCTCGCACGATGCGGGCAAGCCTGACCAGCGCGGGCTCGTCCAGTTGATATTTCTGCAGGAAGGCATCGAAGCTGCAGCGTTCGCCGTGGTGACCGAGTTCAACGTCCGGCACATCGAAGGGAATGGCTCCTGTTTCCTTCGCGACACGCATGACCTCGTCGCGAGGCACGTACAGGAACTCGGGCGCCTTGTCGATGAAACGGGCAATCAGCCACGGGCAGGCGATACGGTCGACCTTGGGACGTTCGCGCGTAATCCATTTCATGACGCTGCTCCTTCTTGAATACAGCTTTACAAAACGCCTGATCAGTCGTCGTCTTCCTCGTCGCCACCCGTCCCGACGACCTTCCCGGTTTCGTCGAGAATCAGTTCCTGCTTCTGGTCGCCGGAGCCCAGGGTGACGTTATATTGGGTCGTGCCCCGGGCCGTGTGCTTTTCGATTTCACTTACCGGGCGACCCTGTGCCTGCTGTTCAATGGTGGCTTTGACAGGGGCCGGCACCTGTGAGAGCTCAATGGTCTGGCCGCCCGCTTTTTCGGTAGGCCGCTGCTTGCAGCCGGTTGTCGCAAGCACGCACGTGAGAATCAGACTGGCGATCGCATATCGCCCGTTGGGAATCAACATCATGTCCTCCCTCTTCGTGTCGGGAAATCGCCATCCGGACGCTCAGATGATCAGCGACTCGAATCGCGTCTTGACCTTCTGCCAGTTCACGTTCTGCATGAACGCGTCAACATAGGCGCCAGCCTTTGCGCCGAAGTCGATGTGATACGAATGCTCGTACATGTCGAGCGTCAGAATGGGCAGGCCGTCGGCGAGCGTATGCGCGTGATCAGACGCCCACTGGTTGAGCAGCTTGCCGAGTCGGGGCGACCAGCTCAGCAGCACCCATCCCGAGCCGCCACCAAGCGCCTTGCCCATGGCGGAGAATTCAGCATGCCAGCGCTCAACGCTGCCAAAATCCCGCACGAGCGCCGTTTCAAGCGCTCCGCTCACAGCTTCGCTCGCGCCCAGTGACTCGAAGTAGATCTCATGCAGGATCATCGAATTGGCCGCGACCAGTTCCTCGCGCTTGAGTCCGTTGAGCACGAAAACGGGTGCGGTGCTCACGTCGATTTCCGCAAGCTGCACGGTAATGGCGTTCAGGCGCTTGACGGCGCCCGCGTAGTTGTTCTCGTAGTGACTGGTGATCAGTTTTTCCGACAGACCGGCAAGCCGCGAAGGGTCACAGGCAAGGGGTTTGATCTCGAAGTTCATGGATGACTCCTGTTGCTGCGGACAACGAACGATGTATCGTTGCCTCAACGTCCGGGAACCCGATCCGTCACCGGCCTGAGCTTTTCGCAGAGCCAGTAATCGATCGACCATCTGCCACTACCCGTCATCAGGAGATCACCGAGTAGCAGCGCGGCGCCAAGATACAGGGCGCCGTACCCCCAATCACCGTGGGGGACGATCACTGCGTGGACTGTGTCTCCCAACCAGGCGAAGGAACCTGCGAGATTGGCGAGCGTCCGCACAACGAAGATTGCCGCTGCCGGGCAGATCGTGAGCCGGATGCCTGCGCCCGCGACGAAGCTCACCCCTGCCAGAACCTCTACCGCACGAAGGGCGAGTCCAGCGGTAACCGGACTGTCCGGCACTACGGGTGACCCGGGATGCGAGAACCACAACAGATCCGGAAACGCGCCATCGACCGGGGCGAGCAGCATGGCGCCGATCGCCAGACGAGTCGGTACAATCCATTGAGGCCCGCCTGTCCTGACCGTGGCAAGCACGCTCGATCTGCTCAGTAGCCGCATGGTTGCGTACCTCCTTGACGTGGTCAGTGTCCCGGCACCCCGGCGGCGACTGGTGACCGACCGGATTCTTCCGCACTGCCTTTCATCCACCATGTGCGTGGATGAGCGGATAAACAGCGAGCCCGATAAGCGCCGCGGCGACCACAATGACGGGCTCCTGGAGCTTCCTGAAGCGCCACAGCAGCAAGATCGTCGCAAGCGCCAGGAGAACGGTGGGCCAGTCAACAATCGAACGGCGCGCGATCACGATCACGGAGCCCGTGATAGCACCGACGGCGGCCGCGGTGATCCCGTCGACAAAGGCCTTGACGGCGGGCAGCTTGCCGTACTTCCTGAAGTACGGCGCCGGCAGCACCGTGAACAGATAGCAGGGCAGGAAGGTGCCGAGTGCGGCCACACACGCGCCGGCGAACCCCGCAACCAGGTATCCGATGAAACCAACGGTGATCACGACCGGCCCCGGCGTAATCATCGCGACGGCCACAGCATCGACGAACTGTTTGTCATTGAGCCAGTGTTGCTCGGTGACCACCCCACCGTAAAGGAATGGCACGATTGCGAGTCCCGAGCCGAATACGAAAGCGCCGGCCTTCGTAAAGAACAAGCCGATCTGGCCGAGCAGCGGCCAGTCAAGGCCACTGAGCACGCCGCTCGCGGCCGGCAGCTGCGCGGCTGCTGCCGCATTCAGTCCGCCCTTGCTCAACCATTTCGGCGGCGCCACAACGAACCAGTTGATGAGGCCGCCCGCGATGAACAGCCACGCGATCTCCGACTCGGTGATGACCGTCACCGCCGCGAGTGTCAGGTAAATCGCCCACAGGAGCCTGTTCTTGCCGATCGTCTTCGTCGTGAGCTTGTACGCGCTCATCGCGATGATCCCGACGACTGCGGCACCCACCCCATAGAAGGCTGCCTGCATCCACGACAGGCCGCCAAAATGCGCGTACGCCCAGCCCAGGCCTACCACCATCAGGAATGACGGCAGCACGAAGGCAATACCGGCGAGCGTTGCGCCGACGATGTGGTAGTGCACGTGACCCAGATAGATGCCAAGCTGTGCGGCCAGCGGCCCCGGCATCATCTGCGCGAGCGCGAGGCCTTCGCGGTAGTCCGACTCGCTGATCCATTTGCGCTGCTCGACGAGATCGCGATGCATGTAGCCCACAAGCGCCACAGGCCCGCCAAATCCGAACGTGCCGAGCCGAAGCATGTAAAGGATCATCTGGCCAAGCGTGTAGCCCGGCGCCGTTGCTGTCGTCGTATTCACGAACGCTTCCTCTCGTCCTTGCTTTTTGTCGTAGAAACGAAATGCGTGTAGAGGGAATCGAGCACCCCGCTCATTTCGTCGAGCAACTGGTCGTCGTCTGCCGCGCGCTCCCTTGCCCCGGCCATCACGGCTTCGAAGCCGATGGCCTCGGGAACGGGTGCGCCGCCAACGTCGAGCGCATGGACCATCTCGCCGAGCCGAAGCAGCGCGGGGTCTTTCTCGAGACCGAAGCTGACGACCAGTACCTCGAACGTCACGCGTTCGCCGACATGGGTGAACGCCGCGCCGTCGAAGTCGAAGCCGAGCGCGTTGGCCGGGCAGGCGCCGGGCGATGTGAGCCAGATGAACTGCGCATCGCGATCGATGAAGCGCCGGATCAGCCAGGCGCTCGCAACGCGGTCGACCCACATGTGTTGCCGCGTGGCCCAGGTGCGCCCCTGATAGTCGCTGACCGACAGGCGCCGGATCGGTCGCTCGGCGGAATGGGGTTCACCCGGCGACAGCACGGTGTCAACCAGACCGATGAAGTCCTGCCATGCAGCTTCGGCGCGTGTCGCGGCGTCACCCGGAAAATAATCAATCGCGACGATGGCTTCGTAGTCCTTGCGCAGACGCCGGAGCAGCTTGGTCAGCTCCGTCGCCGACTGGCCCGACACCGTCTTGCGTGCGTCCTTCAGCGCGCGCATGAACTCCGCATGGTAGTCACTGCGGTCGAACAGCGCCCGGAATTCCGCTTCCTGCGCGGCGTCAAGGCTCGGCGCACGCAGCAGATGCGCCGTGCCGCCACTTTCGGCGATCGCGCCCGCCAGTTCGCGCAGCATCTGCTCGCGCTCTTCTGTGTGGGGCAGCAGATAGATACCGTCGCGCAGCACCGCGCACCCCTTCGCTTTCAGCGCGCGCCAGAAACGCATGCGGGCGGTGGCGTTTTCCGTCGGCAGCGTAAGGACAAGCAATGACCAGGTTGTGAGCGATTCCATGTAGATAAAGATACACAACAGTAACAATATCTACAAGCATGCTTTCCTGGCTGCTTCCGGCTATGCCGGTCGAGCGCATGTGGACCCGACGATCGGACACGCAGCGGCGCGATCAACCGGACGCTGCGAGCCGTCCATGTGGATTGGGGGCGATGTCTGCGGGAAAGCGAGTTTGAGATGTCGAGTTGCCGGGTGTCGGCCGCCGGCCGCGACAGAAGATGGGCTCGCAAACCGGCGAGCCCTATGGGATGGTGGTCCCGGTGACACGCCGCACGACGCGCAAATCGGCGCGCAGCGTCAGTCAGCGTTGATCCAGGCGACGTAGTGCAGCGCCAGAAGACATCCGACGGCCATAATCGTGATCGCAACAAGCGCCCCCGTCACGCCTCTTCGGTATCGCATATCGTGGCACTCCCGCGTGAACAGCTATGGCAGACCGGTCAGCATTGCAGGGAAACGGAACTCGTGAGACTGGAGCCGAGTTCGTGAGACTGGAAAGACCGAATTGATGAGACTGCCGGGATTGCCGTCCCGGCAAATCCGCAGCAGGCCGCTAGTGCGCGGTGAGGTGTTCGCCGACCGTCTCAGATGCCGGACCGACTCAAACCGTTGCCGTCATTCGGAACGACGCGCCGGCAACGACCGTTCCCTGGAGTAAACCGGCCATTGGGATGACGGCTTCCTGTGTTGCGCGAACGGCAACAAATGGCCGAACGAGGCTCAGCAGGCAGTCGAACAACAGAGACGGATTTACACCGAACTGGCCGCAGTCAGTTCGTGCACGCGTCATTTCCTGGCGTCCAATCAGAGCGAAGCGGGCGACAATGCGCCGAGGGTGGCCGACCTCGGTAAACCTGGCCACCTGAACTCGTCAAGGCCGGGGTTATCGACGATCCGAGATCTGCCCACGGGCGACCGCTATCAGGACGATCGCGGCACTTTCGCCGTCACCTCTTCTGCACGAAGGAAATCGAAGTCCACGCCCTGATCCGCCTGCGTGACCGTTTCGAGGAACAGCTTGCGATAACCGCGTCCGGCGGTGGGTGCCGTGACCGGCTGCGCGCGGGCGCGTTCGGCGAGCTCCGCCTCGGACACCAGCCATTCGAGCTTGCGTTCCGCGACGCTCAGCCGGATGCGATCACCTGTTTTCACATACGCCAGCGGTCCGCCCACCGCCGCTTCAGGCGTCACGTGCAGAACGATGGTGCCGAACGCCGTGCCACTCATGCGGCCATCCGAAATGCGCACGATGTCTTTCGCACCCGCTCGCGCCAGCTTGCGCGGAATCGGAATGTAGCCGGCCTCAGGCATACCCGGTGCGCCTTTCGGCCCGATATTTTTCAGCACGAGGATGTCGTCGGCGGTGACATCGAGATCGTCACGGTCGATGCGATTGGCCATGTCCTCTGCATTTTCGAAGACGACAGCGCGTCCGGTGTGCTCCATCAACGTCGGATCGGCCGCAGATTGCTTGATGATCGCCCCACCGGGCGCCAGATTGCCTTCGAGTACGGCAATGCCGCCCTGCGGAAAAATCGGTTGATCGAACGGCTTGACGACGTCCTGCGCAAAGCCCCCGCCCGCGCGCTCGATTTCTTCCCCGAGCGTGCGCCCTGTCGCGGTGAGTGCATCGAGATTGAGCAACGGTTTCAGTTCGCGAAGCAAGGTCGCCATACCGCCTGCGTGATGGAAATCTTCCATATAGTGCTGGCCAGAAGGTTTCAGATCGACGAGCACAGGCGTTTCGCGGCCCATTCTGTCGAGGGCCTTCATGTCGATCTCGAGTCCGCAGCGTCCCGCGATGGCTGCGAGATGGATGATCCCGTTGGTCGAGCCGCCGATCGCGAGCAGCACGCGCATCGCGTTCTCGAACGCCTCGGGCGTCAGGATTTTGTCGATGGTCAGACGCGCGCGCGCGATATGCACCGCCTGTTCGCCTGTGCGCTCCGCAATCCGCATGCGGTCCGCGGTCACGGCGGGCGGCGATGCTCCACCCGGCACCGTCATGCCGAGTGCTTCGGCAATGCATGCCATCGTACTTGCGGTACCCATCACCGAGCACGTGCCCACGCTCGCCACGAGCTGATTGTTCACGTCATCGATTTCGGTGGCATCGATCTCCTCGGCACGAAAGCGTCCCCAATAGCGCCGGCAATCGGTGCAAGCGCCCACCCGTTCACTCCGATGCGAGCCCGTCAGCATCGAACCCGTGATCAGCTGGATCGCCGGCAGCCCAGCCGATGCGGCACCCATCAACTGCGCGGGGACCGTCTTGTCGCAGCCACCGATCAGCACGACCGCGTCCATCGGTTGCGCGCGGAGCATCTCCTCGGTGTCCATCGACATGAGGTTGCGCAGGTACATGCTCGTCGGCGCAGAGAAACTCTCGTGGATCGAGATGGTAGGAAAGTCCATCGGCAGGCCGCCCGCCAGCATCACGCCGCGCTTGACGGCCTCGATCAGTTGCGGCGCGTTGCCGTGGCATGGATTGAAGGCACTGCCCGTATTGACGATACCGACGACCGGACGATCCAGCGCGCGGTCGGTAAAGCCCGCGCCCTTGATGAAGGCCTTGCGCAGGAAAAGGGAAAAACCGTTATCGCCGTAGTTCGTCAGTCCCCGGCGCAAGCCAGTCTTGTCATTCGACGTCGCATTGGCGGCAGCGTCGGCTTGGCGATCCTGCTTCTTGGTGTCAGCCATGAGTATGAGGGTTCAGTGAAGTTCAAATGATTGGGCCGCTCAGTCGTGCGGCGTAAAGCGATAGAGCGTGTGCGCGTTGGTCGTGAGAATTGCGTCGCGGGTCGGGGCGTCGGGCACCCAGAGCGCGAGCGTATCGAGCAACTGCGCGACCGTCGGCATCGTTCGCCAATGCGCGACGTGTGGCCAGTCCGAGCCCCACACGCAGCGCTCGCGCGCGGCGTCGACGAGCCGTTGAGCGAAGGCAGTCGTATCGCGATATGGCGGTTCCGCTTCGCTCATGCGATAGGCGCCCGAGAGCTTGACCCACGCACCATCGCGCACCATGTCGACGAGCGTGGTGAAGCCCGGTGTCTCCACGCCACTCGCCGCGGGGACATGTCCCATATGATCGATCACGAGCGTCGAGCGAAGTCTCGACAGCCGTGGCGCGAGTTCGACCAACTGACGCGCGTCGACCAGCATTTGCAGATGCCAGCCCCAGTCGCACGCTAGCGCGTCGTATTCGTCGAGCTGATCGAACGAAATGCCGCCGCCTGCATGCATCGCATTGATGCGCATGCCGACCGCGCCCGCGTCGTTCATGGCCTGATAGTCGGCATCGGCAAGTGACAGCGACGGCACGACGACACCGCGAAGCCGGTCGCCGTGCGCGCGCATCGTGTCGAGCATCAGCGTGTTGTCCTGGCCGTGTACGCTGACCTGAACCAGCACGCCAAACGCGCAGCCGACCTCGTCGAGCATGCGAAGGTACGCTTGCGCGGTCGCTTCGTACGGCGTGTAAGCGCGGTCTGGCATCCAGGGATGGCGCGGCGGCACGCCAATCAGATGGGCGTGCGCATCGACCGCATGTGCGGGCATTGCAAATGTGCCGGGGCGCGTTTGCGTCGACGGAGGCCGTGCGCAGAAGGGCGCGTCGTGGCTGACCTGGTTTGGCATGAATGCTTTCTCGACGATGAGCCGCTATTCCGTTGCGACCACGCGCCGTGCGTGAGCGACACTCGCGGCGCGACGTTTGCGCAGCGCCTGCAACTGTCCGTCGAATAGCACGCCGATGACGATCACAGTGCCCATCACCGCGAAATTGAGCGACGACGGAATTCCGAGCAGATTGACGAGGTTTTGCAGCACTTGCAGCAGCACGGCGCCCAACGCAATGCCGAGCACCGATCCTTCGCCGCCGCGCAGCGAGCACCCGCCGAGCACTGCGGCCGCGATGCCGTACAACTCATAAAACGTACCGTGCGAAGCGGGCGCGACCGAGCGCGTGTACATCGCGAAGTACACCGACGAGATTGCCGCGAGCACCGAGCAGATCACGTAAGCAGACATGATCACGAAACGTGTATTGATGCCGGAATAGCGCGCCGCTTCCTCATTCTTGCCGACCGCGAAAAGGTGCCGTCCGAACACCGACTTGTGCAGCACGACCCCCATGACGATCGCGACGCTCACGAACGCGATGAAGCTGTTCGGCACGCCCGCGACGTGGCCGGTGGTCAGCCATTCGAGCGTCGGGAAAGTCTGCCCGAAATCGAATCCCGCATTGCCATCGTCGGTGTAGTACCGTGCGACGCCGCGATAGATCAGCAGCCCGCACAAGGTGACGACGAACGGCTGCATTCTGAGGCGTGTCACGAGCAAGCCATGCACCAGTCCCATCACGACGCCCGCCGCCACCATGAGTCCGGTCGCGGCGAGCCAGTTCATGCCGTCCGATGAAAGCAGCATGATGTAGATCACCCCGAGTAACGCGAAAACCGCGCCGATCGACAGGTCGATGCCGCCGGTGATGATGACAAAACCCTCGCCGATCGAGAACAGACCGAAAAGCCCGATCAGATTCGCAGTGTTCGACAGGTTCGCGGGTGAAATGAAACGCGGGTTGATCGCGGCGACCACCGCACCCACTATCAGAATCACCACGAGCAGGCCCAGATCTTTTTTCAGCATAACGGTGCGCCTTTCGCTTCAATGTAGAACCTTGCTAATCGCGAGATGCATGATGTTCGCCTCGCTCAAGCGGTCGCGATCAAGAATGCCCCTGATCGCGCCTTCGTGCATCACCGCGACCCGGTCGCTGACGCCGATGACTTCTTCCATGTCGCTCGAAATCATCAGGATCGCCACGCCGCGGTCGGCGAGTTCGCGCATCAGCGCGTAGATCTCGCTCTTTGCGCCCGCGTCGACGCCGCGCGTCGGTTCGTCGAAGATCACGACACGCGGGCTCATGCACAGCCACTTCCCGAGCACCACTTTCTGCTGATTGCCGCCCGACAGCGATGCGGCCGGCGTGTCGACATCGGGCGTCTTGATGCGCAGTGCGCGGCGTTGCTCCTCGGCGATGCGACGCTCGGCCTGCACGTCGATCAATCCGCCTCGCGAAAGCGCCTTGAGGCTCGCCAGCGACACGTTCTGCGTGATCGAATCGTCGAGCACCAGGCCCGATCGCTTGCGGTCTTCCGGTATCAGAAAAATGCCGCGCGCGATGGCGTCGCGCGGAGCACCGATGGCGAGTGGCTCGCCGTCCAGTCGCATCGTTCCGCGCTCCGGCATGTCGATTCCGAAGATTGCGCGCGCGAGCTCCGTGCGTCCTGCGCCAATCAGGCCGGCCATGCCGAGAATCTCGCCACCGCGCAGTCCGAGCGTCACCTCGCTCGCTCGCCACGTGCGCGTGACAAACGAGTTCCAGCACGGCTGCACCCGGATCCGCGGCCGGCGGCTGATAGAGCGTCTTCAGGCTGCGACCGATCATCAGCCTGATCATCGCGTCACGGCCGATTTCCTCGCGCGCGAGCGTGCCGACCATCGAGCCGTCGCGCAAACCGATTACGCGGTCCGCGCACCGCTCGATCTCGCTCAGCCGATGTGTGATGAAAATAATCGCCACGCCACTCTTCTTCAGCCCGTCGACGACGCTCAGCAGACGGTTCGTCTCGGCGGTCGTCAGGCTCGACGTGGGCTCGTCCATGATGATTAGCTTCGCGTCGAGCGACAGTGCCTTCACGATTTCGAGCATCTGGCATTGTGCAATCGACAGTTCCGCAACTGGCGTGTCCGCGTGAAAATCGCAGCCGAGACGCTGCAGCAGCGGCTTCACGCGTGCGTGCAACGCCCGGTTGTCGACCAGCTTCAACAGCCCGCCTCGACGCGGCTCGCGGCCGATGAATACGTTCGCGGCGACATCGAGGTTCTCGAACAGGTTCAGTTCCTGATGCACAAATGCAATGCCGGCGCCGAGCGACTGCTGAACGGTGAGTGCATCGTGCTCGCGTCCCTCGATCATGATCGAACCCGAGGTCGGCTCGATCACGCCGCCAAGCACTTTCATGAGCGTCGATTTGCCCGCACCGTTCTCGCCGATCAGCCCGACCACCTCGCCTGCGTCGATGGAAAACGACACGTTTTTCAACGCGCGCACCGCGCCATAGTCCTTTGTGATGCTCGACAGCGAAAGCAGGGGGGCATTCATAGGCGGCTCCGGGAATCAGCGGCGCACCGTGTCACTTCTTGCCGAGCCAGGTCTTCACCTGCGCCATGAATCCATCGACGTTCGACTTGTCGATGATCTGCGTCGGTACGATGATCTCGTGATTCGCGGGGATGAAAGACTTGTCGCCCTGCAGGTACCGGGCCATGTACTTCATGCCGAGATAGCCCCACTGGAACGGCTGCTGCACCACGGTGCCCGCGACTGCGCCCGCCTTGATCCCGACGAGCGTGCCCTGATCGTTGTCGAAGCCGACCACGGTCACCTTGCCGACCTTGCCGGCTTGCTGGAGCGCGAGATAGATCTGCGGCGTGTTGTACGCGAACACGCCGATCATGCAATTCACGTCGCTGCGCGCCGCGAGAATGTCGGCGACGTTGCGTTGCGCGCGCGCCTGGTCCATCTCGTCCGAGCGAATGCTATCGATCTTGATGTTCGTGCCTTGCAGGCCTTCGCGCATGCCCTTGAGACGTTGCACTGCGTTGTCCGATCCGGGCGTTGCGGCAAACGCGACGCAGACGCCGCCGTTGGGCATCGCCTTCTTCAGAATGTCGGCGGCCTGATGGCCCGCCTGCAGGTTGCTCGAACCGAGGTAAAACGCGCGCTTGCTGTCGGGTGCGTCGCTGTCGGTGGTGACGAGCAGGCTTTGGCCCGCGACCTTGTCCAGTTCGGTCGTCTGGGTCTTCTGGTCGACTGCGCTCAGGATGATGCCCGATGCACCGTTCGCAACCAGATCGTCGAGCAGCCGGCTCTGCACTGCTGCCGACGCCTGTTCGGGATACTTCATTTCCATCGTATAGCCGGGCAGTTCGGCTTGCGCCTTCTTCATGCCGGCCTCGGCAAGCTTCCAGAAATCGACTGCGCCGTTCGCGACAAAGTAGAGCTGCTTTTTTTCGGCGGCCGATACATGCGTGACCGACGCCGCACACAGCACTGCTGACAGCGCGACGAGCGACAGATTGCGAACCATGAATGTCTCCTGATTCCTCTTGAGAGGATGTGGTTGAGGTGCTTGTTGGAGTGAGCGCGGCGGCAGCCGCTTTCGTGGGCGAGCAAGCCGGTTCAGGCGTTGAAGGTGCCGCCGTCGACAAGCAGCGCCTGAGCGTTGACGTACGACGACTCATCCGACGCGAGAAACACGAAAAGCGGTGCGACCTCCGACGACATTCCCTGACGGCCAAGCGGAACCGCGGCGGCGACCTTTTCGTCCTGCACGCCGCGGCCGCCCATGTAGCCGACAATCGGATCGTTGAACGTCGTATCGATCCAGCCCGGGCAGATCGTATTCACGCGGATGCGGTCTTTCGCGAGTTCGAGCGCGAGCGTCGTGCCGAACGCAATGACTGCGCCCTTCGATGCCGAATAGACCGTCAGCCCCGGCTGGCCGCGCTTGCCGGCGAGCGAAGCGGTGTTGATGATCGAGCCGCCGCCCGCGCGCCGCAGATGCGGCACGGCGTACTTGGCGCCCAGGAAAAGGCCGCGCACGTTGACGGCGAAGAGTTTGTCGAAGGTTGACGGATCGAGTTCGGTGATGGCGCCTGAGGTCATCGCGCCGGCGTTCTGCGCGAGCACGTCCAGCCCGCCAAGCCAATCTGCCCCGTCATCGATCAGTCGTCTGACGCTCGCGTCGTCGGTGACATCGACCCGGATGAATCTGACGTTCGGGCCGAATTCCGCTGCGACCTTTTCACCGCGCGCGCCGTCAATATCGCCGATCACGACTTTCGCGCCTTCCTCGACGAACGCAGCAACCGCCGCCTTGCCGATATTGTCGACCGCGCCGGTGATGACGATCCGCTTGCCTTGAAGCCTCTTCTTCACGCTGTCCTCCTCCAGATCCGCTGCTCGTAATTTTCTTGATATGTCTGATGGGTACGCACTGTGACTATCATCAAAACAATTGTCAATGATTTTTTTGACGATATGATTGGGGGGGTGGCAGTGCAACAGAGGGCCGACTAAAATCGGCGCATTTCATCCCTTTCACAAGGCATTCATGACGGACACAGGCACGCGCAAACACTCGACACATCAGGTTCGGCAGATCGTCGAGGCACTCGAGGAGCAGATCGTCCTCGGGTGGTTATTGCCGCGCGAACGGATCGTCGAGGACAAGCTGGCGGCGGAATTCGACTGCAAGAAGCACGTCGTGCGCGAGGCGATTTTCGAACTCGAGCGAATGGGATTGGTCGAGCACGTGCCGAACAAGGGCGCGTCGGTACGCATGCTGAGTCCGACCGAGGTGCAGCAGATTTACTCGGTTCGCGAGGTGCTCGAGGTACTGGCAGCCGAGCAGATTCCGCTGCCAGGCGCGACAGTGTTCGTCGAGGAACTGGAGAAGATCCAGCAGGCGCACGCTCGCGCCGTCGACGCGAAAGACTATCGTGGCGCGTTCCACACAAACATGGAGTTCCACAACCATCTGTTTTCGGCCTGCGGGAATCCTTATCTCGCTGAGATGATCCGCAATTCGGCGCAGAAGGTGCACGGCGCGCGTTTTTATACTTCAGCTAGCGATACGCACCTGTCGCTCGCGCGTGACGAACACGCGGCGATGGTCGTCGCCATCAGAAACGGCAAGCGCGACGATCTCGTCGAGCTATGTCGGAAGCATCTGGGGCCTTCGCTCGACACCTATCTTGCTGCGGTGCGCGGTTTTTTCCGCACGGAACACGGAGCCGAATCAAAGCGAACGCCGCGCTAGTGCGAGGACGCCGCGATCACCACACGTCAGTTTTCCGCGACCGACATATACCTTCATCGCTGACAGCCGCGATATTGAAGCCGTCAGGCACGATACATCTCTTAATAGCCGATGACTGCTCTACGCCTTAGTACGGCCTCCATTAACTGGCTGACGAGTGTCTCTTGATGGCCGTCCCCTGTCCGTGGACGAGCTAGCGCGGCCATCTTCGCTCGCACGATCGGCATCGGGCAGCGGTCGACCCACTGCCGTCGTTCGAAGCTTCGTCGCCGCAACGGCAGCTTACTCGGGAACAGCGGTCGTCCGACATCCCGCGCTGAGCGACATGAACTGGCCTTTTCGGCGGGCCAATTATTCATCTCCAGCGACCTGTGCCATCGGATCCGAACTGATAAAGACGATCGTGATGGGCCGGTTGTCGAAACGGAAAAACCGGCTCACGCTAAGGTCATACGCCGCGCACTGACACCCGTGCCGATGAGCGAAGCTGACGAAGGGACAGAGACATGAGCCTGGTCGATTATCAACTGATGGAAGTGGCAAGCGGCAAGGCCGTGAAGATGTGGACGCAGGGCGTCGCGATTGAGGAGGCGGCTCGCCAGCAACTGAGAAACACGGCCCGCATGCCGTTCGTGTTCAGGCACCTTGCCGTAATGCCGGACGTGCACGTAGGCAAGGGGTCGACGATCGGCAGCGTGATTCCTACACAAGGCGCGATCATCCCGTCGGCGGTGGGTGTGGATATCGGCTGCGGAATGATGGCGGTTCGCACGACGCTGACGGCCGCCGACCTGCCCGATTCGCTTTCCGGCGTGCGGGGCGCGATCGAGCGTGCCGTGCCGCACGGCGGTGCGCCGGGGCGACGCGACCCAGGCGCATGGTCGCGTCCGCCGCCCGCCGTCGACGAGGCCTGGAAACTGCTGGCGCCCGGTTTTCAGCGCATCGTCGACAAGTACCCTTCCCTCGCGCGCACCAACAACCATGTGCACGTGGGCACGCTCGGCACCGGCAATCACTTCATCGAGGTATGCCTCGACGAAGATGACGGCGTCTGGTTCATGCTGCACAGCGGATCGCGCGGCGTGGGCAACGCGATCGGGAGCCTCTTCATCGAGCTGGCTCAGGCCGACATGCGTCAACACCTTGCGAATCTTCCGGACAAAGACCTCGCGTACTTCAAGGAAGGCAGCCGGCACTTCGACGACTATGTGGAGGCGCTCGGCTGGGCGCAGGAGTACGCGCTCCGCAACCGTGAGGTCATGATGAATGCCGTGATCGGCGCGGTGCGCACGGCTATCGGCAAACCCTTCACCATCGACGGGCACGCGGTGAACTGCCACCACAATTACGTGCAGAAGGAGCGGCACTTCGGTGCCGACGTGTTCGTGACGCGTAAAGGGGCGGTGTCGGCGCGAGCGGGTGAGCTCGGCATCATTCCGGGTTCGATGGGCGCGAAGAGCTTCATCGTGCGCGGTCTCGGCAACGAAGAGAGCTTCTGCTCATGCAGTCACGGCGCCGGGCGCGCGATGAGCCGGAAGGAGGCCAAACGGCGTTTCACGGTCCACGATCAGATCAGGGCGACGGCGCACGTCGAATGCCGAAAGGATGCGGGGGTCGTCGATGAAATTCCGATGGCCTATAAGGACATCGACGCCGTGATGGCCGCGCAGCGGAGCCTGGTCGAGGTGGTTCATACGCTGCGGCAGGTGGTTTGCGTGAAGGGTTAGGCTCTGATTGGCTTGCGACGGTCAGTCAATTCGTAGGAGGTGGATATGGCAACGGCAATCATCACCCCGAGGAATAACGGTCCGTATCATATCAAAGGTGAATTCACGATCACGACGCAAGGGGGCAGGCAGATTCAAGTCGAGAAAGATGAGATCTGGCTCTGCCGTTGCGGGCACTCGAATAACAAGCCGTTTTGCGACGGGTCGCATCGGAAGATAGAGTTTAAGAGTGATCTGGATGAGGGGGCAGGTAAGCAATAGATTTGCGCCGTCGCGGGACGAGCGTGAATGACTCTTTTCAGGGCCACCGAAAGACTCTTCCCGACCCATAGGCGACTCTCGCGCTTTCATCGTCTCAATGTCAGGTATCGGACGGCGAGCGGCCCGTCACACCGCGTGTGGGCGGCGGGGGCATCTCGGTTTTTTCGGCACATAGGGCGCGGGTACGCACGACTACAGCCGCACTTGACCGTAGTCGCACTTTACAGCGCATGCCACGCTCAGCCGACCAACAGCTTCAACCCGCCAACCTCGTGATCGCTACCTGGCTGCCCGCTTGCTCCCTCAGACGAAACTTCTGGATTTTGCCTGTAGCGGTCTTGGGCAATTCCCCGAAAATCACGCGACGAGGGCATTTGAAATGCGCTAGCCGCTCCCGGCAGAACAAGATGACATCCTGCTCAGTGATGTTGGAGGCGTCCGGCCTCAGTTCGACAAACGCACAGGGAGTCTCGCCCCATTTGTCATCCGGCTGAGCGACGACGGCCACGTTGAGCACGCCGGACATGCGATAGATGACCTCCTCCACTTCTACAGACGAGATATTTTCTCCCCCCGAGATGATGACGTCCTTGGAGCGGTCTGTGATCTGGATATAGCCGTCTGGGTGAACGACCGCAAGATCTCCGGTATGAAACCAACCCCCGGCGAAAGCTTTTGCCGTTGCGTCGGCATTCTTGAAGTATCCCATCATTACCGTATTCCCCCGGACCATAACCTCGCCGCAAGATTTGCTATCGGCTGGCACCGGCTCAAGCGTCGCAGGATCGGCGACGGACATGTTCTCGAACGCAGCCGCACGTACACCTTGCCGCGCTTTCAATTTCCCTTGCTGCTCCGGCGGCAACGTATCCCACTCGTCGTGCCATGCACAGCTGATTGGCGTACCGGCAATCTCGGTGATTCCAAAGACGTGGTCGACGTCGAAACCCATTTCGCCAACGGCCTCGAGAACAGCCGCGGGCGCCGGCGAGCCTGCGGTAAGGACCCGCACACGACGCGGCGGCGGCTGCCGTTCCGATTTGGGCATGCTCGCGATGCCTGCGAGGACAATCGGTGCCGCACAAAAATGATCGACACCGTGTTCGGCGATGGCCGAAAGAATATTCGCGGCATTCACCTTGCGCAAACAGACGTGCGTTCCCGCTGCGGCCGTAATCGCCCATGTGAAGCACCAGCCGTTCGCGTGGAACATGGGAAGCGTCCACAGGTAAATCGGGGCACGGGGGAGCGGCCAGTTCGTCATCTGCAACAGGCTCATCAGATACGTGCCCCGGTGGCTCGGAACGACGCCTTTCGGGTCGCCAGTGGTGCCCGAGGTGTAGTTTAAGGCGATCGGAGTCCACTCATCGGCCGGGCGGCGGCCCGCAAATGCCGGATCACCGCTCGCCAGCAGCGACTCATAGTCAGTTTCCCCGATGGTGGGACCGTCAGGTGCTTCGTGATCGTTGATGTCTATCAAGCGCGGCGGATTGGGAACTGACTGCAATGCTTTCTCAACGAGCGGTGCAAATTCCCGGTCCACGAGCAGGAGTTTGCATTCTCCGTGGCGCAGAATGAATGCAATGCCCTCAGCATCAAGGCGGCAATTAATGGCATTGAGAACGGCCCCCGAGAGAGGGACGCCGAAGTGTGCCTCAAGCATGGCCGGGGTGTTCGGCGCAATGATCGACACCGTGTCGCCTGTTTCAATCCCCAACTGAACGAGCGCCGACGCGAAGCGATAGCAACGCTCGCGCGTTTTCGCCCACGTCTGCCGGAAGTCGCCATGAATGATCGCTGTTCGATTCGGATAGACGTCGGCGGTTCGATCGAGAAAGGTCAAGGGCGTCAATGGAACGTGGTTTGCCGCGTTCTTCTCAAGTCCTCGCGAATAGGCCGTTGCACTCATGACTTTGTCTCCATTCATTCATTATAAAAAGTAGTGAAGTCGCGTACCGGACTGCGCTCCGTTACCAGAGTGTTCTCGATGCAGCTGTGATCCGCATAACCCAGACTCATTCCGCAGACCAACATCTGGCTGTCGGGAATGGACAGTTCGTGGGCGATGACACGGTGGAACTTGTTGAAAGCCGCCTGCGGGCAGGTGTCGAGGCCCCGCGCCCGGGCGGCGATCATGACGCTTTGCAGGAACATCCCCGTGTCGAGCAGACTTCCTTCACGCATGACCCGGTCAACCGTAAAGAAGAGGCCCACGGGTGCATCAAAGAAGCTGTAGTTGCGACCGTGCTGGACGTGCATCCGCTCCTTGTCACCCTTCTCGATGCCTAGCAGGCCATACAGGTTCCAACCAACAGCACGCCGGCGATCCACATATGGTGCGATCCATTCGCGCGGGTAGTAATCGTAGGGCTCGTCCAGGCCGGAGCTGCGGCCGGGATCGTCATTGATTTCGTTGATGGCGGCAGACAGGCGGGACTTCATTGCGCCTGTCACGACATGCACATGCCAGGGCTGGATGTTGACGCCAGTTGCGCTGAAGCGAGCCACGTCGAGGATGGTCTCGATTTGCTCGCGAGGAACCGGCGTGGGCAGGAAAGCACGGACGCTGCGCCGCGTGACGAGCGCCCAATCGACGGCTCGGGCCACGTCGGCAAACGAGTTCAAGGGAGGAGGAGATAGACGGTCCATTTCGATGCCGGCATTGAAAGGTTCTTTGCACTGAGCCATGTGGCGTTTGTTGAGGGTAGAGCCCATACGAGCCGTGTTGTTCGCAAGAATCTCGGCGATTAAGCTGCTATGGCAGGAGCGTTAGCGGCCCGCGCTACCCTGAACCGCGACAACAGGCGCACTGTTTGAGCGATACGAGTCGGCACGTGTCTGGTTGATCAGCGTCACCGCCGCCGCGCCGATGAGGCCAGCCAGGCCGATTGCCATGAAATTCTGTTCCAGCGGCAGCTTCAGGGACACGAGCCAACCAATGAGCATCGGAGCCACAATCGCACCGATCCGGCCCACGCCAGAAGCAAAGCCAACACCGGTAGATCGGATCGCATGAGGATAGAAGTCTCCCGCATAAGCGTAGGCAAGCAATTGCGTACCCAGCGTCGATGCGCCGACAACGAATACAACGAATCCCGCCAATGGAATATCCTGCGAATACCAGTGTCACCAATCGTGTACGCAGAGCGTTGGGCGAAAACTCCGCCATCTGCGCGGTGACAATCGGCAAGACTCCGCCAATGCCCAGGCCAGCGATGAAGCGCGTTGCGCTGAAACTGATGGGATCGCTCGTGAACCCGGCGCCCGCCGTGAATAGACTGAACAAGGCCACGCAAACGCACATCATCATTGGGCGGCCGAAACGGTCAGCCAGCGTGCCAAGGAAAACGGCCCCGACCATGACGCCAAGAAGCGTTGAGCCGGCCATGATGCGGGCGCTGGTCGCGTCGATGCGCATGTCCTTCATGATCGATGGCAGCGCTGCACCCACGACCGCGAGATCGTAGCCGTCGAGTATCAGCATTAAGACACACCAGAACAGGACAAGGGTGTGAAAGCAATTGAATCTGGCCTGACCGGCTAGTGAGTGCACGTCGATCTGATTCATGTCATCTCCTTGGGTTTAATGTCGTGCATGAAATCCGCGCGAGCTAACGGCGCCCTCGACACGGCCGCCTTGTGGCGCCGGGATCGACCGTCGCCGTCGCGCTGTAACCAGTGTCAGGCGGACGCAGCCGACAATCCATGTCCATCAACTTCAACCTGAATGAGGTCACCGAACACCCGCTTTCCGGCGTCGCGCCACTGGGGGCAGCCCGCGGATTTGTCAGGCGACGACACCGATTTCCAGTTGGAGAAATCGGTTCTCGGGGCGTCAGGAGAACGACCATATCGGGCCAACCTGCATCGGTTTGCCGTTGCGAGCCGAGAAGCTGCTACAACCGGGGATGATCCGCATCGATCAGCTCCGCGCGATGGTGGAGCCGCGTGCCGTATAACGGGGGTATCTGGAATGCGATGACCCCGGTCAGTGTGGCGGCGAGCTGGGTGCCGTAGTGCTTCGTTGATGACGTGATGCTTTGCATCGGGCCGGAACATATGCGCCCAGTCGCGTCAGCGCTCGCAATTCCGGGCGTGCGGTAACCGCCCGGCACAGCGATTACTTATCTTGCGATGGTTATCAAGTGCGGGGCTCCCGTGGAGCAACTCCGGTTACTCTGCGCAACCGGGCGTGAGGCTTGTTCTTATTTGCCGAACGCGATTGCAGTGTCAGCCTGGCTGGGACACCAATCCATGCCCGCCGGCCTCAGTTTGCATGAGGTGCGTGGACACGCTGGGCTTTCGTTGTGCTTCGTGTGTTGGCTGCCCATCACCCCGAGAATTCAAGTGAGGATGAGTGGAATGCCGCTTCGGCGCTGCCCGCCTATATGCGATTCATCGGTTGCACGGCTTTGCTTTACCTAGCCTCGGCAGCCATGCTTTCGCGCAACGCTCGTTTGGAAACGAGGATCGAGCCTTTCGACCGCTCAGACGTACAAGCAAGTCGGAGCGCTCCAATTCCGCTATGACAACAGTACGAGTTCTAATGTTAAGAGTCCGGCCTACCGTGGCGGTACATTCCCGGGCTGGCCCCCGTCCACTTCCTGAAGGCCCTGTGAAAAGCACTGGTTTCCTGAAATCCAGTCCGTGCAGCGACTTCGGCGACCGTGAGAGAACTGCTGGAAAACAAGTCGATTGCGATGTCACGGCGCAATTCGTCTTTCAGTTGCCGGTAGTTCGTGCCTTCGGCCAGCAGGCGGCGTTGCAGCGTGGCCGCGGATAGATTCAGTAACCGCGATAGCGCGTCGAGGTCCGGCCAGTCGTCGGGGGCCTGGTTTCTTAGTCGGCGCCTGACCAGGGCCGTAGTGCTCGATTCATTGCGATACTTGACCAGGATATTGGCTGGTGCATTCTCCAGGAATACACGCAGGCTCGCTTCCGTCCCGGACAGTTTGAGGCCGAGGAAACTGCGATCGAACCGGATCAGGGTCTCCTCTGCGGAGAACGTGACATCCTCGCAGAAGCGCATGCGGTAGTCGCTGTCATCGATTGGTGCGGACGCGCGAAACCTCATCTCGATCAGTGGAATCCGTCTGCGTGCGAGCCAGCATGCAAGACCGTGCACGAGGATGAACCACGTCCCGTAGGCAAAGAGCCGGCGTGTCCGCCCATCGTCATGCAAGATGATCACTGCATGCTCGCCTTCGCAGCGCAACTCCCCGTGAATGTCGTCGAGAACGGCACGCAGGAACTTCAGCATGCGACGCAGCGCGTGTTCCAGATTGTCCGCATGCAGCACCGCGTGACACATCAGAGCGTAACTACCCCGGCGCAGTGCGTGGCTGTCGAGACCAAAGAACTCATCGTCCATCAAGTCGGCCAGAGCCGCCCACAGGCGCGAAAAGGCCAACGCCGGCACACGCGCTCTCGGCGCATTCAACAATTCTGCCGCGATTCCAGCGTGCTGGAGGACGGCCGAAACATCAAGATTCCGTTGTGTTGCCACGAGAATTGCCTCACGTACCAGGCTGATAGATGTTGTGCCCTTGTCTTGAGCGTCATTCATGGTCAGGCTCACCCACGGAAAGTGTACGGATGTTAATCGCTGCCGGGCGCAAGTGAAACCGGCTACCCGACTCAGCGCGGGCAGTCGTCGGCTAAAGAGCGCTGGCAGGCGACCCACGCCCCACCCAATATGTCCGAAGGGCGCACGCATGAAGAGGTCTATGGGCATGTGCGCACGCCCGTCTGCCGCTTACCATGGCCACTCGGTTCGTCGTCGCGAGTGTGGCATTGTTGGCCGAGGTCATACAGCATGGCGGTCATATCACATGACCCATGCAAGGGGCATCCATGGCTCTGGAATCCAGAGCTTCCGGCGAGCCGCAGGCCGGGCCGTTGTGCGTCCGGGTGGTTACTTTTGGGAGACAGCAGTGCAGATTCAACATAAAGGATTCGTCATCACGGGTGGCGGCTCAGGGCTGGGCGCCGCCACGGCGCGCCGTCTGGTGGCGGCCGACGCCTCGGTGCTGCTTGTAGATCTGGACCAGGACGCCGGTACTGCGCTGGCGGCGGAACTCGGCGGCAATGCCCACTTCGCCAAGGCTGACATATCCGACGCAACGAGCGCCGAGCGTGCGTTGAACGCGTTTTGCGACACCTTCGGCGCGTTGCATGGGCTGATCAATTGCGCAGGCGTTGCCCCCGCCGAGAAAGTGCTCGGCCGCGAAGGTCCGCACCGGCTGGAGAGTTTCGCGCGCACCGTTCAGGTCAACCTGATCGGCGCTTTCAACATGGTACGGCTGGCCGCAGCCTGCATGGCCAGAAACACGCCCGAGACTGATGGCGAGCGAGGGGTGGTCATCAATACTGCTTCAGTCGCCGCCTTCGATGGCCAGATTGGGCAAGCGGGCTATGCTGCGTCCAAAGGGGGTGTCGTCGCGATGACGCTACCTATCGCGCGCGAATTGGCCCGCGATGGCATCCGCGTGCTTGCGGTCGCGCCAGGAATCATGGAGACGCCGATGCTCAAAGGCATGCCCACCGAGGTGCAAGATGCCCTTGGCAAGATGGTCCCCTTTCCCGCACGCCTTGGTAGGCCAGAAGAATTCGCGGGCCTTGTACTGCACATTCTCGAAAACACCTACCTCAACGGCGAGGTGATCCGCCTTGATGGTGCCATCCGTATGGCGGCAAGGTGAACTCGGCGCCTGAAGTGCACGTCATTGTTCCGGCTCACTCCCTCGCTTGAGTTCGTCGAGTCGTCGAACCCGGAAGGGCTCAGATGACCCGTGGACTATAGAACTTTCCGCACCCCTTGCAACGCCGCCGCGGAGCGGCGGATGGAGACTCGTATGCTTACCTCATCGACCTCAGATGATCCCGTCGTTATCGTCGGTGCCGCACGCACGGCACTGGGCGGCTTCCAGGGCGACTTCGCGTCGCTGACCGCGCCGCAACTCGGCGCCAGCGCCATCCGTGCCGCATTCGATCGCGCAGGGCTGCAGCCAGAGGGAGTGGACGAGATACTCATGGGCTGCGTGCTGCCGGCCGGTCTGGGGCAGGCGCCCGCACGTCAGGCGGCGCTGAGCGCCGGTTTGCCACTCTCGGCGGGGTGCACCACGATCAATAAGGTCTGCGGCTCGGGTATGAAGGCAACGATGCTCGCGCACGACCTGCTGCTGACCGGAAGTCAAAAGGTGATCGTGGCCGGAGGCATGGAATCCATGAGCAACGCGCCCTACCTGTTGCCCAAGGCCCGCTCGGGCCAGCGCCTTGGACACGGCCAGGTACTGGACCACATGTTCTTAGACGGCCTGGAGGATCACTACGGCCTCGCCTCCCGTGGCCGCCTTATGGGCACCTTCGCCGAGGACTGCGCGCGCCACTTCGGTTTCACGCGCGATGCACAGGACGCCTTTGCTTCCACCTCCACGCTGCGCGCGCAACAGGCGCAGCGTGACGGCTTGTTGCGGTGGGAGATCACGCCGGTGGCGGTGCCGGGCCGCAGCGGCGAGAAACTCGTCGACGAGGACGAGGCGCCAGCGAAGGCAGAACTGGCCAAGATCCCCAGCCTCAAACCCGCCTTTGGAAAGGACGGCACAGTCACGGCGGCGAGTTCGGCCTCGATCGCCGATGGTGCAGCGGCCGTGGTGCTGATGCGCCAGTCCACCGCGCACGAGCGTGGTTTAGCACCGCTGGCCGTTATCCGCGGGCACGCTACACAGTCTCAGGAGCCGGCCTGGTTTACCACTGCGCCCGTGGGTGCGATCCAGAAGCTGCTAGCCAAGGTGGGCTGGCAGGCGGCCGATGTAGACCTGTGGGAAATTAACGAGGCATTTGCCGTGGTCGTCATGGCTGCCATGCGCGAACTATCGATTCCGCACGAGCGCGTGAACGTGCATGGAGGTGCTTGCGCGCTGGGTCACCCGATCGGCGCGACGGGCGCGCGCCTGGTCGTGACGCTCCTGAGCGCACTCCGCCAGCGCGGTGAGACGCGAGGCGTCGCGAGTCTGTGCATCGGTGGCGGTGAGGCCACGGCGCTTGCAATTGAGATCGTCTAAGCAACATGATCGGGGCTTCGGGAACACCGTGGAGCTACCGCTCGCGCAGCATATCGGGTTTGAATTCGCTCTCAAGAGTTGCTTGAGCCGCTCGCCGACAAGCTCAGCGCGGCACTTGGCGCGTCGCGCGCAGCGGTCCATGCGGGCTATTTGCCGAAGAGGTTGGCCAGACGCGCAAGATCGTTGCGCCGCAACCGTACATCGCTGTGGGCGTCTCGGGCGCGATCCAGCACCTTGCGGGCATGATGGACTCGAAGGTGATCGTGGCGGTCACGAGGACGAAGAAGCGCCGATCTTTGGCGGGGCCGACTATGTGCTCGTCGGCGATCCGTTCGCGCTCGTACCGGGCTTCGTGGATGCAGTTTGATTGCGCTCGAGTTGCAACTACTAGATTTTGAATTCGCTGGAGTATGCCGATGGTTGCACGGGAAAGATCGCTCCGTGACGTCGTTAATATTTGGCTCGGTTCAGATGTGGCAGGCCGGTCTCGGGTGACTCGCATTACACGCTCACGCCGCGAGGTGTGGCGTTGCGTTTGCGTTGAGTCCGAGGGTGATCAACGCTCCTTGAAGATCATGTTCTTCCGCCACGACGACGGTTGTTGGTTCGTCTTCCCACCTGCACCCCGGCGCCCTGCAATGGGGGTTGCGGTGCACGCCGAATATCAGGGAGCGACCGGCCAACGATGAACACACGGCGTCCGGGGCGATTGGACCGGCGGGCCTGTCCGCGGCGATTCGTCTGAAGCAACTGGCGCAGGAAAAGGGCGTCGCCATCGGCGTATGCGTGCTGGACAGAGCTCGGAGATCGGGGACAATGTGTTCGTGGGACGCATCCGAGCGTTGCTGACGGCATAGCGGTCCGTGACCTTCAGGGCGAAAGGCACGTACTGCCCGATCAGCGGATGTGCGAAATACAAACGCGAATACTCCTCATCACGCAGGAAATTCTCTCGCCGCATCTGGGTACGGCTCGAGTGAACCCCCCGGCTTTCCCGGAGACTGTTTTGCTTGAGTCATGCCACGTTGGCAGACCCAGCGAGATTTGCGTAATAAGCGGCTTCTGCCTCGGCAGGTGGAATGTTGCCGATGGGGCCGAAGAGCGGACGATTGTTGAACCAGTCCACCCATTCGAGGGTCGCCATTTCAACGGCCTGCAGATTGCGCCACGGTCTGAGGCGATGGATGACCTCTGCCTTGTACAAGCCGTTGATCGTTTCAGCCAGTGCGTTATCGTAAGTCGGCGGCCGCAGGGAGCGCTGCTGGCCGAAATACGTTGCACTCGCAATCTCAGCGGCGAAATCGTTCACACGACCTTTCAACGCGGCGGCCAGTTCGGCAAGATCTGCAGTCTTCACGCCATTCGCTCCGAGCGTCGTGATCGACTCGCAGCGCAACCGTTTGCGGTAGCGCGCGTCGCACGCGCATCCGCGCGCCAGCTCGACCACATTGAAGCAAAATCGCGCGAGGAACGAGACAGACGTTTCAGAACCGCAACATTTTCGGCGCGGGACTTCATGCCGCGCGGCATCGCGCGCTGAACCTGCAGGGCGCGACGGCACGGGGACTCACGACGTGCGGCTTCGGACATTCGACGGAAAAGCATGCTTCAGTTGTGAAACAGAATCGTCAGCTTTTTCCCCGGCGCGCAATCCGCGATGCGCACGCTGTACGCCACGCCTGCCCCCGGCTCGCATGGCCCGTTACTTGCCTCAGCGCTTCACAAGAAACAGTAGCTGAAGACGCAGCTACAAAAACGACCATAAACGAACATAAACGGGGTTCACCATGTACAGGGACTTCCCGACGGGGATTCCAGCATCGTCGAGATGGCTGGAACGAGCAGACCATTGCGTGCGTGACGGCGTGCTGTAGATGCATTCCGCCACGACAGGAGCCACGGCCGGGTCAGCGGGACAACGCGCTGCCCGAGGGTGGGACGTTCGGCCGACGTCCGGTGTCGAAGACGATCCTTTGCTGGGTTGTCTTCTCGTCCTCGCTGGACTCTTCGACCGGCCAACGGCAGCCGACACGCTCATCGCCGGCCTGCCGCTGAACGGCCAGCATCTGACGCCCGAACTCTTTGTTCGAGCCGCAGCTCGCCGGGGAATTTCCGCGAGACTTGCGAGGCGCTCTCTCGAAAGCATCTCCGATCTCGTTCTCCCCGCCGTCCTGCTGCTCAACGACAGGCAGGCATGCGTGCTGGTGCGCAGGAACACGGACGGCAGCCTGCGCATCATTCTCCCTGAGACAGGCACCGGCGAACAGGAGATCAGCGCAGAGGATCTGCAGCAACGCTATGCGGGCCATGTGCTTTTTGCACGGCCCGCTCACCGGTTCGACGAGCGCAGCGAAGAGAGCGCCGTGCCCCGCGTTCGCCACTGGTTCTGGAGCGTGGTCGCAACGGCCTGGCCGATCTACGGCGAAGTGATGCTCGCCTCGCTGCTCGTCAACCTGTTCGCGCTGGCGATGCCGCTCTTCACGATGAACGTCTATGACCGGGTCGTGCCCAACCACACGCTCGAAACGTTGTGGGCACTGGCGGCGGGCATCATGCTAGTGATCGCGTTCGACCTGCTGATGCGAACGTTGCGCGGTTACTTCATCGACATCGCCGGCAAGAAGATCGATGTGATCCTCTCCGCGAACATGTTCGAGAAGGTGCTGGGCATTCAGATGGCCGCGCGCCCGCCTTCGGTCGGCGGGTTTGCCTCGGGCATCCAGGAATTCGAGGCGGTGAGGGAGTTTCTTACCTCCGCCACCGCAACAGCCGTGATCGATCTTCCGTTTTCGGTCGTATTCGTGCTGGCGATGTTCTGGGTTGGCGGCGCACTCGGATGGCTACCGCTCGTGGCGCTGCCGCTCGTGGTTGGCGTCGGTATCATCGTGCAGGGCCCGCTTGCGAGAGCCGTCGAGTCGACCCAGCGGCACGCAGCGCAGCGCCAGGCGCTCCTCATTGAAACGCTGGTGGGCCTCGAGGCGGTCAAGATCACGGGCGCCGAAGGTTCGATGCAAGCGAGGTGGGAGCAGTCGATCGGCCAACTCGCGAGGCTGGGCCTGCGCTCGCGCTTCCTTTCTGGATGCGCCGTCAACTTCGCGAGCTTCGCGCAGCAGATCGCCTATCTCGCCGTCGTACTGTGCGGCGTCTACATGATCGCCGACGGCAAGCTCACGACGGGCGGCCTGATCGCCTGCACGATCTTCACGGGCCGCGCACTGTCTCCGATGGGTCAGGTCGCGACGCTCCTCACGCGCTACCATCAGTCGCGCAGCGCGCTCGCATCGATCGGCCAGTTGATGAACCTGCCCGGCGAGCGTCCGGCCGACACGAGCTACGTGCATCGTCCAACGCTGCGCGGGGACATCGAATTCAGGAACGTCAGCTTCGCCTACCCTCGCCAGAGCGGCGCGGCGCTCGAGGCTGTTTCGTTCCGCATCTCCGCCGGGGAACGCGTGGCCATCATCGGACGCGTCGGTTCCGGCAAGACGACTATCGAAAAGCTCATCCTCGGCCTCTATCCGCCGACTTCGGGCAACGTGCTGATCGACGGCGTCGAACAGCGTCAATGGGACCCTGCCGCCCTTCGGCGCGGGATCGGACACGTGCCGCAGGACGTGATGCTCTTCAGCGGCAGCGTCAAGGACAACATCGTGCTCGGCGCGCCCGGCGCGGACGATGCTGCCGTGCTGCGCGCCGCGCAGATCGCCGGTGTGACGGATTTCGTCAACCGCTTGCCGAACGGCTTTGATCTGCCTGTGGGCGAACGCGGCGAAGCGTTGTCGGGAGGCCAGCGGCAAGCCATCGCCATTGCGCGCGCGGAACTGCTGGCGCCATCCGTGCTGGTACTCGATGAACCAAGCAGCGCGATGGACAACCGCTCCGAAGAGTTGCTCAAGGTGAGACTGGCAGCCGAACTGGAAGGTCGCACGCTGATCGTCATCACGCATCGCGCCTCGCTGCTCTCGCTGGTCAATCGTGTGATCGTGATGGATCAGGGCCGGGTGGTCGCCGACGGTCCCAAGGACCAGGTCCTCGCGGCCCTTGCAGGGAGGAAACTTCATGTCGCAGCTGGCTGAGCCCGAAATCGCGGAATCGTCACGGGCGGGCCGGACCGGGCTCGCGAGGCAGGTCCGTCGGATCGGCGCGGCGCTCCGACCGCGTGCGGACGACACCGCGTTCATGCGGGAGACCTGCGCAGCCGTAATGGAAGGGCCGCGATACTTCACTCACTGGATTCTCTGGTCGACGCTGGCGTTCTTCATTACCGCGCTGACGTGGGCGGCTTTCGCCCAGATCGACGAAGTCACCGTCGGAGAGGGAAAGGTCATTCCGTCCAGCCGCGTGCAGGTGGTGCAGAACCTCGAAGGCGGCATCGTATCGGAGATCATGGTGCGCGTCGGACAGGCGGTGCAGAAAGATCAGCCGCTGATGCGTATCGACGACACACGTTTCACCTCCTCGTACAAGGAGGGGCAGGCCAAGGACGCCGCACTGATCGCGAGGATCGCGCGCCTCACCGCCGAGGCAAACGACACGCCGTTTGTCGCGCCCACCGGGTTGGAAGCGACCAACCCGGCGCTGCTGAATCAAGAACGATCGCTGTTCGAGTCGCGGCAGCGCGAGTTGCACACGAACCTCGCGGTGCTCAGGCAGCAGGCCGAGCAGCACCGGCAGGAGCTGTCCGAGAAACGCGCGCGGGAAGCACAACTGCAGCACAGCTACAGTCTTGTCGCGAAGGAACTCGAGTTGACGAGCCCGCTCGTGCAGAAGGGCGCGGTATCCGACGTCGAAGTGCTCCGGCTCGAGCGCGAAGCCAACGACATGAAAGGCGATCTCAATGCAACGCGGCTCGCGATGCCGCGCCTCGAAGCCGCCTATAGCGAGGCTCGTCAGAAAATGGATGAGCTGACCGCACACTTTCGCGCCGACGCGATGAAGGAGTTGAACGAGGCGCGCGCCGAACAGGCGGCCTTGAGCGCAGCCAATGTCGCGCTGGAAGACCGCGTCACGCGCACGCTGGTGCGGGCTCCCGTGAAGGGCATGGTGAAGCAGATCAAGATCAATACCGTCGGCGGCGTGATCCAGCCGGGCATGGATCTGCTGGAGATCGTACCCCTCGACGAGACGCTTCTGATCGAGGCGCGCGTGCGCCCTTCGGACATTGCGTTTCTGCATCCGGGGCAGGACGCCACGGTCAAGCTCTCCGCGTATGACTACTCCATCTACGGCGGCTTTCCCGCGACTGTCGAAGACATCAGCGCCGACACGCTGGTGCCCGAACATCCTGCCGAGAAACCTGACAGCTACTACCGGGTTCTGGTACGCACGAAGACGAACAAGCCGGACGGCCAGAGCCAGCCGGTGAGGATCGTGCCAGGCATGATCGCCACCGTCGACATCAAGACGGGTCGCAGATCCGTGCTGCATTACCTGCTGAAGCCCGTGATCAAGACGAAGGAAGCGGCGTTGCGCGAGCGTTGAGGCGCGCGGGATGAAATTGACAACAGATGGCCGATAGCGGACGTACGGCCTGCTCTGCAACCGGGGAGAAGAAATGTCGGCAAACGCAAGTACTACGCCTACGTGACCGCCAGCTTGCGTCGAACGTCGGCTTCGTCATCGCCCGAACGTACGGCCATCCAGTTTGCAAAATCAGCAGCGTCCGCGCCGCAGCCGGCACGGCGGGCTGCCTTTCAGTTAACACACATCGACAATAACGGGGAACAACATGGCGACGACCACGACCGGGATCACGGTTTCCATCAGCAACACGCCGCAGGCCAACAATGATCTTTTCACATCGGCGCAGACGGGACTGACCGACAGTTCGCTCGGCGTTGTCTTTCTGAACGTGTTGGCCAACGATCAGGGCGGTGCGGCAAAGACGCTGTACTCGCTCGACTGCGGAACGGAAGGCACTGTATCGCTCGAGCAGGAAGCCCTGCTGACTCAGGATACCGCGCGCGCTGAAGCCGTGAGCGCGGACTACAGCGCGCACGGTGCGCACATCTGGATCACCGCGGACGGAAAGGTCGGATACGACGCGAGCCATCTGGACGCGTCCTGGCTCTCGCAGAGTTTCAGTACGGTCGGCTGCGCTCAGGACAGCTTCACATATGCAATCCGGCTCGGCAACGGGACGCTGAGCTGGGCGACCGCGTATATCGACATCGCACCGCCGCCGCCCGCCGTCACACTCGCTCACGACACGGGGATTTCGAGCACGGACAACATCTCGTGCGACGGCACGCTGGCTGTCGGCGGAATTGCGCATGGCGCGACCGTCGAGTACAGCGTCGATAATGGCGCGCACTGGAGCAGCAGCTTCAGCGCGGTCGAGGGGCTGAATACCGTGCAAGTCCGGCAAACGGACGTTGCGGGTAATACTTCGGCTGCATGCTCGTACAGTTTTACCCTCGATACGTCGGCTGCTGCCGCGCCGGGCGTTGCGCTCACGACCGATTCGGGCAGCAGTGCCACCGACCACATCACCAATACCGGCACCCTGAATGTCACCGGGGTCGAGAGCGGTGCCACCGTCCAGTATTCGACCGACGGCGGGCAGACCTGGAACTCCACCTTCAGCGCCACCGAGGGCGTCAACAATGTCCAGGTGCGCCAGACCGATGTCGCCGGCAATGTCTCCAGTGCGACCAGCTTCAGCTTCACACTCGATACGTCGGCCGCCGCGCCTGGCGTTGCACTCACGACCGACTCGGGCAGCAGTGCCACCGACCACATCACCAATACCGGCACGCTCAGCATCACCGGGCTCGAGAGCGGTGCCACGGTCCAGTATTCGGTTGATGGTGGCCACACGTGGAGCGGCAGCTTCAGCGCCACCGAGGGCGTCAACAATGTCCAGGTGCGCCAGACCGATGTCGCCGGCAATGTCTCCAGTGCGACCAGCTTCAGCTTCACGCTCGATACGTCGGCCGCCGCGCCTGGCGTTGCACTCACGACCGACTCGGGCAGCAGTGCCACCGACCACATCACCAATACCGGCACACTCAGCGTCACCGGGGTCGAGAACGGTGCCACCGTCCAGTATTCGACCGACGGCGGGCAGACCTGGAACTCCACCTTCAGCGCCACCGAAGGCGTCAACGACGTCCAGGTCCGGCAGACCGACGTCGCGGGCAATGTCTCCGGCGCGACCAGCTTCAGCTTCACGCTCGACACGTCGGCCGCCGCGCCAGGCGTCGCGCTCACGACCGACTCGGGCAGCAGCGCCACCGACCACATCACCAATACCGGCACCCTCAGCGTCACCGGGGTCGAGAGCGGTGCCACGGTCGAATATTCCACCGATGGCGGCCACACGTGGAGCGGGAGTTTCAGCGCGAGCGAAGGCGTCAACGAGGTCCAGGTCCGGCAGACCGACGTCGCGGGCAATGTCTCCGGCGCGACCAGCTTCAGCTTCACGCTCGACACGTCGGCCGCGGCGCCGGGCGTCGCGCTCACGACCGACTCGGGCAGCAGTGCCACCGACCACATCACCAATACCGGCACCCTGAATGTCACCGGGGTCGAGAGCGGTGCCACGGTCCAGTATTCGGTTGATGGTGGCCACACGTGGAGCGGCAGCTTCAGCGCCACCGAGGGCGTCAACAATGTCCAGGTGCGCCAGACCGATGTCGCCGGCAATGTCTCCAGTGCGACCAGCTTCAGCTTCACGCTCGATACGTCGGCCGTCGCGCCTGGCGTTGCACTCACGACCGACTCGGGCAGCAGTGCCACCGACCACATCACCAATACCGGCACGCTCAGCGTCACCGGGGTCGAGAATGGCGCCACCGTCCAGTATTCGACCGACGGCGGGCAGACCTGGAACTCCACCTTCAGCGCCACCGAAGGCGTCAACGACGTCCAGGTCCGGCAGACCGACGTCGCCGGCAATGTCTCGAGCGCGACCAGCTTCAGCTTCACGCTCGACACGTCGGCCGCCGCGCCGGGCGTCGCGCTCACGACCGACTCGGGCAGCAGTGCCACCGACCACATCACCAATACCGGCACCCTGAATGTCACCGGGGTCGAGAGCGGTGCCACGGTCGAATATTCCACCGATGGCGGCCACACGTGGAGCGGGAGTTTCAGCGCGAGCGAAGGCGTCAACGACGTCCAGGTCCGGCAGACCGACGTCGCCGGCAATGTCTCGAGCGCGACCAGCTTCAGCTTCACGCTCGACACGTCGGCCGCCGCGCCAGGCGTCGCGCTCACGACCGACTCGGGCAGCAGCGCCACCGACCACATCACCAATACCGGGACCCTCAGCGTCACCGGGGTCGAGAGCAGTGCCACGGTCGAATATTCCACCGATGGCGGCCACACGTGGAGCGGCAGCTTCAGCGCGAGCGAAGGCGTCAACGAGGTCCAGGTGCGCCAGACCGATGTCGCCGGCAATGTCTCCAGTGCGACCAGCTTCAGCTTCACGCTCGATACGTCGGCCGCGGCGCCAGGCGTTGCGCTCACGACCGACTCGGGCAGCAGTGCGACCGACCACATCACCAATACCGGGGCGCTGAACGTCACCGGGGTCGAGAGCGGCGCGACGGTTGAATATTCCACCGATGGCGGCCAGACCTGGAGCGGCAGTTTCAGCGCCACCGAAGGCGTCAACGACGTCCAGGTCCGGCAGACCGATGTCGCCGGCAATGTCTCCGGCGCGACCGGCTTCAGCTTCACGCTCGACACGTCGGCCGCGGCGCCAGGCGTTGCGCTCACGACCGACTCGGGCAGCAGCGCCACCGACCACATCACCAATACCGGGACCCTCAGCGTCACCGGGGTCGAGAACGGTGCCACCGTCCAGTATTCGACCGACGGCGGGCAGACCTGGAACTCCACCTTCAGCGCCGCCGAAGGTGTCAACGATGTCCAGGTCCGGCAGACCGACGTCGCCGGCAATGTCTCCGGCGCGACCAGCTTCAGCTTCACGCTCGACACGTCGGCCGCGGCGCCAGGCGTTGCGCTCACGACCGACTCGGGCAGCAGCGCCACCGACCACATCACCAATACCGGCACCCTCAGCGTCACCGGGGTCGAGAGCGGCGCGACGGTTGAATATTCCACCGATGGCGGGCAGACCTGGAGCCGCAGTTTCAGCGCCACCGAAGGCATCAACGACGTGCAGGTCCGGCAGACCGATGTCGCCGGCAATGTCTCCGGCGCGACCAGCTTCAGCTTCACGCTCGACACGTCGGCCGCGGCGCCGGGCGTTGCGCTCACGACCGATTCGGGCAGCAGTGCCACCGACCACATCACCAATACCGGCACCCTGAATGTCACCGGGGTCGAGAGCGGTGCCACGGTCCAGTATTCGGTTGATGGTGGCCACACGTGGAGCGGCAGCTTCAGCGCCACCGAGGGCGTCAACAATGTCCAGGTGCGCCAGACCGATGTCGCCGGCAACACCTCCGGCGCGACCAGCTTCAGCTTCACACTCGATACGTCGGCCGCCGCGCCTGGCGTTGCACTCACGACCGACTCGGGCAGCAGTGCCACCGACCACATCACCAATACCGGCACACTCAGCGTCACCGGGGTCGAGAACGGTGCCACCGTCCAGTATTCGACCGACGGCGGGCAGACCTGGAACTCCACCTTCAGCGCCACCGAAGGCGTCAACGACGTCCAGGTCCGGCAGACCGACGTCGCCGGCAATGTCTCGAGCGCGACCAGCTTCAGCTTCACGCTCGACACGTCGGCCGCGGCGCCAGGCGTCGCGCTCACGACCGACTCGGGCAGCAGTGCGACCGACCACATCACCAATACCGGCACCCTGAATGTCACCGGGGTCGAGAGCGGTGCCACGGTCCAGTATTCGGTTGATGGTGGCCACACGTGGAGCGGCAGCTTCAGCGCCACCGAGGGCGTCAACAATGTCCAGGTGCGCCAGACCGATGTCGCCGGCAATGTCTCCAGTGCGACCAGCTTCAGCTTCACGCTCGACACGTCGGCCGCGGCGCCAGGCGTTGCGCTCACGACCGACTCGGGCAGCAGCGCCACCGACCACATCACCAATACCGGCACCCTCAGCGTCACCGGGGTCGAGAGCGGTGCCACGGTCGAATATTCCACCGATGGCGGCCACACGTGGAGCGGGAGTTTCAGCGCGAGCGAAGGCGTCAACGAGGTCCAGGTCCGGCAGACCGACGTCGCCGGCAATGTCTCCGGCGCGACCGGCTTCAGCTTCACGCTCGACACGTCGGCCGCGGCGCCAGGCGTTGCGCTCACGACCGACTCGGGCAGCAGCGCCACCGACCACATCACCAATACCGGCACCCTCAGCGTCACCGGGGTCGAGAACGGCGCCACCGTCCAGTATTCGACCGACGGCGGGCAGACCTGGAACTCCACCTTCAGCGCCACCGAAGGCGTCAACGACGTCCAGGTCCGGCAGACCGACGTCGCCGGCAATGTCTCGAGCGCGACCAGCTTCAGCTTCACGCTCGACACGTCGGCCGCGGCGCCAGGCGTCGCGCTCACGACCGACTCGGGCAGCAGCGCCACCGACCACATCACCAATACCGGGACCCTCAGCGTCACCGGGGTCGAGAACGGTGCCACCGTCCAGTATTCGACCGACGGCGGGCAGACCTGGAACTCCACCTTCAGCGCCGCCGAAGGTGTCAACGATGTCCAGGTCCGGCAGACCGACGTCGCGGGCAATGTCTCCGGCGCGACCAGCTTCAGCTTCACGCTCGACACGTCGGCCGCCGCGCCGGGCGTTGCGCTCACGACCGATTCGGGCAGCAGTGCCACCGACCACATCACCAATACCGGCACCCTGAATGTCACCGGGGTCGAGAGCGGTGCCACGGTCCAGTATTCGGTTGATGGTGGCCACACGTGGAGCGGCAGCTTCAGCGCCACCGAGGGCGTCAACAATGTCCAGGTGCGCCAGACCGATGTCCCCGGCAATGTCTCCAGTGCGACCAGCTTCAGCTTCACACTCGATACGTCGGCCGCCGCGCCTGGCGTTGCACTCACGACCGACTCGGGCAGCAGTGCCACCGACCACATCACCAATACCGGCACACTCAGCATCACCGGGCTCGAGAGCGGCGCCACGGTCCAGTATTCGGTTGATGGTGGCCACACGTGGAGCGGCAGCTTCAGCGCCACCGAAGGCCTGAATACCGTGCAGGTCCGGCAGACCGACGTCGCCGGCAATGTCTCCGGCGCGACCAGCTTCAGCTTCACGCTCGACACGTCGGCCGCCGCGCCAGGCGTTGCACTCACGACCGACTCGGGCAGCAGTGCCACCGACCACATCACCAATACCGGCACGCTCAGCGTCACCGGGGTCGAGAACGGTGCCACGGTCGAATATTCCACCGATGGCGGCCACACGTGGAGCGGGAGTTTCAGCGCGAGCGAAGGCGTCAACGAGGTCCAGGTCCGGCAGACCGACGTCGCCGGCAATGTCTCGAGCGCGACCAGCTTCAGCTTCACGCTCGACACGTCGGCCGCCGCGCCGGGCGTTGCGCTCACAACCGACTCGGGCAGCGGCGCCACCGATCACATCACCAATACCGGCACGCTCAGCATCACCGGGCTCGAGAGCGGCGCCACGGTCCAGTATTCGGTTGATGGCGGCCACACGTGGAGCGGCAGCTTCAGCGCCACCGAGGGCGTCAACAATGTCCAGGTGCGCCAGACCGATGTCGCCGGCAATGTCTCCGGCGCGACCGGCTTCAGCTTCACGCTCGACACGTCGGCCGCCGCGCCTGGCGTTGCACTCACGACCGACTCGGGCAGCAGTGCGACCGACCACATCACCAATACCGGCACGCTCAGCGTCACCGGGGTCGAGAACGGCGCCACCGTCCAGTATTCGGTTGATGGCGGCCAGACCTGGAGCGGCAGTTTCAGCGCCACCGAAGGCGTCAACAATGTCCAGGTGCGCCAGACCGATGTCGCCGGCAATGTCTCCGGCGCGACCAGCTTCAGCTTCACGCTCGACACGTCGGCCGCCGCGCCGGGCGTTGCGCTCACGACCGACTCGGGCAGCAGTGCCACCGACCACATCACCAATACCGGCACGCTCAGCGTCACCGGGGTCGAGAACGGCGCCACCGTCCAGTATTCGGTTGATGGCGGCCACACGTGGAGCGGCAGCTTCAGCGCCACCGAAGGCCTGAATACCGTGCAGGTCCGGCAGACCGATGTCGCCGGCAATGTCTCCGGCGCGACCGGCTTCAGCTTCACGCTCGACACGTCGGCCGCCGCACCGGGTGTTGCACTCGCGACCGACTCGGGCAGCAGTGCGACCGACCACATCACCAATACCGGCACGCTCAGCGTCACCGGGGTCGAGAACGGCGCCACCGTCCAGTATTCGGTTGATGGCGGCCACACGTGGAGCGGCAGCTTCAGCGCCACCGAAGGCCTGAATGCCGTGCAGGTCCGGCAGACCGATGTCGCCGGCAATGTCTCCGGCGCGACCAGCTTCAGCTTCACGCTCGACACGTCGGCCGCCGCGCCAGGCGTCGCGCTCACGACCGACTCGGGCAGCAGTGCCACCGACCACATCACCAATACCGGGACGCTGAACATCACCGGGGTCGAGAGCGGTGCCACCGTCCAGTATTCGGTTGATGGCGGCCACACGTGGAGCGGCAGCTTCAGCGCCACCGAAGGCCTGAATGCCGTGCAGGTGCGCCAGACCGATGTCGCGGGCAATGTCTCGAGCGCGACCAGCTTCAGCTTCACGCTCGACACGTCGGCCGCGGCGCCGGGCGTTGCGCTCACGACCGATTCGGGCAGCAGTGCGACCGACCACATCACCAATACCGGGACGCTCAGTGTCACCGGGGTCGAGAACGGCGCCACGGTCCAGTATTCGGTTGATGGCGGCCACACGTGGGGTTCCACCTTCAGCGCCACCGAAGGCGTCAACAACCTCCAGGTGCGCCAGACCGATGTCGCTGGCAATGTCTCCAGCGCCACCAGCTTCAGCTTCACGCTCGACACGACGCCGCCGTCGGTCCTGTCGTGGCAGTACAAGGGAAACACGCTGACCGCCAGCACCGACGCGTCCAACGTCTGGAAAGTCGGGGTTCACGACAACACGACGTCGACCGACTACAGCACAACGCAACAATCCGCCGGAACATGGACCGTCTCGCAGCAAGGGCTCAAAACCGACTCGCTGACCGTCACCGAGTGGGACCTCGCGGGCAACACGCGATCCGACGCGCACGCCGCCCCCGCTGGTGCGGCCGGATCCGAGATCAATCTCGCACTGGTGGACCCGTCCAGCCACGCGGCCGATCTCACGGTGACCATTGCCGGTGTCCCGTCCGGCTGGCAGCTGAATGCCGGAACCGACCTCGGCAATGGCTCGTGGGCCGTCCCGGCAAACGATCTGAGCGCGCTCACTGTCACGCCACCGGCGTCGTTCACAGGCGCTACCGTTCTCACGGTCACCGAGAACTGGACCAACGCCGACGGCAGCCACGCGACGCTCACCGTCGCCGATAACGTCGAAGCGTATGCCGCCAATGCGCCGATCTTCGCCTGGTCCGGTGACGATCACCTGACGGGTTCAGCCAGCAGTGATCTGTTCGTCTTCGCGCAGCCAATCGGCAACGATACGGTGCATGACATGAACGTCGCGGCCGACAAGATCGATCTCGTCGGCTTCACGGGCATCACGGGCTTCACCGATCTGCAAGGCCACATGACTGACGATGCCCACGGCAACGCACTGATCACACTCGGCGCGAACGAGACCATCACCGTGGTCGGCGTCCACTCCACCGACCTCACGGCGGGCAACTTCGTATTCGATCAGACGCCTGTCATGTCAAATGCGGGTGTCATGACACTGAACGATGGCGCGATGCTTCCGCTGGGTGGCACGATCGACAACACGGGGACGATCGCGCTGGCTTCGACGGGCCACGAGACGGACCTCGAAGTCCTCGTCAGAAATGCAACGCTGGAAGGCGGCGGAAACGTGACGCTCTCCGACGATAGCCATAACGTGATCTTCGGCGGCACTGCGGATGCGACGCTCATCAACGTCGACAATACGATCTCCGGCGCGGGCCAGATCGGTGCGGGCCAACTCAGCCTCGTCAATGGCGGCACGATCGTCGCGAACGGCACCCATTCGCTGCTGATCGATACGGGAAGCAACGCCGTCGTCAACACAGGCACGCTCGAAGCAACAGGCGCAGGAGGCCTCGAAATCAACGGCGCCGTAGCCAACTCGGGCAACCTGTGGGCCAACGGCGGCAATCTGATGGTTCATGGTGACGTCACGGGTAGCGGAAGCGCGATGATCAGCGGCGCAGCGACGCTCGAGTTCGGTGCGGCATCGGCAGCCAACACGACCTTCGCCGATGGTGCGGCAGGCACGCTCAAGCTCGACCAGGCCGCCAGCTTTACCGGCACGGTGTCGGGATTCGCAGCTGGTGACACCCTCGATCTGGCAGACGTGCTGAACAGCGACCACACGACGCTCAGCTTCGCGGCCAATGCCACGGGAACGGGCGGCACGCTGACCGTCAGCGATGGCGCGCATACGGCGAACATCTCGATGCAAGGCAACCTGTCTGGCGACGGATTCCATCTGGCGCATGACCAGGGCAGCGGGACGATCGTCACTTACGTCGCGCCTCCGCATATCCAGGAGTATTGAACGCAGCACACCGCAAGCGAGCCCTTTCGCCGGCCCATTAGCCGGCTCGGGCATCGCTTGCGGGTGCCTCTATTTTTGACGTCTTGCTCTCGAGATCTGAAGAAGTCGACGTTCCGTATCGGACATCCCGTCATCGGAATTTTCGCTTCTTGAAGCCGCAACGTGTGTCCAGTAACATGAGTCGCCATGCGATTTCGGGCGTCGGGGAAATGTGGGTTCGTGCTTGTACACCCCGGAATGCAAGCCGCCCATGCGTTACAGGAAACGCGCCATGAACAACAACAAGCTCTTGCCTGCCCTGCTCGTGCTGGTGTCAGGGTTCGCGCTCTCGCCTTCGCATGCAGGTGCGCAAACCCTTCAGGAAGCAGTCGAGCAAGCTGTCATGACCAACCCCGAGGTGCTTGCCACAACGCATAACCGGGAAGCGGCAGATCAAGGTCTGAAAGGTGCGCAGGCCGGATACTGGCCGCGCCTCGACCTCGACGCCGCCATTGGACGCGAACGGCGGGACGACGCGGAGACCCGTCTGCTCGGCGTGAGTCAAACAACGTTCACACATCGCACGACCAGCGTGACGCTGTCGCAAATGCTGTTCGACGGTTTCGGCGTCAAGAGCGAGGTCGCGCGTCAGAAAGCCCGCATCGATTCTTCGGCCAATGCTGTGGCCACCACTTCGGAAGACGTGGCGCTGCGCGTCGTGGGCGCGTATCTCGAAGTCTTGCGCCGCCAGGAAACGACGGCCGCCGCCGAGCACAATATCGAAGCGCATCGCCGCATCTATGAGCAGATCAGGCTGCGCAGCGAGCGTGGCGTAGGACGCCGCGCCGATCTTTATCAGGCTGAGACCCGTCTGGCACTCGCCAGCGACAATTTGCGCTCCGAGCAGAGCAGCCTGAAAGATGCCGAGATCGCTTATGCCCGCCTGGTCGGCAGGCCGCCCGAGGCACTCGTCAAGCCAGTCGCACCGGAGAGAGACATTCCGCCAAGCGCGCAACTGGCCGTCGACGCGGCACTGGCCTATCACCCGGCGCTCGCGGGTGCCGAGGCGGACGTCGAGCAGGCGCGCGCCCAATACGATGTCGCAAAGTCCGCACTATGGCCGCGCCTCGATCTCGAACTCAGCACGTTGAACGATCGCGAGGGCATTCTTGGCCCGACCAACGACCGACGCGTCATGCTGCGGCTTCGCTATAACATCTTTCAGGGCGGCGCCGACAAGGCTCGAATCGGCGAGACGCATGCCCAGGTCCGCGAAGCCGAGGAGACACGCAACCGCACGCGCCGCCAGATCGAGGAAAGTGAGTCGCTCGCATTCAACGCTTACCTCACGGCACGCGACCGGGTTGTCGTGCTCAAGCAATACGTCGATTCCAGCGCGGCGACCCGCGAGGCGTATTCGTTGCAGTTCGGCATCGGACAACGCTCGCTGCTGGATCTGCTCAACGCGGAGAACGAGTACTATAACGCGCGCATCGACTATATCGGAGGTCAGTATGCGCAGGCGGCGAGCGCATACCGGGTGTTCGCAGGCATGGGGCAACTGCTCGACGCGCTGCATGTTGCAATGCCAGCTGAGGCTGTCGCGATCCACAGCGCGCGAGTGCCGTAACCATCGCGTTGCCCGGCGAAGTGTCCACGCGATCGCAGGCGAGCCGCTTTCTGCCTTCGCTTTGCCAGATGACACACAACAGGCACAAACGCGAGTGCCTTGCTTCTTCCGGGCGCCGCGCGCGACCTGCACGCTCGATGCGTCCAACAACCATGAAGCCGCGCAGACGTGGCACGCGCTGCACGAGTGGCCTGCCACGCAGCGGACCTATCAGAAGGAAGCCGAGCGGCTACGTCTGGTAGACGATCCCATCCTCGGTCGTGAGCGACGACAGCGCCGCCACGCTCAACCATGGCCCAGAGGATACGCGGCCGAGGTCGGCATCACGCTGAGGCAGACCTACGATGCTGAGACCTTGTCTGGGGGCATGTCACTGGTGGCATCGACCGGTGGCTTCACCCTGCTGCCGCAGTACGTACTTAACGCGCTGATCCCGACCGTCGTCGCCCGCCCGTTGTCCGGTACCGCACCGACGATCGACCTGATGATGGGCTACGCGAAGACGAACCCCTCGCCGCTGCTCCAGCGCTTCGTGGCACGCGCCGACGAACTGATCGACGGCTCGGTGCCGGGCACAGACACACCGTCGCGCTGACGTGGCGGAACCACGGCCAATGTTCTCGTACGCACACCGTTTCATTGGAATTGGAAGGCTTCCCCGCGCGCCTCTCCGGACCGTTTCTCGGCAACGCTCCCAGCGCGCTAAGCGCCGTCGCGCGTTCGGTCGAGTTGCTACCTTCGAAGAGAGAGGGTTGTGAGGGAAACGGATTTAGCTGCATCAACGCACGCCCGTAACCGACCCGGAGCCGCCGTCCCAAACAGGAACAGAATTACGACTGCTCCCGGAGTACAACGGACATTCCCTTCATCGTCCACACTGGTCTAACGCATGCCGCAAAGAGCCGCAAACCGAGCGGGTTGAAACATGCCGGTCTTTGCGGAACATGGCGGGCGCAGTCCGTCGGGAGCGGCCCGCCGGTTTGAATGTCGCCGTCACTATCCCCGACGTCGTTCTCCGCGTGCGAATCGACCTGCGCGCAGCTTGCGACGGCGTGCGGACTACAGCGTTGGAATCACGCTCGGGAACTCCAGGTGGCTCTCCACGCGCTTGACGCCGGGCACGGCCTCGGCCGCAATGCGGATCGCGCGCTTTTCCTCCTCGGACTCAATCACGCCCCATAGATGCGCGACGCCGTC
>NZ_WHNP01000056.1 GCF_009362735.1 Paraburkholderia franconis | reverse complement strand
TGCGCGGTTCAGTTGCTGGAACGCGTGCCTTACTGGCTGCTGGCCATTCCGCTGCGCCTCGCGGTTGCAACGATTTTCTGGAATTCGGCGATGACCAAGCTCGCAAACTGGGATGCGGCGCTCGAACTGTTTCGCGACGAATACAGGCTGCCGGTATTGCCGCCGGATGTGGCAGCGCACATCACCGTATCGATAGAACTGAGCATGCCGGTGTTGCTGGTGCTCGGCCTGGGCGTCAGGCCCGCCGCATTGGTCCTGCTCGGGATGACCTCCGTGATCGAGATCTTTGTGTACCCGCAGGCATGGCCGACGCATATCCAGTGGGCGGCCATGCTGCTCGTCCTGTTGTGCCGGGGCGCCGGAGCCTTGTCGCTCGACCATCTGGTGCGTCAGCGACAGTGGCGCGTTGCTTCGTCGGAAGGCGCCCGACGTCAGCGCGGTGACCGCTGATTTCGACAGGAAGACCGCCACCGTGCGTAAAGTCGTTCTCGCATCCGTGCTGACCTGCCCGCAATGTGGAGTTGGCAACGCGCCAGCCGTCCAAGCCGGCACCGTGGCGTCAGTTCCCGCCCCTGAGAGTGCCTGCGAATCTCGCGGCGAGTTTCTACCTGGTTCCAATCACCATTGAATCGGGGCCGGTAAGCGGCTCGACGCGTACCTGTTTGAAGCCGACTTCCTGCATCCATTCGCGACACTGCGCGCCCGTATAGTCGAAACCGCCAGGTGTCTCGATGAGCATGTTCAGGCTCATCAGCAGGCCAAAGGCATTGCGCCTGCGGTCATCGTCGATTACCGCGTCGTAGACGATCAGGCAACCGCCGGGAGGTAGCGACGCGTAGCACTTCGCAAGGAGATCGAGCTTCTGCCCGAGATCCCAGTCGTGGAGGATGTGTCCCATCACGAGCACATCGGCCGCCGGACAGGAATCCTTGAAGAAGTCGCCCGGATAGAAGTGCAGCCGTTCCTGCAGGCCGTGCGACGTTATGTACTCGTCAAACAGAGGGCCCACTACGGGCAGATCGAAGCCGCCGCCGCGCAAGTGGGGATGGGCGAGCGCGACCTGAACAGGTAAGGCACCTTGGGCCGCGCCGATGTCAATGAAGGTGCTGTAGTTTTGCCAGGGGAATTGTTGCGCAATCGCCTTGGCCGCGCCCAGGCTGACCCCGCTCATTGCCCGCAGGAAACCCCGTAGTTTGTGTTCGTCGCGATACATCGCATCGAAGAGGTTGCCACCCCCTTTTGCCTCGTTCTGTGGCAGCCCCGTGCGAAGGGCTTCCGTCAGAGAGCCCCAGAAGGGATATAGGCGCGCGTTGGCCATTTCCAGTAATCCACCCACGTAGCTGGGCTTGGCCATGTCCAGAAAGAGCTCGGCGTCTGGCGTATTGCGGTATTTCCCGTCCTCGCGTTCCAGCAGATTCAATGCGACCAGCGCGTCAAGAAAATCAAGGGCCGATCTCGGATGCAGTCCGAGTGCCTCAGCGAGCTCCGCAGCATCGCGAGGACCGGTCGCGAGGCGCGAGAACACACCGAGTTCGACTGCGGACAATAGAGTCTTGGACGCCCAGAACCCCATGCCCAGTTGGAGTAGCCGTTCCGGGGAGAGTTCGCGCTGGCGCGTGTTGTCGGCGCCAGGCTCCTGTTGAACCATGCTCGATGTGCTTTCCATCATTGCTCCCGGGGGACGTGTGAAGAAGCGCCAGATGGCATAGTAGGCGAAGCGTAATTTTTCAAGCGTTCGCTGCCGCACAGACGGACGCCAGCCCCTCGGTATGTCCGCCGTAACCGGATCACGTCTTCACCCACAGTCGAGCAAGCTGCCGGGCTCAGTTGCTATGGAACCCGGTAGATTTCCTGTGGGTCACACTCCACCCCGAAACGGTAACGGACCAGTACAACCGCGTCCCATGCCCGATTCGGATGGGTGACAAGAGTCACGCGGGCATCGCCTGTAAAAATGATTTCCGCACCATAACGCACCATGCCGGGCGACCCGCAACCGCAAGCGAAGGCGCGCCTCGGTCTGCACCGCGCGCGCAACGCCGAATCAAGTCGCGCTAGCTACGCCGACGAAGCCGCCGACGCATTGCGTCCCACGCCGCGTCGATACAGCCCGAGCGTCGCGCACAGTCCGCACAGCGCTGCGAAGCTGAGCCAATAACCTCGCGCGGCCTTGTCGTGCGTGACTTCGATCAGGTACGTCGATACGGCGGGCGTGAAGCCGCCGAACAGCGCCGTCGCGAGGCTGAACGCGAGCGAGAAGCCAGCGACGCGCACCTCAACCGGCATCACTTCCGTCAGCGCCGCGACCATCGCTCCGTTGTACATGCCGAAGAAGAACGAAAACCACAGCAGCACGATCAGCATGTGGCCGAAGCTCGGCGCACTCGCGAGCCACGACAGCGCCGGATACGACGTGCAGATTGCGAGAATCGCGATCATCATCAGAATCGGCTTCCGGCCGATGCGGTCGGAGATCGCCCCGCCGATCGGCAGCCACACGAAGTTCGACAGAGCGACGAGCAGCGTCACCATCAGGCTGTCGCTGGTCGAGAGCTTCAGCACGGCCTTGCCGAAGGTCGGCGTATAGACAGTGATCAGATAGAACGTGGTGGTGGTCATCGCCGTGAGCAGCATGCCAGCGATGACGATGCGCCAGTTCCGCGCAAGTAGCGCGAACGCTTCGGTCGATTGCGGATGATGCCGCCGCGCCTCGAACGCCGCCGTTTCCTGCAGCGAGCGGCGCAGCAGGAACAGGAACGGCACGATCGCGCAGCCGATGAAGAACGGAATGCGCCAGCCCCATGCGGCAACCTGCTGCGTGGTCATCCACTGGTTCAGCGCGTAGCCCAGCGCCGCCGCGACGACGATCGCGATCTGCTGACTGCCCGATTGCCAGCTCGTATAGAAACCTTTATTGCCGGGCGTGGCCATTTCCGCGAGATAGACCGACACGCCGCCCAGTTCCGCGCCTGCCGAGAAGCCCTGCAGCAGCCGGCCGATCAGCACCAGCACCGGCGCGAGCATGCCGATAGTCGCGTAACCCGGCACACAGGCGATGAAAATCGTGCCGCTCGCCATGATGCCCAGCGTGACGATCAGGCCGGTGCGACGTCCCACCTTGTCGATGTACGCGCCGAGAAAGATCGCGCCAAGCGGGCGCATCAGAAAGCCCGCCCCGAACACGGCGAAAGTCAGCATCAGCGAGGCGAATTCGCTCGACGCAGGAAAGAAGATCTTCGAGATCGACGTGGCGTAGAAACCGAACAGAAAGAAATCGAACTGTTCGAGGAAGTTGCCGCTGGTCACGCGCAGCACGGCTGCGACCTTGGACTTGCGCGAGCCGCCGGGCGTGGCGGCGATGGGTGTCGTGGGGTTCATGGGAGTGTCTCCTGTTTATTTCTCGCGCGGCGCGGTACGCCGCGTCCTTCTCTTTCGACTAATCCGAGCCAAGCTTCAAATCGTTGCGTTGCCGCTTTTCGATCGACGATTTCAGCAGCGCCGCCAACCGGTAGATGCCGTGCGCGAACTTCCCGTACGGCAGCGTCGCGAACAGCGCGATCACGATGCCCAGATGCACGGCGAGCAGCGCGGCCATCGAGGCAGTATCGCGCAGAGCCAGCAGCGCGAGGCCCGATGCGCTCGTCAGCAGCAACAGCGCGATGAAGCCGCGATCCATCGGACGCTGCCGTGCATCGCCCTGCTCGGGATGACGCCGCAGATTGAGCCACAGCAGCCCCGCCGGCCCGACCAGCAAGCCGATGCCGCCCGCCGTGCCGAGCAGCACCGGCACGCTGATGAACGGATACGGCGCATGCAGCCCGAGCACATAGTGATAGAGCGTTGCCACCACAGTCGCGGCAAAGCACAGCATGAAGCCGTAGAACGTCAGATGATGAAACCGCCGCCGGGCGAGCGTGAACGCATCGTCGGATTCGTTGCATCCGTCGCCGTGGCCTCCGTCGAGATACTTGAGCGTGAGTGCGTTCTTCGCGGCTTCGGCCATCGCGGGTGCGCTCGCGCTCATCGAGCCTTCCGTGACGTCGCGCCAGAAACGCGTGACGCCGACGCCGAGTGCCGCGACCGCGAACAGGAAGACTGCGCCGAACATCGCGGCGAGCAGGTTATGCGGAAAGATCGCGTAGAAGTTGGCGCCGACGTTCTGCGCGAGGCCGCCTTGCATCGCCGTGCCGAGCAGCAGGAACAGCGCGAGGCCGAGCGCCAGCGCGACGGAGACCGTCACGCCGTTGCGCTTGTACAGCGCGGCGAACGCGGCGGGCCACGCGTATTCCGTGTACGTTTCGAGGCGCACCTTCGCCATCGACTGCGGCACGTTGACGCCGAATTCGTGTGGTGGCGCGTACTGGCACGCGTGATAGCACGCGCCGCAGTTGTGGCAGAGATTGGCCAGATAGTTGACGTCGGCCTTGCCGAATTCGAGGCGGCGCGTCATCGCCGGGAACACGGCGCAAAAGCCTTCGCAATAGCGGCAGGCGTTGCAGATCTGCATCTGGCGCGCGACTTCATTTTCGCTTTGCGTCATCGGCACGATGGGGATCACGCGTGACGCCGCTTCGTGCGACGCAGGCGCGCAAAACGCATCGTCGCGCGACGTGTGGCGTGTCCGCGCGGACGCGAGCGTGTCAGACTTCTGCACTTTCGACTCCCGATGTTTGCAGCGCATGCCGCGCGGCCCCCGTCCCGGCGATGCGCCCGAACGCCGTGCCGATCGACATGCCGACGCCCGCCGTGTAGCCCTTGCCGAGCACGTTGCCCGCCATCATTTCGCCGGCGACGAAAAGGTTGTCGCTCGGCACCCCGCCGAAATGCACCTGCGCGCGATCGTTGGTCTCGAGACCCAGATACGTGAACGTGATACCCGGGCGCAATGCGTAGCCGTAGAACGGCGGCGTGTCGATCGGGCGGGCCCAGTGCGTTTTCGGCGGCGCGAGGCCTTCGGTATGGCAATCGTCGAGCGCGGTGTGATCGAAAGTGCCGACACGACACGCTTCGTTATAGCGCCGCAGCGTCTCGGTAAACTGCGCTTCGGGCAGCGCCATCTTGCGCGCGAGTTCAGCCAGCGTGCCGGCGCTCTCTCCTGGAAACACCGGCGGCATGAAGCGGCCGATCGCCTTCGAATCAATGATCGAATAGCCGATCTGGCCGGGCTGCTGCGCGACGAGCCGGCCCCAGATCGCGTAACGCTTGGGCCAGAAGTCCTCGCCTTCATCGTAAAAACGCTCGGCGTTGCGATTGACGACGACACCCAGCGACACACAGTCGATGCGCGTGCAGATGCCGCCGTCGTAGAGCGGCGCGCGCGCATCGATGGCGACGCAATGCGACTGCGACGGCTCGCCGATGGCGTCCGCGCCCGCGTCGATCATGTATTTGAGCAGCACACCCATGTTGAAGCGCGTGCCGCGAATCAGAAAGTTGTCGGCGGGCCATTCGCCGCGCTCGTTCTGGCCCCAGGCCTCGCGCAGCGATTCGCGGTTCGATTCGAATCCGCCCGCCGCGAGCACGCACGCGCGCGCCTCGAAACGCTGCGTGCCGCTCCTCGCCGCGACGAAGCGGCCGCCGTCGAGTTCGATCGCATCGACGGGCGTTTCATAACGGACCTGCACGCCGAGCGCTTCCGCGCTGCGGTAGTACGCGTTGACGAGCGCCTTGCCGCCGCCCATGAAAAACGCGTTGGTGCGCGCGACGTGCAACGCGCCGGACAGCGGCGGTTGAAAGCGCACGCCGTGCTTGCGCATCCACGGACGGCACGTCGACGATGCGCGGATCGTCAGCCGTGCGAGATGCTCGTTGGTACGTCCGCCCGTGACTTTCAGCAGATCCTGCCAGTATTCTTCTTCGGGATACGCCTCGACCAGCACGTCTTGCGGCGCGTCGTGCATGCAGCGCAGATTGCGCGTGTGCTGCGAGTTGCCGCCCCGCCATTCGCGCGGCGCGGATTCGAGCATCAGCACCGACGCCCCCGCCTCGCTCGCCATCAATGCAGCGCAGAGCGCAGCATTGCCTCCTCCGATGACCAGTACGTCAACCATACATGCCTCCTTTCGGAAGCACTGTATCGACAGTCCGCGCGCGTCGCCATCAGCGAGTCGTCAAGAGGTCTTCAGGTTTCGTGAAGACTCCTGCCGGCGCAGCCGCGCACCGGGCCAGCGCCCTTCCCGCACGAGTTGGCGCGCGACGTCCGCGAGCACGACGCGCGCCGCCAGTCCCGCTGGCGACAGTTCTTCGTCGGATACGCTCGCGATCATGTTGGGGCGCGTTGCATAGACATCGGCGACGGGCACGCTCGCCAGCGCCGCGTTCTCCGGCCGCGCCAGCGCCGCGCCCGGCTGGATCGTCGCGCCTATGCCCGAGCGCACGAAGTCCATCAGCAGCGCGAGGCCGTCGACTTCGGCGACGATGCGCGGTTCGTACTTCGCGCGCTTGAACGCCGCGGCGAGCAGCGTGCGCAGCCCGTGCGGGCCGCTCGGCAGGATCAGCCCCAGTCCGCCGAGTTTGCCCAGACGCACGGACTCGCCCTCCGGCATGCCGTCCAGGCCGTTCGCGCCGATCACGAACAGTCGCTCGTCGAGCAGCGGCAGCACGCTCCAGCGTTGCGCGGGCTCTTCGCGGAACAGCACCGCGAGATCGATCTGCCGCGCACTCAGCATCGAACCCAGATAACCAGACAGGCTTTCGACGATGCGCAGACGCACGTCGGGATAGCGTTCGCGCATCGCCTGCATGAACGCAACGCCGAGCACGCTCGCCGTGCTCGGCGCCATGCCGATGCTCACGTGGCCCGACAGCCGCGCCGCGCGCGCGGCCAGCGCGGCATCGTCGACATGACGCAGCGCGAGCTGCGCCTGCCGCCAGAATGCGAGGCCCGCATCGGTGGGCACCACGCCGTTCGACGTGCGTTGCAACAGCCGCGTCGCCAGTTCGCTTTCGAGACGGCTGATCTGCTGACTCAGCGCGGAGGTTACGACGCCGAGTTCGAGCGCGGCTTTTCCCATGCTTCCATGCTCGATGACGGACAGGAAGTAGCGAAGCTGTCGGAGTTCCATGGCGTGGCGAGAAGGCGAAAGATCCGCTCATTTTCGCAGGACCGTGTGCGACGGGCTACCGCGGCGTGAAGAGCAGATCCTCGACGAACGCCGCGACCTCCTCGGGCGCTTCGTAATGCAGCATGTGCCCATGCCTGCGCGATGCGCGCGAAGCGGAGACCGGCGAGCGCATCGAGTTCCTCGCGGAATGCATGCGGCCCGGATTCGCGCGCGGCTTTCGCGAGCGCGCTCGAGCGTCCCGCTTCGACGCGCAGCACCGTCGCCGTCGCGGATCGCCACAATGCGCGCGCGTACTTGCCAACTATATGGGCCGCTCGACCTTCAATTATTGAAAGCGGGTTCGGCCATTTTGATCGCGGGGCCGCGGTGGTGCCCCGTGCAATCCATCCCTTTGGCGCTATTTAACAGCGGCGCATAGCCGACAGCAGCCACAGCGGCAGGCGGTGACGCAACGACTTCACGCGATATCTCCGATGCGGTAACCAACACCGCGCACGTTGCGGATTGTGTCGACGCCGAGCTTGCGGCGCAGATTGTGGACATGCACCTGAACAGCGTTACTCATAATCTCAAGACGCTGCTCGAGTTGCTCGTGCGTGATGACTATTGTCGGATCACGCATCAACTCACGGAGCAACGCGGACTCTAGTTTCGTCACCGATATCTCGTGGTCACGCAGCCAGACACGGCACTGAACAGAATCGAGCCACAAGGCACCGACGTGCAGCGTTGTATCTGCGCGTCTCGTTTGATGCCGATGCTCGACTCGGATGGAGGCAAGCAACTCGTTTAGCGCGAACGGCTTGACGAAATAATCGTCCGCCCCCTGTCCAAACCCGCGGCGTGATCCGGGACCGCGTCCCGCGGCGTAATGACAAGCACTGGCGTCGGATCGTTACGATGCCGCAGTCCTGTAAGCAGTGTCAGTGCGCCGCTTCCTTGCAGCCCAAGATCGAGCAGCACCAACGCGTACGGCGTCGTTCTAAGCACACGCATGGCCGATGCCCCGTCTATTGCCCAGTCGACGGCAAAACCCTTTCTGCGTAACCGATGCTGCAACGCACCGCCGATCGAGACGTTATCTTCCACCAGCAATATGCGCATCTAATGTTCGGCCTCCGGCTCGCGCGCTTTATTCACGTTGATGAGAATGACATTGGTTGGCTGCCGATCATCGCTTTCGGCCTTCGATCAGAGTACAGAACCCGTTCGGCGTTAACTTTCCCTTAAGTCTGAACCGGCAAGCTAGCTGTGCCAGCTACTGCCCCACCCCGGGCAGCAGCGCTGACACCTGACTAGCTGGAGGCACAGACTATGAACAGGACCCTTAAACTGGCCACTGTAGCGGCCGCATTGCTTGTACCGGCCGTTTCTTTCGCTCAACCATCCAATGGCTCGCCCACGCGTGCCGAGGTGCGCGAGCAGTTGGCCCAGTTGGTAAGAGCTGGGTACAGACCGACTGGACGCCACAACAAATATCCTTCGGACCTGCAAGCGGCTCAGGCACGCGTTGCTGCCGGCGCCCGTGGCACGGGCCACTCGCTGGAGCCTGGTCAACCGGCACCCACGATGGCCCCGAATGGGCAACACGATTGACCACGCTCGCGCAATTGTCGGCACCGCGAACGACAGCTTTCCGTCACCCACACCCGCCAGGCCGCCAGAATGGAGCTGGCGGCTCGCTCACTGAGTCTGAAGGACGGGAGCGACCTCGTCGCCCATGCCTGCGAACCAGCGCTTTCGCATGGGCGCGAGAATAAACTTGGCCGACACGCCCGCGACGACCGACACGACGGCGGAGCCGATCAGCACATGCTCCCATGATCCGCCTGCCGCCAACAGCGACGCAATCGGGACGAGCAACGATGCGGTGCCCTTGGCCGTATAGAGCGTGCCCGCGTTCGACGACGCGTATTTGCTGCCGAACGTATCCGCGCAGATCGCCGGAAAGATCGAGAAGATCTCTCCCCAGCACAAGAAGATGAGTGGCGCGAAGATAAGGAACGCGTAAGGATCGTGGCCGTATGCATTCATTCCGAGCAACGCAAGTCCCTCGCCAACGAACACGAGCAGCATGGTGTTTTCTCGGCCGATCTTGTCGGATAGAAGACCGCAGACGGGTCGGGTCAGCCCGTTGAGCAGATTGTCAATCGATAGCGCCAGCGTCAGCAAAGGCAATGTTGCACCAAAGAACTGCACAGGCAGCTTCGCAAAGCCAAATGCCTTTGCAATCGGGCCGAGCTGCGCCGTAGCGATCAGGCCGCCGGCGGCTACGAGCACGAATAGCAGGTAGATCATCCAGAAGAGCGGTGTTTTGACCATCTGTCCCGGCGTGTAGTCGACCTTGCTCGTCACGACGCGCGCGACCGGCTTGATGCCGGGGCCCGGATCAGGGCGAATCAACGCAATGCTCAGAATGAAGATCGCGATGCCCTGGATTACGCCGAACACGAAGAACGTCTGCCGATACCCCGAATTGTGAATCATGTTCGCGATCGGAATTACCGTCAGTGCGGCACCCGCGCCGAAGCCCGCCGCGGTCAGTCCGGCGGCGAGCCCGCGGCGGTCCGGGAACCACTTCAGCGCATTGCCGACGCAGGTGCCGTATACGCAGCCAGCTCCAAGGCCTGCAATGACTGAAGCGACATAGAGAACGGGCAACGTCGTAGCGAAAGAATCGATCACCCAGCTTAGCGCGACGAAGATTGCGCCAGCCATGACGACGGGGCGCGGGCCGAAGCGGTCGACAAGCCAGCCCTCGATCGGCACGAGCCACGTTTCGATCAGAATGAAGATGGAGAACGCCGTCTGAACCTCAGCAGCGGTCCAAAGATTCTGCGTTTTCATCGGGATAACGAAAAGTGTCCACGCATATTGCAGGTTGGCGACGAGCGCCATGCAGGCAATGCCGATGAACAGTTGAGTCCACCGGTTTCCCAGGAAGGGTTTGCCTGCCCGCGAAGCAGCGGATGACATGACGAAATCTCCTACAAAATAAAGATCGGGTGACGGCGCGCGATGCTGCGATCCTGCGCGCCGCACCTTGTTTCATGCAGCGTAGGCGCCGTACGGGTAACGCAGGCGGCCATGCTGCCGCGCGACCCGAAACCGGTGTGCGATATCAGGACTTCTGCTCGTATACCCCGACCTTGTTGCTTTCGTTGAGATAGACGTAGACGCGATGGGTTGCCGTATCGACCGTCAGCGTGTGGACCTTGGGCTCGGTACGGATGTGATCGACGACCTGATTCAAATCCAGATCGATCACCTCAAGGTTGCCGGTCTTGTCGCCGATGAACGCGCGACGCTTGTCCGTATCGATCGCCGTCTGGTCGACGGCGCCAGCGACGCCGATGGTCGTGACCGGCTTGCCCGTTGTCGGGTCCACGACAAGCATCTTCTTGTCGCTGGTGCCGAAAATCAGGTGATTCGTCTTGCTGTCGTAGACACCGCCCTTCGCGGCACTCTTCAAACCGAACTCCCACACCGCTTCGATCTCGTGGGTATTCGGATTGATCACGTCGATCTTCCCGCCAACGGGCTGATACAGGCGGTCGGTGGAGGCAACGTACAGCGCGACGTCCGGTCCGTCCTTGTCGTCTTCGGGCTTCAGCTTGAACGTTGCAGTTAGCTTGTACGGCGACTTCGGATCAAAAATCGATTCGTTATTGCTGTCGTCGTTCGCGATCAGAATCGTGCCCGACTTCGTGTCGACATTCACACCGTCGGGGGTTTTTCCTCCGGTGTCGACAGCAGCGATCCGGTCGAACGAGTGTTTGTCATAGATGATCAGCTTGCCAGTCGTCGCGTCCGTGACATAGGCGTGGTTTGCGTCGAAATCGATGCCGTTACCGGAATCGACGCCTGAGAGCGTCTTTTTGACAGCCATGGTCTTTGCGTCGATCACGACGACATTGTGATTGGGCGACTGGGACAACCAAACCGCGTGGGTGTCCTTGTCGTAGGTGACCCAATCGCCGTGACCGCCTTTGGTTCCGGGCAGGTCAATCGTCTTGACGAGCTGGTACTGCGACGTCTGCGCGTGGACCGCGATTGCGCACAACCCCATTGCTGCGAGACAAATTGTCAACGCCTTGTGCTTGAGAAAAGCCATGTTGCCTCCATAGGAAATGACTGCGTTTTGGTTGGTTTTATCGACTACGTTGAATCCGACGTCAGAATTTGTGCGTAATGCCGAGGATCGCCACGACCTGCGAGCGCGTGCTCGAGCTCGCCGCAAGATCGCCCACCGTGCCGCCTGCCGCGACGATTGCGGAGCCGTCTTCGCTGAACGTCGTGCCGCTCGCGTGGGAATACGCGACAGATGCATAGAGGCTCGTGCGCTTGCTCAACGAGTAGGCGCCGTTTACTCCGAAGTTGTTGTACGTTGCGGACGACGCACCGCTTGAGCGCGTGTACACGTAGCTGAGTGAGCCCGTCAGCGCGGGGTTGAACTGGTACTGGAGAGCCGCGCCGCCGACGTTGAATTTCTGTGTACGGTTGAACGCGCCGTAGTTCATGTACGGCTTGTACTGTGCGTTGCTGTAGCGGATGTTCGCGGTCAGACTGCCGACGACGTACTGCGCGGCGACCTGGAAGATCTGACGCGAACCGAACAACGGTGTCGCGCCGAAAAGAGGCACCACCGAATTGGTCTGAGTGAGGTCTGCCGCGCCATTGCCGTTCACATCGTTCTTCGAGAACAAATAACCGGTGGCAAGCGTCAACCCCCCGTTGTTGTACGACGCGGCCGCCCCATACGAGTGGCCGCCCGTCGTATTGCCAGCGATTCCGCCGAATCCGTACATCAACTCGTACTGGAAGCCGGCGTACGTCGGGCTCGCATATTTGATCGAGCTATTGATCCATACCGAGTTGTCGTTGTTGTCAGCATCGCCTGGTGTGGTGAAAGCAGGTCCCGCAAAGCTGTCGCCGGTAATCGGCTGGACCAGGTCGACGGTTGGATCGAACTGCCGTCCCATGGTTAACGTTCCATAGGAATCGTCGGCGAGACCAACCGTCGCCTGGTGGGCGAAAATGCGATTACCCGAAAGCGATCCACGGGTGATGTCGAATGAGCTTTCTAGAGTGAAGATCGCGTTCAGACCGCCGCCTAGTTCTTCCTTGCCTTTGAGTCCCCAATTAGTCGCTGCGTTGTCGCCGTTTTGCATCGCCACGAGAGAATGACCGCCGGTGTTGTTGTAGTAGGCGACGGATTCGTCGATCGAGCCGTATAGCGTGACACTGCTCTGTGCATGTACTGCAGCAGGCACAGAAAACGTCAGCGCCACAATGGAAATTGCTCTAAACCTGAAATGTCTCACAACCTCTCCTTACGTTATTAATACTTTGTAGTGCGAATTTTGTAATAAAGAATTCGGCGCAGAAGGTCGATGCTTTTGAACGAGAAGATGAAGCTTCAGATCCACCCCGGTCGCCATCTCCGGCAGACCGTTGCGGCGTCCAGATGAACGCTGTCCGCCGGGGATGCGCTGCAGGCGCCAACTGGTTCCGGATCGAACTTTGACGGCGCGCTCGGCTTTATGACAATCGAATAATTTTATGCGCATGATAAAAGCGAGGTTATGCGTGAAAACCGTTTAAATAATCGAAGGTTATCGGTCAGGTCGCCATCGAGCTGTCCCGTTTGTGACAAAACTGCGATGCTGTGCGCCGCAAAGCACCACGTAGACAGGCTGAGAGCCATTCGTTGTGTCTGCCGCTACAAAGGTGGCAGAGTGGGCTTCCTCGTGTTGCAAATAAAGGAAAACGTAAAGAGAAGAGAAAAGTACTGACCGTGCGATCTGCTTTAACGGGCTAATGGCCAGGGAATTCAACCGAGCACCTGTCAGCTTTCAAAAACGCGGCAAATCTTAATGTGTTGCAATTCACATGCTAATGATTAGCGCGTTAACCATCCCTTATGGTTTCGTCGTTAGCCTCTTCCACTTTGTGTGCGGTACCGGCCGCGCGCCAAGCTGTCTGAACCAGCTATCTGGAGATCGCATTCGCTGTCGACGGCGATGAAATTCTCCAGTTCTATTGCGGTCGTTCTGTACCGAGCGTTTCTCAATATGCCTGGTTGATGCAGTGAGAACGAGTGGGCAGTGAGAAGGCAAGAAAAGTGACGAACCGGTCCTGCGTTCGGGTGGTCGAGTCCGCTGCCAACGCGCTCAACGAGGCGACAGCCCGCGGTGCGCTGAGGGGCAGTCACGGGGCGGCCACTCCAGTCATAACATGTCGTGTCTAAATCATTGACGGACTGTGGAGTGAAAAACGGGGAGTGCCATGCGCATATTGGTCGTGGGACCTGACGCGTTGATAGACGGTGATTTGAAGCTCGGATTGCACAAGGAGGGGTTCGCCGTCGACTCGGTGAGGGACGCAGAATCGGCCATGCTTGCGCTTCGCATGACCTCGTATGGCTTGGTCCTGTTCGATATCGGTCTGTCCGGAGATGACGGGCTGATTCTGCTCGCAAGGTTGCGGCAGCGAAATGACGCGACGTCCGTGATTGTGACTACACCCCGCCATGCCGTTCCGAAAGCCGTTGCGGGCCTGGACGGAGGCGCCGACGATTACATCGTCAAACCGTTCGCACTCGATGAACTGCTGGCACGCATCCGTGTCGTGATCCGTCACCAGACGGGGCGCGTGCAACCGTTACTTCAAGCAGGTGCGCTGCGGCTCGATCCTGCGCAACACCGCGTGTGGTTACGCGATAAGGAGGTATCGGTGACGACGCGAGAGTTCGCACTGCTGCAGGAGCTGATGCGCGATCCGACGATCGTCGTCACGCGCGCGCAACTCGAGGAACGTCTATACGGGTGGAACGAGGAGATCGAAAGTAACGCCATCCAGGTGCATGTCCACAATCTGCGGCGCAAATTGGGAGGAGATGCAATCCACAATGTGCGTGGAGTAGGTTACCGCATCGGGAAGCTCGCATGAGGTCGATGAATAGCGGCCCGCTCGCGTTTCTTTGCTATGTGCTCTTCATCTGCGTGTTGATCGACCATGCGCTTGAGAAGTAAGCCCCCTGCTGGTCGCCGTCTATCTTCATCAGCCGGCAGCGGTGTTGCTTATCCGCCGCCGGCGGTCACGCCAACGCAAGCCGGTCCGCGTGGTATCCGCTTCGATTTCAATGATGGCTGCGTTTCGCGAGACATCTCGCGAGCGATTCGCAAAATACTCATTCACGCGTAGCCTGAATTCTCCCCGCCTCGACGGCTGATTTCAGCATGGTCCAGTCCGCCTCATTCTGCTCAGCGTAGGCCAGCGCGAACCGCTCGATAGCTTCGTCGAACGCGGCCGACTTGCCTACATATCCGCTGATCAGCGCGGGGTCCCCCGCTTTCGCCATCGATTGGGCCAATGCGGTGCCGCACGACACTGCATACTCGGCGAGATCTTCGACGTCGAACGTAGTGAAATCGAATGCACCTTTCATGTCGCGCAACTGCCTGACATAGAAATCGTTGCCCGTGTGATGCATCTTGGACCAACCCAAAAAAGATATCGCTGGCCGACTGCAACAGCCGCTGACCAGTCACCACGCACTGGCGATGGTTCGGGTACTGGCTTGCGGGAAGATAGCCCTCCAGCACGGAAGCCCTTGCCTCCTTGAGTTGCAGGAATAATGGGCTTTCTCCGTCGGCCATGAAGAGCGCCTCATGGCGCTGTCACGTTGAGTTGTTCGCGACGCAATGACGGAGAGGGAGCCCGTTCCCTCAGAAAGCGGACGAACCTTGGGTGAGCTCAGTGAAGTGACGCCATGCGACAAAGCGCGCGGCGAGCGGGTTGCGATAAAGGGAGGCGCGTAGCAAATGTCTCTTGAGCGCAAAGTGCTGCCGGATCGGGCCGAAGCTCGACAGGAGCGCCTGGGTGCGTTGAGGGACTCGGAAACCACGCATCCGACGCTCGCGTTCCCGCGTGGGCTGATGACTGTTTTCGGCGCGGTTGTTCACCCGGGCGCCGGCTTTGACGAATACATGCCTGACGTTCGCGCGCGTCATGCAGGCAGTTTACGCGCCAGCAACGACGTTTACAACGCTGAGGTGGGTCGTGCTGTTCTCGTCGGTTGCCGCCAGTCGACGCCTTCCAGCAGCATTGATAGTTGCGCCGGGCTCAGGCATATAACGCCACCGTCGGCTTGAGGCCATACGAAGCGCCCCTTCTCGAGTCGCTTCATCAGCAGGCACATGCCATCGCCACTCCACCACAGCACTTTGAGCAGGTCGCCGCGTTTGCCGCGAAACACGAAGACGTGCCCGCAGAACGGATCGCGGTCCAGCACGGTCTGCACCTTGGCGGCGAGACTGTTGAATCCGGCCCGCATGTCGGTCACGCCAGCAGCCAGCCACACACGCGTGCCGGCAGGAAGACCAATCACGTCTCAGCCTCCGCAGCGGCACGCAACGTACGCAACACAACACGCAGCGTGGCTGCGTCGGGCGTGCCCTCGATACGCACGCGTGCGATGCCGACGCAAATCTCAATCACTCCTGCGACGACCGGGAAGGCCTTGCTCTGCGACTGAACGGGCAACGCAGCCGCGTTCTCAATCGTGCGTTCCTCGTGCGCCACTTCTACCGGCAACAGTGTCGGCGACTCGTACTGTCCCGCTTGATAGGCCCGGCGCCATTTGAACAACAGATTCGTATTGGCCCCGTGTTCCAGAGCCAGCCGTGCGACCGAGACACCCGGTTCACGGGCGAGCTTTGCGAGTTCTCGCCGAAACTCGATGGGGTGGTTGGGGGTACCTTTACGCGTCCGTTTCGCTGCTGTTGCTATCTCAGGTGACAAAGTAGTCTCCACCACTCGTTTGGTGGGGCCTACTGTGTCCACTTTGGCGCCATCGGTCTAGACGGTACTCGGGCAACGCTTACGCCCGCTCTGCGCCGCTTTTGCACAACAGACCAGAGACAACATATCGGGCAGCAGTCGGATGGATCCGGGTGTCACGGTTTTTATGCCAAATCGAGTTAGGTCTCAGCCGCGAGCCTTGATGCGTATCACGCACCGGCCCAACTATATCGATTTTTTTAAAGCTAGGCTCCGTTGGCAATCAGGTGTTCACCAGGAAGTTGCTAGCGCAACCGCCATGCGGTGCAGGGCCGGAGACGTAACAGCATCAAATAAGTACCCTTCCGCACAGCAATGGGCCACACGTCCGAACTCTGCTTAGCAAGTCGGGGCGATGCTCCCTCTCAGGCAGCCCGCGCGATGATCATCTTCGCACGCTCGACCACGGGACGGTCAACCAGTTTGCCGTCCACAGCGATTGCGCCCGCACCGCTTTGCGCGATTGCGGCGAGTACGCGGCGCGCCCACGCGCATTCGGCGTCGGTCGGCAGGAAGCCGCGTTTCACCACACCCACCTGGCGCGGATGGATGCACAGCTTCGCTCCCATGCCGAACATCCGCGCGTGGAGAACGTCCTCGGCGAGCGCGGCGTCGTCGCCGATCGCCAGCGTCACGCCATCGACGGGCGCCGGCAGCCTCGCATGGCGCGACTCGATCACCAGTTGCGTGCGCACCGGATCGAGCGCTGCACGGTCGTCGCCGATGCCCGCGTCCGAGCAAAAGTCGAATGAGCCGAACGCGAGACGCGTCAGTCCCGCCGCTGCTGCAATCTCGCGCAGCCGCACGATGGCATCTACGCTTTCAATCAGCGCATAGAGCGCCTGCGATTCACGCAACCTGGCGCGGACATGCGCGAGATCGCTCGCGCGCTCGGCCTTCGGCAGCATGATGCCGGCCACGCCCGGCAGCGCGGCAAGGCGAACGTCGTCGCCATGCCACGGCGTTTCCACGCCGTTGACGCGCACCAGCACGCGCGAATCGGCGCCATGCTGTTCGAGCCAGTTGTGCAGCGTATCGCGCGCCAGCGATTTCGCCTCGGGCAGCACGGCGTCTTCGAGATCGAGAATCACGCGGTCTGCGCCGCTCGCAAGCGCCTTGTCGAATCGTTCGGCGCGCTCACCGGGCACGAAGAGATAACTGGTTGCCGCTTCCATTGAGTGTCCCTTGCGCGGGCGCGACGCCTGAGAAAATCGTCCGCGCGCAGGACGATGCCTCAGGTCGCGCGCCAGTCGCGCTGAAATGTTTCCAGATAACTGAAGCGCTCGGACGGGTGAACGCTGATCGCCGCCTCTACCACTTCCTCGCGCCGGTTCAGATAGCGCCGGCAAATCCACAGCGCGGGCGAGCGGGCCTGCGTGTTGAGCAGGCGCGCCTGCGCCGCGGTAATGAGCGTCGCCCGAATCTCCTGCTGGACCGCCGCGATCTGCTCGCCGAACTGCTGCTCGATCAGCGCGTAAATCGGCGTGTGCGAATGCCCCTCGACTTCCACCGCGCGAAACGCCGGGTGAATGTAAATGTCGCTCACGCAGATCGGATCGACCTCGTTGCCGCTCGTGCGCACCCCTTCGAGATGCAACCAGGTCTCGCCGTGGCTCGCGCGTAGCACCTTCGCGAGCGCGTCGTCTACTTCGACGAGATCGCGCCTGAGCAGCGTCAGCTCCGTGTCGGCCGTGTACTGGTGCAGGTCGTTCAACTGCCTCATCACCTGCTGATAGCCGCTCACCGCCTCGCGGGCCAGCACACGCGTGCCGACACCCGGATGCCGATCGACAAGGCCCATCTGCACGAGCCGGCGCACGGCCTCGCGCACCGTATGTCGGCTCGCGCCGAACTGCTCGCACAGGTCGAACTCCGTGGGCAAAAACGCGCCAACGGCGTACCGTCCACTGCGGATTTCGTTGATGAGCGTCTGCGCCAGTTGCAGATAACGAGGCTGCTGATTCAGCAAAGGTGTCATACGGGAAAGCGGCGGAGCCCGCGGCGAAAGCGATGCTGTCATTGCACCACAGCCTGCCGGCGCAGCCAAGCGATCGTGTCGTCCGCGAATCCGGCCTCGCGAAGCACCTCGTCGGTGTGCTCACCCATGCGCGGCGCGGCGCGCATGGGCAAGGCCGCGTCGATGCGCACGGGCGAGGCCACGCCCTTGATCGGCCCATGCTCGGGGTGCTCGAACTCGACCACGCGCGCCTGCTCGGCCACGAACGGATTGTCGAGCGCCTGCGCAACGTCGTAGACGGGCGCAGCCGGCACCTTGCCGGCGAAGCGCTCCATCCACGTCGAGGTGTCGGCGGTCATTAGAACGTCGTCCAGTTCACGGCGCACGCGGTTGCGATGTTTCAGGCGCGCTGCGTAGTTGCACAGTTCCGGGTCATCGATCCATTCGGGCTTGCCGACCACGTTCGCGAGCACGCCCCAGAACTTCTCCTTATTGCACATGAGGAAGATCCAGCCGTCGCGCGTGCGGTACAGCTCGCTCGGCGTGAGCGACGGATGGCTCGAACGCGGCTCGCGTTTCGTCGTATGGCCGCCGTTGAGATACCACGTTGCCACGTAAGCGAGGTTGTGGAGCGCGACATCGAAGAGGCTCACGTCCACGTCTCGGCCGCGCCCGCTCTGGCGCGCCTCGACGATGCCCGCAAGCAGCGCCATCGCCGCCGTAGTGCCCGTCATCAGGTCGATGATCGAGAGGCCGAAGCGCGCGGGCGGCCCGTCCGGCTCGCCAGTCAGCGAGAGATAACCCGCTTCGGCCTGCATCAGGTAGTCGTAACCCGGCCACGCCTTGCGCGAACCCGTGCGCCCGTATGCCGAGAGATGCGCGCAGACGATGGCCGGGTTGGCTCGCGAAAGCGCCGCGTAATCGAGCCCGAGGCTTGCGGGCAGATCGCCGCGCAGATTGTCGAACACCGCATCGGCCTTCTCCACCAGCTTGAGCAACACCTCCTTGCCTTCGCTGCTCTTGAGGTCCAGTGCGATGCTGCGCTTGTTGCGGTTAAAGGCCTCGTAAAAGTGGCTGTCTGCTGGGCCGAAATAATGCGGCCCGACCGCGCGGCCCACGTCGCCGCCGTCCTTCGCGTTTTCGATCTTGATCACGTCCGCGCCGAGATCCGCGAGATGCTGTGTGGCGAACGGGCCCGCGCCGTACTGCTCCACGGCGACGATTCGCACTCCCTCAAGCGGCAGGCTCATACGGGGCTCCTTGCGATCAGTTGCTTCGCGATGATGATGCGCTGCAACTCGTTGGTGCCTTCGCCGATCACGAGCAGCGGCGCGTCGCGATACAGCCGCTCGATCTCGAACTCCTTCGAATAGCCATACGCGCCGTGTATGCGCATTGCTTCCGTGCTGTTCTCGACACCCGCCTCCGTGGCGAAGTATTTCGCCATGCCGGCTTCCATGTCACAGCGTTCGCCGCGATCGTAGGCCTGCGCCGCAGCGTCGACGAGCAGGCGCGCCGCATGAACGCGTGTAGCCATTTCGCCGAGCTTCAACTGAATGGCCTGGTGCTCGCAGATCGGCTTGCCGAAGGTCTTGCGCATCTGGCTGTACGCCACCGAAGCATCAAGCGCCGCGACCGCGATGCCAAGCCCGCGCGCGGCCACGTTGATGCGGCCCAGTTCAAGCCCGCCAAGAATCTGCTGCAGGCCACGGCCTTCAACACCGCCGATCAAACGGTCGGCCGGCACGCGGTAGCCGTCGAAATTGAGCTCGCAGGTGTCGATGCCCTTGTAGCCGAGCTTCTCCAGCTTGCGGCTCACGTCGAAGCCCGGCCCCTTCTCCGCGATCAGCAGGCTCATGCCCTTGTGCCGCGGCTGCGCGGCAGGATCAGTCTTCACGAGCAGCACGAGGCAGTTGCCGTAGAGGCTGTTGGTGATCCAGGTCTTCGCGCCGTTCACCACATAGTGGTCGCCATCGCGCCGGGCCGTCGTGCGAATTGCCTGCAGATCGGTGCCGCAATCGGGCTCGGTCAGGCCGATGCCGCCGCGCAGTTCGCCCGTGGCGAAACGCGGCAGGAATTGCGCCTTCTGTTCTTCCGTGCCGTTGCGCTGCACGGTCATCGCCATGATCAGATGCGAATTGACGATGCCGCTCAGCGACATCCAAACCGCCGACATGCGCTCGACGATGCGCGCATAAGTTCGCGCCGAGAGGCCGAGGCCGCCGTATTCAGGGGCGATCAGGCAACCGAACAAGCCCATTTCCTTCATCTGCTCGACGATCTCGGCCGGATATTCGTCGGCCTTTTCGAGTGCGTGCACATAGGGCTTGACCTCGGTCTTGAGGAAGCGGTCCAGCATATCGAGAATCAGCGCATCGTCCTCGGCCTGTTCCACTACGTTGTCGTCCACTTGAGACATGTAACTTTCTCCGAACTGCGAATTGAATGGATTTCTACGCTACGATTCAGACGGCCTCGCCAAGCGCTGCATGCCAGGCGCCGGCCGGCAACGTGTCGAGCGCGAGCACGGCTTCACGGATCTTCTCAACGCGATGCCCCGGCAAGGCACGGCATGCATTCGCACGATACTTCGCGACGATCTCCTCGTTGCTGAGCGGCCGGTCGGCGCTGCCGCGATGAATCGCCTCGCGGTGCGAAAGGGTTTCGCCGCCCGCCAGTTCCAGGCACACTTCGCCGGTGTAGTGGCGCGGGAACGTGCTGTCGGGATCGATTTCGTATTCGACTTTGGCGGCCAGTGCGAGCACGGCATCGTCGCGCAGCGCTGCGGGCTCCAGTTCGTCGAGCGTGAAGCGCCCTTTCACCAGCGCGCTCGCCGTGACATACGGCACGCTGAATTGAGCGTCGTACGCATTGGCGGGGCGGCGCTTGTTCGCCACCGGCTCGCACACCACCTTCACGACGCCCGCGGGCACTTTCACACGAATACGCCCAATGCGGTCGACCAGTTCGGTAAGCTTATAGCTGCGCCGCTGCCATTCGTGATGCAGCGCGGTCCCGGCATCGGCGAACGCATGCGTGAAATGGCAGGCCGGCACGGGCTTGATGGCGACTTCTTCGATCTCCCACTTCTCGCCGAGCCCGGCCGTCGCGAGTGAGAGGTCGGCGTTGCCCCGCTGCTCACCAAGGTAGCTGGAGAACAGCCCGAAGCGCCCTTCATAAGGCGCCGATGCACCGACATAGCCACGCGACGCAAGCGTCGCCGCCGTATAGGCCGATTGCGCCGCCCAGCCAGGATGCATGCGCTTGGTCCACGCGCCATCCTGCAGAAATTCCAGGCTGCCGCTCGCCATCGAAAGCGCAATGCCCTGGGCCATCTGCGCCTGTTGGCGCGTCAGGCCAAGCAGGCGCGAAGCCGCCAGCGCACAGCCGAAAATGCCGACCACACCGGTCGGATGGAAGCCGACCTGATGAAAGCCGCTTTTCGCCACCGAGCCGATGCGCGTGGCGGCTTCCATGCCGGCGATATAGGCGGCGAGCGCTTGCGCGCCGTCGAGCGGCCGGCCATCGGTCACGCCGAATACGCACGGCAGGAGGCTCGCGGTCGCATGAATCACGCCGCGCGAATGCGTGTCGTCGAAGTCGAGGCCGTGTGCGAGCACGCCGTTCATCACCATCGCGTCGCGTGCGGTGAGCACGCGGCCGTAGCCGATCACGGTGGCATCGCCCTTGCCGAGCACCGAAAGTCCGTCCAGCGTCACGTCCGCGAATTCGGTGGCGTGTGCGGCATACGCGAGACCGATCGCATCGAGCAGCAAATGCTTGGCACGCTCGCGCACGGCTTTGGGTACGGCTTCGAGCTTCAGTTCGAGCGCGAATTGCGCAAGCTCGCCCGAAATGCCACCTGCCGCCGTGCTCGCTTCCTGATCGTCCTTGCGTAGAACCTGGGTGCTCATATCGTCTCCAATAGTTGCGCCGGCCGCCGTCGCGGGGCCGGCTGGGTGCGTTCAGCGATCCGCGTGCGCCGCGGTCATGCCCGTGACGTCCTCTTCGACCACCGTGCCGATCTCCTCGAGCGACTGGCCACTCGTCTCCACGCGCAGCACCAGCAGCGCGACGATCAAGAGGCTCAGAATGCCGATCACCATTGCGAGCACGCCCGTGACGCCGAAGTTCTGGAACAGCGCGACCGCCACATACGGCGTGCACATCGAAGCGGCGCGGCCGCACACGCCCGCGAAACCCGTGCCGCGCAGGCGGAACGCCGTAGGGAACAACTCGGGGATATAGCCGTAGAGACCGAGCGTCACAAAGGTATAGATCGACGTGACAAGCGCGAAACCAGTGACCGAGATCGCGACGGGATCGCGCATCTGCGGATAGAGAAAGCCAAGGACGATGGTGGCCAGCGAAAACACGATCAAGCCGCGCTGCCGCCCAAGCCGGTCACCGACCAGATAGCCGACTACTGCGCCGCCGGGCGCGCCGAACGCCATCAGCGTGACGAATCCGAGCGACTGCACGACCGTAAGCCCCTGCTTGACGAAAAACGTGGGCAGCCAGGCAACGAAGCCATACACCGAGACATTGACCGCCACGCACACCAGCGCCGCCACCAGCGTGCGGCCTACCACTGGCCGTGAGAACAGCACCGACAGCGGCAGGTGGCGCGGCGTGACGGCTTGCGTGCCGAGCACGGGCGGCAGCTTGCCGGTTTCGCGCTCGATCTGCGCCTCGATTTCAGCGAGCGTAGCTTCCGCCTCGGCAACGCGCCCCACCGACTCCAGCCAGCGTGGCGATTCCGGCATGCGTTTGCGCATGATCCAGATCGCGATCGCACCCGCGCCGGCGATCGCGAACATCCAGCGCCAGCCGAGGTTCGGAATCACCACATAGCCGACGCTCGTGGCGATCAGAAGACCTGAGTTGATCAGGAGGCCCATGAGCGAAATCCAACGTCCACGATACGCAGGTGGCACGAATTCGCAAAGTGTGCCGGCGGCGACCACAAGCTCGGCGCCAAGTCCGATGCCCATTAGAAAGCGCAACACGATCAGCGTTTCGATGTTCGGCGCGAAGCACGCGAGCAGCGACGCAATGCCGAACACTGCGAGATTGATCTGATACGAATAGCGGCGGCCGAAGCGGTCGCCCACCCAGCCGGCCAAAGCCGAACCGATCAGCATGCCGAAGAACGTGGCCGAGATGAACGCGGCATTGCTTGCGAGCGTCGAGAAGCCCGACTTCACCGTTGCGGCGAGCACGCCCGCCGCGAGGTACACGTCGAAGGCATCGAGCAGCGCGCCGCCACTGATCAGGCCGAGAATCCTCCAGTGAAAGCGCGCGAGCGGCAGCCGGTCTAGCCGGGCCCCTGCGTTGACAGACGAAACGTTCATCCGGTTGTCTCCTGAACGATGCGGCATCAGCCAGAATGCGCTAGCGCGATCCGATGCCGAATGTCACCGTAAAATTAGTTATCCTGCGTGTTGCTCTTTTACTGAAAAATTATCGTCCTGCTTCAGACGGCTCGTGGGTGAGAAAGTATCGAAGGCAAGTGCCAGTCGGTACGCCGCTGCAACTGGTGGGCGAGGCGCAGCAACACGTCCTCGCTCCACGGGCGCCCGACGAGCTGTACGCCAACCGGCATGCCATTGCCGCTCTTGCCCGCAGGCACGCTCATACCCGGCAAGCCGAGATAGTTGATGCCGCGAGTCCAGTATGAGAAGTCGCCGAAACGTCGCTCGATTTCGCCGGCATCGCCTTTGAGCGTCTCCTCGATCGTCGGCACTGCGTAGGGCAGCGCCGGCAGCAGCAAGGCATGGGCACCGCCGAGGTAGCGCTCGACGAACTGCGCCATCGAGCGCGCGCGCAGCCGCAGTGCGTCGACATAGCGCGTGGCGGGATACAGTAGGCCGCGTTCGAGACGGCGCAACACCTGCTCGCCATAGTCGCCTCGGCACTCGCGCAGCCATTTGGCGTGGATGGAGGCCGCTTCCGCGCCGAGCACCAGCGTCGCGAGCGCGCCCGCTTCGCGCAGGTCAGGCATTTCCACCTTGCAAATCGTCGCGCCGCAAGACGCAAGCGCATCGGCAACGCGCAATACCGTCGCGCGCACTTCGTCCGAAACCGGTGCACCGTCGTCGTCGAAAGCGGGCACGGCGACGATGTCGTCGCGCGTCAATGGCCGCTCTATCGAGCGTTCAAAATCCCGTGTGCCGGCCGCGAGGCAGTGCGGATCTACGGCATCGGCATCCCAGATCGCCTGGAGCATCGAGGCAGCGTCCTGCGCCGTGCGTGCGAGGACGCCTACACAATCGAGACTCGGCGAAAGCGGCATCACGCCTTGCATCGAGATCGCGTGCTGCGTTGGCTTCATCCCCGTAACGCCGTTCACAGCCGCGGGAATGCGCACCGAACCGCCCGTATCGGAACCTAGCGCGCCCGCCACGAGGCCGAGCGCTACCGCAGTGCCGCTACCACTCGACGAGCCGCCGCTCACATGCGCGTCAGACCATGCATTGCGGCCATGGCCCAGATGCGCATTGAAGCCGGTGGGGCTCATCGCGAACTCGGCCATGTGCAAGGCGCCGAGATCGATCGCGCCCGCCGCGTCGAGTCGCCGCAGCACCGTGGCCGTATGTGAGGCGCGATGACCCGCGAGAATACGGCTGCCGCATTCGCTCAGTTCGCCGGCACGGAAGAACATGTCCTTGTGCGCGAGCGGCGCGCCCTGCAAACGGCCGGCATGCACGCCCTCGGCGCGTTGCCGGTCGACTGCGCGCGCTTGCGATAATGCGGCCTCTTCGCGCAGACGCACGAAGCCACCTCGCTGCCCCGCTCGTTCCGCTTCGCGCAGCGCGGCTGCCGTGCGGTGCGCGCATGTTTGCGTTGACACCGGGAATGTCTCAGCGCTCATGGCCCGGCTCCGGGTTTTGCAAAGTGCGCGTGAACGCGTCGGCCTCGAGCCAGTCGAGCGATTGCGCCGCATCGGCAACCGCCCGCACGGTCGCGTGCGCTGCCTCGATCAGCGAATCGGCATGGCCGGAACTCAGCGCCGCGGAGCCAAACTGCTCCACCCACGACTGCGCCCCGACATTGAAATCCGCCCGACTTTCATTCGACATGCCCATCTCCCCCTGCAATCAATGTCATCCGGCGAGAAAAGCCGCAGCGCCCTGGCGCTGCGCATAAGGTGATTCGAGTACAGCGCGCGCCGCGCACCGTGAGGGCCGCGGATATCAATCGCCGACGCCGTGACCACGCTTCGGAATCAGCGCACTGCGCACGAAATCCATCACCTGCACGCCGTTCTGGTTGAACGCGCGTGTATGCACGGTGACGATCCCCTGGGTTGGACGCGAACGCGATTCGCGTTTCTCTAACACTTCGGACTCCGCATAGAGCGTGTCGCCGCAAAACACGGGAGCCGTGAGATTGATTTCCTTCCAGCCAAGATTGGCAATCGCCTTGCCGCTCACGTCGTTGACCGTCATGCCGAGCACGATGGCCACGGTCAGACCACTATTGACGAGCAGTTGGCCGAACTCGCTCTTCGCGGCATGGGCGGCATCGCAATGCATTGGATGGAAGTTCATCGTCAGCAGCGAAAAATGAATGTTGTCGGCCTCGGTGATCGTGCGTCCGGGCCGGTGTTCGTAGATGTCGCCGATTTCGAAATCTTCCAGATAGCGCCCGTAGCTGGCGCGGATGCGGCGCGTTTCGCCAACCTGCTCTCGTTTCACGTCCATTGCCTGCGTCTCCAGTTTCGACCGACTTTGTTCGGTGATTGTCACTTTGTACGGACAAAGTATTGAGCGAAGACAAATTGCTGTCAAGGCACAGAGTCGGGAATCTCGGCCAGGGTTTATGCCAAGGCGCGGCGGGAACGGAAGTTGGGAGAGCCACCGCCGCGACGGTACACAGCGCGATACGCTACGTTACTACCGTGGAGCAAAATGAACTTTGTCTTGATCTACACCGGATTAACGGGTGTCATCGCAGGCGGCAGTGAATCTGTCATTGTTACGTCAGTGAACGCGTGTCATCAATTGAAAGGGCGCTGTCACGTTGAGTTGTTCGCGACGCAATGGCGGAGAGGTAGCCCGTGCTCTCAGAAAGCGGACGAACCTTGGGTGAGCTCAGTGAAGTGACGTCATGTGACAAAGCGCGCGGCGAGCTGGTTGCGATAACGCGAGGCGCGTAGCAAATGTCTCTTGAGCGCGAAGTGCTGCCGGATCGGGCCGAAGCTCGACAGGAACGCCTGGGTGCGTTGAGGGACTCGGAAACCACGCATCCGACGCTCGCGTTCCCGCGTGGGCTGATGACTGTTTTCGGCGCGGTTGTTCACCCGGGCGCTCGCTTTGACGAAGACATGCTTGACGTTCGTCAACTCGGCGATTTCGGCTTTCGCGGCCGGATAGCGGCTTTGTCGCGGTAAGGATAAAGAGACGAAAGAGATCGATGTGCGAAGTACTGCTTATATTGCGAGATCGTAGAATTGAGCAGCGGAGGCCGGATGGCTTCCGCGAGCACACTTCATCTGTCCCTTCGCGATCATGTACACAAGCTCAATGCCGGCCAGAATGATCCGGGCAGCGAGAATTCTTGAAGCCCAGCATAGGTCGGGCTCACCGCTTGATCGCCCGATGGTCGCTCGACGAGGTTGTGGAGATATTTGGACTGGCGAATCTTGATAGGCGTATCACGATCAGCATTGATCGCTTCGAGCGCGACGAGATTGGCTCCGCTTTCGTCGATGTTCACCGTCTCGGGGACGCCATTCTGAGTGATCGATTTCTCAAAGTAACGCCGGGCCGTAGTCTTGTCGCGATGGGCGCGTAGCAGTGCTTCCAGCGGCAAGGAAGCGATGGTCGAAATCATTCAACTGCCGAATCAATGCGACGAAACGTATAGCGAGGCTGGCTCCGCGTCGGGCAGCGCGAAATGCCGCTTCATCCGTCGCAATTCTTCGGAAGGCGTGCCAACAAAGAGCCGCTTGAACTCGCGGCTGAACTGCGACGCACTTTCATAGCCCACTTGGGCGCTTGCCGCAGCGGCGGTCATTCCCTGCCGCGCCATCAATAGCCTCGCCTGATGCAGTCGTGTCGACTTGATGTATTCCAGCGGAGAGGTCTTCGTGGCCGCCTTGAAATGCATATGAAACGACGGCACGCTCATCGTCGCTTCCCTCGCGAGCGTTTCGATCGTCAGCGCCTCGGCATAGCTCGAATGAATCTTGCGCAGCGCTTTGGAAATCCGCCCGAAGTTCCCATCCAGCTTGAGCGCCGCACGCATCGAACCGCCCTGCTTTCCGATCAAAACGCGAAAGTACATCTCCCGCACTAGCGATGGCCCCAATAGCGCGGCTTCGAGCGGATCACGCATCGCATCGAGAAACCGCAGCATGGTCTCGCCGAGCGCCAGATCGAGCCTCGTCGTGACCATGCCGCCCGGCTCGCCCGGCACCACGCCGTCGCACTCGTCGATCTGCAGCAATACATTGGCGGCAAGTGTCGGATCGAGGCGCACGTACACGGCGATACCATTCCCACCCACGCGAAAGACGCAGCGGTGATCGTCACGAAAGAACCTGTCGGGCCAGTCGCGGCGATCACGCCGTGGAATTTCCCGTTCATGATGATCACGCGCAAGGTGGCGACCGCGCTCGCAGCGGGTTGCACGATCCTCATGAAGCCTGCCGAGGAAACCCCGCTGACCGCATACAAGCTGCTCGAGTACGCGCGGCGTGCCGGCATTCCGGAAGGCGTGTTCGAGATCGTGACCGGCGATCCGGTGCAGATCGGCAACCTGATCACCGACGATCCGCGCATCCGGAAGATCTCGTTTACGGGTTCGACCGCGGTCGGCAAGTTGCTCGCCGCGCAGTGCGCCGGCACGCTGAAGACAATGACGATGGAACTGGGCGGCAACGCGCCGTTCGTGGTCTTCGACGACGCCGATCTCGACGAAGCCGCAAAAGCACTCGTGTCCGCGAAGCTGCGAAACGGCGGGCAGGTCTGCATCTCGCCGAACCGGGTGTATGTTCAGGCGGGCGTGCACGACCAGTTCGTTCAGCGAGTCAAGGCGCTCGTCGAGGCCATTCCGGTTGATCAAGGTCAGCAGGAACGGTTCGTCGTCGGTCCGCTGATCAATCGGGCGGCCATCGACAAGGTCGGCCAACTCGTCGATGATTGCCGCAGGCGCGGCGCCGAAGTCGTGCTCGGCGGACATCCGCACGTAAAAGGCGGTCTCTTCTATGCGCCCACCATCCTCGTCGATGTCGCGGACGATATGCCGATCGCCTCGACCGAAATATTCGGACCCGTCTTCCCGATCTATCGCTTCTCCACCGAAGCCGAAGTCATTGCACGTAGCAACGACACCGAATATGGTCTCGTCGCCTACGCGTTCACTCGCGATCTGGGCCGTGCATTCCGGCTGTCGCGTGACCTCGAGGCGGGCATGGTGATTATGAATTCCGGCTCGGTCGGCACGGCTTCGGTGCCGTTCGGCGGCGTGAAGCAATCCGGGTATGGGCGCGAAGGCAGTCATTACGGAATCGAGGAATATGTGCACGTGAAATACACGCTGATGAGCGGTCTCGCCTGAACGGCGCGAGGCGCGACATCGAGATGCCGCGCCTCGTGTCATCGCAGGCTCAGCGCACCGGTAACTGGGCTGCGTCCGCGGGGCTCGCGCACTGGACCTCGTGATTGCGCTGCCGGATGAGCTGGTCCTGCCGCAGTCCCCAGAAGAACGTGACGACCAGACAGGGCAACAGCGACACGATCGAATACCCGACGCCCGCAAGCGGGTTGCCGGTCAGATTGACGAGCGAAAGACTGATCAACGGAAGGAATCCGCCGAAAAGCACATTGCCGAGTTGTTGCGACAATCCGAAGCCCGTTGTCCTGCTCTGCGGCTGAAAACACTCGGCGATGAACGCCGGCAACGGCGCCATGATCATCGCCGTCAACACGGCCAGCAGCGCGATGAGCAGCGTCACCGCCGCCCAGCCGCCCGCAAGAGCATTCGTCCTGATACCAGCGAAAGCCGGATACGCTGCAAGAATCCAGAGCACGATGCCAATCAACATGACGCGGGATCGGCCGATCGCGTCGGACAGACGACCGAACACGGGATAAAGCGGCGCGGCGACGACGATCGCGACACCGAGGCACAGATTCGCGCGCGAAGGATCGACCTTCAACACGTTCTGCAGGAAATACAGCATATAGACGATCGATGTGTAGAGCGACACCGATGTTCCGCCCTGGGCGCCGAACATCGCCACCAGAATCGCTTTCCACGACGTCGCGCTCGACAAGGTGTCCTGCAGCGGCGATTTCGACAGACGGCCAGCCTGTTTCATCTCCGCGAATACGGGCGTTTCGGTCATGCCGAGCCGAATCCATGTCGCCACCGCGACGATCGGCGCCGAGATCAGGAACGGGACGCGCCAGCCCCAGGATTCGAACGCCGATGCATCCAGCGCGAACTTCAGTGCGGACACGATCGCCAGTGCCAGCAGCAGGCCGACGCTCGCGGTGCTCTGCAGCACGCTCGTCGCCATGCCTTTGCGGCCCGCGGGGGCATGCTCCATAACGTACACCACCGCAGAGCCGTATTCGCCGCCGAGCGCGACGCCCTGCAACACGCGTAGCGTGATCAGGCCGATCGGCGCTAGCACGCCGGCCGCCGCGTAGGTCGGCAGACAGCCGATTCCCACCGTGGCGACACCCATGATCGCGAGCGTGATGACAAACGTCTTCTTGCGTCCGATCCGATCGGCCATCGGGCTGAAGATGACCGTGCCCAACGGCCGCGCAACATACGCGATGCCGAACGTGGCGACGCCTGCCATCGCTGCGACGGTCCGGTCGGTCGATGGAAGGAACAAGTGCGTCAAGGTCGACGTCAGCGCGACATAGACAAAGAAATCGTAATACTCGAGCATCGTTCCGAGGCTCGATGTGGCGATGATCCGCAGCATGCCGGGCTTTGGATTGCGGGCTCCGGAAGTCGTGGACATGGTCGTCTCCTCTGATTCAGTTTGTGAGGCCTCGCGCGATCGACGCGGTGGCCGTATCGGCGCATCACATGTGTGTGCGCTTTTTCGCCGCCTGTTGCTCGAGAAACCGGCCGACGGCCTCTTTGTGCTCGTGGCCGCACAAGAGAATGGCCTGCATGCTTGCCGCCATGTCGAGCGTCGACGACAGCGAAGCGTCGGCCGCTTCGCGCACGAGCCGCTTCGCCATGCGAAGTGCCGTCGGCGGGTTTTGCGCGATTTGCTTCGCCAGCGATCGGGCCTCGATGTCGAGCGCCTCCTCCGGCACCACCTTCGAGACGATGCCGAGGCCCTGCGCCGCTTCTGCATCGACGAACTCATTGGTCAACGTCAGTTCAAGCGCCTTCGCGTGGCCCACGATCCGCGCCAGGAACCACGATCCGCCGATGCCCGACACCAGCCCGAGCCGCAAGAAACTTTCTGCGAACAAGGCTTTCGTGCTCGCCAGGCGGATGTCGCACATCAGCGCGAGATCGCAGCCCGCTCCGACCGCGGCGCCATTGACCGCGCACACCGACGGCACCTCGAGCGCGATCATTGCGCGCGTGATCCTGTGCAGGCTGCGAAGCAGGCGATCGCGTACCTCCTCGACGCTGCCGCTCATCAGATCGCTGCCGCTTTGCATGTCCTTCACGTTGCCACCCGTGCAGAAGTGCCGCGACGACGAACGCAGCAGCACGCAGTGCACGTCGCGCCGGTCGTTGACCTGCTCCAGCTCGCCCGACAGCGCCTCCGTCATTGCGACGGTCAGCGCATTGCCGTCGCTCGGGCTGTTCAGCGTGAGCGTAAGCACGCCGGCATCGACGGACGACTCGACCAGTGAACTGGCATCATTTGGATAAGCTGACACGAAAAAGTCTCCTGATTGTTCCCGGCCACTACCGGTTCTGGAATGCGGCCTGACGGCGTTCCAGAAACGCGGCCATGCCTTCTTTCTGATCGGCGAACGAAAAGCCCGCGTGAAATAGCCTTCGCTCGAACAACAGCCCCTCCGAGAGCGACGACTCGAATGCGCGGTTGAGCGCTTCCTTGATGGCGACGATCACCGGCAGCGAATGACGCGCAATCTGCTCTCCGACGCGCATCGCTTCATCGATCAACCGCTTGCGGGCGACGACTTTCGACACGAGGCCGTAAGCCAATGCTTCGCTGGCGCTAAGCGGCTCGCCGGTCAGACACGCGAGCATCGCGGTCGATTTGCCGACCGCACGCGGCAGGCGCTGCGTGCCGCCCGCGCCCGGCACGATGCCGAGCTTGATCTCCGGCTGGCCGAAAACCGCGTCGTCTGCGGCAATGACGATGTCGCACATCATCGCCAGCTCGCAGCCGCCGCCGAGTGCATAGCCGCCCACCGCCGCGATCAGCGGTTTGCGGGCCGTGCGGATGCGGTCCCAGCTACGGCCGATGTAGTCATCCGAGAACGCGCTCGCGTAATCGAGCTTCGACATCGCGACGATGTCCGCGCCGGCGGCGAAGGCCTTGTCGGATCCTGTCAAAACGGTCGCGTGAACCTGAGGGTCGGTTTCATTGCGCAGCAGGACGTCGATCAGCTGGTCCATCAACGCGTCGGTCAGCGGATTGAGCGGGTTATCCGACGCCAGACGCACGAGCGCGACCCGCCCGCAGCGTTCGCTTCGGATCATCGCGGCGCTCATGCGGTCACCTTGCGGTCGTCGTCGCGGGTCTCGCGCGGTGCGCGGCCCACGCGGATCACGCCCGCGTTCAGCAGTCCGGCTATCTCGCTTTCGGCGAAGCCGTATCGCTCGAGCATCTGCATCGTGTGCTGGCCCGTCAGCGGCGCGGGCAGGTCCGGCGCGGCCGCGCGGTCGGACGGGCCAAGCGCGAAACCGTGCGTGCGCATCCTGCCGGCGACGGGATGATCGATCGTCCGCGCCAGCCCGCATTCACCGTACTCCGCCGATTCGACGACATCGCGGTACGTCGCCACGGGCGCGCAAAGAATGTCCCGTGCCGTGAGCCGCTCCATCCACTCCGCCGTAGTCCGTTCGATGAAATGCGCGGCGAGTATGTGATGCAGTGTCGCGCGATGGCGTACGCGATCGTCGTTGGTGGCGAACCTCCGATCGGCTTCGAGCGCCGGGGAAGCGAGCACCTCACATAGCGCGTGCCACCGCTCCGGATGGTAGGCGACGACCATCATCCAGCCGTCCTCCGTCGGGAACGCTTCGTTCGGACACGCATAAGGTGCGGCACTTCCGGTCTTTTCCGGCTCGCTGCCGGACGCGAAAAACGCGGCGAAACCGATCTGCTGCAGCATCAGCGTCGCGTTGTAAAGACTCACGTCCAGATGCTGCCCGCCGTCGCCGCTGCGGACCTGATGCAGCGCGCCGAGAATCGCGATCGACGCCAGATAGCCGCCCATCATGTCGGCGACAGGGATCGGGACTTTCAGCGGCTCGGCGTGCGTCGCGCCGAGCGTGCTCATCAGACCGCTGACGGCCTGAATCACGCCGTCGACGCCCGGCCGCGTACGATTCGCGCCCGTCTGACCGAATGCGGAGATCGAGCAGTAGACGAGCCGTGGATTCAGTTGCCGCAACGAGTCGAAGTCGAGTCCCATCGACGCCATCACGCCCGGCCGGAAATTCTCGACCAGCACGTCCGCCTCCCGCAGCATGCGGCGAACGGCCTGGCGCCCGGCGTCGGTTTTCAGATCGATCGCGACGCTGTACTTGTTCCGGTTGACGCTGATAAAGGCCGGGCTTTCGCCGCTTATCCACGGCGGCCCGATCCGACGTCCGATCTCGCCATTGGGCGGCTCGATCTTGACGACGTGCGCACCGAGATCGGCGAGCGTCATCGAGCAGACCGGACCGGCGAGGACATGCGAGAAATCGATCACCCGCACGCCGTTGAGGCTGTCTCTTGGCATTTGTGATTGTCCTGTCTCGTGACTCGCCACTGCAGCGAATCATGCCGACGAGATTACGTATTCGTCGGCATCTTGGACAATCGACAATTTCGAAACGAATCGTTGACTTTTTGTTAAAAGGACATCGGCTCGCCATCGCTAGTCATTGAGCAGCGTGAGCAGCCATCGGCGGAAAATCCTCAGTGCATCCGATTGCGGACGCCCCGTCGGCCACGCGAAGTAGTAAGTGTGATGCCCGCGATCGAGCTCGAACGAAAACGGTGCGACCAGCGCGCCGCTTGCGAGCTCGCCGCGCACCAGCGCCTTCTGCGCGATCGCGACACCGTGCCCTTCTATGGCCGCCTGGTAAGCGAGCAGCGACGTTTCGTAGCGCATCTCACGGCGTCGCCCGTTCAATGGAAGACCCGCCGCCTTCAGCCACAACGTCCAGTCTTCTGGGCGCGCAAGCGTATGCAGGAGCGTTTCGCCCTGCAGTTGCGAGCGGGCCTTGACCTGTCTGGAAGGCGCCGCGACCGGCACCAGCTCGTTCGCGATCAGACGTTGCACGCGCAGGCCTGGCCATTTGCCATCGCCCAACTGGATGCCGCCGTCGATGTCTTCACGCGCGAAATTCAGCGGAGCCGACGATGTCGTCAGTTGAACATCGATATTTTCGTGCAGTCTATGAAAGCTCGCGAGACGCGGAATCAGCCAGCGCACCGCAAAGGTCGCAGGAGAGCGGATCTTGAGTACGCGGGTACGTCGCTCGGGCGAACGCAGGCTGTCAGTGGCCGCGCGCAGCGATGCGAAAAGCGGCATCAGTTCCGCGAGATACCGCGCTCCCGCCGACGTCAGCTCGAGCCGCCCCTTCACTCGCTCGAACAGATCGACGCCAAGGTAGGCTTCGAGCGTGCGTACCTGCCGGCTGACGGCGGCAGGCGTGACGGCCAACTCGTCAGCGGCCTTGGAGATGCTCAACAAGCGTCCCGTCGCCTCAAATGCCCGTGTGGGATTCAGCGGAGGAAGCGGCGCACGACGTTCCATAGTCCGTCCGTGTAGAAATATTCGGATTGTGGCGCGAAATGCCCAAAGGAAGGTCCGGAATGCTGCCACTAACCGGATAGTGGAACACGGATGAACGAGACTGGGGCAAAAGGCATTCGAACAGCGCGCAAATCGCGCTGAAATGACGGTGTTTGGTCGAGGGGCGATGTACCACTGGCAGCCGCTTACGACCGGTTTCTGCCGGCCGCCATCTGGTGGGTCGAGTTTCGACGATGGCGTCGTCGGATGCCGTGTCGAGCTCGCGCGCGACGTCGAGCAACTCACGCACCCTCGCGAAATTGGCACGGCGCACCGGGTTGGCGAGCAGCCCGTAGTGACGGATGCGATGGAAGCCGCCGGGCAGCACGTGAAACAGGAAGCGACGCATGAACTCGCCGGCCTCCAGCGTCATGGTCTTATAGTGGGTGCGCCCGGTCGCGCGGTAGTCCTTCCAGTGGATGGTTACGCCGCGCTCATCGTAGGCGAGCAGACGCTGGTTGGAGATTGCCACACGATGTGTATAGCGTGAAAGGTACGCGGCACGGCTTCCGGTCCCGCAAAGGGGCGCCTGGCGTACACGAACCACTCGCGGGCGGGCAAGGGCGCGAGCCACTGAGCGAAGACGGCCGGATCGGCGAGTCCCGCATACTCGCCGAAGAACTGCAGCTGGCCGGTCGATGGGAATCGGCGAGTGCTTCGAGGAAGCGGCGCCGGAACAGGCGCGAGAGCACGAGTACCGGCAGGAAGAAGCCGGGCCGGCAAGCGATCCAGCGCTCGCCTGCGGGCGACAGTCCCCCGCAGGGGGACGATGCTGTGCACGTGCGGATGATGAGTGAGCGCCGAGAGTGCACTACTGATTGTTACTTTCGTAGGCTGCCCCGCCTATGTCGGCACGCCCGCAGATTCGCGGACCTTCCGCGCTCTCATAAGATTGCGTAGCCAAAACAACAGTTGCAGCAAGATCAGCAGACACGAGATGCCAATAAAGGTCGCCGAGATAGGCGTAGCGACAAATACCTGCAGACTGCCGTCCGAAATTAAAAGTGCACGGCGGAAGTTCTCTTCGAGCATGGGTCCCAAAACATAACCCAACAGAATCGGCGAGACTGGGAACTTGAGTAGCAGGAGAATCGCACCAAGGATGCCGAATACCGCGACTTCGCCCACCCTAAACAGGCTGTTTTGAGTCGTGAACACGCCGACGCAGATAAAAACCATCGCCAACGGGAACAGGTATTTATAGGGAACGCGAAGCATTTTCACCCATACGCCGATCAGCGGAACATTCAGGATAATCAGCAGAATATTACCGATCCAGAAGGATGCAATGAGGCCCCAGAAGATGTCTGCGTGTTCCGTGATCAGTTGCGGACCCGGCTGGATACCCTGGATCAGCAGTGCACCGAGAATCAGTGCCATCACCGGGTCACCAGGGATACCGAGACTCATGGTCGGAATGAAGTCCACCTGCGTCTTCGAGTGCGACGCCGCTTCGGGTGCAGCGACACCCGCGATGTTGCCCGTGCCGAACGATCTCGGATTCTTCGAGATTTTCTTCTCGACCGAGTAGGAAAGGAACGTCGTGATCGTTGGGCCAGTGCCGGGCATCGCACCGAAAAGCATGCCCATGAGCGTGCCACGGACCATGGGCCAGAACGCAGTTTTCAGTTCCGCACGCGAGGGCCGCATGTCCTTCATGCCGAGTTTCATGTTGGAACCGACAGCACCCATGCGGTTAACGTTGAGCAGGAACTCGGCGACACCGAACAGACCGAGTGCGAGCGCAACTATCTCGAGATTGTCCGCGAGATCCGGGAAGCCGAACGTGAAACGCTGAACGCCCGAATTCACGTCCGTACCGACCATACCCAGAATCAGTCCCAAAACGGTCATCGACACGCCCTTGATCGGGGCACCGCGAGACATCGTTCCGCCTGCAATCAGGCCCACCAGCATGATCGAGAACAGTTCGGCGGGACCAAACTTGAACGCGATCTGAACGAGCAGTGGCGACGCGAAAATCATCACGATGATGCCAACTGACGCCGCGAAGAACGAACTGATCATCGTGATGCCGAGTGCAGTTCCGCCCTTGCCCCTCTTCGTTAGCGGATACCCGTCGATACAGGTCACAGCATGAGGCGGGTGACACGGAAGATTCAGCAGAATCGCACCGATTGCGCCACCGTATTGCGAACCATAGAAGATACCAGCCAGCATGAGAATTGCCGAAACTGGATTCATCACATAGGTAAGCGGGAGCAGCATCGACATTGCGGACATGGCACCCATGCCTGGAAGCACGCCGATGAGATTGCCAACCAGCACGCCGAAGAACGACCACATCAGGTTATGGAACTGGAATGCAACTCCAAACCCGTGCCAAAGATCAATGAGCGATTGATCGATCATGGCTTAGCCTCCAAATGCAATCATGGGCAACTGAATTTTCAGTGCGTATTCAAAAACGATGACGCCGAAGACTGTAGCCAAGACTGCCAGAACGAAAGCCGACTTCCAGGTGTTCTCCCGGTCGCCCATGGCAGAAATGAAGACCGTGGCGAAACTCGCAGGGATGAAGCCGAAATACTGACTAAAAACGACGAATGCAACGATGCTGAAAATGATGCAAAGCCAGCCACGCCAGTCAGCAGTGCGCGGAGCATCGTTATGCTCTTTTTCTTCTGTTGAATCCGTGCTGCCTCGACGCGCACCCAGTGCCACGATGATGCCAAGCACCGAGAGGAGGAGGCCCAGCACGACCGGAAAGAACCCGGGACCCATCTGGTTAAGGGTGCCTCGCTCGTATGTACGTCCGACCAACGTCACATACATACCGATGACGAGCAGAAGCGCCCCGCCGTAATAGTCTTTGTTGATACGTAGAAGCAACGATTTGGTCCTCACGTCTCCTCCAATTCCAGGTTCAGTCAATCTGGAGCGCGATCGCAGTAGCTTCGCCGCCTGCGAGACAGATGCCGGCGATGCCACGTTTGAGGCCGCGATTGCGCAGGGCATACAGAAGGGTGACAACGATACGGGCACCCGACGCACCGATCGGATGGCCCAGTGCACAGGCACCACCGTTCACATTGACCTTGTCATGCGGCAGATCGAGATCTTTCATTGCGGCCATCGGCACGACGGCGAATGCCTCGTTCAGTTCGAACAGATCCACGTCCTTCAGATTCCATCCCGTGTTCTCAGAGACCTTGCGCAATGCGCTGGTTGGCGCGGTCGGGAACAGGTTTGGCTTGAATGCATAGGTCGCATGCCCGGCGATCGTCGCCAGCGGCTTCAAACCGCGTTTCTCGGCCTCTGATTTGCGCATCAGCACGAGTGCTGCCGCACCATCCGAGATCGACGACGAGTTCGCAGCCGTAACCGTACCGCCAGCACGGAAGGCCGGTTTGAGGCCCGGAATCTTGTCGAGTTTTGCCTTGCCCGGTGCTTCGTCGATCGACACCACGGTTTCGGTCTTGCCCGGGACGGTGACCGGCGTGATTTCGTTTACAAACGAACCATTGGCGATCGCAGTCTGTGCGCGCGTGAGCGAAGCGATCGCAAACCCGTCCTGCTCTTCACGCGTGAACTTGTACTCGGAGGCACAGTCTTCGGCGAAGGTGCCCATCAGGCGGCCCTTGTCGTACGCATCTTCCAGGCCGTCGAAGAACATGTGATCGAGGACCTGGCCATGCCCCATACGCAGGCCTCCTCGACCCTTGGGCAGCAGGTAAGGGGCATTGGTCATGCTTTCCATGCCGCCGGCGACCATGACGCTGCTCGAACCGGCCAGGATCAGATCATGCGAAAGCATGATCGCCTTCATACCCGAGCCGCACATCTTGTTGACGGTGAGAGCACCCGTCGAGACGGGAACACCGGCCTTTATCATGGCTTGACGTGCCGGTGCCTGTCCCTGGCCAGCGGGCAACACGCAACCCATGATTACCTCATCGACCTGGTCACCGGCCACCCCCGCACGTTCGAGCGCGGACTTGATTGCAACTGCACCGAGATCGGATGCAGTGAGGTTCGCGAAGTCGCCCTGAAAGCCTCCCATGGGCGTACGGGTTGCGGCAACAATAACAACCGGATCAGCATTCATTCCGTGTCTCCTCTGATTATCTGGCGGTCATGCGGACTGCACCGTCGAGACGGATTACCTCGCCGTTGAGCATCTGGTTTTCGGCAATGTGGGCAACGAGCGCAGCGAATTCATGGGGTTCCCCGAAACGCGACGGGAACGGTACATTCGAGGCGAGTGATTTCTGCACCTCCTGTGCCATACCCTCGACCATTGGCGTGCGGAAGATGCCGGGGGCGACAGTCATGACACGGATCCCCGAGCGTGCCAGTTCACGCGCAATCGGGAGCGTCATGCCGACAACACCGGCCTTGGACGCCGAATAGGCGGCCTGCCCGATCTGACCGTCAAACGCAGCGATCGAAGCCGTATTGACGATCAGGCCACGTTCACCACCTTCACGCGGTTCCTGCTTTGCCATTGCAGCAGCAGCAAGACGAAGCATGTTGAACGTACCGATCAGGTTTATGCCGATCGTCCGTGCGAACCTGGACAGATCATGGGGTCCGTTGCGACCCACGACGCGCGAGCCGAGTTCGACACCTGCACAGTTGACCAGCGCATCGATACGGCCGAACCTGCTCACCGTTGCGTCGATTGCGGCCACACCCTGTTCTTCGCTGGTCACGTCGGCGACGCTGTATGCAGCCCGATCACCGAGTTCGGCGGCAAACGCCTGGAGCGGCTCTTCACGAATATCGACAAGCATGACCTCGCCACCGGCCGCCACGACCTTGCGTACCACTGCGGCACCCAAACCCGAGGCACCGCCTGTGATGACGAAAACGCTATCGGAGATATTCATCAAGCTAATTAGTTTTGGTACTTTCAGGAGCGCAGGCCCACATAGGTGAGTATCACTGCGGGTTCGATTACGATGGTTGGATGCCTGCGTCCTTGCAGACCTTGCCCCACTTCGCGAATTCCTTGTTCACCGTCTCCTGGAATTGCGCGGGCGTGCTGGGGTCCGGATCGTAGCCGAGCGACTGAAGTTTCTCTTTGACTTCCGGAAGCGCCAGTGCCTTGTTCAGGTCCGCGTTGATCTTCGCCACAACTTCGGGGGGCGTGCCCTTCGGTGCGACGAGGCCCATCCAGCCAACTGCTTCGTAGTCTTTCACACCTTCTTCCTGCATCGTCGGCACTTTGGGTAGCAGTGGCGAGCGCTTCGAATCCAGAACCGCCACCGGCACGAGTTTGCCACCCTTGATCGCGCCGATCTGTGCACCGATCGTATCCACCATCAGCGTGACCCGGCCCGCCATCACGTCGATCGCAGCCTGCGCACCACCAGGATACGGGACGATGCCGATGTTGACGCCAGCCAGCGAGTTGAAGAGGTGCTGCGCGAGCTCAAAAGCCTTGGCGCCTTGTGCCGACTTCATCTGACCCGGGTGAGCCTTAGCATCCGCGATCACGTGCGCGACGGTCGGATCCTTGTATGAGGGCGATGCGAACATGACCATCGGAGCCTTCGCGATCTTGCCGACGTCTGCAAACGACGTCAGGGCATCGTACGGCACGTTCTTTTGCAGATGCGGACCGGTCACCAGCGTGCCCGAAACCGCGATGCCGAGCACAGAGCCGTCAGCCGGCGCGTTCTTGACATAGGCCATGCCGACCATGCCGCCGTCGCCCGGACGGTTTTCGACGATGAAGTTGCCGCCATTGACTTCCGCCATACCCTTGGCCACGAGACGACCGACGATATCCGAAGCACCGCCCGGCGTGTAGCCGACGATGAGGCGGACCCGCTTCGAGCCCGGAAAGGTATCAGCGGCGTGAGCGGCAACGGGCGCGACGATGCTCGCACCAATCAGCAACGCTGCAATACAGGAGAGGGTTTTCATATTGGATAGTTTTTTGGTGAGTAAGCTCAGGAAAGAAAGTCCAGTGGACTCCGCTATGGCATTCAGTCGTTAAGCACCGCTGCCGTGGAAGTTGATCGTCTTCGACATTTCCTTGATGACGGCGTAATCACGATCTTCGACCGCCTGCAGGTCTTCAGGCGTGCCGCCGATAGGGGTCATCGCCTGTTCGTGGAATTTCTGGATGATCACCGGATCCTTAAGCATCTGGTTCAGTGCCGCGTTCATCTTGTCGATGATCGGACGCTGCGTGCCGGCACGCGCTTCCACGCAATACCACGGGGCCATCACGTACTTCGGGTAACCCGATTCGATCATGGTCGGCAGATTCGGCAGCACCGGCGAGCGCGTCTTTGACGTCACGGCCAGTGCCTTGATCTTGCCGGCCTTGATCAGTTCGACGGCACCCGAAAGCTGGTCGATCGCGAAGTCAATGTGACCGCCGATCAGATCGGTAATCATCGGCGCCCCACCCTTGTACGGGACATGGATTGCCTTGACGTTCGCCTGCTGGCAGAACAGTACGCCTGAGATATGGCCGCTGGCGCCGAAACCCGGCGAACCGTACTTGTACTTGTCCGGATTCTTGCGCAGCAGTTCAGCAAATTCCTGCACCGTTTTCACACCGAGGTCGGGACGCACCATCACGCAGTTCGGGATTTCGGCCAGGTTGATGACAGGCGTCAAATCCGACTGTTTGAACGGCAAGTTTGGATAGGTGAACTGATTGGTCACGACGGTACCGATTGAAGCCATCAGGAGCATGCCGCCATCGGGCTTCGAGCGCGCGACCAGGCCGCATCCAATGATTCCGGTGGCACCGGGCACGTTCTGGACGATTGCCTTTGCGCCCGGAATGCGTTTGGTCACGGCTTCGGCAACGAAGCGGCCGAGAATGTCGGTCGTGCCGCCAGCAGGAAACGGAACAATGACATCGATCGGCGACGAGGGCGGCCACGCTTCATCGGCGTTCGCGAACTTCACGCCACCGAGGGCGAGGCTACCGACACCTGCGAGGGCATGGAGATTGAATCGACGGCGTGTCAGCTTCATTGCTGTGTCTCCTCTTATCGTTGTGATATGCGATTATTCGAGGCCGAATTCGCGACGCATGACTTGCGACTCATCGTTGCCATCACGCTTGCCCAGAATCCAGCCTTCCTTGGGTGCCAGTGCCTGAACTTTTACTTCGTCCAGGCGCTTCCAGTCCTGGATCAGACGACGCTCGGCGATCTTCCATTCGCCGTCGATACGAATGATGCGATCCATGTAACGCGACGACGTGAACACGTCCACGTAGCAGTCTTCGGCACCGGATGCACCACCCGTGAATTGAGCGATCGCGGCTTTTGCTTCGGGCGGATACTGCTGGTTCGTACGGACATACGTTTCGACGATTGCCGTGTCTTCATCCACGAAGTCGACCAGCATGTTGCCGATGAAATGCGAGCTGAAGTGAATCTTTTGGTGACGTTCAAGAATCCATCCAACGAGGCCTTCGACAGGGCCGATATACGGACCATGGCTGTCGATGCAGCCGGGCACGAAGCACGCAAGCATACCCGGTGCATCCAGGCGATCCACCGCATGACACCAGCGTGCCATCAGATGCTGGATCAGCATGCGGTCGGCGATGCGTTCGGGGGAAAACTGTTCAATTTTCGACATTTGAGAGTTTCCTTCAGGGGGTATTCAAGCGAGCCACCAGGCCACCAGGTCCGAGGCCAAGCCCAGACCCTGGCTATAGCCGGCGTGTGCCGCAGGCGAGCGACGTGCCGGATCGAGCACATTGCCACCGAAGGCTTTGAGTGAGGATTCGTTCGGCGTGATCACGCGAACGCTCGCACCTTCGTCTTCGAGTGTTTTCACTTCATCACGCAAATGACCGCTGACGGGGTTGCCGTCTGAGTAGCCGAGAGGCGCCAGAACAAGAACGCGTTTGCTCCCGCTTGCAACCCAGGCATTATTCATCGACATGATTCCCCCATCCATATAGTGTTTTCCTTCGATCGGTACTGTGGGCCATACACCTGGCACAGCACACGACGCGGCAACAGCGTCGATCAGAGAGCACCCGGATTCGGAATCGAAAACGCGGGGCTCACCTGTATCTACATCCACCGCAACGAGACGCAGACTACGAGAGCGCCATTCATACTGCGAAAGACGTGAAGCAATGATTGCTTTGCGTTCGTCCAGAGAGGGCGTTTCGCTGCGCCTGGCAAACGCTCCGATCCGTTTGCGTGCGGCAGTCAAATCGCCATTCACTTTGGCCATCAATGTCTGATTCGCTTTGTCCGCTTCCTCCTGCGAGTACGGCCGGAATTTCTCGACGGAATCTGGATTCGGATTGGCCTGCTCGTTGAACAGGATTTCGGTGCTGATACCGGAGGCCAGTTGCGTCGAAATCACCGAACCAGCGGAGGTGCCGACCAGAAGGTTGGCGAGTCCGACGTCAAAACCCGTTTTCGCGAGGGCGTGGACGAGGCCGGCTTCCCATGCGATACCAGCTAGGCCACCGCCCCCGAACACGATCGCATGGGTGTTGATGGCTGACATCAGATAGTGCCTTTCTTTTTTAGAGCCGCGAGATCGGATTCAGTGAGGCCCAGCAGTTCGCCATAGACCTCGGCGTTGTGCTCACCGAGTGCCGGAGCCGGTACGATCGGCTTCTCAGCAATACCAGGAATCTTGGGCACGACACCCGTCATGCGAACCGGACCAATGCGCGGATTCTCGACCGAGACGATGGTATTTCGAGCCTTGTAGTGCTCGTTCTGCATGATCTTATCGATGGTCAGAATTGGAGCGTACGCAGCCTTCGCTTCATCGAGTTTTGCAAAAACCTGCTCGGGCGGCATCGACATGACGAAATCCGCCACCTCCTTGTTCAGTTCGTTGATGTGCTGCCAGCGCAGTTCGTGCGTGGCCATGCGCGGATCTTCGAGCAGGTCCAGACGGTCCATCGCCGCGCATAGACGTTCCCAACCGGTTTGTGCCGAGCACGTGATAATGACGTAACTACCGTCCTGCATCGGGAAGTGGTCGCCAGGTGCGGCCGCGAAATGCACGTTCCCTCGCGGGCCGCGGATATAGCCCATGCGATCGTATTCGGGTACCAGCACTTCGGTGAAACGGATAACCGCTTCGTACATCGCGAGGTCGATTTCCTGCCCTTTGCCGCCCAGACAGTCGCGGTGATACAGCGCCATCATCAGCGAGAACGCGCCGAGAATTGCGGTCTGATAGTCGGCGGTCGAGGTTCCGATACGCACAGGAGGGCGATCCGGATAACCGGTGATACCCATCAGGCCACCGAAGGCGAGGCCGATACGATCATAGCCTGCACGTGAACTGTACGGACCCGTCTGGCCGAAACCCGACACTCGCAGCAACACGAGTTTCGAATTGTGCTTCGTCAGCGCCTCGAAAGTGAGACCCCACTTCTCGAGTGTGCCGGGACGGAAATTCTCTACCACTGCGTCACACTGCGAGACGAGTTTGCACAGGAGGTCCTGGCCTTCTTTTTCACGCAGGTTCAGAGTGATCGAACGCTTGTTGCGGTTCTCGACTTCCCAGTAGAGACACTCGCCATCCACGAACGGGCCTATATCGCGAACCGTGTCGCCACGCTCGGGAACCTCGATCTTGATCACGTCGGCACCGAAGTCGCCGAAGAGAGTAGCCGATTGAGGACCGGCGACCATCGTGCCGAGATCGAGAATCCGCACGCCGCTCAGCATGTGAGGGCCGGGCTTACGCTGGTTTTCAGTCATGATCGGCCCCTCTCAGACCGTCGCTTCCGTGCGGAACACGTAATCGTCGAAGTCGGCCTTGCGAGCCATGTGCCAGTAGTAGTCATTACGCCACGGCGTGGTGGCGATCACGCGGCCAGCAGCATTGCGATACCAGTTGCTCATGCCTTTGTGCGTCCAGATCATCTCGCCGTGAGCAGCCTGCACGCGCGCGTTGTAGTTGTCGTGACAGTCCTTGAGCACGTCGAACTCGAAGCGCTGGCCTCCCGGCGTCTTGTCCATCGCCTGACGCAGGATATTCATGACATACGCAACCTGCGTTTCCATCAGGGCGACGACCGAACCACCGTGGCCGAGTGCTGTATTCGGGCCAGCGAGCATGAAGAAATTCGGGAACCCCGGCGCTGCAACGCCGAGATATGCTTCGGCGCCCTTGTCGGCCCAAACTTCACGAATGCTGCGACCGCCTTTGCCGACGAGGTTGAACGACGCGAGCATGTTGATCGCATCGAATCCCGTGCAGACGATCAGCACATCTAGCTCGTGCGCATTACCTTTTTCATCGATCACGGCGTTACCACGGATTTCAGGAATGCCACCCGTCACGAGTCTGACGTTTGCCTTGGCCATCGTGCGGAACCAACCGTTGTCCATCAGCATGCGCTTGCCGAACGGCGGATAGTCGGGCGTCACATCCGGCAGCAGGTCCTGGCGAGCGCCGAGTTCTGCCTTGATATAGTCCACGAAATGCTCACGATGACGTTCGTTCGTGCGGTTGATTGAACGCTCCGGATGCGGCCATTGCGGATCGATTTGCAACGACTTGTGGATGCGATCGTTGAAGATGTACGCCAGACGCTGGCGATACCATTCCTGATAGAACGGCAGTTGCGAAAGCAGGAAGCGCTTTTCCTGCGGCACTTCGAGGCGGAACTTCTCGAACGGTGCGGCCCATTGCTTCGAGCGCTGGAACACCGTCAGTTGAATACCTTCGATCTTCGAGATTTCCGGCACGATCTGCATCGACGTAGCACCGTTACCGATGACGCCCACGCGCCTGCCCTTCAGATCAAGACCTTCCGGCCACTGCGTGCTGTGGAAGCACACACCTTTGAATTTGTCGAGGCCGGGGATCTGCGGCATCTTCGGCACGTTGAGCAGGCCGACTGCGGAGAGCAGAACATTTGCAATGAGACGATCGGTTTCGCCATCCTTGTTCTTCGTGTCCACGACCCACGTCATCGTCGCTTCATCGTAGCGTGCGGCTTCGACCTTCGTGTTGAAGCGAATGTACTGACGTAGGTTGAACTTGTCGGCGACGCCTTCGAAGTATTTCTGAATTTCTTCCTGCAAAGCAAAATACTTCGACCAGTCGCCTTTGGCGAAGGAATACGAGTAGATGTGGTTCGGCGTATCGACACCGCAACCCGGGTAATGGTTCTCATACCATGTGCCGCCAACTTCAGCATTCTTCTCGACGACAACAAACGGAATGCCAGCACCTTGTAGACGGATCGCCGAGGCCAAACCTGCAACACCCGCACCGATGACCACGACCTTGAAGCCATCGGGGATCTTGAAGCGACCCTTCTGGTCGATCACCATGTCCTCGTCGAAGCCGAGCCACGAACTGATCATAGGGCCATACGACTGCGGAATGTCCTCGCCGACGTTCAGTTTGAGCATCTCGACCAAAGTCTCAAAGCCTGGTGCCTGCAACTTGACCGTGCCACTCTTCTTCCACTCGACGAGCGCTTCGAACGCGGCGTCGCGGATTTCCTTCTGCACTCCCTCCGGCAGGCCGCCCGGATCGTTGTCGTCGATGCCGCGAACACGCGAACATTGATACGTTTCTGTCAGCCATTTGCGATCGCCCGTCAGGTGGATCAGGGTCATCAGCAGGGTCGGGATATTCGCCGAGGGCAGGGAAGCCTTCAGCTGTGCGGTCCATTCGTCGTTGGAGAGAACGGGAATGTTGTGCGGATCGTTGGTCATAAAAAAACAGAAGTGGTGGTGTGACCGACGCATTCCACCGCACACTGAAAGCGTGCACAATGATTAGTAATTGAATCGTTCACATTGTGCACACATTTAGGGAGAACCATGACAAGATTGATTTCCGTCAGGACCGGCACGCAGTCGGTGGACCGCGCTCTTGATCTGCTGCGACGTGTGGCCGGATTGCATCCGGACGGCGCAACGGTCACTGATCTGGCGAAGGCCGCAGGAATCGATAGAACAACCGCTCATCGGCTTCTCAAGAGCCTGGAGAGTGCAGGATTCATTGAGCGCGGAGATGGAAAGCGTATCCGGCTCGGTATGCAGGCCATGCAAATCGGACTCGCGTCCATGAAGCGTGCACCTATTCTCGAGGCCTGTCGGCCCATGCTCAAGCGACTGGCTCATCTCACCGAAGATTCGGTGTTTCTGGTGGTTCGCAGTGGCGATTACGCTCATTGTCTGCACTATGAGGAGGGGCGATCACCTGTTCGCACGCTGGTGTTGCCAGTGGGCGGCATGCGAGTGCTTGGAGTGGGTTCGGCCGGCATGGCACTACTTGCCCGACAGACCGACAAGGCCATCGCAGAAATTTATGCACGGCACAGCGAGGAGTTCAGGCCGCTCGGTCTTGCGTTGCCGAGAATCCGTCATATCGTCGAGCGAACACGCAAGAACGGTTTCTCGGCAACAGGCGGACTCATTCACGAAGGTGTATCGGGCGTAGGCATGAGTTTCGATATCGATGCCGATGGGTACGCAGCCATCTCCATTGCGGCCATCCGCAGTCGAATGAACGATGAACGGATAGCGTGGCTCACGCGCGTCATGTTCACGGAACTACGTGCCGCAGGCTTTATAGTGGCGATGCCGAGGGAGTGAGTGATCTGTTTGCCTTACGGCCTACGGCAAACCCGTAACTACGGGCCGGCACCAGGCAGTGACTTCGCCCACGCTTCATTGCTATGTTGGCCGTGATTAACCAATGTCGACTATCGGTCGGTTCTGTTGAAAAACTCGATTTCTTGGCCGCAGAGCGTTAGATATGCGGGTACCAGTTGATCTGTGGATTCATCGAGCGGCTGGGTGATGATGAAAAACCCCGTGTCGGCGCGATAGATATAGCGCCGGCACTGCTCGTTGTCATCGTTAAGACCTTCACCATAACGAAGCTCGCGCGGCACCGCATCGTAGAACCGCTTTGCTTTTTCGAGGTCGTTGGTGCCGACCACAATATGACTGAACATTGCCTGCTTCTTGCTCAGTGAATGAACCATGAACCGCCCGATGCCGTGAACGACGCACAGGAGCAACGACGATGCGAGACGGCCCAGCGGTGGAGGGATGCGCGCCTAGTGGTGTGCAGGGAAGCTATCGCGCGGCGTCGCGGCGACATGGATCCCCGACTGGGACGCTCCGGAGACTGCACCGCCATACGTCCTTTCCGAGCTGGTTGCGTCTTCGCGTTCGGCGGCGACGGTGCGCACGCTCTGACCGCTTTGCAATGCCGGTGCGCCAATTGAGGGCTTGTAGAAGGGAGCCGGTCCATAGCCGCTGGCGAACGCGGGCGCGGTGGCGGACACAGAAACTGCGACGAGCAGTGCAACGATGAGCTTGGTCTTCGTGATGGAAATTCCCAAAAAAGATCAATAAGGGGCACGTGCCTCAGAGAGATGCACGTGCCTTCGCGGATCACGCCGTGACGATGTTCATGCCGATCTCGATGTTGCCGCGCACAGACTTCGAGTACGGGCAGATTTGATGGGCCAGGTGCGCGATTTCCTCGACGACTTCCTTTGCCAGACCCGGGATGCGGATCCTGAACTGGGCGCCGAGGTGCCACGCGGCACCGGTCTGCCCAATGTTTACCTGGATGTCGACGGAATAGTCGGGCGGCAGCGTGACTTTCTTCAGCTCGGCGGCCATCCCAAACACGGTGGTGTAACAGGCCGACCAGGCGCCCGCAAACAACTGCTCGGCTCTCGGGTGTGGCTCCGTGGCGATGAACTCGAGCGTTTCAACGCCGGGCGCTGACAGCTTGAGGTCGTAGACACCGAACTCGCCGCGCTGGACATTGGGATCGCGATTGACCGTAGCATGGGTGTTACCTGCGGCGAGAACTTTTTCGATCTTTTCCATGATGGATTCCTTCGTGAATAAGGGTGTTAAGCTAACTATACGTATGCGATGTCATCGCATACGATTAAAAATCACGCCGTGATGACGTTGAGGCCGACCTCGATGTTGCCATGCACCGCCTTTGAGTACGGGCAGATCTGATGGGCCCGATGCGCGATCGCTTCGACGACTTCCTTTGCCAGACCCGGTACGCGGATGGTGAACTGGGCGCCGAGGCAAAACCCGGCACCGACCGACCCAATGTTTACCTGGATGTCCACGGAATAGTCGGATGGCAGCGTGACCTTCTTCAGCGAGGCCGCAAGCTCGAACGCGCTGATGTAACAGGCCGACCAGGCGCCGGAAAACAACTGCTCGGCTCTCGGGTGCAGCTCGGTGGCGATGAACTCGCGGCTTTTACCGCCAGGCGCTGACAGCTTAAGGTCGAGGACGCCGTGCTCACCGCGCTGGACATCGGGGTCGCGATTGATCGTGCTGTGGCTGTTGCCTGAGAAGAGGACTTGGTCGATCTTGGTCATGATGGATTCCTTCGTGCATGAGTGTGTCAGTGATTTTATATCGTATGCGCTTTAATCGCATGCGTCGCATGATGGATGAAGACACGAACGATGTCAATCGCAAAAGATTTAATCGTATGCGCGTTATCTATAGGAGGCGCTGCGACCGGCGGGTGTCGCCTGTCTAACACTCTGTCGCACGATCCGTGCGCTGTCTCGTCGCTTACAAGGGTGTCGGCCAACAAGCCATCGTGTAGTCGACGACGACGTCGGCAAACGATGTGCTTTGCATCATGGCTGACCGAATGGCTGATTCTGAAGGGAGCGGACTCGCGGAAGTCCCTGCTGGGGCATTGGCGAACGACCGATTGTGGCCGAGAGCACCAGTTCCGTGAACGTTCTACAGAACTGACGTGGAAGTCGTCAACGGCAGCTTTTCGACAAGGTGGGTGAACGCGTATTGCCGGCCAGGAAGTGACCTTCGCTCGCAAGCGATTGACGTCCGCTTCGACTTGGGAAGTGGACAGTAGCGTCCAAGGGCGGACGCGGCAACGCGTCGAGAGTGTGGGTTCGCTTGCAGTGAAAGCTGACGTTCAACGCCACCGCAGTGCGAACGTCGGCAAAACGCCTCGTAGCCGCCTGACGGACGCGATACCTGAATGTCGGCCTTGGCCGACGAGTGACGCTCCTTCCGGTGTCGACGAATGTCGGTTGGATGTTGATGGACGTCACCGGCGCGGATGGCTGCACGCGTCACTCCAGCCGGGCTGCCTGAAAGCAGCCATTCGCAAGGAGCGGTGGCCGCTGATCAGGTGCTGTGTCTAAAACAGCAATTCAATCGAGTGAAACAGGCCACGGTCGAGATCCTGCGACCGCGTCCGCATCGATCACTTCCCGCAGGCATTCGATAAACAGGCGCCTGCGGGACTGACGGGCACGCCGCGCCGCGACGTGATGCTCACGATCGTCTCATCGACGATCTCGCGCAACAGCAACGCGCGCAGATTCTCTTTCGCGATGTTCAGCGCCGGGCGCTTTGACAGATCGTATGTCGCAGCCGTCACAGAGCCGCGATACGAGGTATTAGAGGCGGCCGGTCGCCGCGTCGCCGGCCGGAGCGTGGCTGCAGAGTTGCGATGCAGCGGCGAGCATCAATCCGCTGACACCCGAAGCTTACGCGGTCAAGCCGTGCCATTTGTCGTGACTGTAGATGGTCGGTTCCAGGGATTTTGATCAGTGGTCGCGGCCACGAACATGCTGCTGGAACCGATGGTGTAACCACGGCTCGCGCATGACGGGCCGTTCTGTACCGTGCCGGATGATACTCGGTCACGAAGAGGTCAACGTATCGCCCGACACATGAACGCGCTGTCCAATCTGCACGGGCGGCTGCGTCGAATAGCTGAAATTGCGGTAGCTTCCGTCTTCCATGCGGACCTGTACCCGGTAGCTGGTCTGCTTGCGTACCACATGCTCGATGCCGTTGCCCGCGAGACCGCCGCCGACGGCGCCCGCGACCGTGGCGAGAATGCGGCCGCGTCCGCCGCCGATCTGATTGCCGATGAGTCCACCCGCAACAGCACCGCCGACGGCGCCGAGGCCGGTCGTCGGCTCGGACGTCTGAATTGGAGTGATCGCGACGACTTCGCCGGCGTCCGGATCGGCGGCGATCTGTCTTGCGCCGGAGGGTTGCGAAGGCGCCTGCGAGTAGTCGCTGTTTGCGTACTGCGGAGCGGGCGCGACGTGCGGCTTGTGCGTGTGATGAACGCGCTGGGGAGCCGCAGGTCCCGTCGGTTGCGCATAAGCCTGAGCCGCCGGTCGAACAGCGGGTTGGACCGGATCGGGTTGTTGTACGGCCAGCGGCAAGCTCGCGGGCTGTGCAGTGGCTGCCGCAATCTGCGCGCTGGGCGACGGCACTGCATGCGATACGGGAAGGATACCCGTCATCGCTGCGACGCCTGTCGCACAGGCGAGGATGACGGACACGGCTGCGCCCGCGATCAACGGATGAATGCGGCTGCGTTGCGCGATGCTGTTCGTGACGTTTGTGTTCATTGCGGCCTCCACTGGTGTGTGCCAGCAATAACGTCGCGTCGACGAGGGCGGTGCACGCGCAGTGGCGCTCACTTTGTAAGCATTTGTAGCGCGTCGGGTGCCAGCTCGTTCGACGCGCCTCTCATCGGAAGAGCAAAATGCGCCAAGGTCCTGTCCGGTCGCCTGTCGATCTCAACGCTACGATGAACAACAGAAACTGGCTGGCGAAGCCGTCGCCATTGCGGCGGATAAGCGCAAGGCGCTGAATGGTTACATGGAACAGTCCGCGAGGCCGCGTCATGTAACTAATCCTCTTAATATGGGCACTCGCTTGCTTCTCCCGACCTATTGCGACGGAACCGGGCACGCGAATGTGAGGCGAGCAATGAATGTCAAATGTACCGCTGGGGCGCTATTGCTGCTCCTCGCATCGACAATTTGCGCATTTGGCCAGGAGGCACGTCTGACCGACGCACAGATCGTCGGCATCCTCGTTGTAGCGAATCAGGCGGAGATCGCGGCCGGCCAAACGGCCTTGCGCAGAACCCAGTCGCGGACCATACAAAGCTTTGCGAGCCGGATGGTTGACGAGCATGTGAAGTTGACCCGGCAAAACGGACACCTATCCTTTTACAGGAGGTGCCGAAATGGGCAAGACTCGTACACCGTACCCGGCGGAATTCCGGGCGCAGATGGTGGAACTGGTCAAGGCCGGGCGCACACCGCAGGAGCTCGCTCGCGAGTTCGAACCGACGGCGCAGACCATCACCAACTGGGTTGCGCAAGCCGAACGTGATGCTGGGGTGCGTCATGACGGGCTGACCACGGCCGAGCGGCAGGAGCTTACGCGGCTGCGCCGTGAGAATCGCCAGTTAAAAATGGAGCGCGACAT
>NZ_WHNP01000055.1 GCF_009362735.1 Paraburkholderia franconis | reverse complement strand
GAGCCTGGCACTGCTGACGCAGCAAGCCGATCATTGGTGAATACTCCCATGGACACCGGTCTGGTACCGATGGTTTTCTGGGGCTCTACCAGAGCCACGGGCGAAAGCCAGCACACCGGCCCTCGCCTTGATCCCGATGGATGACTGGTGCAGATCAGCTCTGCAACCAGGCGAGCGAAAAACCGGATGCATGCTCATATGCGTCGATGCGGTGGAGGGCTGAAGCCGTTTCAGCTAAGCAGGGCAAGCCTGAGAGAGGAGTATTTATCTCTTGATCTAAGCCTTTCAATGGATGACACATTTATTTCGCGTAGTCAAAACCGGTGTCAAGCAAGGCTCTGCCAGACTGAATGAGCTGCATGTGGGCGAGTTGATAATCCAATGGGTGACACTTTTGCTCTCGCAGCGGTGACACTTTTAATACGGTCTACGCGATCGCGCATTGGTACTTCGGCACAAATAGTCCGTCATCTGCGCATCGCGTGGCTTCACTCGATCGTCCCGATTTTTCCCTTCGTCGGGCCTCAGCCCGGATGAGCCTCCCCTCGCCCAGCCGATAGCGACAGCCGCCCTTTCGTGATGCATGATGCACCCACGGAAGGGAACATTCCCTAAACTTACCCGTCGATAACAGATACGCTGGCACGCGCCAGCGACGGAGACTTCACATGGACGACCCGTCCGCATCGAACGAAAAGCGCACGGAAAGCGCCGTCGACATCGTCGCGCCCACCTCTGTAGCGGCGCTCGCGGCCACGCTCGACTACGACACCGCCCCCGCCGAGCGCGACGCGCTTCCGCCCCTCTGGCACTGGATCTTCTTCAGGCCCATCGTCAGGCAATCGCTGATCGCCGAAGACGGCCACCCGCGAAAAGGCAGCTTTCTCCCCGATCTCGGCCTTCCGCGCCGCATGTGGGCGGGCGGCCGGCTGCGCTTTGCCGCGTCCGTCATCGTCGGCGAGCGCATTGCGCGCACATCGAGCATTCTCGACGTGCGTGAAAAACAGGGGCGCACGGGCAGGCTCGGCTTCGTCACGGTCGGACATCGGATCGAGTGCCGCGGCACGCTGGCGATCGAAGAAGAGCACGACATCGTCTATCGCGAACTGTCCACGTCCGGTGCGCCCGCGCCGACCGCCGCGCCCGCCGACGCCGCATGGCAACGCACGCTCACGCCCGACGAGACGCTCCTCTTTCGCTACTCGGCGCTGACCTTCAACGCGCATCGCATCCACTACGACACGCCTTACGTGACGCAAACGGAGGGCTACCCGGGCCTCGTCGTGCACGGGCCGCTGATCGCCACGCTGCTGATGGATCTGCTGCGTCGCGAGCGGCCCGATGCCGCCGTGCTCGACTTCTCATACAGGGCAATGCGCCCCTGCTTTGCGGGCAACGCGCTGCATCTGTGCGGCCAGCCTTCGGCAGACGGCAAGACGGTCGAGCTCTGGTCGAAGGATCACGAAGGCTGGCTCGGCATGACCGCTCGCGCCACCCTCTCGTGACGACGAACACACAGGCAAACCATGATCGACACCCACGACGACGCGTATCAGGACATCCGGGAAGCCGTGCGCGCTCTGTGCGGCCAGTTCTCCAACGAGTACTTTCGCAAGATCGACGAAGCGCGCGGCTATCCGGAAGCGTTCGTCGATGCGCTCACCAAGGCGGGCTGGCTCGCCGCGCTGATCCCCCAGGAATACGGCGGCTCCGGTCTCGGCTTGACGGAAGCCTCCATCATCATGGAGGAGATCAACCGCTCGGGCGGCAACTCGGGCGCGTGCCACGGCCAGATGTACAACATGGGCACGCTGTTGCGCCACGGCTCCGCTGAGCAGAAGCAGCGCTATCTGCCGAAGATCGCGTCGGGCGAATTGCGCCTGCAGTCGATGGGCGTCACCGAGCCGACCACGGGCACCGACACCACGAAGATTAAGACGACGGCCGACAAGAAAGGCGACCGCTATGTGATCAACGGGCAGAAGGTGTGGATCTCGCGCGTGCAGCACTCCGATCTGATGATCCTGCTCGCGCGCACGACGCCGCTCGCCGACGTCAAGAAGAAGAGCGAAGGCATGTCGATCTTCATCGTCGACTTGCGCGACGCAATCGGGCGCGGCCTCACCGTTCAACCGATTCCCAACATGGTGAATCACGAGACCAACGAGCTCTTCTTCGACAACCTGGAAATCCCCGCTGAAAATCTGATCGGCGAAGAAGGCATGGGCTTCAAATACATCCTCGACGGCCTGAACGCCGAACGCACGCTGATCGCGGCCGAATGCATCGGCGACGGCTACTGGTTCATCGACAAGGTCAGCGCGTATGTGAAGGAGCGCGTCGTGTTCGGCCGGCCCATCGGGCAGAACCAGGGCGTGCAGTTTCCGATCGCGCGCGCGTACGTCAACGTCGAAGCAGCGAACCTGATGCGCTTCAAGGCATGTGCGCTATTCGATGCGCACAAGCCTTGCGGCGCGCAAGCCAACATGGCGAAGCTGCTCGCCGCCGATGCATCGTGGGAAGCGGCCAACGCATGCCTGCAATTTCACGGCGGCTTCGGCTTCGCGGCCGAATACGATGTCGAGCGCAAGTTCCGCGAGACGCGTCTTTATCAGGTCGCGCCGATCTCGACGAACCTGATTCTGTCGTACGTGGCCGAGCATATCCTCGGTCTGCCGCGTTCGTTTTGAAGGAGCACGATCATGCGCCCGCTGCAAGGCATCAAGGTCGTCACGCTCGAACAGGCGATCGCCGCGCCGTTCTGCACGCGTCAGCTCGCCGACATGGGCGCGCGCGTGATCAAGATCGAACGCCCGGACACCGGGGACTTCGCGCGCGGCTACGACGAGCGCGTGTCAGGGCTCGCGTCGCATTTCGTCTGGACCAACCGCTCGAAGTAAAGCATCACGCTCGACGTGAAGCAGCCGCAAGCGCTCGACGTCATGCGCAAGCTGCTCGCCGATGCCGACGTGTTCGTGCAGAACCTCGCGCCCGGCGCGACGCAACGCCTCGGGCTCGACTACGACACGCTCAGCAAGCGGTATCCGCGGCTGATCGTGTGCGACGTCTCCGGTTATGGTGCGGATGGCCCGCTGCGCGACAAGAAGGCCTACGATCTGCTGATCCAGAGCGAAGCGGGCTTCCTGAGCATCACGGGATCGGAAGGCGCGCCCGCGAAAGCCGGCTGCTCGATCGCGGATATCGCCGCTGGCATGTACGGCTACACGAACATTCTTGCCGCGCTCATCGAACGCGGACAAACGGGGCGCGGCAAGCGCATCGACGTCTCGATGCTGGAGAGCATGGTCGAATGGATGAGCTACCCGCTCTATTACGCAATCGACGGACAGACGCCACCGCGCCAGGCCGGCGCATCGCACGCGACCATCTTCCCGTACGGTCCATTCAAGGCGGGGGACGGCAAGACCGTCATGCTCGGCCTGCAAAACGAGCGCGAATGGAAGCAGTTCTGCGAGATCGTCGTTCGCCGCCCGGAGCTACCGGCCGACGACAGATACAGCACCAACAGCCGCCGCGCACAGCATCGCGAGGAACTGACGCGCATCATCGTCGAAGCGTTCTCGCGCATGAGCGCGGCGCAAGTGATCGAGCGGCTGGACGAAGCGGGCATCGCCAACGCGCGAATGAACGACATGCACGACGTGTGGCAGCACGAGCAGCTCGAAGCACGGCAGCGGTGGACGCAGGTCCGCACGCCGTCGGGCGAGATTCCCGCGCTGTTTCCGCCCGGTATGACAGCCGCCGACGAGCCGCGCATGGACGCCGTTCCCGCACTGGGCGAGCACACCGACGCGATCTTGCGCGAACTCGGCTTCGATGCTCAGGCCATGGAGCGTCTGCGCGACGCGGGCGCAATCTGAGCGCTGTCGCGCTGCATAGGCCGAGCGCACCAGGCGCTCAGCCCTGCTTGATCCTTCGATACGTCATGCCTAAGCGTCGTCTTTGTCCTGCTCGCCCAGCATCCGAAACGCCGCCTTCTCCGCGTTCAGCACGTGCTGTCGGGCAAGCTCCTGCGCCTCATCCGCGTCGCGCGCCTTCAGCGCCTTGTGCAGCTTGTCGATTTCGCGCAGGCTGCTCGGCAGCCGGTCGGGATGCATCAGCGACGTCGCGCGCAGCAGATTCACACGCGAGTAAAGGCTGTTCAGGATTTCCTTCACGAGACCGTTGCCGCAGTTGTCGAGCAGCACGTCGTAGAGAGCCGCCTTGGCCTTGAGCACGCCGTTCTGGTCCTGTGCCGTCGCCTGGGCACGCAGCATCTTCGCGGCCTCGCCGAACTGGGCGATGGCCTCGTCACTGGCGAGCCGCGCGAATTCGTGCGCCGCGAAGCCTTCGAGCAACGCGCGCAACGCGTAGAGTTCGGCGGCCTCCTCGCGCGACATCACCGCGACCACGGGCCCCTTGTGCGGCACGTTGCGCACGAGCTTCTCGGCCTCCAGCTTGCGCAACGCCTCGCGCACGGAGGTCCGGCTCACGCCCAGCGTCTCGCAGAGCTCACGCTCGATCAGACGCGCGCCCGGCGCAAAGCGCCCGCTCATGATGGCCTGGCGCAACACGTTTTCGACCTGGTGACGCAGCGTCTCCGGCCGGACCAACCCGATATCAGTCGACATTATTGTCTTCCCGTCCGACAAAAACCCCAATCGCTATGATACTTCACCGCTGCCATTTTCAGGCGTCCGGCGAGCATAAATTCGGACCGGCGGATGCGCACTGAGCTTGCGTCAGCGAACCGAGTCCGGTGCGCGACACGATGCGCAGCGCAGCGTCGAAGCGAAGCACGAGCGGTTCCGCGTGCGCGACTTCGAGCGAGGCGATCCGCGCGTCGTCGATTCCGTCGAGATGCTTGAACAGTGCGCGCAACGCGTTGCCGTGCGCGACCATCAGCACCGATTCGCCGTTGCGCAACGCAGGCGTCACTGTCCCTTCCCAGAGCGGCAGCACGCGCGCAAGCGTATCGCGCAGGCTTTCGGTGCGCGGCAACGCATCGGAATGCGGCAGCGCCGCGCCCGCGAATTGCGCGACGAGGGCCTGCTGCCGCGCGGCATCGAGCGGCGGCGGCGCCTCGGCGAAACCGCGCCGCCACGCGCGCACCTGCGCCGCGCCGTAGGAGTCAGCCGCGGCTTCCTTGTCCATACCCGTCAGTGCGCCGTAGTGGCGGTCGTTCAGGCGCCACGAACGCACGACGGGCCGCCTGGGCGCGCCGCACCGGCCGACGATCAGATCGAGCGTGTGCCCCGCACGGCTCAGCACCGACGTGACGGCCAGATCGAAGCGCAGCGACAGCGCGCGCATCTGCTCGCCGATGTGCATCGCCTGCTCGACGCCGTGCGCCGACAGCGGGACATCCATCCAGCCGGTGAAGCGGTTCGTACGGTTCCATTCCGACTGGGCGTGACGCAAGACCACGAGCGTTGCGCAATCCGCCATGCTGACCTCGTCTAGTTGTAGCCCAGAATCGCGGCTGTGCGGACGTGCGCGTGCTCGTTGCCGTTCGACGCCAGCCGCGACAGCGGCGCCGCCTGGAACGCGCGGAACGTCGAGTCCGGCTCGCGTGCGCGCAGCGTCTTTGGCGATCGCGCGGGCTCGCGCACCGGGCCGCGCATCGGGTCGCGCATCATCTCGCGCGGCGGATTCATGCTGTGACGTTTCATCGGCGTATCAGGCCTCCGCAGCGATGCGCTGCTTCGCCAGCGCCGCTTCGAGCAGCGGCGCGCCGAGCTCCGCGCCGTGAATGCCCGTCGTGCTGACAATCTCCAGCAGTTCCATCAGTTCTTCCGCCGTCGCGCCGTAGCGCAGCGCGTTGCGCATGTGCAGCTTGAGCCCCGGCACATACAGATGTGTCGATGAAGCGTCGAACGCGCAATACATGAACTCCTTGACCTTCGGGCTCAGCACGCCCGTGCGCCACGGAACCGACGAAAACGCCACATAAGCCTCGAACAGATCGGGATCGAGTTCGAGCAGGCCTTCCCATGTCGGATGCCAATAGCCGCGATGCTTTTCGAAAGCTTCCTTCAGTGCGCGGCGCCGTTCGTCGAGCGGCGCAGGCCCTGCGCGCAATCCCTCTTCTTCGAGCACTTCGAGCAGCACAGGCACGCCGACATTGCTCGTGTGTATGCCGATCGTGCTAATCAGTTCGAGCACTTCCATCAGTTCCTCGCCCGTCGCGCCAAACGCGAGCGCGCGCTCCAGATGATGCGCGACGCCAGGCCCATACAACTGCGTTGCGCATGCATCGGCGGCTAGCGCGATGAACGCGCGCACCTTGTCGTCGAGATGATTTCTACGCTGCGGCACCGCGGAGAACTGCACATACGCATCGACAAAGCCCGCATCGAGACGAAGCATGCTGTCCCATGCGGCGTTCCAGACGCCGTGCACGCGCACGAAGTCGTCCTTGATCTGCTGCGGCTCGCGTTGCGCACGCGCCGGCTGCACTCCCTGATCCATTCACTCGTTCCTCATGGTGGCGATGATCAAATGCCCGCCCTTGCGGAGCGCGGCCCGTGCCGCATTCCGCGTTCTGCGTCAGCGCGCGTCGAGCCCCTTCGGATAATCGGCCTCGGCCACTTCTTCCTGCCACGTCGCCTTGCCGATCGACGTGGCGATGTGCACCATGTAGCTGCCGTCGCTCGCGCCGTGCCAATGACGCTCGTTCGGTCCGATGAACACGATGTCGCCCTGACGGATTTCCTGCGGCGCCTCGCCTTCCTTGCAGATCCAGCCTTTGCCCGCCGACACCTGCAACACCTGGCCATGCTCGTGCGTATGCCAGTAGGTGCGTCCGCGCGGCGCGAAGAATACCGTGTTGATCGTGACGCCGTCCGTCGGCGGCATCACGGGGTCGGCCCACACCGTACCCGAAAACGTCTCGCCGCGCTGCTCCGACATCTTGCCGTCCGCCCTGCCGTGAAATACCTTCATGCCTGCTTCTCCTCTGCTTTTCCTGGTTACGAACCCTTCCGCTCTCCGTCGAACAGCCGCACGCCGCCCGATACGTCGCCGATCGCATCGACGACCCGGTTGCTGATCACGTCGCCATAGCCGAGCGCCGTGCCCAGGCCGAAGCTCGCGAGCGGTCCCGCAGCGTTCAGCGACACCACGCCCAGCTCGCGCGCACGATCGACATACAGCACGACATCCTTCGTCATCAGCTTGCCCGTCAGCCCGCCTTCCAGATAGTCGCCGTCGACGATCTTCGGAAAGCGGTTCAGCGTCGCAAAGTTCACGCCGCTGCTGCTGTTGAGCACGTCGAGCAGCAGATGCAGATCGAGTCCCGCCTTCTTGCCCGCCACCATGACTTCCGCGCTCGCAGCGAGGCTCACGGCATTGAGGAAGTTGTTCAGCAGCTTGGTCGTGTGTCCCGCGCCGCTGTCGCCCATGTGCGCGACCTTCGCGGCGATCGGCGTGAACGCCCATTTGAGCGCCTCGACGGCGCTCGCGTCGCCGCCGACCATCAGCGTCAGCGCGCCCTTCTCGGCGGCCGCCGCGCCGCCCGAGATGCCCGCGTCGACGTACTGTGCGCCGCATTGCGTGAAGCGCTGTGCGAGCCGTATCGTCGAGCTTGCGGCCGCCGTGCTCAGATCGACGACGATCTGTCCGGCGCGGCAGTTCGCGAGCACGCTGCCCTCGCCTTCGACCACCGCCTCGACGACCTTGCTGTCCGGCAGCGACAGCATGACGACATCGGCGAACTTCATCACGTCCGCCACGGTCGCCGCGACCTGCGCGCCCGCTGCCTTCACGCGCTCCGGCACGGTGTCGTAGCCGAGCACGGCGATGCCCGCATCGACGAGACGCCGCGTCATGCGGCCGCCCATGTTGCCGAGACCGATGAATCCGATCCGTTCCTTGTTCATTTCCGCTATTCCCTTACTGGTAGTGATTCGTCAGAAGTCGACGTCCTTCGTTTCCGGTCCCATCAGCGCGCCGATTGCGCCGATCAGTCCGCCGACGCACAGCAGCACAACCGACGTCAGCCGCAACGGCATGAACGCGCTGAGCCAGTCCATATAGAACGCGTAGAACGACGGGATGATCACCGACAGGCTGAAGCCGACGCCGAAGCCCGTTGCGCGCACATCGGTGACGAAGCGCTCGTTGATGTACGTGACGATCACGCCCCACGGCGACGTGACGAGCACAGCGAGCACGCAGACCAGCACGATGATCGTCGCCAGCGAGAGCCCGTCGACGTTCGCGATCACGTACAGCAACGCCGCGCCGACCGTCGCGATCAGCGGGCCGACGATCGCGAAGAAGCGCCGCCGCCCGATGGCCTGCGCGATCATCCCCGAGCCGATGTAGCTGAAGAACAGCACGAAGTACGTGATCATTAATGTGGACGTCATCTGGAAGCCCGTCAGATGCAGCGTCTTCACCAGCAGCCCCGTCGGCAGGAAGATCGTGATGATATTTTGCGTGAGCCAGAAGCCCGTCATCATGACCAGCACCTGAAGCAGATTGCGCCCGCTCTTGCCGCGCAGCAGGTCCGTTAGCGGCAGCTTCTCCGGCTGAGGGCCTTTCTCGGCCGTTTCGCTTTCCCAGATCTCCGATTCGGCGACCTTGTGCACGTAGTACATCGCGAGAATGCCCGCGAGCACCGAACCCAGCACGAACGGAATGCGCCAGCCCCATTGCGCGTACGGCGAGTGCATGCCGTTGAGCGGAAAGAGCGCGAACATCAGCATCGCGACGAGATTGATCGACACGTACGCAGCCGGAAAGCCCGCGATGATGAAGCCGCCGACAAAGCCGCGCTGCGCCTTCTTCGAATACTCGATGGCAAGCGGCATCGCGCCCGTATAGCCGCCGCCGAGAAAGATGCCGTCGACGAAGCGCAATAGCACGAGCAGCCAGTACGACAAGATGCCGATGCTCTCGTAGCCCGGCAGCAGCGCGATCAGCAGCGTGACGACGCCGAAGCCCGACACCGACCAGATCGACGCCTTGCGGCGCCCGATGCGGTCCGCGATCATCCCGAACAGCAGCGCTCCGATGGGCCGCCCGAGCAGCGTCGTGATGAACACGAGCGACGCGAGTATCGTCTCCATGCCGCTCGACAGATGCGGCGGCTGAAAGAACGCCAGCACCGGCGACAGTACGACGACGGGCAAGTAAATATCGAACATGTCGATGTACTCGGAGAAGAACGCGCCTTTGATGGCATTGCGTCTTTTCGTTTCTATCGACTGCTCGCGTTCGGACTGTATGACGTCAGTCGCAGTGAGGGTCTTCATCGATGATGTCTCCATTCTTTGCCGGCACCGCGTGGTGCTTTCGTTTGAGCGAATCCGCGAATCCGCATTCAGACTGCCGAAGTCTCCGCTTCGTACGCCTTGATCGCTTCCGTCGCGACACGGAACGCGGCCAGCGCGAGCGGCACGCCGCAATAGATGGCCGCCTGCATCAGCACCGAGCGGATCTCTTCCTTCGTCACGCCGTTGCGCAGCGCGCCCTTCACGTGCACGGACAGCTCGTGATGCTGGCTCATCGCCGTGAGCATCCCGAGGTTCAGCATGCTGCGCGTCTTGAACGACAGCGTCGTGTCGCCCCAGATGTCGCCCCAGCAGCACTCCGTGACGTACTTCTGCATCGGCCGGTTGAAGTCATCGGCGTTCGCCCACGACTTCTCTACGTGCCCCGCACCGAGCACTTCCTTGCGGTTTTCAAAGCCTTTTTCGAAACGTTCGCTGCTATCCATCTTCAAGGTCCTCTCTGTTGCTCTACCCGTTCAACCGCTCGACGCACCCGAACTACCTGACACGATGATTGTCCGACAATCCAGACGCGCAAAATTTTTTGGCCCGCGTTTGGCCCGCTTCCAGCTTCCTGTCGCGGACCGGCACCCATCAATCCACGCCGTAACCGACCAGCGCCTTCGTTTCCAGATACTCGCGCAAGCCCGCTTCGCCCCACTCGCGGCCGTTGCCCGATCGCTTGTAGCCGCCGAACGGCGCATGAAAATCCGCAGGCGGATAGTTCAGATGCACGCCGCCCGCGCGCAGCGCACGGCCGACTTTGCGGGCGCGCGCGACGTCGCCCGATTGCACGTAGGCTGCGAGACCGTAGTCGGTGCCGTTGGCAATCGCGATGGCTTCGTCTTCGCTGTCGTACGCGATCATCGACAGCACCGGTCCAAAGATTTCCTCGCACGCGATCGTCATGTCGGGCGTGACGTCGGCGAAGACGGTCGGCTTCGCGTAATAGCCCTTCTCGATGCCGGCGGGCAATCCCGTGCCGCCCGTCACGAGCCGCGCGCCTTCGTCGATGCCTTTTTGTATCAATGCCTGCACGCGCTCGAACTGGTTGCGGTTCACGAGCGGTCCGAGTTGTGTCGACGGCTCGTCGGTCGGCCCGACGCGATAGGCTTCCGCTACGCGTTTCGCGATCTGCGCCGCGTCGTTCATCAGATGACGCGGCACCAGCATGCGCGTCGGGATCGAGCACGACTGGCCCGAGTTCGTGAAGCACGCGGCGACGCCGCGCTTCACGGCTTCGTCGAGATCGACGTCGTCGAGCAGGATGTTCGCCGACTTGCCGCCCAGCTCCTGCGCGACGCGCTTGACGGTCGGCGCGGCCGCCTGCGCGACGAGCACGCCCGCGCGCGTCGAGCCCGTGAACGACACCATGTCGATATCCGGATGGCTCGCGATCGCCTCGCCCACGCCCGGACCATCGCCATTCACGAGATTGAACACGCCTGCAGGCACTCGCGCTTCGTCGAGCACTTCGGCGAACAGCAACGCGCTCAACGGCGAATACTCGCTCGGCTTGAGCACCATCGTGCAACCGGCCGCGAGCGCGGGCGCGATCTTCACGACGATCTGATTGACGGGCCAGTTCCACGGCGTAATCAGCCCGCACACGCCGATCGCTTCGAGCACGACACGCGTGCTGCCGCGCTGCTCTTCGAATGCGAAGCGCTCGAGCACGTCGATCAGCGCGTTCAGATGCGCCGGGCCGCGTGCCGCCTGGCCGTTGCGCGCGAACGTGATGGGCACGCCCATCTCGCGGCGCATCGCCTGCGCGAATTCGTCGTAGCGGCGCTCATAGATGCTCAGCACGCGCCGCAGCAACTGGACACGCTCCGCGACGCTCGTCGCGGACCACGCCGGAAACGCGCGGCGCGCGGCGGCAACCGCGCGATCGACGTCTTGCGCATTGCCGAGCGCGAGCCGTTCGAAAGGCACTTCAGTCGACGGATCGACGATATCGAACCATCGTGGAGACGCGGGCTCGGCCCAACGTCCGTCGATATAAAACTGCGCTGCATGTGACATGGCTGGCTCCGGAGCAGAAAGATCAGCGCGCATCGCCATCGAGCAGGCGGTACACATCGAGCAGGCGGTACATTTCGGTGTGGTCGGTCGTGGGCGTCGAACCTTGTGCGGCTTCGTCCCACATCGCCGTGCAGGTCGCGCCGAGCATCATCGGATAGCCGACCGACTGCGCAAGCGCACGCGCGATCTTCAGATCCTTGTTCATCAATTGCAGTGCGAAGCCGGAGGCGAACGTGCCGCTCAGCATGAACTGCTTCACCTTGTTTTCCGAAGTATTGCTGCGGCCCGTCGATGCGTTCAGCACATCCGTCATCGCGTCCGGCTTGATGCCGAAGCGTTGCGCGATGTGCAGCGCCTCGACCGTCGCAGCCAGGCCCGCCGCCGACACGTAGTTGTTCAGCGCCTTCGCCGCATGCCCCGCGCCTGCGCCGCCGATGTGCAGAACGCTCTTGCCCATCGCTTCGAGCACGGGCTTGCATCGCGCGAGCACGTCTTCGCGGCCGCCGACGAGAATCGCCAGCGTGCCGTCCTTCGCTTTCTTCACGCCGCCCGATACGAGCGCATCCAGATACGCGAGGCCACGCTCTTCGAGTGCCGAGCCGAGCTTTCGCGAGCGCTCCGGTTCCGACGAACTCATGTCGATGACGACGGCGCCCTTCGCCAGCAGGCTCGCCCAGCCGTCCGCGCCGCCGCCGAGCAGCACGCTTTCGACGATCGCCGAGTTCGGCAGCATCGTGATCAATGCGTCGAGCGACGCGGCGTTGTCCTTGCGCAGACGCTGCGCGCCCGTCTGCGTGGCGAGCATGTCGGCGCGCGTGGCATCGGCATCGTCGATGTACAGCCCGAAGCCCGCGCTGGCGAGGCATTGCACCATCGGCGCGCCCATCATGCCGAGCCCGATGAAGCCGATGCGCCTGGGTTGTTGCTGTGTCATGAGAGCCGTCTCCTAGCGCAGCGCGGAGAACGCGGTCGGCGTGAGGAAGTGATTCTCGATGCGCTCGACAATCGGCTTCTCCGCTTCCGTCGCGGCGCGCTTCGCGATCCATTCGGCGTCGGCCTGAAACGCGTTCCACTTCTGCTCGCGCTCGGCGAGGCTTTCCCACTTCAGCATGTACGTGAGCGCGTGATTGCTCGGGCCGATCAGCGTCGTCCAGAAACCGATCTGCTGGATGCCGTACTTTTCGAAGAAGCCCAGCGTCGTGTTCGTGAAGCGGTCGAGCAACGCCGGCAGGCGCGTCGGCGCGCAGTGATAGATGCGCATTTCAACGATCATGTGATTCTCCGTGGTTGTGCTGTTCAGATTCGTGTGCCCGGCTCAGTCCGCGAGCCCGTCGACGGACGACCAGCGTTCGACGTACTTGACGAGTTCCGTCATGTCGCGCGCGGCGCCGTCCTGCATCGCGGCGTAGTTCCACACCTGGCGCGCGACGCTGCCCACCCACATCGGCACGCCGAGCGCCTGGCATTCGTCGACGGCGAGGCCAATGTCCTTGCAGACGCTGCCGACAGGAAAGCCGAAATCGAATGTGCGCGGCAGCACGTGCTTCGGAAACTTGTCGAGCGTCGCGCCGTTCTTGCCGCTGCCCGCGTTGATCACCGACATCATGACCTCCGGGTCCAGCCCGCCGCGCATGCCCGCGACGAATGCCTCGGACGTGATCGCAAACGCCGTCGACGACAGCATGTTGTTCAGCAGCTTGAGCAACTGCCCTTGCCCCGCCTTGTCGCCGACGACGAACACCTTGCCGAGCACATCGAACAGGCCGCGCACTTCTTCGAGCGCGACGGGATTGCCCGCCGCCATGATCGCGAGCGCGCCTTTCTTTGCGCCCGCCGCGCCGCCGCTCACGGGCGCATCGACGGTTTCGATTCCCTTTGCGAGCAAACCATCCGCGACTTCCTTTTCGATGCGCGAGCCGACCGTCGACAGATCGACCAGGATCTTTATCGCGCTGCCTTCGACAAGACCGCCGTCGCCGAGCGCGACGTTCCTGAAGATCGCGGGGGTCGGCAGGCTCGTGAAGACGATGCGCGCGCTATCAGCGACTTCGCGCACCGACGCGGCCGCCTGTGCGCCGATCGCCTTGAGTTCCGCAACGGCCGCGTCATCGCGGTCGTACACGACGACGGCATGACCCGCTTCGATCAGCCGACGCGCCATCGGCCGGCCCATCGTGCCGACGCCGACGAAACCGAGCAACGGTCCGCGTTGCTCACTTGATGCCTGACTACTCGACATGACAATCCTCGTAAATGAAAAAATCCCTGCGTCAATCCGGACCGCGAGCGCGCGTGAGACGCACCACGGCGGCCGCGTCGGGCTCGTGCTCGAATTTCCATAAGCGGTCGACGAGCGGTTGCGCGTCGATGCCCGAGCGGCCAAATGTCGTGAGGCGCTGCAGCTTGTCCGCAAGCTCGACGTTGGCGAGCGGCGCGGCAAGACTGCCGCGCGCCGCGTGCACGCGATGCGAGTGGCGCTCGCCCGAGCGCAGCACGATCGACACTTGCGCCGCTTCGACGGGCCACGATGCGTCATCGACGAAGCGCAGCCGGCCTGCCAGCGCGCGCAGCGACGGATCGGCGACGGCGGCATCGCTGAACTCTTCGAGCCCCGCCTTGCCGCGCGACAACACGACGGCCACCGCATGCTGCGCGCTGACCTGCGATTCGCGGCCTGTGCGCACGCCCGGCCGATCGGTGCGCTCGCGCAGCAGCGGATGCCCCGTCAGCTCGACCTGTTCGATATCGTCGATGGACCAGCGCGCGTCGCGCCGCAAATCGAGGCACGCGTCGATCACCGGGTTAAGCACGACGCCGCACGGATACGGCTTGTAGGTGTTGTTCAGCAACGCCCACTCGCGCCCGAGCGCTTGCGTGAGCGCATGCCAATCCGGCTTCGACGCCGTCACGCGCAAAAAGCCGCGTTCGCCTTCGAGCGGCGCATCGGGTCCGGAGAAGCCGTCTTCGGCGAGCAGCGCCGACAACAGCCCGTTGCGCGCCGCATTGCCGACGCTGATGCTCTTCGACATCGTGCCGAGCGTTTCGACCAGTCCGCCCGTTTGCGCGGACGCATTGCCGAGTGCCCATACGATTTCTTCCTCGCCGAGTCCGCGTGCTTTCGAAACGGCGGCCGCCGCGCCGAACACGCCGCATGTCGACGTGATGTGCCAGCCGCGCTGATAGTGTTCCGGCGACACCGCATTGCCGATGCGGCACTCCACTTCGACGCCGAGCACGAACGCGAGCAGCAGCGCGTCCCCTCTCATCGCATGCGACTCGGCGAGCGCGAAGAGCGCGGCCGCGACGGGCGCCGTCGGATGGATGATCGTCGGGATGTGCGTGTCGTCGAAGTCATACACGTTTGCGCTCATCGCGTTGAGCGCGGCTGCGTTCAGCATGTCGGTGCGCTCGCTGCGGCCAACGATGGTCGAATTGTCATCGGCGCGAAAGCGGCCATAGCCGCACACGGCCCTGTCGAGCGTCGGATCGTGCGAGCCCGCGAGAGCAACAGCGAAGTAATTGACGAGCGCGCGTTTCGCTTCGCTGCGCACAGCAGCGGGCAGGTCTTGCCACTGCGTATCGGCGACGAAGCGCGCGAGCGCGCGGGTCAGTTCGCCGTTGCCGCCGTTACGCATGGTGCCGGTGTCGATGGAATCAGCCTGCAAGCCAGCCTCCTTCTATCGGCATCATCGCGCCCGTGATCTGGCTGGCCGACGGCCCGCACAGAAACACGACCATATCGCCGACATGCGCGGCATCGACGAGTTCGCCTGTCGGCTGCTTGCCCTTGAGGAATTCGCGCACCGCTTCGCTGCGATTCAAGCCGCGCTCGTCCATCAACGCATGGATGCGACCGTCGATGTTCGGCGTGAGCACCGAGCCCGGACAGATTGCATTGCACGTGATGCCCTGATTCAGCGTTTCGATTGCGACCGAGCGCGTGAGGCCGAGCAGCGCGGTCTTGGTCGTCACATAGTCGACGCGATTGGCGACAGCGCGCGTGCCGTACACCGACGTCATGTTGAAGATGCGTCCCCAGCTGCGCTCGCGCATGCCGGGCAACACCTGTTGAATCGCGCGGAACGCAGCCGTCAGATTCACCGCGAGCGCGTTGTTCCATTGATCGAGCGGAAACGCTTCGATGCCCGCGAAATGCCGGACAACCGCGTTGTTGATCAGCACGCCGAGCGAACTCACGCGCTCGCGCGCCCCGCCGATCAGCGCATCGACGCCCGCCGTCGTGGCGAGATCGGCTTGGACATAAGCGACCTTTACATCGAAAGCGTTCGCCAGTTCGTCCGTCGTGCGCGTCATCTGCTGCGGCGCTTCGAGGCCGTGCAGCACGATGTCACAGCCCGCGCCCGCGAGCGCGCGCGCCATCGCAAGCCCCAATCCGTTCGACGAACCCGTGACGAGCGCGCCCTTGCCTTTCAACGTCATGTGCGCCTCTCTCTTGCTAGCGCGATTCAGCGTCGAGCCGCACGATCCAGCCTTCCGTCTCGCGATCGTGCGACGGATAGCGCGTCAGCACGGCGGGATCGTGACCGGGAATCACGTGATTCGGCGAACTCGCCAGCCGATGCGCGGTTTCATAGCCTTGCAGCATGTCGCCGACGTTGTAGACGACAGGAAACGGCCGATGCTCCTGCATGTTCGCGTAGAAATGCGACGCATCGGATGCGAGCACGACCCAACCGCGCTGCGTATGCACGCGCACGATCTGCAGGCCGTTCGTATGACCGCCGACCCAATGCACGCTCAATCCCGGCGCGATCTCCGATGCGCCTTCATGAAACTGCACGCGTCCTTCGAACAGACGGCCGACCATCGACTTCACGTCCTCCGGTTCGAACGGATGGCTCAGCGCGTGATGACACATGCAGCGGCCCGTGCAATACGCCATCTCGCGGTCCTGAACGTGATAACGCGCGCGCGGAAACAGCGAGTGGTTGCCCGCGTGGTCGTAGTGCATGTGCGTGATGATCACGTCTTCGACCGCATCCGCGCGAATGCCGATCTGCTTGAGCCCGCTCTCGACCGTGTTGGTGATCGTGCGGCCGCGCTTGTCAGCCATCGCCTGATCGAAGCCTGTGTCGACGATGAACGTGCGCGACTCGCCCACCACGGCCCACACGAAGTAATCGAGCGGCATCGGCACATCGTGAGAATCGCCGCCGATGAAGTTGTCGCCAGAGCGGCGCTCGAAATGCGCGTACTTGACTGCGTAGATCCGGTAGTTCTCAGCGGGCGATGACATGTCTCAAGTGTCCTTTTTCATGTGGTGATCGTGTGCAAATGCGCGCGCGGCCATTCACTCCATTGCAGCCGCCGCGCGTCCCTCCTGTGCTTCCGCGCTCATGACACCGGCATCGGCGGCGATCGCTTCGAGCGAGCGCTGCTTCGTTTCCGCGCCGAGCACGCCGACGATCAACGCCTGAACCAGCAGCGTGCCGACGATCAGCGTCAGCACGCCCGCGATGCCGAAGCGCATGAACGCGCTCGCCACCGCATACGGCACGACGATGCTGACGGCGCGGCCCGCCGTGTTCGCAAGCCCCGAGCCGCGCAGCCGCAGTTCCGTCGGGAACAGCTCGGGCACATACGTTGCGACGCTGAACGACGACAGCACATAGATGCAGCACGTGATTGCAAAGCCGAGCGCCGTGATCGCCACCGCCGACTGCGCAAACGGATAGGCAATGCCGAAGCCCACGCAGACGAGCGAAAACAATACGATGCCCCACTTTCGCCCAAGGTGCTCGGCGAGTGCAAATGCGATCAGCGAGCCGACAGGACCGCCCGCGAACATCAGCGCCGTAATGCCGAGCGAGTTCGACACGCTGTGCCCCTGCTTGACGAGGAACGTCGGTATCCAGCTGACGAACGCGTAATTGACCGTGAACAGCGCGACGAGGGCCGTGATGGCCGTGATGGTGCGCGTCAACAGACGGCGCGAGAACAGATCGCCGAGACGGCCGGCTTCGCTGGTTTCGCTGGAATAGAACTCGCGCGTCGATGACTCCGTGACTGACTTAGTGACGCTCGCCGTGCGGCTCACGGTGTTGCCGCACGCCGTCTCGATGCGCTCGACGATCTGCCGCGCTTCGTCGGCGCGTCCGCGCGATGCGAGCCAGCGCGGCGATTCCGGCATCGACTTGCGCAGGAACCAGACGACCAGCGCGCCGCATCCCGCGATCGCGAACATCCATCGCCAGCCGTAGTGCGGCACGATCAGCCAGCCGAGAAACGTCGACAGAAACAGCGACGTATTGATGATCAGATTGAGGATGGTGCCGAAGCGGCCGCGCCAGTCGGCGGGAATGAACTCGCTGAGGGTCCCGTATCCGACGACGATTTCCGCGCCCATGCCGACGCCCATCACGAGACGGAAGAAGATCAGCCAGTGGATAGACGGCGCGAGCGCCGCCGCAATCGACGCGAAGCCGTAGATGCCGAGATTGAACTGATAGCAGAAGCGGCGGCCAAAACGATCGCCGAGCAGCCCGGAGAGCCACGCGCCCGTCATCATGCCGATAAACGTGACGGATACGAATGTCGCGTTGAGGCTCAGCGTGGATTCGCCGCTATGGACCATCGCCGCAAGGACCGTGCCGGCGATGTAGATGTCGAACGAATCGAAGTACATGCCGGCCGCGATCAGGCCCAGCAGACGCCAATGGAAGCCGGACAGAGGAAGTCTGTCCAGACGCGCTCCGATGTTGACATCCATCTGCATGGTGCTGTCTCCGTCATGTTGGCGTTCTTCGACTGGCCCGCCTTCTTTTCAGATTCTCAGAAGGTAAACCGTCCGCTTATTGACGGATTATATTCCTGTCATACAATCCGTCAAGAAGATAAATAGCCTGACGTGAGGCAGCGAGCAAGGGTCATGAAAGGCCGAATTCGGATGCGAAGCGGACCAGGTCCGCCCCGTTATCGAAGTGGAGTTTCCGCATGGCCGAGTACTTTTGCGTTGCAACGGTCGCTTTCGAACGATTCAGCTTCCGCGCGATCTCCGTCAGCGACATCCCGTTCGCAATCAGCCGGACGACCTCTGTTTCGCGCGGAGACAAAGGTTGTGCACGCCGCAAATCTCTTTGGGTTTTCCCCGCCATAGAAAGACTGCGCATGATGGTCGAAGAAAGTATTGTTTCTTTCTCGGCGAGCGCGCGCATGCAGATCCTGCCCAGCACGCTGACGTCCTCGTCCTTGCCGACAATGGCCGCCACGCCGATGCGACACAACTGATGGAGAACGCCTCTGTTCGTCGTCATCGTGAAGACGACGATCCGCACTTCCGGCCGTTGCTGGCGCAAACGCTGAACGAGCTTGAGGCCGTCGTCATCCGGGTCTTTCGAATGCATGACAAGGTCCGTCACGATCAGCTGGACGGCGCCAGACTCCGTAACGCGCAGCAACTCGGTGCCCGTACCCGCTGTCGCCACCACGTTGAGAGACGGCACGGCAGCCAACGCGTCGCAAATCGCCAGGACGACAATGGGGTGATCGTCTGCGACAGCGACGTTCACGCAGTCCTCTAAATTCGCCATAATTTTTCAGAGCTATCGAAGTGATCTTGCGAAGGACGCTTAACATGGCGCGGATTCGTACGACGCCAAAACGACGCTTAACCCGTTCATAGCGCAGCCGCTCGCAACGTCACGGCGCTCTGACTCACACCGGTCGTGAACGATATGTAAGATCAGACAATGGCGTATATCAAACAATTCCCAATGCTGAAAGACCCGAGCCGTTGCGTGAAATGAAACGGACCATGCCGCTCAAGACCGCTTCGTCGTCCATACGGGGAAACGTGGACAGCAAGCACTACTTTCCCGGCAAGTGCGCCGCCAAAACCACATTTTCGAATTTCTTCGATTGCATTGAGTGGTCGCCACCGGCATTCTGGATGAACGTGGTTTGAGACCGCGTATGTCTTTTTCTCTCCGATTTCGGCGCACCTCACCCGGTGCGCCTTTTTTTGCGCCTAAACAATAGACGGATTTCTATCTATTAGATATTCGTTCGTCTGGTTTGCGTTGAGCCTTGTAACACAGATCAACTTGTCGAAATTCGAAGTTGTTCGATGGAAGCATCCTGCTCACGTTCGTATCGTTGGAAGTATTCCTGGAGAGCGATATGAACGTGAAATTCGAATCTGTGTTGACAGACGAGCAGTGGACCCGCGTGAGTCAGATCTTTGAGCGCGAGCCGAAGGTGGAAACGCGTGGCCGCCCCGGCTATCGCAATCGGGACGTGTTCGAATGCGTGCTGTGGGTCATCTCGAATGGCGCGCCCTGGTCAGCACTGCCGACACGCACGCCCGACTTTCGCACATGTCATCGCCGCTTCAAGATCTGGTCGCAGAAGGGTTTGCTGGCTGAAGCGCTTCCGCAACTGTTCGGCGAATCTGCCGAAACGATGCTTCAGTCAATCAAAGCCCGGTCGCGCTTGCGGGAGCAGGCACCTTCCGCGCGACAGCACGGACAGTCGCTGGAAGCCGTACGAGGGATGTAATGCACGGGCAAGCCGAAGTATTCCGCGAACCCTATCGGACCGACCCGCACGCACACGCCAATGAGTCGCTGACAGAGAACGACTTGCCGTCCATATCGGCGTGGTATCAACCGAAGTTCGAGCTTGCGACGGGCAAAATTACCGGCGTGGAGGCACTTGCGCGCGTGATGGACCCGGTTCACGGCGCTTCGTCCGCAGCGGGATTACTGGAAGGCGCTACGCCCACTGCACTCCAGAAGCTGACGTATTCGATTCTGTCGCAAGCGCTTGCCGCGCAACGCGACTGGGCAGCAACAGGTTATCCGCTTATCGTTTCGATCAACGTTCCGGCCAGCATGTTGGGAGAGCGCACTGCACGCGAGCATCTGCTGCGGATGGTGCGCGAAAGCGGCGCGGCGCCAGAGCACATCGTGCTTGAAATCGTCGAAACGGGCTCAGCCGACGACAATGCCGCGCTGCCTGACGCGACTGAAGAATTGAGAACCTACGGCTTTGGAATCGCGATCGATGACTTCGGCATCGGGCACAGTTCATTGCTTCGCCTCATGCAGTGCCATTTCACCGAACTGAAGATCGACCGCGCTTTCGTGCAACATGCGGAAAACGACACGAGAACTCGCGCAGCGCTGGACGCTTGTGTACTGCTCGGCAAGCGCCTTGGGTTGCACATTACGGCAGAGGGTGTTGAAACGGCTGCCGACATCGAACGAGTGAGTACGGCGGGTTGCGACTTCGTGCAAGGCTTTGCCATTTCGCGAGCGCTCCCCCAACAGGCGTTGATGGACTTTCTGTCGCGCAGACAATAGTTGCGCCCGATCGGAAGCTAACGATGCCAGCTCATCAGGATATCGAATAACATACACTTGCCATTTACTTTCGACGCCTTTCTATATGTCGGCTCATTCGAAGTCGGTTATTGTTTGAAACAGATCATGAAAGGCAGTATCTCAATCAACTTCTGTTGCCGACAGCGTAGAAAATCCGACGTTGGAACAATGGACGATCTAAACCGGATTGTCGGCCTCGATATGATCGGGATGGCATCTCCGTTGCCGCACGCAAGCCATTGCGATATCAACAGACGGAGACGGCGGCCGATATTGCTGACAAGCCACCGAATTGGAAAAGCAGCATCAATTGGCTTTTCGAAGGATGAATGTGAAAGATAAATGCATCAGAGTTGCGATCGCTGACGATCATCCGCTCGTACTATACGGACTTCGCAAAGCGCTGGAAAATGCCGACGTTAACGTGATCGGCGAAGTGAGCAATTCCTCGCAATTGATGGCGTTGTTGAATAATTCCGCTTGCGACGTGTTGATAACGGACTACTCGATGCCTGACGAACGCGCGCTCAGTGGATGGCGTTTTCTTGCGTCCATTTCGAGCGAGCACCCGGAGCTACCTGTGCTCGTGTATAGCGAGTTTGAAGATCCATTCCTGGTCGGAAGTCTGGTCAAGCGCGGAATTGCGGGCATCGTCAGCAAGCGTGAAGAGATGTCCGAGGTCGTGGCCGCCGTGCGGCGCATTGCGTCGGGACAGCGTTATTTTTCTCCGATCACGCACGCCGCGTTGGAACAGTTCGACGCGTTACCTCAACTGCGGCGCTTCGCCGGACTCACACGGCGGCAGATGGAGGTCGCGGGACTGATGCTGTGCGGGTTGACCGTCTGCGAGACGGCTCGCCTGCTCCGCCGTCGCCCCAATACCATTAGCACGCAACGCGCGGCGGCATGCAAGCGGCTAGGCTTTTCCGGCGAGTCCGAAATGTATCGCTTTGCCGCTGGACACGGCCTGTGGCTGGACAGATTGAGCACGGATCAGATGCTCGAATTCGCGTGATCCGGCGGTCGATAGTCCCTCTCTTCGATCTTCTTTCCACGGCGCCTCAGCCATTCGGGTTGGGGCACTCGCCTTTTCTGAACTGACACGTCGCACGCAGGGCCGCTCTCTGCCGCGACGATGACAGAACGCAACATGAGGCGGCGGCATCCTTTGCGGCGCCTGCCTTGCCCCCTTCTCCGCGGCCAGCGACACGCCATCTTTCGCCGCGCATGCAAATTCGAACTTCTTCTATATAGCCCGCCTGGCCCTCTCTCTACCATCCGTGCCAGGGATTCGTAAGAGCGGCTCTGTCTTGCGCAGCCACTTCGAAATAGAACTTTTCCGAAGTCGCGACGCTGTGGATTGCCAAAAGTACAGGGCTGCTCACATGCCTCACAAGGCATCGGATTCCTGATCATCAAGGGCTTGTAACAGGTGTGAGCCGCCCATCAGTCACACATCTGCCAGCGCCTCATGCGGTCCGCGCTCGTCCAGGTCGGGGCGGTACATTCATTTACAAGGAAGTCTTCCACACATGAACAAGAATCGGTTTCGCCGAGTCTTCAGCAAGCGTCTCGGCATGCTGGTCGCAGTTGCCGAAAACGTGATGAGCCAGGGCAAGCAGCCCGGCGAAAGTACAGCCGCAACCGGCGGCGCAGAACTCGGTGTCATCTCGACGATGACGGCAGTCGCCCTCGCCCTGCTGGTCACGCAACCCGACGTCGCCCACGCGCAGGCCCTGCCGACGGGCGGCCAGGTCACGGCCGGCCAGGCGACGATCTCGCAGCCCAACGGCAACACGATGAACATCAATCAGGGCAGCCAGTCCGACGGCGATGGAAAAGATGCGACGCTCGCGCTTGAGATTGCGCTCGAGCATCCGCAGCATCTCGAGGGGCGAATCCTGCCCTGAAGCAAAGAGACGCTCCATCAGGCAAGTCCCATCTCGGTTGCGTATTTGACGAGCTCAGCGTGGTTCTCGACGTGCAGCTTGCGCATGGCCGAGCGCTTCTGCGTCGCGACGGTCGGCACCGAGCGGCTCAATGTGCGCGCGATCTCCGTCACGGAGAGACCTTGCGCGAAGAGGCGCACCACTTCGAGTTCACGCGGCGAGAGCTTCTGCTCGCGGCCGAGGTCTTTCGTCCGCGCGCCTTCGCGCGCGAGACGCTGCTGGATCTTCGGCGAAATGACCGTTTCCTTGCTGACCAAAGCCCGCATGCAGATCTGCGCAAGTTCGGAGGTCGGCTCTTCCTTGCTCACGATCGCGGCAACGCCCATCTTGCAGAGCTCGTGAAACATGCCGCCGCTCGTGACCATCGTAAAGACGACGAGTGGAATCTCCGGATGCGCACGCCGCAGCATGCTGATGAGACGCAGCCCGTCGAGTTCGACCTGCTCGTCACCCTGCATCACGAGATCGGTGATGATGAGATCGGCGGGTTCTTTTTCGAGCAGGCGAACGAGTTCCGCGCCCGAGTGGGCCTTTGCCGCTACTGTGTAGCCCGGTATGTCGGCGAACGTGTCGGAAATGGCCAAAAGGACGATCGGGTGGTCGTCTGCCAGCACGACTCGGACGTTACGCGTCGTGCCGCTCATGAGCGCACCGAATGAAGAGCCGTTGGTATTTGCCTCGACAGATCGAACAGACGAACAGCATGGTTCATCACAATCTCCGCGGGTTGGGTATACGGCCCTTTACATTGTAAGACATGCCTGGTTTTATTGAGAAATCCGCGAGTCGAACGTGCGCTGTTCATTGTGAACAGAAATGTGAATAAAGTCCTTCTGCCTTGACGATAACGACGCCTTGCATGCCGTCTCGCCACCGCAGCAGGCGCGGTGCTCGCAGGCAAGGCGCAAGCCGCCGCCGCCCATTGCGCACAGCGCGCAATCCGGCGACGCTCCCTGGCATCCCTGAGCTTCTCCGACGGACGCGTGCGCGGCGTGCTGGATGGACGACTCCAGCCCGCGTAACGGCATGTGCAGCAGATTGGAGAGCTGCGATCGCCGAAGCTGCTCGCTCGCGGCCAGCAGCATCCCTGTCACGATGACCATCGACGCGGAAAACGCGAGCGCAGTCGACACCATCGCGTGAGTCGCCCTGCCGTGCAGACTGAGAGCGCCGAGCAGCGCAAGCGACAGCAAGAAAAATGCCGGTAGCAGAAATATCGAAGCGTCACCCACTCCTTCACACCACTTTCGCAATGTTGGGCTGAACTGCCTGGAAGCGAACATACATTGAACCTGGTCGAAGAAAAGTAGCTGAGTGCCGATGGGCATAAAGGTCGCGAGGAATGCATTAGCTCGCTGCGCCGCGCGACGAATGCGTCCGTTTGCTGGTGTCCGCGCGTTATTCAGACTGTAAAAAACCCGTATTCATCGAGATATAGAAGAATGTCGATTTCGCGCGATACGGGTGATCGATTTCTACTGCTTTGCATTGCAAACGCTCATCTGCCTCGCCCCACGCTCCGGCCCGCTGGTGATGATCAAAGTCACGAAACAAAAAAATGCCGCCCCACACGGGGCGGCAAGGCCGAAATCGGAGCATATTCACCAGCCGTATTGCGGTGACGACTGGCTGATCGTTATTTCAAGGCTTTTGAACGCTCAGTCCTATAGAAGGATTTCGAATTTTTGCGATGGCGGGTATCAGTATTTGGCTTCGATTAAATCCGGCCGCGATATTCAACCGATTGACGCGCCGTATTTGCGCATTCGCCATTCGGTGCTGTCGATAATCGGCCCAGCAAATGCCTGTTGATACCGCCCTGACGCTGGCTACGAAAGTCCCGTCCATCGCATTGATCCATCTCAACCTTCGGCCACTGCGCGATCGACATAGTTCGAAAGAACTATGTCCGGGCCGTTTCTCCTAGTTCCAACGGATCGCTCCGACTAACCATCCGGCGGATATTCATCCCGATGCCGGACGAACACAATCGTGCTCAAGGACTTGCATGCCGTCCCGTGGTGCTGCCAACGCGCGCCGGGACGTATCAAAGGAGAAGCACGATGAGTTCAAGACCGTTATCGACGCGGCGCGGCCGCGTGATCGAAATCTGGACACCCGAGGACAAAGCGTTCTGGGAACGCGAGGGCGAAGCCGTCGCCAAGCTGAACCTGTGGATTTCGGTGCCTGCCCTTTTCCTCGCGTTTGCGATCTGGCAGGTGTGGAGCGTCGTGGCCGTGAGCCTGCCGACGCTCGGATTCCGGTATTCGACCAACCAGCTCTTCTGGCTCGCCGCCGCGCCCGCGCTCAGCGGCGCGACGCTGCGCATTTTCTATTCGTTCATGGTGCCGCTCGTCGGCGGTCGACGCTGGACGGCGATTTCGACGGCGTCGCTGCTGATCCCTGCAATCGGCATCGGCATCGCGGTGCAGGACACGTCGACGAGCTATCCGACCATGCTCTCGCTCGCGTTGCTGTGCGGCTTCGGCGGCGGCAACTTCAGCTCGAGCATGGCCAACATCAGCTTCTTCTTCCCGCGTGAGCGCAAGGGCTCGGCGCTCGGCGTCAATGCCGGGCTCGGCAACCTGGGCGTGTCGGTGGTGCAGTTCCTCAGTCCCCTCGTCGTGACGGCAGGAATTTTCGGCGTGTTCGCCGGCGATCCGCAAAGCATCGTCAAGGACGGTCACATCTCGCACGTCTGGACGCAGAACGCCGCGTTCATCTGGGTCCCGTGGATCGCGCTTGCGTCAGTGGCCGCGTGGTTCGGCATGAACGATCTCGCGGAAGCCAAGGCGTCGTTCGCCGAGCAGGCCGTCATTTTCCGGCGCAAGCACAACTGGCTGATGTGTGTTCTCTATCTCGGCACGTTCGGCTCGTTCATCGGCTACGCGGCGGGATTTCCGCTGCTGATCAAGAGCCAGTTCCCGGGCGTGAATCCTCTCGCGTATGCGTGGCTCGGGCCGCTCGTCGGCGCCGTCGTCCGGCCGTTCGGCGGCTGGCTCGCGGACAAGCTCGGCGGCGCGCGCGTGACGCTGTGGAACTTCGTCGTGATGGCGTGCGCGGTGGGCGGCGTCCTCTGGTTCCTGCCGTCGGGTCCGTCGGGCGGCGCGTTCTCGGGCTTCTTCTTGAGCTTTCTCGTGCTCTTCCTGACGACGGGCATCGGCAACGGCTCGACCTTCCGCATGATCCCGGTGATCTTCCTGTCCTCGAAGCTGAAGGAAGTCGACGCCAACGATCGCGACGCGGTGCAGCGCGCCACGAAGGAAGGCAATACGGAAGCGGCTGCCACGCTCGGCTTCGCGGCAGCGATCGCGGCCTATGGCGGCTTCTTCATCCCGAAGAGCTACGGCAGCTCGATCGCCCTCACGGGCGGCCCGCAGGCCGCGCTGTACACCTTCATCGCCTTTTACCTGATCTGCATCGCGCTGACCTGGTGGCACTACGCCCGCCGCAACGCGCCGATGCCCTGTTGAACCCCGGAGCGCAATCATATGAGCCACTTTCTCGACCGACTGAGCCACTTCGCGCTGCCCAAGGAGCGCTTCGCGGACAGCCACGGTCTGACCACAGGTGAAGACCGTACCTGGGAAGACGCGTACCGGAACCGCTGGTCGCACGACAAGATCGTGCGCAGCACGCACGGCGTGAACTGCACGGGCTCCTGCTCGTGGAAGATCTACGTGAAGGGCGGCATCGTCACGTGGGAAACGCAGCAGACCGACTATCCGCGCACGCGTTGGGACATGCCGAACCACGAACCGCGCGGCTGTGCGCGCGGCGCATCGTATTCGTGGTACCTGTACAGCGCGAACCGCATCAAATACCCGATGGTGCGCGGCCGGCTCCTCAAGCGCTGGCGCGAGGCGCTCAGCGTGCATCGCGATCCCGTCGACGCATGGGCGTCGATCGTCGAGAACACCGACGCCCGACGCGATTATCAGAAGCTGCGCGGCATGGGCGGCTTCGTGCGCAGCACGTGGGACGAAGTCAATAAGCTGATCGCTGCGGCCAACGTCTACACGATCAAGCAGCATGGTCCCGATCGCGTGATCGGCTTCTCGCCGATTCCGGCGATGTCGATGGTCAGCTACGCAGCGGGAAGCCGCTACCTGAGCCTGATCGGCGGCGTGTGCATGAGCTTCTACGACTGGTATTGCGACCTGCCGCCCGCCAGCCCGCAAGTCTGGGGCGAGCAGACAGATGTGCCCGAGTCGGCGGACTGGTACAACTCCTCATACATCATCGCGTGGGGCAGCAACGTTCCGCAGACGCGCACGCCCGACGCTCACTTCTTCACCGAGGTCCGCTACAAGGGCACGAAGACGGTCGCCGTGACGCCGGACTACAGCGAAGTCGCGAAGCTGTCCGACCTGTGGCTGCATCCGCGGCAGGGCACGGACGCGGCGCTCGCGATGGCATTCGGCCACGTGGTGCTGAACGAGTTCTACTTCAAGACACGCAGCGCCTATTTCGACGATTACGCGCGGCGCTACACCGACCTGCCGATGCTGGTGATGCTCAAGGAGCACACGCTGCCCGACGGGCGCACGACACTCGTGCCGGACCGCTACCTGCGCGCAAGCGATTTCAACGGCGCGCTCGGGCAGAGCAACAACCCCGAATGGAAGACGATCGCGTTCGACACGAACGGACGCGCAGTATTGCCGAACGGCTCGATCGGCTTTCGCTGGAGGACGCAGGACGGCGACGACAAGGGCAAGTGGAATCTCGAAGACAAGGAAGCGCGCCACGACGCTCAGGTCAAGCTCAAGCTCTCCGTGCTCGAAGACGGCGAGCAGGCGCATGAGATCGTCGATGTCGCGCTGCCCTACTTCGGCGGTGTCGAGTCGCCGCACTTCACGGCCAATCCGCTGAACGGGCAGATCAATCACGTCCGCGTGCCCGCCGTGCGCCTGCCGCTCGGCAAGGAAGGCGAACGCCGCGACGCGCTGGTGGCGACCGTGTTCGACCTCCAGGCCGCGCAGTACGGCATCGACCGCGGCCTCGGCAGCGGCGCGGCCGGCTACGACGACAACGCCGCCTATACGCCCGCATGGGCCGAGTCGATTACAGGCGTGCCGCGCGACCAGATCATCACCGTCGCGCGCGAGTTCGCAAGCAATGCGGACAAGACGCAAGGCCGCTCGATGGTGATCATCGGCGCGGCAATGAATCACTGGTATCACGCCGACATGAACTACCGCGGCGTGATCAACCTGCTGATGATGTGCGGCTGCATCGGCAAGAGCGGCGGCGGCTGGGCGCATTACGTCGGCCAGGAAAAGCTGCGTCCGCAGACGGGCTGGACGACGCTCGCCTTCGCGCTCGACTGGGCACGCCCGCCGCGCCAGATGAACGGCACGAGCTTCTTCTATGCTCACACGGACCAGTGGCGCTACGAGAAGCTCGACATGGAGGAAATCGTCTCGCCGCTCGCGGACCGGCAGGTCTACGGCGGCAGCATGATCGACTACAACGTGCGCGCGGAACGCATGGGATGGCTACCGAGCGCGCCGCAACTGCGGACCAACCCGCTGCATCTCGCCAGGGACGCCGCCGCTGCCGGCATGGAAGCAAAGGACTATGTGGCGAACGGACTGCGCGACGGCAGCCTGCAGATGAGCTGCGAAGACCCGGATGCGCGCGAGAACTGGCCGCGCAACATGTTCGTGTGGCGCTCAAATCTGCTGGGCTCGTCGGGCAAGGGTCACGAATATTTCTGCAAGCATCTGCTCGGCACGGAAAACGGCGTGCAGGGCAAGGATCTCGGCGACGACGACGCGCGCCCCACCGAAGTGAAGTGGCACGGACAAGCGCCTGAAGGCAAGCTCGACTTGCTGGTGACGCTCGACTTCCGCATGAGCACGACATGCCTGTACTCGGACATCGTGCTGCCTACCGCAAGCTGGTACGAGAAGAACGACCTCAATACCAGCGACATGCATCCGTTCATCCACCCGCTTTCGGCCGCCGTCGACCCCGTCTGGCAGTCGCGCTCCGACTGGGAGATCTACAAGGGATTTGCGAAGGCTTTCAGCGAAGTGTGCGTTGGCCATCTCGGCGTCGAGCAGGACGTGGTGCTCACGCCGCTGATGCACGACTCGCCCGCCGAGCTCGCGCAACCGTTCGGCGTGAAGGAGTGGCACAAGGGTGAATGCGAGCTGGTTCCGGGCAAGACCGCGCCGCAGGTCGCCGTGGTCGAGCGCGACTATCCGAACCTGTACAAGCGCTTCACCGCGCTCGGCCCGTTGATGAACAAGGCGGGCAACGGCGGCAAGGGCATCGCGTGGAAGACGGAAACGGAAGTCACGCAGCTCGGCCAGCTCAACGGCATCACGGAAACGGAAGGCTCGACGAAGGGCATGCCGCGCATCGTGTCCGACATCGACGCGTGCGAAGTGATCCTGCAACTCGCGCCCGAAACGAACGGACACGTTGCCGTGAAGGCGTGGGAAGCGCTCTCGAAGGCCACCGGCCGCGATCACCGTCACCTCGCGCTCTATCGCGAAGACGAAAAGATCCGCTATCGCGACGTGCAGGCGCAACCGCGCAAGATCATCAGCTCGCCGACGTGGAGCGGCATCGAAAGCGAGACGGTCAGCTACAACGCGGGCTATACGAACGTGCATGAACTGATTCCGTGGCGCACGCTCACGGGCCGGCAGCAGTTCTATCAGGATCATCCGTGGATGATCGCGTTCGGCGAAAGCTTTTCGAGCTATCGCCCACCCGTGGACCTGAAGGCCACATCGGGTATCCATGAGATCAAGCCGAATGGTCATCCCGAGGTCGTGCTGAACTTCATCACGCCGCACCAGAAATGGGGCATTCACAGCACGTACAGCGACAACCTGCTGATGCTCACGCTGAATCGCGGCGGCCCCGTCGTCTGGCTGAGCGAGGACGACGCGCGGCGCGCAGGCATCGAGGACAACGACTGGGTCGAGCTGTTCAACATCAACGGCGCGATAGCGGCGCGCGCCGTGGTCAGCCAGCGCGTGAATCCCGGCATGGTGCTGATGTATCACGCGCAGGAAAAGATCATCAACACGCCGGGCTCGGAGATCACGGGCGTACGGGGCGGCATCCACAACTCCGTCACGCGCATCGTCCTGAAGCCCACGCACATGATCGGCGGCTACGCGCAACTCAGCTACGGCTTCAACTACTACGGCACGATCGGCACGAACCGCGACGAGTTCGTCGTGGTGCGCAAGATGAAGAACGTCGACTGGCTGGATACCCCGCGCGATGACGAGCTCGCGCGGGCATACCAGACCCACGGCGAAAACCCCTGACCCGCAGCCGGCACAAAGTGGCACAAAGGAGTCAATGATGAAAGTACGCGCACAGATCGGCATGGTGCTGAATCTCGACAAGTGCATCGGATGCCATACCTGCAGCGTGACCTGCAAGAACGTATGGACCAGCCGGCCGGGCGTCGAGTATGCATGGTTCAACAACGTCGAAACGAAACCGGGTATCGGCTACCCGAAGGAATGGGAAAACCAGGACAAGTGGAATGGCGGCTGGGAGCGCCGCGCGGACGGTTCGATCGCGCCGCGTCAGGGCGCGAAGTGGAAGCTGCTGATGAAGATCTTCGCGAACCCGAATCTGCCGCAGATCGACGACTACTACGAGCCCTTCACGTTCGACTACGACCATCTGCATCGCGCGCCCGAAATGAAGGCGGCGCCGACTGCGCGGCCGCGTAGTCTGATCACCGGGCAGCGCATGGAGAAGATCATCTGGGGGCCCAACTGGGAAGAGATTCTGGGCGGCGAATTCAGCAAGCGCAGCAAGGACCGCAATTTCGACGATATCCAGAAGGATATCTACGGCCAGTTCGAAAACACCTTCATGATGTATCTGCCGCGCCTGTGCGAGCACTGCCTGAACCCGGCGTGCGTCGCGTCGTGCCCGTCGGGCTCGATTTACAAGCGTGAAGAAGACGGCATCGTGCTGATCGATCAGGACAAGTGCCGGGGCTGGCGCATGTGCGTGAGCGGCTGTCCGTACAAGAAGATCTACTACAACTGGAAGAGCGGCAAGGCGGAGAAATGCATCTTCTGCTATCCGCGCATCGAGGCCGGCCAGCCGACTGTGTGCTCGGAAACCTGCGTGGGGCGCATCCGCTATCTGGGCGTGCTGCTGTATGACGCCGATCGCATCGAACAGGCGGCAAGCGTCGAGCACGACAAGGATCTGTACCAGGCCCAGCTCGACGTCTTTCTCGATCCGCACGATCCCGCCGTGATCGCGCAGGCGCTCAAGGACGGCGTGCCGCAGAACTGGCTCGACGCGGCTCGCGCGAGCCCTGTCTACAAGATGGCCGTCGAGTGGCAGGTCGCGCTGCCGTTGCACCCGGAATACCGCACGCTGCCGATGGTCTGGTATGTGCCGCCCCTCTCGCCCATCACGGCCGCCGCGAACGCCGGGCACGTGAGCGCGAACGGCGAAATCCCGGACGTGAGCCAGTTGCGCGTTCCCGTCCGATACCTGGCGAACCTCCTCACAGCCGGCGACACGGCGCCCGTCGTGCGCGCGCTCGAACGCATGCTGGCCATGCGCGCGTGGCAGCGGGGCCGCCACGTCGATGGACGCGAAAACCATGCGGTGCTTCAGCAGGTCGGACTGAGCGTCGCGGAAGTCGACGAGATGTATCGCGTGATGGCCATCGCGAACTACGAAGACCGCTTCGTCATTCCGACGTCGCACCGCGAATATGCGGAGAACGCGTTCAATGTGCGCGGCGGCTGCGGGTTCAGCTTCGGCAACGGCTGTTCGGAGGGCGTCACGGAAACGAGCCTGTTCGGCAGCGAGAAAAAGCGCACGATTCCGATCCGCGTGGAGGTCTGAGTAATGTCCACTATCTGTACCGATCAGCCTTCGCTCAAGACGACACTGCGCGTGCTCGCGCATCTGCTCGACTATCCGGATGCGGCGTTGCGAGCGGCCCTGCCCGAGATGCGCGAAGCGCTGCATGGGCAAGACACGCTCTGCGAGCAACGGCTTGCCGAAATCGACGAGCTTATCAACACGCTGCTGCGCGACGACGGCTTCGACACCGAGGCCGCTTATGTCGATCTCTTCGATCGCGGCCGCGGCACCGCGCTGCATCTGTTCGAGCACGTGCATGGCGATTCGCGCGAGCGCGGCCCGGCGATGATCGATCTGATCCAGACCTACGAGCAAGCGGGGCTTTATCTCGCGTCGGATGAACTGCCCGATCATCTGACCGTGCTGCTCGAATACGCATCGACGCAGCCGTCCGAATCCGCGAAAGGCCTGCTCGGCGAAGTCGCGCATATCCTGCGCAACATCTACAGCGCATTGACCCGTCGGCAAAGCGCGTATGCGAGCGTGCTGGCCGCGCTGCTCGACCTGGCGGGAGAACCGGCGCACGCCGTCGAACTACCGCGAGAGCCGGGCCTCGACGAAACATGGAGCGAGCCCGCTGCCTTCGACGGCTGCTCGTCGCAAGGCCAGCGACGCCCCGGCGAGCCACAGCCCGTGCGCATCGTCAAAGACGCGCGCTCGCCTCTCCAAACGCAATCTCGCATGCAACCTCATGCGCAACTTCATACGCAACCCGCGCAACCTGAGCAAGGAGCATCGGCATGAACACCGTGCACAACTTCTTCTTCGGCGTCTATCCGTACCTGTGCCTCGCCGTGTTCCTGTTGGGCAGTCTTATCCGCTTCGACCGCGACCAGTACACATGGAAGAGCGATTCGTCCCAGCTCTTGCGGGCCGGGCAGCTTCGCTGGGGCAGCAACCTGTTTCACATCGGCATCCTGTTCCTGCTGTTCGGACACACGGTCGGCCTGCTGACGCCGCATGCGCTCTACGAGCCTTTCATCAGCGCGCAGCACAAACAGTTGCTCGCGATCATGTCGGGCGGAACGGCGGGACTCATCTGCTTCGTCGGGCTGACGCTGCTCCTTCACCGGCGCCTGTTCGATCCGCGCATCCGTCTCACGAGCCGCCGCACGGATATCGCGATTCTCGTGATCCTGTGGCTGCAACTGTGCCTCGGCCTGATCACGCTGCCCTTCTCGTTCGCCGACCGCGCGGACGCGCACACGATGCTCGTACTCGCTGACTGGGCCCAGCGGATCGTGACGTTCCGCCCGGATGCGAGCGGCCTGCTCAGCGTGGAGTGGCCGTTCAAGCTGCACATCGTGCTCGGCATGACGATCTTCCTGCTGTTCCCGTTCAGCCGGCTCGTGCACGTGTGGAGCGGCTTCGCATCGGTGGCCTATGTATTCCGGCCTTACCAGCTCGTACGCTCGCGCCGGCTGAACCTGCGCTCGCATGGTCAGTCGGCCCGCAAGCTCTGAACTCAGGGAGTCGAACATGCAGAACGATTTGAAGGACGTCGCAACGGTCAATGGCGTGGCGCTTCATCGTCCGGATGAAATGCTCGACGCCGGAACGCTGCGCCAACGCGCCTGCACCGAGCTATTGCGGCAGGCGGCCATCGCGCGAGGACTGCTCGACGCGGACGACCCCACATCCGCGGACGGCGCAACGAGTCCCGCAGCGACGGCCGCGATCGACGCGCTGCTCGAACGCGTGCTGCACGTGCCGGAACCAGCCGACGACGCGTGCCGCCGCTACTACGACGCCCACCCGGCCCGCTACGCGGTAGGCGAACGCGTGCACGCCCGGCATGTGCTGTTCGCCGTGACGCAGGGCGTGGACGTCAACGCGCTTCGTCAGCGGGCGGAAGCGTGTCTGCTCGACGTGCGATGCAGCGACGCCGACAAAGATGACCGTATCGCCCGCGCGGCTGCCGAGTTGTCGAATTGCCCGAGCGGCGCTGCGGGCGGCGACCTGGGGTGGCTTGCCGCCGACGAATGCGCGCCCGAATTTGCCGCACAACTTTTCGGCCAGACGGAAATAGGCGTGTTGCCACGGCTCGTGCATAGCCGCTTTGGCCTGCATGTGGTGGAAGTCCTCGCGCGCAAGCCCGGCGCGCTGCAAGACTTCGAGACGGTGCGCGCAGCCGTCGCGCAGACGCTGCGACAGTTGGCGTTTTCGACGGCGGTGCGTCAGTATGTCAGCCTCGAGGCCGCGCACGCGGATATCATCGGCGTCGATATCGAAGCGGCCGCAACGCCGCTCGTCCAGTAACCCTGCTCTATCGAAGCCCTTGCCCATGCCATGCCGCTGATCGAACTCTATCCGTATGTGAAGCTCGCTCATGTGTCGTTCGTGGCCAGCAGCGGTCTGCTGTTCGCGACGCGCGGCGCGTCTGTGCTGACCGGGCGAGCCTGGCCCACGCGTCCCGGCTGGCGCCGTCTCAGCTACGTGATCGACACGTCACTGCTGGCAGCTGGCATCACGTTGTGGCTCATGCTGCATCTGAATCCCGTACGGGACGCATGGCTTGGCACCAAGCTGCTTCTGCTGGTCGCCTATATCGTGGCTGGATCGTTTGCGCTGAAACACGGCCGCACGTGGTTCGTCCAATGCGTGAGCTTCGGATGCGCGCTCGCGCTGTATCTGCTGATCGTGTCGGTTGCCGTCACGCATCGCCCGCTCGGACTGTTCGCCCACGCGTAGTGATCTCCCGTCCCAGTTCACGCGCGCTCGACGCGCCAGGTCACACGCAATCGCTTTGCCGCCGGATGTCGAAAGCGCAACCAGCCTGACGACACAACAGCAAACGCTTGATCTGGATCAGACTTCTCTCGACCAGGCGACGGCACATTGTCGGAAGAAGGCTCTGGGTGTCGACCGTCAGCCAAATTCCCGGCCGACGGTTCCGGGCAACCCACCGACGTCAATGAAAAAATTCCAGACTCTCGCGGCGAAGCTAGGCATCATCGGCGGTTTGCTGCTGCTTGCGGCATCCGTTTCGATCGGCTACACCCTGTGGGCAAGCTGGCAGCTCGAAGGCGGCGCGGCCGCCGTCAACGAAGCGGGCCGCATGCGCATGCAGACCTGGCGGCTCGCGCAAACGCTCGCGCGCAGCGATCCCGCGCGCATCAAGGCACAGGCCGATCAGTTCGAACAAAGCGTCGCGCTGTTGCGCAACGGCGATCCGGCGCGGCCACTGTTCGTGCCGCACGACGCACGCTCGACGGCGGCGTTCGCGGACGTGCAGCGCGCATGGACCGTGGTGCGCGGCCACTGGACCGCTTCCCCCGCACCCGACTCGGCACAGGCGGCCGCCGAGGCCGAGGAGTTCGTCAAGCATATCGATCGGCTCGTGTCGGCCATCGAGGGGCGTCTGTCCTATCTGACCGCGATCCTGAACATGCTGCAGGTTTTCATGATCGGCTTGACGATTGCGAGCGCGGTCACGCTGCTTTATTCGGCCTATATCTTCGTGTTCAATCCGCTCGAACGGCTCAAGACGGGACTCGCGCGCGTGCGGGAAGGCGATCTGACGGCGCGTGTCAAAGTCGACTCGAACGACGAATTCGGCACGCTGTCCGAAGGCTTCAACCGGATGGCCGAAACGCTCCAGGAGCTTTATCAGAACCTGGAGGTGAAAGTCGAGGAAAAGACCGAACGCCTCGCCGCGCAAAATGCCCGGCTCAGCACGCTCTACGAGGCAAGCGCGTTTGCCGCGCACGCGGCGACGTTCGACGAACTTGCAAGCGGCTTCGCGAGACTGGTGCGGCTGGCAGTGAAAGCCGATGCGACCGCCGTGCGATGGACCGACGAAGCCAATCAGCGCTACCTGCTCGTGGCATCCGACGGCCTGCCGACCGAGATTTCCGAAAGCGAAAAGTGCATTCCGACGGGCGGCTGCCATTGCGGCCAACTGCACGCGCAAGCGAGCACGCGCGTGATCCCGATTCACCCCGGTCATCCGGGTTCGCTTGGGCACTGCTCGAAAGCCGGTTTCAGCACCGTGATCGGTGTGCCCGTCAAATTGCAGGACCGGATGGTCGCCGAACTGGATCTGTTCTTCAACGCCCGCGCGACGCTGACGGACGAGGACCGCGTGCTGATCGAAACGATGGGAAGTCATCTTGCCGTCGCGCTCGAAGGCCTGCGCGCGGGTGCGCTGGAACGCGAAGCGGCCGTCGCAGCGGAGCGCAATCTGCTAGCGCGCGAAATGCACGACTCAATCGCACAAAGCCTCGCCTTCATGAAGATCCAGATCGGCCTCTTGCGCGGCGCGATCAAACATGCGGACGAGCCGCGTGTCGAGCGGACGGTATGTGAACTCGATGCAGGCATTCACGAGAGCCTGTCCGACGTGCGCGAGCTGTTGCTGAATTTCCGCACGCGCACGAGCGGCGAAGACATCATTCCCGCGCTGCGCACGACGTTGCAAAAATTCGAGCACCAGACGGGGCTCGCGACGCATCTGTCCGTCGAAGGACACGGCGTGCCGCTGCCGGCCGACGTTCAGGTGCAGGTGCTGCACGTCGTTCAGGAAGCGCTGTCGAACATCCGCAAGCACGCTCACGCAACCGAGGTGTGGCTCAACGTGCAGCAGGAATCGCCATGGCGCGTGACGGTCCGCGACAACGGATGCGGCTTCGTCAGCGGCACTGTGCAAGACGATCGGCATATCGGCTTGCGGATCATGCACGAGCGGGCCGAGCGCATTGGCGCGGCCGTATCAATCGACTCGATGCCCGGATCGGGAACGCGCATCGTACTCACCTTGCCCGAACGCAGGAGGCTGGCAGCATGACAGACCCGACATTGATCCGCGTGCTCGTGGTCGACGATCACACGCTGTTCCGGCGCGGCGTCACCGCGCTGTTGCGCGCCGACTCGCGCTTCGAAGTGGTCGCCGAGGCGGGCGATGCCGGCGAGGCCTATCGACGCGCCGCCGAAACCCAACCGGACATCATCCTGCTCGACAATCACCTGCCGGGCGTCAACGGCGTGGATGCGCTGCCGGGGCTTCTCGAAGCGGCGCCGCAAGCGCGCGTGCTGATGCTGACCGTGAGCGAAGACGAAAGCGATCTGGCCGCGGCGCTGCGCGGCGGCGCGCGCGGCTATCTGCTGAAGACCGTCGACAGCGACGTGATGGCCACCGCGATCGTGAGAACGATGGCAGGCGAATCGACCGTCAGCCCGGAGATGACCAGCAAGCTCGTCACCGCGTTTCAATCGTTGCAAGGCAAGGACGAAAAAGCATCGTCCGAAGAAGACCCGATCCACAATCTGTCGCCGCGCGAAGAGCAAATTCTCGCGCAAGTCGCGCAAGGCCGGACGAACAAGGAAATCGCGCGCGCGATGAACATCGCGGAAACGACCGTCAAGATTCACGTGCAGCACATTCTGCGCAAGCTGAAGCTCAGCTCGCGCGTGCAGGCCGCCACTTACGCCGTCGCGCGCGCAACGTAGGATTCCCCGGTGCCCCGGTGCCTTTTCACTGACGCGCGAGATGACGGGCAATCTCGCGCAACTCGCGCAGCATCCGTTCGCCTGCCGCGATGTACTGCGCCGGATCACCGGTCAGGACGCTGGCGCGGAACGTCTGCAGCGCGTGCTTCAGCGGTTCGTACCGGAGCACCGACGCGCCGCCGTCGACGCGATGAATCCACTGCCGCAGCGTGGCCGGCCCGGTGTCGGGTTCGTCCAGCAGACGTTGCAGTTCGTCCGCGTCCGAGACCATCGTCTGGGCGATGACCGCGATCAGCGCCTCGTCGCGCCCGCTGCTGCCGAAGCTCTGGTTGATGGCGGACCAGTCGAGATCCGGCAGCGCCCTTGCCTCGGTCGCGACGGCTACGGGACCTGAGCCCATCCCGGCGGCGGCCGCTCGGGAATCTGGGCCTGCATCGGCTTCGCACATACCGGCATTCGGCGCATCCGCTTCCTGGCTCGCCGATGCTTCGGGACCCGGCAGGCACTGCGGCGCAAACCGGGCGATGCATGCGACCAGATCACTGAGCTTTGCTGGCTTGTAAAGGCAGTCGTCCATCCCGGCGGCAACGCATTCGCCGCGCTCTTCACGCCCGACGCTCGCCGTCAGTCCGACGATCGGCATCCGGCGCGCGCCGTCTTCCCGGGCACGTATGCGTGTCGCGAGCGTGTAGCCGTCCATCTGCGGCATGTGGCAGTCCGTGATCAACAACGCGTAGTCCGCCGACTCCAAAGCCCCCAGCGCTTGCGCGCCGTCTTCGACGGCATCGCACGTGCAGCCGAGCAGTTCGAGCTGCTGCCGGATCAGATGACGGTTGATCGGGTTGTCTTCGGCAACCAGAATCAGAACGTGCTGGCGCAACGCGTCGTCGCGGCTGCGCGGCACGACCGGCGTGAACGCCAATGCGGGCGACTCCAGGCCGAGTTCCGCATCGCCGTGCAGTGCGGCGTTGCATACGGCGGAAACACCCTGCAACGTGACGGGATAAACGCCCAGATAAAAGACGTCTCCCACCCGCAGATACCCGCTGGACTTGGGCGCGGCCGTCGTGGGAATGACGGGCACGTCCGCCATCTGCTCGTGAACGGCAGGCTCGCGTCGATCGTGCGCAAGAAGTTCATCCGAACGCCGTTCTGCCGCCGTCAGATAGTCGTCGATGATCAGCTGACACTGCGCTGGCAACGTGCCGGCAGTGCCGGGGGACTCGTTCGGGTCCAGCGTCACCGCGACGCCTCCGAGCGTACGCACGGCTTGCGCCAGACTGCGCAACACATAGGCGTCACGGATACGCAGGCCAATCGTCACGCTCCCGAGCGGACAGCACTGAAACTCCCGCCGACAGACTTCCAGCGGCACACGAAACTCCACCCGCGTGCCACGGCCGATCTCGCCTTCCATGCCGATCGTGCCGCCGAGCATATCCACGACGCGCCGGCAGATCGACAGCCCGAGGCCCGTGCCGCCGAAGCGCCGCGTGGTCGAGGCTTCGGCTTGCACGAATGGCTGGAACAACTGCGCCTGCTGCTCGGCGCTGACGCCGATGCCCGTATCGGTGACGCGCCACACGACGGTTTGCACGCCATCCACTTCGTCCGCCAGTTCGATGTCGAGCTTGACGCTGCCCTCCGTGGTGAACTTGATCGCGTTGCTGAGCAGGTTGAAGAGAATCTGCCGTAGCCGCACGCCGTCGCTCCATACCACGGGCGCCACGGCCGCGTCGATGCACAACCCGAGCCGCAGGCCTTTTTCCTGCGCGCGCCAGAAAAGCAGGCCGAGGCTGCTCGTGCAGAGTTCGCGGATATCGACGGGCGCACGCTCGAGAACGATCTTGCCCGCTTCGATCTTCGAGTAGTCGAGAATATCGTTCAGTATCTGCAGCAACGATTCGGCGGCCTGCGAGATCAGCTTTACCTTGTCGGTCTGATCGGGGCGAAGGTCGCTGTGAGCCAGCAGTTCGATCAGGCCCAGGACGGCACTCATCGGCGTGCGTATTTCGTGGCTCATCGTCGCGAGAAAGTCGCTCTTCGCGCGAGACGCCTGCTCGGCCGCATCGCGGGCTGCGGCAAGCGCGGCCGCGTATTCGTGCTCCTGCTCCGCATTGCTCCAATAACCGTTCCAGACGAGATCTCCGTTGTCGGCTCTCTGCGGCACCGCGTGCAGCCGCGTCCACCTGAACGCGTCGTGGCGCTGCACGCGGACCTCGCGGCTGACGGCCGTCAAGGTCTGGCTGGCATTCCGAAGATCTTCTAAAAGCGCGTCCCGGTCGTCGGGATGGATGGACGACAACATGCTCGCGCCGACTTGCAGTTCGGCGCTGGTCTTGCCGAACAGCTCGACGGAATTTCCACTTAGCCACGTGTAACCGGGATCGCGATTCTTCGCGCGTCGAAACTGGAAGGCCGTCGCCGGCAACTGGCTCGTCACGTCGATCAGCCGAAGTTCCGCTTCGCGGCGCACCTGCGCCTCTTTGCGCAGCAGCCGCCGCGAGCGCCACAACACGGCGATGACCGCGAGCATCGCGATCGCGAAGGGCGCGATCTTCGTGGCGATGTCTCGCCAGGACGGACCGAGCACGTAGTTCGCGGTGAAATAGCGGTTCTGGATCGCCAGCCGCTCGGTGTCCGGCATCGAAGCCAGCGCGCGGTTGACGAGCGGCATGAGCCGGGCGGCCAGCGCCGGCGTCATCGCAATGCCCGTCCGTAGCGGAGGGCCGTCCGAGCCGATGACGCGAAGATTGCCGCCATGCATCCGCTGCAGCATGTAGTCGGCGGCCGCCAGATCGTCCACGTAGACATCGGCCGTTCCCTGGGCGACGGCATCCATGCCGGTTTCGATATCCGGAACGGCAATGATGCGCGCCTGCGGGGCAGCCGATATCACGAGCGAGCGCAAACCGCCGCCCTCGGTGACGGCCACGCGCTTGTTGTCGAGCTCGCGCATCTGGCCGATGGCTGGTGTATCCCGCGCGCCCACGACGACGACGGGATACGTCGCATACGGACGCGACACGGCGATGCCATGCAGCGCGGAATCGCCTGGCACGGCAACGGCGATGAGATCCAGCTTGCCGGATTGCAGCGCATTCACCGTGGCGGCGAAGTTAGGCAGGCGCTGGCGCACGAAGGTGATCCCCAGCTTGTCCGCCAGATAGCGAAGATAGTCGAGCGCCATGCCGTGCGGTTCGCCACCTTCGTCCACATACGCGTAGGGCGCCAGTCCCGTATCGACCGCTACGCGCAGCGGGGGCAGCGAGCGCAGATAGGCGCGCTCGTCATCGGTCAGAAAGAACGGTCCCGCGATCTGCCGCTGGATCGGCCCCGTGCTCATCCAGCGGCTCACGATGCGTTGGCGGGCATCGGCAGGCAGCGCGTTCAGCCGCTCGTTGAGCGTGTCGCGCAGCATTTGCCGTGCGCGGGGAAAGCCGAAATGGACGCCGCTTTCAGTTTCCCGGTAGCGATTGATTTCCGCCAGCCCGGCGAACTCGGGCTGCGACAGTGCGTATTCGACAACGGGCGCCAGCGTGATATAGACATCGGCATCGTTGTGCAGCACCGCGCTCAGGCCGGCGCGCGGATTGGGCACGTGCACGAAGACGGACTCCGGGTAGCGGTCGTGCGATACCCGCTCGATGTAAGAGCCGGCTTCCGTGGCGATGCGTTTGCCGGCGAGGCGCGGAAGCATGCTGCCCGCCGCGGCATCCGACGCGCGCCCGACCACCAGCACATCGGAATCGAAATAGGCATCGGAAAGCACCAGGCAGGGCCTCGGTCGGCCCGGCCCCTGGAGGCCGAGCACGATATCCACAGAGCCCGCGCATACGGCCGCGTTCAGTGATTCGAAGTCCGGAAAGATCTGAACCCGCACCTGCGTCGACGGGTCCAGAACGGCCTTCAGGAAATCGAATGCGGCGCCGGACAACTGACCGTTGTTCAGGATCACAATCGGGGGCCAGCCTTCTTCGACCACCCCGACGGTGACGTTGGCCGGCGTGGTCTGTGGTGGTGTCCGTGGTGTCTGTCCGACGGCCACGTTCGACAGTACGGCAAACGTCACCAGCAAGAGCAGGAGCAGTCTGATGCGAAAGATCGAAGTCTTGTGCATGGCACTCCGGAAAGACGCGAACAGCAAAGTCAACCGCCGACGTTGACGCGCGCGCGAGCCGCCCGCGCGGAATGAAGTTTGCGACCCAGACTACACGCGCTAATGCACCGACAGATAATTAGCTAGCCGTCTGTTGTCAAATGCATTTGAAAAGCGGGCCACTTCCGGAGTGACCCGTTCGGACGGAAGCGGAAGCGGGATCGGAGCGGAAAGCGAAATACTTGCCGCGTTTTGCAGAGACTCGAAGCGTCAAGGCATCGTGGGTTTCTGTCCAGGCGTGCCCCATGTTCACGGCCTGTCCAACGGGAGATGCAATGCCCTATCAAACAAACGAGGATCTTCCGGCGTCCGTCCGGGATCACCTGCCCTCTCACGCCCAGGATATCTATCGCGCCGCGTTCAATCACGCGTTCGAAGCGCATGCGGCCGATCCGCGTCGCGAAGAGGCGGCTCACCGGATCGCGTGGGCGGCCGTCAAACGATCCTACGACAAGCAAGGCGAGATGTGGGTCCGCAAATCCTAGCCGTGTCGTTGTGAAAACACGGCGCGCTTCGTGTCGCCAGGAACCGTGTGCCCGGATCGGGCGGCTTGCGCGGCGACTGGCGATTCCCCCGTGACATACGCGCGGGCCACGTCGCGTGCATCGCAAAGCCGCGTCCCCGGTTGCTTCATCGTTGCGGCCGCTGCGGCTGTCCCGTAACCGAGCGCTTCGCGAGGGACCGCGCCCTGGTCCAGCGCCCAGAGCATCCCGGCGAGAAAGCTGTCGCCTGCGCCGATCGCGCTTCGCACCTCGGTTTTCAGCGCGGGCATGCAGTAGGTCTCGTCGGACGTCACCAGCAGCGCGCCATTTTCCGCAAGCGTCAGCGCGACCATCCGTGCCTTGCCGTCCGCGATCAACGCCCGTGCCGCGTCGGCCTGGCTGCCGGCATCCGGCAGCGGCGAGCCCGTCAATTCGCGCAGTTCGTTGAGACTCGGCTTGACGATATCGACGAGTCCACTGTCCAGCACAGCGGCAAGCGCAGGCCCCGACGCATCGACGGCCACACGGATGTTCGGCCTCACGGCGACGGACGCGCGCGCAAGCTGAGCGTACGCATCGACGGGCACGCCGCGCGGCAGGCTGCCGCTCAGCACGAGAAAACGGGCGTCCCTCAGATTGGCGGCAAGGCTGCGCAGACAGGCATCCCATTCGTCCGCCATCACGTACGGTCCTGGGAGAACGAAGCGGTATTCCAATCCGCTCGACGATTCGACGACCGAGAAATTCTCGCGTGTCTCGCCGGCGATCTCCACCCAGCGCGTATCCAGCCCTTCGGCCGCGAGCAGGCTGCACAGCGTCCGGCCGTGATCGCCGCCCGCGAGAAAGAGCGCGGCACATCGCGCGCCCAGACGGTGCAGGACACGCGCGACATTGATCCCTCCGCCGCCCGGATCGCGTTGCGCCGCTTCGCATCGGAGCTTGCGCGTATCGACGATGCGATTGACGGACGTCGAAATATCGACGGCGGGATTCAACGTAACGGTGAGCATGTCGGTCATCACTATTTCCTTTACATCTCAGCCGGCTCGATGCGTTCGATGCGAAGCACGCTCTCGATGCATGCGTCGTTTCGATTTCTCATCGCCGGCAAGCGCTCGCATGAGCATCTATATGAGCGCCTACATCAACGCTCACATCAGCGGCATGACAGTGGGAAACGCGAGATGCGCCTGCACGTGCTTCACGCCCTTCACTTCGCTGGCGGCAATGCACAACGCTTTCTCTTCTTCGTCGGACTGGATCATTCCCCACAGATGCGCGACGCCATCGACGACGATCACATTCTCCTTCGGCAACGCCCACCGCTTGCCGTGCAAAGCGGCGACGATCGCCTCGGCGATTTCTCTATCGCTGACGGGCGCATCGTCGTGGACCGGCGGCGGCACGCTTGCGAGCGCACGGATCAGATTGGAGCGGCTCACGATGCCGACCAGCTTGCCGTCGCGCATAACCGGCACGCGCTTGATGCTGCGCCTTTCGATCATGTCGGCGATATCGATCAGCGATGTCTGCTCATCGACGGTCATCACCTCGGGCGTCATGACGTCGCCCACGAGGCGCCCATGCTCTTTCACGAAGATCGTCGCCAGCTCGCGCGTGGACGAAAGGAATTCCAGCCACCGGGGGTTTCTCGTCTGCGTCGATGTTTCGACACGCCGCAACAGGTCCCCCTCGCTGACGATGCCAACGAGAGCGCCGCTTTCGTCGACGACGGGCATGCCGCTTATCCTGTTCTCCACGAGAAGCTTCGCCGCTTCCTGAACAGTCATGTCAGGTTGTGCGCAAATCACAGATGGGGTCATCACGTCGATGGCTCGCATGGTTTTCTCCTGAAAACAGACGCGACTGAATGTGCGGTTCCGGCTGCATGAATACAGAGCCGGCCGATCCGATCTGATTCAAGCTTCCGTCTGCAGCGACCCTGCAGGGCTGATGCAGATCAACGGGCAGCGACTTGCGGGCAGTAACCTGAATGTGTAGCCAAAATGCGCCTTCTCCTTGCCCGCCACGGTCGCCGCCATTCATGACTCTTCTGCTGATCGCACTGAACGTGCTCGCGTTCGCCGTGGAGGCGCTCAATCCGAACTCGCTGATCGACGTCTTCGCGCTATGGCCACTGCGCGCGGCGGGCAGCGGCGTGCCCGCTTTTCATGCCTGGCAACTGCTGACGTATAGCGCGCTGCACGCCAGCGTGACGCATCTCGCGTTCAACATGCTGGGCCTGTTCATGTTCGGCAACGAGGTGGAGCGCGTGCTCGGCGGCCGGAAAATGCTCGCGCTTTATGTGACCAGCGTCGCGTGCGGAGGCATCGTGCAAATGCTGACCACGCTGTCGATGACGGGCGACGTCTATCCGACTATCGGCGCGTCGGCCGGCGTATTCGGCGTGCTCATCGCCTACGCGATGATGTTCCCGAGGCGCCGTGTCGTGCTGTTGTTCCCGCCCATTCCGATGCCCGCATGGCTCTTTGCCACTGGCTACGCCATGCTCGAACTGGTGCTCGGCGTCTCGCGCGAAGCCTCGGGTGTCGCGCATTTTGCGCATCTGGGCGGCATGGCGGGCGCGGTCGGACTGATCGCCTACTGGTCGGGCAAGCTGGATCGCGGTCCCGTCGACTGAAGTGATTCGACTGGCCCGAGCTCAAGCGCGCGCTGTATTGCGCATCTGACGTTCGCGCGGCTTCAACCCGAACAGGATTCCTTGTCGCGTCCGGCTTCGTTGTCTTCGTCGTGGCTCTCTTGCAGAGCGGGAAGCGGAACCTGCGCGGCCTGCGCCTCCGTCTCGACGGCCGGTCCCGCAGGCCTGGCCTGAGCGGACAACGCAGCGCCGTCGATCGCCGCCTGCAACAGCGCATGATCGAGCACTTCGCGCTCGAGCAGCAGCTTCGCGATCCGCTCCAGCGCGGCGCGCTGGCTGGAGAGCGTCGCCCCGACGCGCGCGTGCGCATCGTCGAGCATCCGGCGAATTTCCTCGTCGACGAGCCGCGCGGTGTCGTCGCTGCAGGAAGCGCCGCGCCAGCGTTCGAATCCCGGCAAGACGATCCGATCGGCGGATTCGCCGACCGTCGCGAGCCCCGTGCGCTCGCTCATCCCATATCGCGTCACCATGTGGCGGGCCATCGCGGTCGCGCGTTCGAGATCGTTCTCCGCGCCCGTCGATACGTCGCCGAACATGAGCTCCTCCGCGACCCGCCCGCCGAGCAGCACGTCGAGCCTGTCGAGCAGTTCGCTCTGACGCAGCACGTAGCGGTCCTCGGTGGGCACCTGCTGCGTGTAGCCGAGCGCCGCCACGCCGCGCGGAATGATCGACACTTTCTTCACCGGGTCGCAGTGCTCGCGGCTGTTCGCGACAAGCGCATGCCCCGCCTCGTGATACGCGATCGTGATCTTTTCCTGCGCGTTCATCACGCGGCTCTTGCGTTCCATGCCCGCCATCGCGCGGTCGATCGCCTCGTCGAAGTCCGCCATGTCGACAGCCTGCTTGTCCGCTTCGGCAGCGTGCAACGCGGCCTCGTTGACGACGTTGGCGAGGTCCGCGCCGACGAATCCCGGCGTGCGCGACGCCAGTTCATTCAGATCGACGCCGGCTGCCAGCTTCACGGTACGTGTGTGCACGGCGAGAATCTGACGCCTGCCGTTCAGATCGGGCCGGTCGATCGAGATATGCCGGTCGAAGCGGCCGGGACGCAACAGCGCCGGATCGAGCGTCTCCGGCCGGTTCGTCGCAGCCATGATGATGACGCCGGAGTTCGATCTGAAACCATCCATCTCGATGAGCAGCTGATTGAGCGTCTGCTCGCGCTCGTCGTTGCCCGACGTCAGACCCGCGCCGCGCACCTTGCCGAGCGCATCGAGTTCGTCGATGAAGACGATGCACGGCGCTTCCGCCTGCGCCTGTTCGAACAGATCGCGCACGCGGGCCGCGCCGACGCCGACGAACATCTCGACGAACGCCGCGCCGCTGACGGAATAGAACGGCACGCCCGCCTCGCCGGCAACGGCTTTCGCGAGCAGCGTCTTCCCGGTGCCGGGCGCGCCGACGATCAGCACGCCCTTTGGTATCTTGCCGCCGAGCCTGCGATAACGTTCGGCATCGCGCAGAAAGGCGACGATCTGCCGGAGTTCGGCTTTGGCTTCGTCGATGCCGGCGATGTCGTCGAAGGTGATGCCCGTTTCGTCCTGCACGAGGATGCGCGAATGACCGCGGCCGATCTTCGTGTATTCCTGCACGCCGCCCGAGCGCCGCCACAACAGGTTCCACACGAAGAACAGCGCCACCAGCGGAACGGCCCACGAAAGCAGCACGCCCGGCCATGCGCTGTCGGCGCCGCCCGTGTAGCGTATACCCGCGGCGGAAAGTCTCTGCGCGGGCCCGTCATCGGCGACGCGAACCGTCGTGAACCGCCAGGGCTCGCCACTTGCCTTCACGGCGGCCGCGTCCGATGCGGGCAACAACGAGGCCGCGCCCGGCATCTTGAGCGTGCCGCTGATCCGCGTCGGCGTCACTTCGAGGTCGTCCACCTGCCTCGCGGCAACGAGTTGCTGGAAATCGCTGTAGGCAACTTCCGTGGTCACGCGTTGCATCGTGAGGACCTGCACCGCAATGAGCAGCGCGACGAACACCGTGAGCGCGACACTCGCCAGATCGGACCAGCGAGCAGGTTTGCGGACATCGCGCGAAGGACGCTGGATGGGCATCGTGAGCTCTCGGGAACAAGGGGAAGGGCATGTCGGCAAATTGCGCGACTACAGGCGCCGACGTTGTGACATCAGCGCCGGGCTTGCGGCGCCGGATCGATGCCACGTGCGCCTCGACCTGCGTTGGTCAGCAGCGAACCGGCACGCCGTTCATCGGCGGCTTGCTGGACTGATGCATGCGCCTCGCCACGACCCGCGAGGCGCCACCGCTGCCAACTGCCAACTGTGAACCGCGAGCGGCCGCGATCACAACACCGCCGCGCCGGGCAACTCACTCACGCCACGCCCAGCTGGTCGACGACCCGCCGCACGCCCTGCACCTGCGACGCCGCGAGGCACGCTGCGCGCTTCTCGTCGAGCGAACCGACGGTGCCGGAGAGCGTCACGACGCCGTCGTGCGTATCGACGGATATGCTTTCGATTTCCCGCTGCAGACGCTCGCTGAGCGTCTGCGCGATCCGCACGGCGACATCGGCGGCGGGCGGCTCGCAAACGGCGAGCCGGTTGCTCACGCCGACGACGCCTTCCATCCGTCCGACCAGCATGTCGATCGCGTGCCGCTGCTTTTCCGTATCGACCCAGCCCGTGAGCGTCACGCAACCGCGCTCGGTCTCGACGCGCACGCGGTCGGCGGACAGATGCATCACTTTCGACAGCGTCGCGACGATGCGCGCGGCGAGCATCTCATCGGATCTGACATGGCCGCTTGCGGGCGGCAGCGACAGTTCGATGACGAGCGCGCGACAGTCCACGATACCGCGCAGCGTCTGTTCGACAATCTGTTTCTGCAACGCATTGGGCACCGTTCCCGTGAGCGTCACCACGCCGCCGTGAACGTGCACGCGGATTTGTCCCGCATCGATCGCCGCATCCGAATGCAACGATTGTTCGATCTCCCGCCGCAGTGCTTCATCCTGTTTCATTGCGGTCTCCATTTCTGCAAACGCATGACAGTCTCAGCATCGTCGATGGCGCGGCTCGGCGCTTGATGTCGATCAACGACTTGCGATCCGCACTGGCGCTTCGCCTGCCCGCTGCACCCGTCCCGGCCCCGTTGACTCAGATCAAGCCGACGTCCAGCGCCCACGCTTAAATGACCAGACACAGTCCACTACGGTTGCGCGAAATGAGCGCCATCCGTCGAACCACGCGGAGGTCTGCCATGTCACGCAGTAAGTTCGCATTTCAGCCGGATGCACGGCAGTTGCCGATCGCGGCGCAACGGCCCGACGCGGCAGTTTGCGCGAGCACAGCCGGTCCCCTTCGGTGGTCGCTTTCATGCGGCGCAGCAGCGCATTCCGACGCCGCCTGGCTGTTGCTGCTCGCATGCCTGCTGGCGATTGCGACACTGCTCGCCGCTCCGATGCCCTTCGCGGCGCCGGGTTCGCACGACGCCGTCTCGCTTGTCGCGATTCTTGTCTACCACCGCTTTTCCGACACGGACGACGATTCGACGGCCGTTCGCGTCGCCACGTTCCGCGCGCATCTGCGCTTCCTGCGAGAGCGCGGCTACGAGATCGTGCCGCTACGCCAGATCGTCGCGTGGCTGCGCGAGCCGCGCGCGCCGTTACCGCCGAAAGCCGTTGCGCTGACCGTCGACGATGCCGAGCAATCCGTCTATGAACAGCTGTTGCCGATTGCACAGCGTGAGCAGTTGCCCGTCACGCTGTTCGTCTATCCGTCCGCGATCTCGAAGGCGTCGTGTGCGTTGACCTGGGAGCAATTGCGTGCGATGCGCGCGACGGCTCTGTTCGATGTGCAGTCGCACACCGGCTGGCATCCGGGCTTCGCCGTCGAACGCAGCCGCCAATCGTCTGCTGCGTTCGAGCGTTTCGCGACAGCACGACTGCAAGATTCGCGCGAACAGATCGAAGCCGAACTCGGCACGCATACCGACATGCTCGCCTGGCCATTCGGCATTTGCGACGTCGACGTCATGCGTATTGCGAGCGAGCTCGGCTATGTCGCCGGGTTCACGCTGAACGCTCGTCGCGTCGAAAAGTCTTCGACGTTGCTGGCTTTGCCCCGGTTCCCGATGGTCGACGATGTGACGCCGCGCATCCTCGGCCGTCTGCTCGGCGAGCCCGACACGCCATCTGTCCATGCGCCGCGCGCACGCTCATGACAGCGCGCGCCGCTTATGGGCACGCAAGCGCGCGCGCAACAGTCGCGGCATCGCGCTCGTCCGGACGCCGCACGCGATGTATGCTCAGGCTTTCGCCGTATGCAACGCTACCTGCGCTATCGACGGACGCACAGAGCCGATCATGTGGTATGCCCTCATCGACGCACAACGACGCCTGACCCGGGCGATGGCCGAAAGGCTGCCGGAAGAATCCGCGTGTCCGCCTGCTGCGCAAGCGCCCTGGGTCGTGCCCGGCGAAGCGGCGAGTGCGTTCCGACACTGGCTGCTCAGATCCACGTGTGCGTTCGAGCAGGCGCCGCCGTTCGCGATCGATGCCGTCACGGGCAACGGATGCCGGATTCCCATCGATGAATCCGTCGTCGACACGCTGCCCGTCGGCACGCTGCGCAAATTCACGCGCAACCGCATCGCGCCGGAGCCGGCCGGAAAATGGCCCGTCATGCTGTGCTCGCCGCTTGCCGGCCATCACGCGGTGATGATGCGGGAAACGATCGAAACGTTGCTCGAACACCGCGACGTCTATATCACCGACTGGGCCGACGCCCGCGACGTGCCCCCCGAAGCCGGCCCTCTGCCGCTCGACGATTACGTGCTCGCGCTCGAACGCTTCATGCGCACCGCTCGCGCGCACGGAACGCCCGTACACGTGATGGCCGTCTGCCAGGCGACCGTGCCGGCGCTCGCGGCGGCCGCCTTGCTCGCGAGTTCGCAGGACGCGCCATTCGCCAGCGTCGCGCTGCTGGGAGGGCCGATCGATACGCGTCTGCATCCGACGCTCATCGACCGCTTCGCCCGTTCGCACACGCTCGACTGGTTTCGCACCAACGCGATCGACGCCGTGCCCGCGCCATATCGCGGAGCCGGACGGCACGTGTATCCGGGCTTCGTCCAGCAGGCGGCCATCAACGCCGCGCACCCGGAACGGCATCTACGCCTCGAAGGCCGCTACTGGGCGAGCTGGCTCGCAGGCGACATGCCCGGCGCGCTGCAAGCGCTGCGTTCGCTGAACGAGTACGCCGCCGTGCTCGATATGGCGGAATGCTATTTCCTCGACATTATTCGCGTCGTGTTTCATGAACATCTGATGCCGCGCCGGACATGGTCGGTCGCGGGACGGCACGTGATGACGGACGCACTTCGCGATACGCCCCTATGCACGGTAGAAGGCGACGACGACGACATCACGGGCCAAGGCCAAACCCATTGCGCGCACGAACTGTGCAACACGTCGCGAGCGCAGGCAGGCGGGAAGATCACCGTTGCGCACTGCAACCACTACGACCTCTTTACGGGCGAGCGCTGGCGCGACGTCGTGCATCCCGGCCTGCGCGACTTCTGGCGCGATATCGAAAACGCCGTGTCCGCAATCCCGCACAGGCGACGCGAGACAAGACCCGCTAACCGGAGACAGGCATGACGCGCCGACGAGGGCGCAAGGAGCCTATATCCCGCCACCGCCGTGCTGATGCCGCGCATCGCGGTGCGCAACACGCGGCAAACCGTATCCGGGCCGCGCAGCGCAGCGTGCGCGGGCTCGATGCCGCGATGCAAAGGCCTCGCATGTATCGTCATCCGGCGGGCAGGATCGTCAGGATCGAAACGCATATCTCCGTTGTGTATCTCGCAGGGCGCTTCGCGTACAAGATCATCAAGCCCGTCGCTCCCGGCTTCGCGGACTTCACGGCGGCCGAGACGCGACGGCGCTGCTGTGAAGCGCAGGTGCGGCTGAACAGGCCACTCGCGCGCGCCCTGTATCTGGGCGTGCTGCCCATCGCGCGCCACGCTGGACGCTTGCAATTCGGCGCAAGCGGTGCCGCAATCGAACATGCGGTGAAGATGCGCCGCTTCGACGAGGCCACACTCTTTTCGACTCTGGCAAAGCACTCAGCGCTCACGCCGCGCGATATCGACGACGCGGCTCAACGGCTCGCCGACTATCATCGGCATGCGCCGCGCAACGTGCCTGTGTCCCGATATGGCAGCGCTGCGCTGCTTCGCGCGCAGGTGGAAGCCGTCAACGCATCGCTGCTGGCAAACGTCAGTCATCCGGCGCTACATGAGATCGCCGCATGGTGCGCGCAACAACTCGACAAGCACGCGTCCGCTCTCGATCGACGCCGCGTAGATGGCTTCGTGCGCGGTTGTCATGGCGATCTGCACCTCGATAACGTGGTGCGCTGGCACAGTCGGATCGCGATGTTCGATTGCATCGATTTCGACGATGCGCTGCGCTGGATCGACGTCGCAAATGACGTCGCGTTTCTCGTCATGGATCTGCGCGCGCGTGCCGGAGCGCGTCTGGCAAACCGGCTGCTGAATGGCTGGCTCGAAGTATCCGGCGACTATTCCGCGCTTGCGCCGATGCCGTTGTACGTCGTATATCGCGCGCTGGTGCGCGCATGGGTCGCGCACCTGAAGGGCAGGAATGCATCTGCCCGCAGAGCCGCCAATGCCGCGCTCGATACGCAGCGCTACATCGAGGTCGCCTGCGCGGAAATACGGCGGCCTGGTCCTGTCTTGTTGCTCTGTCACGGCTATTCGGGCTCGGGCAAATCGGTCGCGAGCCGCGCGTTGGCTGAACTGAGCAGCGCCGTGCATCTGTCGAGCGACATCGAACGCAAGCGGTTGATCTCACTGCGTGCATCGAATGACCGCCTTGGCGTCGAGCACTACACGCACATGGCGCGCGATGCGATATACGACCATCTGCTTCGACTCGCATCCGATGTGCTTCGGCACGGGAACAGCGCGATCGTCGACGCGACATTCATCATGTGCATCCACCGCAGCGCGTTTGTCGCGCTTGCGGAGCGCCTTCGCGTTCCTGTTCTAATTCTCGACTTTCACGCCGAGCCGTCCGTGCTCATCGAACGCATCGAGGCGCGCAATCGGGGCCCACGTGATGCATCCGACGCCGATGTGTCGACGCTCACGCTGCAACTTGCAAGCGCCGATCCACTGACGGACGATGAAAAAGCATTGACCTTCACCTTCGATACGGCGGTCCCGCTTGCGTCATTCGACTCAACCGCTTACTGGCAGCCTGTTATCGAACTCATGCAGCGCGCCGCCGAGCCCGCCGAGCCATCAGCGCAAGCGTGCTAGTATGACATCCCTTAAATACGTTGAATAATTAAACGCCTTGGTTATCATGTCGGGATGAGCCGAGGCCGTCATGCAACGTCAGTGAAGCTGACGAAGAAAGAAAAAAAGAAACTCCTGTCGCTGATCGCACAGAAGACGGCCCCGCAGCGGGATGTGATGCGGGCTCGGATTGCGTTGTGGGCACATGAGGGACACTCGAATACCGTGATTGCGCGAGAGCTCGGTGTATCGGTGCAGACGGTCAGCACGTGGCGCAAGCGCATTGCGCGGCAAGGCGCACAGGGCATTCGGGA
>NZ_WHNP01000054.1 GCF_009362735.1 Paraburkholderia franconis | reverse complement strand
ACTTTGCAATGTCTGCGATGCCGCTCAGCTCGCTGAGCACGAAAAGCATGTCTTTGACGGGGGCGGTGTAGCTCATGGTGATTCGTCCAATCAAGCGGTCGATGGATAACTGCCACGACGCCCGAAAAGGAAATGGCCAGGCGGTGACGATGCAGCCGATCGTACCGGCATCTGCCGTGCACAAGCTGTCCAAAGCTGCCCACGTACTGACAAATCCGGCCATCGCGAGCGGGCGCGCCCGTGCCGGCCCAGGGTTTTCACCCAGCCTCGATGGGCCTTCGGTAGGTGCCGGGCGTGCTGCCCGTCCAGTGACGAAACGCGCGATGAAAAGCGCTTGGATCGTCGAAGCCGATGTCGCCGGCAATCACGGCGATCGTATCGTGCGTCTCGGTCAGCCGCTGGATCGCGATGTCGCGCCGCAGCTCATCCTTGAGCATCTGGAAGGTCGTCTCTTCGGAGGAAAGACGCCTGCACAGCGTGCGGACCGAGCAATGGAGATTCTTCGCGGCCTGCTCGATCGTCGGCAGGTCAGGCAGGTCGCCCGCGAGATATTGGCGAACGCGATGACTGACAAGTTGCTCGCTGAACGACTCGAATATCCACTCGCCCGGCGAGCGAGCGAGAAACTTGCGCAGATTGCGTTTGCGCTGGCGGATCGGCATGTCGAGAAAGGCCGCGCTGAAGCGCATCAGCGTGGCATCACAGCCGAAGCGCACGGGGCCTGAAAAGAAGTAGCGGTGATCGACGGCATGCGGCGGTTGCGGACAGGCGAAATCGACGCGCAGCAGCGGTATTTTCTGGCCGACGAGCCACGACGAGACGCCGTGCGCGAGCTTGAGCGTCAACTCCTGGCCGAGCGGTCCAATGCTCCCGTACGCGGGATTTGGACGCAATTCGACTTGAGCCATCAGTTCGCTGCGGCGCGATTCCAGACGAAAGTCGTCGAGCACGATATGAAAGAACTGCCCGAAGCGGTGCAGCGCCGTTTCGAGGTTCGGTGCATCCAGCAGACTGAGGCAGAGAAACTTCAATGTGCCGCTGCGCAGCGGACGACTGAAGATGCCCGGCATTTCGTCGTCCATCTCGATCGCGAGCGTGCGATACAGCGTGGAGAACTGCTCCTCGGTCACGCGGGCGCCTCGCTTGCCGAGTAGTGCGGGCGTGATGCCCGCCTCGTGGAGATAGCGATGCGTGACGTCGGGCTGCGCGCCAGCGGCCTCGAGAAAACCGTTGACGAGCGAGATCGGGACAGTTGCACTTGGTGTTTGCATTCGTGATCCCGTCGAGATGGGGCTTCATGCTTCACGGCACTCGTCGCTGTTTTTCAGTGATCCGCGAGCCTTGGCGGATGCGCTTTCGTGCATGCGCGGCTCACGCACTATTGTGGATCAGCGACTTTGATGGCTTCGACTTTTTGTTTTGCCGGTCCTCGCCGGCGGTCGATGAACGGGTGCTCGATGAATCGGAATGTTATCAGCGAAAGCATGATTGTCACGACCAATACGAGCATGCCAAAGAGCCCATATTCGGCGGGGGTCAGGCGAGCAACTGACGTGAAATGGTCGACTGCTCTTGAAGCGAGGTAGAGCAGCCAGTTATGCAGCAAATAGATACTGTAGCTGACCAGCCCGAGCAGTCGAGCAGGACGGCACGTCAGAATCCCAAAGACGCTATTACCGCTCGCAAAAATCGAGAACGGCACGAAAAGAAGTGCCGCGCCGGACATCGTGTAAACCGAGGGTCGCCAGATCAGCGTGGCTGCCATGCATGAAATCGCAAGTGCTGTCGCCTGCCACCCTCGCGCCATTTGACGCACTCGCTCAATACGAACGACGACGGCGGTCATACAGCCGGCCAGAAAAAACCATTCCAGGTTGCTCTGCGAGAAGACATCGATCAGCACAGCAGACGCGGCCGCGAGCGCCCACTGGCTCTTTCCGGTTGCGAAGATCGCCAGCAAGGGAAGCATCAGGTAGAACTTCCATTCATAGGCGAGCGACCAGAAAACTGTATTGATGATTGACGTTTTCTCGAAGCCGTTGATGGAAGGTGCGCCCGGGATCGTAAACAGTGCCCACGACAAGACTTGCTGCAACAGATCGCGCGCGCCGACAACCAGTCTGAAGTGCGTCAACGAGAGGGAAGTGACAACCAGTAGACCGGATGCGAGCAGGTACATCGGCACCATGCGGGCAATTCGCGAAACGAAAAACTTGCGAGTATCCAGACTGCCGTTCGAAGCGATCACGCGGCCCCAGAACAGGAAAGCGGTGATCATGAAGAACATTGCTACGGCACCCCGTCCGAGGAAGGTGTTCACGCGAGACGGTGTGAGTTGCCAGACGCCAGTCTGGTAATAGAGATAATTGATGCCTATGTGGTGGATCACCACCGCAACGGCGAGAAAGCCTCGTAAGCCGTCTATCGCGTGGAACCTTCGGGAAGCGATTTCGCGGTCGATCGCTGAACGGAAGAACGAAAGTCTTGATGCGAGCAAGTTCGCCGTCGCGAGCGATACGACGAGCAGGGCTAGCACCGGAATGACGGGGTGACTTTCGAGCAGAGACATAAAAAAGGCGGCGGCGGTCGAGCGAGGATTATATGACAGCAGAGGCGCGCGCCTTCGGCTCATCGAATGCCGTTCCCTGGCGATTGACTTGTCGCGTCGAGGTCGAGGTCGAGGTCGGTCACACCCACTCGACGGCCAATCAGAAATGCCGCACAGCCTAAAGCCGCCGACGCCGAAGGTCCACCGATCCTCGACGATGTCTTCGAGCGCAGCAACAAAATCGAACTCCAACCTTTCCTATGAAAGTCTTCCACGAATTCCACGCCCCCGCGTGACGCGCGGAACGGAATAGGTTGGCCAGTGGGTCGAATACGCTTTGCATTTTCACGCTTCCTGTTCGTCTTCCTGGTGACGCGATCGGAGAACCGGTGTCGCGCAGTTCCTTTCCTGCCGTATTACAGCCAGCAAATGTGCGGCTCCATTGACGCTGCACGGACAAAGGCTTTTCCACGACAAGAGCTGTATCGTCAGGACAAAAGGGATGTCACCGTGAGCAGAGAACGCAGAGAGAACACTGGCCGCGCCGCGGCCGGCGCGTTTTGATCAACGGAGGACGATATGAATCTCAAGGCGCTTGTCTCGGTCGCGGAAGACGGCCCGTGGTGCGGCACAAAGCCACCATGGCATCGGCCAGTTCCCCAACCGCATCCCACCACCTTCGCCTCGTTGAAGGTCTTTGAGAAAAGACCGCACCCTGAACCGGTGTCGCCAGAACTTGTCGCCAGCATGTGGCAGTCGATCCAGCTATTCCAGGCCGGCCAACGACTCGAAAGCCTGGACGGCAACATCATGGAGCTGGGCTCGACCGTGGCACGCGCGGCGTCCGTTTTCTTCGACGACCAGTGCGGCTCTGTGCCATGGTCAGTGATCCTGTACTGGTTGTTGCACAATCCTCCGCCTCCACCGCCGCCATGGCTGCAGCTCGTGACAGACGCGGTCAGCATGGCGTCGATTGCCACGAGAATCGGTGGCGATATCGGCGGCCAGATGCTCGATGGCGCGCAGACGATCATCAAGGAAAATCTGCCAGGCGCGTCTGCTGCTGAAGGTTGAGTCCTTCCAGCCCCTTGCGGCAGCCACACAGCTGAGTACGCGAGTTGCTCGATCCCATCGGACGTGCCGCGAATCGGGAGCGTCCGACGGATTCCGCCGCATCAAAAATCTGCGTGTGGAATAGCAGCAAGTACGACGTTCGGGCCGCGCGACGGCGGCACCATGGCGCACGTATCGCGGAACGAACTTCAACGCCGTTCTTCCTCATCGCGCGCCAACTCGATACGTGTCTTATGAGCGCGCAACGCAAAGGCGTTGAACATCTTATGGGCCGAGGCACCATATGGACGCACATGATCGGAAGCGTATCGCAGTTGCCGTACAGGGCGGGGGTGCACATGGCGCGTTCAGCTGGGGCGCGCTCGACCGCCTGCTGGAAGATGTGGAACGCGACCGGCTTGAGATCGTCGCGTTGAGCGGCACCAGCGCCGGTGGCTTTAACGCCACCCTGTGCGCCTACGCGCTCGGCACGGACGATGAACAGGTATTGCGTGCGCGAACTGCACGGAAGCTGCTGAAGGACTACTGGCTATCGGATGCGGCCGATGCGCCATTCAGCCCGTACACGGTAACGGCAAAGGCCTGGCATGAGACGACGGGATCATGGAATATCGACTCCTCCCCTGTCGCATTGACAGCCGCGCTAAGTAACCAGCTCTGGTCTCCGCTCTTCTTTCCGCAATACGACTGGCTCGCACAGGTACTCGGCAACAAGATCGACTTTCCGACACTGCAACTTCAACGCGAGCCTCCCCATCTATATATCGCGACGACGAATATCACACTGGGACGTCGCGACGTCTTCGCGAAGAGTGCTGTCACGCTCGAAGTTCTCAAGGCTTCAGCCAGCATCCCGCAGATCTTCATGCCGGCACACTACGGCAATTACGACTACTGGGATGGTGGCTATATGGGCAATCCGCCCTTGAGCCCGTTGATCTCCCACGCGACGGACGTGGTCATCATTCAGCTCAACCCGTTCGCGCGCAACGAGAGGCCTTTGACGGCGATGGCGATCAGCAATCGGGTCAACGAGGTGACGTTCAACTCGTCGCTAATACATGAGATCAACGCGATAGAGGCCATGAATAAAGTCCTCGATTATCTCGATGAAAAATCAAAGGACAATGCATCGGTCAGGCAGGCGCTGGAGACGCTCGGCCCGCTCCCGTTCAACCGCGTGAACCTTTACCGGATTACCGATGAAGCGTACATGAGGACACTCGGCTACGCATCGAAGGCGGTAGTCGCGAGGGAGTTTCTCCAGGAGCTTTATGAAAAAGGATGGAAAGCAGCGGATGACTGGCTGAACAAATCCTATCCTTCGCTCTCCAGCACCGCGCCGCGAGTGGCGGCGCTACCGAGTTCGCCTCCGGCGAAAGACTTTCCCGATCAGGTTCTGGACGACCTGTTGAGTAGAAAGAATACTTTCAAGTGAGCTGAAAAGGCTTCGCACGTGAGCACGCGTCGTTCCACACTGTTCGATCGTGTTGCTTCGGCCACGCGCCGGCATGTTCGCGATAGCGCTTCGGGTTTCTTCTCCAGACTTGGGAACAGCGGTCGCGTTTGCCGTCAGTCAACGCGTCTCACTAGCCGATAGTGTTGAAGGACCGGCCCAGAAGCATCTCTTGATGCGCCGGGCCTGCACGAAGCGACTAGTCCATCAGACGTCAGGGTTGCCGGCGACGAAAGCGGTAAATGCGTTATAGGGCTGAGTCACCGGGGCTCCGTCGATCATCAGGCCGTAAGTCATATCTCCGCTGTCGAGCACGTAATACATCACCGACTGGATGTTCTTCGTCTTCCGCGCGCGATAGTAGTTCGCGAACTGCGTGCTGATGTAGTTCGCGCGATAGGCCTGCGTGCTTTCCGGTCCGGTGTTCCATTCCGTGATCAGGAACGGTACGCCGTAGCGAGCCTTGCAGTAGCTCGGCAGGTCGAACCCGGGGCCTGCTCCATCGGTGCCGACGTTGAAGATGTCGCCATAGACTTCGTAGTTGTGCCACGTCGTCATATCCCAGCGCACCTTCGGATAGCCGCCCGTGCCGTCCGGCTGCATGCCGTCCCACAGAGCGTCGGATGCGCCGACGTCGGCCACGCAAAAGTTGACGCCGCATTTCGCCGTGGGCTGCACCGACTTCACGCCGTCGATCATGCCGCGCATCGCGCCGCGCATGATCGGCCAGTTCGCATTGTTGAAGTCGACTGCTTTCGATCCCGCATTGGTCGGATCGAGGATGATCTCGCTTTCCCGGGTCAGTTCGTTGCCGCATTCGTACATCGTGACGCCCCATGGCGCGAGAGCGGCCGCGACAGTGGCCGCACCTGCGCGTGTGCGGTTATAGGCGGCCGATTCGCTCGAGAACATGACGCCGCTGGATTCGTGGATGCCGAAATTGACGAGCACGAACAACGTCAGTCCCGCGGCCTGAAAGGCCTTGGCCAGCGCGACGACTGCGCCTAGCGATACCGGGTCGTCAATGCAACCGACGCGGTAAGTCGAGCATCCCATGCTCTTCATGATCGACACGATCTGGTCGGGCGTGTAGCGATAGTCGTAGTGTCCGTTGATACCGTAGAACGTGCCCGCCGTCGCCGCCGACACGATGCGAGGATCGTTGCACGGCAACCAGGTGCCCGCGTCCGTGAAGACATAGAACTGCCCACCCGTTCCGCGATGCCAGATCTTGCCGCCGTACCACAGCAGCAGCGAAACGTTGTAGGTATTGCCGACGGTGTTCTTATTCCGATAGATGACGCCGTTCACGACCGTCCACACATTACCGAGCTTATCGATGATGTACGTGGCGGACGGAATCGTCGTGCCGTCGGCAGAAGTACCGCCGAGCCGCGGATCGTTGCATGCGATCCATGTGGTGCCGTTCCATCCGTAGAACTGCCCGCCCGTTCCCTGGTGATAGACGCCGCCGCCGTACCACAGCACCATCGACACGTTGTAGTTGTTGTTGGCCTTGACCCCATCCTTGTAGACGGAACCGCCAACCAGCGTCCAGACGGCGCCCTGATTGTCGATGATCGAGTTGGCGGGCGGAATCGTTGTCCCGTTGGCGGATGCCGCTGCCGCTTTGGCTGCTGCTTTGGCCGTAGCGGTGTCGCCTGTGCCGAAATCGGATGAGCCGCCACATGCGCTGAGCGCGTAGCTGCCACCAAGTGCCGCGACACGGCCTAGAAATTGACGTCGATTAATCATGAAAATGGTCCGCTGCCGAAAATGGCTAAAAAAGGGAACGCTGGTTACAGCGGCACATACGGACGACAGACGCCCGATGCACTTACTTCGCATTCCGAAATATTGGCAATTGACCTCCACGAAAATGCAAAGCGGAAATCAATTGCCTTACCGGTAATTACCGCCTTGGTGCTCGCGAATACGCGTAATTAATTCCTGGTTTTCGGCAGCGGAAAGGCAGCACATTAGGGCGAAAACTCAAATAAGTCGTTTCTTCTGATTAAATCGCAACAAAGAGATTTTTTTCGCCTATTGGCCGTCTTGGAGTCTTGTTGCCGCGCGATGTAACACAATGTTACGGAGAAACGTTTATGCACGACGTAGAAAGGATTCGCCCCCCGTTTATCAGAATTTTATTCTTTATTGATCCCCAATTTATTGGGGCTTAATTAGGGAGCGATATTGCATTTAATTAGCGAACGATTCTGCAGAAATGCCGGCTTCCGCATCGAGATCGCCAACGCAGCCGGGCACGCAGCTTGCTGCGTCCCTCCCGGCGCTCATCGCGAAGCACTCGAGTTCACAGCAACACAAGGGAAGCCAGCAACCACACCTTTGAAATCCGCGGAACGTCGCCACGCGTGCGTTCCTTGTTCAATCAGCGGCAGGCCATCGGCCTGACCGTATGCAGCGACCTGACATGGGAATACACCGGCACGGCGGCGCTCGTCTACGACAAGCTCACGGAAAAGATGACGCCCGATGAGATGTACCGGCGCGTGAAAGAACTCGATGCGAAACGCGGCCTCGTGTGGATGAACAAGTCGCCGATGAACGACACGTATGCGCTCGCACTGCCCGCCGAAGCGGCCCAAAAAACCGGCATACGCACGATCTCGCAGCTCGCCGCGAAGATGAAGAGCGACCCGAAAGGCACGCGTCACGTGTTCGGCATGGACGCGGAATTCGCGAATCGTCCAGACGGCCTGAAGCCGCTCGAAGCCGCTGACGACATGCACTTCACACGCAAGGAAACGCGCCAGATGGACCCCGGCCTCGTCTACACCGCCCTCCGGTGTGCGCGCACTGTTTCAACCTCGGCTAACCAGCGACGCAACAGCTGTCGACGCGTGCGCGCCAGCCTGCGAGCGAGGCCGCTGAGGCTGGAGGCGCCTTGCGAATCCAGCAAAAGGTCCCGCTTCATACCCGCCCCCTCAGGCGAAAGCACCTGAGCCGCCATGCCGTGCCGGCAGCGGGACGCCCCGTCGTGTCAATCAGCCTCTTTCTCATGGACTGTTTGTTCAAGGTTACGTTTGCGTGTGACTGAAGGTATCAACCAGCCGGCGCATGACGTCCGGTCCATGTCGATTCACCGTACCTCGCGTGACACTGTACCTGCCGCCCGGCAGCTGTTTAGCCGAGACAAACCCGGACCCTTCCCTATGGAAGCGATTTCAGCGGCGTAACGCTAGCTACGTGACTGTCGGCGCAACAGTGGCATCGAAGCGGACGACAGAGTGATGTCGGGCCGAAGCGGTCATCCGATTCCACCAAAAGCGGACGCTCACTGGCCCATCGAAGTCGCGAGTTCGAAAAGTTCTCGCTCCCGTATCCAGTGGAAGTCATCCCGATCCACAGCCTTTGGCAAATACCAGTCGAGTCCAGGTCACGTTCATGCGCCGGTTCGATCGCTGGACGGATTCCGATCGAACGACGCGTATCGGTTGCAAACCATAGACATTCGCGAGCTGGATGGTCTCTTCGGCTGAGACGTCAAACATTCGTCGGCCGCCTGGAATCGGACCATGTCGCAATGACATGATCAGCAAAGCGCCGTCAGACAGCAGACGAACGACATTCGGCATCGCGCGACGACGTTCTTCTTCGTCGAGATGCATCCAGACGGCCGTCAGCATTGCGAGATCGAAACGTCTTGTCATTGCGCGCACGACGCTGAGGTCAGGAAGGCTATCGTCGAGCCACTCGATCCGCGATGCCGGATGCAGCTTGACGCCAGCGGCTCTGAACTCGTCGACCGGCTCGACGGCGACTACTTGATGCCCCATTGCAGCAAGCGCAGCCGCGTCGGTTCCTATACCTGCTCCAACATCGAGCACATTGGACGGTCGGGTTGGTATCAAATGCAAAACAGCCGCGTGGTGCTCGGCAAACGAGATGCCCTGCCATTGGCTGATCAGCGATTGAGCGGCCTCCGCGTAGCCCTCCGTACCGCTTACGTCGATAGACACTGACGCGTCTCCCGTCTGGTGATCCGCGAAGTTTGCCAGATGATCTCGGGGCACTCAGTCCAAAGGCCGCATAGACGAGTTTTATGCGGCCTTCAGCACCCGCTCACGCATGCGATCTACGGCTGCGGGACGGCAGTTCGATTCGCCGGCACGATCTGCGGCTGGAAGGAAAAGACTTCGCGAGTGCGGTCGTCGACGAACACTTTCAACCATTGCACGTCGTTATTGCCGTTCGCCTGGTTGTCACCAAAGGTTTCGACGCGAAGGAAGTTCTCGAGCCGCCTGCCTTGAGCATCCAGAAAAGGCCGATCGATGCGGAAGTAGTGCGAATCGCCATGCACATACGCAACCGGCTTTCTGAAGGCGATAACTTCATCGCGCAGTGCAAGCAGGAAGTCCTTGAAGCCGTCGGGCGTCGGTCCGGGAAACGCAGGGTCGGAGCCGGGCAACATGTCGTTTTCGACCAGCGTCTTCGGATCGCGCGTCGGCGCACGTGTAGCGTCTGAATTGTCCCAACCCGGATCGGCTTGTGAAATGAACATGATGGCCGAAGCGCCGCGCGCTTTCGCTTCATCGAATGTCTGCTGCATCCAGACGATATCGGCATGGTTGCGCGCCGCATGCTCCGCCGGGTCCGGATTCGTATCGCAAAGGTTGTTGCACGACCCCTGGATGTTGAGCGTCGCATAAACCACGCCGTTCACCATCCAGCGTCGATTCTCGACACAACTTACGAGGTGACTGTTGCTGTCCAGGCAAAGCTTGTCCGTCTGTACCTCCTGAAGAATCGGACGTTGTCCGAGCGACCAGGGAGAGCTGAAGAAGAGCTGACGTTCGTGATCGAGCCTTTCCCTCGACGAAAATCCGCCATTCGACGCACGGTCGCAGTCGGTCCAGTCGTTGTCGCCCGGCGTAAACATCGCTGCCGATTTCAATGCATTGAAGTAGCCCTGAGCCTGCACGTACAGAGCATCGCTGCAAGTCGAGGGCGCTGCTGATCCGGGCGTGCCGCTACCGGCCTTGAGGTCGCCGTCGTGGACCGTAAAAGCGAGTTTCTGGGCGTTCATGTCGGCGATCAGGTTCGGCACACCGACCAGTGCTTGCGTGTCGGAGTATGGCAAGTCGCCCCACAGCCCGATCGCATAGGCGCGCCCTTCGCTATGTCCGTCATCGTGACCGTTTGCGAGCACATCAGCGGCTGGCCACGCCGCCCAAGAGACGGTCGCCATTGCACAGGCGATGTTCCGTAGCCAGCGCCACCCTCTCCCTTTAGATTCCGTCCGCAGACCAGACAAGGTACACCGATCTTTTGCCATCGTTAGCTCCTTTGTTCACGGCGCAAATTGCGCGTACTAAAGTGAAGGCGCTCCGTATGACAGGTGCATGTCGTCAACCGCGATTTGCCTTTATCCGGTTGATTCGACGCCGCGACTCAATGATCGTCGCGACAGAGAATGTGATGTATTCGCACAAACGAAGAGTACTTTTTGTATCGATGGTTGCCGGCATCCACACGCATCATCTCGACGATGATCATCGTGGTCCGGATCGACATAAAGCCGGCGTATGAATGGCCGTTGAGCCTGGTGAGAAGCAATCGATCAGCGTATTGCCGCTATAGAGATTTCGCTTTGGCTTTAGCGGCAGATATCGCTTCAGGCAACAAAACGATTTGCGGCATCCATCGCATCGATACGTATGCTGGCGTTTCTAAATCCGTTTGCTTCGGACGCAATCGTCAAGCGTCCGCCTCAAGACTGATCGGACTGAGCAACTTCTTCGTGCTTGCCCGATGCCTCCAGGTCGCTCGCTTCCCGGGCCGAAGGCGCATTGCCGCGCGTGCGATTCAAAACGGCCAGTACTTCGCGAGCGGTATTCTCGGAATGCTCGCGCAAGATTTGCGGCAGGTTCGCATGATCGGGATCTTCAAGCGCGGCAAGAATCGCCTCGTGTTCACCGAGCGACTCTGCCCAGCGCAACGTATCGGCGTTGGCGGCGCCGCGCGCGCGATGCACCTTCGACATCAGCGACGCGTACACATTCGTCAGCACGGGATTGCGCGCAGCATCGACGATCATCTGGTGGATCTGCTGATTGAGCCGGAAATACTCGAGCCGCTTGCCGGCGTTGTGACAGTCGACCATGCGCCGATGCTTCGCCGCGATAGCCGCCACCTGTGCCGGACTCACGCGCTGGCGCAGAAGTTCGCCCGCCATCGCTTCCAGTCCGTGAAGCATCTCGAACGTGCTGGCGAGGTCGTCGAGATCGATCGGCGCGACGCGATAGCCGATGTATTGCCGATGCGTCACGCGCCCTTCCGACACCAGCACCTTGAGCGCCTCGCGCAACGGCGTCTTCGACACGTCGAATGCCGTGCTGAGTTCCTTCTCGTCGATGCGCGCGCCGGGCGGCAATTCGCCCTCGTCGATCATCACGCGCAGACGCGCGGCGATCTCCGCAGCCATGCCGCGGGTGCGCAACAAAAGAGGGGTTCCGTTCGCCTGATTCATCGTAGCGTAGAGCTTAACACGATCCTGGGACATACCCTGAATTTTTACATGAATCGTTTTATATCAATCACTTATCACATTTGTAATTATAAATTTCTAATCCTATACTCTGCCAAACGTTGCGCGACGTCACGAAAACACCCGCCTATCTCAGGAGCCGCTCATGTCTTCAACATCCGGTGTAGCCGCAATGGCGGTGGGTAAGTCCACCGTCCGCTGGAAGATTTTCGTCGTCATGCTCAGCCTCATCGCGATCAACTACATCGACCGCGCGTCGCTGTCGGTTGCCATGCCCCTCATTTCGAAGGAGTTCGAGATCGGTCCCGCGATGGAGGGACTCATCCTCAGTTCGTTCTTCTGGACCTATGCGGTCATGCAGATTCCGGGCGGCATGCTCGCCGACCGCTTCAAGCCGCGCATCGTCATCGCTTCGGCCACCGTGTTCTGGGGCTTCTTCCAGGCGATCGCTGCGATGTGCGCGAACGCGCCGAGCCTGCTGCTGACCCGTCTCGGCCTCGGCGCATCGGAAGCGCCGATCTACCCCGCGGGCGGCAAGCTCAACGCCATCTGGATGACGCAGACGGAACGCGGCCGCGGCGCCACGCTGCTCGACGGCGGCGCGCCCCTCGGCGCAGCGCTGGGCGCGATCCTGATCACCGGACTCATCGCGGTGCTCGGCTCGTGGCGCCTCGCGTTCGCGGTGGCGGGCGTCGGCACCGTGCTCGCCGGCATTCTCGCGTGGTTTTATGTGCGCAATACGCCGCGCGAACATCCCGGCGTCAACGAACAGGAAGCCGCGTACATCGAGGAATCGCATGCACGCGACGCCGCGCTCGAACCGCCGTCGCTGTCCGGACGCACGCGCGACTTCCTGAAGTACCGCTCCGTGTGGGGCATGTTCTTCGGCTGGATGTGCTTCAACAGCGTGTTCTACGGCCTGCTCACGTGGATGCCGAACTACCTGCACATGGTCCACGGCTTCGACATCAAGCAGATGGGCGGTTCGAGCTTCATCATCTTTTTCAGCGGCTTCATCGGCGAGCTGATCGGCGGCTGGATCGCCGATAAGTGGAAGGCCGCGGGCGGCCGTCCGAACGTCGTGATGCGCACGCTGTTCGGCATCGCGGCGATCGTTGCTACCGCGTCGATCTTCTCGGTCGCTTATGTGACCAACCCGGTCGTCGTGGTCGCGCTGCTCTCGACGACGCTCTTCTTCCTGCGCTGGTGCGGACTCTACTGGTGCATTCCGTCGTCGCTCGGCACGCGCAACAAGATCGGCTTTCTCGGCGGCTTCATGAATCTCGGCGGCAATATCGGCGGCATCACGGTGCCGATCATCGTCGGCGCGATCGTGCAGCTCACTCACTCGTACTTCCTCGCGCTGATGTTCTTCGCGGCGGCCGGCGTCGGTCTGCTGCTGTGCTCCAGCGCAATCGATTACGAAAAGAAGATTCCTGTCTGACGGGCCCTTGCGCTCCCCGTATTGCTTCCGCCTTATTGCTTCTTCCGCCGTATTGCTTTGATTCACGCTCATCACATCAGAGATATCACGATGAAAAAACGTACCCTGCTCGGCATGCTCACGCCTTCTTCCAACACGTCGCTCGAACCATTGACGAGCGCGATGGTGTCCGGCCTGCCCGACGTCTCCGCGCACTTCGCCCGCTTTCCCGTCACGGAGATTTCGCTCGCCGATCACGCGCTCGGCCAGTTCGACGATTCGAAGATCCTGCAAGCCGCGCAACTGCTCGCCGACGCGAAAGTCGACGTGATCGCATGGAACGGCACCTCGTCCGGATGGCTCGGCTTCGAAGCCGACGAGCGGTTGTGCCGGCGCATCACGGAGGCGACGGGCATTCCCGCGACCACATCGGTGCTCGCGCTGAATGAGATCCTCAAGAAGACCCGCGCGAACGAATTCGGTCTCGTCACACCGTATCTGGATGACGTCCAGGAGAAGATCGTCGCCAATTATCGTGGCGAGAACTTGCACTGCATCGCCGAGCGGCATCTGAACCTGAAGGTGAACTTCTCGTTCTCCGAAGTGACGCCCGACGAAATCCGCCGCATGGTGCGCGAAGTGGCCGAGTCGAAGCCGCGTGCGATCTCGATCTTCTGCACGAACCTGAACGCCGCGCATCTCGTCCCCGAGCTCGAAGAAGAAACGGGCATTCCGATCTACGACACGATCTCGACGGTCGTCTGGAAGTCGCTGCAACTCGCCGATTACGACACCCGCCGCGTGACCGGCTGGGGGCGTCTGTTCAGCGAAGTGATCTGAGGAAGCGGCCATGTCGAACGATCTCGATTTCGTGATCCGTCACGCCGACGTCGTCACCGCGTCGGACCGATTTTCGTGCGACATCGGCATTCGCGACGGTCGCGTGGCGATGCTCGGGCAAGGTCTGCCGCGCGCGCCGCGCGAACTCGACGCGAGCGGAATGCTGGTGCTGCCGGGCGGCGTGGACGGGCACTGCCATCTCGATCAGCCGATGCCCGACGGCTTGCGCATGGCCGACGACTTTTTCACGGGCACGCGCTCGGCGATCTGCGGCGGCACGACCACCGTGATTCCGTTCGCTGCCCAGCACAAGGGACAGTCGTTGCAGGCCGCAGTCGACGACTATCACCGGCGCGCAGAAGGTCGCGCGCTGATCGATTACGGCTTTCATCTGATCGTCGCCGATCCGACGCCGCAGGTGCTTGCCGAAGAACTGCCGCGCCTCATCGCCAGCGGGTATACGTCGTTCAAGGTCTACATGACTTACGACGATCTCAAGCTCAACGATCGCGAGATGCTCGACGTGCTCTCGGTCGCGAGGCAACACGGCGCGCTCGTGATGGTGCATGCAGAGAACTCGGACTGCATCGGCTGGCTGACCGAGCGGCTGCTCGGCAATGGGCATCACGCACCGCATTTTCACGCACATGCGCGGCCTGCCGTCGTCGAACGCGAGGCCACGCATCGTGCGATCGCGTTCGCGGAACTCGTCGACGTGCCGATTCTCATCGTGCATGTGTCGGGCGCCGATGCCATCGAGCAGATCCGCTGGGGGCAATCGCGCGGGCTGCCGATTCTCGCCGAGACCTGCCCGCAGTACATGTATCTGACGGCTGCCGATCTGGGTTGCGGCGAGTACGAGGGCGCGAAGTGCGTGTGCAGTCCGCCGCCGCGCGATCCGGCTAACCAGCAGGCGGTGTGGAAAGCGCTGCGCCAGGGCGTGTTCTCGATCGTGTCGTCGGATCATGCGCCGTTCTCCTACGACGATCCGCAAGGCAAGAAGCCCGGCGGCAAGCAGGTCTCGTTCGATCACATACCGAATGGCATTCCCGGTCTTGAAACGCGTCTGCCGCTGCTGTTCGACGGCGTGCGGAAAGGGCGGCTGTCGCTTCATCAGTTCGTCGAGCTGACCTCGTTGCGTCCCGCGAAGCTCTATGGGCTCTATCCGCGCAAAGGAACCATCGCGGTCGGCGCGGATGCCGACATCGTCGTATGGGACCCGAACAAGCGCGTGAAAATCGGCAACGCGTCGCTGCATCACGCCGTCGATTACACGCCCTATGAGGGCATCGAGGTGACGGGCTGGCCGCGCCATTGCCTGTCTCGCGGCGAGGTGCTCGTCGAGGACGGCAAGCTCGTAGCGGCGGCAGCCGGACGCGGACGCTTCTTGCCCGCCGGCAAGCCCTGCCTGGATTGACTCCGCACTGAACTGACGCGGTGCGTTCGCGCGCCGCACAACGAAGGAGCAAGCGATGAAAATTCCTCACGCGTTGTGCACGATGGCGACGGCAACCGCGTTCGTCGTCGGTTCGACGGGACATGCGCACGCGGCAGGCGCGGCGTCGCAGGACATGCCCACAGTTGCGCCCGAATCGGTTGGCGTCGATTCGGTGCCACTCGTGCACATGTCGGAATGGCTGCGCGGCGACAGGATGGATGTCAGAAGCCTCGTGGTCGTGAAGGACGGCAAGATCGTATTCGAGCGATACAGCGGCGGACTCACGCGCGACAACAATTACGAGCTGTACTCCGTCACGAAGACGATCACGTCGCTGCTCGTAGGCATCCTCGAGGGCGAAGGCAAGCTCAGCCCATCGACGAAAGTCGCGCCGCTGATCGCGAACGCGCGGCCCGATCTCGCGAGCGATCTCGCGGACAAGCAGGGCATCGAGCTGCGCCATCTGATGTCGATGTCGAGCGGCCTCAGCTATCAGACGCGCGAAGGCACGGACCCGCTCTACTACAGCGCGCCGGACCGGCTGCGCGTCGCGGTGACGAGCCGCGCGGCAACGACGCCCGGCACGCGCTTCGACTATATCGACGTGAACCCCGTGCTCGCGGGCACAGCCGTCGCGGTTGCGGCGCACGAGCGCGAAGACGAGTTCGCGCGCGACAAGCTGTTCGAGCCGCTCGGCATGTCGCATTACCGCTGGACGGGCGTCGATCAGACGGGCGCCGTATCCGGCGGCTGGGGACTGCGGCTGCGCGCCGTCGACATGGCGAAGATCGGCATGCTGCTGCTCGACAACGGACGCTGGCAAGGCAGGCAGGTCGTGCCGCAAGCATGGATCAAACAGATGACGACGCCCTCGCCCGCCGCCGACGATTACGGCTACTACTGCTGGATCCAGCACGTGGTCGAGAAGGGACAGCCCGAGTTCGGCGCGATGGGGTTCAAAGGACAGTTCATCACTGTGCTGCCCGCGCAGCATGCCATCGTCGTGATGACGAGCCTGCTGCCGACGGATGGCGGACTGCGCGATGCGACCTATCTGAACCAGTATCGCCGGATGGTCAACGACTACATCCTCCCCGCCTTGACGCCCACGCGCAAACCCGTCGCGACGGCCGCGAAGACGCAGGCGCTGCGCGATGAACTGGCGCGCAGCCGGCAGACGCAAGGTATTCCAGGCACGGCTGCGGCGTTCAACGATGCGCCCGATATCTGATGAGAAACTCGGCGATCGAAAGCGCAACCTGCGCGCGGACTCGACAGCGTTGTCCAATCGCCCGGATCAGAAACGATGACGGAAGGCGACGCAGGTCGCTTCAGGCCCATGCCGACATCGATGAAGGGCACGCCGACGGCTTCTAGCTTCCGCACCATCACACGGCTGTCTTCCCCGGCGTCCATGCGGAGGAAGGCTAAGGTGGTGCCCTGACAAGCAGCACGCCGTTGGCGCGATCTCCCGCAACGGCGTGCTATCGGCACGGCACGGCGCCATGCGTGCCACTCACGGTCCGAAGCTGAACGCGTAGATCCTGTTGTCGCCAGCGATATAGAGCCGTCTGTCGGCCGCGAGAATGGTCGCAAAGTGCCGCAGGCCTGGAATACGGTCTTCGTTCCCGCCGCCGGCAAACACGGGCTGGCCATTGTCTCCCCGGAAGCCGTGCAGCTTGTTGTCACCCTCCGCGCCCGCGATCCACACGATCCGATCCGTGGTGCCGTCGCTGGTCGTGGTGATGGGACTCCCCGCACCGTCCACCCGGGCACACCAGGCGGTGCTGATGCCGCCGCGTGACGCAGCGACGATCCGCAAGACGATCAGGCCCGCTCCGCCCTGCCCGGCGGGGCAAGCGACGCCGTCGCCATGAAATGCGATGTACACGCCGTTCGGCGCCGGATATGACGCCGGTCCCGTTCGGGTCGCCGCGCGCGATACCTGCTGCACGTCAAGCGCGCCACCGATGCCGCCCAGGTTGTCCCGATCCAGCACGTAGGCCTTGCCATCCTTTCCCAGCGCGACGATCAGCCGCCGCCCGTTGACGTCGATCGGCATCGGATTGGCGCCGCCCAAGTCGAGGTCGCTGTCATCCAGTTGATGCCAGTCGGCAGGCGCAAACGTGTCGCGTCCGCTCGCGGGCCTCTTCAGATCGGTGGCAAGCCGGAGGATAGCTTCGCCGTCGGCCCAGGTCTCAACGCCGCTGGTATTGCCCGTCGCGACGAACAGCGCCCTGTCGGCCACGGCGATGCCTCCCGGCGCCCAGATGCCACCCTTGGGCCCGCGAGTCATCCAGGCGCCAAACACGCCGGGGCTGTCGAGACGCAAGCCGACCACCCCGCCGTGATAGTTGCCGCAATCACCAAAATTGCCGCCGTACGGTACGAAGAGCCGGCCTTCCAGAATGACCAGCGCGCCTCGCTCGCTCTGCACGCGCGAATCAAACGACATTCCTCGTGCGCGCAGGCCGGCCGCGATGTCCACGGGCCAACCGGGCAGCACGGAACCATCGCGCAAGGACAAGCCATACACGAGATGTGCCGGCTCGCCCTGGCGGCCCACCAGCGCGTCGACGTAGAGCTTGCCCGCAGCGGGATCGATCACCGGCGTGCCCGTCACGCCAACGGGATCGACATTGCCGCACGGCAATGCCGAGCGCGGCACGGAAGGCCCAAGCACAGTACGCCAGACGACATGGCCCGTTGCGGCATCGAGTGCATAGACGGTGTTTGCCTGCGTTGCGGCGATCAGCAGTCCGGCCGCCGAACCCGGCGGGCGCCAGTACAGAGGCTGGGCGTAGATATGGCCATCGACCCTGCCGTCGAAGCGAGAGTCGCGATGGAGCTGCGACGCGCTTTGCCACGTCAGGCCGGGCACGACGTATTGTCCGCTTCGGTCGGCCGTGCGGTGGTAGCCGGGAACGCCGTCGACGTCCTGTGCGCGAACCGCGCTCAGACAGGCGCACGCAATGCAGAGGACGAAAATCCCCGAGGCTGGATTAGCGACAGACACATGCGTCTCCCTTGCTCATCCCTTCGCAACAGCCGCCGACCTGCGGCCACCTGGCTCGGCCGGCTTCGCCCGAAAAATGGAAACCACTGTCTTGCACGACGACGTTGCAGCCGATGTAAGCCCGATGGGTTCCACTCGGCGACACCACTGCGCACCAGCGCAGACCCTGCGCCTTCGGCGCGATCGAGCGATCCACCCGTATCGTCCGGAGACAGCAAGCGCATCGCCGCAGCCACCCCACGCTTTTTGCGCGCAGTTCCTATACTTTTGAAACCATAGCGCGTAAAGGCACCATGGACCAGCAAGCCCTGGCGAATTTCGCATCGTCCCACGGTCGTGAATCGTACGACCGTGCGCAGCGGCATCGTGCCCTGTGAGGCCGTGTCACTGCCACGCGACAGAATCAGGAGAAAGGCATGGGACACTCCACCCCCACGGCAACCGAAGCTCACCAGACCGGCGCGCCCGGTGAGCAACGCAAAGCCCTTCCGGCGCTCTCGCTTGCCGCGCTCGGTGTCGTCTATGGCGACATCGGCACGAGTCCGCTGTACACGCTATCGACAATCTTTGATTCAGCCAACGGGCTATCGCTCAACGCATTCAACATCGTCGGCATCGTCTCGCTGATCTTCTGGTCGTTGATGGTGGTCGTCTCGCTCAAGTACGTGGTACTGGTCCTTCGCGCGGACAATCACAGCGAAGGCGGCATCATGGCGCTGCTCGCACTTGCGGCTTCTTCGGTTTCGACGCGACCACGGCTGCGCCGCGCGTTACTCGTCGTCGGCGTCATGGGGGCCGCGCTCTTCTTCGGAGACAGCGTGATTACACCTGCAATCTCCGTACTGAGTGCCGTGGAAGGCCTCGAGGTCGCGGCGCCGATGCTGAAGACGTTCGTGATTCCCGTGACGCTGGCGGCGCTCATTGCGCTCTTCATCATGCAAAAGCATGGCACGAGCGGCATCGGCGCCGTGTTCGGTCCCGTGATGGTGTTGTGGTTTGTCGTGATCGGCATCGTGGGGCTCGTCAATACTTTCGCGACACCCGTCATTCTGGTCGCGCTCAATCCGCTGCAAGGGCTTGGCTTTTGCCTGCGTCACGGCTGGCTCGCGTTCATCGCGCTCGGCGCCGTCGTGCTGTCCGTGACAGGCGCTGAAGCACTCTACGCGGACATGGGCCATTTCGGCAAACGCCCGATTCGCGTCACATGGTTCGGTATCGTGTTTCCGGCCCTCGCGCTCAACTATCTTGGCCAGGGAGCACTCTTGCTTGCCCATCCCGGCGCGCTGGAGAGCCCCTTCTATCGCCTGTTCCCGCAATGGGCGATTTTCCCGATGATCGTTCTTGCAACGATAGCGACAGTCATCGCTTCGCAGGCCGTGATATCCGGCACCTACTCGATGACAAAGCAGGCGATGCAGTTGTCCTTTCTGCCCCGCATGAACGTGGTCCACACATCCGAGCAGGAAATCGGCCAGATCTACGTGCCTGGCATCAACTGGGCACTGCTTGCCGCAGTGGTGGCGGCCGTGATCGGCTTCGGCTCGTCGACCGCTCTCGGCGCCGCTTACGGCATCGCGGTCACGGGCACCATGCTGATCACGACGTTACTGACGTTCTTTGTCGTCCGCTACGCGTGGCATTACAACTGGCTGCTATGCGTGTTCGCGACTGTTTTCTTCGTGGTGATCGATGCGGCGTTCTTCTCCGCAAACCTGTTGAAGATCGTCGCGGGTGGCTGGTTTCCGCTCGTGATCGGCGCGGTGATGTTCACGATCATGGCGACCTGGGGGCGCGGCTGGGAAATGATGCTGGCTGAAGCGCGCGTGCGCGCCGGTACGACTCCACTCAAACCGTATCTGACGTCGCTGCTTGCGCGGGCCCCGTTGCGTGTCGGTGGCACGGCGATTTTCCTGACGCCCAATCCGGATGCCGTGCCGCATGCGCTCGTCAATAACCTGAAGCACAATCAGGTGCTGCATGAATGCATGGTCTTCCTGACGGTGACCACGAAAGAGATACCATGGGTGCCCGAGAACGAGCGCATGAAATTGCAGCCGCTAGGCCCAGGCTTTTATCAGGCGACAGTCACTTACGGATTCAAGGACGAAGTCGATCTGCCGAAAGCGCTCGCAGAATGCACAGCAGAGGGGCCTGCGTTCGAGCTGTCCGCAACGTCGTGGTTCCTGAGTCGCGCGACAGTCGTGCCGAAGCCGGGCAGTGGAATGGCGCTATGGCGCGAACGCCTTTTTGCCGTGATGTTGCATAACGTCGGCAACGTCGCCGCTTTCTTCAGGCTGCCTGCCAACCGTGTATTCGAAGTGGGCGCACGGGTAGAAATCTAGCTTACGGGCCATCCTTCCATTCCCTTTCCAGCATGGCCCGCTTCGCTGTGCACGCGCATTCAATTCTCTTCGAATTGCGCCGGGATATCGCGTTCAGTGTCCCGGCTGCGCTGGATAGATCAGCGTTCCGTCAAGCTGCGGTTGCGCTCCGGGTGTCATCGTTGCTGGCTCCACTCGACCCGCGTTCATGATATGCAGCACGGTCTCGCCGCGCTGCAGCAGGTAATCCGCGATGATGCGGCGATGGCATCGCCACCACACGGCTTCCGAACACATGATCACGCACCTTTGCTGATGACCGAGTTCGAGCAACTGCTCGAGGGAATCGCGAAATGCGGCGCTCATCGCGTAGTCCGCATAGTTGCGAAAGGCGGGGTGCGTCCAGTAGCCATTAGGTGACGGAGCGTCGCCCTTCGATCGGCTGCGCCGCCCGCCCAGTCCGGCAAGGTGGATGTACCCCATGTGCTTGCGACCCAGCGCGTCCGGCAACGTGTCACGATTGAATTGCGGATTCGTGCGAGAACGGGGAATGCTGCGCACATCGACTACTGTCTCGATCTCTGCGCCCGTCAACAGCTCGATGAATTCGCCCAGCGGGTGAGTCGAGTGGCCTACCGTGAAAAACGCATTTGACATCGATGTCTCGCGCAAGTGATCGCGACGATGCGTTCAGTGTACAGAATTCCCTCACCACGACTTGTCACACAATGAGTTGACGGAAATACCGTCCGCGCCCGAGTCCCGCCTGCGCGCGTCCGGCCGGCGACGTTGATCATCCGTCGCACGGCACGCTCCATTCGCACTCATGCCTGCGCATCCGGAATTGTCTGAACGATCAGAGAAAACAACCGCTGGAAATCCTCGTCGAGCTTTGCGCCTTCAAACGGGTCGCGGTTTGCGCCAAATGCATCATCCAGTTCAATCCAGTCTTCTGTCGTAAGCAATCGTTGTGCGGCGGGAAGGATTATTTCTTCTTCAAGCCGCATGTGGTTTCTGTAAAACGCGGCGTACTCGTCGACCATCGCGCGCAATTTCGGAAAAGCGGACTCGCCGGCCAGTTCGTAACGGGTCAGCGCATGTTCGATGCTTTGAATTCGCGTTTCGCCCTCTACGTGCTGCGCTTCCAGTTCGGCGATCACCTTGTCGAGTTCTCGCGTGCGATGCCGCAGGCGCGCAAACAGATATTGATCCTCCTTGGGATGATGTATCCGTTCAGGATACTCACGGATGTAGTAAAGCATGGCTCGGAAGATCATCAGCCCGGGCGTCTTCACGCCAACGCCAAGCAATTCGACGAAACGCTGCATGCCCGCGATGACGACGGAAAGCTGCTGATGCTCTCGCATGATGACCTGAACAGCGCTTATTGCAGATGGTGTTTGCATGTCACTCCTCCATCGACTCACCGCTGCCGCGCCGTTACGGCCCGGAGCGCTCGCATCGCTGGAGCAGATGCACGTCCGGTCGGCAGACGATAATCGGAGAAAGCCTCCGTGCAGCGACTCAAGACAGCGTCGTGGACAAGACGCCGCGCATTCAGGACATCATCTGACGTCTCAGGTTCGATAGATTGATACTGATCAACTGAGCGATGAACAAGCAGTACCGGCGAGACTTGTATTGCCTGCATTGCATTTGCAGGAGGGCAAGAGAGATCTGGAATCAAGCGGCCGCAGGTTGCTGCCTCCGACACCGTAGATGCGCTGCGGGTCCGTACCCGCGCCGGTGAGACTCGTCAAACGCGATTTTTCTAACGCTTTCCGGGTCACGCCCAATAAGGGCATGTGCGTCGGCGGGTCCGCGCGACTCCTGAACGCAGCACACGATGTGCCGTGCGTACACGACGGTCTTGCGTACACGAACGTCGGAAGGAGATCGATGTCGGCGCCCGTAGCGGTGCCATCCGCGTCCATCCAAGCGAACGGAGGTTCTTCGATGTACGCGATCGTTATCTTCATCGTCGTATCTCGCTGCTCACACAGGTGCTCACACAGGTGTATAGATCGCGAGCTTCAATGCGGGGTCATCGATTAGTTCGTGAAGCGATGGGTTAAACGATGAGTTAAACGATGGACGGGATGGTTTGTCTGAAAGACGCCTCGCGTAGCCACTGCCCCGCCGTCGTCTCCATGACGGAAAGCGGTTCGTCCGCAAACGCGAGGCCCGTGGCGTGCATGAACGTGACGTCCTTGAGTCCGATCACGCCGAGCGCCGCTTTCAGATAAGGACGAAAGAAGTCGGGCTGTAGCGCAGGCTCGCGAAACATGGCGCCGCCGGAAGTCACCGCGACGAATGTCGGCCGGTCTTGCAACAGGCCGACCTTGCCGTTCTCCGTCGTTTTGAACGTCACGTCACGACGAACTACGAGATCGATCCAGTTCTTCAGCACGGCGGGCACCGTGAAGTTGTGTACGGGCGCCGAGATCCAGAGCATGTCTGCCTCATCGAGCTCCTGAATCAAATGGTCTGAAAGAGCGAGTGCCGCACCGAACCGCGCCTTTGCTTCGTCAATGGGCAACACCAGCGACTCCGCGTACTCGGCCGTGATCGGCGGCAGCGGCTCCGCGCCAAGGTCGCGCCGGCTGGATGTCTCGCCCGAGACGCGCAGCCATCGCGGGCAGCAAATGATGGGTGAAATGCCGGCTCGTCGAGTTCTCGCGCCGTGGGCTGCAATCGAGCAGCAGCACCTTGAGACTGTTCATTGCAGATCCATGCTGAAGTGAAGACCGCGCGCCAACAAGCCAAACCGGAAATAGAAACGTTGCGCCAGTGCATTAGCGAGCGCCGTGTCGAGCACGATCCGGTTGCAGTTGTCCGCGCGGCCAAGCGTGCGCAATTCGTCCAGCAAGCGCTCGCCATGCCCTCGCCCGCGCCCCGCTGCATCCGTAATCAGATCGTCGACGTAGATGAAACGGCCGTGAATCAGGTTGTCGATGCGTCGGTAGCCGGCGAGCGCCACGGGCTTGCTGCCGTCCCATACCGCAAGCAGCCGATAACCTTGTGCGCGTTGCAACGCGACACGGGCGAGCAAATCTTCGGATGATTGCAAATGCGGACGCAATTGCTGCATGACGCCGAAACACGCCATCACATCGGCGTCTGTTTCGGCATGTCGGAGTATCGGGGCGTCTGTCATGATGCCGATGAACGAGGGTTGGTGTAGGCTTCAGTGTCGTCGTTCGGTGACATAGCTGACAGTGACATTTTCTTTGCTTTGGACCAGGCCATGACCCAGCCAATGGCCCGCGCGGCGGCGCCCATTCACGAGCAGATCTACGCGCGCTTTCGCTCGATGATCGAACAGGGACAGTTGAGTCCCGGCCAGAAGGTGTCGTCGTTGCGAGCGCTGGCGACCGAGCTTGGTGTCGCGCGCGGCACGGTGCAGGTCGCCTACGACCGCCTGCTCGGAGAGGGCTACCTCGTTGCCCGAGGTCCTGCGGGGACATTCGTTTCGGAGCACACGGCTCCCGCCAAACCCGCTCACGCGAAGAAAGCGCCCGTCGCCGCACGCCCATTCGCACGCCCGTCAGCGCCCGAAACGATCATCGATATGGAAGGCGGCGATCCAGCGCCGTTGCAGATGGGCCTGCCTGCGCTCGACGAATTTCCGAGGAAGCTCTGGGCGAGGCTGATGACGCGGCAGGCGCGCAAGGTGGGATCGCTGAACAAGCCACCGCCAGCGGGATACATGCCGTTGCGCGAGGCGCTGGCGGCCTATCTGCACCGCTCGCGCGGCATCGACGCGCACGCCGCGCAGGTCTTTATCGTTCCCGCCTACACCGCGAGCCTTGCCTTGATCATCGATGCACTCGGACTGGCACGCGAGAGCGCGTGGATCGAACATCCGTGTTATCCGCCGACCGCGCAAACGCTAAAACGCATGGGTCTACGAGTCTGCAACGTGCCCGTCGACGAACATGGCCTTGACGTCGGTTTTGGGCGGAAGCAGTTCACGAATGCAAGGCTTGCTGTGGTGACGCCATCGCATCAGAGTCCTACGGGTGTTGCCTTGCCGCTGCAACGGCGCGTCGAACTTCTCGATTGGGCGGACGCGCACGATGCATGGATCGTCGAGGACGACTATGACGGTGAATATCGTTATCGCGGCCATCCCTTGCCCGCGTTGAAAAGCATGGACGCGTGCGGCCGGGTGATCTACTGCGGGACGCTCAGCAAGTCGTTGTTCCCTGGACTACGTCTGTCATATGTGGTCGTCGCGCCGAACCTCGTGCCGCAATTCGAACTGGCGTGCAGGCGGACCGTGCATGGCGGTTGTCCCGAACTCATGCAGGCGGTGGTGGCCGATTTTATCGCCGAAGGCCACTTTTCCCGGCATATCAAGCGAATGCGGACGCTTTACGCACGGCGGCGCGCGATGCTCGCCGAATCGCTCGCGCCTTATGCGGCAGATGGCTTTGTCGTTCATCTGCAGGACGGCGGCATGCATCTGCTGGTCGACGTGCGCGAAGATCTCGACGACGTCGCTCTCGCCAGCCGGGCGCGCGACGCAGGCTTCGCCGTGCATGCGCTGACGACATGGCGCAACGGCTCGCCCGGGCGTCGCGGCCTGTTGATGGGATTCACGAACATCAGCAGTCAGGCCCAGGCGCAGCGTCTGGTGACGGATCTGTTTCGTGCATTCGGCTTGTGCGCCAGATAGCCAGTCTCATCGGTAAAGGAGGCGCTTCGCCGCGCGCCAATGGTTTCCGGTGGCAGCGGTTCCCGGCCGTCAGCCGAAGGCCATCGTGGCGCGGGAACACAACGCATTCACTGCATCCTTTCGTCTGGTTGAGCAGCGCTAGGCCGCGCCTAATGCCTGTCGAGCCGACACGCCGGCGCAGCAAAGATCATTCACGACACAAGCAAGGATCATCCGGTTGTATTCGGGAGAGAGATTGCCTTGCTGCGTCAGAGGTCGAAAGACCTTGTCGCCAGATCGAATCCGTCTGCCCGTCAACAGGCAATACGAATCCATACGCGCACGTCCCAGTCGCCACGTCTGTCCAGAGTAACGGCCCAATGTCGCGTCGCTCCAGCTTACGCTCACCGTTTCCGACGACAGCCGCTCGACAATCGAAAAGCGAGCGGGGACCGGCTCGACAACGACAGGCTCACATGTCGTGGTTGCAGCGCGACCGCTTCGGCGATACTTCTTTTTGCGGATGTACGTGTTCGCAGTGGCCTCCGACACAAACGGCTTCGGTGCCAAAAGAGCAATCAGTGCACGTCGAACGATATTGTCCTCATTTCGACAGGCCATAGATTCACCTTTTCAGAAGTACTCTGCCGGTCGGCGGCAGTCGCCATGGGAAGTGACGATGAAGCCGACGTCGATAAACGTATGTTCGTCCGCGCGAATCTCAGCCCATGAGCTGGAATTTCATCGCGCTGCGTGGATCACTCGCTGGTGGTTCGATCGACGTTCGGCACACTTGCCGGCGCGCACCGCGCATTCCCTCTCGCGCGCGCAATCCGGACCGTGCGCGTACAGTGAACGCGCTCCATTGGATCGACCCATGCGGTGAACAAGAAAGGGCTCACGTCCGAAAGGCCGAACGTGTCTGCTGGCGGCATCCCTTTTTAAGCCGCTGTCACCTGCAGCCCGCGCTGCACCGCCGGCCGCGCGAGACCGCGGTCGAACCAGCGCTGGACATGCGTGAACCGGTCGAAACCGACGATCTCGCGCGCCTCATAGAAGCCGATCAGATTGCGCACCCAGCCGAGCAGCGAGATGTCGGCGATGCTGTAGCCGTCGTCCATGATCCAGTCGCGGATCGACAGCCGCGAGTCGAGCACACCGAGCAGCCGCGCCGACTCACTCACGTATCGATCGCGCGGCCGCTTGTCCTCATAGTCCTTGCCGGCGAATTTGTTGAAGAAGCCGACCTGGCCGAACATCGGCCCGACACCGCCCATCTGCCACATCAGCCACTGGATCGTTTCATAGCGCGTGTTGGGATCGGTCGAGAGGAACTGCCCCGTCTTGTCGGCGAGATAGATCAGGATCGCTCCCGATTCGAACAACGCCAGCGGCCCGCCGCTCGGACCATTGGGATCGTAGATCGCCGGAATCTTGCCATTGGGGTTGAGCGCGACGAAGGCCGGATCGCTGTTCTCGTTCGCCAGGATGTCGATGCGGTGCGGCTCATAGGCGAGGCCCGTCTCCTCCAGCATGATGCCGACCTTCACTCCGTTAGGCGTCGGCAGGGAAAAGAGCTGGAGCCGATCGGGGTACTGCGCCGGCCAGCGCGTGAAAATTGGATGATCGAGTGTCACTTTCTTCCTCCTCGGTGATTCCATCCGTAATGGCGCATCTCAGCGGCCAGCACTTTGCCCGCCGTCGACGTGCAGGATCTCTCCAGTGATGAACGGTGCTGAGTCGAGAAAGAGAATGGCGTTGGCAATATCGCTTGCTTCACCCATGCGTCCGATAGGATGGAAAGCTCCCAGCGCTTCGTAAGTTTCAGGCGCGTGCATCGGCGTCTTTATGATCCCCGGAGCGACGGCGTTCACGCGAATGCCCTTCCTTGCGTACTCGATCGCTAGTGACTTCGTGGCAGCGTTGAGGCCGCCCTTCGTCAGAGCCGCCAGGACCGAGTAGATTCCGCTGATTGCAGCGTGGTCTATGCTAGCCGTGACGCTCACCACATGGCCACTCGAATGCTTTTCCATCTCGGCGATCGCGAGTTGCGTGATGTGATAGAAGCCCGCCATGTTCACATTCATCACGGCGGCGTAGTCTTCGGCGGTGTGTTCGGTGAAAGGCTTTCCGATGTAGATGCCGGCGTTGTTCACCAGCGTATCGATCCGGCCAAATCGCGCGACACCTTCGGAAATGACACGTTCGGCGGTTGTGGGATCGCCGATGTCACCGGCGATGCTCAGGATGTTCTCGTCGTCCGACAGCTTGATCGAACATGAGGTTGCGACAATGCGGTAATCGAGCTTTCGGAATGCCTTTACGACTTCAGCGCCGATGCCTTGTGACGCGCCGGTGACGACAACAACCTTCTGTGACTTGTTCATGCTTTACCCAGGAAAATATTGCTCCGCTTCAATGCCGATCGAGCTGAGGTCTCCGGACCCAAGCAAATGTAGACGCATTGATTCAGGTTTCGCACAAACCCGAATCAACCGTTTTTTGGCCTGCGCCAGCCACTCGTCGAGACTGATGCGGCCGATCCGCACGTCGCCGGGCGGCACGAGCGACTGTTCCTCGACACGACCGCCGTAGTACCGCATCTGGCGATCCCGTCACAGTGGAATCCTGATTTGGTGTGAAAGTGTCCTAACCTTGTCGGCGCATATGAAATGGGCCCGGACACGTTCCCAAAAATCTCTCCTGGGTGCATCCGGGCTTTGGCCTTAGGCCCGCATCACATCGAACCTCCCACGACCCTCGGAGAGAGTCGATGCGACCGGATCGAGTTCAGATCGAGCCAGCCGGCGTAACGGCGGGAAAGTCCTTCTCCGGATCGAACACGTTATTGAAAAAGTTCGTCAGGGAGTACATGGCCACCAGCGCGACAATCTCCATGACGTTCGCATCCGTGTAGCCAGCATCGCGGACCGCTTTCAGGTCGGCGTCACTGACCTTTCCACGGGTCTCGATGACTTTGCGCGCAAACTGGAGGGCGGCGTCCCGCTTCGGGTCGCTGGCATGGCCCTTCCGGGCGAGAATGATTTCATCGGCCGGCAGCTGCGCCATATGCTTGGCCGTAAAGCTGTGAACCGTCAGGCAGTAGTTGCAGCCATTCACTTCAGAGACAGCGAGCCCGATGCCGTCACGCGTCTTCACGTCGAGTGCCTTGCTTAAGGAGCCGAGCAGGGTGGCCCATGAGTTGAACGCGATCGGGCTCTGCGCAAAGGTCGCCATCATATTTGGGGTGAACCCGATGTTCTTGGTGAACGTATCGAGAGTCGGTTTCGAATCGGCCGGCACCTGGTCCGGCTTTAGAGCGGTACTTCTTGGCATCGTAGTCTTCCTTGAGTTACTGGTTTCACTAATTGAGGAAAGTCCGTGTGAGAACCATCCCCCGGCTTACTTCCTGCCAGGCTCCTGGGTCGAAGCTGATCAGGCCTTCAAGTGGGAGGTAAGTTGCGGTTGCCTCTCACGTGGCATGCGCCTGGTCGTTCGGTACGACCACTGCCGCGGCGACGCACCTATACCAGATCCAACACATCGGCCAGCGGACGGCGCGGCTTCTGCGACCAGTTTCCCGGACGCTCCGTCCCTACGGACAACAGCATGACGGGTACTTCGTCCTCGGCCAGTCCGAATTCGCGGTGCACCGCTTGGGCATCGAAACCGATCATCGGCGTCGAACCCAGGCCCAGCGAGCGGGCCGCATAGATCATCGCCGCCGCGCCGAAGGTGCCGGTGCGTACTGCCTCGTCGCGCTGGCGCTGCGGGTACTCCATGTACAGATCGCGTGCGGGGATTTCCCATTCCGGCACCATCGTTGCCGGCATGACGCCCGCTTCCACCAGCGGTGACAGGCGCTCCGGTATTACGCTGGAATCGGCCAACTGGCCGCAGACGATGAAGGTAACGGCTGCTTCGGTGATCGCGGGCTGATTCCAGGCGATCGGACTCAGTCGAGCTTTGGCTTCCGGCGTGCGTACGGCGATGAAGCGCCAGTTCTGCAAGTGGAAGGATGTCGGCGCGGTGGTGCCGATTCGCACCAGTTCGCGGATCTGGTCGTCGCTCAAGGTGGCGGCAGGGTCGTAGTACTTCGCGGCGCTTCGGCTCAAGATACATTCGATGACGGCGTTGGTCATGGTGGTTCCATTGCTCATAGCGATTCCTATGCGTTAAGGGATAAGTGGAGGCACAAGCGTGCTTTCGCTCTATGCGGACCTGCTCTCGTCCAAGGTGTTGGGCGACGTTTTCTCCTCTGCTTCTGGTGGTTGCTGAACGGATGAGTCTCTTGCAGTCGGCCCGCGGTACTTCAGCAAGCGCGGATCGACGCATACGCGGCTGGTACAGAGCGGCACGCGTACGCGCAACCGGCACAGCCGCGAAGAAGCAATAGAAACTCCGAACGGCCGCCAGTAGCAGCAGCCACATCTGCGCCGGCATGGCCGGCTGCCGCGCGAGCGAGAAACTGGCGAGCAGCTACAGGCGCCTGCAAGGAAAATCTTCACAAGTCTCTCCTTGCTGCGGCGCTTCAACTGAAATGCCGTGGCATCCAACTTTTCAGGTCCCACTTCTCCAGCGCAGCCTGACGCATATTCCGGAAGCTGATTGCGAGACGGTTATAAGTGTTCATCAGGCTGATCGCGATCGTGAGATCCACGAGTTCCCGCTCATCGAACACTGTAATAGCTGCTATGCATTCCTAACCGGTTATGCCAGTCTGCGCGACACGAGTGACCGACTCGGGCTCACGCAAGGGCTGCACGCTCATGTTCGTCAAACAGACCGCCGGCTTCCGCCCACGCTTGTACCAGCGCCAGCTTTCGACCTTCAAGCCTTTCTTCAGCAGGTCGCGCGTATCGATGTAGAAGCAGTAGGCACAGTTGTTGATGTGTGAGACACGAAGGTAAGCCAGTTCAGCTGGATGTGACGGTTTCACCGATCCCGCGCGCAGTAGCAGGCATTGAGATGGTGAAGGCAACGGCTGCGGAGGCAGCAGCGAGGACAGATCGAATGTTCATGAGGATGCTTCTCCTTATGGCTCTTGTATTGTGGCTGCGCATTGGGTCACAAGTAAGAACCAGAAATGAACATTTTTTATGTACCATGACCGGATGACCAAGCCGCTGCAACCAAGCCGCTGCACATTACCGGGCTTAACCCCGGAACAGATGTGAAGCGTGCGTGATGGCGCCGCCTGCACGAATGGCCGCCGCCACGAGCGCGGCTTCCGATAGTTGCGCTTCGCTGGCGCCTGCGTCGCGCGCAGCTTTTGTGTGCAGTTCGATGCAGTAGGGACACTGCGTCGTCAATGCGACGGCGACGGCAATAAGCTGCTTCTGTTGCGCACTCAACGCGCCTTCTTCAAAGACCGCCTTGTCAAATGCCCAGAAAGTTTTCATCGCTTCCGGTGCGTTTTCGTCCAGCTTCTTGAGTCGGCTAAGATGCTTCATATCGAACATGGGGTTCTCCTGTAATCAATGGCCTGCATGTTTATAGTAGAGAGGTGCCCGTTCCATTTGGTCTCGATTTGGTTCGAATTCGTCCATGACTAGTCGCGCTATCTTTGAGCTTCCCGTCCTCGAACGCTTCCTTGCCGCGCTGGACATCGGCGTGGCGAATTTCACCCTGTGCGACATTCGCGACGGCTGGAGCGCCCGCTTCGACGCCTGCGCAACGGCAAGCCTTCACTACTGCCTGGAAGGCAGAGGCGCACTCGTGACGCAAACGGGCGAGCGCGTCACGCTGAGTTCGCACAGTTTTGTGCTGTTACCGCCTGGCATCGCTTACGCGATCGAAAGCGGCCGTCCGTCGCCCAGCAACGAAACGAACCACGGACGTCTCACAGACTGGCCTTCGCGAGAAACAGTGCCGACAATCCAGGCGGGTGAAGGCGCGGCCGGCATCGCCACGGCATGCGGTGAATTGAAGCTCGACACGAATCACGGCACGGATCCATTCAGCGCGCTGCGTCGGCCGCTGATCGCACAGTTCGACGGGCAGTCGGGTTTGAAGAACCAGTTCGTCATGCTGCTGGCAGAATGCGCGCAGCCGGGGCTCGGCTCGCGTGCACTGGTGGAAGCCCTGCTCAAGCAGTGCCTGATCATGGTGATGCGGCGGCAGATCGACGCTGGGGGAACAGAGCTGCCTTGGGCGACAGGCTTTGCCGACAAGCGGCTCGCAGGGACGCTCGAAGCAATCTTTGAGCGCCCGTCGTCGCCGTGGACCGTGGAGCGGTTAGCCGATATCGCCGGCATGAGCCGCTCCGCGTTTGCTGCCCAGTTCATGAAGGCATTCGGGCAGCCGCCGATGAGCATGTTGAAGCTCGTGCGGCTCCGAAAAGCGGCCGAATTGCTGGCGACGACCACGCGCCCGGTCGCTGAGGTAGCGAGGATGGTCGGATTCACGAGTCGAAGCAACTTCTCGCAGGCGTTCCACGCAATGCACGGCATGGACCCGACCGCTTTCAGGCGTCGTGCGGGCGCGGGGAACTAATCGGGCTACGCCCTGCGCCAGTCCGTCTCGTCTGTGCCGCGCTGATATCCGCTTTGCGTCGCGGGATGAGTCATGGCGAACGGCATGTACGATGCCCGCCATCACATTGCTGTTCACAAGCGTATTCGCGGCGGCTGCCAGTGCAATCGCGACCATCGCGCGGTGATCGAAGCCAGCCCCCCTTCAGCGCGTCGACGTCGCTGTCCGACACCTGCGTCCGGTTGGTCGCGATGGCGGCAGCGAATCGGCGCACGGCTTCAAGCTTCTGATCGTGAATCGCGCCTCCGTTCCGCAGTGGCTCGACGACATCAGCCGATGCCCCGAGTTTGGCCGCAAACGTTGCATGCATGGCAATGCTGTAATCAGCGGAATTTGCGCGGCTTGCCGAGAACATTGGGATCTGCTGTGAAATGCGATCGAGCGAACTCGCGCCCAATTGAAGCAGCGGTGCGTCGATCATCCTGACGAGCACGATCGCGTCGCTGCGCGTTTTCCCCGGCCGAAGTGCCTATGCAGCTTGCGGTCGTACGCGCGTAAGTGGACGATGGAGTTGATAGACCGGGGGTCCGGGTCGGGCGCGATCGGGTTGTAGCCGAGACGCCTGGTCATGTGTTTACTCCTTGGATGTGCCTGATTTACTTGAGTGGTGTGGTCAGGGCCTTGTCGTTGGAATCAACCACGAACACCGCCAGCAGTTTCGCGGGCCTGGTCTTGCTCGCATTACGGCTCACACGATGAAGCGAACCCGGCTCCTCAAAGAAACTTTCGCCGGCATGATAGGTTCGCTTCGTGCCATCGTTTACTTGTGACTCAATGGCACCCGAGACAACATAGGCGTAGATGAGAGCCGACTTCGCGTGCTCGTGTGCCGGCGACGCTCCACCAGGGGCATAGTCGACAACCACGGCGGACAATGACTTGCCAGGAATGTTGGGGATGGCATGCTCGAAGTTGGGTGTGACGGTTTCACCCATCCCGTGCGCGGTAGCTGGCATGGAGATGGTGAACGCAACGGCTGCGCAGGCAACAGCGAGGACAGATCGAACGTTCATGAGGATGCTTCTCCTTATGGCACTTGTATTGTGGCCACGCTCTGGGCCACAAGTAAGAACCAGGAATGAACATTTTTTATGCACCATGACCGGATGACCAAGCCGCTGCAAATACAACTCGATCGGTCTGCGAAGACTCCATTGGCCGAGCAGATCCGCAAGGCAATCAGCACTGCAATCGAGAGCGGCGTGCTTGGGGCGGGAGCACGTCTGCCATCGTGGCTGGACCTTGCAGCCCAACTTGGCGTTGCCCGGGGCACGGTGCGCCTGGCATACGACCGACTTGCCGACGCTCAACTTATCATTGCTTCCCGGGCGACGGGAACGCGGGTGGCGGATCGGCCGCCCGCTCCCGTTCAACTGGAAGAACGGCCTGATCCGGGGTCGTTCATGGAGATGTACGGGGAACTCACTGCAGGCCCGGCGATTTTCCAGATGGGCGTGCCTGCACAGGAAACGCTACCCGCCAGACTTTTCACCAGAGTCCGGTCATTCGCTCTACGCGCGGAATCCAGCGCATCAGTCGTTTATCCCGATCCCCGGGGCGAACTCGAACTGCGGCGCGAGATAGCTGCCTACCTCGCTATTTCGCGCGGCGTCACGTGCTCACCCGCCCAGATCGTCATCACAAGCGGGTTTAGCGGCGGGCTCGGACTGACACTACGCGTACTGGGCCTCGAGGGCAAAAGGGCGTGGGTGGAGAACCCGGGTTTTCCGTTCACCCGACACGGGTTGGAACTCGCGGGTATGTCACTTTCGCCGATACCGGTCGATGCGGAAGGGCTCAATATCGATTACGGCCTCCAACATGAGCCGAACACCGATCTTGTTGTCGTAACGCCCGGGCAACAGGCACCGCTCGGTCCCACGCTCTCGCTCGCCAGGCGTCTGCGCCTTCTCGACTGGGCTGCGAAAGAAGGAGTCTGGGTCCTTGAAGACGACTATCTGAGCGAGCTGCAACTGACGGCGCGCGCCGCGCCGGCGCTCGCGTCGCTTGATCGTGGCCAGCGCGTCATTCATATTGGCTCCTTCAGCAAAACGATCAGTCCTGCACTGCGATTGGGATTCGTTGTCGCTCCCTTGCCGCTTGTATCCCGGTTCGCAGAGGTGGCAGCATGCCTGGCTCCGGCGCCTTGGCTGTCTGTGCAACTCGCGACGGCGCAGTTCATGCGCGACGGACACTACATGCGCCATCTGAGACGGATGAAGCGCCTTTATGCCGCTCAACGCGACGCATTGCTCAAATGCCTCGAGCAGCGCGCTTTCGAGACAACGACTGCCGGTTTGGCCGTACTCGTGCGGTTGCCCGACGGCGTCTCGGACATCTCCATTGCGAGAGCATTGTTGGCATTCGGATTAGGTCCCCCACCGCTGTCACCCTGGTATGCATCGCCGGCCTCTGCGAGATCAGGACTTTTGTTGGGTGTCGCGACTTCACCGGAGAGGAACCTCGCCAGATCCTGCGACCGGCTGCATGAGGTGATAAGACGCTATACATGAAGCAGCAATGCTACGTCAGGGCCCAATCCGCCAGCCGAACGGTTTCACCAAACTATTGCATCCACCGGTTGAATCCGCATTTTGTCATCCGTCATCTTGGATCTCGAACTGTCTGAACAGCCATCAGGCATTAGTGTTTGATGTCTGTGCCCCCTCTCGCCTTTGGGCGCAACGCGGATGAGATCCCGGCCCCTTTGCGCTGGCGTTTTCAGCCCGCGTTAGCCCGGCAAGAAAAAAAACATGAGAGCAAGGGCGAAATAAACGACCAGGAGTTGCGTGCCCTTCAGCCAGTCGGAGCGCCCGTCGCTCGCCATTTGAGCCGTGACCAGCACGGACAGAACAACGATCAGGACAAGGTCTGGACGAAAGGCCAGATCCATCGGGGACGGTCCGAGAAAGAGGCTCGTGAGCACCAGGACAGGCGCGACAAATAGCGCCACTTGCACGCTCGATCCAATCGCGATAGAGAACGACAGATCCATACGATTACCTAATGCTGCTGTAATGGCCGTTGAATGCTCAGCTGCATTTCCCAGTATGGAGCGACCACAAAGGCACCGACGAAGACGTCGCTGAGGCCGAATTCGTGCACCATGGGTTCGATTGAACCGACCATGATCTCACTCATCCACGCAGTCCCCACAGTGGCTGCCGCCAATCCCGCCAAGGCACGTCCTACGGAGACGTGCGCCTTCTTCTCCTCCTGTTCGGGAGCGCCGCTCGCGGGGGCGTTCGAACTTCGGAATAGCTCCGGATGAGTGATCAGTGAGAACATCAGATAGAGCCCGTAGACGAGAAGGAGCACGACGGAAATCGAGATGCTGAGCCGGTGCAGCATCGCTGTCGTGCCCTCTACAGATTCGAAGGCGGCAGGAAGAATAAGCGCGATGGCCGCGAGCACGAGCATCGTCGCCTGGGAGCGCGCGCCGAGCGGATTGAATTGTTGCTCAGGATAGCGTATTCCTCCGGCCAGCATCGCCCCGCCGAACACGAGCAGCATATTCCCTACAACCGAACCGACAATGGATGCTTCGACTACCTGATGGAGCCCGGCATGCAATGCGACGAGTGCGATGATAAGTTCGGCCGCGTTGCCAAAAGTCGCATTGAGAAGTCCCCCGACCCCCTCGCCCATATGTTCGGCCAGTAGCTCGGTGGCATGTCCCATCCACCCGGCAAGAGGCAGGATGGCCAGAGAGGAGGCAATGAAAATGAGCAGATGATGATTGGAAGCGAGTACTTCTAGGGCAATCGCTATCGGAACAAAGATAAGAAGCAAACTCATTAGCATGGATTGTCTCCTTCGTCCTGGGGCCTCCACGCGCTGGTGTGCCGGGTAGAGGTCATGGCGCGACGATGGGAATCGAGCGCCATGCGTGCCAGTGCGGTCGCAAACCATAGATACCCAGACACCCGGCTAGTCGCGACTTTCTCACTCTAGTGCGGCAATCCATGCTTTGCCACTAATGGACCAAAGTCCAACTCTACAAAGAAGCATGGAATACGTCGGCTTTGGGCTGGGTCACGTACATCTGTTTTGGAGAATGCGGCAGGCAACTTCGGGTCGTTTTGAGTCGGTCGGCAACCGCCGGTACGGCAGCGACCGGGATCGGCCATGAAGCAAGGGGCGCCGTGCCGTTCCCCGGGGCCGACGTGCTCTCTAGAGCGGACCATCGTAGATCAGACCCGGACAGCATTGGCCTGCGTAATGTATATACTCAGGATGCGCAGACACATTCGTTGATTCGTCCGATTGCGATTATCCGCGAGCCCGCCGGCTCGATGTAATCAGGCAAGGACAACAAGGAGCGCCGCCTAAAATGTCAAACGAACGCGAACCCTTGCTTGACCCGATCGACAGAGTGAGTGAGATCGTTTTTGGTGTGTTGATGGCACTCTCGTTCACAGGCGCCCTCAGCGTTGCGACCGCCGGTCACCAGGAAGTCCGGACAATGATGTTCACCGCGCTCGGCTGCAACCTCGCCTGGGGGCTCGTGGATGCCGTCATGTACCTCGTACGCACGGCAACCGAGCGACGCAGGAAGAATACATTGCTTGCGCAGCTTCGATCGACACACGATAAGCCTGAAACGCACCGCCTGATTACAGATGCGCTCCCGCAACTCTTCGCAGCCATCGTCCAGCCCGTAGTGCTTGATTCACTGCATCAGGGGCTGCTTACAGTAAGCGCGCCACCTGTCCGACTGGGCGGGAGGGATTATGCTGCTGCGTTCGGCATATTCTCTCTCGTCGTGCTGGCAACCTTCCCGGTTGTGATTCCATTCATCTTCATCACGGAAATAGAGCTGGCATTGCGTGTCTCGAACATGCTGGCAATTGTCACGCTGTTCATCGGCGGTTTTGCGCTCGGTCGCTACACGCGCGGAAGATCATGGGCGACCGGTCTCGCAATGTCCGGAATTGGCGTCGCGCTGCTTGCGATCATCATCGCTTTAGGAGGCTGATTTTCTGGACCTTACGGATTGATCCGGCCCGTGCTCAAGCCTGTTCACGTCTCCACCTGCCCGCGGGTCGTCAGTGCCGTTTCCGAAAGATCCACTTCCCGCATCAGCTTGCTCAACGTCTCGTCATTGATCTCCTGCGCGTTGTGCAATGCCAGTAGCGCAGCGCGCTCCGCGTGCATCGCCGCGAGGTTAATCTGAAATTCCAGTGCTTCTGCCCGACGCGCTCCGTCAGCGAGATTCCCTTCGCTGGTGAGCGTGTCGAGTCGCCGGCGGTAGACATCCATCACGCGTGCAGTCGCATCCCCAGCGCAGACTGCGGGCGCTATCGACGCGATTGCGCGTCACCGGTGACGATCGGCGTGCAACGTTTCCATCTCTGACTACCCAGTAATCTCTTTGCGTCAGGAGCAGTGCGTGCTCAGCGCTCACGAATTCGCGACATTGATGCTGGTGAAAGACTCGGCCGATCAGATTGCCGACCGGAAAGAGCTAAAGACGTTGCTTGAACGGCAGCTTGTCGCAATTGAGCGGCTCGCGGGCGGCGCGGTGCGCCCTCGTGTCACGCACGACGGAGACTCGCTGCTCCGCAGCTTTGCGCGCATTCATCGACCAGCCCGATGATATGGAGCGCCGAGTGTCCTTGTCGTCGGGTCAGGTGTCAGGGTTGCTTACGTAGCGTACCCTGTGACATGTACAGCCAGGCGCTCGACCAGTCCGTTGGGGCAGTCGTTCGCGACCGTCGGGATCTTGACGTCGCGCCTATCCCCCATCGCACGCGCAAGCATGAGAGAGCCCGGCGTAAGCCGGGCTAAACACACGCCGGTTAGCGGCCCGCGCGACAGATCGCCATCCGGCGCGAACCAGCGCCGATGCCGCGGCACGGGAACCGCGCCGCATTATTGCGTGCGGATGTTTGCACGGCAGCGCGTGCGGTTCAAGCGCCGCCGCCGAAATGACCAGAAACTTTTCCGGATGTCGCGAAGGCTTGTCACGCTGTCTCAAAGCCGGCCCTTCGCGCTCACCGTACCGGGGGGCGGGAGATTCTCAACGCATCATCGCGATCCACTCGTGCCAGTCCTTTCCATGCGCCATTTGCGTGATCATCGTGTGTCCCTCCGGGCAAGCGCAGAAGCGGGGCCAGCAAGCGCCTTGCACGACAAGATTCAGGAAATCGCTTTCGGTGACCGTCGTGGCGAGCGGTTGTGCCGCGTCGACGATGAAGAGTTCGCCGGGCCGCGTGCTCACGCCCGCACGTGTATTCCGGCTGCCGCAAGTTCCGTCGAGGTAAAACTGGAGCACGTAGTGATCCTGACTGTCGCGGCCGATTTTCGACTTCGATCGATCGTAGTGCTGGGCGCCAGTATGGACCATGCCGATGGCCATATCGCCGAACAGATAGGCGCTGACACTGCAGCGGAATCCGGCGTCGGTCGGCGCGCTGGTGCGGGTGTCGAAGATGACGCTGATGGCTTCGCGCCACGCGTCGAATTGCCGGCTGGGCGGTGTGAGGGCGGTGTCGAAACGGGAGTACGGGAGCTTGCTTGTTGCAAACGGGTTTCTCATCTCGCTACTCGGCTCGCTACGGGATCAGTTGGCTCGAAGGGCACCTGCACGTCCGGTTATCTGTCTATCGGCAGGGCGCAGGCAAACCTTGGGGCTCAGTTGCGCCAACAAGATGTCCAGTGGCCGGACCGGACGCGGTGTGCGCCGCTAAAGGACGGCGCTTTCCGGCGGGTGCCGAGACAGGCCTCGAGCAAGCCCCGCTGCGCGAGCGTCGCCAACGGGCCGAAGCCGTCCACACGGCCAGGCAGCCGAAAACAAATACGCTGGTGTGCACATATGGCAGTCGTTGCGCACGCCGCTGGCGGCTCAAAAACGCGAAAATCAGAACCATTCCGAGGAGAAATTCATGGGCAGCACTCAGCACCCAACAGCCAGAGGCGCATCGGCTCAAGGCTTGATCCAACGGTTGCTTTCCTGGCTTGGTTTCACTGTGCTTATGTTTCCGGGTCTGGCGCTCGGGATGGACTTCAGGATCTACTACCAACCACAACTTGAGCTAAGGATGGTTATCGGGGAAGGGAGGATTCAGGACGGTGATGCAGAGAAGTTTCTCGCAGTCGCCAAAATGGCTGACCGAGATGACGAAGGACTCGTTGCCCTTGTTTTAAGTAGCCCAGGAGGAAATGTTGAAGCCGCGTTTCGGGTTGTCGATGCAATGGACAGAGTCCGCGTCTATACAACGGTTCCAGATAATGCCAAATGTGCGTCCGCTTGCGCTTCAATCCTGTTCGCTTCAGGGGAACGCCGAAGCGTTGTTGGTACCGGGCTGCTCGGTTTTCACAGTTGCTACCGACGCGATGGGCGAACCTACGCTGAGGACTCGCTTTGCAACGAAATAATCGCGGCAAACGCAATGCAAAGGGGCGTAAGCCACGAAGGCATCAATCGTTTCGTTAAACAATATGGCGCACAAGAGATGGCATGGGTCGGACGTGACGTTGCTTGCAAGTCGCTGCAAGGGCTATGCAAGCCGGGGCTGCTGGAAACTCAAGACAAGACGAAGGCTGCGTTGATGCATAGTTTTGATTGCAGCAAGCTCATATCTGTTCAAGCGCAGCTGATTTGCGGCGACGCGGAACTTGCCCGTGTCGACCAGACATTGGCAGAAATCTATCATCAAAAGCTGAAGGTAGCGGCTAACAAGACGCGATTGCGAGCGGATCAACGAGCATGGCTTCGCAATTCGCGCAACGTGTGTGGCGATAAGGTTTGTCTGCTACGAAGCTATCGTCTCCGCATCGATGAACTAAAGCGGAGGCGGTCGTAATGATGTGCCGATCGGATCGCTGACGCGGCCCCCTTGTCTTCGATTAGCTCCCCGGATCGAGCGTGCTTGTACGTACGCCGCCGTGGCGAAAATCGGTATCGCACGCCGGGACGGGGTTGAAAGACACAACTGCGTAACCGGCAAGGTCAGGTGGACCGACACCGATTTCTCGCCGCGTGCCGACCGCATTGCGCCGTCCTAGAATTAAATAACTTGGGCGCGGGGGCGACATGAAACACGGATTGGTACTCGGGCTGCTGAGCAGTGCGCTGCTGGTCGGTTGCATGTCCGCCGGGGTCGAAGTGAGGCCTGAACAGATGGCGACCTTCAGGCGTGGCGTGACGACGATTCAGGAAGTGACGGCCACGCTCGGCCCGGCATCAGTGCAGACCGCGCTCGACGATGGTTCGATGCTGCTCGTTTACACGTATGTGACGTCGAGGCCGCACCCTGAAAACTACATCCCGATTATCGGGTCGCTGGTCGGTGGTGCCGACACGCACACGTCGGCGGCGGTGTTCCTGTTCGATGCGCGCGGCGTCCTCAAGAGCGCGAACACCACCACCTCGAACGTCGGAACGGGCCTGAGCACCGAACTGCAGCACAGAGCCCCGGCGCCAATTGTAGAAGCGCCCGTCGCGGGCAACAGCAATCCTCCGGCCGCCGCGCAGAGCGTCGAGCCACCCGCCGTGGCCAAGGGCATTTCGCCGCCCACCGCCGAGAGCGTCGAGCCACCCGTCGTGGCCAAGGGCATTTCGCCGGCCACCGCCGAGAGCGTCGAGCCACTTCCGAAAGAAGAGGGCCAGCCAGCACCGGAAAACAGCGTCGAACCGCCACCTGAACATGGCATCCAGCCGGCTGAGAGCATGTAGCGTCGAACCTCAGCGGTCCAACGGACGCGCGCTGAGCGTTCCGTCGTCATGCCGAGCGTCTGGTGGCAGTGGTGGCTTTCTATGCCCCTTACTCCCTCCTCAACTGAAAAAGCAAGTCTCATGAGGCAGCGCGAAGCCGTCGTACACGCTCATATCGAAGCGAGGCCGTTAATCGTTCCCGCGTAGAAAGGTCATTCATGGTCGCGGCAAGCCCAGGGACCGTGCTTCCCACACGACTCCCTGGTTGACGGATGTTCCAGACGCTACAGTTCATCCCGTTGATAGCAGGGGCGCCCACACTCGCGACTGTCGCGTATCGATTATTTCCAGTCGGGCACCTGTAACGTCAAACCATGCTGCCCCTTGTAAGCCGCCACAGGTGGCTGCGACCATCCGGCGAGCAATTGCGGCGCGACGCGATAAACGTCGACGCCAAGCGGCCGACACACTTCGAGCGGATCACGCGCATCGGGGCCCCACATCGGCAACGAAAGATCGCCCCCCGGACATGTTGACAAGGCGCACAGCAAATCGATCTCCGCGAACAACTCCAGATAATCACCCTTTTTTGCGGGACATGCTTTCATGAAGTATTTGTCCTCGAGATTCAAACCGGTGCACTGGAATACGTTCAGCACATCGTGGACGTCGTACTCTGTCAGGCCATACGGCGCGATGGCGCGCGTCAGGTTCGAATGGCAATGGAAATGGAAATCTTCCCCTGTCAGCATGCGATTCACGTATGGATCGCAACGCGTGCCAAGCAGATCGTGCACGCGTCCCCCGTGCTCGTCGGTACCATAATTCGCGAGGCTGTCGTCGGTGATCGTCACCATCGGGCGCAGGAACGGCAGCGTCGACCACAACCGGTCGAACGTGCTCACATGAGCCGCCTGAAGCTGACGCGTGCGCGACGCCCACATCCGTTCGCGCGGATTGTGCTGGTTCCAGATATTGAGGTCCGCAACCTGCGGTCCTTCGATCGTCACAATGCGGAACACGTGGCCAGCGGGCACGGTCCACGCCCGGCCCGAGCGGATCGGAACGACGATCGACTCGACCAGCTCGCGACTATCCTGTTCGGTCGCGATGCGTCGATAGAAATCCTTGTCGACATCGAGCGCGGAACCTGTTGTCGATTGATACGCGGCAGGGTAATTCAACATGAGGTCGCTCCTTGAAAAAGCGGTGTATGTGCGCAGACTGGCACGGCATGGCTTATGGCAACTGGTCGATGTGATGACTCATCCTACTACCCGTCCATGCGCATGTCCGTCGGAGTGGCTTGCGATGCGCGGCACGCCGCCACGGCGCACGGTCGCAATCCCGGACATGGCACGTTTTCCATGCCCACGCCGTGTCTGATCACGGGGTGCGGCTGCCGTCTGGACCACTTGCATGCGAAGTTGTATGTTTTGAATCGGGAGCCGTCGAATCCGCCTGCGTTCCCCGCAGGCACGGCACGCTCTCTCATCGCAATGCGGGGCCCGGAAAATGATGGCACGCACGCGGATTTTCTCGTTGCTCGCGCTCTGCATCGCCGCGACTTGTCTGGTAGCTGGCGCAGCGCTGCTGGTCGAATTGCTGATCGTCAGCCGGGCGGTGAGCGACTTCAGTCTGGACGAGATGCGTGAACAGGCGCGCATCGCACATGACGGACGAATTACGCTCGACGAGCGCCTCAATCCCGCCTATCTGAAACGCTACGATCTGGACCCGGGCCAATACACGGACAGTCAGGGCCGCGTTTCGCCGACAGGCGCCGACTGGCAGCGATGGCGGCTTCGGACCAAAGCGGCCGCGACGGTAATGTGGCTCGGCCACGACCCGCCCGGCACGTGGTGGATGCTGCTGCAGATCAAATGCATCGATCGCTTCCCCGAAGCACACGCCGCCAGCGAGCCGATCGTCGACGTCGCTGACGCGTGCCTGGGTGAGCCGCACTGACCGGCGCGATGCTCAGCGGCAGACCTCGGGTCCGTCATCGTCGCGCGAAACCGGCGCGCGCCTCGCCTGTCACGCCGCCGCTGACGCACTGCCGCCGAGATACGCGGTGCGTACCCGGCTGTCCTGCGCCAGTTCCCGCGACGCACCCGACAGCGCCACGCTGCCGCTTTCGAGCACATAGGCGCGGTGCGCGATGCGAAGAGCCTGCCTCACGTTCTGCTCGACCAGGAGCACCGAAGTGCCTTCGGTGCAAATGTCGGCGATCATGCCGAAGATCGCGCGCACCAGTTTTGGCGCGAGTCCCATCGAGGGTTCGTCGAGCAACACCAGTTTCGGCTTGAGCATCAACGCGCGCGCGATAGCGACCATCTGCTGTTCGCCGCCGCTGAGCGTGCCCGCCAACTGGCTGCGACGCTCGCGAAGCCTCGGGAATGTCTCGTAGAGTCCGGCGATCCGGCGTTCGAGCGCAACCGCGTCGCGTCGCAACAGGTAGCCGCCAAGCCGCAGATTCTCTTCGACTGTCAATGCCCCGAACATCCGCCGTCCTTCCGGCACGTGCCCAATGCCGAGCGCGACGATCTGATGAGCCTGCAGCCCCGTCAGCGGCCGTCCGGCGAGCGCGATCCGTCCGGCGCGCGAGCGGACCAGACCTGAGATGGTTCTGAGCGTCGTGGTCTTGCCGGCGCCATTGGCGCCGAGCAACGCAACGATTTCGCCTGGCTGGACATCGAGCGAGATGCCATGCAGCGCCTCGATGTTGCCGTAGCTCACGCGCAGATCGCGAACCTCTAGGAGTTCCACAACGACTTCTCCCCGTTGACGGCATCGTCGGCCACGTCGTCTTCTTCGGCCGTGCCCAGATAGGCGTCGATCACCCGTTGATCGCTCTGGACCTGCGCCGGCGGCCCTTCAGCGATGATCACGCCGTGATCCATCACGATGATCCGGTCCGACACCCCCATCACCAGCGTCATGTCGTGTTCGATCAGCAATACCGTGATGCCGAGCCCGCGGATGCGCCGGATCAGGTCCATCAACGCGTGCTTTTCGGTCGGATTCATTCCGGCCGCGGGCTCGTCGAGCAACAGAAGGCGCGGATTGCTGGCGAGCGCGCGTGCAATTTCGAGCCGCCGCTGATCGCCGTAGGGCAAATCGGCCGCGTACTCGCTCGCCCGCCCGGCAAGCCCGACCATCGCGAGCCAGCGCATGCCCTGCGCCTCGTGTTCGGCCGCTTCGGCATGTGCGGACGGCGTGCCCACCAGTTCGGCGACAAGCGGCGTGTGCAGCCGGTGGTCCATGCCCGTCAGCACGTTCTCGAATGCGCTCATGTGTCCAAAGAGGCGAATGCCCTGGAACGTGCGCGCGATACCGCGATGCACATTGCGGTGCGGCGCGCCCCCGCCGAGCAGAGACCCGCACCAGAAGATGCGTCCCGCGCTCGCGCGGATCACGCCCGTCAGGCAGTTGAAAACCGTCGTCTTGCCTGCACCGTTCGGTCCGATCAGCGCGAGAATCTCGCCGCTCCGAACGACGAAGCCGATTCCGCCGATGGCCAGCACGCCGCCGAAACGGCACACCAGATCCCGAACCTCCAGCAGTGTTTCGCCCTCCCCGGCCCCGGCCACGGGTGCGGGCGGAGGCGGCACGCCGGCCAGGTCCGGGCGCGGCATCGCGCGTTTCGTGCGGACGGGCCACAAGCCCTGCGGCCGCAGCAACATCAGGATCACGAGCGCGACGGCGAATCCGAAGATGCGCCAGAGGTTCAGAAAGCGCAGCAATTCCGGCACGCCCGCGACGATGACCGCGCCAAGAATCACCCCGGGAATGCTGCCGCGCCCGCCGAGCACGACGATGATGAGAATCGTCACGGACTGCAGATAGGTGAAGCCGGTAGGATCGATGGTGCCGAAGCGCGCGGCGAACAGGCTCCCCCCTATCCCGCCGATCAGCGCGCCCATCACGTACGCGAGCAGCTTGACACGCAATGTCGGCACGCCGACCGCCTCGGCTGCCGCTTCGTCCTCGCGAATGCTGGTCCATGCGCGTCCGAGCCGCGACTGGCCTAGCCGGATCGCAAACACCAGCACGACGATGAAGAACGCCATGCCCAGCTCGTAGACGGCGTGCGGCGAGCTGATTTCATAGCCGAACAGATTCGGGCTCTCGATGCCGTAGATGCCGTTCGGCCCGCCCGTGATCTCCAGATTGGTCGCGACGATGCGGGTGATCTCACCGAAGCCGAGCGTGACGATCGCCAGATAGTCGCTGCGCAGGCGCAGTGTCGGGTAGCCGATCACGATCCCTGACACGCCGGCAATCGCGAGACTGAACGGCAGTGTCTCCCAGAACGAGAAATGCAGCAGCGTTTCGAGCAGTGCCGTCGTATAGGCGCCGATCGCGAAGAATGCCGCATAGCCGAGATCCAGCAGCCCCGCATAGCCGACGACAATGTTCAGCCCGAGGCCGAGGATCGAGTACGTGATGATCGTAAGCGCGACGTTCACGACATAGCCGCTCGCGAACGCGGGCAGCGCGACAGCGGCCGCCAGCAGGCCGATGACGGCAAGCACAGGCCAACGCGGCGGGAAAGCCAGTGCGCGCATGGGCTACATCCTTTCGACGACGCGTTCGCCGAAGAGACCCGTCGGCTTGATCACGAGCACGGCGATCAGCACGCCGAACACGAAGACATCCGTCCACTGTGAGGACACGTAGCCGGCACCGAATGCCTCGAGCAGCCCGATCAGGAAGCCGCCCGCCATCGCGCCCGGAATGTTGCCGATTCCGCCCAGAACCGCCGCGGTAAACGCGCGCAGGCCGAGCACGAAGCCCATGAAAAAGTTGATCTGCGTGTAAAAGAGACCCTCCATCACGCCCGCGACGGCAGCTAGCACCGATCCGATGAAGAAGGTGAGCTGGATCAGCCGTTCGACATCGATGCCCATCAGGCGCGCCGCATCCTGATCGATGGCGAGCGCGCGCATCGCGGTGCCGAGGAAAGTGTGGTGAACAAAAGAATAGAGGCCCAGCATCAGCGCGAAGCTGGTGACGATGATACCGATCTGCGCAAACGTGATCTGCACTTCATGCAGATTCAGCCCCGCCTGGGTGAGCAGGTGCGGATAAGTCCTGAAGCCCGCGCCATATGTCAGCAGGACGGCGTTTTCGAGCACTAGCGAGATGCCCAGTGCGGTAATCAGGATCGACAGACGCGGTGCGCGCAGCAACGGCTGATAGGCGACGCGCGCGATGACGACGCCGAGCACCCCCGTCACCACCATCGACGCCACGAAAGCAGCGGCCAGCGCGAGCGCGAGCGGCAGGTGCGCGCTCGCGAGCGTCGCGAGGCTCGTCCATCCGACGAACGCGCCGACCATGAACAGGTCGCCATGCGCAAAATTGATCAGCCGGATGATGCCGTAGACCATCGTGTATCCGAGGGCCACGAGCGCATAGAACGAGCCGATTGTCAGCCCTTCGACGACGAACTGGAAAAAGGTGCTCATGGCCGCAACGGATACGCCGCCGTGCCTACTTCATTGCCACCCATTTGCCCGCCGCGTCCTGTCGCTGATAAGCCGCGAACTGGTCGTTGCGCACGATGATCGTGATATAGACCGCGAGGCTGCGGTCGCCTTTCGGATTGAACCCGATCGTCCCCGTCATGCCCGGATAGTCCTTGACCTTGTGGAGCGCCGCGATGATCGCCGCCGGACTCGTCGATTTCGCATCGGCAATCGCCTTTGCCGTGACGCCGACCGCATCGTATTCGTAGACGGAATACGGTCCCGGGCCCTGGCCGTAAGCCTTGGTGTAGTCGTCGACGTAGCCGTGGGCGCCCGACAGGAATTGCGCCAGCGGAGAGGTGGTGATGATCATGCCGTCGGCCGCCGGGCCAGCCGTTTTCATCAGCGTCGGGTCGTTGGTGGCATCGCCGCCCATGAGGGTCATCTTCAGGCCCAGTTGCCGCGCCTCCTTGACGATCAGTCCTGCTTCGGAGAAGTAGCCGGTGTAGTAGATGACGTCAGGCTTTAGCGACGCGACCTTGGTGAGCGTCGGCGAGTAGTCCATCTGGCCCGGCGTAATAGAGTCTGCGTATACGACGTCGACGCCACCTTTCTTGAGCGCGTCGACCGTGTTCTGAGCGAGGCCCTTCGAATAGGTTGTGTTGTCATCGATGACGGCGGCGCGCTTCGCGTGGAGCGAATTCTTGATGAAGCTGGCCGCGAACGGGCCCTGTTGATCGTCGCGACCAATGGTGCGGAACACGTTGTCGTAGCCCATTTCGGTGAGCTTCGGATTGGTCGACGCATCCAGTACATAGGGAATGCCGGCCCGATGGAACGTCGTCAGCTCGGGAAGCGCAGCGCTGGAGCAGTACCCGCCAGCCACCGCGACCACGCCCGCGTCGACCAGTTTCTGCGCAGCCTGCACAGCCGTTTGCGCGTCACAGGCGTCGTCCTCCGGCACCAGTTCGATCTGCTTGCCGAGCACGCCGCCTGCCGCGTTGATTTTTGCGGCAGCCAGCTTGGCGCCGTTGACGATGTCGGTGCCGGCATTGGCGCTGCTGCCCGAAAGCGGCACGGGCACGCCGATCTTGATGGTCTGGCTCTGCGCCGCCTGTGGGACGAGCGCCGAGAATGTCGCGAGTCCGACAACCGCAGCGCTGAGGGATTGCCGCAGAATGCGAGCGGCGTCGGGCAGGCCATTGTTATGAATATTCATGTTCGTGGCTCCTGACTGTGAGTCCGACCGGACCATCCCGCGAGGCGGGTAAGCCAGCGGTCAATTAGCGGAACGTAATGGATCGTTACGTGCAGTGTGGCGCGAGCCTGTTGTGCAGATTTCGCGCAGTGCGGGCACAAGAATGCCTCCTCCATGATAGAACTCGAAGAACGCCTGACCGTTATAGGGTATGCGCGTATAAATCCCCCGCAAAAGCGGCGACCGACTAATATTTTGTCAATGACAGCAGGGGGCGCGCATGACGAGCATCGTGCTTGGCGCCGGCATCGCAGGTGTCACCACGGCGTATTACCTTGCGATGGACGGTCGCGCCGTCACCGTGCTCGATCGCCGCCCAGGTGTTGCGCTCGAAACCAGTTTTGCGAATGCCGGGCTCGTCGCGCCGGGGCATTCGTACACCTGGGCTTCGCCGCGCGCACCGAAGATCCTGCTGAAATCGCTGTTCGTCGAAGGACAGGCGCTTCGCCTGCGCCTGAACGCCGATCCCCACATGTGGGCCTGGTGCGCGCTGTTCCTGCGCAACTGCACCGCGACGCGGTCGCGCGAAAACACCACGCGAAAGGTAAGGCTGTGCCGATATGCACAAGATCAGCTGCAGCAGGTGACCGCAAGGGAGCAACTGCAGTACGACGGGATCCGCCGTGGCCTGCTGTATCTCTATCGTGACGCCGCGTCGTTCGAACGCGGCCGCGCCAACATGTCGATCCTCGTCGACAATGGCCTGCCGCTCGAAACGCTGGACGCCGCGCAAGCCGTCGCGCGCGAGCCGGCGCTCGAGCACGCGCGCGACACGATTGCCGGCGCGATTTACTGCCCGAGTGACGAGAGCGGCGATGCGTATCAGTTCACCCGCGAACTGCAGAAAGTCTGCGAGCGGCTTGGCGTGCGTTTCATGTTCGACACCACGATCAGCCGCATCGAAACGGCGGGCGATGCAATAACGGGGGTCCGCACGCCAGCGGGACTGGTCGCCGGGGACGACTACGTGCTTGCGCTCGGCTCGTATTCGCCGATTCTCGCGCGCCCGCTCGGTTACAGGCTGGCCATCTATCCCGTCAAGGGCTACTCGGCAACCTTTCCGGCCGGACGGGAACACCGCCCCCCGCAGATCGGTGGCGTGGATGAAAACCATCTCGTGGCGTGGGCGCGTTTCGGCGCTCGGCTGCGCTTTACCGCAACGGCCGAATTTGCAGGCTATGACACACGCCACACGCCCTCTGACTTCGCGCCGATACTGCACGCGGCGCGCGAGCTGTTTCCCGACGGCGCGGACTACACGAAGCCGAGCTATTGGGCCGGGCTGCGTCCGATGACGCCTGAAGGCACCCCGCTGATCGGCCGGACGCGCCACCGCAATCTGTTTCTGAACACGGGCCACGGTCACATGGGATGGACAATGTCTTGCGGCACCGCAAAACTGCTCGCCGACATCATGGCGGGACGCACACCCGAGCTGAGCCTGACAGGGATGATGATCAAATGAGCACGACCTCACTGCAGCACGACGCCTACACGAAGCTTGATTTCGCGCTCGACGACGGAATCGCGAGTCGCGCGGCGATCGGCCTCATCGTGCTGGCAACCGACCACACGATCGAACACGAATGGCGCCGACTGCTCCGGCAGGATGGCGTCGCCTTCTATGAAAGCCGCTTGCAGAACTCGCCGGATATCACACCGGCCCGGCTAGCGGAAATCGAGTCACGCATCGCGCCCGCGGTCGAATTGCTCCTGCCAGGCGAGCGGCTCGACGTCGTGGCGTTCGGCTGCACGTCAGCATCCATGGTGATCGGCGAGGAGCCCGTGTTTGCCCGCATACGCGAGGCGCGTCCCGGCATCGCCTGCACGACGCCGATCACGGCTGCCGTTGCAGCGCTTGCCGCGCTAAGGGTGCAACGTGTCGCATTGCTGACGCCGTATATCCGGTCCATCAACGACTTCATGCGCGACTACATCGAAGCACGCGGGATCGCCGTGACCCGCATCGCGTCGTTCGAGCACGCAGACGATAACGAGGTTGCCCGCATCGATGCCCCTTCGCTTCGCGCGGCGATTGAACAGCTGGCGCGCCATGCCGATGCGGACGCGGTGTTCGTCTCCTGCACGAGCCTGCGTGTCGCTGCGTTGATTCCAGAACTGGAGGCGCCGACAGGCAAGCCCGTGATATCGAGCAACTTCGCGATGGCCTGGCACGCGTTACGGCTTGCTGGCGTATGCGATAGCGAGCCGCAACTCGGGCAGTTATTTTCGCTGTAGCAATGGGCCGATAAATTTAGCGGGCTCGTAGCGGACGAACAGCCGCGATGACGGACAAGTGAGTAGTCACCGTTTCGACATTGATTCGGACGACACGATTTTGTCGGCGGAGACGAACGCCCGCGCATGCGGCTCGCGCTCTTCGGGATGCCGCGACCTGTCAGTGAGCTGTCCGATGCGACCAACGGCACTGTCGACGGCGCGCTTGTCCGAACCGTCACCCCGCCCCCAAATCATCTGTTCATCGCAGGTCGGCGTAGTCTTGCGCGGAGGTTACCACTCACGCTCGATGCGTTCCCTCTCTGCAAACCGTACTCAGGTTTCCTGACGATATTGAGTTGGCGCGCTCCTTCCGGAAGCTCTCTGCATCCGAACGTCCCTGGGCGCTGCCCCCGGGGGAAGCCGCGCCCGAGTATCGCCGAGGCACCGCGCGCGATCGAAGCGCTCGACTCGTTCACGTATCCCATCCGCCTTCTCTTGCCGCGAGCGGAGACGACGCATAATGTTTAGATGCTGGCCGTTGGCAACGGAATTATGCACTGCACAAACTGCGGATTCGGATCTCGGCAGGGTCTCGCGGTACACGTGTCCCGACTGTCACGGTGTCCTGGTGCAGATCGAGGAAGGGTCGATCATCAGGTTCAGATGTCACACCGGGCACGCTTTCTCGTCGATGACGCATATCGCCATCCTTGAAGTCCGTTTTTGCTTCAAGCGAGTGATCGGGATGCGGGACGAAAGGAGACTTTCGAGGACCGAGACACGCTGGTGCGGACCTCGCGTGATCCATTCGCGGCGCGCTTCGCTGACCTACCGATGCGATAGCCGGTCCGCAACAATGCTTGCTGTTCATAATGCAGATGAACCAAAGGAGCGTCACATGGCTGAACAGCACAAACCCCGCGAGAAGGTTCAGACGTCCGGCATCTACAAGGTGGTGAAAGAAGGTGCCGGCGGCTCCGTTTTCAAAATGACGTGCGTCGAAGGCGAGCATTTTCCGCCCACGCGCGGCGGTAAGAGTGGACAAGTACTATGAGAAAGCCGCCTGGAACACGGTCAGTACTTCCCGCTCTGGTGCTTTTGCTCGCCGGCTGTGCCGTCGGCGGCGTGCCGTATACCGGGCCGCACCTCACGCCAACAGAGTGCCGCGACCTGGCAGCGCTCAGGACCAACGCGCCCCCTACGATGGCGCAACACCACAGCGAACTCGCTGCCCTGAGGAAAGCGGGCTACGACCCATCACCGTGGTATGACGATCCGTACTACCCGGAAGATCTACAAGCGGCACAACGCCTGGTCGACTATTGGTTCCAGACGGAGTGCCAGCACCCTCAACCCGGCTGAGAAGCCAAGGTGAATACGAACAGCTCCCGGCTCACCACGTACCAGCCGTGTGTCGCGTCGCGGCAGTGCTCCCTTGAAGGACGGTCTCATCAATTCCGTTTTTCCGGTCTCGCAAAAGTGCTTCCGGTCTCAAGAATTCGGTTTTCTGCATCACCTGCAGGGACACTGACTTGTTGAGATAGGCCATCCAGACGAAAGGGGACGCATTGCCTTTGATAATGAGTCGTCTTTGAGCGCTATAAATCACCATGACTACGCCGACCGGTTTGCCGTGATCTGCGGCGAAAAGGTCAAGCCGATCCGTTGATTTTTGCGGAAAAGATTGCCTTTTGCGGAAATCGGCAAGGCGAAAAAGAAGGAAGACGCTTCGAAAAATCGCTGAAACCCTTGTGGCGGAAGGCAGCCGGAGTCGAACCGACCGAGGAGTGGCTGACACCCCTCACTGGGTTTGAAGCCCAGCCGCACCACCAGATACGAATGCCTTCCGTGTCCAACTTTTGACCAGCCGTGCAACGAAAACAAATCAACACAACGCGCCCGGCTTTGTGCAACCGATTATAGCGGTCACTCACCGTCAGCCCGTTGCGCCTGCAACCGACCATCGGCGTCACACAGCCGCTTCGCACGCCAACGCTTCATGCAATTGTGAATCCCCCCTCAGCCAGTGAACGTCACGCTGAAAGCGTGTGTACCCGACGCGGTCGAAGAACTCGAGAATCTGAATCGCGCGCTTGCGTCCCAAACCCGTCGCGTCGCGAAACACCGACGCGCCCAGCGCGCCGCCGCCATCCCCGGCGATAGCGGCAACGAGCCGCGCCAGTTCATGCACGACCTCGCGGTGATAGAACAGATCGCGCACGATCTGATACACGTCGCCCTGCCGCGCGAGCTTGCGCAGCACCTGGCGCACCGCGTCTTCGTCGCGCGCTGTCGTCTTCGCGAGATCGCGCACCCACGGCGGATCGTATCGGCCCTGCGCAATCAGCGGCAGCAGCGCACTCGCGAGAACCTGCTCGCGCGCATCGAGCGAAACCGTATGCGCCGGCAGATGCAACCACGGCCCGCTTCTCGCGACTGCGCCCTCGTCGACGAGCGAATCGATCAACGCGCGCCACACA